>NZ_JBHZSF010000002.1:0-521514 GCF_043642225.1 Vibrio profundi | reverse complement strand
GGATTCGAACCATCGAAGGCGGAGCCGGCAGATTTACAGTCTGCTCCCTTTGGCCACTCGGGAACCCCTCCAGGGGTTTTCCTATCTTAAATAGGCTTGATTGAAGTTTTCCCAACAATTCAATCAAGGTTTCTCTTTACGAGAGAATATGGTGGAGGGGGACGGATTCGAACCATCGAAGGCGGAGCCGGCAGATTTACAGTCTGCTCCCTTTGGCCACTCGGGAACCCCTCCAGGGGTGTTTTCCTATCTCTAGCTGGATAGGCTTAAGAAATGTTTTTCCCAACGCATCTCTCAAGTGCGGAGCGCATCATAGCAAACACGTTAAAGCTGTAAAGCGTTTTTCTTATGATTTTGTGTTGGATGCTGCCTTTTTGGACAAAGATGGTAGAAAGTGTTCATTTTGCATGGTTACTAACCAGGTTTTTTCGTCGTTATACTTTTAGAGCGACTAAGCTGTAGCTTATTGATTCCATTTACTGATATTTACACTTCTTGACGTTATGAAGTCTCTCAATTGGTAGAATATGTGCAATTTCACTAGTAGATGTTTAGCATGAAAAATAAAACAATAATCTCGTTACTTAGCTTGTCTATTCTTATGGCCTCTCCTGCGGCTTTTGCTAAGCGCCCAGGTGCCAGTGTTGTCACTGTTGTGACCGAGCAAGTCGATGTTCACCACGTTAATCAGTCGCTTTCTTTGATCGGCAAACTTGAAGCTGAGCAATCTGTGGTTGTTTCCTCAGAGGTGGCTGGAAAAGTTGATGTGATCGCAATTAAAGCCAATCAAAAAGTCAAAGAAGGACAAGTGATTGTCCAGTTGAACGATGACAGAGCCAAAGCTTCAGTCGCTGAAGCGAAAGCCTATCTAAAGGATGAGCAACGTAAATTGGCTGAGTTTGAACGACTGGTGAAGCGTAATGCGATCACTCAAACTGAAATTGACGCTCAGAAAACCAATGTTGATATTGCTAAAGCTCGTTTAGATGCGGCCAATGCTGATCTTAAAGACCTCCATATTACGGCTCCATTTTCCGGAACCGTTGGTTTTATAGATTTCAGTCGAGGAAAGATGGTTAGCGCTGGTACAGAGCTTGTGACGCTAGATGACCTTTCTGTTATGCAGCTAGATCTTAAAATCCCAGAGCGCTACCTATCAATGTTATCTAATGGCATGACAGTGACCGCTAAAACCAGTGCATGGGGAGACAAAGAGTTTACTGGTACTGTCGTTGGTATTGACTCCCGCATTAACCAAGAAACTCTAAACCTAAGAGTTCGAATCCACTTCAATAATGACACCAACAGCTTGAAACCGGGCATGTTGGTGGCCGCTCACATGAAATTCCCTGCGATTGAAGCGCCTATCATTCCCGTACAGGCCCTAGAGTATTCAGGAACTAAGCGATACGTATATGTGGTAGGCGAAGACAATAAAGCCATTCGTACTGAAGTATTCCTCGGGGCTAGAATCGATAACCAAGTCGTGATTGAAAAAGGCATCGAAGTCGGACAGAAAATTGTCGTGCAGGGTATCGTTAACATGCGTAATGGTGTTGCAGTTAAAGAACTGGATGCAAAAGTTGCCAATAGCAGCAAGAAACAACCGAAAACGGAAGGTGCTAACTAATGTGGTTGTCTGATGTATCGGTAAAGAGACCAGTAGCAGCGTTGGTTTTAAGCCTGCTTTTGGTTGTGTTTGGCATCGTCTCGTTTAGTAAATTAGCAGTTCGAGAAATGCCAGATATTGAAAGCCCTGTCGTGTCGATAAGTACAAGGTATGAAGGTGCCTCCGCAACAATCATCGAGAGCCAAATAACATCAGTGCTTGAAGATCAGTTATCAGGCATTAGTGGCATCGACGAAATTGAATCGACTACGCGTAATAGTATGTCGAGGATCACCATTACCTTTGAGTTAGGTTATGACCTTAATACTGGTACCAGTGATGTTCGAGATGCGGTTGCACGCGCACAAAGGTCTTTGCCTGATGAAGCGGATGATCCAATTGTCTACAAGAACAATGGTAGTGGTGAAGCGTCCGTTTATATCAATTTAAGTTCTTCGGAGATGGATAGAACCCAGCTTACCGATTACACGGAGCGCGTTCTGGTCGACCGATTTAGCCTTATTTCCGGGGTAAGTTCTGTCGATATCTCCGGTGGCCTCTACAAGGTTATGTATGTAAAGCTTAAACCTGCATTGATGGCTGGGCGAGGCGTTACCGCGTCTGACATAACGGCGGCGTTACGTAGCGAAAATATTGAAAGCCCTGGCGGTGAAGTTCGAAACGATGCGATTGTGATGTCGGTGCGTACCGCGCGCTCTTATGCAGAAGCAGAAGACTTTGAATACTTGGTCGTGAAACGTGCTAGCGATAATACGCCAATCTATCTCAAAGATGTGGCAGACGTTTACATTGGCGCGGAAAACGAGAACTCGACGTTCAAAAGCGACGGAGTCGTGAATGTGAGTATGGGTATTGTGCCTCAATCAGATGCCAACCCATTGGAGGTTGCTGCACTCGTTCACGAAGAAGTAGAAAAAATTCAAAAGTTCCTGCCTGATGGTACTCGCTTAGCAATCGATTATGACTCCACAGTGTTCATCGATCGTTCGATTAGTGAAGTATATAGCACTCTATTTATTACCGGTGGTCTGGTGATATTGGTGCTGTATGTCTTTATTGGTCAGGCGCGCGCGACATTGATACCGGCTGTTACGGTTCCGGTTTCCTTGATTTCCTCTTTCATTGCGGCTTACTACTTTGGTTTCTCGATTAACCTAATCACCCTAATGGCGCTTATTTTGTCGATTGGTCTAGTGGTCGATGATGCCATCGTGGTGGTCGAAAATATTTTCCATCATATTGAGCGAGGCGAGTCGCCGTTACTCGCGGCCTATAAGGGAACCCGTGAGGTTGGGTTTGCTGTAGTTGCGACGACGCTTGTACTTGTGATGGTTTTCTTGCCGATTTCGTTTATGGACGGAATGGTGGGCCTACTCTTTACCGAGTTTTCGGTATTGCTAGCGATGTCCGTTATTTTTTCTTCTTTGATAGCGTTGACGCTGACACCGGTTTTAGGAAGCAAGATCTTAAAAGCGAACGTGAAGCCAAATCGTTTTAATAAGCTCGTTGAGCGTGTTTTTTCAAAGCTAGAAGGCGGTTACCGTGGGTTGCTTCGCCGAGCGATATCTTGGCGTTGGGCTGCTCCCATCATCATTATCGCTTGTTTAGGTGGTAGCTATGGTTTGATGCAACAGGTGCCGTCTCAGTTGACGCCTCAAGAAGACCGTGGGGTTATCTTTGCCTTTGTGCGTGGAGCCGATGCGACAAGTTATAACCGCATGTCAGCCAACATGGATATTGTTGAAGACCGACTCATGCCATTGTTGGGAGAGGGCTTTTTGAAGTCCTTTAGTATCCAATCCCCTGCATTTGGTGGACAAGCGGGCGACCAAACTGGTTTCGTAATTATGATCCTCGAAGATTGGGATGAACGTGAAGCGACCGCGCAGCAGGCACTTGGTCAGGTGAGGAAAGCGCTTGTTGGGATCCCTGACGTTCGTGTCTTCCCATTCATGCCGGGCTTTAAAGGTGGCTCGAGTGAACCCGTGCAATTTGTGTTGGGCGGCTCTGATTACCCTGAACTGAAACAATGGGCCGAAGTATTAGAGCAAGCGGCGGAAGACTCTCCATTTATGGAAGGCGCCAACATTAACTACTCAGAAAAAACACCTGAACTGGTGGTTACTGTAGACAAACAACGTGCGGCGGAGCTTGGAGTCAGTGTTTCTGAAATCTCAGAGACGCTTGAAATTATGCTAGGCGGCAAAACGGAAACGACCTTTGTTGAGCGTGGTGAAGAATACGATGTTTATTTGAGAGGTGACGAGAATAGCTTTAACAACGCTAATGATTTAAGTCAGATTTACATGCGTACTCAATCGGGTGAACTGGTGACATTAGATGCGTTGACCAAAATTGAAGAAGTCGCATCTTCGATTCGATTGTCGCACTACAATAAGCAAAAATCGGTGACGATTACCGCCAATTTATCAGATGGTTATACACTTGGTGATGCCTTAGATTTTCTTGACCAGCAAGCCATCGAGCAGCTTCCAGGTGACATATCTGTGAGTTACTCGGGTGAGTCAAAAGATTATAAAGAAAACCAGTCGAGTATCTTGATTGTGTTTGCGTTAGCGATGCTTGTGGCATACTTGGTGCTTGCGGCTCAGTTCGAGAGCTTCATCAACCCGTTAGTTGTGATGTTCACCGTACCAATGGGTGTATTTGGTGGCTTCTTAGGGCTGGTGGTAATGAGCCAAGGGCTTAATGTATATAGTCAAATCGGCATGATCATGTTGATCGGCATGGTGACAAAAAACGGCATTTTGATCGTAGAGTTTGCCAACCAATTGCGTGACCGTGGTATTGAGTTTGAGAAAGCGATCATCGATGCATCTGCAAGGCGTTTACGTCCGATTATGATGACCGCATTCACCACATTGGCCGGCGCTATTCCTTTGATTACCTCTACAGGAGCAGGCTACGAGAGCCGAGTGGCAGTGGGTACCGTGATCTTCTTTGGTATGGGTTTTGCGACTTTGGTTACTTTGTTTGTTATTCCTGCAATGTACCGATTAGTGTCAGGTTCGACACGCGCGCCAGGACATGTAGAAGCAGAGCTAAACAAAGCGCTTCAACATGATACGGTAGGCCGAACCACTCATGGATAACAACATTTAATAGAAAAAGCCTGCGTTTGCTAATAGCGAATAGCAGGCTTTTTTTGTTATAACAGCTGAATAACAAATGATGGTGACACCACCAACAATGAATAAGGAAAGTAAAGTGGCTGAATTTAAATACAAAAACCTTTCTCAAGAAGAACAAGATAAGCTTGATGCAGCGACGTTTCGTCGTTTACTAGCACACCTGGATTCTAATAAAGATGTGCAAAATATCGATTTGATGATTCTAGCGGGCTTCTGCCGTAACTGTTTCAGTAAGTGGTACAAAGCAGAAGCTGAACAACAAGGTTTAGATTTGGATATTGATGACGCTCGCGAGCGTGTCTACGGCATGACTTACGATGAGTGGAAACAGAACCATCAACCAAAAGCGACACCAGAACAGCTAGCAGCTTTTGAGGCCCGTCAGAAAGCCAAATAAGAAGCATAGATTACTAGAAAAGCGCCCTCATAAGAGGGCGTTTTTATTTACAATGTTGCACGATTAACGGTGTGCATGGAATATGTCTAACTAGAACTTTTTTCGCCATAGATCATTACGCATTGGTGTCTATTTTAAGTGGTAGGGTAATAGTGAACTCGGTACCGACGTTAGTTTCGCTAATACACGATATAGTGCCGTTAAGCTTTTGCGTAATGAGGTTGTAGACGATATGCATGCCAAGCCCAGTACCACCTGCATCCCGTTTCGTGGTGTAGAAAGGCAGAAAAATATTGTCTCTCACTTCATCGCTCATACCACTGCCGTCATCTCTATAAACGATAAGCACATTACCGCCATCGAGTCTTGCAGCAATACTGATTGTGCCAGAATGTGCTTCGGCATACCCATGGATGAGGGAGTTCATGACTAGGTTGGAAAATACCTGCCACAAAACGCCAGGGTAATTGTGTAGCATAATCTCATCTCCACATTGCCAATCAATCGACACGTTTTTTTGCTTAAGTTTAGGCTGTAAGCTAAGCACGGTATTTTCAATGTATTCATTGAAAGAGAAGGTTTGTGGCTCTTCGATATGTTGGTCGGTTGCTACGGTTTTGAACGTTTTTACAAGCTTGGAAACTCGATTAAGATTACTCAAAGAGATATCGAGCCCTTGTTTATTCGCTTCTATAAACTGTTCAAAATCAGCACGTGTCATGGTGTTGTTGGAAAATAGCCCTTCCAAGTTGCTAAGCTGTTCTTTAGAAAAAGTTAATGAAGTAAGGCTTATCCCTAGTGGAGTATTGATTTCGTGGGCGACGCCAGCAACAAGCTTACCTAAAGCCGCCATTTTTTCACTTTCAATGAGCTGATTTTGAGTATGTTGGAGGTGCTCGTATGCCTCACGCAGTTGCACTGCCTGTTGGTTTCTGTGCTCGACGACTTCAACATATTTGTTGTACCAATAGACCAGCTCTCGTATTTCCTTTAGCTCGAAGCTTCCTTGATATTCACTCACACTTGGCTCGTTGCTGCGCATGGCAACGCTGAGCGATTGGAGCGGTAAAAGAACTCGCCGTTTCATGTTGAACCAAGCAAATAGGATGACGATCAAAGAAAGGATCACGAGGCCGCCTGCGATGGACAAGGTTTGGTACATACCTTGAAGGATTTGTCTTTCCGGGATCATCACGATAAAGCGCCACCCTGAGATATTCGAACTGTGGCTTACAAGAAAGTAAGGTTCTCCGTTTATGGATGCGTTGTAAGGGGAATCATCTTGAGGGGGCAAGATACTAGAGTCGGCGACTAACCCTGCCATTGCTGGGTTATCACTAAATACTACTCGATTGGCTTGGTCTATGACGATCAAAGGCATCTTGTCATCGCTTTCTTGTTCTAACATTCTACGGTATGCGAGAGGCGAAAAGGCCATATAGATATAGCCTACATGTTCATCTTGCATAGACTGCTCATTGAGGCGATAGATTTTTCGAATCGCTGGAATGATTAAGGTATGTCGCGAGCTTTGGTTAATGTTTGATTGAATGCCCGGCCAGCAAATTTGGTTTCCTGAGAGCTTAGGGCAACGGTCGACTTGGGCTTGAAAGAGAGTGGGGTTGATGCTGTTGAACTCTATCTCGATACTTAACGAATAACTACGGCCATCATTGAGAACAAGAGAAATGGCAGTTAATCCATCCAAACTAAAATAGTGTGCGAGATTACCTTCAATCAGCGCGTTGACTCTGATTTCGTTGATGGGGGAATGGAATGAACTCTCAAACAAGGCATCAAGCATATTGGAATCAGAAGCAATATGATGACTGACAGAAACGACGGGCTTTTGCAGGTTGATGACCGATTGAGCTTTCTCTTGGACAAGATCTCTGGCAAAGCGCGTGGCTTGTTCTTGAACATAATAGCCACTAATAAACGCGGTCGTTCCACCAAGTAGAGTCACAGGTACCAAGCTGCCTACCAACCAGAAAAAAATTAGCCGTCCATTAAGGCTGTTAAACCATTTAGTGAAGAAGCTCATTGAATGACTAATCGCGATTAATGATCAGTTCAGGGGATACCCAACTTTCTGCATCGACGGTTTCACCATTGAGTAATTTCACTGCGGTGTGTACGCCGATTTCACCTTGTTGGTAAGATTGTTGATCGAGCGTTGCTTCCATTTTACCTTGTTGAACGAGCGATTTGGCTTCTGGGATCGCATCGTAACCAATGACTTTGACATCCGTTCGACCTTTGTCTTGAAGCTGCTGCGTGATGGCGAGTGCCATCACATCGTTGGCACAAAAGAAAGCGTCGATGTCGGGGTATTCGCGAAGTAACCTCTCACTCAATTCATAAGCTTCTACGTATTGCCAATTTGCGGTTTCTTCACCAAGCAGCTGGCGCTGATGCTTTTGTAACGCGGCTCTAAAGCCGTTGGCTCTTGCATGCGATACCGATGATGATTGAGGACCTAAAATGATATAGGCAGAAGCCATGTCCGGGTTGTGTTCCAGTACGCGTTCTGCCATTTCTTGTGCCGCAGCTTCATTATTAATGCCGACAAATGGGATCGGTTCAAGGCTCACTTTGTTTGCTTGCTCGGCATTGATTTGGTCGTCCAAGTTGACCAACACCATTCCTTGATCTTGGACCTTCTTTAAAATCGGCAGAAGTTGAGTGGTTTTAGAAGGCACAAATACAATGGCATCAAACCCCTCGTCGACCGCACCGAGTAGCATTTTCTTTTGAAGCGCGACATACGTTTCATTGGGAGTGCCTTTGGCGATAAGTGTTATGCCTAGCTCATCGGCTGCTTTACGTGCGCCTTGCTCCATCATTACGTAGTAGGGGTTACTTTGAGATTTGGTCATCAACAGTATTTTGACCGGGTCATCTGAGGCTTTACTAGGCTCTGGAGAAGGGGAAAGAGATGTGGGCTCTTTGGGTTCTGGCGAACAGCCGAGCAGAAATATCACAATGAATGTAGAGATTGAAACAACCAAATGCTTGAAAGCCACAGTATCTTCCTCACTTAATGAGTATTCATTTGATACTAGGTTAGCCCTTTGATATACGCCAGTGCTGGATGGTGAGGTGAACTTAGAGTTTCACTTTGTCGGACGTGAAGTCTGTTATGAGATAAAACAGAAATTAAGCGCGCTAAAGCGCCCTCAGATTAGAGGGCACTTTATAGGAAATTATCATTCAGTTATGCACGTAATATTCCCGTTTTTTCAAAGGATTCAAGCAGCGATTCATACGCTTGTAAGTCACCAATGTTATCTTGAACCCATTGAGGGTTGAAATAAGTGTCTAAGTAACGTTCGCCACTATCACATAGCAAGGTGACGATAGAGCCGGTTTCTCCGCGTGATTTCATTTCACTGGCTAGCTGCAAAACACCATACATATTGGTGCCAGTTGAGGCGCCAACTTTTCGTCCTAGTATCTTCTCTAACCAATGAGCGGTCGCTACACTTGCGGCATCGGGAATACTGCGCATTTCATCAATGACACCCGGAATAAAGCTCGGCTCTACTCGTGGGCGACCAATACCTTCAATTTTGCTGCCGTTCTCACCCGTGATACTAGGATCACGGGTCTTAAAGAAATCATGGAATACAGAATTTTCCGGGTCGACCACACATAGCTGAGTCGTGTGTTGTTGATAACGAATAAAGCGACCAATTGTTGCGGATGTACCGCCGGTTCCTGGGCTCATTACCACCCATGATGGAATTGGGTGATCTTCCATTTCCATTTGACTAAAAATGGAGTTAGCGATGTTGTTGTTACCACGCCAGTCCGTTGCTCGTTCTGCGAAGGTAAATTGATCCATGTAATGACCATTTAGCTCTTTTGCTAAACGATGGGATTCAGCATAGATCTGATCTGAACGATCAACTAAATGCGCCTGACCGCCATAAAACTCAATTTGATCAATCTTTGTTTGAGCGGTCGACTTTGGCATAACGGCAATGAAAGGCAAGCCAATTAAACGAGCGAAATAGGCTTCTGATACCGCAGTGCTGCCCGATGAGGATTCAATCACAGTGGTTTCTGGGCCAATCCACCCATTACAAATCGCGTAAAGGAAAAGTGAACGTGCCAATCTATGTTTTAGGGAGCCAGTCGGGTGTGTGCTTTCATCTTTTAGGTAAACATCTATTCCCTCGATGCTAGGTAAGTCGAGTTTGATGAGGTGAGTATCGGCTGAACGTTGGAAATCAGCTTCAATTTTACGAATCGCGTTGTTTATCCATTGATGGTCGGTACACATAGTCAGCTCCATTTCAGTATTAGAATATTTGAACAGCATGTTTTGTCGATATACTTATAATTTATCTACCAAGCACGAGAAAAGCTTTGCTAATTTTGCTTTAATTTACTTATATTGTAGAAAAATTTTCTACTTAACTTTGGTTTTAAGAATGCTGGATTCAACCGATAAAAAAATTCTGAGTTTGCTTCAACAAGATAGCACCTTGTCTTTAAATGATATTGCAGAAGCGGTTAACTTGACGACCACGCCTTGCTGGAAAAGGTTGAAACGCATGGAAGAATCAGGGGTGATTGAAAAGCGCGTTGCGTTACTTAACCCTGAAAAGTTGGAGCTGTCTTTTACAGCGTTTGTGTTGGTAAAAACCAGTGATCACTCTCATGAGTGGTATACACAATTTGTGGATACAGTGTCGGAGTTCCCTGAAGTCATGGAATTTTACAGAATGGCGGGTGAGTACGATTACATGATGAAAGTGCTGGTTAAAGACATGAAGTGTTTTGATGAGTTTTATAAGCGGCTAGTCAATAGTGTTGATGGGATTTCTAATGTGACATCGACCTTTGCAATGGAACCATTAAAATACACAACGGCTTTGCCTATCTAAGTGAGAAAGGAACTCTCTATGTTTGCGAAAATTTCGACGGGGGTGCAATTTCTATTGGCTATCTCTATCTTCTATCTGGGCTACAGTATTCATAGCTTTACTTCAAAAGTGGGAGAGGTGGTCGACACCTACCCACAAGTGATTACTGATTTAAGTTCTTTTACAGACGATTTGCAGGTGAACGAATGGTTGTTGTTTGCTGATACGGTTGAGGCACTAGCGCCGCAATTGCTCACCACAGTGGAAGAGGTACGTAAGACGGTCGATGCTGTAAACAGCACGATGGCTTCTGTAGATAGTAAAATCCCAAGAATTCTTGATGAGGTAGAAGGCATTCGAACGGTCACTCTACCAGAAGTGCTCGATGAAATAGAAAAAGTTCGAATAGGAGTAATTCCACCAACGCTATCTGAGCTCAAGCGTTACAGGCTTGATGTTATTCCTCCGGCGCTGGTTGAGAGCAAAGCCTATCGCTCACACACGATTCCAATGGTTGTGACAGAGTCTGAGTCTTTACGACAAGATATCCCGGTTATTTTATCGAAAGCTGACCAAGTTGTTGAGAAGAGTAAAGTTTTGGCTCAACAGGCGACACAAGGTGCGGTAGAAGGCACGGTAAAAGGTGTGGTGCTTTCGCCAATTAATCTACTCCGCGATGCCGGAAATGAAATAAAGTCAAAGGTACAGGAGTAAGGCACTTATAAACGTAAAAAGGCTCTGAAAAGAGCCTTTTTATGTACTAGCTTTAATTTGGCTGGCAAGTCTATTTCGTAAATCGCATTACGCCCTCTTGAACAGCGGTCGCGACCAGTTCACCTTTTTGATTGTATATTTCACCACGAACTAAGCCTCGAGTGTTACTGGCTGTCGGGCTTTCAATAGCATAGAGCAGCCACTCATCCATTCTGAATGGACGGTGGAACCAAATGGAGTGATCGATGGTTGCCACTTGGAAATTTGGGGTCATCAAAGAGACTTCATGAGGGTGCAATGCCGTCACTAAAAAGCCCCAATCAGAAGCATAGGCCAATAAATATTGGTGAATGAGCTGATTGTCTGGCATTTCTCCGTTTGCTCGCACCCAAAGGTATTGTTTAGGTTCGGTCTTTTTCGGTTTTAGTGGGTTTACGATGGTTACCGGGCGCATTTCAATGGGTTTCTCCCCACAGAATGTTTTGCGTAACTTTTCAGGTAAGAACTCGGCGATATGGCTTGCGAGTTCGGTTTCGGATGCAAAGTTCTCCGGCCCTGGGATATCAGGCATGGTGTTTTGGTGTTCGAAACCTGGAGAATCACCATGATAAGAGGCAGTGAGGTAAAAAATTGGTCTGCCATTTTGGATGGCTTTTACCCGGCGAGTACTGAAGCTCTTGCCGTCTCGTAAATTTTCCACATCATAAATGATCGGTTTTTCCGGATCTCCCGGGTACAAAAAGTAACTATGGAACGAGTGAACGCTGCGTTCATCTTCTACTGTGTATCTAGCGGCAGACAATGCTTGTCCTAAAACTTGGCCACCGTAGACTTGTGGTAAACCAAGGTTTTCGCTTTGTCCTCGGAAGAGGCCTTCTTCAAGCTTTTCTAGTTGAAGTAAACTTAATAGTTCTTGTAGTGGCTTACTCATAGCCAGAAACCCTCATAATAAATACATAGATTAAATTGTTGTTTTTCTAACTTAGTCAAATATCTGTCAATAAATCATAGGGATTCAAGACAGATTAATAAAGCGCTCTTATACTTAGCCAAGTTTAATTATATGACTCCATTACATTTTATGAGAGAGACTTTATGAAAAAGGTACTGTTTTTAATGATGGCTGCTGTTATGGGTAGTGTTGCACTGGTTGGCTGTCAGTCGGCGGATCCACAACCGCAACTTCAAATTAGCACGGCTGAAACGATTAGCGGTACGGTTAGCTACAGAGAGCGAATTGCTCTGCCTGAAGACGCTGTAGTGACAATAATACTAGAAGATATCTCTCTCGCAGATGCACCTGCAAAAGTCATCGCGAAGCATCGCTTTATGCCAAACGGTCAGCAAGTACCACTGCCATTTGAACTGTCTTATGACCCTCGTAAAATACACGACAACCATCGTTACAATGTAAGAGCGAAGATAGAGATTGATGGGCGTTTACGCTTCACGACGGACACCATTGCTCCTGTTGTGACAGATGGGAACAAGACCAATGTTGTCGACTTACGTTTAGTTGGCGTTCGTTAATCAATAAGTCTGTCGAGTACAGATATTATTAACATGTCGAATTGATTAAAATGGCAGCGTTATGGCTGCCATTTGTATATTCTCAGCTTTATTTTTCCTACTTCTGAAACATCGACCTCTTCGGCTTCTAATAGCCGCTTTTGGCGTTCAAAAGACTCCCCCTTCAAAGAGATCTCTCCTTTACTGTTGATGACTCGATGCCAAGGCAGTTTACTTCCCTCTGGCAAGTTACCTAATGCTCTTCCTACATGTCTTGCGTAGCCAGGGAAACCTGAAAAACGTGCGATATCTCCATAAGTTGAGACTTTTCCATATGGAATTTGGTGAATTACAGCAAAGATTTGCGATAGAAATTGGTCCATACTAAATCGTCCTAGTTCAAAAGTGCCACGGAATGGTAGAAGGAGAGAGCTATGGTATTTTCAACATTTCAGTTTTTAATCACAACTCTCTTAGCAGTAGTTTGTGCTCGGGCTATAAGTTTAAGTGAAGGGGATATCCCAGTGCTGGCTTTAGTCATCCCCGCATTATGGATACTTCCTCAAGGGGGAATCGCAGGGTTATCGTTGTTAGCAGCGATGACCGTCTATGGACTCACCTTGCCGTTGCAACCCATTACCCTATCTGTCAGCGCTTGGGTACTGTTTCCACTCCTAATGGTCGTTTTTTCACGGCGTAGCAGTATCGGTGTACTGCTCACCGCAGGTCTCATTGTGATGACTTTACAAGTGGGGATCATGGTGACCCAATCGGCTGGGAAGTTGGCCGGTACGCCGTGGGTAACGATTCTACAAACATTAGCAATATGTGTAATTTGGTGGTCGGCGAATCATTTAAAACCGGTTAGTCGGCACAGCTGGTGGTCTTTAGGCCTGATCTTACCGTTATGGATCGCAGACTTGCCATATGCAGCCCTTATAGCATTGAGTATTACTGGCATAATGGCGTCTATGGAAGCGTTAACTAAATTGAAAACGTTTCGCTGGAACAAACTCCTTTGCTGGACTTTACCCACGGTCGCTTTTGCAGCCTTGGTCGTAACACCAAGTATTGAAGTACCTAGCCCTGTATTTGTGGTGTGGTTATGCTTGCTTGGAACAGCATGGATGACAGACTACATCATTAGAACTGAAGACGAACAAAATACTAATTAAAGATAACGTGCCTAGATATCAGGCACTTGTTCGTTGCTCAACAAATAAAGAGAACTACCTTGCGTCAATTAGTTAGGCTGACATGGCTTGCTGTCACGATTTTATTGTGCGGCTTGTCATTGGCTGTAAGTGCAAAAAATACGTCCTATATTGTAGCGACAGAAGCGGATGATATTGTTACTCGAGTTTTATTCGATTCAATTTCTAAAGAGTTTAATGTCGAAATCATTTATCAGGAATACGATAGCTTCGATGCGATCCTGAAATCCGTTGAGCTTGGCAAGAGCGATTTTGCTGCAAACGTCACTCACACCAAAGAGCGTGAGAAGCGCTTTGACTATTCCCACCCAACCAACATTGAATATACATTTCTTTATAGTTATTCAGGCAGTCATTTGGATCAGGTGGGTACCATAGGTGTCCCTAAAAACACGATCTATGGTGAACTGATCCAAGCGTTGTATCCGGAAATGCTTTTGATTGAGTACCAAGGACACGATGAAGCAAAGCAGCTTTTAAGCTCGAAGAAAGTTGACGGTGTTGTCGATGCCATTAATCAATTGAAACCAATGTTGATGGCAGGCTTTAGTTCACAACTGCTCAATGATGAGATTGCGATTAAGCCTGTCTCGATCGTCTCACCGAAAGGGGAGCATTCCGAGCAGTTAAAAGAGTTTACCGTCTTTGTTCATACCGAAAATGTGCAGAAGCTTCTTCGAGAAACCGTCAGTCAGTATCAATATGATCTCAGACGAGATGCACTTAGGAAATCAGCGAAACAGAGTGGTATTTCTTTTGAAACACCGGTCACGATTAAGATTGAGAGCGTTTTCCCTTTTGCTCAATATAATGCGGATGGAAAACCTAACGGGCTAACCGCGGACACGGTTTTTGAGGCTTGTGAATTACTCACGCTTAATTGCCAACTCGCAAGTACCGCTCACGAGACATGGGAAAGCATGTTCCACGAATTTGTAGCGCAAGATGTCGATCTTATCGCCCCTATTGTGATGTCTGAACCTAGAAAGTCGATTGCTTACTTTACTTCCCCTCATTTTGTGTCTGAGTCCATTTTAGTGAAACGAAGCGGCTACAAGGATAACGTCTACAAAAATATCTCAGAGTTAATTTCAGAAAGGATAGGTGTCGTTAAAGATGACTTCTTTGATGAGCTATTGAGCCAGTTGTTACCAAATAAAACCCTGGTTTATTTTGATAACAGACAACAGATGATTACGAGCTTATTGAATCATGAGATTGATTATTTCCCTGCAGGGAAGGCAGGGCTCAGTCATATATTCACTAATCAGGGTTTGTTACAGATTACTCAAGACTATGCGATTGGCTCAATTCACGAGACGGCGATTTCAATTGGTATCGCTAAAAATGAACGTGGTGCCATCTTAGCCCCTTTGTTTGAAAGAGCGCTGCAGATGATTGATACCGAGAGTATTAACCATCGCTATGTTCAGTTTCCTGATTGGAGAGAAACGTTACAAGCTGAGCAGAAGTTTGCCAAAAGAATTCAAAGCATTTTTATGTTAGTGCTTGGTTTCTTGGTGGTTGTGGCGATGTATTTACACAGTCAATCAAGGACTGATAGTTTGACTCGGTTAAGGAACCGACGCAGCTTACATCAAAAATACCGAAGAAAAATAAAGCCATGGCATACGGTGGTTTCACTAGACATTAACCACTTTAAGCAAATCAATGATACTTATGGGCATGAGGTCGGGGATCTGGTACTACAGCAATTTTCCAATAAGATTAGTTCTTTGTGGCGAGGCAGAAGCTATCGAATTGGGGGAGATGAGTTTGTATTGATTGGTGAAGTGAAAAGAACTGAGCTTGAACATATTGCAGAAAAGCTTAGTGAGTTTACTTTTATGAGCGATGACCATCAGCTTTACCTTAATATCACGGTTTCCGTTGGTATATCCACGGAACGTAAATCAGAAAGAAACTTGCGAGATGTACTTTCTAATACGGATTATGCAATGTATCAGTCTAAGAAAGACATAGGACGAATGTGTACTTTTGTTGATGAATCAGGGAACTGCATTGCGGTAATTAATCGTGATGAAGTAGAGGAACGCAGCAAATCGGCCTGATGCTGGTGGTTCACTAAACAGATTGTTTGAATAATCAACGTTTAAACAAAAAAGATCTGAATACGCCGCGTCAGCCCTTGCAATCCCATAAGGTATGCTTGATAATCCTTTCACTCTTTGAGGCAAGCCTCTCAGAAACAGAATCTATGGAGGCCCTGGTCCTCCCGCAACACTAACTTGTGAACTCGGTCAGGCCCGGAAGGGAGCAGCCGCAGCAGGCGACGTGTGTGCCGGGATGTGGCTGGGGTCTCCGCCCATTAAAAAAGCCGCTTATCATAAGCGGCTTTTTGCTATCTGAACGATTAGTATTTAGTGCGTTATTTGCGTGGGCAAACATTTTGAATGTGGCTAGCAAGCCCCCACCATTCTTCCTCATATTCCTAACTATCTATTTGGGCTGACTATCTTCTTTCACCCAGATGTTTTGCGTCATTGGCACGCTTGATTTATTTCCTATCAAATAGTTCGTCAATATTTTCTGCCTTTTATTGTTTCAGCTGCTTTTATCCAGTTGAGCAGTCACTAGCCCTAAGCAAAGTTATCCACAGTCCCCCCCCACCAATTCCATGAATGACATCAGGTGAACAAACTAATCTAACTCGCAGTTTTTAGATTGAAATTGACGCCTAATGTTAAGGTCTTGTGTCAATGTCATGGCCTTGTGAGTCTTAATTGATATTTATATAAATTATTAGAAAGCGAGATAAATAAAAGAGGTGTTTACAGTCAAAAAACCTAAATAAGGTGCTTTACGTTGTTGCCAGTAACGGTGGTGGGTATCGTTTGTTTCGCTCATTTAGGGAGTGAGCATTCAAATTATTGTCCATTTTAAAATGCACCTTAGGGTTAAAAAATGAAGAAAATTAGTTTTATAAGCGCTTCTGTTCTAATCGCATTAGCGTCTCACGCAAACGCAACTTCCATTGAAGTATATGGTGATGAGAATGATGTAATTGGTATTTATGCTGATTACAACTTTGGAGAGGAAGGTAAGCATTCCGTTACTGGTGAAGTGACGAACGATAGCTTTGTCGAACTTGGTTATGATTACAGCGTTAATGAAAACGTAGACCTAGGTGCTTCTTATGTTGAAGGTGGCTATGGCGGTTCGGATGAAGTACGAATTAAGGCGTCGACAGCATTCTCGGTTAGCCCTTCTCTAACCTTGTCGGGTGGTGTGGAGTATCACCACGGTTTAGATTTGGTAGGCGCTGATTACTGGAAGCCGACTTCGGGAGGTAATTCGGATGGTAATACTTTACCTGACAACGGTATTGATCCACATACATTACCGGATATTGGTATTGACCCGGAACCAGTTCCGCTCGCAAACAATTCTGATAGTGAGGTTATTCTTCCTGCTCCACCTCCTGAAGGCCATGTCTTGCCGGACATCGGTATTGACCCACATGTTCTTGGTGTCACGGTTAACGGTAACAATGAATCTCAAGTGATCAAAGCCAATTTAGGGATTGATTACAACATCGCGAGCGCGGTAGTGGTTTCTTATGACCTTGATGCTTATTCTCAGCTAGCTGATGGCATTTATGTGGATGGCGAAGAAGTTGATAGCGAATGGTCTACTTCTGCGCTTAAAGCAACTTACGTAGCTTCTGGTGAAGTTCAACCTTATGTAAAAGTTGCTGCTGACAACTCCGATATTGAAGATACAACTTTCTCTGCTGGTGTGGTGATTGCACTTTAGTTTTTGGAAACTGTTCTTAATTATTTATCGTTAGTAAAACTGTCTTTTGAGCTAGAAAGCTTGTTTTTAGGAAGAGTGACCAATGGTTATCTCCCTAAAACCTAAGAATTAAGTTTAGGAAGCCACTCAGGGATGAGTGGCGTTTTTGATTTCTGCATTCTAATGAGCTGCTACTTAGCTACGCTATTATGGGTAATCGCTGACTATATACAGAGTGCAATTACTCCCGTTATCATCAAGGCGATAGTGGCGTACCAAAAGTATTGAGTGACGTTTTCTCTCACATGCACTTTGATGTAATTGATTTCTTCGTTGGCAAACTCGACAAAATCAGCGTAGTTAATTGAGGTGCCTCGGTTTGCTCCCGCTAATTTTTGCTGGAGTTCATTAAATAAGTTGTCTATGAAAGTTTTGATGTCTGATGCGTATGGTGATTGCAGTGCATCCCAAACGCTCATTCGCGATTCATATTCGCTTTCGCTGACTCTATTCATTGCACGCAAGTCGTACTCACGTCTAATTCGCTCAGCTCCCATTTTTGCCGGAAGAACGCGCTTTAAACTTTCCACGGAAACACTCCAAAAATACATATAGATATAGGTTGTACGCTTAACGCACAAAAACTGTGATGAGCTAGGATAAAAAGGTAATCTAGTGATAGTGGGTGCGGAGAGGTATGTTAGACAGCGTGTGAATCTCCGACAACTTAGAGAATTTATCTAGACGATAAATAGTATTCATATCATGTCGTCTATTCTGGCTATTTTCGAACCGACAGAAAGTAGGGGTGTTTCTAGGATTGTATAAATGCTTTGTCTCGTCTTTAGTCGGCTTACTTTCTATTAGAACTTATCTTTTTATCGTCACTTCCCTCCTTAAGCGTTTAACTCCTTCAGCATAATATGCTGAGCGACTTGCTCTGAGTGTTCGCAATTCAATCAGTTAAATTAACAACTTCATCACTACCTCTTTGGTAGTATTAAATTCATCACTTTCTCATACTTAACATTACTTTCCCTGCTACGGTTAATTGATAAAAATAAATGCAAGTAAATTCATATTATTTGTGAATGAGAGCATGAAGTCAGAATCACTTAAAACTCATGGCTAGGAGAGACAGTTATGTTGAATACTCCGTTTAAAGAAATATCCATTGCAGTAAGGGCCTGGTCCATTCTTGGCTTATTCGCACTGGCATTATTGGTTAATACCTACCTGAACATTGATAAATCTCGAGAAAACATGCGCGAGAGTTATGAGCGGGGGGTGGCGACATTAGTCGAAAGTGCCGTTGGCATTGTTCAGTATCATTATGATTTAAGCCAAAGAGGACAACTTTCTGAAGGTGAAGCTCAAAGTAAGGCTCTGGCGGCCATTTCTGCGATGCGCTTTGATGGTGATAACTACATCTTTGCTGGTGATGAAAATGGTATTCAGATAGCGACGGGCGTGATTTCATTTTTAGGTACAGAGATCATGAACCTGCAAGATAGCACGGGGAAGCTTTTCGTTAAGGACTTGTATCGTGTTGCCGCGAATGGTGGTGGATTCGTAGACTATTACTGGCACAACCCCGAAAAAGGAACCAATGATCCAAAAACCAGTTACGCACTCATGTTTAAACCTTGGGGGTGGATGATTGGTTCTGGCATGAATATGAACGCGTTACAGGCGGCAACGTATCGTTCTGAAGTTGCATCGTTTAGCTATGCGGTCGGGATCCTCGGGGTGCTGTCTTTGGTAGTCGGCTATTTCATCAAAACGATCACTTCCCCTTTAAAGCGCACCGTAAAAGCGATGAGAACCCTATCAAAGGGTGAAGGCGACCTGACACAGAGGTTACCCGAAGAAGGGAGTAAAGAGTTGATCTATCTTGCTCGTTATTTCAATCAGTTCGTCGCTTCAGTCCAAGGGATAATGCTCAATATTAGTGATGTCGGTGCCCAAGTTTCCTCTTCTGCCACCCAACTTTCTACCTCAGTTCACCATATTGATGACAGCCTCAATCAACAACAAGACGACGTGGACATGTTGGCGACAGCAATGACAGAAATGCTAGCGACAGTCGAAGAAGTCGCAGGGCGAACCGTTGAAGCGAATGATGCCAGTCGGTTAGCGGCAAA
This sequence comes from Vibrio profundi, assembly GCF_043642225.1. Taxonomy (GTDB): domain Bacteria; phylum Pseudomonadota; class Gammaproteobacteria; order Enterobacterales; family Vibrionaceae; genus Vibrio; species Vibrio profundi_A. The sequence continues at coordinate 502,124 of NZ_JBHZSF010000002.1, read as the reverse complement.
AGAGACCCAAAATAGTCACGTGATCATGGACAAAAATGTGATTGAGTCGAATGCACTGAAAGAGCAGATTGAATCAGCAAGTTGCGTGGTTCGTCAGTTAGCGATGGACTCAAAGAATGTAGATACAGTCTTAGAGGTGATACGTGGGGTCGCTGAACAAACCAATTTGTTGGCACTCAATGCTGCTATTGAAGCCGCTAGGGCAGGGGAGCAAGGCCGGGGTTTTGCGGTTGTCGCCGATGAAGTTAGAACTCTGTCATTAAGAACCCAAGAATCGACATTAGAAATTCAGTCCATTGTAGAGAAATTGCAATCAGGGGCGGAGAACGTGGTCGTGGTAATGAAGCAAGGAGCAGAAAAAGCGGTGAATGCTTCTCAAATGTCGACAGAGGTTGGGGAAGTATTGAACCGAATCAATAAGGAAGTTCATACGATTGAAGAAATGAACCAGCACATCGCGACGGCCGCCGAGCAGCAAACTGTCACGGTTAATGATATAAACCGAAACGTGGTGAGCCTTAGCGATATGGCCAGTTCAGTGTCTTCTGAATCAGCGCAAATGGCCTCCTCTGGCAAAGAGCTAAGAAGAGTGTCAGACGATCTTATGTCTATGATTAAGCGCTTCAAGTTGGCATAAATGGGATTTGGCACTTGCTGGATTTCAGGTATTACCAATCCGGCAAGTGCCATGCTCTACAACTCAAGTTCTTGTGAAATAAAGTCGATGCAGGCTTTGAACTCTGGAATTTGATACTTGGCTTTTTGTTATTCAATTGGCACGACGAGTATATCGATCGGAGACTTATCAATTAAATGTTTGGAGTAGGAAATGATACGGCTCCAAAAGTCGTGGTGGTGACCACATATTAATAAATCAAATCCGTTTTCTGAAATAGTACTCTGTAATTTGTCGCCTAGGTCCCCGGTTCCGACTAGGAATCGATGTATTGGGTAATCTGGGTACTGTTTGAACGTGAGAAGCATTTCATTATTGTGTTCATTGATTGGGCTTTTTTCTGGTTCCTCCTGAATATCGATGAGGTCAGGATAAATTTCACCATGGGTGCCATCAATGTGAATGAACGAAACCTTAGCGCCAGTTAATTCCGCTAATGAAATCGCACGATCTATTAATGATTTACTTTCTTCAGTCAGTTCTAGTGCCACTAAGATATGTTTGTATTTCATGACCTTTCCCTTCTGCTTAGATGACTATTATTAGCATACGACGACATAAGAAAATAAGTGTCGTATTGCTCTCAAATTGTCTAAGTTAAGGTTTGATTTTGGTCAAAATCCGCTCAATTACTCTTCACCGCCTCAAACCTTTGTAGATTAACTTGAGGCGGCTAGGATTAGGTTGAATACGGCTAACCAATAAAGACTATCGACTAAAGTTAGTTCAGTTGATATTTGATCGCTTGAGATTTGACGCCATGATACTTAGTGATTAATTCAGGTTGAGATAAATTTTCATCGCCAAAAAACAGCGCTTGATTCTCTTTTAGAGAAGTGAAGCTGTTATTGATCATTTCCAAGACTAAATCAGCTTTTTTAAGTGTTGTTTTTGTGCAGGATTTACCGTGAACATCATCAAGGAGATCTAGCACGTTTGAGCGAAAAGTCTCAGTTTTCAATAGGGAATACAGCGCAGCGTCATTCTTCAGTGCGGTTTCCCAGGTGTGGTTAATCATCTCTTGTCGCTCAATTATCGGCGCATCAGCACCAAGGCTTTTTAGCTTGGAAAGTTTCACTTTATAAGCGGAAAGCGCGCAGCTCTTTTCTATTCGGTACAATTCAAATAGTTCGTCTTCACTCAACCCCAAAGGGTTCTTCAACAGGTAATCGAAAAAGAATCGAGTTTCAAACCTTTCAATACTGTGGAAAAGGGGAGTATCCAGTCCATTACTGTTAAATTGCGTCTTTGGATCAAATTGATACATATACCCAAAATCAAACAGTTTTATTTGTTTCTCAGGAGTTTGCAGGATATTGCCTGAACACAGATCCCATTCAAAAAGCCCATGAAGTTCTAAGTTGATCAGTACATCAAATATTTGCTGGAATGTGTGCTGGTCTAAGACCTTGAGCGGCTCGCCCACAATCCACGGAGAAAGCATTAATCCCCCTTGGTAGGAGGCGTAGTGTGTATCGACAATATTTCTAAAGGCGTCTGGCTTGGATTGCTTGAGCGCAGAGAGTTGGCTCCTACGCTGCACTTCATTCAAGAAGGAGGTCTCTCCATCGATGTTTTTGACAAGGCTTTTTGGTCGTTTGCATTTCAAAGTCCACTCTTTATCAGCAACTTTGATGTGATAAACCATAGCGGTTAGCCCAGACTCAAAAGTATGCACCACATAAGTTGAATTTGGCGTGGTGGACTGAAGTTGTTTTAGCGGAAGAGGTAGGCTGCTTTCATCCCCAATTTTTATCTCTTGTCCACTTTGCACGAACTTTAGTTGGGAAGCTTGGCGTTGTTGTTCTAGGTTCACATCGGTCATCCATTAACGATTAATCGCCTGAATATATAGATAGCTAGCCTCTACATACTGTGATGAATTTTTGGTTTTATAAAATCAGAGGGTGAAGGGCAACAAAAAAGGCTCCTAGGAGCCTTTAATAAAGTTAACATTGCGCTGTGGTTTATCTAGCTAATGGCTTCAAAACATTACGGATTTTGAAAAACTGTTTAGGTGTTTTCGTGAGTAATATCCCACCTAACAGAGGAAGCATTAATAATAGCGATCGTTCAGAAAGCATTTCACCGTTGATTGAAGCGGAAATCACCAATGCCACAACAGGGAAAATTAAAAAGCAGATTGAAGCTTGGAAAGGCGTCGAAACCTGACCAAGTTTGAAGTACGCCACGATACCGCCTACGCTGGCAACAAACCCTAAGTACAGCACAGCGGTAATTGAGTCCCAAGTGAATGACTCTATATTAATGTTCTCGCCGACAGCGGATACCGCGAATAGAAATAAAGAAGCGACAAAGCAAGGTACCGCGTTGTAGGTAAGCACTTGAATATCTTTGCAATGCTTTTGTACCAACACATACATCACAGCATGAATCGCGACCGCTAGCCCCAGTGCCACGGTACCAATAAGGTAGTCTTGGCCACCCATCTGCATTTCATTGCCAAGAATCAAACATAAGCTGATCACTGCGGTTACCAAGCCAACCACTTGGTGTGGCGCGAGTCGTAAGCCTAGGAAGAGCCCGGACATCAGCATCACTGCGACAGGCATGTTAGCGAAAATAATAGAGGCCAATCCAGATGAAATGTATTGCTCGCCATAAATCATCAAAGTAAACGGAATGGCGAAGTACATTAGCGCGACGATCAAGATCCACTGACGTTTCCCTTTAGGGAAAAGCAAAGGTTGACCAAAGGCTTTTGCCAAAATGACTAATAGCGGAGCGGCAAGAAAAAAGCGCATTGCAGTAGCAAAAATGGGAGGAATGGAATGGAGAGCAACTTCCATTGCAAACCAAGTGGTTCCCCAAATCAGGCAAACCGATACAAATAGTAAGAAAGTTAAAGACTTCGCATTCATGGTGACTACTCATTAATAATTATTGTAATTCATAGGCTTGTGGAGCCTTAATGATGTGCCACAGTATAAGGAAGAGTTTGGAGAAAATGTTTGCTTTGTTATCTACCTTTCTATTAATTTGTGGAAAATTGATGTGCCAATATGTGTATTTGTGGAAATAATTTTCTATTCAATATTGGCTTGGTAATAGCCTTGTTCTTTGTGGGGGAACGTTTAGATGTTTTCGCCAAGGCTGAAATAGGCGAGCACTTCGTTTTCGTTGTTATAGGTAATATCCATGCGTACGTTGATTCTTTCTTGGCGCATCAGACGATAGCGTAAGCCTACTTCAATCATAGAAAGCGTATCGCTTTCACTGAAACTTTTATCTGGACCTATTACCTGATTACCAAATACCTTACCGACACCAGCGAGCGAAACGATAGATAAATTGTTTAACACTTGGCTAGAAGTATGTTGAATAGAATAACGGTACTCTAGCTCAAGGTTGGTCATATGAGAGGCAACATAATCGCCAACAACAAACCCACGTTGTACATCTCGTCCTTGACGACCATAGGTTGTATACGCACTACTTGGGGCGTTATCGGCATCGAGTAAGTAGCGTTCTACCCACTTGCTGGCGAGAATGTGGTTGTCGTCTTGGCTTAAGCTATAAAAGATCCGATAGTCGGAAAACAAGGATGAATAGGTGTCTTCTTTGTCATTGCCTAGCCATGCCCCATGATCTTCATAAGAAAGCTCGAATAGGAAACCATGGTAGGGGTAATAGTAGTGTTCACGAGCATCCCAAAGAAAAGAGATTTTTCCACCAGTATCTGATTCAAATTCACCGTTGAACCCAAGGATTCTGAGCAAGGCTCGATCAAGCCGAGTTTCAGCGGTATAGCGGTTTGAACTGTAGTTGAGCCCAAGCCCAAGATACATGTCTTCTTGGATCGTATCTATGGTATTAAGTAGTTCGAACTTGGTATAGGAATAACCGAATTCACTAACCAACCGAATAGAGTCGTTATTCAGAAGTAAGTCTGTATTTCCTTTCAGGTAATAGCTTTCGTTACGTGTGTATGTGAGCGTTGCAGACAGAGTGGAAGAGGTCTCGCTGTTCTCGTCGGCATAGAAGCTGTATATAGGCACCACCGACGGTCCCGCATCTACGCTTGGGTCATAAAATGGAATGGCAATGACTTTCCACTGAGCCTGCTTATTATTTTCAGACTGTGTTTTTGCTTCTACGTCGAATGCGACACTTTCAAATGAGGTAAGTACAAAAAAGCAGTAGATGAGAAAGGCGGTTTTCTAAACAAGCGTATCCTAATGAATAGCATGAAGTGATCTTATAAAAAACTATTATAGAACATATCAATGTATGCGTACACCATACCTTTTTTGTGGGGGATCTATTCATAGTTGAGTTCATGCCATAAGTGTTGCTGTTTGCTTAGGCTATAAAAAAGCCCTAATGGGTATTAGGGCTATATGTGATTGGGAAGTATGGCGTTATAGAGTGAGCAAGTAATTCACAAGTTGGTTGTATTCGTGATAGCTCTTAATGTTGTCTGGCTTCACGATGTATTTATTGTTAACTAATACCCCAGGTACACCAGTGAGTGTGCTTGCTTCAAACTGTTTATCGAAGCGTTTTTGCATTGAGTTCACGGCAAAGCTGTTATAGGCGGCGTCGAATTTTTTTGCATCAACACCGTTATCGATGAACAGTTGGCGAAGTGCGGCTTCATCTTTAGGCGCTTTACGCAGCTGGTGGATTTGACTAAACATGGTTGGCACCATTGTTTTTTCAACATCTAAGGCAATCATTGTTGCGTAAGACTTGGCCATCGGTACGGCCATATTGTTTCCCATGAAGGCTACGTGTACTTTCTCGAAGCTCGCGTTCTCTGGTAAAGATGGCTTTAAGTTTTCCACCACTGCCTCAAACTTAAAGCAATGTGGGCAGTAGAAAGAGAAGAACTCCGTCACGGTTGGTTTTTTCGCTTTATCCACGTCTAACACTTGGTAGTGCGTACCTTCTTCAAACTGAGCGGCGTGAGCAGCGAACGATAGAATAAGGGTGCTAAAAAGAGTAATGAGTTTTTTCATTGTAAATTTCTCGTAAATTCAAAGTATTAAAAAGCTCGCCTTCCTGAAGTCAGGCGTAATTAAATAAGTAAAATGTTTGAATTGTTAAGAGATAGGAGGGCGGTAAAGCAGCTGGGCTCTAATGACAGGTTTGGAAGAGTTGTTAGATTGAATGAGTGCCAGTGACTCAGGTTGCTCGATAGGGTTCACTATTGAGCGGATCGACGGCATTTTTAATAAGCAGCTAGATCCGGAGCAGTGCGGGTCTACTTGAGCTTCTTCAGAAGACACTTCATGTTCAGGACAAGTCGTATGCAGGTCAAGATCTTGATTAGATTGAGTAGTGCGTACTTGAGCTTGTTGCGCTTTCAATAATGCACGGCTATTCGCATCGGCATCCACAAAACTTGTGGTTAGCATGGCGAAGAGCGTGAATACAGTAATCCAAATTGTTTTTATCAATTTTGGCATTGCGCAGTACTTGAGATTAATGAATGCCAATCATACATCAACTTTATCGTTTGATATGGATTGAAACGAAATTATTTGAACTGCTTTACAGACCAACGAAGATTCAGTTATTGCGATTGATATTGTTTCAAAAACATTTCTACAGCGGATTCGACAATTTTTCGCTGCTCTTCTTGGTTTGGGAAAGGGGCGTGTCCCATAACTTGGGGCCAGAATGCGAAAGCCTTTATCATGCTAATGAATTGCGTTGCGGCGAAGTCAGGACAATCAACATTTAGTCGTTTGGCGTCAGTGGCCGTTTTTATCCAGCGGTTCAGGCCACTTTCAGCTTGAGCAAATTTTTCCATCCCTTGCTTAGCGAGTGCTTCGTTATGAAAATATTCAGCAAGCAATACACGCGATAAACTCAAGAAACCTTCAGAACTGAGTAATTCCAACTCTTGATAGGCGATGGCGGAAAGCTGAGTAGGTAATGGCTCATCATCATTGTAAGCATAGTTTGTTGCGGTTAAGCCTTTGTTCCACATTTCGGTTAGGATGGTGTTGAACAGAATATCTTTACTTGAAAAATGGTTGTATACGGTTCGTTTTGACACTTCAGCACTAAGAGATATTTTATCCATGCTGGTATTTTTGAACCCATTCTCTTTGAACTCAGCGACGGCCGCACTCAGTATGGCTTCGCGTTTTTTTTGGCTTAAGGTCTTTTTTACAGTCATGATTCTGCTCATTGGTAAGATACGAGTTTATTTTACACCAACAAGTATACTTTTTAATGCCTTTGCTCTCATTTGCGGTGAACCATTTAGGGGAGATTAATATGATTACTATTAGCAATTACCAAGAATCGGATGCGCCCGCTCTTTGGGAAGTCTTCTTTAATACCGTCAGGTATGTCAACGTGCGAGATTATTCTCAGGCGCAAGTTGAGGCGTGGGCTTGTCAGTCGATCTCCCTCGAACTGTGGAAAACGCGAACAGATCGCATAAAGCCATTTGTTGCACGTATTGATGAAGTAGTCGTGGGCTATGCAGATTTACAACCGGACGGGCTGATAGACCACTTTTTCTGTCATTATCAGTATCAAGGTAAAGGTATCGCGAAAGCTTTGATGTTACACATATTGAGCGTAGCTGATCAAAAGCAGATACCGGTGTTACGCTCTGAGGTGAGCATTACGGCTAGGCCTTTTTTTGAACACTTTGGATTCCATGTCATCGAAGAACAAACCATTCAAATCAGAGGTCAATCGATGAAAAACTTCAAAATGGAGCGAAGCCTAGTTAAATGAGCGGCAGGCTACATCCAACGCTACTCGGCTTATTTTTAATCTGAATTCATAGATTTATGAGATGAATACTTTGCTGTTACCCGACATAAAAATCACGTATGGCTGACATGGTTGAACCGTGAGTTGTCAGACTAGTAGTAATAGCAATTTTCGAGAATCAGATTATGGAATTTACCGAGCAAGATAGAGAAGCACTGTATGATGTGTGGATGTCTCAAAAAGCCAAAATGCACATGACGCAAATGGAAATGGCAAAAAAGATGGGTATGACTCAGATTGATTTTTCTAATTTGATCCGAGGCTCTGCCCCAATCACTATGGGTTTTATTGCAGAGTTCTTTCGTTTAATGCGTATTGACCCTGCCCATCACCTCCCTTCTTTGATGCGCAGTGCGTCTGGGGCTCCTCAAGTTGTCTATTTGAGCAATCGAATTGCAGTAGATGGCGAGATTCAAAACGTATATGTAGACGGCAATCAAGTGGTGATCGAGTATGTTCACGCCTTACAAGCTTAACGGTTTTGCCTTTGATGTGTCCTCTTCTATGAGTTAACACTCGGGCCGTTTGTTAAAGATATGCACTGTGCCCCGTTCAAGATTTTTGGCATGGAATAGAGCTTGATCAGCGATCGCTATGAACCGTTCAATATTGATGTTCTCTGGGATCTGCTCACAGTGTTCTATGCCAATAGTTATGGATAGCCTTTCTCCCACTTCTGAATTCTTGTTCGGGATGTTGAGGTTCTTTACTGCTCTAGATAGCTCCCAGCCTAACTTTAAGCACTCTTCACGAGCTAACCCTTGTCGAAAGACTAAAAACTCATCACCGCCGAACCGAAAGCAATAACCATTGCTACCACACCAGTTCATAATCGTGTGTGACACTTGGGCTAACGCGTCATCGCCTTTTAAGTGACCGTATAGATCGTTGAGATCTTTAAAGCAGTCAATATCGATCATAAACAGTGACGCGCTGATATTGTTCTTTTCAGTATCAATAAGAGCTTGTGGCAATAACTTTTCGAGCGCAAAGCGATTATACGTTTGAGTGAGGTGGTCAATGGTGCTTAAGCGTTCAAAGCGTTTTTGTTGTTCGACAAGCTCTATTTGTGAAAGCTTGTATTCGGTGATGTTTCTTACTGTCCATAGGACATGGTTATAGCCCGCTAAAGGTACGACAAAAGCACTGAAATATTGAACTTGAGTAGGGCCTTCAATGCCTTTAAAGCAGGGAAGTTGTTTGGGGTCGAGCTCATACTCCAATTCGCAAGCTTCATGGGTTTCAAGTGCTTGCTTAATGACTTGGCTAAACCACTCGATTTTGTCCGCGGGTAAAATATCGCTAAGGTGGAGCCCAACGAGTAGCGAAGGATTGTGATGGCGTTTGGTGTCTGTGCCACCCCATGTTTCGACATAGTACCCTTCATGGTTGATTAAAAAGGTGGGCTCAGGCAAAGACTCAAAAACCGTTGCAATGATTTCTGGGTGCTTCGTGATTGCTTTGAAAAAGATCGAATCCAAACCCCTGACCTTAATATTGAGTAATTTGTCATTACTTATAGATATAGCGCATTTGTAGGTGTAAAGCATAGAAATGGGGTAGGGTCATAGGAAGATCAAATTGGTTACCCTTTTCGTTTGATTTGAAATCGAGACCGTTGCATAGTGTTGCGCAACCATAAAGCAGGGATACAAACGCTTGTTTATAGGTAGAACTGATTACCTAGATAAACCGTCGATAATGTAGAGAGTTAGGATTAATGAGTAGTATTTTAGATTGTATTCGCACAGTTGGTCGCGGAGAACGTGGCCGCAAACCGCTCACGTTTGAGCAAGCACGCCGAATCATGGAAGAGTATTTGGATGGGCAAGTGGGCGACGATCAAATGGCAATGCTGTTAATGTTGATCCGAGTACAAAATGAAACGAATGAAGAAATCGCAGGCTTCGTTAAAGCATTTCAATCTCGTGTGCCGGACTTAGGTGCGGATATTGACTGGCCTTGTTATGCCGGCAAGCGCAATGATAAGAGTAGTGGTAAGCCTTGGAATCTATTAGCCGCTAAGATTTTATCCTCGAATGGTTACAAGATCTTAATGCATGGTTATATGGATAAGCCGAGTGGTCGAGAACATGTAGAAAGCTACCTTGAACAAGTGGGCGTTCGTTGTGCAAGTGATGCACAAGAGGCGAAGCAGATTCTTGACTCGGACGGTATCGCTTATTTACCGTTAGCGAACTTCGCGCCTGAAGCTAAGACAATGATAGGTTGGAAAGCCCGTTATGGCTTGCGCACCCCGATTAATACTGTGGTTCGAGCTTTGAACCCAGGTGGGGGCCGCTTAGGTCTAAGAGGCAGTTTCCACCCAGGTTTCCCACAGTTGCATGCAGAAGTAGAACATGTGATAGGGGAAAAATCTCATTCAGTGATTTCCTTTAAAGGCCAAAATGGTGAATCCGAGTACAACCCAAAAGTTAGCCAAACAGTATGGATGAGTACGCCTGACAAAGTTGAGTCTTTCTACTGGGAAGGGGCAATCTCTGAAGACCTACCTATGCCGACTGAGTGTGTTCTTGAGACGCCAAAAGAAGAGTTTGAATTAATGGCGAACAGCGTTGTTGAAACGATGACAGCAATTCTTTTTGCAGAGTCACACGATAGATCAGCTGCGCACGCTAAAGCACTATCGTTATGGACGAGCTATTGTTCGTAGTTATTGATTTACGGAAGTGATGTATGAAAGGTCGGCTCAATGCCGGCCTTTTTTTATTAATGGTAGATAAATCGAAACCTTGCCAAAGCCAGCCGGTGTCGAATATTTCTGGGTTTACAGAAAAAGCGTTCATACTTTGATTTATGTTTGAGCGATATGGCAGTTGGCATGAATAAGACGTTAATCAAAAGAGCTGTGATCATTGCGATGATAGTCGGCTCCATTCTAAATGTAATTAACCAGTTTGATGCGATCTTCGGTGCTGAGCCGATTGAGTGGTTAAAAGTGACACTTACCTATTGTGTGCCATTCATTGTCTCGCTTGTCAGCAGTTACATCACCATCAAAGAGATGAATAAAGAAAAAGAGCCTAATTAGGCTCTTTTTCTTAGTTAAGTGGTTAAACCCACTCAATCTAGAGGATGTATTAAAGCGATGAAACTAGAACTTCAGTATCGGTGAACTTCAGCTTTTCGATTTCATATAACATATCGTCGTTGGTGTTAGGGCAGCTAATTAGAACGTATAGCCCTTGGTGTGCCGCTATCACACATTCAGACATCTTGTTGTTGATGATGTAAGTATCGGTTCCGCCAAGGCCATTGATGACGTTTGGTTGGTTGTTACCTTCCAGAATGTTGTCTTCATTGTTAGCGAATAGGTTCATTGGGTTATCACCAATAATTTTTGCGTTTAAGTAGTACTGAGATTTATAGGTGTATGCTTCAATCGGTGGTACCACTTGGTAGGTATTCATCACAAATCGTGAGTCTAAGTTTCCTTTCTTATTGTGGTACTCAGCGACGCCATTTGAATCGATGCGCACTGTGGTTTGAACCATTTCATGGAACATGCCTGTCACAAAGTCTAATCCCGCATCGTCCGTGATTCCGTTATCACCCAGTGTCATTTTTTCACGGCTGTTAAGTTTGTAACCGTCTAGCCCTTCGTTTTGGTGTTGCCACATGCCCATGTAAGCGTCGAATACCGAAGCCAAGTATTCATGTGAATAGCTTTGACCAATTTCTGGGTTGATGTCATCGCTTTCCCAATCGTCCCAACTGCTTTGAGTTGGATTCCACGCGACAGCACCACCATTGTTCATGTCAGTGTATTGACGTAATGCTTCTGCACGTACTGCTTCTTGGTAAGGTTTTGTTGGGGCGTTAGGAGCGATGCCCTGAGCTTGTACTAGGTGAAGGATTTCTTCGAATGCCGCATCACGGTCTGCTTCGTCGCCGTCGTTATTTGTGCCTAAAGACCCACAAGAATTTGGAATGTCGAAGTTTGTCATGTAGTGGCAGTCGCCAACAACGGTTAACTCTCGATAGTATAGGCCTTGGCTATTGAGGATCCATTTAGGGAAACCGGCTTCATCTGGTAACTCAGTAAAGAAGGCTTCGATGATCTTTTCTTGGTCTTCTTCTTCCAGAGCCAAGAAGTCATCGCGAAACGCAATGAGATCCGTGGTACTGATTGGGTTTTGAGATTGAAGGTTTGCATTTGAAACTAAGTCGCCTAATACGCCCAGCTTGATAGCGTTGTCGGCAAATAGGCCAAGTAGTAAGGCGGTATTCTCATCTTCATTTGCGGTCAGCATCAGTGTGGCTTCACGCGTCGCCATTGTGTTAGCAATCGAAGATTTATCAGAACCGTATTTTGAGTTTTCTTTATTAGTTAGCAGGTGAGCAAGAATGTTTGCCGCACGAAGAATTTTCTCACCGTTAGCATTGTCGTCAGTCGCGATGATACGAATTTTTTGGGTTGGAGAAGCGTTACCTGAACGTGTGGTTGCGCCTGATTTTACTGTTAATTCAGCGTAGTGTTTGAAACCAACTGCTTTGGCAGATTCAAATTCAGTAGGGAATGTATCAGACAGTTCACCAGCAAATTCTAGATTTTGACCTTTGGCATAATTATTGATTTTGCTCGTAGAGCCAGAACTTGCGCCTGTACCAGAGCTGCTTCCTGTAGGTGTCGTTGTTGTCGATTCACTTCCGCAACCAGTTAAAGCTAGTGCTAGAGTTGGGATTACCCATGTTAATACTCGGAACATATTCTTCATACTCAATAAAATAGGGGCTGTTTGTTATTACTCTTCAGTAATCGCAATTTGCTTCATCCGCTGAGTGATTGGTGAAATCTATATTCTCACCCTAACCAATTCCCTTGGTGATTGTGATGATACTCACAAGAATTGTTTCGTCTAGTTGGCGAGATTTTGAACTTTGTTCTGTAACGCTGTTTGTAATTTAATCAATTAGTTTGTAAGTAAATTGAGTTGTCTAACTGATTGTTTTTAAAAGAACCTAGTTTGGTTGTTGCGGGCTTGGGAAGGCAGAAGTCGACTTTGTAAGCGCAGGTAAGCAGGGGCACGCTTGGGCTGAAGAAAGTTAAGTGGGAGCCAGTGACTCCCACGCTTTTAAAACGGGCTAGTCGTTGTTTTTAATAAAACATCCAAAGTCTATTTCTTGGACTTTTTCGAATTTAGCGAGTTTTATTTTTAGGTTGTGCTCTGCCGCCGCATTTATTGCTAAGCTCGACATTGCCTCAATATCTTCAACCTGATAGGCGAACAGTGCCTTGCTTTCCCCATTGACCTCAGTTTTGACCATAGTGTCAGTTCCATTCTCGTCTTCATAAATGAACGCATACATTTCTAAGGTTCGAGTCATAATATTCTCTTTCTGATTGGTTGTTGCTGTGTTTGTTTTTATAAGGGGGCGCATGATACGCAAGGGCTGAGCAAAGGCTAGAGTGGGCGATTTTCATTATTGAGACTGTAAGGGACTGTAATGGATTATTAGGTGAAATCAGGTATTAAGCTTATGATTTTAATGCTTTTAATTGAGTGTTTTTATGGTGCATGAAGATTGGATCTCATTTGTAATGGGGTGTAAGTTCGGTGAACAAACAGATTAAGAATCAAGAGAATTGGCATTAAATATGCCTTGATAACAATACGGACAGAGAGAAATCTCAAATTGAGAAAATGGCGACAATTGTTCTTGAACTTAGATCAAATAATTAGCATCCATTTGAGGATGAGATATTTATGGCAAGCCTTTCTCTATCTAGCTTTCCCTCTTAAAAAGGTTTTACCTATCAATAAAATTGTTGAAATCCATTTAGTAAAATCAAGATTTTAGACAACAATTAACTTATAGGCATAACCAAGATATCGCAGTTGTTTGAAGGATTAGGGAGAATGTTATGGAATCGCTAAAAGTAAAAGACTATATGACACATCACGCAGTAACATTTACCGTGGATATGCCATTAAGTGCGGCTCTAGACCGAGTAATGAAAAGTGATCACATGGGTGGGCCGGTAATTAACGATAGAGAAGAAGTGATCGGTTTCTTATCAGAGCAAGATTTGTTGGATAAGTTGGTTAAGGTGAGTTACTTCTGCCAAGACACTCATATCGTGGGGGACTGCATGCATGGCGAAGTCTTATCGGTTGGTCCTGACGTTTCTATTATCGAACTGGCAGATATGATGAAAGTAGGGAAGCCAAAGGTTTACCCTGTTATTGATAAGAAGAAGTTAGTCGGGATCATCACTCGTCGTGACGTGTTGCGAGCCATTGGTAAGAATATCGATGATTGCTTTAAGCACCCTGTATAATTAAATGTAACGAATTGTTATAGTTATTCTTATTATTAGAAATCAAAAGGCGCATTTGGCGCCTTTTGTTGTTTTGAGTTTGAATATTACGGGAGAGCAAAGATGACAGCACAAACTGCAAAGTTTGTTGAAGGTTCAACGATGCGACACATACTTGTCATGTCTGGAGCTGGCTCTGTTGGGTTGATGGCATTATTTGTCGTCGATTTATTGGATATGCTCTTCATCAGTATGCTTGGCCAAGTAGAGTTGGCGGCAGCGGTTGGATTTGCGGGCACGCTGACTTTTTTCTCGACCTCGGTTTCCATCGGGACCTCGATTGCAATGGGCGCTCTCGTTTCAAAATCAATAGGAGCTAAACAGCGATTAACTGCTAGGCAGCTGAGCAGCAGTATTTTAATGACTGCGTTTGTGATCAGCTCTATCGTGACAACCGGAATGTACATCCATATTCCAGAACTGCTTGCAGCAATTGGTGCTCAAGGCGTTGCTGCTGAAAGGGCACAAGCTTATTTGCAAATCCTTTTGCCAAGCGGGCCTATTTTAGCCTTGGCGATGGCTGCTGGTGCTGGTTTAAGAGCGGCAGGTGATGCAAAGCGCTCGATGTGGGCGACACTGTCTGGTGGTATTGTTAACGCTATTCTTGACCCTATTTTCATCTTTGGTTTTGGATGGAATGTTGAAGGGGCGGCGTTTGCTTCGGTACTAGCCCGCTGCACAGTGTTGTTTTTCTCTATTTATCCCCTGATTAAGAATCATGATTTAGTATCACGACCTTCCTTTTCTGTTTGGCAATCCAATATTCGCTCAATACTGAAAATTGCATTACCCGCGATTATTACTAATGCGGCGACGCCGATAGGCAATGCGATTGTAACGACCGGCATCGCTCAATATGGTGAAGATTTTGTTGCGGGTTTTGCTGTCGTTGGGCGCCTGACCCCCGTGTGTTTTGCGGTGATTTTTGCGCTATCTGGAGCTGTAGGGCCAATAATCGGCCAGAACTTTGGCGCGGAAAGAATGGATAGGGTTAAAGAGACGCTGAATAACTCCCTGTTAGTGACCACGCTATATACCATCATTGTTTGCGCCATCTTATTCTTCCTGCAAGATTACATCGTGCTAGGGTTTAGCCTTGAAGGTGATGCCGCAATCTTAGTGGGGGCATTTTGTACCTATGTGGCTATTACTTTTATCTTTAACGGCGCGTTGTTTGTCGCGAACACTTCTTTCAATAATCTAGGTAAACCTCTTTATTCGACAGCTCTCAATTTGAGTAAAGCGACTATCGGTACGCTACCATTTGTGTATTTTGGTTCACAGTGGTTTGGAGCATTGGGTGTGCTGTATGGGCAAGCGCTGGGTAATATCATCTTCGGTATTCTTGGTGTCATCGTATTACGTCACCATATTGCTGAGCTGATGTCGGGTAGTGAAGTGGAGCTTGAAGAAGATGATGTTTCAATGACGAGTCTAAATACTCAGCCATTTTGTTCTCATGATGCAGTATTGATTGACGATGTGCCCAAAGGGCATGAAGAAACTTCCCCAACTAAGACATAAAATTCAAATATCCCCTTGACCTTGGAGCTAGCTCCAAGGTTTATACTTTAGATATCCGATAAAAGTGAAGTGTCCTATCTTTCAGTTTTTATTCTATCGGTATCGAGAGTATTAAGGAGATATATTATGTGTGCGAAACATAACGCGTGCCGTTCAAATAAAATGAATGTTAAGGCTGTGAGCCCAACAAGCTGCTCTAGCTCAAAAATTGCGAGTATTAAGGCCGAAGGCGCAACTAGCTGCGGTGCAAGTAACGAATCTACATCGAATGGTGATAGTTGTTGTGGCTCTGATGTTGGAGAAGAAGACAGTTCGTCATTAATTGGCGCAACTTCAAATACATTAACTCAAAGCTGGCAAGTCGGTGGCATGGACTGTCCTGCTTGTGCAAAAAAGATTGAAAATGCAGTTCGCAATATCGACGGTGTTATTCAGGCGAAAGTCCTTTTCGCGACCGAAAAATTAGTTGTGAATTTTAACGATCAGTCACTGTCAGAATCCATTGAGCAAGTCGCTCAAAAAGCGGGTTTCCCTCTTACTTCAAGTTCTTCTAATTCGAAACCTCAGAAGCCTACTGGCTGGTTATCAGTTCTTAAATCGAACCTGCAAATTATCGCTATTTCATTCGCGATGGTTGTGGCGGCAATGATTAAATCCCCTTATCCAGAAGCCAGTGAAATTCTCTTTACCCTTACTTGCCTATTAGGTCTCTACCCGGTTGCTAAAAAAGCGGTGCAGTTGGCTAAATCGGGGACTCCATTTGCTATAGAAACCCTAATGAGTGTTGCAGCTCTCGGCGCACTGTATTTAGGCGAGACGGTTGAAGCCGCGATGGTATTACTGTTGTTCTTAATTGGCGAAAGGTTAGAGGCATTTGCTTCATCACGGGCTAGAAGTGGTGTTAAGGCTTTAATGGCGTTAGTACCCGAAACAGCGACCAAAATAGTAAATGGCGAGCGTGTTGAATGCTCTGCGAGCGAGTTGTCTCCAGGCGATGTCATTGAAGTATCTCCAGGTTCTCGTTTGCCTGCTGATGGGCAATTAAACTCAGTGTCAGCCGCCTTTGATGAAAGCGCGCTAACTGGTGAATCGGTACCTGTCGAACACGTGAAAGGCAATAGTGTCATGGCGGGGGCTGTGGTTGTCGACCAAGTCGTGCAACTGACGATCACTTCAAAACAAGGTGAGAATGCTATTGACCGTATTTTACATCTGATTGAAGAAGCTGAGTCCCGCAAAGCGCCATTAGAACGATTCTTAGATAAGTTTAGTCGTTGGTATACGCCACTAATGATGCTGGTGGCATTACTTGTGATCATTACACCACCGCTATTATTTGCTCAGCCTTGGGAAACATGGGTATACCGTGGGCTTGCGTTACTGTTGATTGCTTGTCCATGTGCACTGGTTATTTCTACTCCAGCCGCGATCACTTCTGGGTTAGCCGCAGCAGCGAAACGTGGAGCGCTTATTAAAGGCGGCGCTGCGTTAGAGCAATTAGGCAGAATCGAAACTATCGCATTTGATAAAACAGGCACGCTAACGAAGGGTAAGCCTCAAGTGACTGATATTCAGCCTCTATCCGGCTGGGATACGAATCAGATGCTACGTGTTGTTGGTGCGATTGAAGTAGGCTCAACTCACCCTCTGGCAAAGTCTCTTGTTGAAAAAATAGAGATGATGGACGTGAAGATCCCTGATGCTCAAGATAAGAAAGCCTTAATTGGTAGTGGAGTAGAGGGTTGGGTCGACGGTATTCAATACCGAGTGCTTTCTCCATCAAAGGCAGAATTTCAACTTGCGGCAAATGTTTCTGAAACGGTTTCTACGCTAGAAGGTCAAGGAAAAACGGTTGTTATCGCATGCCAAGGTGAGCAGGTGATAGGGGTGATTGCATGGCAGGATACATTACGTGAAGATGCCAAGCAGGCCGTGGATAGTTTATCTAAGTTAGGTATCAATGCGATCATGCTTACCGGTGATAACCCACGCAGCGCCGCAGCGATCAGTGAAAAAATTGGTATTCAATACAAAGCCAGCTTGTTGCCAAGCGATAAAGTAACGTATGTAGAAAAGTTGTCTGAGCAATCACATGTTGCGATGGTGGGTGACGGCATTAACGATGCACCTGCAATGAAGACAGCAAATGTCGGCATTGCGATGGGCGGAGGTACTGACGTTGCGTTAGAGACCGCTGACTCTGCACTCACTCATAACCGATTAACTGAACTTCCGGCAATGATCGAGCTTTCTCGTGCGACAATGAACAACATTCGCCAAAACGTAACGCTAGCGCTTGGTTTGAAAGGGGTATTCTTAGTGACTAGCTTATTTGGTATTACCGGTTTATGGGTTGCAGTACTTGCAGATAGTGGTGCAACGGCTCTGGTGACTTTAAATGCGCTAAGGCTTTTGAAGTTCAAGCCCAAAACAATCAAATAGTCGCCTAAACCTGATTGAAAAGAGAGAAGCGCCCCAAGTAAGTTGTGTCTGAAAGTTACATACACTGAATTAATGTGACGAGCTTCATGTAAGCGCCTCAAGCAACCTGTTGTGTGAGGCGTTTTTTATCTCACCAATATGCAACAGAACTGCAAGATATCGCAAGAAATGTGATGCCAACCGATTTTTTGTGCAAGTTTATGATACATGACATTGTTCAGTGTGAGCGTGATCACTTCATTACCCTTTTAGGTTAGTTAAAGTGCTCTTGTACCCCACAAACTTATTATGAGCTTATCTAAGGGCGAAAACCCCACTAAGCCAAAAGGAGCAACATATGTCTCAAGCTGTTTTTCATTTAGGTATTACTGAAGCGGATCTAAACGGTGCAACGCTAGCAATCATCCCTGGTGATCCTGCGCGTGTACAAAAAATCGCAGAAATAATGGAAAACCCTGTGTTTCTAGCGAGCCATCGCGAGTACACACTTTACCGCGCTGAATTAGACGGTAAGCCTGTTGTTGTTTGTTCTACTGGTATTGGTGGTCCTTCTACATCTATCGCAGTGGAAGAGCTAGCTCAGCTTGGCGTACGTACTTTCCTACGTGTTGGTACAACTGGTGCAATCCAGCCTCACGTGAATGTTGGTGACATGATTGTTTCTACTGGTTCAGTTCGTCTAGACGGTGCAAGCCTTCACTTCGCTCCAATGGAATTCCCAGCAGTGGCTGACTTTGAAGTTGCAACGGCTATGAAAGCGGCGGTTGAAGAGTCTGGTGCGACAGTTCACACAGGTGTAACTGCATCAAGCGATACGTTCTACCCAGGTCAAGAGCGTTACGACACTTTCTCTGGCCGCGTTGTTAAGCGCTTCCAAGGTTCAATGCAAGAATGGCAAGACATGGGCGTTTTAAACTTTGAAATGGAATCAGCGACACTATTAACTATGTGTGCAAGTTCTGGACTAAAAGCAGGCTGTGTTGCAGGCGTGATCATCAACCGTACTCAAAAAGAGATTCCAGATCACGATACACTAAAAGAAACAGAAGCTCGTTCAATCAAAGTTGTAGTAGAAGCTGCTCGTAAGATGCTTTAATAGAATTTGATTCAGTGAATGAAAAACGCCCGCATCAATGATGCGGGCGTTTTGTTTTCAGTCGACTAAAGGACACAGAAATTAAATCTCTTCTTGGCCACCAGCCGCAGTAAACCAAGCTTTTAGATGTGTTTTAAGATCTTTAAGTTCATCAGGGCCAATTAAAGCAAGGCCAAGATCTTCAGCTCGAGTGATATCGTTGTGGCGAAGAGGACGGAAACTCACAAGCATGGCACGCGCTTGTAATCCACCGAGTAGATCTCTGAGCGATTCCAACTTGTATAATGTGTCATCCCCATCATCACGCATGCCTTTCGTCTTACATTCTATGATGTGGAGTTTGTTGTTAACGACCGACGCGACATCAAGCTCATTTCTAACTTCACGTTCACCTAATTGGCGATACACTTGAACATTTAGTGAGCGGTCTTGAATAGTGGGTAAATCATCTTGTATTTGCTTAACTGTGCTATGTACGAGCGTTTCAAGCCATTCGCCATTTGAGAATCGGCGAGCATCTTCATTTGCAAAGGTCAGCACTCCATTGTCGTAGGTTGCGATTTGCGCCTCGACTAAATCAGACAGCAGCATATTGAGTTCACGGTAACCTTGTTGCTTCTCTGATAGTTCAACGTCCAGCTTTTGCTCTTTTCGGCATGTCGTCGCCAAATAATTAAGCGTCGCAAGACCAGGACCCAGTTCGAGCGCGTTGCTCGCCCAACGTTCGCCAAGAGTGTATAGCTTTTCGTCAAGTTGAGGTGGCAGCTCATAGTCACTGAATTCACCACGCGCACCGAAAACGGTTAGGTAATCGGAGATGGTGATTCTGTCTTGAACTTGAGCGTCTTCTTTTTCATTCGGGTATAACCAACAAAGTTTGTCACTGTTTGGCTCTACAACAAAAATTGGCCAATGATAAGTTCTAAATACTTCATAGACCGACAGCAAACGGTGACGCAGACCACAACTTGCGTTGAGTTTGACTTCTTCTCCGCGTGCTTTTAAATCTTGTGCAAGTACTTCAATTGACTGCTTGATAAGAGAGGTATTCGCAGCAGTTGGTATCTCAAAAAACTCAGTCGTAATTTCGCGTTTTGCCAGTACCGAATGTAAGCGCAGGTACATGGATTCCTGAGTCTTATCACCAATAAATACAATATGAGTACTGATAGTGCGATTATCTAGTAGGGGAGTCACTAAGCGAATCGGATCTTGATCGATAATACCGACATGAACAGCCATAAAATTTCCTTAAAAATTGGCTCGCTCAAAAGGGAAGTAAAACGGAATAACAGCAAGCCCTAATAACCATATAATGACAGAGGGCACAAAAAACAAGGGCGACCTCGTATAAAAGTCGCCCTGATTCAAATATATATACTAATACGGGTGCGTATCCCCTTGGAATTTGCCTAGAGTTTGAACCTATGAACGAGGTCACCTTGCTGGCTGGCTAACTTAGTCAGGCTTTCACTCGCCATCGCGATAGAAGACATTGCTTGGTAGCTTGCATCAGCAATGTGGTTGATGTCTTCAATGTTACGTGCGATGTCACCGGAAGTTTCGCTTTGCTCAGCCGCCGCTTGAGAAATATGAGTACTCATATGGCTAATTTCCAATATGAGGGCTTGGATTTCTTCCATCGCGCTGTTCGCATTCGAAGCTTGTTGAACCGACATATCCATATCACTCATACAGCTTTCAATCACTTTACCCGCGACTTTGGAGCTTGATTGTAAGTTGGCAATCATGGTTTCGATTTCAGTGGTAGATTGAGTGGTGCGCTGTGCAAGTACTCGCACTTCATCGGCAACGACCGCAAATCCACGACCTTGCTCACCGGCTCGTGCGGCTTCGATTGCTGCATTGAGTGCAAGTAGGTTTGTTTGTTCAGCGATATTACGAATTACATCTAAGATTGAACCAATTTGGCTGCTCATCTTTTGAAGTTCGCCTACCGCATCGACAGACTCGTTTAAGCGTGACTCAAGCTGATTGATGGTGCTTATATTGGTATTCATGATTTGACGGCCGGACTCTGAAGCCGTTTCCACCTGTTGAACCATTTCCAAAGAACTCTGCGCGCTCTGAGCAACTTCTTGTACCGAGTGTGACATTTCTGTCATTGCTGTTGCGACGTTGGCGGTTTGCTCACGTTGCGAACTTAATTGAGATTGTGTTTGGCTAGAGGTCTTTTGGTTGGTACTCGCAGTGTCTGTAAGGTTGTCTGCGGCATCGTTTAGTTCAACCAGAATGTTGTGTAGGCTATCTGCCAACGTATTGATGTGGCCACTTACACGGCTAAATTCGTTATTGTAGCGAATCTCAATTCGCTGGGTCATATCACCTTCAGTTAATCCTTCCAGTGTAGAAAGGATACGAGTTAAAGGGTCTCTTACACTTTGAGCAATGTGGTAACCGATGGCTGCAGCAAACAATGTCACTACTACACCGATACCAATCGCATTGACTAGACCTTGGTCGTATACTTCTCCCGCTTCTACAAGCGACACATTCAGTTGTTCACCGGCTGCCGCATTGAAAGAATCAAGGATGCCCATGGCGTTATCAACTTCGACGGCAAGGTTAGCGATATTGATGTAGAGCGCTTCTTTGGCGTGTAGGTAGTTGTTGTGTTTATCTAACACACCGCCTTTCTTACCGACATCTTTACTGAATTTTTGAACAGACTCGTCAAACACTTTCTTGAGAGGAGGCAACTGAGTTGAAAGACCACGGTATGCGTAATTTAAGTGCGTTACTGCTTTCTTGTTTTTGTTTACCGCTTTTTGTACGAATTCAATGTCTGAACTTGCAAGTGCATCTGAAGTGATCATTTCAGCATCTTTCAATTTAATGAAGTAGCTTTTTGCCATCACTTTCACTGAGATACTAGATTGGTCATCGACATACTCTTTCATGCCAATGCTTAATTCGGAGTGAAGCCTTTGGAAGTCACGTGCTGCCTTTTGTACTTGAGCTTGAGCAACAAACATCGCTTCGTAGTTGTCCATGGCTTCAGCAGCTTCGGTAAAGTAGCGTTGCTCCATTTCTCTTAATTGCGTGATACGTTCAAGTAGCGCCGTATCATTAGCACTTGCGGCTTCTAGCTGAGAAAGTGTGTTAGCAAAGTTTTCTTGTGATACGCCAAACTCGCTGCGCATGGCAGTCATTCTTTCACTGCTTTGGGTAGTAAGGAAATCTTTGAAAGACTTATCGGCTGAAAGGAGCTGAACGCTCGTTTGGTTTGAAAGAGAGACCAAAGGTAATGAAGTATTAGAGACGCTTTCAAAGTTTTTGTGTATCTGATTCATGCTATTCATCATGATAGTAATCGTGATAGCAAACATGATGATGATCAGTGCAAAACCCGCGTACATACGCTTAATCACTGAACCCTTCATAGAACTCTCCCTGTAGAAAATATAAATTTACTGCATGTCTTAAGAAATTAACAAAACTATCAGGATTGTATTCAGTTTGTGATGCACATTTTATGACGCACTCTGCAAAAATAGTTAGAGGCTTTCACTGAATAGTAATCATTCCTAGTGAACAGTGTTTTTTATTGAGCTTTACTGTTGCATAGCGCATACTCTAGAGCGAATAAATTATAAAGAATCAGTGGAGATAAAAATGGCTGAAGAAACCATCTTTACCAAGATCATTAACAAAGAAATTCCTGCCGACTTGCTGTACCAAGATGACTTAGTGACTGCATTTCGTGATATCAATCCTCGTGCTCCAAGTCACATTCTGATCATCCCTAACAAGCTCATCCCTACAACCAATGATGTTGAAGTTGAGGATGAAGCGATGATGGGCAGAATGTTCACTGTTGCTAAAAAGCTCGCTAAAGAAGAAGGCATTGCTGAAGATGGTTACCGATTGATCGTGAACTGTAATTCTCACGGTGGGCAAGAGGTTTACCATATTCATATGCATCTAGTAGGTGGTCGCCCACTAGGTCCTCTTTTAATGAGTTAGCCTCCGTTTGTAATGAACGTTTGCAGTATTTTTCGACGAACAACCATTCGTAAATTAAATATTGCGACGGCTGCCTAACTTTTCTCTGTATGTGTTGTCCTAACTGGCAGATGTAAAGTGGGTAGCCTTTTAAGGCGGTAAGTCAGCAATAGTGAAGAAGTAAATAAGCGTGAGGGAAATTGGTGAAGCGAAAAATTAGATTAGCTTCCATTGCGATGATGTCAGCTGTTGTGACCGGGTGTGCCAGTTTATCCGCAGGCAACTTATTTAGTCATTACAGCGCACAAAATCAATCTGTCTATCAAGCAGTAAAAGCAGGACAGTATAGTGAGGCTCAACAAGCGCTTCCTGATTACGTAGCGGGTGATATTCTCGATAATTTTGAGAAAGGACGGATTAACTTTTTGGATCAGCAATATCCAGAGAGTAAAGCGGCGTTTGAATCAGCAGATACAGCGGTGAGGGTTCAACAAGACAAAGCGGTGATTTCAGTGTCAGATTCAGCATCAAGCGTTGGTGCTCTGGCGGTAAATGACAATATTACCGAGTATACGCCATCGGATTATGAATTAGGCTTCTTGCATTTGTATCTGGGTTTGAATTACCTAAAGAAAAATGATTTGGAAGGTGCTGTCGTAGAAATGCGCCGAGCTAACCAAGTTCAAGAGAGAGCCAAGCAAGAGCGAGAGCGTGAATTACGCTCTGCTGAAAAAGATATTCGCGCTCAAGGTCTGTCAGCAAACTTAGGCAGTGTACTGTCAAACTACCCTGATGCAGGCAAAAAATTACAAGCCGTCCAGAACGCCTATTTAATGTATTTATCTGGCTTGCTTTACGAAGCATCTCGAGATTTGAACAGTGCTTATGTGGATTACCGACGTGCACTTGCCGTAATGCCAGAGAATCAGCAAATCATTGAACGCACAATGGCAGTCGCCAAGCGTTTGGGAATGCAGCAGGACTTAGCAAAATTAGAGAAACGTTATGGGAAGTTAACTTCCGCAGCATCGGGTAAAGGTCGTGTAATTGTTCTTCAAGAGCAAGGTGTAGTCAATGCAAAGGATAGTTGGCGTCTGGATTTACCTGTTTATGACAGTCGAGACAATGGCGCAATATATTCTTTAGCGCTGCCATATTATAAGAAGCAGACCAAGCAAACTTTTGCCCCGATAAAGTTAGATGGTAAGTCGTTGTCTGAAGATGTGCTGACCAATATTAATGTGATGGCGGAAAATGATTTGTCTGAACGTATGCCAAGCATTGTTATTCGACAAGCGCTACGAGTTGTCGCTAAAGATCGCATTCGAAAAGAAACAGCAAAAGGCGACGATGTTGGTAACTTGCTTTTAAATGTATGGAATACATTAACTGAGCAACCTGACACGCGTAGCTGGCAGTCGTTGCCGGGGATGGTCTATAGCAGCAGTTCGGAAGTGACCGCTGGCAATCACACGCTGAACATTGGTGAACAGAGTTATGAATTCGAAGTTCGAGAAGATCAGACGACATTAGTTTGGGTTTCTCGACAAGGGCAGAATGCTACAAGTTGGCATAAGCAGCTGGGGAGATTGTAATGAAAAAATGGTTAATTGGCTTAGTGGCATTAATTGCACTAGCGGGTTGTGCTGATAATACAGCGGGCGTCAGAGTGGATAGCTTGACTCAAAAAGTATTCTTTGGTGACAGAGTTTTGGGCAGCCGACTACTTATTGATGACATTTCGACGGATCAAGTTGATGGGCATACTCGTGGCTTAGTGCGAGTAACAAGCAACTACAAAGCGAATCAAAATGTTCTTTACCGCTTTTATTGGTACGACGATGCTGGATTAGAAGTGAATACGAAACAGGGACCTTGGCGACAAGCGGTAGTCTATGGCTTCGAAAGTATCACTTTATCTGAAGTTTCGGTGAACCCGAATGGGACTCAATTCCGAGTTCAGATAAGAGAAGAATAATTGTTTATTACTTACGTCTACGAAGTTCGTGTGGACGTTATTCAAATTTTTAGTGAGTCTTAACACGCGGTTTTAAGCAATGTTAAGCGTTGAGGAAGAAAAATGAAAAAGAGTGTCATTGCATTATTAGGCCTGGCTGTCATCCTTGGTGGCTGTTCAAACAAAGTAAGTTACGGTGATGCGCAAGCAGTCGAAACCACTACTATTGATTTCGGCTCAACTGACTTACAGCGTATCGCGGGTGAAATGGTAGACAGCATGATGGCGTCAGGCTCAGTTGCTTACATTACTCGTGAACAGCGTCCGATTGTGTTTGTAGAACGTATTAAGAACAAAACCAGTGAACATATCGATACAGAATCGATTACTGATTCTATCAGCACTAAAATGTTGAACTCTGGAAAATTCCGTTTCGTTGATATGGACCGCGTCGAGTCTGTCCGTGAGCAGCTGAACTTCCAAAACAATGATGAATTGGTTAACCAAAGCTCAGCGATTCAGTTTGGTAAAATGGTAGGTGCTCAGTATATGCTGTATGGCAACCTATCTAGCATTGTGAAAAATGCAGGAAGCGATAAAGACGTTTACTACAAAATGACAATGCGCTTGATGGATTTAGAGACTGGCTTAATTGAATGGGCTGACGAAACAGAAATCCGCAAGCAAGAGTCGAAGAGCCTTCTTGGCCTATAGATTGCTTTAAATGAAAGACCAATAGGATAACAAGGAGTCATCTATGGCGATTTTTGCCTGGCCTGAAGCGAAGCAACTAGACGATAGCTTAAGTTCTTTGGATGACTTTTTTGATATCCCACCAGTGGGCGTGCAAACGCTCACTGGTGGACTCACCAATCGATGTTGGAAGCTAGTTTCCGCCGATGGTCATGCTTATGTCTGGCGGCCAACTACGTTTATCACCCAAGCCTTCTCTATTACCCGTCACCAAGAGTATCAAATTCTTTCCGCCATAGAGCCTTTACAACTAGGCCCTAGGCCCGTCGTGATTAATGATAAGGGTCTGCTTGTTGATTGGATCGATGGGGAAACACTGTATGAAAATGTAGATTTGGATAACTTGCTAAGAACGGCAGTTTCTGTCCACCATGTGAATACGGCTCGTCTCCCTTTAACCCCTTTTAGTTTTACTGCAAGAGTTGACCATTATTGGTTTCAGCTCGATGAGCAGCATCGCCTGGAAGACTATCGAGAAATTTACCAACAGTGGCGTTCGGCGCCTAACGTGAAAGATGTTGGTCTAGCCTTATGCCATTTTGATTTAGGTGGATATAACCTAGTTAGGAATGAACAGGGAATAAAAATCATTGACTGGGAATACGCAGCACTTGCTGATCCTAGACTAGACCTGATTCTTACCATTCAAGCGTCACAGAAGCCAATGCTTGAATCCGTTTACCGATATTGTCAATTGAAAGGCATCGATGACGTTGATGCGTGGGTAGAGGGTGCAAAAGCGTGGCAGCCTCGTAGTCAGATGATGGCTATGTTGTGGTATTTACTGGCGCATCAGTTGTGGGGTGATGCTCATTACTTACAAGAAGCGGAAGCTCTAAAGGCTGCATTATGCAGTTAGGATCACTGTTTAGACACTCGATGACACTAAATCGACATCGCTGCCTTTAAAACCCTAGCTTTCGTGGTAGATTTATCGAATCCGTACCAGCATTCAAAAAGGGAGGTACAATGATTATTTATTTACATGGCTTTGACTCGACGAGCCCTGGTAATCACGAAAAAATTCTACAGCTACAATTTATTGATGATGATGTTCGTTTCATTAATTACAGCACACTACATCCGAAGCACGACATGCAGCACTTGCTCAAAGAAGTCCATAAAGTGATCGGGCAATCTGATGATCCAAACCCAATTATCTGTGGTGTTGGGCTCGGTGGTTACTGGTCTGAGCGTATTGGCTTTTTGTGTGGTATCAAGCAGGTGATTTTTAACCCGAACCTACACCCAGAAAAGAACATGGTAGGTCGCATTGACCGCCCTGAAGAATACGAAGATATTGCAACAAAATGTGTTGAGCAATATAGAACGAAAAACAAGAGTCGATGTTTGGTCGTGTTGTCTCGTGAAGATGAAGTTCACGATAATAGTAAAACTGCGGAAGAGCTTGAGCGATTTTATGAAGTCGTTTGGGATGAAAAAGAGTCCCATAAATTCAAGAAGATCTCTCAGCATCTACAAGCGATGAAAGCGTTTAAAGACGCTTAACTTTATCGACTCAAGAATGCTCAGTGACCACCTTAAATAGGTGAACACTGAGTTTTTTTGCCTGAAACTCGCAAGTGCTGCAAATTCCAACGAAACCTCAGAACTATTAAGGATTTTTGTTGCGGACATCGAATTGCTCTATATAATGTTCGATAACAAAATAATTTGATAAATATCAAAAAAAATTGAGAGCGAGTAATAAACTTGCCCATATTTTGTGCGATGTCCCCAAGGCGCACACTTTTAATTTGTATAACGTGAATGTGAATCTTCGACGTATTCGTTGATTTTATGCCCTCTCACTGCCCCAAAGCTGGACAGTTAAGAAAAAGAATTTATCGGTTGGAGTGATCGAGCCGAACCCCATTTATTCATTTTTGTAGAGGATTGTCATTGTGACAAAAATTATCGTTGTAGGCGGTGGTGCTGGTGGTTTAGAACTAGCAACCAAATTAGGCCGCACTCTAGGGCGAAAAAACCGCGCTCAAATTACCCTTGTCGACCGTAAAGCAAGCCACTTGTGGAAACCTTTGTTACATGAAGTTGCGACGGGTTCTCTAGATGAAGGTGTTGATGCTCTTAGTTACCGAGCTCACGCTAAAAACCACCACTTTGACTTCCAAATGGGCAGCTTAGAAGACATCAATCGTGATCGTAAAGTGATTGTATTAAGCGAGCTTAAAGACGAAGCGGGCGAGTTGCTAATGCCAAGCCGTGAGCTTGAATACGACATCCTTGTTCTTGCGATTGGCTCTACTTCTAATGATTTCAACACTCCTGGTGTTCGTGATAACTGTATTTTCTTAGATAGCCCAGAACAAGCTCACCGTTTCCGTACTGAAATGAATAACCAGTTCTTGAAGCTTCACGCAAAGAATGGTCATGGCACAGTTGATATTGCGATTGTAGGTGCTGGTGCGACGGGTGTTGAGCTTTCGGCTGAACTACACAATGCAGTTAAAGAACTTCGAACTTATGGTTTTGGAGATCTTGACTCGAGCAAACTTAATGTAAGCCTTGTTGAAGCGGGTGAGCGTATTCTTCCTGCATTACCACCGCGCATCTCAAGTGCAGCGCACTCTGAACTGACAAAGCTTGGTGTGAATGTGCGTACCGCGACAATGGTCACTCAAGCGGATGCTGACGGCTTAACCACCAAAGACGGCGAAAAAGTACCGGCGCAAATTATGGTTTGGGCAGCAGGTATTAAGGCTCCTGACTTTATGAAAGATATCGGCGGGCTTGAAAGCAACCGTATTAACCAGCTAGTGGTTAACGAGAAGCTTCAAACGACGCGCGATGAAGATATTTTTGTTATTGGTGACTTAGCACAGTGCACTCAAGCTGATGGTTCATTTGTTCCTCCTCGTGCTCAAGCTGCACACCAAATGGCAAGTTGTGCATTCAGCAACATTATCGCTAAGTTAAACGGCCGTGAGCTAAAGGCTTATATATACAAAGATAAAGGCTCACTGGTTTCTCTAAGCCGTTTCTCAACCGTTGGTAGCTTAATGGGTAACTTGACCAAAGGTTCGATGATGGTAGAAGGACGCATAGCACGTGTTGTGTATATTTCTCTGTACCGTATGCACCAAATGGCTCTGCACGGTGTGGTAAAAACTGCATTAATGATGTTAGTTGGGCGTATTAACCGAGTACTACGACCTAATTTGAAACTGCACTAATTCTTGCTGTAGATATGAAAATGGCAAAGGGCTCTTAGATAGAGCCCTTTTTGATATCCAACAAAAATTTTAGCCTAGGGGATGATTGAGAAAACGACACCATCTTTGGGCTTATTGTTAAAAATAAACCGATTTTTTGCGATGCATTCCTTTTCAGCTCCGCACTTCTCGATAAGCGCTTGGCTTGGTAAGTTTTCAGGATCACAAACGATCTCTAACCTTGATAGTTTGAGCTGCGAAAAGCAGAAATCAAACAAAGCTTCCATGGCTTCTTTTGCAATACCCTTCCGTTGGTATTCATCCCCAACCCAGTAGCCGAGACTTGCCATGTTAAATGTGTGATAGAGCTCATTGATAGCCACCATCCCAAGTAGTTTTCTGCTGTTTTTCTCGAAGACACCGAAGCCAAATGCTTCTGCTTTTACCCAGTTTAGACGAGTGGCCAAAATAAACTTGTTCGCTTCATCAAGGGTATAATCGGGGTGACACCAATCAACCCATGGGTAGAGCGATGGTGAGTTCTGGATTAATGACGTAAAAACGGGAGCATCTTCCGCCTCTATGATACGCAATGCTAATCGCTTTGTGAGAATGTGAAAGTCTGGACTCATGGGCTCCCCAATAAAAACGCCCTCTATAGAAGAGGGCGATCCTAATCATTATAGAACGCTTACTGTTCAGCGACTCGGCGTACTTGAATAATCATGCCTAAAAGTGGGTGATCTAGGTAGTGTGTTTCCGTACTACGCATGCGTCGCTTCTGGTCCATACGGTAGCTTTTTAGGAATTCTTCAACTTCAACCGTAGGGCTCACTTCAGTAAGGTTACCGACTTGAATTGTACTATCAGCGTCACTGACTGGAGAGTCCAATTCAATGGTTTGATCTTGGAGCGTAATTTCGCGGACACTTGGTGCTTTTAAATCTAGTGTCGTTTCAGTATATAGGTAGTGCTGAACGTAGATTTGCAGTTTGCCATCAAGTTCGTAAAGAGGAGCATCGATGGTTTCTTCTGAGATATCCGCGCTTGTGGTGTCTAATACGACTTTTTCAGAGCCATCAATGTTGAATTTTTTAGAGTAATCTTTACCTGCTTGGATATGAAAAACAGGAGCGGCTGCTTTTCCTTCATCGCCTTGTCGCCAAGCTGTGTGAAGTAGCACTTTAAACCCTGCGTGTTTTTTCAAGGATTCTTTTTGCTCGGTCATTGCATACTCAGAGTAAGGGAGCATTTTGACGTTTTTCTTTTGGCGATATTCAGCATCCTGGAATGAACCGACTCGAGTTAGGTTAATTTCAGGTAGGGTATTTGGCCAAGACTCATTCATTTTTTCGGCATCTACCGCGCGTTTAAAAATGATCACTTCAATATCAAACTGTCTTTGAGCCAGACTTGGCATTGAAACCATCAACAGTAGAAGTGGTATCAGTTTTTTCATTGCTACTCCATTTTCTGGTCAACCTAGGCAGGCTGACCAGAGTCATTATTCTTAATCAGAAGCGGATTACTTGGAAGGTAATAAGTTCTGTCTAAATTCGCTTAGCAGATCGCCAACAAATTGAATTCTCTTGCGTCTATCTACCAATGGTACCGTAAACTTAAATTTGGTTGGACCTTCCATTGCAAATTTTTGGGGTTGCGACTGCAATAGTTTAACCAGATATGTTGGATTTATGTCAGCATCAGGGTAGAACTCTAAGAATCCGCCTTTATCGTGAGCCTCAATCTTCTTAGCTTTGATACTTGCTGCAGCAATCTTCAGTTCTGATACAGAAATGAGGTTTTTGGTTGCATCAGGCAGCACGCCAAAGCGATCGATGAGCTCTACTTTCAGTTCGGCAAGTTCATCGGTATCACCAACGCTCGCAATACGTTTGTACATTGAAAGGCGAGTATTAATATCCGGAATGTAGTCATCTGGAAGCAGAGCTGGTAATCGCATTTCAATCTCTGTTTGCTCTCTTAGAAGGTCATCCAAAGATGGCTCTTTCCCTTCTTTTAATGCTTCAACGGCTTGTTCTAACATTTCCATGTATAAGGTAAAACCAACCGATTGAATTTGACCACTTTGCTCATCTCCTAGCAGCTCACCTGCGCCACGTATTTCTAAATCGTGAGTTGCTAAGGTAAAGCCTGCGCCCAAGTCTTCTAGCGACGCAATTGCATCTAAACGCTTGATGGCATCTTTGGTCATCGCTTTAGGGTGAGGCGTTAATAAGTAGGCATAAGCTTGATGGTGAGAACGACCAACACGGCCGCGCAGTTGGTGCAATTGCGCTAAGCCCAGGTTATCTGCACGGTCCATGATGATCGTGTTTGCTGTGGGAACATCAATACCAGTTTCAATAATGGTGGTACAAACCAACAAGTTAAAACGCTGATGATAGAAATCGTTCATGATGCGCTCAAGCTCGCGTTCACGCATTTGACCGTGCGCTACGGTAACACGAGCTTCAGGAATGAGTTTTTCTAAGTCTGCAGCAACTTTTTCGATAGTGTCGACTTGGTTATGCAAGAAGTAAACTTGACCACCACGCATGATTTCACGTAAGACAGCTTCACGCACGACAGCATCATCACTCTCACGAACAAAAGTTTTGATTGCTAAGCGACGAGCGGGTGGCGTAGCAATAATGGATAAGTCACGCATACCACTCATTGCCATATTAAGCGTTCTAGGAATTGGCGTTGCCGTGAGTGTAAGGATGTCGACATCTGCTCGCATCGCCTTTACTTTTTCTTTTTGGCGCACACCAAAGCGGTGTTCCTCATCGACGACCAATAAGCCAAGGTCTTTAAATTTAATGTCGCTTGAAAGCAGTTTATGTGTGCCAACCACAATATCGACTTTGCCGTCAGAGACATCCTGCAAGATCTGCTTCTGTTCTTTGGCTGATTTAAATCGAGATAACACTTCGACGCGAATTGGCAGGTTTGCGAATCGGTCACGGAAGTTCTCGAAGTGTTGCTGAGCCAGCAAGGTTGTCGGAACTAATACGGCCACTTGCTTTTCATTATTGGTACAGACGAAAGCGGCACGCATTGCGACTTCTGTTTTACCAAAACCTACATCACCACACACTAAGCGATCCATGGCTTTGGGTTGGCACATATCAGACATGACGGCGTTAATCGCCATCGCTTGGTCGTCAGTTTCTTCAAATGGAAAGCCCGATTTGAAGGTGGCGTATTGCCCACGGTCTAGCACAAATTTGTAGCCAGGCTTCAGTTCTCGCTTGGCATAGACATCGAGTAGTTCGGCTGCGACATCTCTGACTTTTTCGGCAGCGCGTTTACGCGCTTTTGTCCAAGCCTCTCCACCGAGTTTATGTAACGGAGCAGACTCTTCAGCGCCACCTGAGTAACGGCCAATCAGGTTTAATGAAGCTACGGGAACATATAGCTTAGCGTCGTTTTGATACTCTAAGGTCACGTATTCGGTGGTCAGACCGCCGGCCTCAAGAGTTTGCAGCCCGATGTAGCGACCAATACCGTGGTCGATATGTACAACAGGTTGTCCCGGCTTGAGTTCAGCAAGGTGACGAATGACGGTGTCGCTGTTGACACTTTTTTTGTCTTTCTTACGGCGTTGTACAACGCGATCACCTAGTAAATCGCTCTCACAAATAAATGCAATATTTTGCTCGGTATGAATAAATCCGTGCTCGGCAGAACCAAGTACTAGGAGATACTTGTCTTCGGCAGTGAGTGCATCTTGTAAGCAAGAAATTGGTTGAGGGCGAACTTTGATGGCTTGCAGTAATTCTGTAAGTGCTTCACGACGGCCTTCTGACTCGACCGAAAATACGACTTTACCGTTAAATGTCTCGGTGAACTTTCTTAGGTTCGCAAGCGGTTCTTTGTTTTGATGCTGTGCGCCAAGCTCTGGCAATGCTGTTACTGGTAGATTGGTTCTGCCCTGCTTCGATTCAATCTCATCGGTGCTGAGTTGCACTTGCGCTTTTTGTTTGAAGTGACCAAACAGCTCATCTTTTTTAAGCCAAAGCTGATCTGGTGTTAATAGAGGACGTAGTGGATCAACTTTTCTTTGTTCATAGCGGTGCTCGACATCATTGAGGAATGTGTCGACAGCGGATTCGACATCACCTAATACAAGAAGTTGGGTGTCATCAGCGATATAGTCAAAAAGTGTTTCTGTTTCTTCAAAAAACAGTGGCTGCCAATACTCAATTCCGGCAGGCCATGTCCCTTTTGATACTTGCATGTAGACAGACTCTGGCTCACGGCGAGCATCAAACTGCTGGCGCCAACGAATTCTAAAGTCTTCGATTGCGGATTCAGAAGTTGGGAATTCGTGCGCAGGCAACAAGCGTATTTCAGCAATGTCTTCAATGGAGCGTTGGTTTTCTGGGTCAAATGTTCGAATGCTGTCGATTTCATCATCAAAAAAGTCTATTCGGTATGGATCGTTGCTACCCATAGGGAATAGGTCAAGAATTGACCCTCGACTCGCATACTCGCCAGGCCCAAATACTTGGTCAACATAACGGTAGCCAGACTTTTCTAACTGCAGGCGAAGCTTTTCTAGCGAAAAATTGTCACCGTTCTTCACCATCAAAGTATGTTGCATCAAAAAGTCACGAGGAGACTGACGTTGCAATAGGGTACTGATTGGGACGATAGTGATGCCATCGGTTTGTGTTGGCAACGCGTACAAGCGCGCGATACGATCCGAAATGATCTCTTGGTGAGGTGAAAAACTATCGTAAGGTAAGGTTTCCCAATCCGGGAAAAGTGCAACGTCCTGAGTAGTAAATTGTTCGATTTCAGCTTGTAGCTTTAGAGCAATTTGAGGGTCTGGCACTGCAATTAGAGTATGGCTAGGGTGTTGAGTTGCCAATTCAGCAATAGACAGAGCCAAAGAAGAGCCAACTAAGTTGCCAAGTGATTTTTTATCACCAGCACCTTTCGGCTTTGGCAAAGTAAGAATAGTGGTATTGGTCATGATGATTTATTTGTTGTCGCGATCGAGTGAGCGTTGGCGAAGTAATTTTTGTTGTTGGTGAAGTGCGGCCTTGATCAATAAATCTTGGTCGGCATCGCGCAATGAAATATACTTTAAATTCACTTCATAGCCTGCGTCTTTTTCTTTGCATTCTGTTACTTCTGCATAGCAATAAATCGCAGCGGCAGGGTATTCCAAAAAGAGTTTCGCCCTTACTTTCATCCCTGTCTGGACTGGCGAAGACGCACTGTAAGAAAATTGGCTGGCACCAAACGTATACGTGTGAGTTCTAAACTGAGCTTCATCTTGTTGTGCCAACATAAAGCTCAGTAATAAATTGAGTTTGGAGTTTTGAGTATCCAACAAATTGATGACATGTTTCAGATCGCTGTTCTTGAGCTCTAGTCTTGCGCTGTCTGCCATTAAGTCTAGTTGGCTGAATTCACTCGCGACGATAAAAGGGGCTGGAATTTCAGCTTCGAACTGCTGTTGAGTCGGTAAAATAAAGTCTTGAGCAAGGGGCTCAATGTTGACGGTAAGACTATGGTGAACCGTGAAAAACTCTTGTTCTGTCATGCTTGGGTTCCTTGGATATTTCTATTGATTATCGCCATGTGGGCTAAGTAATCAAGGTTCGTAGCACTAATTGACTTATTTGACTGGATATTTTCAATTTAGACCTACAAAGTGAGTAGAATTCTCGTTACATTAGGTCGCATCCCAATTGCTTGGTTGTGAACATGTTTCATCCTATTTCTATTTACGTCGGACTCCGGTATTTGAAAGGCCGATCTGGCGATCGTTTCAGTCGATTCGTTTCTTATATGTCGACAGCGGGTATTACGATCGGTGTGCTTTCATTGATCACCGTGCTCTCCGTTATGAATGGCTTCGAGGCGCAATTAAAAGAACGCATCTTAGGTGTTCTTCCTCAAGCTGTTATTTCCAATGAAAATGGTAAAACCCCTTTATTGGATAACGCCCCTACGTTTATTCAAGAGCTTTCTACGTATAAAACGGTAGAACCGATCGTTCGAAGTGAAGCTGTTATTCAAAGCTCAGCACAATTAGCAGCAGGTCTGCTGATTGGTATAGAAGCTAATCATAATGACCCGATTCAGGAACATTTAATTGCAGGTCAGCTGTCTAATTTACAAGCTGGTGGATACCAAGTGTTTCTTGGGCACACTTTAGCTCGCAACTTAAAAGTCTCTGTTGGTGATAAGGTTCGACTAATGGTGACAAGTGCAAGCCAGTACACACCGTTAGGAAGAATTCCTAGTCAGAGAAACTTCACGGTGGCGGGTATCTATAACACTGGTTCAGATATTGATGCGCAATTGATGGTGACACATATTCAAGATGCGGGTCGGCTGATGCGCTTTAAGTCTGATACTGTCTCAGGATGGCGTTTGTTTTTTGAAGATCCGTTCTCAGTGGCAGACTTGTCGCTATCTTCATTACCTGATGGCTGGGTTTGGAGTGATTGGCGTGAACAGCGCGGTGAGCTATTTCAAGCTGTCAGAATGGAAAAGAACATGATGGGCTTAATGCTTAGTCTGATCATTGGTGTGGCCGCGTTCAATATCATTTCAGCGTTAATCATGGTCGTGATGGAAAAACAATCGGAAGTCGCGATCTTGAAAACACAAGGTATGAGTGACTTTCAGGTGATGAGTGTCTTTATGGTGCAAGGGGCGAGCAGTGGTGTTATCGGCTCGGTTGTCGGAGGCGCATTAGGTGTGCTTTTGGCGAGCAACCTAAATCTATTGCTTGAAACTTTTGGAGTGGCGCTGTTTACATTCGGTGGTCACTTACCCGTTTTAATTAATCCGCTACAAATTGTAGTGGTCGTTGTATTAGCGATTGCACTAAGCCTAGTTGCGACGATTCTTCCTTCTTACCGTGCATCTTCTGTAAAACCTGCTGAGGCACTTCGTTATGAATAATTTTTTGCAATGCCAAAATGTCCGTAAAACCTATCGTGAAGGGACATTGGATACGGAAGTGCTTAAAGGGGTGAGTTTTTCGATTGATAGAGGAGAGCTAGTCTCCATCATTGGTACGTCTGGCTCAGGGAAAAGCACGCTTTTACATATTTTGGGCGCATTAGACGATGCGTCGGAAGGCTCTGTACATTTTCTGGATCAGGATTTATCTGCGCTTAGCTCAAATAAACAAGCGAAGTTACGAAATCGGCATTTAGGATTCGTGTATCAGTTTCACCATTTGCTAGCGGACTTCTCTGCTGTGGAGAATGTTGCGATGCCGTTACTGATTGGTGGTGAAAAGCCTGCGGTAGCAAAGCAAGCTGCAATGGATTTACTTGATAAAGTTGGGTTATCTCATCGTGTGGACCACCGCCCATCAGAATTATCTGGCGGTGAACGTCAACGTGTCGCCATAGCTCGAGCGCTTGTGAATAAGCCTGACCTTGTTTTGGCTGATGAGCCAACTGGAAACTTAGATCATGCTACAGCACTAGCGATTTATGATTTGATGCGAGAGCTGAATCGAGAATCAGGCACGGGCTTTTTGGTGGTGACGCACGACGGTGAACTTGCCGCAAAAATGGACCGCCAGTTGCACATGCAAGATGGCTTGCTATTGAATGTTAACGAAGAGGTGAGTTAAGTGTTTACCTCATTATCTTTGTTAATTGGTGGTCGATTTAGTCGAGCAAAGCAAAGAGATAAAATGGTGTCGTTTATCTCTCTTTCTTCTACCATCGGAATAGCGATAGGCGTTGCCGTGATCATTATTGGCTTGTCTGCGATGAATGGCTTCGAGCGTGAACTCGAATCTCGCGTGTTGTCTGTGATTCCACACGGTGAATTTGAAGGCGTGAATGAACCGATCACGTTATGGCCTCAAGTTGTTGAGCAAGCTGTTAAGCATGAAAATGTCGTGGCAGCCGCACCTTATGTTCGCATTACTGCATTAGCTGAAAAAGGAAAAGAGCTGAAGGCTATAGAAGTCAGGGGGGTAGATCCTCAAGCCGAGCAGAAGGTGTCGAGCTTATCTAATTTCATTGATTCAGAAGTATGGGACAATTTCCGACCAAATGAACAACAAATTATTTTGGGCTCAGGGATCGCGAAAACTATCGGCGCAGAAGTTGGTGATTATTTAACGTTGATGATTCCGAGTGCCGGAGTTTCATCAAAAGTTCAGACGCCCAAGCGAGTCCGCGTACAGGTTGCCGGATTACTATCGTTAAGTGGTCAAATTGATCATAACTTGGCTTTGGTTCCTATCTCCGATGCTCAAACATACGCTAACTTGGGGGATGGTGTGACGGGTGTTTCACTTAAAGTTAACGATGTCCTAAATGCTAATTCGATTGTGCGGCAAGTTGGTAACCAGCTCGATGTATACGTGTATCTGCGAAGCTGGCAGCAAAAGTATGGTTTTTTATATCGTGATATACAGTTAGTGAGAACAATCATGTATCTCGTGATGGTACTCGTGATTGGAGTGGCGTGCTTTAACATTGTTTCCACATTGATGATGGCGGTGAAAGATCGAGCAGCTGAAATCGCCATTCTCCGCACTATGGGTGCGAATGATGGATTAATAAAGCGGATATTTGTTTGGCAAGGCGTGTTCTCTGGTGTGTTTGGCAGCATTGTAGGAAGTGTTGTTGGTGTATTCGTCGCATTGAATTTAACCCACCTTATTAAAGGGCTAGAATCGCTAGTTGGGCACCAATTTCTTTCGGGCAACATTTATTTTGTCGACTTTCTACCGTCTCAACTGAATGTGATGGACGTTGCGGTAGTGTCAGGTACAGCGATAGTACTGAGCTTGTTGGCAACTTGGTATCCAGCCTCAAGAGCGGCGAAACTTAACCCTGCGGCTGTATTGAGTTCTAAGTAACTATCTTTCTTCATCAAAAAAAGGACCTCAAGGGTCCTTTTTTGTTATCTACTGTTCAGTTTAACTTCTCGTTAGCTCATACCGAAAATAAATCTGTTTCAGTTATTTATGAGCGGTCAGTTGAAAGCTATGAAACATGTAATGTTATCGATTTAGCAATCACACTACCTTGCACGACGTTTTTGCCAGCTTCTTACCACTGAATAACGCCATAATCCTTTGATTCCAAAGTAACCGATAATCGCGGATAAGGTGCCGCAGATCAGGCAGCCCAGCAAGAATGGAGGGCCGATGGTTGTCATCTGTGCCACGATAAAGTCCCATTCCAGTTCAAAGTGAAAAGGTTGTGGGGGAACATGCATGACGAAAGCGCCAACTTTGTAAGCAAAATAGAAAAGCACCGGCATAGTGACAGGATTACTGATCCAAACCAGTGCCACAGATAAAGGCAAGTTTACCCCGCATAGTACCGCTAACCCGGCCGACATGATCATTTGACTCGGGAGTGGGACGAAAGCCATGAACAGACCAACGGCAAACGCTCCGGCTGCTGAACGGCGGTTCAAGCACCAAAGGTTAGGGTTATATAGAACATTGCCAAAAACTTTTAATGCCTTCTGACGCTTGATCAGCTCATGGTCTGGCATAAATCGCTTAATAAACTTTCTTGGCATAGTAGGAAAGGACTCTCTTGTTTAGCTACTGGTTTCTATTATCTTTTGTTGTAACCATTATCACGGCTGAATATTGGCCGTGGTTACCAAGGACCGAGTGGTTAATGCTCTTGTTCGTGGTGGCAATGACCTCGATTAAGTATAGGGCTTTACGCTTTACCGTAGGAGCTCTTTTTGGGGTGTCCTTGATAATATGGCAAGGAAACCTGCTGAAGAACCAATCAGATTACCTATTCGAATCAGGCAAGAATACTACCATAAATGCTTCGGTTGTTAGCCTTTTTAAGCAAAATAGACACGGCTTTGAAAGCGTAATTATAGTTAGATCAATAGAAGAACAAAAAAACACCAGCTTTCGACGAGGTAAAGTCCGTTTATTTACCCCGTTTCCACTGAAACTGGGAGATAACATTACTTTGGATGTCGTGTTTAAGCCAATCTATGGGAAGTTAAATACGGCTGGTCTTGATAAAGAAAGGTACCTGTTTAGCCAAGGCATAATCGCTGAAGCTATTTATGTTAAGAGTTCGTCTTATTCGATACATTCAGCGTTCAACTGGCGTAACTATTTATTTGAGTCGGTTAATAAAGCCATTGTTGATTTAGAGCATGCAGGGCTTATTCGCGCATTAGCTTTTGGTTATCGTAGTGATATTCATGCTGACACTTGGGACGGTCTGAAAGCGAGTGGTCTAATTCATCTTATTGCTATATCTGGGCTGCATATTGGAATGGCTTATGGAATCGGTTATTGGCTGGGAGGGTTAGGGAAGTTAGTTGAACCTCGTTTGATTTGGGCTCCCATTATTATGGCCTTATGCAGTGCGATGTTTTATGCGTGGTTAGCAGGGTTTTCATTACCGACAAAGCGCGCACTATTAATGTGTTTCATTGCGACAATGATGGTCGTTAAATCTGTTCATATATCCAAACCTAGATTCTTTGTTATAGGTCTTGCTTGTGTGCTTAGTGTTGATCCTTTCTCACCGATGAGTATGAGTTTTTGGATGTCGTTTGGTGCGGTAATCGCGGTGCTTTATTGTGTCTCTAGGCTAGAGTTAACTTCAAGTTCATGGAAGCAGAAAGTGTTGTATGCCGTCAAAATACAGGCTCTAATCAATGCATTACTGATGCCTGTGACAGCATATTTTTTTTCTGGGGTTAGCGCTGTTTCCATCGTTTTTAATCTTCTGTTCCTTCCTTTGTTTACTTTTATTGTTATCCCGCTGTTGTTCTTCTCGATATTCTCAACGATTCTGTTACCGGCTATTAGCGAATCGTCGTGGTGGATTGTCGATAAAGCCCTTGCATTTGTTTTATGGAGCTCTGAGCTATCAGAGTACTTTTGGGTAGAGATGAACCAAGACGGTATAGCACTACTGTCTTTGATAGTACTCTTCATACTATTAACAAACTTTGTTCAAAGTCGATTTAGCATAGCAATGTTCGGATTTGTTTCTATTTGGTTTTTGGCAAAGCCGACGAACCCAAACCTAGAAATTGATGTATTGGATGTTGGACATGGGTTAGCGGTTCTTCTGACGAAGGGTGGAAAAAGTATTTTGTATGATACGGGAGGGGCTTGGGAAGGCGGTTCAGTTGTCGAGACTATTATCAAACCCGTAATGCTTCACAAGGGGGTTAACAAACTTGATGGGCTTATTATCAGTCATTTTGATTTGGACCATGCTGGTGGGTTCGCAGATGCCTTTGTTAATTTAAATCCTACTTGGATCAAAAGCAGCAAATTAGATTCAGGACAACTACCATGTATTGCGGGCGTAAGCTGGAATTGGCAATCAATAGAGTTTGAAGCGTTATGGCCACCTAAACTATCAAATAGACCCTATAATCCACAATCATGTGTGATCAGAGCTCGGGACAAATCTAACCAATTCTCGCTGCTATTAACTGGAGATATTGATGCGCTAAGTGAGTGGTTACTTATACGTCAGCCAAATGCACTGGCGAGTGATGTTATGATTGTGCCCCATCATGGAAGTAAAACCTCATCAACCCAACGATTTATCAGTGCGGTAGAGCCGAGTATCGCGATAGCTTCATTAGACAAGGGGAATAAATGGGGGATGCCTCATCGTGAAGTGTTATCTCGATATGCCGTTAATGGTACTGAGTGGCTAGATACGGGCGATTCTGGTCAAATTACAATCAAGGTGACAGGGGCTGGTTGGAGTTTTGCTACCTTGAGAGACGATACAGGGGCTCCGTGGTATAGGCAGATGCTACGTAACCGAGTAGAATAGATAGATTATTGTAAGAAAATAAAGCACTTCTATGTCAACACAAACTGATGAAACGACCTGGGTTACTTTCAAAAGACTCTGGACTTATATCCGACTGTATAAGTCAGGCTTGGCGGTGGCTGTAGTCGCTCTGATCGTCAACGCTATCTCTGATACTTATATGATCTCTTTATTAAAGCCTCTGTTAGATGAAGGCTTTGGTAATGCAGAATCTGATTTCTTACGTACCCTGCCGATTATTATCTTTGCCATGATGTTTGTGCGAGGAGTGAGCGGGTTTGTGTCCACTTATTGTTTGAGTTGGGTATCTGGCAATGTAGTGATGGAAGTTCGTCGAAAGATTTTTAG
The DNA here is from genome assembly GCF_043642225.1 of Vibrio profundi. Taxonomy (GTDB): domain Bacteria; phylum Pseudomonadota; class Gammaproteobacteria; order Enterobacterales; family Vibrionaceae; genus Vibrio; species Vibrio profundi_A. The sequence continues at coordinate 461,280 of NZ_JBHZSF010000002.1, read as the reverse complement.
TCATTTCATGCATATGCCGGTGTCGTTCTTCGATAAAGAACAGACCGGAGCTCTGTTGTCTCGAATTACTTACGACTCTGAACAAGTTTCTGCTGCGACCAGTAAAGCGCTTGTTAGCATTGTGCGTGAAGGCGCAAGTATTATTGGTTTGCTTGTCTTAATGTTTTGGAATAGTTGGCAATTATCTCTTGTCTTATTTGCCGTTGCACCGCTAGTGGCGTGGGGAATCAGCATCGTTTCCAAACGATTCAGAAAAATCTCTAAGAATATGCAAACAGCAATGGGCAAAGTATCAGCGTCTGCAGAGCAAATGCTAAAAGGACACAAAGTGGTCTTGAGTTATGGTGGTCAGGACGTAGAGAAAAAACGCTTTGATAACGTCAGCAACCAAATGCGTCAGCAAACTATGAAACTGGTAACGGCACAGGCCGCCGCTAACCCGATCATTCAAATGATTGGTTCAATCGCTATTGTTACCATCCTAGTGTTAGCAAGTGTCGACTCAATCCGAACCGAATTGACTCCAGGTACGTTTACGGTGGTATTTTCGGCCATGTTTGGCTTGATGCGTCCATTAAAAGCGTTGACTAATGTCACTTCAGATTTTCAGCGTGGTATGGCAGCGAGTCAAACTTTGTTTGGGTTGATGGACTTAGACGTTGAAGAAGATAAAGGAACAATCAAAGTAGAACGTGTTCAAGGCAACCTTGATATTAAGAATGTAACCTTTACTTATGAAGGAAGCGAAAAGCCAGCGTTAGAAAATGTCAGCTTTACAATTCCGAAAGGGAAGACGGTTGCACTTGTCGGGCGTTCGGGCTCTGGTAAGAGTACTATCGCTAACCTATTTACGCGCTTTTACGATGTGGACTCAGGAACAATTGAATTAGATGGGTACGATATTCGTGACTATGAGCTAAGAAATTTACGTGGACACTTTGCGCTAGTGTCTCAAAATGTGCATCTTTTTAATGACTCGTTGGCCAATAACATCGCTTATGCAGCAGAAGATAATTACTCTCGAGAGCAAATTGAGCGCGCAGCTCAACTTGCACATGCGACTGAATTCATCGATGGCATGGAGCTTGGGTTAGATACCGTTGTTGGTGAAAATGGTGCGAGCTTATCGGGTGGTCAACGTCAACGTATTGCTATTGCTCGTGCGCTACTGCGTGATGCCCCTGTGTTGATTTTAGATGAGGCGACATCGGCATTAGATACAGAATCTGAAAGAGCTATTCAGTCTGCACTAGATGAACTACAGAAAGACAAGACGGTATTGGTGATTGCGCATCGATTGTCGACGATCGAAGAGGCGGATGAGATCCTAGTTGTTGACGAAGGTCGTATTATTGAGCGAGGTCCGCATGCTGACTTGATTACACAAGACGGTGCTTACGCCCAACTCCACCGTATCCAGTTTGGTGATTAAAGGCTTTTGAATTTGTGATTGAAAAAATTTGGTTTGAAAATCATCCTTTAAAGTACGTGTTGTGGCCAATACTTTGGCCACTGAGCATACTGTTTCGACGTATAAGTAACTCGAGACGTAAAGCATTTGAATCCGGCAGTAAGCAAAGTTACAAAGCGCCAATTCCCCTTATCGTTGTCGGCAATATCACCGCAGGAGGCAATGGTAAGACTCCGGTTGTTATTTGGTTGGTTGAGAACCTTCTGAAACAGGGGTATAAGCCTGGGGTGGTTTCCAGAGGGTACGGGGCCAAGGCACCGCATTATCCTCTGAAAGTGGAGTACAATACTTCAACCGCTCATTGTGGCGATGAGCCAAAATTAATATTCAAACGAACAGGCGTTCCTGTTGCTGTTGATCCTGTAAGAGCAAACGCCGTTAAGCGATTACTCGAAGAAGGTGTTGATGTAGTCATTACTGATGATGGATTGCAGCACTATGCTTTGCAGCGTGATATAGAATTTGTTGTCGTTGATGGAAAAAGGCGTTTTGGTAGCCAGCGGTCAATTCCATTAGGCCCAATGCGGGAGCCTATATCTAGGCTTCAAGAGGTCGATTTTATTATCACTAATGGTGGAAACGCCTGCTCTGGAGAGGTGTCAATGTCTCTAGAGCCCAAATTAGCGGTGAACTTACTCACCGGACAAACCCGGCCTGTGAAAGAGCTTGAGAATCTAGTGGCATTCGCTGGGATTGGGCATCCTCCGAGGTTTTTTCATACACTTGAAACGTTAGGTGCTCAACTCGTCAAAACACAAGGCTTTGCTGATCACCAAGATTTTGAGAAGAAAGAATTAGAAGAGCTTGCACGTCAAGGTTCTCACGTCATAATGACAGAAAAAGATGCTGTGAAATGTGCAGATTTTGCACATGACAACTGGTGGTATTTACCAGTCTCAGCGTATATAGCGCCGCATGAAGAGCTGCGTATATTGAATAAAATTAATGAGGTTATGGAATACTATGGATCATCGTCTACTTGAAATTGTGGCTTGTCCTGTATGCAAAGGTAAACTGACTTTTGATAAAGACAAACAGGAGCTGATTTGTAAGCTTGATCGTCTAGCCTATCCAATTAAAGAGGGGATCCCTGTACTTCTTGAACCTGAAGCTCGTGAGATGTCAGTGGACGAGGGTCGATAAATGTCTTTTACGGTTGTAATTCCAGCACGGTACCAATCTACTCGCCTGCCCGGTAAACCTCTTGCTGATATCGGCGGAAAACCTATGATCCAATGGGTGTACGAGCAAGCATTGAAAGCGGGTGCGGAACAAGTGATTATTGCCACGGAAGACCAACGTGTCGAAAATGTAGCGTCATCGTTTGGAGCTCAAGTCTGTATGACTTCGCCGGATCATGAATCAGGAACTGAACGTTTAGCTGAAGTTGTAAGCAAGATGAAGATCCCTAGCGATCATATTATTGTAAACGTTCAGGGCGATGAGCCACTTATTCCACCGAGTATAATTAAACAGGTTGCGGATAACTTGGCGACATCAATAGCCCCGATGGCGACGCTTGGTGTAGAAATTGACTCAGAAGAAGAAGTTTTTAACCCCAATGCCGTTAAAGTCGTGACAGACAACGAAGGTTATGCATTGTATTTTAGCCGTGCGACTATCCCTTGGGATCGAGATAACTTTGCGGGTGAAGCTAAAACAATTCAGACTCCATTGTTAAGGCATATCGGTATTTATGCTTATCGAGCAGGTTTTATTAACACTTACATTAATTGGCAGCCTAGTACGCTCGAAAAAATCGAGTGTTTAGAGCAATTGCGAGTGTTGTGGTACGGGGAGAAAATTCATGTCGATGTTGCACTTGAATCTCCACCTCCCGGGGTCGATACTCCGGAAGATCTCGATGCGGTTCGCTTACTAGTGAACTAACTGACTAAAAGCCTCACTGATTGAGGCTTTTTTATTATCGACTAATTCCATTTCAGTTAAGTATCCACAATAAGGCCAAAGCACAGCATTCCTAGATGATGATTTCTTTTACTGTCTGAAATTTCGTTATGGTAGAGAGTGTTTTGATTGAAGCTATTCTTAGATTTTACTCGCTCCATTTATCATTTGTCTCTATAATATGCCGCCTATAAAAGTATGGCTTTGGCTGTTACGAAAAACGATAAATCTACAACTTAACGTGGAGTAAAACATGTCCTCATTAAACCCGGTAATCACGGTGGATGGACCAAGCGGTGCAGGTAAAGGCACCCTTTGTATGTTGCTAGCTGAAAAATTAAGCTTTCATTTACTAGATTCAGGGGCTATTTATCGCGTATTAGCTTTAGCGGCTATTCACCACGGTGTGGATACAGAATCTGAAGAAGCTTTGGTGCCTCTTGCAACTCACTTAGATGTGCAATTTATCGCGGAAGGCGAGTTAGTCAAAGTGATTTTAGAAGGTGAGGATGTCTCTGGTGAACTTCGCAAAGAAGAAACCGGTATGGCGGCATCTAAAGTGGCGGCATTACCAAGGGTTCGTGAAGCATTATTGCGTCGTCAAAGAGCATTCAGCTCCGAGCCAGGTTTAGTCGCAGATGGACGCGATATGGGAACCGTGGTTTTTCCTACAGCACAAGCAAAAATCTTCTTAGATGCTAGTGCAGAAGAGCGTGCGAATAGACGCCTTAAACAGTTGCAACAGAAGGGGTTAGATGTTAGATTTGACGACCTTTTGAGCGAGATCCAAGAGCGAGACGACCGAGATCGTAATCGCCCAGTTGCGCCGTTGCGCCCAGCTGAGGATGCGCTAGTGCTTGATTCGACCTCGATGAATATCGAACAAGTCGTAGAAAAAGCACTACAATATATTGAATCGAAACTAGCTGAGTAATGTTACTGGGCTAGCAAGACCGTTGGTCGCAAGGATGATGACTGGCGAATTTATCAACCCCATGCGGTAGGATACCCATGGACGTTTAATTATTGAAGATTAAATAATGACTGAATCTTTTGCTCAACTCTTTGAAGAGTTTCTAAACGAAACAGAATTCCAACAAGGCAGCATTGTTAAAGGTACTGTAGTAGCTATCGAGAACGGTTTCGTTCTTGTTGACGCTGGTCTTAAGTCTGAATCTGCTATCCCTGCTGAACAGTTCAAGAACGCTGCTGGCGAACTTGAAGTTGAAGTTGGTGCTGAAGTAGACGTAGCTCTAGACGCTGTTGAAGATGGTTTCGGTGAAACTCAACTTTCTCGTGAGAAAGCTAAGCGTCACGAAGCTTGGATCGTTCTTGAGAAAGCTTGCGAAGAAGCTGAAACTGTTGTTGGTATCATCAACGGTAAAGTTAAAGGCGGTTTCACTGTTGAACTAAACGGTATCCGTGCTTTCCTTCCAGGTTCTCTAGTAGACGTACGTCCTATCCGTGACACTGCTCACCTAGAAAACAAAGAGCTAGAGTTCAAAGTAATCAAGCTAGACCAGAAGCGTAACAACGTTGTTGTTTCTCGTCGTGCTGTTATCGAATCTGAAAACAGTGTTGAGCGTGACGAACTTCTTGAGACTCTACAAGAAGGTACTGAAGTTAAAGGTATCGTTAAGAACCTTACTGACTACGGTGCATTCGTTGACCTTGGCGGTGTTGACGGTCTTCTACATATCACAGATATGGCTTGGAAGCGTGTTAAGCACCCATCAGAGATCGTTAACGTTGGTGACGAAATCCTAGTTAAAGTTCTTAAGTTCGATCGTGAGCGCACTCGTGTATCACTAGGTCTTAAGCAGCTAGGCGAAGATCCATGGGTAGCAATCGCTAAGCGTTACCCAGAAGGTCACAAACTTTCTGGTCGTGTTACTAACCTAACTGACTACGGCTGCTTCGTTGAAATCGAAGAAGGCGTTGAAGGTCTAGTACACGTTTCTGAAATGGATTGGACTAACAAGAACATCCACCCTTCTAAAGTTGTTAATGTTGGCGACGAAGTTGAGGTTATGGTTCTTGATATCGACGAAGAACGTCGTCGTATCTCTCTAGGTCTTAAGCAGTGTAAAGCGAACCCATGGCAGTCATTTGCAGAAATGCAAGCTAAGGGCGACAAAGTTACTGGTAAGATCAAGTCTATCACTGACTTCGGTATCTTCATCGGTCTTGAAGGCGGCATCGACGGTCTTGTTCACCTATCTGACATTTCTTGGAATGCAGCTGGTGAAGAAGCAGTACGCGAATACAAGAAAGGTGACGAAATCTCAGCTGTTGTTCTTGCAGTAGATGCAGAGCGTGAGCGTATTTCTCTTGGCGTTAAGCAAATGGAAAACGACCCGTTCAACGCATACGTTGCTGAGAACAAGAAAGGTACTCTAGTAAACGGTACTGTAACTGCTGTTGACGCTAAAGGTGCTACTATCGAACTAGTAGACAGCGTTGAAGGTTACATCCGTGCTTCTGAAGTATCTCGTGACCGTATCGAAGATGCGTCTCTAATCCTAAGCGTTGGCGACAGCGTTGAAGCGAAGTTCACTGGCGTTGACCGTAAGAACCGCGTAATCAACCTATCTATCAAAGCTAAAGATGAAGCTGAAGAGCAAGAAGCAATGGCTTCACTGAACAAGTCTGAAGAAGGCGCGTTCGGTAACGCTATGGCTGATGCATTCAAAGCTGCAAAAGGCGAATAATTTAATTTTTCGCTAAGAAAGGAGCCGTAAGGCTCCTTTTTTTTGCTTATTTTACCGATAGGTCTATAATTTCTAAAAAGAAAACTAATGAGGGAAACTATGACTAAGTCTGAATTGATTGAAAGACTATGTGCTGAGCAAACACACCTTTCTGCGAAAGAAATCGAAGATGCTGTAAAAGATATTTTGGAGCATATGGCTTCAACTCTTGAGGGCGGCGATCGAATTGAAATTCGTGGCTTTGGTAGTTTCTCACTACACTATCGTGAGCCTCGCGTTGGGCGTAACCCTAAAACTGGTGATAAAGTTGAGTTGGATGGTAAATTTGTGCCTCACTTTAAGCCAGGTAAAGAATTACGCGAGCGCGTAAACGCTGGCATGTAAAGCAAAAATAGATTTTGGAAAAAGCGGCATACTATAATGTATGCCGCTTTTTTATGTTCATAATATTGGTAATATTCGTGGTTTGATCGACGATTTTCCTGCATAATCGTATCTGCAAACAAACTTATGAGTGATGAACTATGAAAATTATAAAAATAGTCGCTGTTATTGCACTTTTCTTAATTGCATTGGCATTAGGTTCTCAAAACCAAGCTGTAGTAACGTTTAATTACTTGCTCGCACAAGGTGATTTTCATCTATCAACTTTACTAGGCGTAGTGTTTGTATCAGGCTTTTCCATAGCTTGGTTAGTATTCGGAAGCATGCATTTTAAGTCTCAAATGCAGGTCCGCCGTTTAAAGAAAAAACTTAATAAGCAAGACAAACAACCTGCTGTAGAAAGTAAGGCTTGATAGTCGCTTAAAGGCTAAGATTTAATGCTTGAGTTACTCTTCTTGTTGTTACCGATTGCCGCTGCCTACGGGTGGTATATGGGGAATCGCAATGCTCAACAAGAGAAGCAAAAACAATCCCACCAAATTTCCCGTCAATACGTAACGGGTCTTAACCTTCTTTTATCTGATCAATCAGATAAAGCGGTTGATCACTTTATCGAACTTCTTCAAGTCGACAACGAAACAATCGATACCCATCTCGCTCTTGGTAATCTGTTTCGTTCTCGCGGTGAAGTTGATCGCGCTATTCGAATTCACCAGAATCTAATCTCTCGTTCTGGGTTAACTCTCGACCAGAAAAACTTGGCACTGCAACAATTAGCGAAAGACTATATGGTTTCGGGCTTTTTGGATCGTGCTGAAAAAATCTTCGAACAACTCGTCGAAGAGCCTGATCATAAAGAAGGTGCCCTCCAGCAGCTTGTATCTATCTATCAGCAAACAAGAGAGTGGAATAAAGCGATACATTACGCAAATGGTCTCGTTAAGCTAGGCAAAAAGCGGATGAAATCAACAGTCGCACATTTTTGGTGTGAACTTGCGATGCAGGAACAAGCTGATGGCAATGTTAATAAAGCTATTCAGCATTTTAAAAAAGCGCTTTCAGAAGATCCTAAGTGCGTGAGAGCGAGTATCTCACTAGGAAAGCTTTACCTTGATGATGAAGAGTACAAGAAGACCATCCAGTATATGGAAATGGTACTGGAACAAGATACTGACTTCGTAAGTGAAGTATTACCTACATTGGCTGACTGCTACCATCATTTAGGTCAAGAAGAGGATTTGGTGTCCTTTCTTCGAGCTTGCATAAGCAAAAAGGCCGGCGTTTCAGCAGAGTTGATGCTAGCTCAATTAGTTGCTCATCACGAAGATGTTGGCTCGGCACAAGAGCTATTAACTCGACAGCTTATTAAAAACCCGACGATGAAAGGTTTTTATCGTTTAATGGATTATCACTTGGCTGAAGCAGAAGATGGTCGGGCCAAAGAGAGTTTGACGACGTTGCAGTCAATGGTAGGAGAACAGCTTAAAACTAAACCTCATTATCGTTGTCGCAAGTGCGGTTTTTCTACTCACTCCATGTATTGGCATTGCCCATCATGTAAGGGGTGGGGGACGATCAAGCCTATCCGTGGGCTTGATGGAGAATAAATTTATGGTCACTGATAGACCAAATTATTAATTGCAGCTTTCGGGCTGCATTTTTATGAGTGTTATTTGTAATAAATAAACTACGTTAGGAGATGAAATGATCGATCAAAAAGTTATTGTTGCACTGGATTACGACAATCAAGCGGACGCTTTTGCTTTTGTAGATAGAATTGACCCAAATTCATGTCGCTTAAAAGTAGGCAAAGAGATGTTTACGCTGTTTGGTCCAGAGTTTGTTCGTGAACTACATAAGCGTGGTTTTTCCGTGTTTCTTGATCTGAAATTTCATGATATCCCAAACACTTGTTCTAAAGCGGTGCGCGCTGCCGCAGAGCTAGGTGTGTGGATGGTGAATGTCCACGCCAGTGGCGGTGAACGTATGATGACGGCGTCACGAGAGATCTTGGAGCCTTATGGCAAAGATCGCCCTCTACTTATTGGCGTGACAGTACTGACTAGTATGGAACAAAGCGATTTAGCTGGGATTGGCTTAGACTTAGCTCCTCAGCAGCAGGTACAACGTCTTGCACAGCTAACGAAGAGTTCTGGTTTAGATGGTGTAGTGTGCTCTGCCCAAGAAGCTTCCTTGCTTAAAAGTCAGCTAGGCCAGGAGTTTAAGCTTGTTACACCAGGCATCAGACCTGTTGGTGCCGCTGTCGGTGACCAAAAGCGAATAATGACACCAAAGAACGCTATTGAGTCTGGTTCAGACTATCTTGTGATTGGTCGACCTATAACTCAGGCAGATGAGCCGGCATCGGTTTTGGCAGAAATTAATAACAGCTTGTTACATTCTTCATAATTAATATATTTATCTAATTATTAGCCCTTAAACGGAGTCAATGAAATGACGCAAACGTTTAGGGGCTTTTTTGTTAGTGATAAATGCTGTTTTTTACATTCTCATAATCAATTTATATAAGATATGGTCGGAAATGACTATATTTATAACCGCCTACCTCCGTATTCTTAGTCGAAGTTAATAACTGCGACGCTAAGCACACTAAGCTAATTTGTTTCCAAATATGTTTCATGTCAAAAATACGACATATGTCGATTAACTTGGATTTATAAGTTAATTATATTTTTATTAGTAGTTGATATGTTTTAACGTATTAGTAACAGAAGTGAAAAATACTACACTGGTTTTATAAAAGAAGTTTCATCTTCTAGTACAAAGTTAGTTAGTTATGTGAAGACTGGTTGATGAAATCGGAATAGGTCACTTGGTGATAGGAATGGAGTATATCCCAATTGTTAGCATATATAATTAGACGTTTATTATTGGTTGTCCCAACATTTTTGGGCATAACAATATTAATTTTTGCAATTACGAGATTTGTTCCTGGCGGACCTGTCGAAAGAATGTTGGCGAGTATGCATTCAGGTAATGATAGCGCATCAGTCAGCGTCGCAGGAAATAGCTCTGCATTATCGGATGATCAAATCGCCGATCTAAATGCATTCTATGGGCTCGATAAACCTATTTTTGAGTCATACGTTGAGTGGCTATCTAAAATTGTTGTATTAGATTTTGGTGAATCAACCAGATACTACGAACCCGTAAGCGATATGATTGCTGAACGTCTTCCTGTTTCTTTATTTTATGGCGGAATGACCTTTTTTATCAGCTATTTCATATCCATTCCACTTGGCTATTTTAAGGCAATAAAGCATGGGTCTGTATTTGATTCCGCTTCATCAATTTTAATCTTCCTAGGATACGCTCTTCCCGGCTATGTAGTTGGTGTATTCCTGATTACAGTTTTTGCTTACAACTTGGACTGGTTCCCAATGGGCGGTTTTGTAGGCGATGATTTTGATGATTACGAAACAATCATTGAACAAGTAAAAGATATAATGTGGCACGCAGTATTACCATTGATCTGTTATTTGATAGGTGATTTTGCAACGTTAACCATGACGATGAAAAATAACTTAATGGAGAACATTTCTGCTGACTATATCCGTACAGCGATTGCAAAAGGCTTACCTTTCAAAACAGCAGTAAGAAAGCATGCTTTACAAAATAGTTTGATCCCAATTGCTAGCCACTTTGGAAACTCGCTTCTTTTCTTTATGACGGGCTCATTTTTGATAGAAGTAATATTTAACATTGATGGAATTGGCTTACTTGGCTACGAATCTATCGTAGAAAGAGACTACCCAGTAGTAATGGGGATTGTGGCTATTAATGCAGTCATGCTAATGGTCGGTAATATATTGTCAGATATGTGTGTGGCGATTGCAGATCCACGTGTGAGGTTCGGATCATGATTAAATTAACTCCGCTAACGCAAAAGAAGATCAAGCATTTTAAAGAAATTAAGCGTGGTTATTGGTCTCTTCTCATTTTATCAACGATGCTATTTCTATCGTTCATAGCCGAAGTACTCGTGAACAATAAAGCGCTTATGGTTAAGTATGAGGGTGAGTGGTCATTCCCGGTATTCAGTGATGTAAGAATTGGAACTGAATTCGGCCTAGACTACTCGAGTGAAGCTGACTATCGAAAATTAAAAGTACAGTTCGAGCAAGAAGATAAAGGAAACTTTGTCATTCTGCCACTCGTTCCGTGGAATCCATATGAGCAAGATTTTGCAGGTGATTTTCCACCTTTGGCCCCAAGTTTAGAATCTCAGCATTATTTGGGAACCGATGTTATAGGTCGAGACATACTGGCACGCTTGGTTTATGGCTTTCGAATTGCAATGGGCTTTGCACTGATTACGATGGCGGTTTCATTTGCTATTGGCACCGTAGTTGGCTGTGCGATGGGTTATTTTGGCGGCAAGTTTGATTTATTTGCTCAACGTTTGATAGAAGTCTGGTCAATGGTACCATTCCTATATGTGATTATGATTTTGGTGTCCGTTACTCAACCAACTTTCCTATTATTTATAGGTATAAACGTCCTGTTTGGTTGGATGCAGATAACTTGGTACATGAGAACCATGACCTATAAAGAGTCTGCTCGCGAATATGTAATGGCCGCAAAAGCGTTAGGCGCGTCAACGACGCGAATTCTTTTACACCATGTTTTACCAAATACTATGGTCATGATAGTAACACTCGCGCCTTTTACCATCGCAGCGAATATTACAGCTTTGACCGCATTGGATTATTTAGGTTTAGGTTTAATGCCTCCAACGCCAAGTTGGGGTGAATTATTACAACAAGGTAAGTCGAATTTGGATGCGCCTTGGATAGTGATATCAGTGGTTTCCGCAATAGTAGCAGTATTGGTTATGGTAACGTTTATCGGTGAAGCGATTCGCTCAGCCTTCGATCCGAAAAAATTTACTCGTTACGTTTAATGCCAACTTACAAGGAAAGTTAAAATGAAAAATAATAAAGTAACATTGGCAGTCACAGCTGCACTCGCAAGTTTTTGTTTTCAATCTCAGGCAGCAACACTGCCTAGTGACTTAGAATGGCGCACGAATAACGCTGAACCACTATTTGCATCGGATGAGGCCAAGCGAGGCGGTACTTTACGTACTTTTATGGCAAGTTTTCCTCAGACACTACGTAGTGTTGGGCCAGATGCAAATTCAGGCTTACGACACTACTTTATGGATGGCGCGCCAAAGCTTGCAGAAAGACACCCAAATACCGGTAAATGGATACCTCAATTAGCGACAGAATGGGCGTTTTCAGAAGATAACCGCACTGTTTATTTCAAATTAGATTCTAACGCGGAGTGGTCAGACGGTGAAAAAATTACCGCTGATGACTATGTATTTATGCTTAAGTACTATCGCTCTAAGGATATTATTGACCCTTGGTACAACGACTTTTTCAGCACTTCTATCACAGATGTAAAGAAGATTGATGACTACACGATTGCCGTAGAAACTGCGATTGAGCAAAGTCAAGATGCTCTAATGGTATTGTTGAATATGCCAAGTAATGGTTTCCAACCTCGTCCAGAGCACTTCTTTAAAGGCGGAAAAGACGAAAATAACGATGGGATGGACGACAATTTTGTACGCAAGTACAACTTTAAAAGTGAGCCTACCGCAGGCCCTTACTACTTGGATAAAGTGAAAAAAGGTAAAAGCGTTACCTTTAAACACGTTGGTGACGACTGGTGGGGTTATTCAAATCGCTATTACCAAAACCGTTACAATGTAGAGAAAGTTCGTATCACTGTTATCCGTGATTTTGATATTGCCTTAAAGCATTTCGAAAAAGGTAAACTGGACTTCTTTGACCTAGTCTTGCCTGAATATTGGCATGGGAAATCAGATTCTGAGGGAACGGAAAAAGGCTATATTCATAAGTTTTGGGGCTTTAACCAAACCCCGCAAGGTGCGGGTGGACTATGGATGAACACAGCACAGCCTTTGTTGGACAATTTAGATCTTCGTAAAGGCGTGATGCATGCGACTGACTATGATGGCATGATCAAAAACATTATGCGTGGTGACTACACTCGTAAGCCACATGGTTTAGGTTTTGGTCATGGTGACTATGACAAGAAAGACAACAAAGCACCGGCATTTGACCCTAATTTAGCGGCTGAGTACTTTGCTAAAGCTGGTTTTGATAAAGTTGGTCCTGATGGGATCCGTGTTAATAGCAAAGGAGAGCGTCTATCTTTTGCGATCACGTACGGTTTCACGACTTGGACACCTCGAATCGCTTACTTGAAAGAGCAAGCTAAATTAGCCGGTTTAGACTTCACACTGAACCTAGTTGATGGCTCTTCAGCATTTAAATACATTCTTGAGAAAAAGCATGAACTAGCCTTCTTAAACATGGGCTCAGGTGAAATCCCAGCTTACTGGGAGTATTTACACTCAGATAATGCAAACAAGCCTCAAACCAATGCACACACTAACTACAGTAGCCCTGAATTAGACAAACTGATTGAGGCATATGATGCTGAGTTTGAACAAGAAAAACGCATTGAGCTTTCGCATCAGATCCAAGATTACGTAGCTGAAGCCAACATTATTGTTCCTGGCTATATGGTTCCTTACACAAGGGCTGTTCACTGGCGTTGGGTTCAATATCCGAATAACCCTATGACTAAACAGACACTGAGTATTTTCCACCCACTCGATACGGGCAACTTTTGGATTGATACTTCTGTAAAGAAAGATACCCAGAAAGCGATGAAAGACGGTATTACTTATGAGCCTGTCACCGTTACAGACGAGCAGTACAAGCTTTAATGGAAGGTGTAAACGCTATGAAAAATGAAGTAATCCTAAGCGTTAAAGGGCTAGAAGCAGAGTTTAAAACCGATGATGGGGTTGTAAAAGTCCTTCACGGCGTGAGCTTCGATGTAAAGAAAGGCAAGACATTAGGCCTTGTCGGTGAGTCCGGATGTGGTAAAAGCGTTACGTCGATGTCGATTATGGGCTTACTGCCGAAACCTTACGGTAACGTTGTAGGCGGTAAGATTCTTTTTAAAGACAAAGATCTGGTTACTCTGCCTGCAGAAGAAATGTACTCCATGCGTGGTGATGCGATTTCTATTATCTTTCAAGATCCTATGACCGCTTTGAATCCTGTGCACACAGTGGGTAAGCAAATCATGGAAGTACTGGAATTGCATCGCCCTGAACTTGCGAAAGAGAAACGACGAGCTTATGCGATCTCCATGTTGGAAAAGGTGAAAATCCCCTTACCTGACAAGCGTATTGATGAATATCCTCACAACTTATCCGGGGGGATGAGGCAGAGAGTCATGATCGCGATGGCGTTAGCATGTAAACCGGACTTACTTATTTGCGACGAGCCGACAACGGCATTGGATGTAACCGTTCAATCCTCAATTCTTGAGCTCATGAGAGAGCTTCAAGAAGAGACTGGTATGGGGATGTTATTCATCACACATGATTTAGGTGTTGTGGCGGAAATTTGTGATGATGTAGCGGTGATGTATGCTGGAAAGGTTGTCGAGTATGCTGATGTATACGACTTATTTGATAACCCACAGCATCCATATACGAAGCGTTTATTAGGGCTCATGCCAAACTTGGATAAGCAGCCTAAGCAAATTATCGAGATCCCTGATATTGATCAAAGCGTATTTCCAGAGTTTCGAGGGTAAGAGTTGTGGAAGAAGTACTTAGAATTGAAAATCTGAAACAACATTTTATCTCGGGCAAAAGGTTGTTTTCTAAAGGGTATGCAATCAAAGCCGTGAACGGTGTGTCATTTTCGCTAAATAGAGGTGAAACTCTAGGGCTTGTGGGGGAGTCTGGTTGTGGAAAAAGCACATTAGGTCGTACCATTTTAAAACTATTTGAGCCGACGGAAGGTTCGATTATCTTTGAAGGCAAAGACATTACTAGCTTGAATTCAAAGGAAATGCGCCCTCTGCGCAAAGAGATGCAGATTGTTTTTCAAGACCCAATGGAGTCATTGAATCAGCGTCATACTATTGGAATGATACTAGAAGAACCTTTCATCATTCATGGTGTAGGTTCTACCAAAGAACGCAAAGAATGGGTCTTAGAACTGCTTGATAAAGTTGGTTTACCTAGGACTTCGGTGAATCGATACCCTCATGAATTCTCTGGTGGTCAAAGACAACGTATTGGTATCGCAAGAGCGATTGCGCTAAAGCCTAAGTTACTTATTTGCGATGAATCGGTATCTGCTTTAGATGTATCTGTTCAAGCTCAAATAATTAATTTGTTATTGAAACTTCAAACAGAAATGAACCTAGCGATTATATTTATTTCTCATGATCTATCGGTAGTTAAACAAGTTTCAGATAACGTCGCAGTGATGTATTTTGGCGAGATTGTTGAATACGGTTCTGCAATGGAGGTTTACAATAACCCTCAGAATGATTACACAAAAAAGTTACTATCGGCTATTCCAATTACACACCCTAGTCAAAGAAAAATAAGATAGTAAACATAATAATAAATATAATATATATCGCTATATAAAATAGCATTTACATTTCGCTTGTTAATTTGATATTGGAATATAGGTCCGCCTATATCTGATGGTTATTATCGAAAGATTGAAAAATCTATCGAGGGCTCTATTCACCTCGAATAAACGATAATACATGGATGACTCTCTGAGTCTAATATTTCATGGAAGTTAACATATGCAGCACAACAACAAATGGAAGAAAAGCGCTTTAGCTTTGATTGTTTCTTCTTTATTTGCTTCTCCTTTATTTGCAGAAGAAACCACAGAAGAAAATAAAGATGTTGAAGTAGAACAACCAAGTAAATTTGGTGGCTCAGTATCTTTAGCTTATGACACTAATATTTATAACAAAGATGATTATCGCTCTGTAAGGAACTTTTCCTGGAGTGGCACGTTAACGTACCGCTTAAACGACAATTTTAATAGTTACCTTTCCAGCGGTGGTTATCGAGCACTAGAAGACAAAGTTGGTACTTACGCAACTGATTCTGTCGCAGGGCTAAGTTATTCAAATCTTTTTACTTTTGGTGAGACCGGTAAAGCAAGCCTAAGTGGTCAATTGACCATACCAACATCTGAAACCTCACGAAAAGATGAATTGATAACTGCCCTGCGAATTGCGATGCCTGTCAGTGCAAAAGCGCTCGGAGTTAACTTTTCGCTTTCTCCTCGTTTAAGAAAAAATTTCCACGAATACAAAACAGCTGGTGGGCGATCTCTGACGGAATGGACATATTCACTTTCGGCAGGGGCTAGCTATAGCTTCACGAAATTAACCATGGGTATTTCAGCCCTTGGCGGTAACACCATCAGTTATCAAGGCACTAGACGCGAGAGCATCACCTACGGTGGTTCAGTCTATGGTGCATATCAATTGACCGATCATTTTAATTTTAGTCTGACGGCTGCTACGTCAGGTTTTTACGCAGATGCAGAAAGAGGAACACTAGGAAGTATAGATCTATTTGATGCAGACCGCGCTTCATATATTGCGCAAGTTACATATTCCTTTTAGGGAAATATAAATATAACAAGGAACACGACATGAATTTTAGAAAAATAGTATTAGCTTCGGCTATCGCTGGCATACTTGCCGGTTGTGGAGCAGATGATCAAGAATACGATTATCTATCCAAAGATGAAAATCAGGTAAAAATCTCTTCTATTACATCTTATGAGCCTGTTACTGATTACAATGAAGTAAAAGAAATCCCACTTCCAGGTGTTTGGATGTATCGTCCATCGACGTCATCAGCACCTCGCGATGCAGATATGTACGCTTATTTTGCTGGTGGTGAAGTTCTAGTGACTTTAAGCCTGACTAAAGATGGGTTAGTCGCTAAGCGTATCGACCCAGACGTGGTCAAATATGATCCTAATAACCCTCAAGTGCTTGAAGAAAGCCGTTGGGCAGACAATGTTGACCTAACTCGAGTACTTGAAATCCCTGGTACTTATAGCGCGTACCAATGTAGCGAAGATAGCTACGGTGACTGTACAAATAAAGAAGAAAAAGTGGATGAGCTTGATGCGAAATGGTACGAGCGAACGCATTTCCTTCCTGATTATGAAGGTTTGAGAGCCTACATTAACGATATTAATGATTACTACGGAAGTGATGCACTATCAACTGAAGTAGCGATGAAAGAGTTCGATCCTGCTAATGGCGTGATCAATATTGAGTTAGAGCGCCACTTTAAAGATGGTAACGGCAAAGCTCGTTTCTTCTACTCGTTTGTTCGTCTAGACAAATACGCAGATGCTAACTACACGCCAATCTATCAAGCACAGGCGGACCAAAACAAGTTTGGTTTCTTTACTAGTGAATTTGAAAAAGCTGACGACAACAATTCGACGTCTTCTAAGTTCTCAAATGGTGCTTACCTAAACCGTTTTTCTCCTAATCTAGACTCGATTGATTTTTACCTGAGTGATGACTTCTTTGAAGAAGGCAATGAAATCTGGCTGAACGCAACGTTAGAAACTATGGATACTATGGCTGCGCAAATGGAAGCAGCAGGAGTACCACCAGTTAAAGTTATCAACAGAGACAGCGCTGCCAATATTGCGTCTGGCGACTTACGTTATAACGCAATTAACATGTTTGCAGAGCCATCTGACGCGGGTTTACTGGGTTATGGCCCTTCAGCAGCTAACCCATTAACCGGTGAGATAATCAGTGCCTTCACCAACATGTACCCTGGTACAATTTTACGTACGGTTCCGCGCCAGTGGGATCAGTTTGCACGCCTATACAACGCACGTTTGTTAGCGGACCAAGCTGAAGTTGTCGCTGAGCCTGAAGAAGCTGCAGTTGCTGCTGCAAGTCAGTTGAAAGCGTCAAGTAGCACGCTTAATGAGCGCCAAGAATCTACTTCTCAAACGGGTTATGTATTACCGGATAGTGAAAGACTGTTAGAGTTTGAAATGAAAGAGCTAAGAACTCTGGATTTAGAAAACCAAGTTAAAAACAGTGAAGGCTACGCAAATCTGTTTGGGGATGCGAAAGAAGCCGTTGATGCCGTCTTTGACAAAGATAAAGTTGAAGAATTCTGGTCAAGAAATACCATGTTCTCTGCAAACAATGTTTGGGTATCAAGTACAGAGAAGCATAGTCTACCTGGTATTGATTTCGAGCGAGATGGTTACTTTTATCCAACTGATGATGATGAAAATAAGGAGCTAAAAGACTTCGACGACCTGAATTCCATTCAGAAGCAACAAGTAAGCGAAGTTTTTGGCGTGCATAACTATAAAACGACGTTAGTTCATGAAATCGGACATAACTTAGGTTTGCGTCATAACTTTGAAGGCTCTGCAGATAAAGCGAACTTCTATACGCAGGAACAAGCCGATAGCATGGGGCTTCGCGGTATTCCGGCTGCGACTTCTATCATGGATTATGCTCCGTCTGAGCTAGATATCGAGCCTGTTCTAGGTACTTATGATATTGCTGCTTTACAAGTCGCTTATGCGCGTGTGGTTGAAGATGAAGATGGCAATATGCATAGCCTGAAACCATTTGATACTAAGTACCGTAATCAGTACGAACAAGCTGACGTACCGACGAATACTGAGCGTTCACCATTCTCTCCAATTACACAGCTAGAGTTCTCTTTGAATGATAGCAATGAAAGTGCGCTAGAAGCTTACAAAGCAATGGTAGTCGCTTATGAAGCTGAGTTGGTTGCTTATAACGAAGCTGTAGCTGAATACCAAGCGCAAATTGATAATGGAACGCCAGTAGAAGACTTAACACAGCCGGTAGCGCCAATCGCACCAGAGGCTCCAGCTGAAATTGCAACAGAAATTAAAGAATACGGTTTCTGTACTGATGGTAATGTAGGTAGTACATGGGATTGTGACCGTCACGATGAAGGTACCGACCGTGTTCAGAATGCAAGTTACCACTACCAGAACTTAGAAAACTTCCATGACATGTTCAACTTCCGAGGTGAAGACTATAGCTTCACTGAGCGTGGCACAATTGGTCGTTATTTCTTCTTCCGTAATAGAATGATGGATATTGCGATGCACGGTATGCAGTCTTGGGGGTTCATTACAATGGCTGCCGAGTACAATAACTGGTCAGATCCGCTAGTCTTTGCTGAAGCGATGTGTGAAGTGCAAGATAGTGGTGATGCTCGCTGGCCATTAGCATGTGACTACTACAAGTCGGCAGAAAAAGCTGGTGAGTTAATGGTTTCAATGCTTGCTACACCAGAAAAAACTTGTCAGGTAAAAGTGACTCAAACGTCCAATGGCGCAGAGACTCATGAAAACATTAGCCTAGAAGATATGTACGGAAAAGTGCGTTGGGACTTAGATGAAAACCATGAGCTTCCACTTGACTGTTTTGATGATAAGCTGAATAAACAGCTTGCTATTAACAACGCATCAGGTCAAGAAAGAGAATCGTATGAGATCCTAGCTGAGCTGAAAGGTGGTCAATACCTTAACCACCAGACTGCTGGTAGCACTGTGAATCATGAGTTCAGTGACTGGACTAACTACGATGAAATTGATGCGTTTGGCGTATGGTTCTATCGTTTGATTGCTGCTCAGCAAATTGCTAGCCGTGATATGGTTCTAGGTGGTGATACTGCGATCATCGATATTCCATCTGTTCGTACAAAAGTTGATGAGTTGGTTCGTCACTGGACATTAGGTACGGAATATTCGGGTTATCAGTTTGTTGATGAAAGTGGTGCAGAAGTTGTATCTCAAGTGCCATACGCGCCTGATTACACAGCGCAGAAGATTCGTCGACTGAACTACCCAGAAAACATCATCATGAGCTGGTTCACTTATACAAACCGTACTCAAGATACAAACTTAGTTGAAGCGACATTAAAGTCTCTAGCGTATGACGCTGATTCTGTTCACCCTGAGAAGAAATTCTTAGCACGTAACTTTATCGATTCAATTTCAGTATTTGATACGACAGGTGAAACCGCAAGAGCTGATCACGTTAGCCTAGAGCTAGATGGCCGTCAGTATTCTGCTGGTGTTCAGCACTCTATTGCTCGCGATATGATTACTCAGGCGAAAAGTTCTGCAGTTTTCCAAACAGAAGAGTTCTTGAAAACACAGCCTTCATTAGACGGTGTGAATGACTTCGTGGATTCTTACCAAGAGCAATGGGATACAGCAATCGCAAGTGCGACTAACTTTGGTAGCTACCTACAGCAAGATACATACGGTGGTCAGAAACTGCGTCACCCTGGTGGTCATGCATTGATGACTGGATCTGAGGCTATTTTCAATCAGATTATTTCTGGTCAAATGCCTAGTTCTGAACTTTCTCCATCGCTACATGCTTTGATCAATAGCTTAGTTGTTAGCGGTCAACTTAAGGGCAATACTGATGAAGAGATTGCCGCTACAGGTTGTCAGACTGCTTTCCACAGCGATGTATGTATTGTGACAAGTACTGGTTCGTTTACGCAAGATGCGCTTGATGTTATCAACTATCCAGTAAGCTGGATCCCAACGTTCTACGCAGAGGCAAAAGAAGTTTCACGTCTATTCGATGCTAATTTCTTACAGTCTAACCTTGAAAGCGAATTGCTAGGTAAAGACTTCGATCTTATGAAGTCATACATTGGTACCGATTTTGAGTTACTAAAATATCAAGAAGTTAAAATGCTAGAGAAGCTGCCGCATTACAACCGCTAATGTTTAGGCCTTCACGCTAACTAAAAGCCCGCTTATAAAGCGGGCTTTTTTATTGTTGTTCACTTATTAGATAAGTGACTAGAACGCAGGAACACCACTGTGAAACTTAAAATCAGTATCGTTAGAACTAATCAGTTCCGCTTCTATTTTTCCAAAATATGCGACTCGTTCGGAAATGTCTTCTTCAGTGATTTGCTGAGCAAGAGAGAGGTAGTCTTGGTAGTGCCTTGCTTCTGAGCGCAACAGTGAGATGTAGAATTTAGCAATGTCGTCATCAAGGTGCGGTGCAAGCTTTGCAAATCGCTCACATGAGCGTGCTTCGATGTAAGCACCGATAATCAGTTTATCAACCAAAGTTTGAGGCTCATAAGTTTTCACTTTAGAGAGTAACCCTTTAGCGTAGCGACTCGCTGTGATGTTTTCGTAAGGAATGTCACGGCTGTCCATGATCTCGAGGACTTGATAAAAGTGATGCAGTTCTTCTTTAATCAGAAGCACCATTTTATCTATCAAATCTTGGCTATAAGGCGCGCCAGATTTCGCCATAATAGCTTTAGATATGGAGTTTTTTCCCTTCAGTGTTTCGAGTGACCCTTCTTTACGATACGCAAAAGCTTCGTAGGGTTTGAACCACTCAAGCAACGTGTTAGCGCTTTCTTTATCTACGGCGTACTTGCGAATTAAGTACATAGCAGACTGGCCGGCCTTTAGTTCACACAGTAAGTGGTCGAGTAGGATGGTTTTTAAATTCTCGGGCTTTTTGGCTTCAGCGATCCATTCATCGGGAGTTTCACATTGTAGGAAGCTGTTAATAGGCGCAAGGATTTCCTGCATCGTTTCATTATCAATCATTAATCTTTACCGCATAAAAAAGGTCACCAGTGGTGACCTTGTATTAGGAATTTGGCGAATTAAGCGAAAATTACCATTTTTTCTTTTGTCCGAATAGTGCGTCCATATCATCATCACGCTCTTTCGATTCGATTTGCTGTAATTCTTCCGCATTTTTGTCTTGGCGTTTTTGATCCAACTCATTCAACATGCCTTGAAGCTTTTCACGCGCTTGATTGGAGTAAGCATCGTTTTTAGAGCTTAACGCATCAATACCTTTACGAAGGAGTTGAATGGCAGTGCCAGGTTGGCCTCGGGCGATCGAATCATTGGAGCGCTTAATTACGTTCTCAATGTTAATTCGGATCTGAATGGTTTCAAGGCGCGCGTTTTCAGCAACGTAAGCTTGAGTTTCAAAACGTCCTTTATTGTGCTCATTTCGAATCGTATCACGCAGCTTCTTAACCAGTTTAAGCATCATGATTGCTTGCTTGTCACTGTTAGGCACTTTGAATGTTGTACTTTCACCGCCTTGATAGTTTTCTTTTAACTGTGTGATTTGTTGCTTGACGCTCTCTATACGTTGCGCAAGTTGTTTGTTTTTAGGATCTAATTGATACATGTTTTCAAGAGCGTCGAGAATACGAGTATTCAAGCACACAAGCAACTCTTTACTAAAAGGCATGTGATGAGCATTACCGATCAAGTCTTCGGTTGCATCAATAGTGGTTAGGTAGCGTGTAGACTCTTGCTTCTTAGCGGTTTCTACTTTCATTTTATATTGAAGCATGATGTTGTAGCCGAGAACTAACACCAATAGAACTGCTACCAAGGCGATGATTAAACCAATATTCATATAGTTGTGTCTGCTTTATCTATGTCATAGCTACTTTAAGGATACATGATCCGGTCGATGTTCTGCACCAAGAAAATGCAATTAATGATTATTCACTCTATGTAGCCTTTTGATAATCAAAAAATTCAACTATTCCTCCATTATGAGGTGTTGGTTGCAAAATGTTTGGCTTTTGTCGAATAACTATTAGCCAATGATTTCGTTTAACAACGATTTAGCTGTTATTTTTTGATATTAGGCGTTATAACTAATAATTATATTACATATATAGTCAGTGCCCACTTTTTTCTTGGCGATGCACTGAAAAGAGTAAAGGATTACGAGGTTAAAAATGAAGTTACAGCAACTGAAGTACATTGTTGAAGTCGTAAATCATAACCTAAATGTTTCAGCGACAGCCGAAAGCTTATACACCTCTCAACCAGGTATCAGCAAACAGGTTCGTCTTCTTGAAGATGAGTTGGGTATTCAAATCTTTGAGCGAAGCGGAAAGCACTTAACTCAAGTGACACAAGCGGGTGAAGATATCATTCGTATCTCTCAAGAGATACTTGCACGCGTTGAAAGTATTAAAGCGGTAGCTGGAGAGCACACTCACCCTGAAATGGGGACGCTGAATATCTCTACTACGCACACTCAAGCTCGCTATGCACTACCAGACGTGATTAAAGGTTTCACTGCTCGATACCCGAAAGTTTCACTGCACATGCACCAGGGTACGCCGAGTCAGATGTCAGAAGCCGTGGCAAAGGGCACTGCGAACTTTGCTATTGCGACAGAAGCACTGCATTTATACCAAGATGCGATCATGTTGCCATGCTATCACTGGAACCGATCAATTGTCGTAACGAAAGATCACCCTCTCGCTCAAAAGTCACATGTAACGATTGAAGATTTAGCCGCGTATTCATTGGTGACTTATGTATTCGGATTTACAGGTCGCTCAGAGTTAGACACTGCTTTCAATAAAGTAGGCTTAACCCCACGAGTTGTGTTCACTGCAACTGATGCCGACGTTATTAAAACCTACGTTCGTATGGGAATCGGGGTGGGTGTGATCGCGAGTATGGCGATTGACCAAGAGCAAGATACAGATTTAGTTGCTATTGATGCTAGTCACTTATTTGGGGCAAGCACCACAAGCATTGGATTCCGACGCGGCACATTCTTACGTTCCTACATGTTCGACTTTATGGAACGTTTTGCTCCACACTTGACGAAGCCTGTTGTTGAGCAAGCGATTTCTCTTAAATCAAATGAAGAGATAGAAGAAATGTTTAAAGACATTGAGCTTCCGGTGCGTTAAAAAGAAATAACTTACTCTTCACCTTTCTATTCTATTCGCTTCCCCCTACAATCCACGTTTTAGGGGGAAGTATGCAAACCAAATTTCAGTTACTTGATTCATTTTTGATTAATCACCAAGAGTTTTGGCGAATTGATCCATTTCATCTGTGTCAGGCTGAACAGCAACCTTGGGCTTTGCAATCCCCTGAACTTAAATCTTGGCTCGACTCTTTGAGTATCAACGATGTTACTCAGTATAAAGAGCAACCAGAGCGACTCATTAACCATATTACCTCATTTATTCCAGAGCTTGAATCTGTAGCGGAGAATACCTTCCTACCTTTATCGCAAAGCCAAGGGCTTGACCTAGATAGGAATACTGGCGTGGGCATTCCTGGACGAAAGCTAGAACAGATATTAACGATGGGGGAGGCCGCTTTAACAAACCATCGTGGAACGGAGTGGTTGGAATGGTGCTCTGGAAAAGGTTTTCTTGGGCGAGTGCTGGCTCAGCAATCTCAACAGAAAGTAACGAGTTTTGAGTGGCAGCAGTCGTTGTGCGAAAGTGGCCAACAAATCGCAGACAAGCAAGGATTGAATATGCGATTTATTCAAGGGGATGCGTTTAACAAAGACTCTATAAACGTGTTTAACTCAAGGCAGCACGCAATTGCACTCCATGCTTGTGGGGACTTACACGTTAAACTTATCCAGCATGCGGTGGCTGTTGGTTTACCTGCGATCAGCTTTTCGCCATGTTGCTACCATTTAATTCAAGGCGATCGTTATCAAGCGCTTTCTCTACCGGCTCAAACGTCCGCACTTGAACTCTTAAAAGCTGATTTAAGAATTCCATTACAAGAAACCGTCACTGGCGGAGAGCGTGTAAAAAGACATCGCCAGATAGAAATGACTTTTAGACTAGGTTTTAGCCGGCTTTTAAAACAAGAGTTGGGAATGACAGGTTATGTTCCGGTTCCTAGTATAAAAAAATCCCAGCTAGATGAAGGCTTCGAAGCGTTTTGCCAGTGGGCTGCCGCTAAGAAAGGTTTAACGCTACCAAGTGCCGACCTTGAAGCTTATGAAACGTTTGGTGAAAGTGATTTTTGGGAAATGGAGAAACTTAGCTTAGTTCAACAAGTCTTTAGACGGCCGCTAGAACTGTGGCTCATATTAGACAAAGCATTATTTATGGAAGAGCAGGGCTATCATGTCAATATCATGGAGTTTTGTGATAAAAAAGTCACCCCAAGAAACATCCTATTGCATGCATACAAATAAAAAGAGCCAGTTTTCACTGGCTCTTTTTAACTATTCAATGTTCTTAGTTGAACATTGCAATCGCTTCAGCTGGGTCTACGTATTCTAGATCAAAGCTTTCAGCAACTTCTTTACAAGTTACTTTACCGTGAATAACGTTTAGACCTTCTAAGAAACCTTTATCTTCTAGAAGCGCTTCGCGGTAGCCTTTGTTCGCTAGCTTAACAATGTAAGGAAGTGTTGCATTGTTTAGTGCAAATGTTGAAGTACGAGCAACCGCACCTGGCATGTTCGCAACACAGTAGTGAACTACGTCATCAACAATGTAAGTTGGGTCCGCGTGAGTTGTTGCGTGAGATGTCTCGAAACAACCGCCTTGGTCGATTGCAACATCTACTACAGCTGCGCCAGGCTTCATCTTAGCGATGTGCTCTTTAGTGACTAGTTTAGGAGCTGCAGCACCAGGGATTAGTACAGCACCGATGACTAGGTCTGCTTCTAGAACATGCTTCTCAATAGCGTCTTCTGTAGAATAAACCACTTTTGCGCGGCCTTGGAATTCTTCATCAAGACGACGTAGTGTGTCTACGTTGCGATCTAGGATTGTAACGTCAGCACGAAGGCCAACAGCCATACGAGCAGCGTTAGCGCCCACAACACCGCCACCAACAACAACAACTTTTGCTGGCTCAACACCAGGAACGCCACCTAATAGAAGGCCACGACCACCGTGAGATTTTTCTAAAGTTTGTGCACCTGCTTGAATAGACATGCGGCCTGCAACTTCAGACATTGGCGCAAGTAGTGGCAAGCGACCCATATTATCTGTTACAGTCTCGTATGCTACACAGACAGCTTTGCTCTTGATTAGCTCTTCAGTTTGTGGAAAATCTGGTGCTAGGTGTAAATAGGTAAATAATATTTGCCCTTCGCGAAGCATAGCTCGCTCGACAGCTTGAGGTTCTTTAACCTTTACAATCATTTCTGCTTTCGCGAAAACGTCAGCAGCAGTAGGAAGAATGGATGCGCCTACAGCGATGTAATCATCGTCTGAAAAACCGATGCCAGAACCGGCTTTGGTTTCTACAAAAACTTGGTGACCTTGTGAGATTAGCTCTCTCACACTTGCTGGGATCATACCGACACGATATTCGTGGTTCTTGATTTCCTTAGGTACGCCAATGATCATCCTGACTCCTTAATTTATTTTGGTTGTATTATCTATGTGTAGGGTAATTCTGTCGAATTAATATCTAGTATAGATACGTTTTTAAAAAATTTGATACTGAATATTAAAAAGTTGTAGTATATTTTTTTGCAAGGAAGTAATAAGGTGGAATAAAAAATGGCAGAGAACTATAAGAAGCCGTCCAAGGAACTAGATCGTATTGACCGCAACATTCTTAATGAGTTGCAAAAAGACGGTCGTATTTCGAACGTTGAGCTTTCAAAACGTGTGGGTCTTTCTCCTACACCGTGTTTGGAACGTGTTCGTCGTTTGGAGCGTCAAGGGTACATTACGGGTTATACAGCACTACTTAACCCGCAGTATCTAGATGCATCTCTACTAGTGTTTGTGGAAATCACTCTGAACCGTGGGGCTCCAGATGTGTTTGAACAATTTAACACTGCAGTACAAAAGCTAGACGATATCCAAGAGTGTCATCTAGTGTCGGGTGATTTCGACTATCTTCTAAAAACGCGTGTATCGGATATGGGTGCTTATCGTAAACTGCTAGGTGATACGCTCTTGCGTCTTCCGGGCGTAAACGACACTCGTACTTACGTGGTGATGGAAGAAGTGAAACAGACCAATCAACTGGTGATTAAAACTCGTTAATCTCCATTTTTTAGTAAAAGAAAGCGGACTTAGTTTCCGCTTTCTTGCTTTCTGGAATTGGGTTTTCCAGTTTGATATGGTTAAATCAACAGTGCCTTAATTGACCGAGCGGCTTTATGCCGCTCGACATGTTTTTACAGATTAGAAATAAAAGTTGGTTTATGTTCAAAGAGAGCAATGACAAAGTGGAAACTGTCATCAAAACGAGTGAAGAGCCTCAGTCTTCTCGTTTGAATGGCGTTCAACGTCTAAAGGAATGCGGCCTGATTCTTGGCGTTCTTTCTTCTATATTACTGGCTGTCGCATTATTGACCTTTAATCCTGCAGATCCGTCTTGGTCTCAAACTTCACGGGGAGTAGAGATTCAGAATGCTGGTGGACATATAGGGGCTTGGCTTGCTGACACATTGTTTTTTACTTTTGGCTCTTTGGCGTACCCAATTCCTGTTCTAGTAACCATTGCTGCTTGGATATTGTTTCGCAAGCGTGACGAAAACGAGCCTCTAGATTTTATGTTGTGGGGAACACGACTACTCGGCCTTACCATTCTTATTCTGACTAGTTGCGGATTAGCCGATATCAACTTTGATGATATTTGGTATTTTTCATCTGGCGGTGTTGTTGGTGATGTTATCACAAGCCTAGCACTGCCAACGTTAAACGTATTGGGCAGTACGCTGGTTCTATTGTTCCTTTGGGGAGCTGGTTTTACATTGCTAACGGGTATCTCGTGGTTGAGCATGGTCGAGTGGCTAGGTGAAACGGCAATTAAGCTCTTCACGCTCCTAATTAATAAAGTGCGTGGAGAAGATAAGGAAGTTCTAGAACCTCAATTGAAAGAAATCGATGAGCCTTTGTCTAACGACATCGAAATTCCGGTCATGCGCCATGATGAAGAACTGAATGTTGAACAAACTTTCGACGAACCGAGTAAGCCTATTAAAGAAGACTTGCCTTCATTTACTGAACCTGAGCCTACAACTCAAGTGCCTAAAGCTCGTCATTACAATATTCATATGCCTCAAGAACATGTTGTTCCTACTGTTGATTCGTCATTTGAACCGGAAGAGCCAACGATAGATCGCTCTAAGCAACTTGGCGCGACGATAGAAGAACTAGAAACGGCTGCGATGTACGAAGATGATTTAGCCGAGCAAGATCAACATAGAGAGTCTGCTGACCTCTATCAAGAGTACTTGCAGTCTGAGCCAACCTTCGCACTTGACGAACAAGAGAATGTTGATGAGGTTGAGGAGCCTGTAGCAGAAGAAGCCCAAGTAGACGCCCATGTGATTATTCCTGAATCTGTAATCGAAGAAGATCTGACTCAGCCTATGATCTCTGATATTGGTCTTGATCAAATAGTGAATGATACCGATTCTGAGCCACTACAAGTCGAGCCTGTTATTTCTTCTATCGATATTGAAGAAGTGGCTGAGCAACCAGAAGAGAACCATGAGGTTGAAGTCGTTTCTGAAGATGAGTCTCAACTCCAAGCCGAAGAAAATTCAGAACAAAAATTAGATTTCCCATGGGAAGAAGTGACCTCTGACGAAATAGAGGCAACAAACCCGGATGAAGATGTCGCAGCATTCCAAAGCATGGTCTCGGAAGCTCAAGCG
Source organism: Vibrio profundi (assembly GCF_043642225.1). GTDB lineage: Bacteria > Pseudomonadota > Gammaproteobacteria > Enterobacterales > Vibrionaceae > Vibrio > Vibrio profundi_A. The sequence continues at coordinate 433,416 of NZ_JBHZSF010000002.1, read as the reverse complement.
AATATGGCGGCTACTCAAAATCCGTTCTTAATCCAAAATGAACCAAACTTGCCAAAACCAGCAGAGCCGTTACCGACCTTAGAGTTACTTTTCCACCCAGAAAAGCGAGAAACCTTTATCGACAGGGAAGCCCTGGAAGATATTGCGCGTTTGGTTGAGTCAAAACTGGCCGATTATAAGATTAAGGCCGAGGTTGTCGATATTTTCCCCGGTCCTGTTATCACTCGTTTTGAACTTGATTTAGCGCCTGGCGTAAAAGTAAGTCGTATTTCTGGTCTTTCAATGGACTTAGCTCGTTCATTGTCAGCAATGGCAGTACGCGTCGTTGAAGTGATTCCTGGTAAGCCTTATGTGGGACTTGAGCTACCGAACATGAGCCGTCAAACCGTGTTCTTCTCTGATGTTGTGGGAAGCCCTCAGTTTCAAGAGGCAATATCTCCGACAACAGTAGTGCTAGGGCAAGACATCGCTGGTGAAGCTGTGATTGCTGACCTATCAAAAATGCCACACGTCTTAGTGGCGGGTACGACAGGCTCCGGTAAATCCGTTGGGGTAAACGTAATGATTCTGAGTATGCTTTATAAAGCGTCTCCAGAAGAAGTACGCTTTATCATGATCGACCCTAAAATGCTTGAGCTTTCAGTTTATGAAGGTATCCCTCACTTGTTATCGGAAGTCGTTACCGATATGAAAGATGCGTCTAATGCGCTGCGTTGGTGTGTTGGCGAGATGGAACGACGTTATAAGCTAATGTCTGCTCTAGGGGTTCGTAATATTAAAGGCTACAACGACAAGTTGAAAATGGCAGCGGAAGCTGGGCATCCAATTCATGATCCTCTATGGAAAGAAGGGGACAGCATGGATGCGGAAGCACCGCTTCTTGAAAACTTGCCTTATATCGTCGTCATTGTCGATGAATTTGCCGACCTCATTATGGTGGTAGGTAAAAAAGTGGAAGAGCTGATAGCACGCTTGGCGCAGAAAGCGCGAGCGGCGGGTATTCACTTGATCCTTGCGACGCAACGTCCATCTGTCGATGTTATTACTGGCTTAATTAAAGCAAACATTCCGACACGCGTTGCGTTTACGGTTTCGACCAAAACAGACTCTCGAACTATCCTCGACCAAGGTGGCGCAGAGTCGCTGCTTGGTATGGGTGATATGTTGTACTTACCTCCAGGTTCAAGTCATACCATTCGTGTTCACGGTGCCTTTGCATCGGACGATGATGTTCATGCAGTGGTTAATAACTGGAAAGCGCGAGGCAAGCCTAACTACATTGATGAAATTACTAACGGTGAACAGACTCCAGAAACCTTATTGCCAGGGGAGAAAATGGAAGGCGACGAAGATGTCGACCCTCTCTTTGACCAGGTTGTCGAGCATGTGGTTCACTCACGTCGTGGCTCGGTTTCAGGTGTTCAGCGCCGTTTCAAAATTGGCTATAACCGTGCCGCAAGGATCGTAGAACAATTAGAAGCTCAGGGTATTGTGAGCGCGCCAGGGCACAATGGTAATCGTGAAGTGTTGGCGCCTGCACCACCAAAAGAGTAACGCCTTGGAACTAGTTTCTTTTTGATAAGTCCAAACTTACCTGTGCGGACTTATTTTACTTAGTAGGATTTTTAATGAAGAAGTATTTTGCGCTTTTGTTTATGAGTTTTTCTGTATTCGCGACTCCAAAAGAAGAGCTAAGTAGCCGATTGGCTTTGAATGAAGGTTTTAGCGCTCAGTTCGATCAGATCGTTACCAGCCCTGATGGCGAAGTGGTGATGGAAGGCGAGGGCACAGTAGAAATTGCAAGACCTAGCCTGTTCAGATGGAACAGTACTTTCCCAGACGAGAACTTGCTTGTGTCAGATGGTGAAAGTTTGTGGTACTACAACCCGTTCATTGAACAGGTCAGTATTTACTGGCAGACTCAAGCCGCAGCGCAAACGCCTTTTGTGTTGTTAACCAGAAACCAGCAAAGCGACTGGGATAATTATTCGGTTACTCAAAGCGGAGATAAGTTTGTTCTTTTGCCGATTGCTAAAGATTCGAATCAAGGTCAATTCGAGATATTGATCAACGCTAAAGGCACGATTCAAGGTTTTAATGTCGTAGAACAAGATGGCCAGGTCGGAGAGTTCAAGTTTAAAAATGTAAGCTTAGTGAAACCTGCGGCTGACCGTTTTACATTTAATATCCCAGACGGTGTTGAAGTCGACGATCAAAGAAATTAAGAGAGAATAAGTGAGTAATTACAGCTTAGACTTTTCAGGGGACGAAGATTTTCGTCCCCTTGCTGCTCGTATGAGGCCTGAAACCGTTGAGCAGTACATTGGGCAACAGCATATCTTAGGGCCTGGTAAACCTCTGCGTCGTGCGTTGGAGGCGGGCCATATTCACTCCATGATTTTATGGGGGCCTCCTGGTACCGGGAAAACAACGCTAGCAGAAGTTGCGGCTAATTATGCGAATGCAGAAGTTGAACGTGTCTCTGCGGTCACATCCGGTGTGAAAGACATTCGTATTGCCATTGAAAAAGCCAGAGAAAACAAACAAGCGGGTAGGCGCACGATTTTGTTTGTCGACGAAGTCCATCGCTTTAATAAAAGCCAACAAGATGCATTCTTACCTCATATTGAAGACGGAACGGTAACCTTCATTGGTGCAACGACTGAGAATCCTTCATTTGAATTAAATAATGCACTTTTATCGCGGGCTCGGGTGTACAAGCTTACCTCACTCGATACGAATGATATCTCCGTTGTGATTAAGCAGGCTGTTGAAGATAAAGCTCGTGGGCTCGGTGAAACAACTGCAGAATTTTCCGATAATGTTCTCGATCGATTGGCTGAACTGGTTAACGGTGATGCTAGGATGTCACTCAATTATCTTGAGTTGCTATATGACATGGCAGAAGAAAATGAGCTCGGCCACAAGCAGATTACGCTTAAGCTTCTTGCTGAAGTCGCAGGTGAAAAAGTCGCGCGCTTCGATAACAAAGGCGATATATGGTACGACTTAATTTCTGCGGTTCATAAGTCTATTCGTGGTTCGAACCCGGACGCGGCACTGTATTGGGCTGCGCGAATGATCGCAGCCGGTTGTGACCCTCTGTATATTGCGAGGCGTTTATTAGCGATAGCGTCCGAAGATATCGGCAATGCTGACCCTAGGGCAATGCAAGTTGCTTTATCGGCTTGGGATTGTTTCACTAGAGTTGGTCCGGCAGAAGGTGAGCGTGCCATTGCACAAGCGATTGTTTATTTAGCGAGCGCACCAAAAAGTAATGCAGTGTATACCGCTTGGAAGCAAGCGTTAAGTGATGCACATAATCTTCCTGAGTACGAAGTACCTGTTCATTTGCGTAATGCTCCAACAAGCCTAATGAAAGATATGGGCTACGGACAAGAGTATCGTTATGCTCATGATGAGCCGGGAGCGTATGCTGCAGGCGAGAAATATCTGCCTTCGGAAATGGGGGATACTCAATACTATTTCCCGGCAAAACGAGGCTTAGAGACGAAAATCGGTGAGAAGTTAGATTATCTCGCAGATTTAGACGCAAAAAGCCTACAAAAGCGCTATGAAAACTAGCCTTTTTTGGATATCTTTACTCAATCAATATATTCAGATTAAATTGCCATTATTTGGTTGAATAACAATCAATTTTGGCGGTTTGGTAGCAATTCAGTGGTCAATCTACTGAATATTCAAATAACTAAAGCATAGGATTAGCAATGCTGGATTCTAAATTACTTCGAGCTGAGCTGGATGAAACAGCGGCAAAATTAGCACGTCGAGGCTTCACTCTTGACGTAGAGACAATTCGTGAACTTGAAGAAAAACGTAAGTCCCTTCAGATGAAAACTGAAGAGCTACAAGCGTTACGTAACTCTCGCTCGAAGTCCATTGGTCAAGCGAAAGCAAAAGGCGACCATGAAGAAGCAGAGCGTATCCTTGCTGAAGTTGGTAACCTTGGTTCTGAACTAGATGAAGCAAAAAAAGCATTAACAGAGCTACAAGCTCAGCTTGATGAAGTGACTTTATCTGTACCTAACTTGCCTGATGATTCTGTACCAAACGGTAAGAACGAAGACGAAAACGTAGAAATCTCTCGCTGGGGTGAGCCAAAAACTTACGACTTTGAAGTGAAAGATCACGTTGATCTTGGCGAATTATCTGGCGGCCTAGATTTCGCTAGTGCAGTAAAGATCTCTGGTTCTCGCTTTATCGTAATGAAAGGCAAGTTTGCTCGTCTACACCGCGCAATTGCTCAGTTCATGCTAGATCTTCACACAGACGAGCATGGCTACACAGAAATGTATGTTCCGTACCTAGTGAACCCAGACAGCTTATTCGGTACTGGTCAGCTACCTAAGTTCGGCGAAGACCTATTCCATACTAGCCCGTTAACAGAACAAGTAAGTGACGTTCCTCTTAAGAAACTATCACTTATCCCTACAGCGGAAGTACCAGTAACAAACATGGTGCGCGATACTATCAGCGATGAAGCTGACTTGCCGATCAAGATGACGGCGCACACGCCTTGTTTCCGTTCTGAAGCTGGCTCTTACGGTCGTGATACTCGCGGTCTTATCCGTATGCACCAGTTCGACAAAGTTGAACTGGTACAGATCACTAAGCCAGAAGATTCAATGGCTGCTTTAGAAGAGCTAACAGGCCACGCTGAAAAAGTTCTACAACTTCTAGAGCTTCCTTACCGTAAAGTTGTTCTATGTACAGGTGACATGGGCTTCGGTGCTGCGAAAACTTACGATTTAGAAGTATGGGTTCCAGCTCAAGAAACTTACCGTGAGATCTCGTCTTGTTCAAACATGTGGGATTTCCAAGCTCGTCGTATGCAAGCACGTTTCCGTCGTAAGGGTGAAAAGAAACCGGAACTTGTACACACACTTAACGGTTCTGGTCTTGCTGTTGGTCGTACTATGGTTGCGATTCTTGAGAACAATCAAGAAGCAGACGGCCGTATCGCAATCCCAACTGTACTTCAGAAGTACATGGGCGGCGTAACTCATATCGGTTAATCGCTTCTGACCTTGATTTAAAAACCCAGCTGACTTGCTGGGTTTTTTATGGACTGAACATTTCTATTGTTACGCTAGAGTAATAGTGCTTTGACACTTTGCCAGATTATCTCTAATTACGTCGATTGTATAATGTGCTCTTACCGCGGTAGGTATAGATTTTCTCATTCAGATATTGGGGAGGGATTATGGCCGTAGGATGGGCAGGAGATGACAGTGTTAGTCAGCAAATACAAGATACAATCGCAGATGAAGTTTCCCGCGTTAGAGGGAATATAAAACATGGTGAAAGTGCGTATTATTGCGATGAATGCGGTGACGACATTCCAGAACAAAGGCGCTTAGCGATGAAAGGAGTGCGTTTGTGTATAGAGTGTCAGTCAATGTTTGAGCAGGCTTCAAAAAATCAGAGCCTCTTTAATCGCAGGGCGAGTAAGGATAGTCAGTTGCGATAACTAAGCTCGCCGGAAGTAAAGTGGTTGCTCATCGTTGCAACCACATACCATAAAGGCTGTTTAGCCAATTACTAACTCGTTATTGAAAGCACTCTTTTCGCTGTACTGCTGTATCGATGGCAGCGACCAGTTGCTCGATATGCTGTGACTCACTAATAAAAGGAGGCATCATATAGATGAGCTTTCCGAAAGGTCGAATCCAAACCCCTTGTTCAACAAAGTGACCCTGAATTTCTTCCATATTCACTGGGGTGTGAGTCTCTACTACGCCAATCGCCCCTAACCAACGGACATCTTTCACTTGCTCATGCTGTTTTAAGCCAGGTAGCAACTCTGAAAACAAGCGTTCAATATGTTTAGTTTGAGTTTGCCATTCACCTCGTTCAATCAGCCCCAGGCTTGCCGTGCCAACAGCACATGCTAACGGGTTGCCCATGAAAGTTGGCCCATGCATAAAGCACCCTGCCTCACCACCACATACGGTATCCGCCACGTCTTTGCTTGCGAGTGTCGCTGACAGGGTCATGTATCCACCAGTGAGCGCTTTACCTACACAGAGAATATCAGGTTGTATTTCGGCATGATCACACGCAAATAACTTGCCCGTCCGGCCAAACCCTGTGGCAATTTCGTCAGCAATCAATAGCACATTAAACTCATCACAAAGCGTTCTCACTTGCTTTAGGAACTCTGGATGATAGATACGCATGCCACCGGCACCTTGCACGATTGGCTCTAGGATTACTGCTGCGATCTCTTGATGCTGAGTATTCAGCTTTTCTCGAAAGCTGTCGATATCATTTGGATTCCAAGTGTCCCAAAAGCCAGCTTTGGGTGAATCCGCGAAAATGTGCTCAGGTAGAAAACCCTTATATAGGGTGTGCATGGAATTATCTGGGTCGGTAACGGACATGGCGGCAAATGTATCACCATGATAGCCGTCTCGAAGAGTTAAGAACTTAGAACGAGGTTGCCCTTTAGCATGCCAGTACTGCAGCGCCATCTTTAAGCTTACCTCAACGGCGACCGAGCCAGAATCGGCCAAAAAAACATGCTCTAAATTATTCGGAGCTAACTTCAGTAATGATTTACAGAGATCTATTGCTGGTTGGTGAGTAATCCCGCCGAACATAACGTGAGAGACTTTATCAATCTGGCTGTGCGCCGCTTCATTTAATACAGGGTGATTGTAGCCATGGATAGTCGACCACCACGATGACATACCGTCAATTAGGCGTTTTCCGCCTTCCAATTCGAGATAAACACCGTCTGCATTGGTGACTGGGTAGCAGGTCAGAGGTGTCAGTGTTGAGGTGTAGGGATGCCAGATGTGTTGGCGGTCGAAGGCGAGATCCATAGCAACTTCCATAATAATTGCGATTAAAAAATAACCAGATGTAAACTTTTGATATTCTCAATATGTTGACAGTCTAAAGGTTGTGGGTAGACTATCCAAGCATAAATGTAGGCAAGCCTTTTGTAGCTGCGTCCTATACCTAACAATAAAGATAAGGATCGACACGTGGAAGTTCGTCATGACTGGACAGTAGCAGAAGTAAGAGCACTTCTTGAAAAGCCGTTTATGGATCTAATGTTTGAAGCTCAGCTTGTGCATCGTCAATACCAACAGCACAATCATGTACAAGTAAGTACGCTTCTTTCTATCAAAACAGGCGCGTGCCCAGAAGACTGTAAGTACTGTCCTCAGAGTGCACACTACCGTACAGATGTAGATAAAGAGCGTCTGATGGAAGTAGAGCGCGTATTGGATGCCGCTCAGAAGGCAAAAAATGCCGGTTCGACGCGTTTCTGTATGGGCGCTGCGTGGAAGAATCCAAAAGAACGCGACATGCCGCACCTAACTGAAATGATTAAAGGCGTAAAAGGCATGGGCCTAGAAACCTGTATGACGCTTGGTATGCTGACGCCAGAGCAAGCGGGTGAGCTTTCTGAAGCCGGCTTGGACTACTACAACCACAACTTGGATACGTCTCCAGAGTTCTACGGCAACATTATCACGACTCGTACTTATCAAGATCGTTTAGATACGCTGTCTCACGTGCGTGATGCCGGAATGAAAATTTGTTCTGGTGGTATCATCGGTATGGGTGAAAGCACCAATGACCGAGCGGGCCTGCTTGTAGAACTTGCGAACTTACCAGTACATCCAGAAAGTGTGCCAATTAACATGCTTGTTAAAGTGAAAGGCACGCCGATGGAAAATGTTGATGATGTTGAGTCATTCGACTTCATTAAGCTTATCGCGATTGCACGTATTATGATGCCTAAGTCAGCGGTTCGTTTATCGGCTGGACGCGAAAACATGAATGAGCAGATGCAAGCGATGTGTTTCATGGCGGGCGCCAACTCAATCTTTTATGGCTGTAAGCTGCTGACAACTCCAAACCCAGACGAAGATACAGATATGCAGCTTTTCAAGAAGCTAGGGATCAATAGTCAGCAGGTATCCCAGAAACCTGATGAAATCCAAGAGAACGAATTGTTAGATCAAGTTGTTGAGCGAGTTGCAGCACGCCCAACAAAAGATGACATGTTCTACGATGCCACTGTTTAATCAGCGCATAACAAATGCCCTTGAGCTACGCAAAGCTCAAGGGTTGTCACGTAAAATCACTCCGTTGGTTCACTCTAATCAGTCGATATTGACGGCAGGTGGTTCACCTTACGTTAACTTTTCTAGCAATGATTACCTTGGGCTTGCGAGCGATAAAGCGCTTATTCAAGCGTGGCAAGAAGGGCTAGACATTTATGGCGTAGGAAGTGGAGCTTCACCACTCGTCACTGGGTTTAGTCGTGCACATCAAAACCTTGAATCTCAATTATGTGAGTGGCTAGGCTTTGAGCGTGCGATTTTGTTCAGTTCCGGATTCAGCGCGAATCAAGCTTTAGTTTTCTCCTTACTTGAGCAGTCAGACACCTTGATACAAGACAAGTTGAACCATGCATCTTTGATGGAAGCTGGGATGCTTGCTTCGTCAACTATGAAGCGCTTTAAGCACAATGATGTCTCACACCTTACTCGTTTGTTATCACAGGTTGAGAATGCAATGGTTGTGACTGAAGGCGTTTTTAGCATGGATGGAGATTGCGCTCCATTGGATGAAATTTCGAGACAATGTAAAGCTCACGATGCTTGGTTAGCGGTTGATGACGCGCATGGCATAGGCATTCATGGCGATAAGGGATCGGGTAGCTGTTCAAAAGCGGGGATTCAACCTGATTTGTTAGTGGTGACGTTTGGGAAAGCGTTTGGTTTGTCTGGTGCTGCGATTATGTGTTCGTCAGATGTTGGCGATTATTTAACTCAATTCTCTCGTCATCATGTTTACTCAACAGCGCTTCCTCCATCTCAAGCTCACGCACTTTCTCACGCATGTAGAATGATTCAAGAGCAAGAATGGCGTAGAGAGAAGTTGAACGAATTACAGTCGGATTTCCATGACTCATTACACTGCTTGTCGGGTTACGTCGAAACGAAGACACCGATTAAGCCGTTTTTGTGTGGTGATGCATCTGTTGCTGTTCACATGGCTGAACATTTAAAAACGAGCAAGATTTGGTGCACAGCAATTAGGCCGCCAACGGTTCCAAAAGGGAGTGCAAGGGTCAGATTAACGATTACCGCCAATCACTCTGCAGAACAAATTGGACAGTTGTGTACGGCACTTCATCAAGCTGTTGAATTCAATATAGGTACTCACTGATGTCTCAAAAAGTAGTAGTGGAAAACTATAGCGCTATTGATAAAGCCGCGATTGCAGATGCGTTTGGCAAAGCGGCGCAGTCTTATGATAAGCACGCAGAATTCCAGCGAGATGTTGGTCATCGTCTTTTAGAAAAGCTTTCACACGACCTTACCGGCATGAAAGTGCTAGATCTTGGTTGTGGGACTGGGTATTTCTCTGAGCAACTGGCTCTGCGTGGAGCGATTGTGACTTGCGCGGATTTGTCTGAAGGCATGTTACGACAAGCTGAAATTCGTTGCGGCGCTTTAGTGAAGGAATACCGAAAAGCCGACGCCGAGCAGCTCCCATTTGAAGATGCTGAATTTGATATTGTATTTTCTAGTCTGGCATTGCAGTGGTGTCAGGACTTAGTCTACCCATTGCGTGAAATGAAGCGCGTGACAAAAGTGGAAGGTAGGTTGGCTTTTTCAACTTTGCTTGTTGGTTCTCTGTTCGAACTGGAAAGATCGTGGCGAGAAATTGATTCACATCAACACGTAAACCAATTTATTTCATCCAATCAGGTAAAAATTGCGTTAGCGCAAGCACGGTGTACTGACCATCAACTAGACTTGCCCTCCATTACGGTTTGGTACGACACCGCTTTTGAATTAATGCGCGACCTTAAAGGTATTGGCGCTAACCACGTAAGTGGTCGCTCACAGGGGCTGACAAGTCGTCGTATGCTACGACTCGTCGAAGAAGAATATCGAAAGTTTCAAAACCATCAAGGTTTCTTACCAGCAACATATCAAGTTTGTTTAGGGGTTATTCAATTATGATTGATGCATTATTTATTGCAGGTACGGATACCGAAGTTGGCAAAACAGTAGTTTCAAAGGCTATTCTACAAGCGTTAGCAGCACAGGATTTATCTACAATTGGCTATAAGCCAGTTGCTGCTGGCTGTGACAAAACAGCGGAAGGTTACCGCAACTCAGACGCACTTCACTTACAAGAAGCGGCGACAAAAGACATCGCATATGAAGATGTGAACCCATATGCTTTATTATTGCCGTCTTCTCCACATATTGCCGCTAAGCATGATGACGTGGTGATTGAAGAGTCAGTATTAAGCGAGAAGCTTTCCCAACATAAAGAGTCGTCAGACATTGTATTAGTGGAAGGTGCTGGTGGTTGGCGCGTGCCAATTTCAGACTCCGAATGTTTATCTAAATGGGTTAAACAAGAGCAACTTCCAGTGGTGTTAACGGTTGGGATTAAATTGGGTTGTCTGAGCCATGCACTTCTTACGGCCGAAGCTATCAAAGCGGATGGTCTAAATCTTGTTGGTTGGGTAGCAAACCGAATTAATCCGGGCACAGAGCATTACGCTGACATTATTAAAATGTTGGAAGAGAAGATGGGGGCACCAAAGTTGGGTGAAATCCCTTATGTGCCAAAAGCGAAATCTAAAGATATTGGCCAGTACATTGACGTAGCACCGCTATTGTCATTGTAGACTGATGAGAAAAAAGGAAAAGGGCTGCGATTGCAGCCCTTTTTTTATTTGTCGTTTGTAAGCCCCATCAGCGCTTGTTGCGTTTCGCTGATTTGGGTTTGGATATCCTGTTTCGGTTGGATACCAATTTGCTTTCTAGCTTCTTCTTCTGAGATGCCTAAGTGACAGCAAAGTAAGTCGATAGCCATTTGGAAGTTACCACCTTCAGCCATGTTCATTTCCTTTTGTTGCATGGTTGTGCCATCTAATATCTGAGACATAATCTAGAACGTTTACTGTCTTAGCTCAATACGACTTAAGTCTAAGAAGTATGAAATGGGGATAATATGAACAGTAGAAATCAAATGTTTCAATTTAACACTTAACCTTGTTTTCTAAATCTAAGACTATATGTATAAGAGAGAATACTTGAAGAGCTTGGTTTAAGGATGACCTAAACTCTTTAGATAATAATAAGCTTCCAGTGCGGAGAAATGTAATGAAGCGAGTAATGTTGTTCCTAGCGACAAACTTAGCCGTCGTATTAGTGCTAAGTGTTGTTTTGAATATTGTAAGTGCCATATTTGGAATTCAACTGGGCGGCGGTAGCACGTCTGGTATCTTATTGATGGCTGCTGTATTTGGTTTTGGTGGTTCTTTCATCTCATTGATGATGTCTAAGGGGATGGCAATTCGCTCTGTCGGTGCTGTCGTCATAGAAAACCCACGCAATGAAACTGAGCATTGGTTAATGGAAACGGTAAGTCGTCAAGCGCAGCAAGTGGGCATTGGTATGCCTACCGTAGCGATTTATGACGCTGCAGATATCAACGCGTTTGCAACGGGGGCAAAGCGCGATGATTCACTAGTAGCGGTATCAACTGGGTTACTGCATAACATGACTCGTGATGAGGCAGAAGCGGTATTAGCCCACGAAGTTAGCCATATCGCCAATGGCGATATGATTACCATGACTTTGATGCAAGGTGTCGTGAATACTTTCGTTATTTTCCTTTCTCGTTTTATCGCTAATATTGTGGCGTCTAATGATGAAGAAGAAGGCGGAAGCAGCATGATGGTGTACTTCGGTGTTTCAATTGTGCTGGAATTGGTATTTGGCTTCTTAGCAAGCTTTATTACCATGTGGTACAGCCGTCATCGTGAATTTCATGCCGATGCTGGCGCAGCTCAGTTAGTTGGCAAGGAAAAAATGATTGCAGCGTTGGAAAGACTTAAAATTAGCCACGAGCCTCAATTGGAAGGTTCAATGATGGCATTTGGTATTAATGGTAAGAGCACAATGACAGAGCTGTTGATGAGCCACCCACCATTGGATAAACGCATTAATTCACTGCGTCAGCTATAAAATTAGATTGAATTGAAAGGGCTTGGTTTTTACCAAGCCCTTTTTTTTGATCTATCTCGGCCAGGTTCCGTATAAATGGAAAGTTGTACAATAAAAAACTTGTATAACTTTTTGTTAATGTACTAACTTGTACGTTAAAGGTTTTTGTATAGGTTTGTTGGCGGGTTGTATGAACGTAGAAAAAGTCGGAAAAGTATATCAGCAGCTTGATGCGAAAAATCTTCACTTGATAGAGCAGACTTATCATGAAGACATTGTTTTTGAAGATGCTGTTCATAAGATAGAAGGCATTAGCGATCTATACGAATATTTTGAATCACTGTATGCCAATGTAAAGCGTTGTCATTTTTCTATCTCGGCACATCAACAGGTTGGTGAAGAAGGCTTCATTACTTGGGTGATGGAATTAGAGCACCCTAAGCTCTCAAAAGGAAACACCGTGTATGTGAATGGTGTTAGTCATTTGAAGTTCTCGGACAATAAAGTGATTTATCATCGAGACTATTTCGATTTAGGTGAAATGCTTTACGAAAACCTGCCATTACTTGGTTCTCTAATCAGACTAGTCAAGCAGAAGGTGGGGCAATAATGACTCAAGCTTCTTGCGTGGTAATAACAGGTGCGACATCTGGAATCGGAGAGCGGTTAGCCAAAGATTATGCCGAGTCAGGCTTTCATGTTTACGCCTGCGGTCGGAATCAGGCAAAGCTGGCTGCTCTTTCAAGCTATTCTCGCAATATTTCAACTCTGCAATTTGACCTCACCAAACTAAGCGACGTAAAAGCTGCGTTTGTTGATTTGGATATTCACCCTAACCTTTGGATATTTAATGCGGGGGATTGCGAATACATTGATGACGGTCTGATCGATGCTGCTCTCATTTCGAGAATTATGGAGATTAACGTTTCCGGTTTGGCGAATTGTATCGAAGCGTCTCAACGTTATTACCGTTCGGGCGATCATCTCGTGGTGATGGGTTCAATTGCTAGTGAGGTAGCCCTACCCAGAGCCGAAGCATATGGTGCGTCAAAAGCGGCAGTCAGTTATTTTGCTCGCGCTTTGCATCTTGCACTTAGTCCAAAGGGGATAATGGTCACAACGGTTTACCCTGGTTTTGTAGCTACTCCTTTAACGGATAAGAATACTTTTACTATGCCAATGCTTATTAGCGTAGAGGAAGCTTCCAAAGCCATCATTCGCGGCATTAGTAACAAGCGTCCTCATATCTATTTCCCAGCTAGGTTTACTTCAATACTAAGACTCATCGGCATACTGCCTTATGCATTACAAGCAAAGTTGGTCGGAAAGTTAGTCGCCTAACTCAAAAAAGGAAAAACCAATGAAAATAGCAATAATTGGCAGCGGAATTTCAGGTTTAACTTGTGGGCACTATTTGCATGCTAAGCATGATGTGACCATTTTTGAATCGAACGACTATATTGGTGGCCATACTGCGACAATAGATATTGAGCATGATGGAGAAAACCACGCTATTGATACAGGCTTTATTGTTTATAACGACAGGACTTACCCTAATTTCATTGAAATGTTGGAACGTGTAGGTGTAAAAGGAAAGCCGACACAAATGAGTTTTAGCGTTCGGAATGACGTTACAGGTCTAGAATACAATGGGCATACAGTGACTACTTTGTTTGCTCAGAAGCGTAATTGGCTTAACCCTAAGTTCTACCATTTTATTTGGGAGATCTTGCGGTTTAATAAACTGGCGAAGCGTTATGTTGACAGTGTTAAAGGGTGCGATTTAACACTTGGAGACTTTCTAAACGAACAAGACTTTAGCGACTATTTTAGCGAAAATTATATCTTACCGATGGGGGCGGCAATTTGGTCTTCGACGTTAGCCGATATGCGCGCCTTTCCTCTGTACTTCTTCTTACGATTTTTCTTGAATCATGGTCTTCTTGATATAACGAACCGTCCACAATGGTATGTGGTGGAAGGAGGTTCTCGAGCTTACATTGATCCTCTTACTGATGGATTCAAAGAGCGTATCTTGCTCAATTGTCCGGTCACTTCTGTCAAAAGAGACATTACCGGAGTCAGTATTCTAGCTAACGACCAATCTTACCGATTTGATCAGGTGATCTTTGCGTGTCATAGCGACCAAGCATTGAAAATGCTCGATGAACCTACACGAGAGGAATTTTCTATCTTAGGTAATATGGCATATCAATCTAATGAAGTTATTCTTCACACAGACACATCTTTATTACCTAAAGCACCTTCTGCTTGGGCATCTTGGAACTATTTAATTGAAGGAAAAGAAAACCAACAATTCGCTTCACCATCGCTCACTTATAATATGAATATTCTGCAACATATTGAAAGCAAACATACATTTTGTGTTTCGCTTAATAGCTCAGAGCATATTCTACAAGACAAAATTATACGTACATTTGATTACTATCACCCTGTGTTCAACACTGCCGCTATTCAAGCTCAGGCGAGGAAACCGGAAATAAACGGCAAAAATAATACTTGGTTTTGTGGCGCTTATTGGAGAAATGGTTTCCATGAAGATGGAGTGAAAAGTGCGTTAGATGTTGTTGAGGGAATCTCCCAACACGTAGAAGTGATGGCTAGGCAAGAGGCTGCATCATGAGTGAGCTAAACAGCCGTTTGATGGTAGGTTGGGTGCAGCACCGACGCTTTTCCCCTGTCCACCACAAGCTAAATTATCCATTGTTTATGGCGAGTATTGATTTAGATGAGCTAGAACAATTGGAACAAAAAGTGTGGGGATTTGGTTTCAAGTGGTGGCACTGGGCGCGTTTTCATCGAGCCGACTATCTCGGAGAGGGATGCTTGAAAACGGCACTACAAAATAAAGTGCATGAACTAACAGGTACACGTCTCACCGGGAAAGTGACAGCAGTTTGCCATCTGAGGTACTTAGGCATTTATTTCAGCCCAGTCAATTTCTATTATTTGTACGACGAATCAGAAGAGTGGAAATACTTACTTGCTGAGGTGAGTAATACTCCATGGAATGAAAGGCATTACTACGCTGTCCCATCTCATCCAGGCATAAATAATAAGGCTTGGACACACGAAAAGGCGTTTCATGTTTCTCCTTTCAACCCTATATCCCAACAGTATGTATGGCGACTCAAGCCTCTTGAACAGAGACTTTTTGTTCATCTAGCGTGTCATCGGCAGAAAAAAGAGTTTGATGCGTCTTTATCTATGAAAGCTCAGCAATTTAGTTCAAAAAATTTGCTTAAACTTCTGATCAAAACTCCATTGATGGCCGTAAAAGTAACCGTAGGTATTTATTGGCATGCATTGAAACTTTGGATTAAAGGCGCTCCCTTTTACTCACATCCGAAATCAAACAAAACGTCATTAGACTCCTCAATGCATAACGAAGAGCACTAGAACAAAATGGATAATAATAACCATAAAGGAAAATCAACATGTTAAATACATCATTAATTGAATTGCCTAAGCTACTAACCACAACCCAACGGGCTGCACGTACTATCGCATTTAAATGTTTGTATCAATTGCAGGTTGGAAGCCTAACAATTATTGAATCTTTTCCGACTGTCTCTGAGCGTAATCATGAGAGATTTGGCTCGTCGAAAGGTGAAGGGCCAAGTGCGACCATTGAAGTAAAACATCCAGACTTTTATAAGCGCTTACTTAAAGGCGGCAGCATTGCGGCAGGAGAAGCTTATATGGATGGCTGGTGGGAAAGCCCGGACTTAACTGCATTGATGCATCTAATGGCGCTTAACCTTTCTGCATTGGATGGAATCGAATCCAATGGAAGCTTTATTAATAAGTGTTCGAATAAAGTAAAACATTTCTTGAACAGAAATACAGTCAAACAGTCGGCCGAAAATATTCATGCGCATTACGATCTTGGTAACGACTTATATACCAGTTTTCTCGACGAAAACATGTTGTATTCATCTGCGATCTTTCAGTCACAAGACGAAACGTTAGAACAAGCTCAACTAAACAAGATGGACAGGCTCTGTAAACAGCTTTGCCTCACCAACACTGACCATGTTATTGAAATCGGTACAGGGTGGGGCGCGATGGCTATTTATATGGCTAAGCAATACGGGTGCAAGGTCACGACGACGACGATATCGGATGAACAATATGACTATACGGCTAAGCGAATTAAGCAAGAAGGCTTGGGCAAGCAAATTACCTTACTGAAGCAGGACTATCGCTTATTAGAAGGAGAGTTCGATAAGTTAGTGTCCATTGAAATGATTGAAGCGGTCGGTAAAGCATTTTTACCTTCGTATATACAAAAATGCCAATCTCTATTGAAGAAAAATGGGTTGATGGCAATTCAAGCGATTACTATCGCGGACCAGCGTTACGACTCTTACAGCAATAATGTCGATTTCATTCAAAAGTATATCTTCCCAGGTGGCTTTTTGCCTTCGATAACCTCATTAACCCAAGCAACGACGCAGCATAGCGATTTAGTCATGAGGGATTTGTTTGATATCGGAGTCGACTACGCTAAAACGCTTAATGTGTGGCATCAGCGATTCAATAGAGCTGAAAGTCGAGTGAGAGAACTTGGCTATGATGACCGTTTTATTCGGATGTGGAGATACTACTTCAGCTATTGCGAGGGTGGCTTTTTGGCGAAAAGTATCAGTACCGTACATGCGACTTTTCAAAGACCATAGGCAAAACGATGAAGCTTGTTTTGATCTCAATTTGGTTTCAAGCGCTTTGGTTCATCGCGGTGTTAGGGCGAAAAGATGAGCAGGCTCTATTGTTACTTCTTATTGGACTCACTATCGCTCTGAGCTTCAAAGTAAGTAAATGGCCAATGTCAAAAATGCTCGTTTTAGTGGGCATTGGCATTTGTGTTGACCAACTTAATATTGTTTTCAATGTGTTGAACTTTGGAGGCGCTACGGTTATTCCCGTTTGGTTAGTTGGGTTGTGGCTAGCTTTTCAATGGTATGCGGTTTATCTAATGCCTGTTGTAAAAAGGCTTTCTATGTTTGCCGTCATGGCCATTTGTGCGGTGGGTGGTAGCGCGAGCTATTTTGCTGGAATGAAGTTTGGTGCGGTTGAATGGCCCTTAGATACGGCGGTCACGTTAGCGATATTGGGCTGCGAATGGGCGTTGCTTAGTTTAATCATAGTAAAGGTGCACGGTTATGGATTGCAAAGAACTGAAAAGACGGTGCACTAGCTTTACTGTACTCGTCGCTACGCTTTACTTTTCTATGGTTAGTGAAGCTGTTAGGGCATCAGGCAGTGAGAGTACAAATTGGAAAGAGTGGCCGACTGTTGGGCAAGCACAGCTATCATGGTTTGTGTTTGATGTATATGAATCACGCTTACAAAGCCCGAGTGGCGGCTATGTGGTTTCGTCAGATATCACGCCCCATCCGGTAGCGCTTGAGATTCGCTATCAGAGGAACATTTCAAGTGATCAGCTGCTTGATGCAACAATAGAGCAGTGGCAAGCATTAGGTTATGACTCCACATCACAAAGACAATGGTTAGATGCACTGATTCCTATTTTCCCAAGTGTATCTAGTGGCGACAGGCTTATATACGTCACTGATGGTTTGTCGGGGGATTTTTATTTTAATAAGGATGACCAACAAAGCCATATAGGGAAAATTGACAATGAACAGCTCAACGATGCCTTTCTTGCGATTTGGCTATCGCCGAATACTGAGTACCCGAACCTTCGAAAACAGCTGATAGGGTTAGCAAAATGAAACAAGTAATTCGAATTTTAGCTCGAAAGATAGGGCTTGTTGTTTTGATGGTTTTGAGCGGTTGTAGCTCTGAACTGAGTGATTACAAAGAAACGACACCTAAGTTTGATTTGTTCCAGTTTTTTGAAGGGGAAACTAAAGCTTGGGGGATAATTCAAGATTATAGTGACCTGCAGACGCGTCGTTTTGAAGTGTCCATAGTCGGGACAGTAAAAGGAAATGAAATCAAACTTGTTGAGGACTTTAGGTTTGATGATGGTGAAGTATCTCAAAGAATTTGGAACATTAGCAAACAAGATGACGAAAGCTATGAAGGTCGAGCTGATGACATAATTGGTGTTGCGAAAGGGAAAGAAATGGGCAATGCACTGCATTGGAAATACGACTTCGAAATTCCTCGAGGAGATTCAACTATCGTCGTTACTCTGGATGATTGGCTGTATCGTCAGGATGAAACCAGAGCATTCAATCTAACGAAAATTAAAAAGTTTGGATTAGAAGTTGGGGCAATCACATTGTTTTTTGAAAAGCAGGTGCGATGATAACCAAGTACAAAAAAGGCTTCCAGATGGAAGCCTTTTTACTAGAAGCGTATTGCTTATAGCTTGTCAGTTAGCTCAATTGCTTGACCGATGTAGTTCGCAGGAGTCATCTCTTTAAGGCGCGCTTTTTCATCCGCAGGGATTTCAAGGCCATCAATGAATGCACGCATGCCTTCGCCATCTACACGCTTACCACGAGTCAGCTCTTTTAGCTTCTCGTATGGTTTTTCGATACCGTAACGGCGCATAACTGTTTGCACTGGCTCAGCTAGCACTTCCCAGTTTTGGTCTAGTTCTGCTAACAGAGCTTCACGGTTAACTTCTAGCTTGCTAATACCTTTTAGGGTCGAAGTGTATGCAATGATTGCGTAGCCAACACCAACACCTAGGTTACGAAGTACTGTTGAGTCCGTTAGGTCACGTTGCCAGCGAGAAACTGGTAGCTTCTGAGCTAGGTGACTAAATACAGCGTTAGCTAATCCAAGGTTGCCTTCAGAGTTTTCGAAGTCAATTGGGTTAACTTTGTGTGGCATTGTTGATGAACCGATCTCACCAGCAATTGTCTTCTGCTTAAAGTGACCAAGAGCGATGTAGCCCCAAACGTCACGGTCAAAGTCTAGAAGGATTGTGTTGAAACGAGCAACAGCGTCGAACAATTCAGCGATGTAATCGTGTGGTTCGATTTGAGTTGTATACGGGTTCCAAGTTACGCCAAGAGATTCTGTGATGAATTCTTCGCTGAATTGGTGCCAGTCTACTTCTGGGTAAGCTGAAAGGTGAGCGTTGTAGTTACCTACAGCACCATTGATTTTCGCTAGGATTTCAACGTTAGCGATTTGCTTGTATTGACGTTCCATACGGTACGCAACGTTAGCCATTTCTTTACCCATCGTTGATGGAGAAGCTGGCTGACCGTGTGTACGAGACAGAAGTGGGATATCGCGGTATTCAACAGCAAGCGCTTTGATAGCGTCGATGATGTTTTTGATTTCAGGAAGAATTACTTCGTCACGCGCTTCTTTAAGCATTAGTGAGTGTGAAGTGTTATTGATGTCTTCTGAAGTACATGCGAAGTGGATAAACTCGTTAACCGCGTCTAATTCAGCAACACCAGCAACTTTTTCTTTTAGGAAGTATTCAACCGCTTTAACGTCGTGGTTCGTTGTGCGTTCGATTTCTTTGATGCGAGCCGCGTCTTCTTCGCTGAAGTTTGCTGCGAGTTCATCTAGGAACTGGTTAGCTTCTGGACTGAACGCTGGTACTTCTTTGATTGCATCTGTTGCTGCAAGCTTTTGTAACCAACGAATTTCAACGATAGAGCGGTACTTTAGTAGGCCAAACTCACTAAAGATGCTGCGTAATGCAATTGTCTTACTTCCGTAACGGCCGTCTACTGGTGAAACAGCAGTCAATGCTGACAGTTCCATGGTGTTCTCCTGAATTGGGTTTCTAAATTTTGTGAGGTTTATACCAGTAACAATCTCAATTGTCACGCATATTGCGCAATCGTTTGCGTTAGAGTTGTGTTGGCAAAAAATAAGCTCGCGACATTTCGCGAGCTTACCATTAAATTCGAGCTAATAAGATTTGAGCCTGTTCAACCATCTTTTTGCGTCCAAAGATTAAGTGGCGGCGTTTTCCGCCCACTTGGCGCCAAAGCACCGCACTACGAATACCGGAAAGCAGTAGGGCGCGTACCTTATGTTGGTTAGATGTTTGTTGAAGTACAGACGGTGTACCTGATACTTGAATACGTGGACCGATAGGGCTAACAACGTCTAGATAGATGCTTGCTAAGTTACTGATCATTTGGTCATCAAGTAGATCAAAATGATCGGTTTGACGTTCAGCCATTTGAATACGGTCGCCTAGTTGAGACATCGCATCATTTCGGCCAGTAA
This sequence comes from Vibrio profundi, assembly GCF_043642225.1. GTDB lineage: Bacteria > Pseudomonadota > Gammaproteobacteria > Enterobacterales > Vibrionaceae > Vibrio > Vibrio profundi_A. Next base: position 413,191 of record NZ_JBHZSF010000002.1, on the reverse strand, counting down.
GCTTACGCTCAAGAGCCATAAGGCTGATGATATATCGCGTAATGTCGCTGCCAGCAGGGGTGCTATCAATGCCCTTAACTAAGCATTCTAAACCTAACTTTAAGTTTGCTTCGCGGCCAAAAACACCGATCGTATTAACTGGATTGGTATTGATGATTGCATTCATTGAAGCTTCGAAAGCGTCTGAATCACAGTGACCGTCTTTTGCTACCTGTTGAACCAAAGCCACCGCTTGGCAAATTCCGGCAAAAGCAATAGTGCGGTCATAAAGTGTATTAGCCACGTAACAACTCCTAATTGAATCGGGTAAAGTGCAATATATTCGCTATTAAAATAACGTCAGCTTAAATTCGTTTTTCGATGATGCCGCCACCTAGACAGACTTCGTCTTGGTAGAAAACAGCGGATTGACCAGGGGTCACCGCGATTTGAGGCTCATCAAAGATAACCTTAATGTTCTCATCATCAATTGGGATGATTGTACAAGGAATATCAGTTTGACGGTAACGAGTTTTTACCGTGCACTTCATAACTTCAGTGATTGGTTGACGATTTACCCAGTGAAGTTGAGCGGCAATCAAACCTTCAGATTTTAGAAGAGGGTGATCTTTCCCTTGTACGGCAATTAGCACGTTACGTTTAAGATCTTTTTCACCAACAAACCAAGGCTCTTCGTTACCGCCACCACCTTTGGTGCCTCCAATGTGAAGGCCTTTACGTTGACCTAGCGTGTGATACATCAAACCGTTATGTTGACCAATCACTTTACCTTCCGGTGTTTCGATGTCACCTGGTTGTGCAGGTAGATATTTACCGAGGAATTCAGTGAACTTACGCTCGCCAATGAAGCAAATACCAGTTGAGTCTTTCTTCTTCGCAGTGATGAGGTCTTGCTCTTCAGCGATTCGACGAACTTCAGGCTTCTCTAGTTCACCGACTGGGAACAGGCTGCGCGCAACTTGTTCTGAGCTAAGTGTATATAGGAAGTAGCTTTGGTCTTTATTGCTGTCTAATCCACGCAGCATTTCAGGCTTAATACCTGCGTCTAGTTCTTCTTGAGTTGGGAAAGTACGTCGAACGTAGTGGCCCATCGCAATGTAATCGGCATCTAGCACTTCATCTGCGAATTCTAGGAATGCTTTGAACTTAATTTCTTTGTTACAAAGAATATCTGGGTTCGGCGTACGACCTGCTTTGTATTCAGCTAGGAAGTATTCGAATACATTATCCCAGTATTCTGCGGCAAAATTGATGGTATGTAGGTGGATACCTAACTTGTCACAAACGGCTTGAGCATCCGCCAGATCTTCAGCCGCAGTACAGTACTCTTCGTTATCATCTTCTTCCCAGTTTTTCATGAAAAGGCCTTCTACCTGATAGCCTTGTTGCTGCAGAAGATACGCTGATACTGACGAATCTACACCGCCGGACATTCCGACAATTACTTTCTTTTGGCTGTTATCTGACATGTCTAAACACCGTTAATATTACTTGGTCGCAGATTCTAACAGAAAGAGAAACAACGTGACAGATCCGAGACGGGAATCACAGTTTCATTTGCACACTTAGTATGCTGGTTCTTAAGAGAATCTAATAGAGGCGAGGTGAGTCGCTAGGATGTCAGACTTATATGTGGCATAGTCGCTCAAAATCCAAGACTAGAGATAAAAAATGTCTATACAAAATGAATTTATGCAAGAAGAGCAGTTGATTGAAATTATCGAGAATCAACTGGAAGATGGCCAACCAATTAAAGTCAAAGAAACACTCATGCGCCTGATGATGACGGGGACTCCCCGTGATGAAGCCATTCAAGCGATGGCGTGCGCTGTGGCGGTCGAGGTTTTCGATGTGATGAAAAATGGTGCTGAATTTAATTTAAAACGTTATTCAGAGCATCTAGATATGCTTCCTGATCTAAGCTTCATGGAAGGCGAATAAAAAAAACACCTAGCAAACGTTTGCTATAATTTGAAATATTGCCGCGTTAAAAATGGCGCGGTAGAATCCGCCTCCCATTCTCTCCTTTACTTAGACTGACTATATGAAATTTCCTGGACAACGCAAATCTAAGCATTACTTTCCAGTTCACGCTCGTGATCCACTTGTAAGCCAAGCACATGAAAGTAAGAAAATGTCGCGCACTCATATTATTGGTATTGACCAAACATTGGTAGATATTGAGGCGAAGGTAAGTTCAGAACTAATTGAAAAATATAACTTAAGTAAAGGCCATTCATTAGTTATTGATGACGAGACTGCCGAGGCTTTATACCAAGAGCTGAAATCAAACGAATTGATCACTAACGAATATGCTGGCGGGACGATCGGTAATACTCTGCATAATTACTCTGTATTGGCAGATGACCGTTCGACGTTATTAGGTGTCATGAGTCAAGATATTAAAATCGGTAGCTATGGTTATCGTTACCTTTGTAATACTTCAAGCCGAATGGATTTGAACCATTTACAAGGTGTCGATGGGGCTATCGGTCGTTGCTTTGCACTTATTACCGAAGATGGTGAGCGTACATTTGCGATTAGTGAAGGGCAAATGAACCAACTTAATCCAGAGAGCATTCCAGAAAAGATATTTAAGAATGCTTCTGCTTTAGTTTTGACGGCTTATTTAGTGCGTTGTAAAGCAGGCGACCCAATGCCTGAAGCAACAATGAAAGCGATCGAATACGCTAAAAAGCATGATGTGCCAGTGGTATTAACACTAGGGACTAAATTCGTAATTCAAGACGACCCTGAATTTTGGAAAGAATTTTTAGAGCAGCACGTCAGTGTTGTTGCAATGAATGAAGATGAAGCCGAGGCATTAACTGGAGAAAGTGATCCTCTAGCAGCATCTGATAAAACACTGGATTGGGTGGACTTAGTTCTATGTACGGCGGGGCCGGTAGGTTTATTTATGGCGGGTTATACAGAAGAAGAAGCCAAGCGCGAAACTTCTTTGCCGTTACTACCTGGTTCTATTGCTGAATTTAACCGATTTGAATTCAGCCGGCCAGCATCACGTGAGTTGTGTGTTAACCCAATTAAAGTTTACTCGCATATCGCACCATATATGGGTGGCCCAGAAAAGATCAAGAATACGAATGGTGCTGGTGATGCTGCATTATCTGCATTGCTTCATGATATGGCTGCAAATAAATACCATAAAGAAAACGTGCCGAACTCTAGTAAACATCAACACCCATATTTAACTTACTCTTCATTTTCGCAAGTATGTAAGTATTCAAACCGTGCAAGTTATGAAGTGTTAGTTCAGCACTCTCCACGCTTGTCTCGTGGTTTACCTGAACGTGAAGACAGTTTAGAAGAAGCTTACTGGGAAAGATAAGCTATAAAAGGATAAACATCCTATTCTGAACCAATAAAAAAGGCTCCTCTTAATAGGAGCCTTTTTCGTTGTCATTGATTAATTAGATTTCGAAATCTTCTAAAGATTTACCCGCATCTAATTGTTCTTGAATTGCTGAAGGTGTACGACCTTGGCCTGTCCAAGTTTTTTCATCGCCGTTACCATCTACGTATTTGTATTTAGCTGGGCGAGGAGCGCGTTTTTTCTTTGTTGTAGCTTTAGCTTCACCAGAAAGTGCAGCAATTAAGTCTTCAACATCGATGCCGTCTTTAGCAATCATTTGTGCGTATTCAGCAAGCTTAGCTTCACGAGCTTCTCTTTCTGCGCGATCTGCTGCTTCTGTTTCTTGACGTTCTTGAACAACAGTCGTTAGTTTATCTAGTGCTTCTTCTAACTGCTCAAGTGTTAGCTCACGTGAAAATGCGCGTAGGCTGCGAATATTTAATAGAGTTTTTGTTAATTCAGACATGGCTTTTCCCATCAAGATAATAAATTAATCCACATAATAATAAACAGTACCCTAGAATAAAACAAATGATATTTACTAATAATAATATTAACGAACGTTATTTGGGTGGGTTAAGTTAATTAATTCACAAAATATTTGGACTTTATATAACGGGTGCAAATATGTATCACTTCTAAATGTTTATACTTCCAATGTAAATGTTCATATTATTTTTTATGAGCTCGATGGAATAACTGATGTAACTTTCGATGCAACTTGTAGCATTTTAGAGAAACTTAAAGTGAGAAAATTTGGAATGTTATGTTGCATTGGGTTGAATCATGAGTACAATTGCGGCTACCTGATGCGATGTGTAGGTTAAATTGTTGTTAAAGTCGGTTTCCAGCAGTGAAAAATACGTTATCGCCGTAGAGGTGCAAGTACAAAAAGTAGCTATTATTGGGGTGATGCCAATGAATAATAGTGGAAGGTGTAATTGCCGAAGTAAATTGTATATCTAAGCAATTTGCTGGGGTTGTACTCAATAGGTACAACACTGCCATAGTCTTATTTTTAAACTATGGAGCGCTACTGTGGGGTTGGGTGAAGTGTTCACTTCCCTTTCGCTTAGTTCAACATGAATTTGAGTATCCTCAAATTTGTCTACAGTAGATCTCTAGCCAAATAAAAAACTGGTTTTTGAAGATCATGAATTTAATAGATTTTGCTACATCTCCTTTGTCTTTGCTGCCACCTATTGTGGCTTTGAGCCTTGCTATTATCACTCGCCGAGTATTGGTTTCTCTGGGTGTCGGTATTGTTATGGGGGCGATCCTGCTTGCTGATTATTCAGTAGGGAACGCGCTAGGTTACGTTGGAACAAAAGTTTCAGGGGTATTCATCGAAGATGGTGGTATCAACACTTGGAACATGAGCATCGTAGGCTTCTTATTACTATTGGGTATGATGACAGCGCTACTCACATTATCGGGTGGTACTCGTGCTTTTGCCGAATGGGCTCAGTCTCGCGTAAAAAGTAAACGCGGTTCAAAATTGTTAGCAGCATTCCTAGGTGTATTTATTTTTGTCGATGACTATTTTAATAGTCTTGCTGTTGGCGCTATTTCTCGCCCGGTAACTGATCGCTTTTACGTATCTCGCGCTAAGTTAGCGTACATTCTTGATTCAACTGCTGCTCCAATGTGTGTGATCATGCCAGCGTCTAGCTGGGGTGCTTACATCATGACAATCATTGGTGGCATTCTCGTAACGCACGGAATGACTGAGTATTCAGCGTTAGGTGCTTATATTCGTCTTATTCCTATGAACTTCTACGCTGTATTTGCACTACTAATGGTGTTTGCAGTGGCATGGTTCGGCCTAGACGTTGGCAAGATGCGTCAACATGAAATTGAAGCTTCACAAGGTCGTGGTTTTGACAGTGATTCAGACCAAAGTGAAGCAAGAGACTTAAATGAAGAACTAGATATCGAAGAGAGCAAAAACGGTTCTGTTTCAGACCTAGTGATGCCGATTGTTTCTCTTATCGTAGCGACTGTTGCAGCGATGCTGTATACAGGCGGTGCTGCATTGGCTGCAGATGGCCAAGCATTTAACCTTCTTGGTGCCTTTGAAAATACTGATGTAGGTAAGTCTCTTATTTACGGTGGCGTTTTAGGTTTATTAGTTGCTCTAGGTACTGTTCTAAAACAGAAATTATCTATTACCGAGATTACAAGAACGATGTGGATTGGCGCTCGTTCTATGTTTGGTGCGATTTTAATATTAGTCTTTGCATGGACAATTGGTTCAGTTATCGGTGACATGAAAACGGGTACTTACTTATCTTCGTTAGCGACTGGCAATATTGATTACCATTGGTTACCAGTTATCCTATTCTTGCTTGCAGGTGTGATGGCATTCTCAACAGGCACATCTTGGGGTACTTTTGGTATTATGTTACCAATCGCAGGTGACATGGCCGGTGCTACGGATTTAGCGTTAATGCTTCCAATGTTGAGTGCGGTATTAGCTGGCTCTGTATTTGGTGATCACTGCTCTCCAATTTCAGACACAACGATCTTGTCTTCAACAGGTGCTCGCTGTAATCACATTGATCACGTGGCAACGCAATTGCCTTATGCGATTTCTGTCGCTGTGGTTTCTTGTGTTGGCTTTATCGTGTTAGGTATGACTTCATCAGTAGCAATTTCTTTTGCTGCAGCAAGTGCAACGTTTGTTGCTGTGTGTTTTGCGCTAGCGTATTTGTCTCGCTGTAAAATGGCAAAATACCAGAACGCTTAATGTGAGTGATTGAATTGTAAACAAGGAGGCTTCGGCCTCCTTTTTTCGTATTTAGCGGAATTTTAAAATAAGTAAAAAAACTTCAAATTAATAGTTGAAAAAGAAAGTCAGCTTAGTTAGTGTGGAGTTAAGACAGCAAACAACCTAAGAGCTGATAAGTATGCGTAATTTAGTAATGAACATTCATCACCATCATCACCCTATCTAGTCTTTCGGGGAGATTTACGTATACCCGGGAGCAGGAAAACTCCCGGAGGTTAAGTCAAAGAATTTAGATTTAAACCCTCGGGAGAGAAAGTCTCACCGAGGGTTTTTTAGTTTTAGCAGTAATAAAATATTTAATAAATTCAATAATTTGCACAGGGATACAGCAATGCAGACACAACGCCTAAGAATCGCAATCCAAAAGAAAGGTCGCTTAAGTAAAGAGTGCCAAGAGTTACTAAAAAAGTGTGGTGTTAAATTTAACATCATGGGGGAGCGTCTAGTTGTACATTCACTAAATATGCCAATCGACTTATTGTTAGTTCGTGATGATGACATCCCAGGTCTCATCATGGATGGTGTGGTTGACCTTGGTTTTATCGGTGAAAATGAGCTTGAAGAAGTTCGTCTAGATCGCCTTGCTCTTAAAGAGCCTGCAGAGTTCCAAACACTACGTCGTCTAGATTTCGGTGGTTGCCGCCTTTCTATCGCAATCAACAAAGATGAAGTATACAACGGCCCACAAGATCTCGCGGGCAAACGTATTGCGACAACTTACCCACAACTACTAAAAGCCTACATGGATGAGCAGGGTGTTGAATTCAGCACTTGTATGCTAACAGGTTCGGTTGAAGTTGCCCCTCGCGCAGGTCTAGCTGACGCAATTGCGGACTTGGTTTCTACCGGTGCAACGCTAGAAGCAAACGGCCTAAAAGAAGCGGAAGTGATTTTCCAATCTAAAGCGACCTTGATTCAACGTACTGGTGAATTCGACGCAGACAAAACAGCATTGATTGAAAAACTACTGACTCGTATGCAGGGTGTTCAACAAGCGAAAGAGTCGAAGTACATCATGCTACACGCACCAACGTCTCAGCTTGAGCAAATCAAAGCACTACTGCCTGGTGCTGAAGATCCAACAGTACTGCCACTTTCAACAGACAAAGATAAAGTTGCCGTTCACCTCGTAAGTACCGAGAACTTGTTCTGGGAAACGATGGAACAGCTGAAAGAGTTAGGTGCAAGCTCGATTCTAGTACTACCAATCGAAAAAATGATGGGGTAATGACGATGAGAACCGTTGTTTGGCAATCTTTAAGTGAATCACAGCAAGACTCGGTATTAGAGCGTCCCGCTATTACTGAAGGTGCAAACATCACAGCGATAGTTTCTGATGTTATTGCAAAAGTACGAAATGAGGGCGATGCAGCGCTTAAAAAACTGACTGAGAAGTTTGACCGTGTTACTCCAAAATCAATTCGAGTAAGTGCGGACGAGATTGAAGAAGCAAGCGCTCGTCTAACCCCAGAAATGAAGCAGGCGTTAGAACAAGCTTACAGCAATATTGCTAAGTTCCACGAAGCTCAGAAACCTCAGCCAATTAAGGTTGAGACGCAACCAGGTGTTGTGTGTGAGCAAGTGACACGTGCGATTAACACGGTTGGTCTGTACATCCCGGGTGGCAGTGCGCCGCTTCCGTCAACGGTTCTTATGTTAGGTGTTCCCGCTCAAATCGCAGGTTGTCGCAAGGTTGTACTTTGTTCGCCTCCACCAATTGCTGACGAAATTTTGTATGTCGCTAAGCTTTGTAAGATCGACGAGGTTTACAACGTTGGTGGTGGTCAAGCGGTTGCTGCGATGGCTTACGGTACGGCAAGTGTTGCTAAAGTCGATAAGATTTTCGGCCCAGGTAATGCTTTTGTGACTGAAGCAAAACGCCAAGTAAGCAATGACTTCCGCGGCGCAGCGATTGATATGCCAGCAGGCCCATCAGAAGTGCTCGTGATTGCTGATGAAACAGCAGACGCAGACTTCATTGCTGCTGATTTGTTGAGCCAAGCTGAGCACGGTCCTGATTCTCAAGTGGTGTTGGTAACGCCATCTCCATTGATTGCGGATCAAGTAACCGAAGCCGTTCAAAAACAATTGAAAGAGCTCTCTCGCGCGAGTATTGCTCAGCAAGCGTTGGCATCAAGCCTGATCATCATTGCTGAATCCATCACTCAAGCGATTGCGATTTCGAACTTCTACGGTCCTGAACACTTGATCGTTCAAACCAAGAACCCACGTGAATTGCTGCCATTGCTAGATAATGCAGGCTCTATCTTCCTTGGCGATTGGTCTCCAGAATCGGCAGGTGACTATGCCTCTGGTACTAACCACGTATTGCCGACTTACGGTTACACCAAGACATACTCTAGCCTTGGTTTAGCTGATTTCTCAAAACGTATGACAGTGCAAGAACTGAGCGCCGATGGCCTAAAAGGCTTAGCACCAACAGTTGTTACTATGGCGGAAGCCGAAGGCTTGGATGCACACAAACGCGCTGTGACTATCCGAGTTGAAAAGTTAAACCAAGCTAAATAAGGGCAGGGCATGGAAAAGTTAGCAAGAAAACAAGTTCAGGCTCTCACTCCTTACTTGTCTGCGAGACGCATTGGCGGCACAGGTGACGTATGGCTAAATGCCAACGAATCTCCGTTTGATAACGAGTACAACTTAAATCTGTCTCGTCTTAATCGTTACAGTGAGTGTCAGCCTAAAGAGTTGATTGATGCTTACGCGCAATATGCAGGTGTGAAATCAGAGCAAACTCTGACGACACGAGGCGCTGATGAAGGTATCGAACTACTGATTCGTGCTTTTTGTGAGCCGAATGAAGACGCTATCCTTTACTGCCCACCAACCTACGGTATGTACGCAATCAGTGCAGAAACCATCGGTGTTGAGCGTAAAGTTGTACCTCTAACCGCAGAGTGGCAACTTGATCTTCCTGCGATTGAAGCTCAACTCGACAACGTGAAAGTGGTGTTTGTTTGTAGCCCAAATAACCCGACTGGTAATTTGGTTGAACGTAAGGACATCATCAAGTTACTTGAAATGACTCAAGACAAAGCGATTGTTGTGATGGATGAAGCGTACATCGATTTTTGTCCAGAAGCATCAACCGTTGATTTGCTTGAGCAATATCCAAACCTAGCGATTCTGCGCACCTTGTCGAAGGCCTTTGCTTTAGCGGGTTTACGTTGTGGTTTTACGCTAGCGAATAAAGAGCTTATCGATGTACTGTTGAAAGTGATTGCGCCTTATCCAGTGCCAATCCCTGTTGCTGACATTGCGGTTCAAGCACTTTCAGAACAAGGACTAGCGCGAGCTAAGTTCCAGGTTCTGGATTTAAGTGCTAACCGAGCTTATTTGCAAGCGGGTCTATTAGGCATGCCTCAAGTGACGGTATTTGATGGTTGGGGTAACTACTTACTGGTTAAATTCCCGAACGGCGATGAGTTATTTAAAGCGGCTTGGGACACAGGCATCATCTTGCGCAATTCACCAATTGAAGACTGTGTTCGCATTAGTATTGGTAACCGCGAAGAGTGCGAAAAGACACTTGGATTCATTCGTAACTTCTATCAGTAACGAAAGGCTTACCAGTAATAACATTTGCAAGTTTTGAGTTGATTCATCACAAGCTGGCAAGTGAAACCAATATTTTGGGTTAGCGTTTGATTTTAGCTAGGCCACCAGATTTAAAATTAAAAGGAAGTTCAAGTGAGTAAACAACAGAAAATACTTTTTATAGACCGTGACGGCACCTTAATTGTTGAGCCGCCAGTTGACTTTCAAGTAGACCGTTTAGACAAGCTAAAATTCGAACCGCTAGTGATTCCTAGCCTGCTTACATTGCAAGATGCGGGCTATCGCTTAGTGATGGTCACTAACCAAGATGGCCTAGGTACCGATAGCTACCCACAAGAAGATTTCGATGCGCCACACAACATGATGATGGAGTTCTTCGAATCTCAAGGCGTTAAGTTTGACGACGTGCTTATTTGCCCTCACTTTGACGAGGACAACTGCTCTTGCCGTAAGCCAAAACTGGGTATGGTTAAAGAGTATCTACAAGGCGGTAAAGTCGACTTCCAACACTCTGTTGTGATTGGCGACCGAATGACGGATCTTCAACTTGCAGAGAACATGGCTATCCGTGGTATTCAATACGGGCCGGATGCGGAAACCGCAGGCACACTTAACTGGCCACAAATCGTAAAAGATCTGACGGTTAATGCACGTGTTGCTGAAGTGGTTCGCACGACCAAAGAAACGGATATCAAGGTTGCAGTAAACCTTGATGAAACCGGTGGCAACAAGATCGATACCGGCATGGGCTTCTTCGACCACATGCTTGACCAAATCGCGACACACGGTGGTTTCCAAATGAACCTGACTGTGAAGGGCGACCTTCACATCGATGATCACCACACAGTAGAAGATACAGCACTTGCGTTAGGCCAAGCTCTGAAAGATGCGTTAGGTGACAAACGTGGTATTGGCCGTTTTGGTTTTAGCCTGCCAATGGATGAGTGTTTGGCTCAGTGTGCGCTAGACCTTTCTGGTCGTCCATACCTGAAGTTCGATGCTAAATTCAGCCGTGAACAAGTGGGTGATCTTTCAACAGAGATGGTGGTTCACTTCTTCCGTTCTCTAACAGACACTCTTGCTTGTACGCTACACCTTTCTTCTGCTGGCAATAATGATCACCACATCATTGAGAGCCTGTTCAAAGCGTTTGGCCGTACTCTTCGCCAAGCAATCAAAGTTGAAGGTAATGAGTTACCAAGCAGCAAAGGCGTCCTGTAAGGCTAACGTTAGCAAGGAAAAAACAATGAAAGATCAAAAAGTCGTCATCATTGATACTGGGTGTGCCAACGTTTCTTCGGTTAAATTTGCCATTGAACGTTTGGGTTACGCAGTTGAAATTTCAAAAGAACCTGAAGTTGTTCTTGCTGCCGATAAGCTATTCCTACCCGGTGTTGGTACAGCAAGTGAGGCAATGAAGAACCTGCAAGAGCGCGACCTTGTCTCTCTTGTGAAGAAAGTAGAGAAGCCTCTGCTTGGTATTTGTTTAGGTATGCAACTGTTAGGCAAATTATCTCAAGAGAAAGGTCAAAAGGCTGACGAGTTAGTTGAATGCTTAGGTTTGTGTGATGGTGAAGTGCGTTTACTCGAAACGGGCGATTTGCCATTACCACACATGGGTTGGAACACAGTAACTGCGACACCTAATCACCCTCTATTTAAAGACATTGAGGAAGGCGAATACTTCTACTTCGTTCACAGCTTCGCAATGCCTGTGGGCGACTACACAATCGCACAATGTGATTACGGTAATCCGTTCACTGCGGCGGTTCAAAGTGGCAATTATTATGGCGTTCAGTTCCACCCAGAGCGATCTTCGAAAGCTGGCTCTAAGCTGATTCAGAACTTCTTGGAATTGTAATAAGGATTAGGCAACGGCTAACGTTGCCATATAAGGAATGTAAATGATTATTCCCGCGTTAGATTTAATTGAAGGCCAAGTAGTTCGCTTATTCCAAGGAGACTACGGGCAAGTAACAGAATACAAAGTAGACCCTGCAGAGCAGTTTAATCTGTATCACCAAGCTGGCGCTGGTTGGCTGCACCTTGTTGACTTAACGGGTGCAAAAGACACAACGGCTCGTCAGTTAGACTTGATTGCTAAGCTACTTGCTAGCACGCCGGCGAACATCCAGATTGGTGGTGGTGTGCGTAACGAGCAAGATGTCGTTGATCTACTGGAAGCTGGCGCACAGCGCGTTGTGGTTGGTTCTACAGCAGTTAAGCAGCCTGAGTTGGTTAAAGGTTGGATGGAAAAGTACGGCGCTGAAAAAATCGTGCTGGCTCTAGACATCAACATTGACGAAAGCGGCACACGTAAAGTGGCGATTTCAGGTTGGCAAGAAGATTCAGGCGTGACTATTGAAGCGTTAATTGAAGATTACCTAACAGTTGGTCTTAAACACGTTCTATGTACTGATATCTCACGCGATGGCACGCTAGAAGGATCAAACGTAGAGCTTTATGTTGATCTTTGTAAGCAGTACCCACAAGTGCAATTCCAATCATCGGGCGGCATTGGCAGCCTAGCTGACATCGAAGCGCTTAAAGGCAGCGGTGTTGCTGGTGTGATTGTGGGTCGCGCGCTACTTGATGGCAAGTTTACCGCAGAGGAGGCATTTGCATGTTGGCAAAGCGAATAATCCCTTGTTTGGATGTCCGTGATGGACAAGTGGTTAAGGGCGTTCAGTTCCGTAATCACGAAATTATTGGCGACATCGTACCGCTAGCGCAGCGCTACGCAGAAGAGGGCGCTGATGAATTAGTTTTTTACGATATTACAGCATCAAGTGATGGTCGTGTTGTCGATAAAAGCTGGGTAAAGCGTGTTGCAGAAGTGATTGATATTCCTTTCTGTGTGGCTGGTGGTATTAAATCAGCTGAAGATGCAGCGCGTATTCTCGAGTTTGGTGCCGATAAAGTATCGATTAACTCGCCCGCCCTGGCCAACCCACAACTGATCACAGACCTTGCTGATAAATTCGGCGTGCAATGTATCGTTGTTGGTATCGATTCCTACTTCGATAAAGAAACGGGTAAGTACCAAGTTTATCAATTCACGGGTGATGAAGCGCGTACCAAAGCGACCAAATGGGAAACCAAAGATTGGGTGCAGGAAGTTCAGAAGCGTGGCGCAGGTGAGATTGTGTTGAACATGATGAACCAAGATGGTGTGCGCAACGGTTATGATCTCGAGCAGTTAAACATGGTGCGCGAAGTATGTAATGTACCTTTGATTGCGTCAGGCGGTGCAGGTGCGATGGAGCACTTTGCTGAAGCTTATAAAAAGACCAATGTGGATGGGGCGCTCGCGGCTTCAGTATTCCACAAACAAGTCATCAATATTGGTGAACTTAAACAGTACTTAAAACAACAAGATATCGAGGTGCGACTATGAGTTTTTCAATCGCTGAAGTAGGCGCACTATCAGAGCGTATTGATTGGGAAAAAGTGGGTGGTTTAGTCCCCGCTATTGTACAAGATTACCAATCTAGCCAAGTGTTAATGATGGGGTACATGAACCCAGCAGCTCTTGAGAAAACGGGTGAAACAGGCCAAGTAACGTTCTTCTCTCGAACTAAAGAGCGCCTTTGGACCAAAGGTGAAACGTCGGGTAACGTGTTACAACTTCAGAACATTGCTCTTGATTGTGACAATGATACTTTGCTTATTAAGGTGAACCCTATTGGGCCAACATGTCACACAGGCACTACAACCTGTTGGGATGGAGACAAGCAAGAAGAGTCTCAGATGGTGTGGCTTCATCAACTTGAGCAGTTACTGGCTGCCCGCAAGGACGCAGACCCTGAGTCTTCTTATACTGCCAGTCTATATGCCCGTGGCACCAAGCGTATTTCGCAAAAAGTGGGCGAAGAAGGCGTTGAAGTCGCGCTTGCGGCGACGTCGGGCGATAAGGCGGAACTAGTGTGTGAATCAGCTGACTTGATTTATCACTTATTAGTACTGCTTCAAGACCAAGGATTGTCGATGGACGATGTGATCAATAAGCTTAAAGAACGACACAAATAGTTCTCTTATCTGATAAAACAAAGGCTTCCGAATGGAAGCCTTTGTTTTATCTAATCATTGTGATGGGGGGATTAACCGCAGCACTTTTTGTATTTCTTGCCACTACCACAAATACAGGGGTCATTGCGGCCAATCTTAAAGCTTTCAACTGTTTGATTTAAGCGTGGGTCTATTTCGGTTTCTGGTTGGCTTTGCTCTGGGAACTCGCCTTCGATGTAATACCAAAGCCCATTTTCACGTATAAACCGTGAGCGTTCTTGCATGCAGTATTGTTGTTCGCCTTCACTAATGTACGCTTTAAACTCGACAAAGCCCTCGTTCTCGTGTGAACCTGGGGCAGTGTCGATGACTTCTAGGCCTGTCCAATCACTTTTGATGGACTCGACAATACCTTCACGTTGTTCTTCGGCATTACAGCTTGGGTGATACGTCGATATCACGTAGTCGACCAACTGTAATGGGTGAGCACTGTAACGAGAGCGCATGAGCTGTTCGGGCGTTTTCACTTGGCTATGATCGTTGTGTGCGATTTCACAGCATTGTGAGTAGCTTTGTTTACTTCCACAAGGGCATAAAGGCATCGATGTTGTTCCTAATAAAAATGGCCTCTAATGAGGCCAGTTGTCAGAAAGTATAACGAAATACTTAAGCTCGGGATAGAAGGTCTTGAGCCCAAGCAGTTGCTTGATCATAGGCTTGACCGAGTTGCTCTTCGGAAAGTTTGAGCCTTTGTCGAATAATTCCTGCCTGTTCCCAGTTTGCTTGTTCATAAGCGATGACCATAGCAAGCACGTCGCCTAGTGTACCTTCCTTTTTCAGAAGGGCGATTTTAATTTCCTCATCGATCGGGATGGAATTGACGACCTGCTCTAATGGTTGATCTAGCAGTGAATCTAACAGCGAGAACATCCCAGTAAGAAATGCATGTCCTGCGTCACTGTTTGAACTCATTTCTTCAATAAGCAACTCACATTGCCTTGCTCGAAGAACAGCTAAGCCATAAAGCGAATCTGGCTTATCTTCTTTAGCGGAAGCAATCGCGACGAGTGAAACAAATTTTCTTAGTTTTTGTTCGCCAAGGTAAACCATCGCTTGGCGGAAAGAGCGAATCTTAGTAGAGGTTTCACATGATGAGTTTACGTACGTCAATAGCTTATAAGAAAGCGTTACATCCAACGTAATAAGTCGTTCCACTTCTTTAAAGTCGATCGGGTCGTGAGAAATCTCTTTACACAGCTGGATGATTGTCAAAAAGGCCGGGTTAAGAGCACGACGTTGGATCATTTCAGGTTTACTGAAAAAGTAACCCTGAAAGTAGCTGAAACCTGCGTCGTTGGCTTGTTGGTATTCTTCGTAGGTCTCAACTTTCTCTGCTAAAAACTCAATGTCTAGCCCTTTAAGGGTCGACATAAACATTGATGCCTTGGCAATCGGCACCAATCGAATATCAAACTTGATGATAGAAACATAAGGTAAAAAGCGTTTCCAGGCTTTACTTGGAACAAAGTCGTCCAATGCAATGGTATATCCATCGGCGTGTAAAGTTTGAATAGCTTGAAGCAATTCATCTGTTGGTTCGCAATCTTCTAAAATCTCAACAACCAAACTATCTTTTGGAAATAATGTTGGGACAAGATTGATAAGACTTGCATACGGAAAGTTCACAAATCCAAGTTTGTTACCTAAGGTATTGTAGTGTGTAGACAAGAAGTGATCAGAAAGCAGGCGGCTTGTGGCAAGCTCAGGCTCTACTTCTGGAAATGTATTCTTTGGTCCATCCCTAAATAACAATTCGTAACCGATCGTTTTTTTATTTCTGTTTAATATAGGCTGACGAGCGACGTATGAATATTTCAACTTTGTATCGTGTTCGGTTTAAATATAATGTCTTGATGATAGCCACTTTCAAAGAAAATACTATATCAGGAAGAGGAATTTCTGATCGAGACTCATTAACGAGCCAAAACTTAGTCAATCTGCCTATTATTTATTGCTAAATGGCCGATTTTGTAGATCAAAGTTTTCAGGGGTGACAACAAGTACTGAGCCCTGTTGGTACCAGTCTCCAAGGACAATTCGAGTGCACTGCAATTGGTTGCTTTTGAAGGTGTGAACAGCCGGTCTGTGGGTATGCCCATGAATCATAAGATCCACTCCTGAAACTTGCAGAACGCGCTCTACTTCGTGTTGTGTTACATCCATGATATCTAACGTTTTTGTTTGCTTGTCATCTTTGATATCGGATTGAACTTTCGAGACAATTTTCTTTTTGATAAAGAATGGAATTCTATTGAAAACCCATTGTAGCCAAGGTAGGTGTACTTTTTCGCGAAAGGCTAGGTACTTAACATCATCGGTGCACAAGGTGTCGCCATGAAGTACTACGGCTTTCTTTCCGTAGATATCAATAGTGGACACTTCATCAAGAAGAGTTAGGCCTGTTTGCTTGGCAAATTTTTTACCCACGAGAAAATCTCGGTTTCCTTGCGTAAAGAAACAGGGAACCCCTGACGCCGTAAGGTCTTGGAACGTCTTTCGAATAGAAGTGGCAAAGTCAGATGTATCATCATCACCAATCCAAAACTCGAATAAGTCACCTAATACATAGAGTGCATCAGCGTTAATGGCTTCTGTTGTCATAAACTCAAGAAAGCATTGTGTGATGTCAGGTCGGGAAGGGCTGAGATGTAAGTCAGAAATAAAATAGGTTTTCATACAGTTAAAGCATTTCTCAAAGGTCTAAAAAAGGGGAGCAAGTGCCCCCCATCTATTTCTAAGCGATTGGATTACGCTTCGATACTAGTACCAGTGATGATCACTTCTTCTAGAGGTACGTCTTGGTGCATACCCATAGAGCCAGTGCTTACACCTTTAATCTTGTTTACGATGTCCATGCCTTCAACAACTTCTGCGAATACACAGTAACCCCAACCGTCTAGGCTTTCGCTGCGGAAGTCTAGGAATGTGTTGTCGTTTACGTTGATGAAGAACTGAGAGCTTGCAGAATGTGGTTCCATTGTACGAGCCATTGCTAGCGTACCCACTTTGTTGCTTAAGCCGTTATTTGCTTCGTTTTTGATTGTAGCGCGAGTTGCTTTCTCTTTAAGGCCAGAAGTCATGCCGCCGCCTTGAATCATGAAACCATCGATAACACGGTGGAATAGTGTGTTGTCGTAGAAACCGTCACGGCAATACTCTAGGAAGTTTGCGCTTGTTTCTGGTGCTTTTTCTTCGTTTAGTTGAACTTTGATGTCACCAAAATTTGTGTGAAGGATGATCATGATTGTTACCTTACTGTCTTTTTTAATATGAAGTTCGAATTCTAGCGCATGTTGAGTGACTTTCAAATCATCAAATTACTCAGTTACCACGCCACTTTCAGGGAATTACTGAGAATGGGTATTACCTAATAACCAATGAGTTGATATACTGCCCCCTTATTTTGGTACATACACAATATAGATAGAGATCATGTTGAAGATATATAACACACTCACAAGACAGAAAGAGGAATTCAAACCAATTACAGCCGGAAAAATCGGCATGTATGTCTGTGGGGTAACCATTTACGATCTCTGTCACATCGGTCATGGCCGAACGTTCGTTTCATTTGACGTAGTTTCACGTTACTTGCGTTACTTAGGCTATGACTTGACGTTTGTACGCAATATCACAGATATCGATGACAAGATCATCAAACGAGCGAATGAAAATGGTGAGTCGTGCGACTCTTTGACTGAGCGTTTGATTGGTGAAATGCACGCCGATTTTGATGCGCTAAATATGAAGCGTCCAGATGTTGAGCCGCGAGCTACGGAGTTCATCCCAGAAATTATTGCTCTAGTTGAAAAACTGATTGAGCGCGGTTTCGCTTACGTGGCGAGCAATGGCGACGTGATGTTTGAAGTGAAGAAGTTTGACGAATACGGCAAGCTTTCTAAGCAGGACCTTGATCAGCTTCAAGCTGGTGCTCGCGTTGATGTAGAGTCTGCTAAGCGTAGCCCATTAGATTTCGTATTATGGAAGATGTCTAAGCCGGGTGAGCCGACTTGGGAATCGCCATGGGGCGCAGGCCGTCCGGGTTGGCACATTGAATGTTCAGCGATGAATTCTTCGATCTTAGGCAACCATTTTGATATCCACGGTGGCGGTTCTGATCTTCAATTCCCACACCACGAGAACGAAATTGCTCAATCTTGCTGTGCTCATGGCACTCAGTATGTAAATACTTGGATGCACAGTGGCATGGTAATGGTTGATAAAGAGAAGATGTCTAAGTCGTTAGGTAACTTCTTTACAATTCGTGACGTGCTAGAGCACTACGATTCTGAAACGGTTCGTTACTTCCTTATGTCTGGCCACTACCGTAGCCAGCTTAACTACAGCGAAGAAAACTTAAACCAAGCTCGTGCTTCACTCGAGCGTTTATACACATCTCTACGTGGTTTGGACTTAAACGCAACGCCTGCTGGTGGCGAGGAATACGTAACGCGTTTCTCTACAGCAATGAATGATGACTTCAATACACCTGAAGCCTATTCAGTCTTGTTCGAAATGGCGCGTGATATTAACCGTATCAAAGGTGAAAGCATTGAGAAAGCAAGTGGTCTAGGTGCTCTTATGCGTGAGCTTGCTGATGTGATTGGTATTCTTCATCAAGATCCTGAAGCCTTCCTAAAAGGGGACGCAGCAGGTAATGATGATGAAGTTGCTGAAATTGAAGCGCTGATTAAACTGCGTAACGATTCTCGTGCATCAAAAGACTGGGCAAATGCGGATCTTGCTCGCGATAAGCTAAATGAGCTTGGCATTGTCCTAGAAGATGGCCCTGAAGGCACGACTTGGCGTCGTAAGTAATAAAAAGAAAGGGCTGATTCTCAGCCCTTTTTTCTAATCTCATTCTTATAAAATACAGGAATATTTCTGTGGCTCAGATGTATTTTTATTACTCTGCAATGAACGCGGGTAAATCAACAACTCTTCTTCAATCTTCATTTAATTACCAAGAACGTGGAATGACCCCGGTCATTTTTACTGCTGCGTTAGATGATCGTTATGGTATTGGTAAAGTGAGCTCTCGAATTGGTTTGCAGTCAGAAGCTCAGTTGTTCAAGAATGACACGAACCTTTTTGAAGCCATTCAAGAGCTAAATGAAACTCAAAAACACCACTGTGTGTTAATTGATGAGTGTCAGTTCCTTTCTAAGGAGCAGGTCTACCAGCTTACCGAAGTCGTCGATAAACTGAACATCCCAGTATTGTGTTACGGCCTAAGAACGGATTTCTTGGGGGAGTTGTTTGAAGGCAGTAAGTATTTACTTTCTTGGGCTGACAAATTGGTTGAGCTGAAAACAATTTGTCACTGTGGTCGTAAAGCTAATATGGTTATTCGTACTGACGAACACGGTGTAGCGATTGCTGAAGGCGATCAAGTTGCGATTGGTGGGAACGATAAATACGTATCAGTTTGTCGATTACACTACAAAGAAGCTCTTGGTAAATAATGTAAAAAAGCGATGGTTATGACCATCGCTTTTTTGTCTCAGTTAGAACAAGTTTATTTAGAAGTTTAGTTTCTTGATCGCTTCATAAGAGTCATATACTTCCTGCGGAATCGGCATTTCGATTTGAAAGCCTTTTTCTGGGTAATCTCGCACTCTTTCAAAATCAGCAACAAGTGCTGAAATCACCATATTGAGTGGCAGATCTTCGCTGTAATAGTCGACCCAGTTTTTCCAGTCTGATGTGACAACGACATTAGAATACTCTCCCGGCCACTGCTGTTTAAATGTGGCGTAAGTTCGCTTCTCCATGAAAGGTTTCTGAACCAGAATAAAAGAACTAGGGGAAAGGTTTTTCTGCGTCAGTTCTTCAAAAGTAAATCGGACGTTTTCCCCAGTATTTGTGGCTTTATTTTCCAAGATGATTCGATCTTTTGGCACCCCACATTCCACAGCTATGGCTGCAAATGTCTCTGCCTCAGTTTTGTCAAATAAGCCACCAGTAAACCGACCTTCACCGCCAGAGAAAATAACGCACGGAGCAAGCCCTTTATGATAAAGAGAGGCCGCGTACTCTGCGACTCTTAAGTCATTGCTACAAAGAACGAAAATACAGTCCGATGGCTCTAGAGCATGATCCATTCCCATGAAGTTCCACAGGGTATCGATATGACGAAAAAGCGGTTTATTCATGAAGAGTCTCTAGCGTCGATTGATAATGAAATTGATACCCAAGAGCTTGAATTTTGTCTGGCATGATTTCTTTATCAGGTGTAGAGACCACTTTAGGCAAAGGAGAATCACTACCTACGCTTACTAAGGCAGCTTGATAGTACTCTGCTTTACTCACCGTTTTTGGTGTGGTGGCATTCAATATACAGCTCTGAGTTTGAGTAAGAGTAAATGCAACGGCTCCCACAGCGTCTTTTAAATGCAGCATGTTAGCCGGGGCGGAAGAGCTGACCTGTTTGAGCTTGCTGACAAACCTAGAAGGATGACGATTCGATCCTACTAATCCACTGCAGCGGACGATGTTGTATTGAAGCCCTGACTGGATGACGAATTCTTCGGCTTGCAGCATGATCTTAGCGTTGTCTGAAAAGCTGGTTTCCTTTTCCGAGAGCTCGAGGCTTGCATCGTGTTCGTACATTTTTTTAGCTAGGTTTGGGTAAACCGTGCTTGAACTTACCATGACTATCTGAGAAACCTGGGCGAGATTAGCGCTCTGAACGACTTGCTCCCAATACTGCGCATATTCATCCCCTGCGCCTTTACGAAAACCTGGAGGGAAACAGCCAATGATGGTATCTGCGTGCTTCTCTCTTAGTAATTCAGTGAGTTGGTTTA
Source organism: Vibrio profundi (assembly GCF_043642225.1). Lineage (GTDB taxonomy): Bacteria > Pseudomonadota > Gammaproteobacteria > Enterobacterales > Vibrionaceae > Vibrio > Vibrio profundi_A. The sequence continues at coordinate 392,571 of NZ_JBHZSF010000002.1, read as the reverse complement.
TTGATGTTTCAGGGTGTTGGATGTTGAACTGAAATGTATGACTAGGGATGTTTTCCTGGACTAAAGCTTGAGATCCTTCATCGGTGGTTTTCGTTGCACAAACTGAATGTTTAAGATTGATTAGATGTTTTGCTAGCGGTTGACCAAGCCAACCTGCGCCAATAATGACAATAGATTTCACGAGACCTCTCTGTATACCTGATAGACGTTGACCTGACTTGGAGAAAATAAAAAACTCCACTCTAGGAGTGGAGTTTATCAAATTTGGTGATGATTACTTAAGGACTCGGAGAAGCTTGTCTGCTCGTTCGGCAATTTCTATGCCCTCGTCAGTTAGGTACCCACCGTCTGGAAGCGTACATAGACCTTTTTCATATAAGCGAGCCACGGCTTGCTGCATTTCTTGTGAGGCATCTTGATGAACTTTGATCCCCGTTGCGGCGCTACTGATATCAAATTGGAGAAGAAGATTTAAATCTGCAATGTGCTGTTCGCTGTATTTCATAGTATGCCTATTTCTTGATTTCATTGTCTTCACCATAGTGCTCTACGGTACTTCTCGCAATAGACAATAAAGAGAAATGTTATGTGGAACTAAAATGTCGATTTTATAGACGACCGCTCAAAAAATGAGGTTTTTATTGGTTGATTTCTATGCGTTTAGTTTGGTTGGCGTGTTAATTTAGAGAAGGGTGTAATATAGTCGTAATCAATAGTTGATTAATTCGCATCTAGCATATGGATGCAATGTAAAAAGGATAATTAATGACAACCAGTAAAGTTGCATTAGTCGTTGCAATGCTAGTCGGTGTAGCAGGATGCCAAAGTACTTCAGCACCTTCGAATACCAGTTCAGCGACAAACAAGGATGTGAGTTCTCAAGAAGAACTACGAACGTTTGATTCAATTGAAAATGTCCACCAAAAGTGGTCAACCAAATTGCTTGAAGTGAGTGCATTAGAAATCTATGCGCCAGAAAACTACGGCGAGTTGGTTGATGCGTGGGGAGACGCAGAAGAAATCTTTGCGGATATGGTAGCCAAGCCGGAAGTGATTAATGAAAGTTATTCTATCTTCTCTAGCCAAAGCTATGCTCAAGCATTTGATGAGCGGATTGCGTTAGTTGAACATAATTACAACGCAATCACAGAGCTTAAGAAAAAGGCGGATTCAGTACTCGCTGTTTCTATTGATCAAATGGCTTACCTAGATGAGCTCGAAGCAAGTACGCTGTTCTCATCTAATTACAAAAGGCTTTACGCTCAATACAGAGGTTTATTTAACCTTGTCTTACTGAATGAATTAGAAAGTGTTCAAGAAGAGCAAGTGAGCTTCTTAAATAAAGCAAGAGTGCTAGAAGTTAAAGTGGTTGATCGTACCTTTGTTGATCCACTAAAAGCGCAAATGAAGCTACTGATTAAAGAAGGTTTCGATGACGTTGTCCCGCTAACTTTGGCTCGCGCCCAATCTCAAATTGAAGTAACGGCTAACCGTATTGAAGTGAATCCTCGCGCACTTGAGGTTATCAAAGAATCAGTTGCTGAAGCGGAATTTGAATTAGATCATGCGCGCAGTGTCGCTCAAGAAGTGAAGCTTATTGCCAGTGTTGAAGATGAGCAGTTTGAGCAAGTCGTTTTAAACATGGAAAATAAGCTACTTTCTATTTCTCGTGCTTTGAATGGAGAAGATTACCGAAATCTAGCGTTGAGTAAGCAATCTGAAAACATCGTTGATAGCATTAATTCGATCAAGCTTGAAGATGAAACCGCAGTACTTAACGAAAAGCTGGCGCAGTTAACTAATCAACTTGCGGAACTAGAGAAGCAAAACCGTCAATATGAAAGCAAATTAGCGGATGCTCAAAAGGAAAGTGAATTACTGAATAGCCATGTAACGAGAAGTGATGCACATATTCAAAGTTTAGAAGCTTTGGTTTCAAGCCTGAAGGGTTTACCAAATAAATCTGTTTCGACTTCTCCTACGGAACAATCTAAGCCTTTGGACGAAAACTTATCAGACACTCCGTCAATCACGAATGAAGAAAAAAGTGACGAAAGCTAAAGAAAAGCTATCTAGCGTCACATAAAAAAGCGCCGAAAGGCGCTTTTTTAATGTTTCATGATCTAAATCAAATGATGCTTTTAGCGATAGGTTTGCCAACTATAGATATACTTATTTTTCTCATATGGTTTTTTAACCTATTGAAATAGCTTGGAAATTTTATTTCATCTTAAAGAGGTGAAAATTATAATTTCATTATTGGTTACTACTTTAGTGGAGGTTTCCCGACGTCATAGCCCTAGTAGTGGCAAGGTTCGCTCTTACCCAGGTTCAGCGATGTAAATTTGTGCTTGAATTCAAAAATAAAAGAGAGGATTATCAGCGCCCCTGTCATGTTTCAAAATGTAACCGCTATGAATTTAAACCAATTTGATTCCTTACTTCCTCCTCAAATGGCTGAGCGCGCAGCTGAACTTGGTGTTGGCAAAGCGACCAAAGATCCAATGAAATCTTTCTTGCTCGCAATTTCTGCTGGGATCCACATTGGCATTGCATTCGTTTTTTATACCATTGTGACAACGGGTGCGGGTGACTTGCCATGGGGCATCACGCGTCTTATCGGCGGATTAGCTTTTAGTTTAGGTCTGATACTGGTAGTGGTCACTGGGGGAGAGCTTTTTACGAGCTCTGTATTGACTTTGGTTGCGAGAGCCAGCGGCAAAATTTCTTGGCGAGTGCTGATCAAAAACTGGGCGACAGTGTATGTGGGTAACTTAGTTGGAGCACTTCTGTTGGTGGTATGTATGCTACTCACTAAGCAATACATGTTCGATCATGGACAAGTTGGCTTAAATGCTATGGCTATTTCCCAACATAAAATGCATCACGGCTTCTTACAGGCAGTGGCTCTTGGAATTATGTGTAATGTATTAGTGTGCATCGCAGTCTGGATGACGTTTAGTGGACGTACGTTAACAGATAAAATTGCTGTGATGATATTACCAGTCGCTATGTTTGTATCGGCGGGATTTGAACACTGTATTGCGAACATGTACCAAGTGCCACTTGCGATTGGCATCAAGAATTTCGCTCCGGCTGAATTTTGGGCGATGACGGGTGCGAACCCTTCTGATTATTTGGATCTTAATATGATCGATTTCATTACCAACAATCTGCTCCCTGTGACGCTCGGTAATATTATTGGGGGCGGGATTTTTGTTGGAATGTGGTATTGGCTTATTTACTTAAGAGACTAGTTTGAACTTGATGAGAGCCCGCTGTTTAGCGGGCTTTTTTGTATTCTTCGAATGATTTTTCTGCACTTTGTGTGATCATTATTCAGAATGTATTGCGCAACTAACTCTGTGTATTACATAGGGTTATCCACATTTTCTGTGGATAACATGTATCAAAGTGAGTGAGTAAATAAGCAAGTATTCAGTGAAAGCATAAAACGGCTCGGTGCGGATTATGCACCTTGGTTTATAAATTTAATTGTCACTCTTCCTTCTTTCGTCAGAGCGACTTTGAGTGAGAGGTGAAGAACGATTGTCAGAGAAAGAGTCATCATCACGAAGATCGCGATCATGATCATCAATTGATATTTTATGGCGATCATTGGCGAAGCTCCTCCTAGTATTTGCCCTGTCATCATCCCCGGTAAGGTCACTAGACCTGTCGTTGCCATCGAAGCCATGATTGGTGCCATTGCTTTCTGCATAGCACTTCGTACAAATGGAGCGGCAGCATAGTGAGGAGATGCTCCTAACGATAAAGCTCCTTCGTACTCCTCGCGTCTTGATTCAAATGCACCAAATAAGTTCTGTAGCACAACGATATTGGCACTTAAGCAGTTCCCTAAAAGCATTCCAGCAATTGGAATTAGGTATTGAGCACTCATAAGTGGGCTAGGTTGTATTACCAGAGCGCAAATAAATACGACGAGGGGTATTGCCGTCACACTCAGCCCACCACTAATAGGAAGCAGTAGAGGCCTCTGAGGAAGTTTGGCTTTCCCTACAATTGAACTTGCCCCAATAACAATCATGACCATGAGCCAGAGTAGGTTAATGAAGACGTTATTTAGGGTGAAAAGGTATTCAAGATATAAGCCCACCAAACTCAGTTGGAGAACCATCCTAATAATGCTGATTGCGGCTTCTTTAGTAATCCCTAGCTTAAGGTACAGGCTGATGCAGAAAGGGAAAATTAAGATAAGGCTGAAAACTGATAGTTGAAACCAGGAAATATTAACGACGTCTTGCATGGTGTTTATCTCATTTTTGAAGCCTTTATAGTATCGGAAATGTCACTTTTTTGTATAGCGTTAGGGTTACAGTTCTACTCAATTTAGGCAGTGTTGCATTAACAATTCTGCTACATTTAATGCATTCTAGGTGTGAAAATTGCCTACTACTTACTGAGTATTAGGTTAAATAATGTCATGTTTATGTTGTATTTTTGTAGTGGCTTAACATTTTTGTTTCATTATTATTTTGTCATATCTGTTAATAGTTTTTAATATGCTTTTTTAACTAAACACATACTTGGATGAGCTCAAAAAAGTGTTGAATAACAAGGCTCCTAAAGGTGTATTTCATTGAACCCTACATTGAGTAGGTCTAATATTTTTTATCAGAAATAGAAAAAACTTTGGCTCTACATACAGAGCTATTCAAAATTACTAAATACAAAATAGGCAAAATGTATGAGTGATGTTAACAAAATCGAAAGTGGTGAAAAACGCACCTTAGAGTGGAAATCTTTCCTCTTTATTGCTGTGGTTCTCTTTCCAGTTTTAAGTGTGGCGTTTGTGGGAGGTTACGGCTTCCTTGTTTGGGCTTTACAAGTATTTGTGCTCGGTCCTCCAGGTGCTCACGGCGGCATGTAATGCCCTATAGCAACCACATTTTTATTAGAACTAATTTTTAAGAGAGCTAAACATGAAATCATTTTTAGTTAAGTTATGGCGCACAATGACTCGCCCAGCAGTACACATCAGTCTTGGTGTACTAACGATGGGTGGCTTTATCGCCGGTGTTATCTTCTGGGGTGGTTTTAACACTGCGTTAGAAGCAACCAACACAGAAGAATTTTGTATTAGCTGTCACACCATGCGTGACAACGTATACGTAGAGCTACAAGAAACGGTTCACTGGAAAAACACATCTGGTGTACGCGCGACTTGTCCTGACTGTCACGTTCCACATGAATGGACAGCAAAAATCGCACGTAAGATGCAAGCATCTAAAGAAGTATTCGCTCAAGTATTCGGTGATCTGGATACTCCTGAAAAATTCGAAGAACGCCGTATCGAGTTGGCTAAACACGAATGGGATCGTTTCTCTGCAAACAAATCTCTAGAGTGTAAAAACTGCCATAACTACGATTCAATGGATTTTGACAACATGCGCCCAACAGCGCGTATCCAGATGAAGAATGCAGCAGAGCGCGACCAAAGCTGTGTTGATTGTCATAAAGGCATTGCGCACAACCTTCCATTAGATATGGCATCAGCGAGCGGCATTGTTGGCGAGCTAGAAAATGTAGCAAGCAGCACTTCTTACTCTTCAGGTTCAGACGTTATTTCAATCCGTCATCTACCAATGTATACGGATGAAACAGCAACGGTTGAAGCGGGTCTACTGAGTCCTGCAAGTAAAGTAGCGGTTGTGGATCAAAAAGGCGACATGATCAAGATCCAAATCGATGGTTGGCGTAAAGCGAAAGGCTTCGGACGTGTAATCCAAGAAGACTTTGGTATGAACATCTCAACTGCAATCTTGACGAAAGAAGTCTCTCAAAGCGACGTTATTACTGTTGGTGAGAAGAAAGAAGATGAGCTAACTGGCCTTCCGTGGGAAGAAGTGAACCTAGCACTTTGGATGAAGAAAGAGTCTATGGTTGATAACTTCGATCCAATCTGGAACGCAGCTGGTCAAGCGTACCAATCTAACTGCTCAACGTGTCACTCACAGCCAGATGAAGCGCACTTCAGTGCTAACGGTTGGGTAGGGATGCTAGACGGTATGATTGCATTCGTTAACTTCGATACCGATACAGAAGCGCTAGTTCTTAAGTATCTACAGAAGCACTCATCAGATTTTTCTGAAGGCCATCACTAATAAGACGTCAATTGGAGTAACACAATGGCAATTACAAGAAGAAGTTTTCTGAAAGGTGTCGCGACTACGAGTGCGGCATCGGTTATCGGTCCAAGCTTATTGGCGTCGGCATCGGCTTCAGCAGCGGAGACAGAAGGTACTTGGAAAGTATCTGGTTCTCACTGGGGTGCATTCCGTGCACGAGTTTACGCGGGCAAGGTTCAAGAGATCAAACCGCTTGAGCTAGATAAGCACCCAACTGACATGCTGAAAGGTGTGAAAGGCATTATCTACAGCCCATCACGTGTTCGTTACCCTATGGTGCGTCTAGATTGGCTTAAGAAGCACAAATACAGCGCCGATACGCGTGGTAACAACCGTTTTATTCGTGTGACATGGGATGAGGCACTTGATCTTGTTTACCGTGAACTAGAGCGCGTACAGAAAGATTATGGCCCATGGGCGCTTCACACAGGTCAAACTGGTTGGAGACAAACGGGTCAGTTCCACAGCTGTACGAACCACATGCAACGTGCAATGGCACTTCATGGTAATTCAGTTAAGAAGATCGGTGACTACTCAACAGGTGCAGGTCAAACGATCATGCCTTACGTGTTAGGTTCGACTGAAGTTTACGCACAAGGTACATCTTGGGAACTTATCCTAGAAAACAGTGACAACATTGTTCTTTGGGGTAACGATCCAGTTAAAAACCTACAAGTAGGTTGGACATGTGAAACTCACGAGTCGTTCGCTTACCTAGAACAGCTGAAAGAAAAAGTTGCTAAGAAAGAGATCAACGTCGTTTCTGTTGACCCTGTTAAGAACAAAACAGGTCGTTACCTAGAAAATGAGCAAATGTACATCAACCCACAAACTGATGTGGCGTTCATGCTTGGTGTTGCTCATGTTCTTTACAACGAAGGCCTATACGACAAGAAGTTCATCGAAACTTACTGTCTAGGTTTTGAAGACTTTATCAAGTACGTTCAAGGTGAAACGAAAGATAAAGTTGAGAAGACACCTGAGTGGGCTGCTGCTATCTGTGGCGCAAGCGCGGACTCTATCCGTGACTTCGCTAAGATGCTAGTTAACGGTCGTACACAGATTCTTGTTGGTTGGAGTATCCAGCGTCAAGAGCACGGTGAGCAGCCTTACTGGATGTGTGCAGTTATTGCTGCAATGGTTGGCCAAATTGGTCTACCGGGCGGTGGTATCTCTTACGGTCACCACTACTCTGGTATCGGTGTTTCTTCAACAGGCTTTGCTGCACCGGGTTCTTTCCCACTGAACATCGACCAAGGTCAATCGCCTAAGCATACCAGCACAGATTACAACGGTTATAGCCGAGTAATTCCAGTTGCTCGTTGGGTTGATAGCTTGTTAGAGCCAGGTAAGAAGATCAAAGCGAACGGTTCAACGGTAACACTGCCTGATATCAAGATGATGGTATTCAGTGGTAACAACCCTTGGCATCACCACCAAGATCGCAACAAGATGCGTAAAGCATTCAAGAGCCTACAAACGGTAGTGGCTGTTGATTTCGCTTGGACTGCAACTTGTCGTCACTCTGATATCGTGCTTCCAGCGTGTACTCAGTGGGAGCGTAACGATATTGATGGTTATGGCGCATACTCTGGCCGTGGCTTGATCGCGATGCACAAACTAGTGGATCCTCTGTTCCAGTCTAAGACTGACTTTGAAATCATGTCTAACCTAACTAAGCGTTGGGGTCGTTACGACGATTACACGCGTGGTATGGACGAAATGCAGTGGGTTAAATCTCTGTACGACGAATGTCGCGCTTCAAACGAAGGCAGCTTCGAAATGCCTGAGTTTGCTGAGTTCTGGGAGAAAGGTTTCCTAGACTTCGGTAAAGGTAAGCCATGGACTCGTCACGCTTCATTCCGTGAAGATCCAGAGATCAACGCACTAGGTACACCTTCTGGTTTCATCGAAATCACAAGCCGTACTGTTGGCAACATGGGTTACGAGCACTGTCAAGAACACCCAATGTGGTTCGAGAAATCGGAACGTTCACACGGTGGTCCTGGCTCAGAGAAACACCCGTACTGGCTACAATCTTGCCACCCAGATAAGCGTCTTCACTCTCAGATGTGTGAATCTGAAGAGTTCCGTGCGACTTACGCGGTACAAGGCCGTGAGCCAATCTACATCAACCCAACCGATGCTAAGAAGAAAGGCATCAAAGATGGTGACGTAGTACGTGTGTTCAACGACCGTGGTCAACTGCTTGCAGGTGCTGTTCTGATGGATAGCTATGCACCAGGTGTTGTACGTATCGAAGAAGGTGCTTGGTATGGTCCAATGAATGAGAAAGTGGGTGCGCTTGATACTTACGGCGATCCAAACACTCTGACTCAAGACATTCCAACGTCTGAATTGGCACAGGCAACGTCGGCAAATACGTGTTTGGTCGATTTTGAGAAGTTCCAAGGCAAACTGCCTCCAGTCACTTCGTTCGGCGGTCCGATTGAAGTAGCATAATCACAATGTGATATGAAAAGCCCACTCTTAGTAGTGGGCTTTTTTGTATCAGAAGAATGGAGATGCTGGAAGGTTTCTGACGAAAGTTGTTTGAAGATGGCTAAGTTGACGCCCACGAAATAGGAGAGTGATAGAGCTTTAAGGCTATAAAACCTCGAGAATACCCCAATTTATATTGAACTAATCAAAGCTCGTTGTTTCACGGTTTTTTTGTGATAAAGAGCACCTTTAGGAATCTGAATTGTTTAATTATCGCTCGATTTTTAGAAGTTTTGATGCATTTAGAATAGCGATATTAACCTCATTGAAACTGTTTGATTTGTTCGAATGAGCCTATGTAACTAATTTTGCTGGCAGAGCGGTACGAGGAAACTCTGCTCATGATTTAATACACATAGGACAGCATAACAATGAAAAAGACAGCAGTAGCAGTTGCACTATCTCTAGTGACAGGTTCAGCATTCGCGTTAGAAGCACTATCAGGCGAACAATTTACAGTGTCGGGCGAATTTGCAGCCGGTGGATATTCTGATTCAAGTCGTTCAGATGACGAAGTTTACAATGGTGGCGCAACCGGTTTTGATATCTTCGCTGATTATCAAAACGGCAACATCATCGGTAAGTTTGGTGGTGAGTTTGATATCGAAGATGACTACGGTACATCTGACTCTGAATTTACAATCACAGATACTTGGGTTGGTTACACGACTGGCTTTGGTGTTATCTCAGCTGGTTACGCGAACGACACGGCTTTAGATGCTGTTGACGGTGCTGCTGACCAAACGATTGAATTTTTATGGTCTCCTTCAGATGCCTCAGATGCGCGTCAAGTTGTGAAATTTGAAGGCGATAAAGAAGGCTTCAAGTACGGCATTTCTTACTTCGGTGACCGTAACTATGATAATGAAGATCGCCAAGGTGGTTACAACGGTTATGTTGGATACGCAAACGAGACATTTACAATCAACGCTGGTTATGAAGATAACGACGAGCAAGAAGGTTCAACTGATAAGCTGTACTTAGTAAACGGTACAGTAACAGTGGGTAACTTCGGTGTTGGTGCAACATTCGCTGAAGAAGAGTTTGCAGATGGTGAAAAAATTCAGCTTGCAAACACGTCTATCGGTTACTCAATGGACGCACTTTACCTGGCTGCTGGCTACGTAGTGATTGAAGAAACTCGTGAAGCAGTTAACGTGGGTGGTTCTTATGCGTTTACTGACAACCTAACAGGTCTGGTAGATATCGCTTACCACGTATCTGATAAAGGTGAGATCAAAAATGGTTGGGAAAAGGGTGACATCGAGTCATTCGTTAAACTGGCTTACGCATTCTAATCTAGCCCCCTAGGTTCGAATATTATGGCCCGCCCGGGCCATTTAAAGCAGGACGCTTAATTAGTATTAATCCACTGCCTTTTGCCCTCCGGAGTCGAGGGTTTTTTCATTCCTGCTGCTAAGCTATTTTCCAGTCTAAACAATGTCCGCACACAAGTTGAAAATGATCACGCTTTGTTGAGAACCTATTAGTCAGTACATAGGTCTCGTGCTCTAATTTGACACTACATTAGTTGTTTAATCTAGGGCTGATATGTCTCAAAGTTTTAAGCTTAGCCAAGATTGTGTGGCCATGATTTCATCGCACGAGTTGACGGTTGAACATTCGGATAGCCAACTCAAGTTTCATTTCAATAGTGTTCACTCACGAGCATTAAGCTCTCATTTTAAGCTTGCGGAAATTTCTTGCGTCATTGAGCCACATGCCAATATGTTAGGCGATGGTTTTCAAATGCTTGCGCAAACAGCAGGGCTGGTTGAGTGCCCTAGAGAGATTGGCCGTTGTCCGGACAATAGTGCCATTTATCGGATTTACCCTCAGTCTTCCCCTAAGCGTTATTACAACTACTTAGTTCTGGAGCAGTCTAGTGGTTTTACGTTATTTGGCTTTACGTCATGCCGACGCTTCTCCGGTTATTTTGAGTTAGATAACGTCGGCTCCACTGGCTGGATCTCCGCTTATATTGATGGAGAGGAAACAAGCCCTCAAAACTGGGAAACCAACCAGCTAGAAAGTTTGTGCGTGCTTCAAGCGTCAGACCTAGACTCGCTCTATTCTGAGTACTCTCGAATTCTCAACCGTAATCACCAACCACGCGCTGGAGCAGTGAAAAAAACACCCGTTGGTTGGTGCTCTTGGTATGCCTACTATGCGGATGTGAATGAAAACAACATTCACGACAACTTGGATTGTATGAATGGCGAATTGGCCGACATAGAGTGGGTATTACTTGATGATGGCTATCAGGCATTCATGGGGGATTGGCTAACTCCTTCAAATAAGTTTCCAAGTGGCGTGAAGGAACTGATTGCGAAGATAAAAAATAAAGGTAAGAAACCTGCCATTTGGCTAGCGCCTTTTATTGTTCAGGCCGAATCTGAAGTGTATCAGCAAAACCCGAATTGGTTTGTTCGAAATAAAGCCGGAGATCATTTAGTCGCAGAGGAAATTACTTATGGCGGCTGGAGGTGTACGCCTTGGTATATTCTCGATACCTCGAACCATGAAGTTCAAGAGCACTTAACTCATGTCTTTCGCACGATGAGAGAAGAATGGGGGATCGAACTCTTTAAGCTTGATGCAAATTACTGGGGAACCCTCAAAGGTAACCGCCTTCAACGCGGTATCACTGGTGTCGAAGCCTACCGTTTGGGAATGGAGGCAATAGCAGAGGGGGCTGGCGAGGCGTGGCTACTAGGTTGTAATGCACCAATGTGGCCTTCATTAGGGACAGTAGATGCGATGCGCGTATCTGATGACGTTGAAAGGCGTCCATCACGCTTTGAGCAAATAGCTAAGGAAACCTTCTACCGAAGTTGGCAGCATCGAAAGCTTTGGCAAATAGATCCAGATTGTGCAACGTTCACTTCGCTAGCTAATCAATCGACAGACAGGGCAAGCTACGAGTTTCATCGTGATGCGATTCTAACCTCTAGCGGATTGCTGTTGAGTGGCGACCCTTTACCAGACATGGTTGAATTTGGACTAGCCTCTTTCTCCAAGTTAGTGAAGCGACAAAAAATCAACCCAAACAGCGCATCATTTTCTTCTTTGAATTTGAATCATGCCAGTTTGCCTTTAGGGGAGCTCCACCAACTTCACTGTATTTTTAATTACGGAGAGGGGGAGAAAGAGTTTACATTAACGTCTGAAAAGCCGACCAATTGGTATGACTTTTGGTCGGGAGAGAAGCTCAACCTGGAACCGAGCGCTTGGCTAGAAGTGTCACTTGCAGGTGGCCTTACCTCGAAGGCGATAGTTACTGGTATTTAAGTAATATTTTATCGTAGGTGCCATCAGTCTTAATGGCATGAATACCTTTAAGAAAGTTAAGCATGATCATATGGCGGTCTGGGTGATGGACACTTACCGCCATATGGATTGGTTTGATCACACTGCTATTTTTAATAAAATGGAAGTCATCAATGTTGATCCCTTCTCGTTTCATTAGAAATTTGGCTGCGCGTTTGTCTGCAAATATGACGTCTACTCGTTTTGCTTTGAGTTTTTTTATAGAAGTCAGTAAATCACTAGAATAAACACGCTCAAAATGTGTTGATGTATAATATTCGTCCCCATATGCATAGTTCCTGATAAAGCCAACTTTCTTTCCTTTCAAAGAATTCAAATCTGAATAATCAAAAGAAGATTCCTTTAAAGTGATGAGTTGTAACTCCACCAATAAGTAAGGCGTGCTAAACGACAGCGTTTTAAGGCGCTCACGAGACCACCAAGCCGCGACTAAAATATCTTGGCTACCTAGTTTTACTTCTTTTAGTGATCGTAACCATGGCTTTACCGTAAGATCGATCTCATAGCCTTGAGATTGAAAAGCAGCTTTGACGATATCGAAGGAAAGGCCTGATTGCCCATCGGTAAACACATAAGGAGGCCACGAACCCTGCGTGGCAGATAAGTTATTTGCATACAACTTAGAAGGGAAGATGCAATGGGCCATTGCAAAGATAAAGGACAGCAATATAGGTTTTATCTTCATCTACTCTCGCACCAAACAAGTGAGCTTGAATAGGTTAAGAGTAGCTGAAGATAAGAAAGATAGGGTTACAGTTCAAACATAAAGTAGTAAGAATATCCCACGACAAGCGCTGGTAATGCCGAATAAAGTGTCGCTACTGCAGCAGCTCTTGGAGCCATGGCTATTGCTGGGAAGAGGGCGTCACCATCATTAGAGATAGAATTAGAAATCTGAGCTGAAAGCGGCATTACCCCTGATAAGTACAAGCTAGTGATAAGGATTTGCGGACCACACCCCGGAAGTAGACCTACAGCTAATCCAGTCATTGGCATCCAAATCCCCCACCCAGATACCAGCGATACAAGATCCAATTGAGTAAAGAAGATAGATAGTTCAAATAGCATGAAGGCCATGATCACCCATGCGCTCACAAAGTTGGTGTCTTGCGCCGTTTTCTGAATCGGATGAGATGATAGGCTCTTTTCATCTTCGGCGACGGTTGACTGGTAATCTTTGATATCTTTGGTCAAAGACCAGAGCAACATACTGCTGACCGCGAGGATAGCGCCAACCCATTCCATTGTTGATTCTTGAAGTTGGAACAAATGATTGATGTCGACTTGAAATGAGTCGAGCAAAGCAATGCTGGTGGCGGGGATGAGTATCCACTTCCAAAATATGCCCTGTAGGTTAATCGCTTTGTGCTCGAGTGCAGAGTGTTCAATGTCTGAGCTGCATGAGATTTCATGTTCCTTGTTCTTAGGACGTAAAAAGTCATCAGCGTGGAATAAATTCACAATTAAACCGCTTATTGAGCCAACAACGATGCCCATTAATACAATTCCAAAACCGACTTTTGGGGAGCTAGCTAACAGTAAGAAAGCGGCGTCGCCCATCGTAGACGTTAATACCGCGACAACGGAACCAAAACCTACACGGCCATTAATGAATTGAGTTGTGACAACAATGGCCCCTCCGCATCCCGGTAACGCGCCGAGTAGCGATGCGAATACCACTTGATGGGAGCGTGATGAATGGTAAAGGGAGATGAGCTTATTCTTACTGCTCATAAAGCTAGAAAGGTGGTGATAAACCGCTAAGGTGAAAGCCACATAGCAAGAAACCGCCCAAAAAGAATCAGAGAGTGTCGCAACGGTGATATCGCGGGTACTTTGGTTCGCGATTAGTGCCAGCAAAGCTACTGGTAGAACTAAGCGTTTGTACGCAAGCTGGAAGCCAGTAATAGAAGGAAGCTTAGCTGCAGAATGAAACAGTTTAGAAGGAACCATGCCTCTAGCGCCTTTGGTAATGAGAATTATTATCAGTATATGTAAATGATAATTATTCGCAACTTAAAGTTATTAACTTTTTAATTTTGGTTGGAGTAAGGCGATCTCAATCACCAAACAGATTGCAGTTACACAATATAACGAGGTTGCTCAATGGTGATAATCGATTGATTTTGTTGCGCTAGTATTTAAGAAATTTATGGCGCCCGACGCATAGATAGCAGGAAAGTAAGAATCTGTTACGTGTAGAGAATGACAAATTTTAAAATTCAGGTAAAGTAACGACCTTTGTGAGCAATTTTATCTACAAGATAGTAGATCTCTAATTAGACTTGAATAGGAAGAAAGATGATTCTAGTTGTCGGTCATAAGAACCCAGATAGCGATAGTATTTGTAGTGCACTAGTAGCAACTGAGCTACTAAAATCTCGTGGTCTTGAAGCAATGCCAATTCGCCAAGGCGAAATTAACCGCGAAACTCAGCACATTTTAGAAGTAGCTGATGCTGAAACTCCTGAACTTCGTACATCTGTAGCTGGCGAAAAAATTTGGCTAGTAGACTACTCTGATCTAGCACAGGCACCGGATGATGTAGCGGAAGCTGAAATTCTAGGTATTGTTGATCACCACCGTCTAGGTGATGTGATGACAGTAAATCCAATGGAAGCTTGGATCTGGCCTGTTGGTTGTACTAACACCGTTCTATTCAACATGTTTAAGATTGAAGGTCACTCAATCTCTCAGAAAATCGCTAAGCTAATGATGTCTGCAATCCTATCTGACACAGTTGGCTTCGCTTCTCCAACATGTACTCAAAAAGATAAAGATGCAGTTGCTGAGCTAGCTGAAATTGCTGATGTACAAGACGTTGATGCATTCATTAAAGATCTACTGATCGCTAAAACAAACATTGAAGGTCTATCTGCAGCAGAGCTAGTAGAAAAAGACCTGAAAGGCTACCCATTCAACGGTCGCGATGTTGTCGTTGGTCAAGTTGAACTTGCGACTCTAGAGCAAGTTGACGGCATGATTGAAGCGCTAGAAGCAGACCTAGAAGCACGCTGCGAAAAAGATGGCCTAGCGTTTGCTGCTGTAATGCTAACAGACATCACAACGGCTCAAACTCGCCTACTATACAAAGGTGAGTGGGCTGAGAAACTTGTTAAGCATGAACAAAACGGCATGCTTATGATGGAAAACACGCTAAGCCGTAAGAAGCAAGGCTGGCCTTGGCTACAAGCTGAGCTAGTGTAAGCGAAACCGCTTTAAGCTTTTAACGCCTACTGATTAATCAGTAGGCGTTTTTATTTTCACTCTAATTCATTAATTGAAGTGAATGGCAGTAATAACTAGGAGCCCCTAGCATGACAACACAACTTGATGAAAAAAGAATTGCCGAAATCAATAAATTTGATGGAGAGCAGCGCTTTAAATACTGCATTAAAGAAATCGTCGCTAATCGCGAAGTGTGGATTCTGACTGACGAACATGGCTGTGTAATGTTGAATACAGAAGAAGAAGACTGTGTACCAGTATGGCCAAATCAAGAGTTTGCTGAATCATGGGCAACTGGCGAGTGGGATGCGTGCAAAGCCGAAGCGATTTCGCTAAACAAATGGCATAGTCGCTGGACCGTTGGTCTAGAAGATGATGAGTTGGCAGTCGTGGTGTTCCCAAATGAACAAGAGGAAGGCGTGATTCTCTTCCCTGATGAATTCGACTTTGAACTTAAGAAACAAGCTTCTCGTCGCTAGTTCCTACAGATTAGTATCCCACAAGCTGATATAAAGGGGCTTGTGTGGATACTTTTGCTGCGCCTTTCAGAATACCATTACTCTCGTACTTCGCGAGCTTCTTTCTAACCAGCGGTTTAAGCTCTTTTTTAGACATGCCGGATTTAAGCTCTGGTTCATACAGTAACTTGAGCAAAACCACGTCGAGTGGTGATAATAAATCATTGGGCGTTTGGTCATTAAATATTGACGGATAAGCGTCTTCAGAATCATTTGGTAACCCCAACACTTGGGTAAACTCTTCTACAATACACGCCAATAACTTTCCTCTTGCGCGAGCATGGTCCACAGGAATAATAATGGCTGCCTCGACGATTTCACTTTTAGCGTTCATCTTATAGCTTGCTGTGCAAATTGCGCTACGTAGATAGTCCGTAGACTTAACGCCGGTAAATTCTTTAACTTCTTCAATCCACGTTGATTCTTGAGTAAAAATCCATTTCACATTGGCTTGCGCTTCACTATTTACCAGTGAGATAGGAAGTCCAGTAATATCAGCCAGGTGGGCAAGATGGAGCTCGGTTAATTCTTGGTGGAGCGCTTGATCGCCCACACGGTGCTGTACCCAAACTTTAAGCGGGGAGTTCCATTTAGATAGCGGTTTACTTCCTGATAGATATTCGTTTTTTAATGCCACTTCAAAAAATGCATTCTCAACAAACGCCTTATCAAGCCAAGTTAGCTCTGTGGCGTAACTTGGATTAGGTGTGATAGCAAACAGGTAAGCCACAAGCCACAATGACTTAAATCGTGAGCATAACGACGGCATCCTTGTATCATCCATCTAAACGGCCTTCTGCTTATTTAGTGGCATGGCGCTTTAAAGAAATGACTTTCGACAAGCCGCTGCGTGATTTGGTGAGTGGGGTTGGTTAATATTTCTTGGGTATCGCCAGATTCAACGACATTACCTTCATGCATCACCATCACTTTATCTGTTATGTGTTTCACAATGCCGATATGTTGAGATACGTAAACAAACGATACGCCCATTTCTTCTTGCAACTCTAAAAAGAGGTTGATGATCTGAGAACGCATGGCCATGTCTAAGCCGTTCAGAGCTTCGTCTGCGACGATGATCGATGGTTGTAGAATCAGCGCTCTTGCTAAACAAACCCTTTGTTTTTGGCCTGTAGCAAGCATCTGAGGGTAGAAGTATGCATGTTCAGGAAGTAGGCCAACTCGCAGCAATGTTTCCTTAACGCGTTTCATGCGCGCTTCTGGCGGCATACTCGTGTTCCGTTTTAGCGGACCTTCTAGAATTCGACCAATTTGAATACGAGGATTAAGGGATGTATTTGGGTCTTGGAAGATCATTCGAATCAACTTACAGCGAGTTGAGTAATCCTTGTGTTCAAGTTTCTCACCGTTCACTCGAATTTCGCCTGATGTAGGCTCAACCATGCCCGCAAGCATACGAGCCAGTGTTGATTTACCTGAACCGTTCTGGCCGATAAAACCTATGGTTTGCCCGGCTTCTAATGTGAAGTTTACAGGCTTTACGGCTTGATGAACTTTCTTCCGGAAAAGGCCAGAGCGAGTTGTAAACTCTTTTGAAAGTCCACTGACTTCTAATAAAGCACTCATGATTTCTTTCTCTTTTCCATATTGAGCGGGAAGTGGCAGCTAAACTTATGATTTTTAACACGCTTAGCATAAGGAATCTCTACGCATTGCCTTTGAGCGTAAGGGCAGCGAGGACCAAGACGACACCCGATAGGTAGATGCTGTAGCGGAGGAATGGACCCCGGTAACGACTGAAGCTTTTCTTTGTGAGGGATCCAATCACTGAAATCTGGCATCGCTTTTAGCAGTGCAACCGTATAAGGGTGTTTAGGTGCCGCTAAGAGTTTGCTCGTGTCCGCTGATTCAACAGATTGCCCGCAGTACATCACGGTTATACGTGTGGCCCATTGGGTGATAGTGGTTAAGTCGTGTCCAATTAGGACGATAGTCGTGTTGTTCAACTGATTCATACGGCTTAGTAAGCGCAGAATCTGAGACTGTGTAATTGGATCGAGATCGTTGGTTGGCTCATCAGCGATCAACACTTTAGGTTTGGTCGCGATAGCCATCGCAATCATCACTTTCTGGCACTCACCGTCGGTAAGCTCATAAGGGTAGCTTTCCATTAGGCGCGTATGATCTTTAATCCCCACTTTGTGGAGCAGGGCAATGGCTTGTTTTTTACGCCATTTGAAACGTTCCCACCATTTTCCGTCGAATGAGCCGGATGGAATCGATTCAATTAATTGCCGACCAACTTCCTCTGAAGGGTCTAGACAGGTTGATGGCTCTTGGAAAATCATCGCAATATCGCGAGCAATTACTCGTCGACGTTCCCTCGGTGTGAGCTGCAGTAAGTCGATATTACCCAAACGCATTCTATCTGCGGAAACTTTCCAGTTTTCTTTACAGACGCCAACAATGGCTTTGGCCACCAAGCTTTTACCTGAGCCAGATTCGCCTACCAAACCACGGATTTCGCCTTCGGTTAGGGTGATACTCATGCGGTCAACGGCTTTCACTAGCCCTTGAGGGGTTTGGATTTCGATCGTTAGATGTCGAATATCGAGTAAAGGCATTATTCGATCCCCGCGTTAAGCGCTTGGCGAACACCTTCACCAACAAGGTTAATAACGATGACAGTAAACAAAATCGCAAGCCCGGGTAACGTTACAGTCCAAGGTGCTAAATAGATGAGCTCCACAGAGTCTCCAAGAATCGAGCCCCATTCAGTACTCGGTGCTTGAGCGCCAAGTCCTAAAAAGCCTAAAGCGGTAATGTCCAAAATTGCGACGGATAGAGCCAAGGTAATTTCGATAGCAATTACCGTCAAAATATTGGGAAGAATGGAGTTCCAAAGTAAGTAAAAGTTATTCGCACCATCTAAACGGGATGCCAAAATGTAATCTTTTTCTACTTCGGTATGCACTGCGATATAGACTGAACGAACGAAACGCGGAATCAAGGCAAGGCACAGCGCTAGTAAGATATTGAACTCCCCGAAGCCTAAGAAGGCCACGAAAATAATCGCGAGTAATAGAGATGGAATTGACATGACAGTATCAAGTAGGTGATTCAAGGTACTCGAGACTAAACCTTTCGTCATGCCAGCTAAGACGCCGATCAAGCAGCCAATCACCGCAGCAATCGCAGTAATAATAGCGGCTGCACCAAACGTGAGTTGAGAGCCTATGATTAATCGAGAAAGAATATCCCGCCCTAAGTCATCGGTTCCTAAGAAATACTCAACCGTACCGGCAGGGTTCCATGAAGGTGGAATCAAGAGATGACCTGTTTGCTCTTGAGCGTCATGCGGCGCCAGCCATGGTGAAGCAATGGTCACGATGATGATAAGTGCGAGACACCACAACCCAAACATAGCAAGGTTGTTTGCTTTGTAGCTACGCCAAAAACGCTCGAACTGAGTTGGGATTTGTTCTTCTTGGTAAACGTTATTTGTTAGCATACCATTCTTTCCTTACTAACGGATTTACCATGGCGCCGAGCAGATCTGACAAGATGTTTGCCGTCAAAACCAGTGTCGCGACAACCATTACTCCAGCTTGTATTGAAACATAATCTTGATTGGACAGGGCATCAAGTAACCAACGTCCAATACCCGGCCAGTTAAAGATAGACTCTGTAATAATAGCAAGCGTCAACATGCTAGACAGTTGGACACCGACTTTAGGAATAATCGGTGGAATCGCATTTCTAAGTACGTGTTGAGTGACGATTTCATGGGTCGATAAACCTTTAATTCGAGCAGCCCGTATATAGTTTTGTGTCATTACTTCTGCGACAGAAGCTCTCATTAGACGGATGACCTGAGTTGTCGGAGCCAGGGCTAAAACTAAACTCGGTAATACAATATGTTCAATCACACTTTGTAGCGCCTGTGCTCGGTATTTATGATCAGACATGAATGCATCAATGATAGCGAACCCAGTGACATGGTCGATTTCGTATAGCAAGTCGTAGCGTCCACCAACCGGAAAGACTTCAAAGTGCAGTGAAAAGATCATGATCATCAATAGCGCAACCCAAAAAATAGGAGCTGAGTAGCCTGTCATTGATGTAAAAGAAATTACAGTATCAATGAATTTCCCTTGTCGCATACCTGCCAGAGTGCCGACTGGAATACCGATGAACAGCGAGATGAGAAATGCAAAGAAACAAAGCTCTAAAGTGGCAGGGAAAACGACAGCAAGTTCGTCCATTACCGGGATCCCGTTTTTGCTCAGGCCAAAATTGAGTGTTGAAAGTTCACGAATGTAACTTAGCCAACCTGGCCAAAACTCCAGCATTGACCATGGCGAGGTTTGATCAAGGCGAAGCAGTGAAAAGCCAACCATGGTAAGTATGGCAAGCGTAATCACAAATAAATTTATTCTTCGTAAGGTATACCAAAGCATTACTGACTTCTCCTCTCAACAAGATCAAATGGTTGAGAGTTAAATGGGCTCAATCGGAAACCGCTTAATGATTCATGATGGACACGGAATTGAACACCATGAGCTAAAGGAATCACTGGGAACTCTTCATTCAGGATGTTTTGTGCCTGATTGTATAGATTCACACGGTGCCTTTGTTGGTTAATCTCCAACGCTAGGTCTAGTAGGAAATCAAAGTCTGAATTACACCACATCGACACGTTTAACCCTGCTCGGTTTGAACCGCAAGAAAGCAAAGGCCTTAGGAAGTTATCGGGGTCACCTGTATTACCAATCCAACCAGTTAACAGCAAATCAGTATCAGAAATAGAATTGAGCTGGGTGCGATCGAAGCGATCATCGGTTAGCAAAGTAAGTGTAATACCTATATCGGCTAGGTTAGCTTGAATAAGTTCAGCGGTTTTTCGAGGACTAGGGTTATAAGCTCTCGGTTCTAACGGAACCCACATTGAAAGCTCTAAACCCGATTCAATTCCAGCTTCTCTTAGTAGTGCAATCGCGTAGTTACGGTCGTAGCGAACTTGAACACTGTCTTTTTGATAGGCCCAAGAAGTGGGAGGAAGCAAAGTAAAGGCTTCAGTACCGGTGCCGTAATATACGGAATCTAGAATGTTTTGACGGTTGATTGCCAAATTAAGTGCTTTACGAACACGAGAATCACTGAGAGCTGGGTGGTCCGTGTTGATCGCTATGAACGATACGTTTACCGCAGGCGTTGCACTGATCTTAAGTTCTGCTCGTTCTTGAATGATCGGAATTTGGCTCGAAATTGGCGAATTAAGCACATCACACTCATTACGTAAAAGCTTGGCTAACGTACCTGTACCGCGCTGAGAAGTGTCGAAAACCACTTGCTCCATTTTTACGGGGCCACGCCAGTAATCATTATTGCGTCTTAGCCTAACTAGGTCGTTGAGTTGAAACTCACTAAGATAAAAGGGGCCAGTACCAACGGGTTTTGAATCGAGCAATAATTTGTCGTCACTGAGCGTCAGCTGATCTCCATATTCTTTTGAATGGATCACCGCGTAGCTGGTGGCAATATTATTGAGAAAAGAGTTGTCTGGGCGGCTTAATGTAAACTTGACGGTTGAATCGCTAAGCGCTTGAACATCAACGAGCAAATTCTGGAAGTCTATTCCAGCAAACCACGGATACAACCCACCACCAACATAGTGGAATGGGTGGCTACTATCGATGATTCGTCGAAAACTGAATACCACATCGTGCGCGTTGAATTGACGAGTAGGCGTAAACCAATCGGTAGTTTGAAATGAAACGCCTTTGCGTAATTTAAACGTGTACTCCGTACCTAATTTGTTGGTTGTCCAACTTGTCGCCAGATTTGCCACAGGAAGGTAAGTCCCTGGATCAAGCTGAAGTAGGGTGTCGAAGATTTGTGGGCTAAGAGATTCAGATGTCACGCCACTGTCCACAAGTTGTGGGTTGAATGTATAGGGGGAACCCTGACCGCAATATACGAACCCGTTCTTACGGATTTGCTCATGATCGACTTCTTCACCGCAGCCTAATAGCAAGCCGAAAGTGAATAGTCCAAGCGTGAATCTTAACAGTGCTTTCATAGAAAGAAATTGGTTGAGAAACGAGGCTTATTTTTCGCCTCAAGATCCGTGTAATTTACCATTTTATTTATTGTGCTCCAATCACTTATCTATACTGAGCCGCTATTTATCTACTTTTTGTCCGACAATCGAGTATTTACGTACCATCCCACGTAATTGGTGGTAGCTCAGCCCCAATAAGTCAGCGGCTTGTTTTTGGTTATATTTGCTGGCTTCTAACGCTTGAGTTAACAGCCTAATATCTTGCTGCTCTTGCCATGCCTTATAATCGAGAGGTAAATCAAATAGTTCAGAATAAGTATGGTTGTTAGATTCGGGCTTGTCATTATCGGGACTTTGCCAAGGTTGACCAAATGGATCGAAGAGTAACTCGTCGATAGGGTACTCAGATTTACCATGCTGATAGATAGCGCGTTCAATAACGTTTTTGAGTTCGCGAACATTCCCCGGCCATTGGTAGTCCAAAAGTGACTGCTCTGCGTTGTGAGTAAAGCCAACAAATAAATCGAATTCTAACTCTCGGCACATTTTAATCGCGTAATACTCAGCTAGCAGCAAAATGTCTTCTTTTCGCTCTCGCAAGGGAGGTAGCGAGATCACGTCGAACGCTAACCTATCAAGCAAATCTGCTCTAAAGTTGCCTTGTTGTGCCATTTCGGGAAGGTTGGCGTTGGTCGCACAAACTAAGCGAACATTGGCATTCAATACTTTTTGGCCACCAACTCTTTCATATTGGCCATATTCTATGACACGCAAGAGCTTTTCTTGGACTGATAGAGGTGCCGTTGCCAGTTCATCGAGAAAGAGGGTTCCGCCTTCTGCCCGTTCAAACCGCCCTTGGTGACGTCCTTTTGAGCCAGTAAACGATCCGGATTCATGTCCGAATAACTCGGAGTCGATAAGCCCTTCACTTAGGGTGGAGCAATTTAGGGAGATTAACGGCTGATCCCAACGTTTGGAAAGGTAGTGTAATCGTTGCGCAATCAGTTCTTTACCCGTCCCTCGTTCTCCGATGATCAGCACTGGTCGCTCGATAGGTGCAAGGCGCGAAACTTTGTCGAGCACGCTGAGAAAAGAGGGGGATTCTCCGATCAAATTTTGCTGCATGTGATGGCTACCTTAAGAGTGGTGAAAAATACCAAATATTGGTTTTTTTAATCATAACATGTAGGGTGAAAAATAAACAAGGAAATTAAGCTTTTGAAATATAAAGAAAATAAAGTTGGCACGCCTCTTGATATACCTTGTATGGAAATCAAAAAAACTTGTTAATTTAGGAGAGTCATTATGGGTATTTTTTCTCGTTTCGCAGATATCGTAAATTCAAACATCAGCGCATTGCTAGATAAAGCAGAAGATCCTGAAAAAATGATTCGCTTAATCATTCAGGAAATGGAAGACACGTTAGTTGAGGTCCGTACGAATTCAGCGAAAGCTATCGCTGACAAAAAAGAATTGTCTCGCAAAGTTGAGGCAATGGATTCTCAAATTCTCGATTGGCAGCAAAAAGCGACATTGGCGCTAACCAAAGGTCGTGAAGATCTCGCTCGTTCTGCTCTAATAGAAAAACAAAAGCTTGAAGATGTTATTAAAGGTTTGCACACTGAGCTAACGCTAGTGGAAGAAACCATCGAGAAGCTTACTGGCGAGATCGGTAAATTAGAAACCAAAATTGCAGAGACACGTGCAAAGCAGCAATCTCTGGCGATAAGAAACCAAACCGCGACGAATCGCCGTGATGTACAAAAACACCTGCATTCAAGCCGCACTCATGAAGCGATGGCAAAGTTCGAGCAGTACTCTCGTAAGATTGACGAGCTAGAGGCAGAAGCCGATGTGTATTCGAAAACGGGAAATGCCAAGTCACTTGACCAAGAGTTTGCAGAACTTCAAGCACAAGATGAAATCGAACAAGAGCTAGCAAAGCTAAAACAACAAGTTGAAAACCGAGATAAATAATTAGGAGTCATATATGTCAACATTTCTCATCGCTGGGCCATTGATTGCTTTCCTGATATTTGTTGCACCGTTATGGCTTTTCTTGCATTACCGCAGCAAGCGCAAATCAGCCAATGGTTTATCTGATACAGATATGAATCGATTAAACCAGCTCTCTGAGCGCGCAGAATCTATGCAAGCGCGAGTAGTGACTTTAGAAAAGATTCTCGATGCAGAATCCCCAAATTGGAGAAGGAACTATGAGTAGGGAACTATACCGTGACCCGATTAATGGGAAGATCTCTGGGGTATGTGCGGGATTAGCTAACTATTTAGGCTTGGAAGTCTGGCTTGTTCGTATCTTAGTGATATCTGCGGCTTTATTGGGGGGAAGCTTCCTGGTAATTTTGGCGTATGTCGCAATGACATTTATGCTCGAGAAGCAGCCCACCCAATACGTAGAGTCGTTAAAAACTAAGCAAGAGCATAAGCTGAAAAATAAGCCCTGGGAGCAAGGTCAGTCAGCGGAATCTTTGCTTGATACTTTAGAGAGTGATTTTAATAAAATGGAATCAACCGTTCGCTCAATGGAAGCGTACGTCACGTCAGACAGCTTTAAAGTTAACCGAGAGTTCAAAAATATTTAATTGATAACTCAAATAGAAAACATAGCTTGAGTGAATGATTGTTCAAGCTATTATTTTTTATGCTGTTTTTCTCAGATTAAATATAGGTTTTTTCTGGATTCAACCACCTTATTCATCTATGTTATTAGTTAAATTATTGATATGGATGATCTCAAATGCGTAAAGCTGCTGTTGTCTTATTTGCAACCCTAGTTGGGCTATCTGGTTGCGGAAAAGATCTTCCCCCAGTACCTGAACCTGATTCTAGACCCGCCAAGTTATTCACAGTCTCTGTAGGCAACAACTCTTTTGAACGACAATTTCCCGCAACTACAGAAGCCGGTGATAAAGCGGTATTAGCATTTCGAGTGCCTGGGTTACTGCAAAGTATTGATGTAAATGCCGGGCAACTTGTTCAAAAAGGACAGGCGCTAGCCCGATTAAACCCCGACGAATACACTTTGCTTCATAAGCAAGCAAAAGCGAACTTCAAACTGGCTGATGTCCAGTATCAGCGATTCAAAAAGCTGCGTAAAGATCGCGTTGTATCAGAACAAGATTTTGATCAAGCCAAAGCTAACCACAACTCGGCTCTTGCACTTTTGGAGCAAGCGGAAGCGAACCTCAGATACACGACTCTAGTCGCGCCGTATGACGGAACCGTATCTATTATCCCTGCAGAGAACCACGAATACATTAACGCTAAAGAAGGCGTGATGAATATTCAGACGAATCAGGTATTAAAAGTTGTATTTTTACTGCCCGACCAATTGCTTAATCGTTTCTCGTCAGGGGTGGACAGTGAAGCGACCATGACATTTGATTCATTTCCGAGTCGCAGCTTCCCGCTCACTTTCCAAGAAGTTGATACTGAAGCGGATCCAAAAACAGGCTCTTATAAAGTGACAATGGTCATGGAGCGTCCAACCGATGTTGGTATTTTACCGGGTATGGCGGGCAATGTTTTGGTTGTTGCTGCGAAAAGTAGCTCTACCAAAATCCCGACTTCAGCTATTTTTGACGACAACGATAAGACATACGTATGGCGAGTAAACCAAAGTGGCATCGTTGAAAAAGTACAAGTGAATTTGAATGACCAAAGGCAAGTGCAATCCGGTTTGCAAGATGGGGATCAAATAGTGACTTCTGGCGTAAGCGGAATTCAAGCAGGTATTAAGGTTAGAGAGTGGATCAAGGAGCGAGGGTTGTAATATGAAATATGTAAAAACCATTGCCATGCTCTCGTCTCTAGCGGTACTTGCGGGGTGCGGCGAATCTATTCAAGAAGTATCGGATGTTGCTCCAAGAGTTAAAGTTGTCTTACTCGGTGAGCAGTTGATAAAAGATAAGTTGTATTTTCCAGCCGTTGCCAACGCTGCTGAGAAATCTCACTTGAGTTTTCGGGTCGCAGGAGAAATCAATGTGATTAACGTTAAGGAAGGCTCAAGGGTTAAGAAAGGCGATGTCATTGCTGAGATTGACCCTACAGATTACCAACTGGATGTGAATAACGCACAAGCTCGTTACACAGTAATCGATAGCCAATATCGTCGTTCTAGCCCTCTTGTCAAAAAAGGGTTGTTGGCTAAATCGCAGTTTGATGAAATCGCAGCGCAAAGACAAATTGCTTATGCCGAGTTAGAACTTGCAAAGCTCCATCTCTCTTTCACTAAGTTGAAGGCGCCAGTAGACGGAATCATTTCTCGTGTCAGCGCTGATCAGTTTGAAAATATTCAAGTGGGTCAACAAGTCGTGAATATTCACAGCGTTGAGGATGTGGAAGTTCTTATTCAATTACCAGACAGACTGTACGTTAACCAGCCAACGGAAGCTGACTTGTCGAAAGTGGAAGCGGTGGTGCGAGTGCCAAGTGGTAATGAATATCCTGCACAGATCAAAGAGTTCACAACAGAACCAGATCCATCGACAGGCACATTTACCGTGACGTTATCGATGCCGATGCCAGAAACAGAGTATGTATTAGATGGCATGGCGGTAGAAGTAACTAGCAGTGGTGAAGATATTGGTTTGGAATTAAACGCTGGTGTTAGAGTCCCTGTTGAAGCCGTGTTTAATGCCGATGGAGACAAATTGAATAAGTCAGAGTCATTCGTTTGGGTTCTGAACAAAGATAACACTGTCACCAAACAGAAGGTGAAGTTAGGAAAAGCCAGTATCGCAACTTTACAGATCTTAGATGGTTTAAGCGCTGGGCAAAAAGTCGTTACGGCAGGTATCGCGAGGTTAAGGGACGGCATGACAGTCGAAGTATTGTCTCAGGAGACAAGCAATGAGTGAGATGAATAATAAACCTCAAACTGATGATGAGATCACTGGCGTAGCCGCCTATTTCATTCGAAACAAAGTGATCAGTTGGATGCTTTCTCTGATCTTCTTAATTGGTGGTGTTTCTGCTTTTTTCGGGTTAGGGCGCTTAGAAGATCCTGCATTTACGATCAAAGATGCCATGGTTGTGACTAACTATCCTGGTGCAACGCCTCAGCAAGTGGAAGAAGAAGTCACCTATCCACTTGAAAAAGCGATTCAGCAACTGACTTACGTTGATGAAGTTAACTCCATTTCTAGCCGTGGATTATCGCAGATCACCGTCACCATGAAGAATAACTATGGGCCTGATGATCTCCCGCAAATTTGGGATGAACTACGTCGTAAGGTGAACGACCTTCAAGGTCAATTGCCTCCTGGTGTTAATACTCCCACGGTCATTGATGATTTCGGTGATGTTTACGGGATTTTGCTGGCCGTTACAGGGGAAGGATACAGTTATAAAGAGCTTTTAGATTACATTGATTATCTAAGGCGAGAGCTTGAACTGGTTGATGGCGTGAGCAAAGTCTCCGTTTCTGGTGCGCAACAAGAACAAGTCTTTATTGAAATATCAATGAAGCGTATCAGTTCTTTAGGCTTATCACCGAATACCGTTTTTAATCTACTCTCGACTCAAAATGTGGTGTCTGATGCAGGCGCAATCCGAATTGGTGATGAGTATATTCGGATCCACCCTACAGGAGAGTTTAAAGATGTTTCTCAGTTAGGGGATTTGATACTGACAGAGGGCGGAGCACAGGGCCTTATCTATCTTAAAGACGTCGCAGAAGTTAAGCGTGGTTATGTTGAAGTCCCGAGCAACATTATTGGATACAACGGAAAACTTGCGCTTAACGTTGGAGTCTCGTTTGCACAAGGCGTGAACGTTGTTGCCATCGGTGAAATGTTTGATCGTCGACTAGCAGAGCTTAAGTTCCAGCAGCCAGTCGGTGTTGAGATTGCAGAAGTGTATAACCAGCCTAAAGAAGTCGACAAATCAGTGAGTGGGTTTGTGGTGAGTCTAGGACAGGCGGTTGCGATTGTAATTATTGTCCTTCTGTTCTTCATGGGGCTTCGTTCTGGCTTATTGATTGGATTGATCTTGTTACTGACTGTGTTCGGTACTTTCATTTTCATGCAGTATTTTAAGATTGACCTTCAACGGATCTCATTAGGTGCGTTGGTCATTGCACTGGGTATGCTGGTGGATAATGCCATAGTGGTCGTCGAGGGAATTCTCATCGGTACTCAAAAAGGCCGAACGAGGATGCAAGCGGCAACCGATATTGTTACGCAAACCAAGTGGCCTTTACTAGGGGCGACAGTGATTGCCGTTACCGCGTTCGCGCCGATTGGCTTGTCTGAAGATGCGACCGGTGAATACTGTGGAACGTTGTTCACCGTACTACTGATTTCTCTGATGCTGAGTTGGTTTACCGCGATCTCAATCACTCCTTTCTTTGCCGATATGTTCTTTAAAGGGCAGAAGCAGCCTGAAGGAGAAGGTTCAGACCCATACAATGGTATGGTGTTTGTTATATACAAAAACTTCTTAGAATTTTGTATGAACCGAGCATGGCTGACGGTTGTGGTACTAGTCGTAGGCCTTACCGCTAGCTTGTACGGTTTCACACATGTGAAGCAGTCTTTCTTTCCATCTTCTACTACGCCTATTTTCCAAGTGGATGTGTGGATGCCGGAAGGTACCGATATTCGAGCTACGAATACCAAGCTGAAAGTATTGGAAAACTGGTTGTCTGAACAAGAAGAAGTCGAGCATATTACGACGACTGCTGGTAAAGGCCTTCAGCGTTTCATGCTGACTTACGCGCCAGAGAAAAGCTACGCGGCTTATGGCGAGATCACCACTAGGGTCAAGAGCTATGATGGCTTGAAGCCTTTAATGGAGCGATTCCGTACTCATATTGAAGAGACCTTCCCTGAGATTAACTACAAGTTAAAGCAGATTGAACTTGGGCCTGGCGGTGGTGCGAAAATTGAAGCACGTATAGTGGGTTCTGATCCTACGGTTCTTCGAGGTATTGCATCTCAGGTTATGGATATCATGCATGCCGATCCTGGCGCATACAACATTCGTCACGACTGGCGTGAGAGAACGAAAGTCCTTGAACCACAGTTTAATGAAAGCCAAGCGCGTCGTTACGGTATCACTAAATCGGATGTGGACGATTTCCTCGCGATGTCATTTTCAGGTAAATCTGTTGGTGTGTATCGTGATGGTACGACCTTAATGCCGATTGTTGCTCGATTACCAGAAGATGAGCGTATCGACATTCGTAACATTGAAGGGATGAAGATTTGGAGTCCGGCACTTAGCGAGTTTATTCCTTTGCAACAAGTCACTTTGGGCTATGAGATGCAATGGGAGGATCCGCTGATAATTCGTAAAAATCGTAAGCGTATGCTGACTGTTTTTGCGGATCCAGATTTACTGGGTGAAGAGACAGCTTCAACGTTGCAAAAACGTTTGATGCCAGCGATCGAAGCAATTGAAATGCCACCTGGCTACTCATTAGAGTGGGGAGGAGAGTATGAATCGTCGCGTGATGCACAAGCATCACTATTCACGACCATGCCGCTCGGCTATTTGTTTATGTTCTTGATCACTGTGTTCTTGTTTAACTCAGTAAAAGAGCCACTGATCGTTTGGCTGACCGTACCTCTTGCTGTTATTGGTGTAACGACTGGCCTGTTAGCTCTCAATACTCCGTTTGGATTTATGGCACTGTTAGGCTTCTTAAGCTTGTCGGGCATGCTGCTGAAAAACGGTATTGTATTACTGGATCAAATCGAGATTGAGATGCAGTCAGGGAAAGATCCATACGTTGCGGTTGTGGATGCGGCATTAAGTCGTGTGAGACCAGTATGTATGGCAGCGATTACCACTATTTTAGGTATGATCCCGCTGCTTCCTGATATCTTCTTTAAGCCGATGGCAGTAACGATCATGTTTGGTCTAGGATTTGCGACAGTACTTACTTTGATTGTAGTTCCTGTACTTTACCGCTTATTCCACAACATAAAGATTGCGAGATAATCTTAAATATTCAAACAATGCCCCTTAATTGGGGCATTTTTATAGGAATCGATATGACAGATTTGACTTGTGCATGGGCGATGAATCACCCATTGGAGCGGGAGTACCATGACGCAGAGTGGGGTATTCCAGTATACGACGACCAAACACTATTTGAGTTCATTACTCTTGAGGGAGCCCAAGCGGGCTTAAGCTGGATCACCATTTTAAAGAAACGAGAAGGCTATCGGGCAGCATTTCTTAACTATGATATTGCAGCCTTAGCAAAGCTGGATGAGTCCCATGTTGCGAATGTGATTGAGCATTTTGACGTGGTTCGTCATAAAGGAAAAATAGCTTCAGTTTACTCGAATGCGAGAGCGACGATTGCACTTCAGGAAGAGTTTGGTTCATTGTCGAATGCGTTATGGCAATTCGTAGACAACAAGCCAATTATCAATGAGTGGGGAACGATGGAAGATATTCCGGCCTCAACTGAGCTGTCAAAGGAATTGAGTAAATTTCTGAAAAAACGAGGCTTCAAATTTGTGGGTGAAACTATTTGTTACGCCTTCATGCAGGCAGTCGGTATGGTTAACGATCATTTGGTAGCGTGTCCCAAAAGAAATGCATAATTGGTACAAAAAGATGGCTTTGCACTCATTTTTAAACATGAGGTAAAAATGAAGATGCGTCTTGATTGAAGAGGCGCTGATCTGGCTCTATATTCCTTACATAAATTAATGTTTTAATGGAGTAGACTCGCCGTGACGCTATCCCGCTTGACTCAGCTGGCTTCAGCAATGTTATCGGTAGTATTGCTGTGTGGGTTAGTTGTTCAATTTCAACAAATTAAAGCACTATTTGGAAAGTCATCATCTTCACTCTTTGAGGCTACTGTTGACGGTAGCTATCACTTAATTGATCTGTCAGTTAATGACTCAATCCATTACTACCTTAAAGGGATTGCTGAAACGGCTGCTCGGCACTTATTTGAGTCGTCGGCGCTTTCTTCTGCTGACTCCCTTGCTCTGCGCGAAACGCTGTCAAAAATTCAAGTCGGTGAAACTGGATATGCTTACTTTGTTGGGGCGGATAATCGTTTCATCTACCACCCTTATTATGAAGGGGAAAGTGCAGCTGTTACGTTAGATTCTGATGAACTCGCGAACTTTGTTGAGTACTCCTGGCAAAACCCGGACGATGAAGCACCTAAAGCGAAAGTGTCTTATCGAATTCTGCTTGATGATGGCAGTCGTCTTGGCATCTCAGCTTATAAAGATGAACTGCTACAGTTTGTAGATACAGACGCATTAAAAACTCGCTTATTGAAACAGCAGCTTGGTGAAACAACGTCCATTCACATTTTGGACAGAAGTGGGCAGATGATATTTGAAAATGGGCACGTCGGAGTGTTCAAGAACGTGTTCACAAGCCTTGATATGGGTGACCTTATCGAGGACGTTAAGCAGGGTAGCTTCCAAATCCCTTCTCCTCAATTAGGCCTGATACCAGCCGGTATTGATTTTACCTTTAGGCACTACGCGTTCTTAGACTGGGTCATTATTGCCGCTGTAGAAACCAAAGAGCTGACGTACCCGGTTAATCGCTTGATAGTGGCGTTTGCGATTGCGATTTTATGTGCGGTTTCAATTATCTTGGCACTGATCATTCGCTTGTCACGTAAGCACAAGAAAGCGCTCGAACTGCAAAAATTAGACTATTTAACCGGGCTTAGAAATAGGCGAAGTTTTATGGAGTTGGTTGCACCAATATCGTTGCAAGTACCTCGAGCTTCGGACTCATCACTATATTCAGTGATTATGATTGATATTGATTTGTTTAAGGCGATAAACGATAAATATGGCCACGATCACGGAGACTTAGCCATTCATTCATTAGCTCGGGTGTTATTGTCCCATGAGTCTAAAAATATCATTTCAGGTCGATATGGAGGCGAAGAGTTCATCGTCTTTCTTCGAGGAACAACTCAAGAGGAAGCGATCAAGCATGCAGAGTTACTCCGCTCCGAAATAGAAGCGATAAAAGGACTGAAAAATAGCATTACGGCGAGCTTAGGTGTGTATACCTGCTATGAGTTAACTGTGCCTTTTACTCAAGCCGTAACTTATGCCGATTTAGCCCTATATCAAGCAAAAATTAATGGTAGAAACCGGGTAGAGTGCTCTAATCATGCCTAAAGTTCAATTTAGTTTAATATAAACCTAGATGCATTTGTCGGTTGCTGATTTGGCATCTATTCTTCTAATTCATATAGATAGTTAGTGCTAGGAGAGTGTATGCCCGTTACAGTGATTGAGAAGCAGTTGATTCAAGCTAGCTTCGCTAAGGTTGCTCCCATTTCAGATAAAGCCGCAGATATTTTTTATAACAAACTTTTTGAATACGATCCCTCACTTCGACGCTTGTTTAAAGCCGACTTAAGCGATCAAGGCCGAAAGCTGATGGCGACACTTGGCGTTGCCGTAAAAGGGCTAGATGACTTGGATTCGCTTGTGCCTGTATTGCAAGACCTAGCCAAACGTCATGTAAAGTACGGCGTGACGGTCGACGACTATACTCCAGTTGGTAATGCTCTGATTTATACGTTGAAAACGGGGTTAGGCGATGAGTTTGATGAGAGAACGAAGAATGCTTGGATAAAAATCTATCGAGTGATCGCAACCGTGATGAGGCAGGCGGCTTATCCTGACTTTAAAGTGGAAGGTTACCGTAACGATAAGGTTTATGTCCGTTAAAACAAAAAGGCTGGAATGTTACTTCCAGCCTATAAATTTTATTGCGCGGTTGAGACTTCTTTTTCTAAAACTAACGCATTGTAGCGTTCGAACCCTGCCTCTAGATCAGCAATCAGATCATCAACGTCTTCTAAACCAATATGAACACGAATCAGCGTTCCTTCAAAATTTGGGTTCGCGACGGTCCTTAAACTATTAAAGCTTTTTGGTTCATTCGCTAAGATTAGGCTTTCAAACCCACCCCACGAGTACCCCATGCTAAAGTGCTTCATGCCATCTAGTAGTGCCGTTGTTGCTCGTGGGTAACTGGTTTTCAGGACGAATGAAAACAGCCCATTCCCGCCGGTGAAATCACGTTTGTAGAATTCATGGCCAGGACAAGATTCTAGTGCAGGGTGGCGAACATGGTCCACTTCAGGCCTGCTTTGTAGCCACTTCGCTACTTTCAAGCTATTTTCTGCATGTTGGCGCAATCGGACATCTAAAGTACGAATGCCACGTAAGCCAAGGTAAGCGTCATCAGGTGAAACACATTGCCCCATCAAGTAACTTTGTTCTCTTAGCTGATCCCAGCATTTTTCATTAGCGACAGCGGTGCCTAGCATTACGTCAGAGTGACCAACAATGTATTTGGTCGCTGCTTGAATCGAGATATCAACACCGTATTCAAACGGAGAGAAGTTAACCCCTGCTGCCCAAGTGTTATCAAGCATCACGATAATGTCGTGCTCATTCGCAATACGCGAAAGCGTTGGGATGTCTTGAACTTCCATGGTGATTGAGCCAGGAGATTCGGTGAAGAGTATCTTGGTGTTTGGTTTGATTAAATCTCGGATGCCTTCGCCGATAGTTGGCTCGTAGTAGGTTGTTTCCACACCCATCTTTTTCATGATCTTGTCACAAAAATCACGGGTTGGTTCGTAACAGGTATCTACCATTAAGATATGGTCGCCCGTTTCAACAAAGGAAAGAATGGCGTTCGAGATAGCGGCTGTACCACAAGAGTACAATGCGCATCCAGCGCCACCTTCGACTTCAACCATCGCGTCTTGGAAAGCAAAGTGAGTGTTGGTGCCACGACGACCATAGAATAGCGTCTTGTTAGCGCGGTTCACTGTGGCTTTATGTTTTTCTTCAACGGTGTTGAATACGACGGTGGAAGCTCTTTGAACCGGAGGGTTAACCACACCGTTGGTCCATTTTGTATCGCGACCAGCGGTGATCAATTTTGTAGTTTTGCTTTCGGACATTGTGAATTCCTTATCAGTCTTCTATGTCCTATTTAAAACATGTCAGCGGGGCTAAAAGCAAGCAAGAATGTATACTTTTAGCCAATAAGAAATAATTTCTAGAGCAAAGGGTTAAAAAGATAAAAAACACGTTCAAAAAAGCGTGGGTATAAGCCACGTTTATTCCATTCCTCTTGTTCAATCTGATATGACTGCGCGATGTAAGATGCTTGAAGCTGTGCTAACTCCTGTGTGAAGTGGATATCATCCACCGCTAAGGTCACCTCAAAGTTGAGCCACAAACTGCGCATATCGACGTTAACAGTCCCGACAAGACAAAATTCTTCATCAATCACTACTGATTTGGTATGTAGCAGGCCACCGTAGAATTCGAAGATCGACACTCCTGCCGCCAGTAGCTCACTATAAAATGCTCTCGATGCCCATTTGACCATTAAAGAATCATTAACGTGAGGAATAATAAGCTCTACTTTGATGCCACGCTGAGCGGTCATTTTAAGTGTCTCAAGTAGATCTGAACTCGGAACAAAATAGGGCGTGGTGATCCGTACTGACTTATTCGCTTGGTTTATTGCGATATGTAAAACTTGGAGGATCAAGTGTTCGGGTAACCCGGGTCCAGATGGCACGACTTGAATAGGGTGAATATTCTGCGCACTTTCTATTTGGCATTCAGGTAAATCAGGCAGAATACGCTCGCCTGTTTCGACTTCCCAGTCCCATCCGTGAATTGCAGAAAGTACATTGACTGTCGGGCCTGTCACACGAACCATAATATCAACCCACTGGCCAACACCAGCACCTTGCTTGAAGTAGGCAGGGTCTACCATGTTCATTGAACCAGTATAAGCTATAGATTCATCAATAACAATGATTTTACGATGCTGGCGGAGATCCAATCGACGTAAGAATATACGCCACGGGCTCACTTCTAATGCCTGTATGAGGTGAATACCAGACTCTTCCATCATGCCTTTCCAGTGGCTACGGAAAAATCGAGGGCTGCCTGCTGAATCCAACAGAACTTTGACTTCAACACCTCGTTTGGCGGCTTTTATTAACGCTGCGGCAACAGAATCTGCTAACCCACCCGGATGCCAAATGTAGAAAACCATTTTAATACTAGTTTGCGCGTTTTCAATGTCGGAAATAATAGAGCGTAGTATTTCATCTGGGGACGCTTGTAAGGAAAGCGTGTTACCACTGAGTGCTGGAATACCCATTCGATTGTTACAAAGCTCATCGATTTTATGAATTGGTGAGCCAACTTGAGCGGGGATGTGTGCTTGGCAGTCGTTGAGTTGTTTGAACCAGTCTTCAAAAGGCGTGAACATTTGCTTTGCACGTTCAGCCCTTTTCCGGCCTAGGTTTAGCTCTCCGAATAAGAAGTAGCAGCCAACACCAACAATTGGAACAATATAGATAATCATCAGCCATGCTAACGAAACACTAACCGCTCGGCGCTTGAGTACGACACGAATTGTCACACCGGCGACCAACAACCAATAGAGAGCAAGTGCAGCGATAGTTAGGAAGTGATAAAGCTGTTCCACGATAAAATACTCTTTGAATTAGAGACTTAAATCATAAAACGAATTTAACCAATAGGGAATGTTCTGGAATCTTCATTTACAAAATAAAAGACGATATGAAAATAGTGGAAAGTTGTTGTGGGAATGTTAAGTTTGGTTAAAATGCATGTGATTGTTCGATTTTTCGGCATTTAACTATAGAAAGTGGTAGGTGGGCTAGAATTTATACCGTTCGGTCTTCCAATTTTAATTGGAAACTGGTTTACTTGCCATACAACAAGCGCCATTCAAACTTTAATGCATTGTACACTTTTGTTTACACGCAAACCTTTAAGGCGCAATACAAGCACACACAACATATATTTTTGGAGTAAACGTGGCGACAAATATTGCAAATGGAAAGCCCCGCGATACGTGGGGTTCTAAATTAGGCTTCGTTATGGCAGCTGCAGGTTCTGCAGTTGGCCTTGGTAACATTTGGAAGTTCCCTTACACAGCAGGTGAAAGCGGCGGCGGTGCGTTCGTAGCTATTTACTTGTTCTTCGTTATTTTTATTGGTTTCAGTGTCATGCTGACTGAATTTGCGATTGGCCGTCATACGCAAAAATCAGCAGTAGGTGCATTTAAATCAACAGACCGTCGTTGGACATTCGCTGGTGTAATTGGTGTGGTCAGTGGCCTACTTATCATGGGTTTCTACCCAGTGGTAGGTGGTTGGTCTATCGCATACATCGGTAAAATTGCTGGTGGTCTTCTAGAAACACCTGAAGCAATCGGTGATAGCTTTGGTGGCTTCATTTCGAACCCTGTTCAGCCACTA
This sequence comes from Vibrio profundi, assembly GCF_043642225.1. Lineage (GTDB taxonomy): Bacteria > Pseudomonadota > Gammaproteobacteria > Enterobacterales > Vibrionaceae > Vibrio > Vibrio profundi_A. The sequence goes on along the minus strand of NZ_JBHZSF010000002.1, from coordinate 356,511 downwards.
ATGTGGATGGGTCTATACCTGCTACTTAACGTGGTTATCGTTATGAAAGGTATTTCTGGCGGTATCGAGAAAGCCGGTAAGATCCTTATGCCACTACTGTTCATCATCCTTATCGTTGTTTCGATTAAAGGTCTGATGCTTCCGGGTGCAATGGCGGGTCTTGAGTTCCTATTCAGCCCTGACTTTTCTAAAGTAGACAGCAACGTAATCCTAGCGGCACTTGGTCAAGCATTCTTCTCACTATCTCTTGGTATGGGTTGTATGATGACTTACGGTTCTTACCTTAAGAAGAAAGAGAACCTAGTTCAGACGACAGGTATGGTTACTGCAATGGATACTGGTGTTGCTATCCTTGCTGGTGTTGCAATGTTCCCTGCAATGTTCGCATTCGGCATGGAACCGGCAGCAGGCCCAGGTCTTGTATTTGTTGTTGTTCCTCAGCTATTTGCTGAAATGGGCGGCGTAATTGGTCTTCTATTTGCTCTTATGTTCTTCGTAGGTCTAAGCGTAGCAGCACTAACATCTTCAGTATCTCTACTAGAAGTGGTTGTTTCTTACTTAATCGATGAGAAAGGCATGAAGCGTGTAACTGCGGTACTTTCTGCAAGTATTGTAATGGCGATTCTATGTATCTTTGCTTCTCTATCTCTAGGTGGTGTTGGCCCAACGCTATTTGATACAGGTGCATTCGATATCTTCGATCTACTAACAGATAAGATCTTCCTAGCAGTTGGCGGTATGTTGGTTTGTATCTTCGCTGGTTGGAGACTAAGCCGTGAAGACCTAGAGAAAGAAATCACTAACGACGGTGAAGTATCTTTCCCACTATTCGGTCTTTGGTACAACCTAGTGAAGTACATCATCCCTGTAGCGATCGCAATCGTAGCATTCATGGGTATCTCTTCTGGCTTCGATAGCGGTAAAGGTGCAATCATGCTACTAGGTATCGGTATCATTGGTGGTGCAGCCGTTATTTCTAAGAAGTTCTAATCCAGAGCTCCTAGATACTAGATAAAAAAAGCGAGAGCCGTAAAGGTTCTCGCTTTTTTGTTTCTGCCGACACCTTAGCTTTTGTCTCACCATAACTTCCCTCTCGATTCTCACCTACTTAAATCCACTGAAAATAATTACAAAATTATCCGACATAACTATCAAGAAACTTAATTCACAGACGATATATAGTATTATGTATAGTAATGCGAATTTAAGGGTTGTTTATAATGACCTCTATTAATGTGCTCAAAACGCAGCATTTTGGACGATACTGTTTTTAATTATGAAATATTCTATTTGGAGAGAATATGCAGTGGTCTGTAGGTAAAAAATTATATGCAAGCTTCCTAAGTATCTTAGGGTTAGCCTTTATCATGGTTACCATTATTTGGTATGAAGTCGTGGTTTCACATAAAGTAGCCAATGAGATTCGAAATGATGATATCCCGGGTGTTGAACTGTATTTGGTGTTGGTCGATGAGGCTGGAGATGTCTATCGCGATGCGCTGCGCACAGTTAGCGGAGACCCAAATGGTGCGACTAGCTATCGAGAGAATAAAGGTGAGTTTGCAACGGCGTTAAACTCGATCAAGCTACTAGAGCAAAGTAATGCGAAAGATGCGAATCGACTGCGTGAAATTGAAAGTTACATGGAGCAGTTTACTCGTCAGTTTGAATCTGAGGTGTTACCAAACTTACGTGGAGCAGCTAGCGATGCAGAATATTTCGAAGTATTAGAGAAGATCTATGTGCAATCTCTGGTGAAACTCGAAGAATTACTTGATCAAGCGTCTATTGAAGAGCGAAAAGAAGCAGAAAGTGCACTGATTAGTTTGAATGACTCTTTTACGATGATTGAAAATACGATCTATATCGCGACCATCGTATTGTTCATTGTGGCACTTTCAATTGCCTACAAATTGTCGAACTCTATTACTTCTCGCTTAACGGTTTTGGACTCTGTCGCTCAAAAAGTGGCAAGTGGTGATTTGACAGCAGCAGAGATAAAAGATAGCTCAGGCGATGAGTTAAGCAACCTAGCTCGTTCCGTTAATCAAATGCAAAATTCACTGACCACATTATTGGGCTCTATTACGTCTGTCAGCAATGAAGTGCAGGTGGTAACGACAGAACTGTCCAATGAGAGTGCGAGCATTGTGCAAGGCGCTTCTCAACAAGCAGATAAAGCGAACCTAATTGCAACCGCAGCTGAAGAACTTAGCTTAACGATCTCAGAAGTTGCTCAACAAGGTAACTCAACCTATGAGGTTGCGCGCCAATCAGAAAGCTCTGCGGAAGTTGGCAGAAAGGTCATCAGTGACATGGTTTCAAGTATTCAGCAAGTGTCACAGCAAATGGGTGACATGTCGGTGCAAATGAATCAGCTAGGTTCTCACGGGGAACAAATTGGCAGTGTGATCAAAGTGATTGAAGATATTGCAGAGCAGACCAACTTACTTGCACTAAACGCAGCAATAGAAGCAGCGCGAGCAGGTGAATTTGGCCGAGGCTTTGCGGTTGTTGCAGATGAAGTGCGTGCACTTGCCGAGCGAACGACGAAAGCGACTCGTGAAGTGGCTGGCATCATTCAGGCGATTCAATCCGGTACATTGGAAGCCGTGAACTTTACTGAAGAAAACTGCCGTTTAGTGGATATTGGCGTCAGTCAGAGCGCAGGGGCTGTGAATGCACTAGAGGAGATCGTAGAAGGGGCATCTAATGTTCAAAGTATGATTAATTCGATTGCGACTGCCGCAGAAGAACAAACGGCTGTAACAAGAGAAATTGCCTCTGATATTACGGCTATCAGTGATATATCAGAGCAGTCATTACAGCAGGCTAATTCAAGCTCACAGAATGTTATGAGCCTGAGAAATAAAGTCGGCGAGCTGGAAGCGCTGATTGGTAAGTTTAAACTGAGCTAAATAGGCCACTATTTGCTCACAGCCCTTGTTTTGGCAAAGTTTTAAAGGCTGGTTTCCTTGATAAGAAGCGGTATACTCTTGCTTCAAATAGGAGCCAGCCTTCCATGTTCGATATTCTTTTCAACCATCCTGATTTTCTCATAATCAATAAGTACCCAGGGATTAGTGTTCACAAAGACGATGGCGATACCATGCTATTGCAAGAAGTGGCAAAAGCTTCTGGTGATCACAAGCTTTATCTTATTCACCGCTTAGATAAAATGACATCTGGGATTTTAATCCTAGGACGTAATCACCAAGCTGCGAGTGAACTGTCTCAACTGTTTGCGAATCGAAGTATTGAAAAATACTATTTAGCTTTGGGCAGCAAAAAGCCTAAGAAGAAGCAGGGGTTGATCAGTGGAGATATGGAACGCTCTCGTCGTTCTAGTTGGAAGTTGCTACCAAGCCAGTCTAACCCTGCCGTTACGCAGTTCATGTCACTAGCCAGTGAACCGGGCGAAAGGCTTTTATTATGCAAGCCTTACACAGGGCGGACCCACCAAATTCGCGTAGCGATGAAATCAATTGGATCCGCCATAGTCGGCGACCCTATTTACAACGCTTCAAGCCAATCTGATCGCGGGTATTTACACGCTTTCGCGATCCGATTTGAATATCAGAAACAATCATTTGAGTTCGTTTGCGATCCAAGAAACACACTTAGTATGGGTGAGAAGTGGAACGCAGGGGAAACAGCACAGAACTTGGAACAATGGATCCAACCTTGGCTATTAAAATGGCCGACGTTAAATATTAAGTGAGTATGACAATGCAAGTAACCGCATTACCAACCTTTTTCGAGCACGTTGAACAGCAATTAGCGCAGGTTCCTGATGAAGTCAGAAGAGTATTTCATGGCCGAGGTAAGTTCTGGCCTGGTTTAGAGCAAATTACCGCGGATTGGGTCGATGGGCAGCTACTGGTCAATCTGTTTAAGCCTGTTGAGGGTGAGTTTCTTCAGCAACTCACATCGGGCTTATTGGCGTTAACTGAAAAGTCGATTTGGCAGCAACGCAATGGCTCTGCTTTAGTGCTGCAGCATCGCTATACGGACGGAGCTCCGTCTGAAGTGCTATGGGGAGAATTAGAAACCTCTCCAGTCGTAAAAGAGCACGGCTTGAAATACCAACTAGACATTGGCCGCAATCAGAACTTCGGTTTGTTCTTAGACATGCGTAATGGTCGAGAGTGGGTGCAAAACAACGCCGAAGGTAAAAATGTCCTTAACCTATTTGCGTACACTTGCGGCTTTTCGGTGGCAGCGATTGCAGGTGGCGCGAAAAAAGTAATGAATGTCGATATGTCTCGAGGCGCATTAAATAAAGGGCGAGAAAACCATCGTCTGAATGAACATGACATGCGTTCAGTAAACTTTTTAGGGTACGATATTTTTAAATCTTGGGGGAAAATTAAGAAAAGCGGGCCATACGAGCTTGTGATTATTGATCCGCCTTCATTCCAAAAAGGTAGCTTCGCGCTCACTAAAGACTATAAAAAGATACTACGTCGCTTACCGGAGCTTTTAAGTGAAGGTGGGGAAGTGATTGCCTGCGTGAACTCTCCGATGGTTTCACCAAACTTTTTGGTCGAGACAATGGTAGAAGAAGCGCCTCAAGTGACTTATTTAGAGCGTTTAGACAATCCACCAGAGTTTGTAGATGTGGATCTTGAGTCGAGTTTGAAAGTGTTGAGATTCAAACTAAATTCTTAAAGTGTATTAAATGATAACAACTTTACGAAGCGAGCTTATGCAAATAGGCTCGCTTTTTTAATTGTACAAGGGTAGAAAAATCACTTTTCAAGCTTGTGTATACTTGTTTCTAACGGCGTAAGGGCATCGGATATTGATGATCGAATCGACGATGTTACGGAGGCAGTCGACTAAGTAAACTGGCAGACCGCAACTAACTCTGGGAACTACGTAACGTTCTAAAACCAAAGTAAATACGCATAAAAGTCGTGAGCCAACAGGCTGCACCGAATGCATACGCAATAACTGCAAAGTGCTGTGGCCAAATACAAAACGCTATAAAACAGCCAATTGTCTCAGTCCCTTCCGTTAACCCTGACATGTAATACAGAGACTTATGTTTATAGACAGGGTTCTCAATGCCTTGTTTTCCCGCCATCACCGCAAATGCTAGAAAGCTACTTCCCGTGCCGATAAACGAGAAAATCAAGAAAGCCCCTGCAATTGCATTTTGTTCTGGGGCGGCAATGACAAATCCAAATGGAATCAGTGAATAAAAAAGAAAATCTAAGCTGATATCTAGAAAACCACCAGCATCGCTGATGCCTTGAATTCGCGCCAGAGCGCCATCTAGCCCATCACATATTCGATTTAAAATGATAAACAGCAGTGCTAAATCATACTGTTGAAATGTAAGTGACGGAAACGCTAAACACCCTAGCGCAAACCCAAAAACAGTGGTTTGATTGGCAGTAACGCCAAGTTTGTTGAGTCCTCTTGCTGATTGAGCAAGCGGCCATTTAATGATTTTTATCGCGTATTTATCCAACATATTAATCAGTCCAAGGCCATGTCAGGATTGTAGAGTTACTTGGGATATCGGCTTCATCATGGGTAACCATTAACGCAGGGATGTTCGCTAATGAAACTTGTTCAAATACCCAGTCTCTAAATTGGATTCTTAGGTCCTTATCTAGCTTACTGAACGGTTCATCAAGTAGCACGAGTTTTGGCTTTGCCAATAACATACGAGTCAGGCTTACCCTGGCTCGTTGCCCTCCTGATATTTGATCAGGGTAGGATTCCGCAATTTTTAAAAGCGATAAGGTCTCTAGAGCATTCAACGCAACTTGCTTACGCTCTTTTTTACTAACGCTATTGGGTAAAGCAAACGCTAGGTTTTCCCATACACATAAATGAGGGAAGAGCATATCGTCCTGAAATAAAATCCCTACTCCTCTTTGGTGGGGGGGCACATCATTAATGCGCCTTCCTTCAAGAGTAATGTCACCTTCATAGTGAAATTCGGACGATAGATGCCCCGCGATGGCGTTTAACAAGGTGGATTTACCACACCCACTTGGTCCCATTACGGTTAACACTTCTCCTTTTTCGACAGAGAAGTTAATCGAGTTAAATAGGCAGTCACCATTGTTTTTATGGATGACGAGGTTTTTTAGACAAAGACTCATTAGAACCTGAATTGTTGAGTAGAGACAGAGATGGTCGTCTTTTGTAGCGCGATATTAGAATCGCAAATCCAAAGAAGACCAATGGTAATAGGGTTTGCCAAATCGCGTAAATCGCCGTCACTCTTCGATCGAAGCCACTGGATAACGCGACAGCTTCGGTCGTGATAGTCGATATTCGACCCGCACCTAACATCAAAGTGGGCAAGTATTGAGTCAGGCTGACACTTGCGCCGACAGCCCAAGCAAAGGTAAGCGCCGAGAATAAAATTGGAAGCTTAACGCTTATCCACGCCCGTATTGGAGATTTACCTAAACTCAGAGCAGTGCGCATATAGCCTTGGTCGTAACTTCGCCAAGGCCCATCTAGTGCGAGGTAGACAAAAGGGAATGCGAAAAAGACATGAGACCAGATAACCCACAGCAGATAGCTATTACTCGATAAAAACAAGGTCATGACCTGTAACCCGAAGAGTATCGACAGCTGCGGGATGAGCATAGGTAACGCGATGATGTAGCCAGGCACTTGAATGCGATACTTCATTCGATATTCATGGCCAATGACCGCTAGCAATAGTGCAATGGATGCGGAGATCACGGCGATCAGAATGCTGTCATTAATGGTAGGGATCACATTTGACCATTCAAGCGACCAGAAACGCTGGCTAAACGTACTCGGCAGTAGGTCTGGGAAGCGCCATCGCTGAGCAAAGCTCCAAAGCACCATAATGGGAACGATAAGTGCACTAATGCTCAGTACAACTGTAAATAAGCTCATTCCGGGCAATTGAAGGCCATACCTTCCTGAATACTGCCACGTTCTCCATTGCTTGGTGATCACGAATTCAATAAGGCGAGCAAAAGCGATGAGCGCACTGGCGATCAGAAGCAAGATGACTGCGCCTGCTGCTGCTCGGGGCAACTGACTTAAATCAGGTTCATTGAACCATTGCCAAACCAATACTGAAAAGGTGGGTGGATTCGTGGGACCAATGATCAGCGCCACATCAACCACTGATAGGCTGTAAGCAATCACTGCTAGCATTGGAAAGCGCATTTTTGAAAACCACTGAGGAAAAATGCACTTCCACCACATTTGGTGTTGGCTGTAACCGAGTGAAGCACTGACTTTTGTCGTTTGGTCAATTTTGAGTTGGCTGAGAATTGGCATGCTCATCAAAAGTAAAAAGGGAACTTCTTTGACCGCTAATGCCAAGGCGAGCCCAATACCGTAAGGGTCTTTCACTAGCCAGCTGAGTTCAGAGCCATCAGCAAGCCACTCATTACCCAATACCGCACTTAATAGGCGAGCCCCCATTCCCGTTGGCGAGAATAGAAAGGCAAACCCTATGGCAAACGCCACATGAGGCATGGCGAGTAAGGGAGATAATACCCATTCGATGCGTTTCCATCCTTTTTGTTGCCAGCAACACTGGAGGATGGCGAAGGTGATAAGGCAGGCAAAATAACTAGAGAATAGTGATGTGAACAGAGTAAGGCCGATAGAAAACCATACCCCGTTCCAGTTAAAAACGCTGTCAAACCCAGTAAAAGAGAGCTGTGTCAGCCCTAGTGGAGGGATATAGCTGAAGGCTGAAAGTAACACCCCCGCGATCCCCGGAATCATAGGGAGAATACAGACAAACAGCACACAAATATAAAGCAGTCGTAACATCTTTTACTGGGTCTTTTGTTAGTTTCCGTAGCGTTTTAGCCACTCTTTCTCAAGAGCGGATTGCCAGCTTGGGTGTGGTTCGTCAACGGATTTGAATTGCTGAGTATTTTTCGCAGTACCCACTAGGTACTTACTGCTTAACACTGAAGGATCACCCCAAATATTCAGGTCGCCTTTGCGAGATTGAGCCTCAGGGCTGAGCAGGAAATTAATGGCAACCATCGCACCTTCACGCCCGGCCGCATTCCAAGGAATCGCAAGGAAGTGAATATTTGAAAGCGCCCCCGTTTCCATTGCGTAAGCTTTTGTTGTTTCTGCAAGTTTCCCACTTACTTGAGAAGAATATACGGCATTCGGGTTGAAAGTGATAGCAAGGTCGAGCTGTCCATCATCCAGTAGTTGAATAGTTTCAGCGGAGCCTGCTGGGAACTGTTGTCCGTTACGCCAAGCCACTTTGTGGAATTCATCCAAATAAGCCCATAAAGGCGCGGTCACGACAGCGAAATTTTCATCGTTGACAGGTTGGTAAAGAGCCGCGTCGCGGTTCGTTAGTTCCAGTACTAACGCTTTTAGAAAACTGGTGCCATGGAATTCAGGTGGGCGAGGGTAGCTCAAGCGGTTAGGGAACGCTTTTGCATAGCTCAACATTTCTTTAAACGTTTGAGGTGGGTTATTGAGTGTCTTTTCATCGTGGATGAAAACCAACTGACCTAGCCCCCACGGAGCCTCTAACCCATTTGTTGGCTCAGAGAAATCCATTGTGACAGGTAACGATTTATCGACATATTGCCAGTTAGGCAGTTGTTCAACAAAAGGACCATGCAGAAGTTGGTTGTCTTTCATTGATTTAAAGTTTTCACCATTAATCCATACCATGTCTACGCTGCCACCGGTCGATTTCCCGGCGGCTTTCTCTGCGATTAAACGCGGTGTAGTTTCCGCTATATCCGTGACCTTTACATGCTTAAGTACGACACCATGTTGCTGCTTGATTTGTTTGGCTGCCCATTGGATGTAGTTGTTGATTTCTTGGCTGCCACCCCAAGCGTGAAAATAGACAGTTTGTCCTTGTGCCTTCTCTTCGACTTCAGACCAATCCTCAGCTTGGGCGATTGAATTTGAGCTTAAAAATAAGCCCAGTAAACAAAGCAGTTTTTTCATAGTGTGTTCCATTCGATAGGTTAGGAGCAGCATCATGCTGGTTACGAAATTTGGTTACTTTACGGTTAGGTAATTTAGTGAGCGAACTTATCATTTTAACTTTGATAATAGTTTCAATAAATTACGCATACACATAAGCGTAACATCATTTTTATGATATGTAGGCAGGAGACCGCTGAGACAGGTAAGAAATTTCGCAGATATCAATAAAAGTATTGGAAAAGCGTTTAATCGAACAATATCCAATCGAATTTTGGGGCTTGTTACAGCGTTAGTGTAGGTGAAACAACAAAAAGGCGACCCTAGTGGTCGCCTTTTTGTTCGATAATAGTGTTGAAAACGAGGGTTAGTTTACCCAATCACGTAACGTATAAGTGAGTGTGTGCACATCGTTTTCAAGAGTCAGCGTATCTTTAGTGAGCGTAATATCGCTCCAGTCAGATAGCGTCATAGATACAGCTCGTTCGATTTCCATCTCTGAGTCAGGACACATTTTCATGGTCATGCCCATTTGTTTAATACGGAATTGACCTTCGTCGTTTAGCTCAGCTTGGCCGAAGAAGTTATTACAACCGGCATTACCATTCGCGGTCATCTTTTCTGCAACTTCTAAACGAGGCGCTTGCTGATGTTCGCCCACTGCGATGTCATTTCCATCAATTTGCGTTAGCTGCCAGTTATGATGTTGCAGATCCGTTGGGGTTACTTGCGCCACGTTGTCACCGTTACTTGCACATGCTGCTAGAAGCATTGGAATAGTTGAGATTGCTAGTAATTTTTTTGAACTAAACTTCATAGTATTAGACTCCGATAAAAGTAGCATAGTAGCGATAAATGACGGCTACTTGATTTCGGAAAAGTATAGTTAATAAAACACTGTTTTTGTCAGCATGAGGTCATAGTTTCGTATGGATCACAGAGTATTGTCATAGAAAATCGTTTTTAATACATATGCGCTATGGTGAATCAAATGAGGAGGGCACTATGGAACAATTAGAATTTTTTCAAGTACCTAGTCCATGTGTTGGCGTATGTACGGTTGATAATAAAGGCTATTGCAATGGATGCATGAGAAAGCGTGAAGAGCGCTTTAACTGGCTCTCCTTTACGCCTGCTCAGCAACTGCATGTGATTAAACTTTGTCGTCAACGGTACAGACGAAAAATGGCGAAGCAAAAACTCGAACAAAGCCAACCTCAAGAGCCTCAAAGCCCTCAGCAAGATTTGTTTTGAAGGAATACGTCATGAATTTTGGATTTTCGCTCTCATTCTCCTTGCCTAACTTATAACATTCACTTTACATATAAATCGCTTTGTATTACTAAATGGTATGAGCTTTGAAACCGAGGGAGGGCGTATGAATGACCAACATGATAAATCGAATCGCACTACTCGAGCTCCTATAGGAAGCAATGCACCACATCGTAATGATGAACCTAAAGATGTGCTTGATTGGGACTTGATGACCGATGAGCAGCGGCAAGACATATTAGATCACTTAAGTGATATGCCATTTCAGTAGGGATGAGCTTAGGTGTATTGAAACAATCTGTGCGCCAAAAAAGAAAACTCACCAAACGCTTTGTTGGTGAGTTTTTTAATTTTTGCTAGGTATAAACCAAGCTTGCTGCCATAAAAAATGGGTCTTATCTATAAAGCCTAAACAAACATATGATTAGCTTTGGTTACCCCTCGGTGGTAGGTGCAAAATGTATCGTCGGCAGCGGTCGTTTTACTATGAATTTTTATATTGGTGATCACCTCTATCGCCCCAGCATCGTAACAAGCTTGTTCAGCACACTTTACTATCTCTAATAGCTGGTTGAGTTCACCTTTCATTGTCGTTTCCATTGCGCCGATTTGATGAGGCACACCGGAAGCTTTAACGACTTCAATGGCTTTATCGACCACTTCAAAGTTGTTGCCTTCTTTTAATCTAGGGATCACCTGAAAGGCCACCATTACATCTTGCTCACGTTTCAATTCCGACATACCGCTTTCTGCTATCTCAAATAAAGTTTGCGAGATAATAGGAGAATTCACCGTTGAATGCTACTTGCTTCCCCAATGATCACTGACCCATCCACCGATGTGCTCATCAAAGTGGTTGCCTGAAAAGCGTTGGTTCTTTTCTACCGAGTTTTCGCAATCCGGTTTGCTATCTAGTAGGGATTGAATGTAGTTCGCCATCGGGTCATTAGAAAGTTGGCGCTCTCGCCGTGTAGCGACTTCTTTGATTAGTTGCAGGCGATAAGTAGAGCTGGCTCGTTTCATATTAATGACCTCCCGGTTGTGATTACTAATAGAAAAAGCTAGTAGTCTGAATGGGTAGCGTCAACGTCGATTTTTGCTATTTTTTTGTGTTTGTTTGCTTATCAGTAGCTTGGGTCAAAATTCATTTTTGAGACAGGGTTTATTTAAGTCAGAGCTGAAATAAAAGTGTCATTTTGAAATGAAATTTCGGCGGTTCATACAAACCGCCCAAAAACCGCTATTTGTTACCACGAGGCTTAAATTGTTTGATGCTGCGTTTTTTGGCACTGCGTCGGTTGGCCTGCTTGTCACGAGGTGGGCGCTTGCGTTCACCTGTGGCCGGTTTATCTGTTACTTGAAAGCCGTCTAATGAAGCGAGAGGTAGCGCTCTTCCTGTCAGGGTTCGAATCGCTTCTAGTGCATCTGATTCACCATGGCATACCAAAGAAAGTGCGAGCCCAGATTGACCAGCTCGGGCTGTACGACCTACGCGGTGAACATAAACTGGAGCGTGGTTAGGAAGTTCAAAATTGATAACGGTAGGTAGGGCGTCAATATGTACACCTCGAGCAAGTAAGTCTGTCGCAATCAGTACCTGAATATCGCCATTTTTAAAAGCTTTGAGCGTATTCTCGCGTTCTTCCTGACTTTTGTTACCGTGCAGTGCGGAAACGGTAATGCCTGCTTTGGTGACTTTCTTGGTTAACGCGTCGGCATTGTCTTTTGCGCCAATGAACACCAGAACTTGTTTCCATTGATTGAACTGCAGTAACGAAATAAGCGCCTGTGTTTTACTTCCCTTATTGACCAAATAGAGTGTTTCATTAATGGTTTCGACAACACTGTTGGCCACATGAGCTTCAATTCGGATTGGCTTAAATAGTACTTGGTTGACTTGCGCTTCCAAAAGTTGAGGTAAGGTAGCTGAAAACATCATCGTCTGACGTTTCTTAGGAAGACGTGCCAGAATATTTTTAACGTCTGGCCAGAACCCCATTTCTAATAGGCGGTCTGCTTCGTCAAATACGAGTGATTGCACTTGGTCAGTGATAAGGTGTCCGCCTTCGAGCAGATCCAGGAGTCGACCTGTTGTCGCGACAATAATTTGAGCACCATTCTTTAGCTGCTTCAGCTGAGTTTCTTTATCAATTCCACCGCAGAACGCTTCTACTTGTATTCCAAGGTTCATTGATAGGCTGGCAATTGCATCCTTAACTTGAAACGCTAACTCGCGTGTTGGCACTAAAACGATCGCTTGAATACCCGCCAGATCTGATTTGACTTGTTCAATTAGCGGGATCCCGTAAGCGAATGTTTTGCCACTGCCTGTTTGAGCTAACGCGAGAATGTCTTTGCCACCTATCGCTGGTGGGATTGCCTGAATTTGGATATCAGTCGGGTTAGAGACAGACGGCGGGAGCGCAGCTAAGGTTTGTGAACTGAGATTGAGCTTGGAGAACGTCATAGTTGAAGACCAAATGCGAATGGGGTGAAGAGTCTAGCAGTTGCGATTTAGAAGTAAACCAGTGTCTTATTTTGAATCTGATAACATGCGTTTAGGGTGGTGATACAGATTCAATCGAGACTATGGAACGGAATGTGCTTTGATCTACTTATCAAGCTAGTGTCATAAGTGACTTTTGCAAAATGAGAGTTGAATTGCGATCTTGTTATAAAGTTGACTTGAAACGTGAAAAATTTGGTAATTCTTACTAAAGTTTTATTGGTTGCTGTCGAATAATAGCTTGAACTAATATTTGCCCGTGAAGTGTCGAGCATCTTGTCGTACTTTATGGTTCAGGGAAGGGAGCATACAATGAGTGAAGAATCTTTTGCACAAAAGCGACAATATTATCGTTTGAAATACCCCAAAAGAGCGCGCCCAATAATGCGTGTTGACGATGAACTGTTTCACGTCAGTGAGGTGTCTGAAAAAGGGGTTCGGTTATTGATCCGCAACTTAGCGGCTTTTTATCAAGGCCTCTCTATGGTTGGAACGCTGAACTTACATGATCATAGCTCGGTCCAAGTATGTGGAGCGGTGCTGCGTTTTGATGGTGATGAAGTCATTCTGCAATTGACAAAAGGGCCAAGTTTTAAAGACATGGTTTCAGAGCAGCGCCATATTCGTCAAAAGTATCCCTCATTTTTTGCTAGTCAACGAGCAGTGGCTTAGCAAACCAAATCATCTTATCTGACAAACGCAAATATTAGTTTTAACCACAATGGAGGCAATAAGCCTCCATTTTTGTTTTAACCCTTTGCACTAGCAACCGGTTATCGACGGTTAAAGCGTCCGCGGCCAGAACGAGCGCGATCTTTATGAGCAGACGCTGCTTTTGCTTGTGACGCTAAGATAGACTCAACAGTCAGTTCCATTGGTTCACGAGGCTCTAATCCATGGCGGAATGTACGTGAACGCGGAGGCATTTGATATTCTACGTCAGATGCTTTTGGCATGCGCTTGAATCGGTACAGATAAAAGTTCTCTAGCTTCTCTCGAGCCCATTGCGTTTTCTTCAAATACTTCACGCTGCTTTCAATTGATGGTTTTGTATTGAAGCAGTTAAAACGCATTGCGGTGTCTAAGATTTCCCAACCGTAATGATCGACAAGCTGCTGAAGCATGTCTTCCAATTTTAGACCGTGTAATGGGTTATTTTGTTGTAGTTCGATTCTTTCTTGATCGGTCATGAAGCTTTCCTCAATCAATGGTGGCTCATAGAGATGATGAACCACATCTATATTCTGATTTTATCGTGTTATCTAATGCTTAAAAGCCGGCCAGCGTCTTCTTCTGGTGGGCTAAGTATTCGTTGTATGTGCCTTGGAAATTGACGAGTTTTTTGTCTTTTACATCAATAATAGACGTGGCGAGAGATGAAACAAACTCGCGGTCATGGCTAACGAAAATCAAGGTGCCTTGATAGTCTTTCAGCGCGCTATTTAGCGCTTCAATCGCTTCCATATCCATGTGGTTAGTTGGCTCATCCATAACAAGTACATTGATGTCTTGCATCATCAATTTGCCAAAAAGCAGTCGGTTCTTCTCACCACCAGAACAATTGCGCGCTTTTTTGTTAGCATCGTCAGCGGTAAACAGAAGGCGACCTAAAATACCACGAACCATAAGGTCATCGTGTTTTGCTGTTCGCCACTGTGAGATCCAATCGAAAATGCTTAAATCATTGTCAAAGTCAGCGCTGCTGTCTTGAGGACAGTATCCGATAGATGCATTCTCAGACCATTTTACAACGCCGTGGTTTTGCTCTAATTCTTTAACTAAACAGCGAAGCAAAGTAGTTTTACCGACACCATTTTCACCGATCACGGCTAGGCGAGACCCCGCTTCCAGCAGCAAGTTACCGCCTTCAAATAGCAGCTCGTCACCGAATGCATGTCCAAGATCTTGCAATTCTAGAGCTTGGCGGTGAAGCTTTTTACCTTCACCAAAATCAATCGAAGGGCTCATTCGACTAGACGACTTCACTTCATCCAGTTTGATTTTTTCCATTTTCTTAGCTCGTGAGCTAGCTTGCTTCGCTTTAGAAGCGTTGGCACCAAAGCGGTTAACGAAGTCTTGCAGTTCGTTAATTTCAGCGGTCTTCTTCGCATTGCTTGCGAGTAATTGCTCACGTCTTAGGCCAGAGGCTTCAAGGAAGTACTCATAGTTACCTGGATAAATGCGTAGCTCACCGTAATCAATGTCTGCCATGTGGGTACAAACAGAGTTAAGGAAGTGACGGTCGTGCGAAATGATGATCATTGTACATTTACGTTGATTCAATTCTTCGGCTAACCAGTTAATCGTATGAATGTCCAAGTTGTTGGTCGGTTCATCGAGTAAAAGAATATCAGGGTTAGCGAATAGCGCTTGTGCCAATAGAACACGCAGTTTCCAACCCGGTGCAACTTGCTGCATCAAGCCAAAGTGGAACTCTTCTTCAATACCCGCTTGCAATAGGATGTCGCCTGCGCGTGATTCCGCAGTGTAGCCATCCATTTCAGCGAACTCACTTTCAAGTTCCGCTACTTTCATTCCGTCTTCTTCGCTCATTTCTGGAAGAGAGTAAATGCGGTCACGCTCTTGTTTGATTTCCCACAGTTTGGTATCACCCATGATCACTACATCAATAACATTATGTTGTTCGAAAGCGAATTGATCTTGGCTGAGAACCCCTAGCTTTAATCCAGGAGTGATGGATACGTTTCCGGAGCTAGGCGTCAGTGCACCACTTAGGATTTTCATGAATGTCGATTTACCACATCCATTGGCTCCAATTAAGCCGTAACGATTGCCGTTACCAAACTTAGCTGAAATGTTCTCAAACAAAGGTTCAGCGCCAAATTGCATGGTGATGTTTGCGGTAGATATCAAAGAATGTTCCTAGGTAATGTACAGGTTAAATGTAGGCGTACAGCATCAAATAACGGAGATGAATGTATGTTTTTGTAGCGGGCGAATTATACAGACTTATGGTTTAAAAAATAGGTGTGTGACGTAAATCAAATTTTGACTGCGTGTCCGCCACTTTTGTTCTTTTAGGGCGATGAGAATACTAAGGGGGGCTGAAAGGGATAAAGCGTCAGCTACATAATTTAATGAAATTTCATGGTCATTGACGTGAAAGTTCATAATGAAAGTATGAATGAAAGCGCGTTTTAATTAGCGTTACATATGGTTAAGGTATTGTTTTAATAGATTTTTCACACATCATTTTTCCCGATTGCAGTAATAAGAAATTACGATTTTATAGAGTGAGAAAGCTACTCTAATCTTTATATCAATTCAGTCAAACGTGTTCTGTTGGGCATGCCGCTTAATAGAGCGAATGGCTTATTAGAAGGGATAAAAAGATGAGTAAAAAATTAACGACTGCTGCTGGGTGTCCTGTCGCCCACAATCAAAACACCATGACGGCAGGTCCACGCGGACCGCAACTCCTTCAAGATGTTTGGTTTTTAGAGAAGCTTGCGCACTTCGATCGAGAAGTCATCCCTGAGCGCCGTATGCACGCGAAAGGCTCTGGAGCGTACGGTACATTCACGGTCACAAAAGACATCACTCAATATTCTCGCGCGAAGCTGTTCTCTGAAGTCGGTAAGAAGACCGATTTGTTTGCGCGTTTTACGACGGTTGCTGGTGAGCGAGGCGCCGCGGACGCCGAGCGTGATATTCGCGGCTTCGCATTAAAATTTTATACCGAGGAAGGTAATTGGGATCTTGTGGGTAACAATACGCCGGTATTTTTCTTACGTGATCCTCTGAAATTCCCAGACCTAAATCATGCCGTTAAGCGCGACCCGAGAACGAATATGCGCAGTGCGACTAACAATTGGGATTTTTGGACTTCATTACCAGAGGCGTTCCATCAAGTCACCATCGTAATGAGCGATCGCGGTATTCCTGCAACTTATCGCCACATGCATGGTTTTGGTAGCCATACGTTTAGTTTCATCAATGCAGACAATGAACGCTTTTGGGTGAAGTTTCATTTTAAAACTCATCAAGGTATCAAAAACCTTACTGATCAAGAAGCGCAAGAGCTGGTTGGAAAAGACCGAGAAAGTCACCATAGGGATCTCTACGAAAGCATCGAGAATCAGAATTTCCCGAAATGGACCATGTATGTCCAAATCATGCCGGAGTTAGAAGCCGAACAGGTGAATTTTAATCCGTTTGACTTAACGCGCGTGTGGTCTCAAAAAGAGTATCCGCTGATTGAAGTCGGGGAGTTCGAGCTTAATAGAAATCCTGAGAACTTCTATGCGGAAGTAGAGCAATCTGCGTTTAACCCGGCAGCTATCGTTCCGGGTATCGGCTTCTCTCCAGATAAAATGCTACAAGGCCGGTTATTTGCTTATGGTGACGCTCAGCGCTATCGCTTGGGTGTGAACCACCATCAGATCCCAGTGAATTCACCACGCTGCCCGGTTCATAGTTATCACCGTGATGGCGCAATGAGAACCGATGGTAATTTCGGATCAACGATAGGCTATGAGCCAAACTATCAGCAAGAGTGGGCAGAGCAGCCAGACTACTCAGAACCACCGCTGCAAATCTCTGGCAACGCAGATCATTATGATCATCGTGTTGATGAGGATTACTTCTCACAAGCAGGCGATTTGTTCCGTTTGATGAGCCAAGAAGAGCGTAGCCGTTTGCTAGAAAATACGGCGCGTTCTCTGGACGGGGTGCCAGATTTTATTCAGCAGCGTCATATCGAACACGCTTATAAAGCGGATACAGCTTATGGCGAAGGTTTAGAAGTTGCACTAGGCTTAAAATAACAATAAGGGCTGAGGTGCATATTTGCCTCAGCCACGATAAAGAGGCTAGGAGAATACTATGGAAGACTTTTCTTTTTTCAAATTGTTCGACACCAAAGAGTTATTCATCTTTTACTGAACGTCGCTATGTGAACCTAAGAAGCTTGGAGTGCTTTTTGGATATATGACTCAATCGCCTCTGGCTTTGTGATTGGGGCAAAACGCTTGATAGGTTCACCATTTCGTCCAATCAAAAACTTCGTGAAGTTCCATTTGATGTTATTGCCTAAAGTGCCTGGTAGCACTTGCTTTAAGTACTCGAAAATAGGGTGGTGGTCGCCACCATTGACTTCAATCTTTTCCGTGATGGTGAAATCTACACCATAGTTAATTAGGCAGTTATTGCTGATTTCAGCCGCGCCGCCCGGCTCTTGGTTTCGAAATTGGTTACACGGGAAACCTATGATAACGAGTCCCTGAGAAGCATATGTTTCATGAAGTTTCTGAAGCCCTTCATACTGTGGAGTCAGCCCACATTGACTTGCTGTATTGACCAATAGCACCACTTTCCCTCGAAACGTATCAAACTCAATAGGCTGGTTCTGTAAGCTGTTGATTGAAAATTGATAAAAATCCGTCACTACCATTCTCCTTATTCATTTAGATAGAAATATATCGTTAATTCGTATGTGTTACTCAAGTTTGTTGCGAAACTGTGGTTTTGGCTAGGGTTAGAAGTCATAGTAAGACAAGAATGAAAGAGTAATGCAAAGCCGAGGGAGATTGACGTGAAGCAAATAGTTTTGTTTGATTGGGGAAATACCTTGATGGTTGATTTCCCAGAAAGCACTGGAAAGATGTGTGACTGGGAACGAGTGGAAACCGTCGAAGGTGCGATGTCTGTTCTAGAATCTTTGTCTTCTCATTGCGACATTTACGTCGCGACCAGTGCGGCAGACTCAACGGAAGCGGAAGTCAAAGCCGCGTTCGAACGAGTTGGGCTCGACCAATATATCCAAGGGTATTTTTGTAAAGCCAACTTAGGCATATCAAAGAACTGCCCTGAATTTTACCAAGCGATATTGAAAGCCCTAGCGGCAGAACCTAAACAGGCAGTTATGGTGGGAGATGTCTATTTGAAAGATATCCTACCAGCAAAGCAAGCAGGTTTGACAACCGTTTGGCTTCGTCCTCATCCGATAAGCGAGTCTGAAGCAATAGAAGCCCCAACTCATGTTATTCATTCTCTTCCCGAACTGCTTAAAGTTACATTTTAAGGTCTGGGTATTTGCGCTGGTATCTTGGCAGCATAGACTCATTGCCTAGAATGCCCCCTTGGTGAATGTATATCACCGTCTTGTCGGGGTTTTCTTGAGTCCAGCTGTCGAGGCACTGCCACATCATCGGGTCGTATAACAAATCAAACTCAACGTCGGTTTCAAAGTGAAGGTCTAGCCAGGTTTGATAGTCTTGTTTGTATAATTTTCCGAAGTGATGCTTTTTGCTAAGCGATAAAATGGTTGGGTGATCAGGTTCACCTAACTCTTCAAATTGAGATCTCAGGTAATCTTCCCCACCTACGCATGCACACGTCAGCACTTCAATATTGTGTGGCTTGAGGTGCTTGTTGAGGTATAAGGCAGTACTTCCGGTCCCTGATGGTAACGCAACGACAAATTCGTGCGTATTTTCGAATCGACTCCAGCTAAGAATCTCATGAGCCAGCTGTTTAACGCCATATTCGGCAAGCGGTGAACGCCCGCCTTCAGGCAATACAAGAGAGTGGGAATCGGGTTGTCTTACTTGTTCTATATACTCTTTCGGGTGCAATGATGAGGCAAGGTCAGATACGGATATTACCACTGCTCCTAGATCCAATGCGCCTCGATAGTTACCAATAGGTTTATCTTTTAGCCATTCTGGCAAATGGTCTACATAAAACTCTAACTTCCAGCCTTTAATTTTTGCCAACGCAGCCAAGGAATAGAGCGAATTCGCTTGTGCGGAGCCGTAACTGATTAGAGTAGTAATCTCAGTATTGGGCTCTTCGAGTAAACGCATAAACTTACGCGCTTTATTACCACAAAAATGAGAGTGCAGTTGATCATCTCTTTTGAGAAAGAAAGTACGGTTATTGAATATGTGCTGCGTAATAGGGCTTTGGCTTAATTTCATACGTTGTTTTCAGTGACTTAATTTATAGACATAAAGTTTATTTATAACGCATGTAATCCATTACATGGTGTGCAAGCTTGTCTAAGTTCAAATTATAAGTAGACGTTCACTATTCATTTGAGTTATTCATCTATCATCACAAATAGAATAAGAAAAAGCACTCAGTGCATCTGTGAGCAATTCACCATTTCAATGATCAGTAGTGAACATACTTATATGCCGATTAACAACGACCAAAAATTACTGAGGTTTTTACGAACCTTCCCTTTAGGGATCGTTTTCGTATTCATTTTTGTGCTTGCAGGGGTCATGCTACATGGTAATGCGCAAAAAGTAGATAGCTTGATAACGTCGTTACGTAGCGACGTATACGATCGTCAAAAGGAAATGCTGCGGGAGCAAGTTAAGAGCATTCATGGACAGCTTGAATTTGAGCGCATGCGTACCAACAAAGTTTTGAAAGAGAACATCAAACAGCGTGTGGAAGAAGCCTACACAATCGCCTTCAGTATTTATCAACATAACTTAGATAAACCCAAGCCTTACGTAACTAAGCTAATTGGTGATGCATTACGAGACGTGCGTTTTAATGAAGGCCGAGGCTATTATTTTATCTCGCAGATGGACGGCGTGAACATTATGCACGGACTTAGACCTGAGCTCGAGGGTAATTCAACATGGGATGCCAAAGATAAACGGGGCACATACATTGTTAGGGAACATGTAGAGCTGATAAAGAAATCGGGCGAGGCGTTTTATCGCTGGTGGTATCAAAAGCCTGGGACGAAAGCTGAAGAGTTTGAGAAAGTTGGCTTTGCCAAATACTTTGAGCCCTATGATTGGTTCATTGGCACTGGAGAATATGTTGCGGATGTTGAACAAGATATTCAAGGCAGAATGCTAGAGCGTTTGTCTGAACATACATTTGGTATGGACGGCTACGTTTTTGTCATCGGGCCTAATGGAAAAAACCTAGTTCATGGGGATGTTGAACATGTTGGTAAAGACAAGTCTAAATACTTGGATATTTTTAAAAAAAGCATACAGAACAAGCCCGCCGTTAACGGTATTCAGGGAGCTTTTGTTCAGTATGACAGCGAGTATGTTCCTCAAGGTGTCCTAGATAGAAATAAGCTGAGCTTTGTTGCCGAATTTAAAGATTGGGGATGGTATTTTGGGGCGGGTGTTTATATGTCTCAAATAGAAACTTACCTTGATGGTCAAGAGGCGATCCTACACGAGCAAAACCGAGTAGAATTGGTCAAAATCATTTTTTTATGTTTTGGCCTTGCCACCATTTTGTTGGTCATTTCACTTCGTATTAGCTACTACATTGGACTGCGTTTTTCTGAATACCAAAAACGAATCAATAAGGATTTTGAAGCCTTAGAGAACAGCCGAGAGAAAATGCACGACTTAGCCACTCATGATGCGTTAACCCATTTGCCAAACCGATTATTATTGGAAGAAAGAATTCAATCGGGCATTAAAAAATCCAAGCTCGCGAGTCAAAAGCTTGCAGTGATGTTTGTTGATATGGATGACTTCAAAAAGGTCAATGATCAGCATGGACATAATGTTGGTGATCTCTACCTACAAGCGGTCAGCAAAAAATTTGAAAGTTTAGTTTCAGGTAAAGGTTCTGTTGCTCGTTTTGGTGGCGATGAATTTATTTTCTGTTTCCCTAATCTAAACAACACTCAAGAAGCCAAAATCTACGCGAATGATATTCGTGATGTATTTGATGAGCAATTTCATCTAGACGGCACGTTACTGACTTCAACATGTAGCATCGGGGTCGCAATGTACCCAGATGATGGAAGCTCGTGTGAAGAGTTGATATCTAAATCCGATATTGTCCTTTATCGCTCCAAAGGTAAACAAAAAGGGCAGGTGATGTTTTACGACACGGATGTTAATGCCCAGGTGCAAATGAGTTTCCTAATGCAAGATGAGTTAGCGACGGCATTAAAAAATCAAGAACTCTCAGTGCTGTATCAGCCTCAACTAACGTCCTGCAGTCAGAAAATCATGGCAGTAGAAGCATTATGTCGCTGGAATAACCCAAGGCTAGGCCATGTTTCTCCGCAACTGTTTATAGATGTGGCGGAAAAAGCAGGGCTAATTATCGACATTGGTGAATTCGTTTTTGTTCAAGCGTGTAAAGATATTCTGGCAGTATCGCCAAATGGTGATGACGCGTTGGGTGTTTCTATTAATATTTCGCCAGTGCAGTTGATGCAACCCGGCTTTAGTGAGCATATTTATTTGCTCGCTAAGGAAACGGGTATTGATGTAAAAAGGGTTACTTTAGAGCTGACAGAAAATGTGTTGATAGAAGATCTAGACAAAGTAAAACCCGTTCTCATCCGTTTACGACAGTATGGTTTTAGTTTGTCTTTGGATGACTTTGGTACGGGTTATTCTTCGATCCAGTATTTACATGCTTTACCAATCAGCGAACTAAAAATTGACCGTACATTCGTCAATAGCCTGCTTGAAGATGGGCAAAATGACGCACTGGTTAAGACTATGGTAGGGATAGGTAAATCTTTTGATATGTTGGTAGTCGCAGAAGGCGTTGAAACGCACACACAAAGAGAACGTCTCAAAGAATTAAAGTGCGATAGGTTACAAGGCTATTACTTTGATAAACCTCTCGACATTTTGACTCTGCGAGATAAATATCAGCGTGTCGAAACCATAGAAACTTAACGCTAAACTAATAAGCGTTAAGTTAAGTCCTCGAGTCGGTGACTTCGTTCGTCTCTTCAGAGCATTGAAAAGTTATCTTTGCTTGGCAACCTCCGCTTGAGTGGTTGTCTAAAGAAAAGTGCCAGTGATACCGCTGGCACAAGTTGTCTACAATCAGCAAACCAAGTCCGTGTCCATCCGGGTTGTGTGAGGTCTGTAATCCAGAGCCTTGATCAATGATACTAATATGTTGGTGATTGAGTTCGATTGATACTTCACCTGCATTCGTGGCCGCAATGGCGTTCTTAAGTAGATTGCCAATCAGCATATTCATGATTGCCGGAGTCGCCTGTATGGTGGGTTCTGAAGTGACATTGACTTCAAGACCTATGTTTTTGTCGTTGGCCTGTGCAGAGCTTTTGTCGATGATCGAAGCTAGCTCATCTGCGGAAAAAATTCGAATCGGTGCATCATCATGGTTTCGCTCGTAACGCACTAACCCTAACAGGGCGTCGACCATCGTCGACATTTGCTTACTGGCTTCATCTATCCTCGTTACCTGTCGTGATTGAAATTCATTCATATCACTTCTCACCAGCAATTTACTGGCTCCATTGACTATGGTCAGAGGGGTACGAAGTTCATGGCTTGCGTAGCGAGCAAAAGCTTGTTCTCTTTTCAGTAAGGAATTGATTTCTCGACGGTACTCATTCAATTGGTTGGTCAGCTGTCTAAATTCGATCGCAGCATCATCACTCACTGAAAAATCTTCATTAAGCTTTAAGTCTTTCGAATTCAGTTGTTCTGCTAGAGAGTTAAAAGGCTCGATTAAACGCTGAGAAAGGCGATACAACAGAGCGGCGAAACTGAACATCAGCACCGCGAATAGTGTGAATACAATAGCGCTGACGTAGATGATCTCATCTATTTGAAATTCGATCTGGTCGATTTTACTGAGCAACGCAATCGGATGAACCTCACCGTTGTGGATGTATTCGCCCAAATACAGCATGCGTGATTCTGGTTCTTCGCCTATCTCGCCAATGTACGCCTTCTTGTCTTTTAAATAGTGAGCGTACTGAGGTGGAATTAAGGATAGATCGTTGTAGGCATCGGTGAGAGTGTCAATCCGAATAACACCGCGCTCTCCCGATTGAAAACGAGCGATCGCTTCGTTTCGGTCGATAAGAATACGTCGCTCACCGACGCGGTCTTCAGAGCCATGAAGTGCGGCATAGAATACGGTGTAGCTGAATCCTGCAACAATCACAGAAACCAAAGAGAAAAACAGCGCAAGCCTGCCAGTGAGGCTACGTGTACTACTTAGAACGTTAAGGATCAATTGGGTTGCTCCAGTCTAAAACCGACTTTCGGCACAGTAATCAACATTTGATTGGCAAAAGGTTTATCTAATTGATTACGAAGCTGGTAGATATGGCTGCGCAACACATCATTATTGGATTCATCTTCCTGCCATAATTTGTAGGAAATCTCTTCTCGAGTCACTACTTGTGGCGCTTTCTGACAAAGCATTTCCAAAATAGTATAAGTGGTAGGGTTAAGCGCTAAGAGCTTATCTTGACGATAGGCTTGGCGCGTTTGCTGATCAATCGAAAGTTCTGAAAATTGAAGCTTAGTCGAAGCGACGGTTCCTCGATAACGGCGAATGAGAGCTTGCATTCGCGCTTCCAAAATATCGAGGTCAAAAGGCTTGGTCAGGTAATCGTCCGCACCATGATCAAAGCCTTTTAACATGTCTTCTCGGCTGTCTAGTGCAGTAAGCATTAAGATTGGAGTTGTGTTACCGCGATCGCGCAATTGGTTACATACGGTCAGACCGTCCATTCTAGGCAGCATTAAGTCGAGAATGATGATGTCGAATTCGTTATCAAGTGCAAGTTGCAGCCCGAGTTCTCCGTTATCGGCATAGTCGAGTTCCATTCCTATACATTCAAAGTAATCAAATAATACCCCAGCAATTTCTCGGTTATCTTCAATTAATAGAACTCGTTTCATGATGTTTTCTCGGGCAAGGCTAGTTAGTGCATATCATCCTGATCCAGTGTGAAAAATATGTCAACAACATAACTTTCATGTTGGGCGCGATAGGCTATTGATAGTTTCGACAGATATGAAGAATTTGATATGCCTGAATTATTGCTAAGTAAACCGACCGTAAAGGGGGGCCGAATTAACCCTGTGGTCTGTCTTTCTATCATTGTGCCGTTTTTTAATGAGGAAGAAGTACTCCCAGAGTTTCATTCTCGCTTAACCAAAGTATTAGATGCGTTAGATGAAAATTGCGAGATCGTGTACATCGATGATGGAAGTAAAGATGGAAGCTTGGAGTTGGTGGAGTCTTTTCGTTCGATAGATAGCTCCATTTCAGTGATCGGCTTAAGCCGTAACTTTGGTAAAGAAGCCGCGATGAGTGCCGGGCTGGAACATTGCCGAGGACAAGCCGTTATCCTACTGGATGCGGATTTACAGGACCCGCCTGAACTTATTCCCAAAATGTTGGCTAAATGGCGTGAAGGTTTCGATGTCGTCAATATGCAGCGCAGTAAGCGCGAAGGAGAGACTTGGTTAAAGCGCTTTTCTGCTATGAGCTTCTACCGCGTGATTAATGTGATGACTCAGATCGAAGTACCAGAAAACGTTGGAGACTTCCGTTTACTCAGCCGTGAAGTGGTGGATCACATTAACCAGTTACCTGAAAGAAACCGCTATATGAAAGGTATCTTTTCGTGGCCCGGGTTTAAGCAAGCGACAGTTCGATTCAAGCGCGATGCTCGTTTCTGTGGTGAAACCAAGTGGAACTATTTAAAGCTGCTTGGGTTGGCGATGGACGGTATTACTTCGTTTTCAATTCGACCATTACGCATCGCCACCGCTTTAGGTTCAGTGATCGCACTGAGTGCTTTTTTATACGGCATAGTGATCGTCGCGAAGACTGTGTTTTGGGGGGAAGTGGTGTCTGGTTACCCTTCGATGATGGTGGTGCAGCTCGCTTTAGGCGGTATTCAATTGCTGAGTATTGGTTTATTGGGGGAGTACATTGGGCGAATCTTTATCGAAACAAAGCGCAGACCTTTGTACTTGATTCAAACGGTATTTGAAAAACCAGCCATGAAAAACACAGTAGATTTGGAGGAAAGTGCGTGAACTTCAGTATGAATCGAACGCATTTATGGGGCTTATTGGGGTTTGCGTTATTACTTCGTTTAATTTCATTGGCAACTTATCCATTAATGGATACCACTGAAGCCCGCTACGGCGAAATGGCCCGCTTAATGGTAGAAACTGGCAATTGGCTTACGCCACAGTTTGATTATGGTGTGCCATTTTGGGGTAAGCCACCACTGTTTACTTGGATGAGTGCCGCAGGTATTGAGCTGTTTGGCCTCAGTGAATTTGCTGTACGTGCTCCTCATTGGTTGGCCGGTGTAGCGACGATTCTGTCGATGGCAATTGTGGCTAGAAAAAGTGGACACAGCGCCTTAGTGACGGCGATAGTTTTGGCAACCTGCGGCATTTTTTCAATAGCGGCTGGTGCAGTGATGACAGACATGGCGCTCACGCTGTCGATGACTATCGCCATGTTGGGCTTTTACTTCTGCTGGTTAGGGAAAGGTGAAACCACGGCAGACAAAATGTGGGGCTATCTGGGGTTCATCGGCCTTGCGTGTGGGTTACTTGCGAAAGGCCCGGTTGCGATTGTGATTATGGGGATTGCTGTTTTTCCTTGGCTAGTTCTTCAGCATGGATTTATCGGCGCATTTTCGGAATTATGGAAACGATTCCCGATTATTTCAGGTACTGGTTTGATGTTAGTTATCGCTTTACCTTGGTACATAATGGCGGAAATGGCTACGCCGGGTTTTATTGATTATTTCATCGTCGGTGAACACTTTAAACGCTTTGTCGTGAGTGGCTGGGAAGGTGATTTATATGGTTCGGCCCACGATGAACCACGCGGAATGATTTGGTTGTTTTGGCTACAAGCAGCGGCACCTTGGTCATTAGTGATTCCAGCCTTGGCATTCTTTCGAAAAGAAAAAATTAAGCAAGCGAACCAAGATAACCCGGGGCTGTTCTCGTTTTTAGTATTGTGGCTGGTTTCCCCGCTTATCTTGTTCAGTTTAGCGGGCAATATTCTACCCGCCTACGTTTTGCCTGGTATTCCTGCATTGGGCTTACTCGTCGCAATGCTAGTCACCAAGAAAGACACTAAGTGGTTTTCAAGTGTGGCGCTGGTGCTGCCAGTTGTATTGATGATTGCCATGCTTGTCCTGAACTTAGGTAAAGCCGATCAAAAGAGTGATCGAGTTATTTTTGCAAGCATTAAAGATAACGCGCCAAGTTTTTACGTTGGGAAACGTCCATTTTCGGGGCAGTTTTACAGTAATGGAAAGGCAGTAAAACTGACAGATACGACCGTATTAGAAGATTTAGAAAAGTTCTACCTAATAGGTAAGCCTGCTGAAGTGAAATCGGAAATCATTAAGCAGTCTTTAACCTGTACATTGGAGTTCACCGCTAAATCGAAACGCGCTTTATACAGTTGCTTTGACGATGTCCCTGCACCGGTTGCTTCAGAAAAACTGGAACAATTAAGCACAGCGTCATGATGAGTATGCCGATTTATGAAAGCCGAATCGTAAGATTCGGCTTAGTCGGAGCCGTCGGGTTTGTGGTCGATTACAGTATCTTTTCTCTATTGGTTTATGGATTGGAACAGCCTTTACTCATGGCAAGAGGGTTGGCATTTATTTGCGCCGCTACCACCACTTGGTATGGGAATCGTATGATTACTTTTGCCAAAAAAGGTCGACAATTTTTGGGCTCGGTCTTTGCTCAATGGCAAAAATCGATGTGTTCTGCGCTCGTATCGGTTGTGCCAAATATGATGGTGTTTAAAAGTATCATTGAGTTGACGCCAAACACGCCAATTTATCACTTCATCGCCCTTGTGGGCGGGGTATTGATTGGAATGGTCAGCAATTTCTTGTTGAGCCGTTACTGGGTGTTCTCGTCGTAAGCCTTTCTTCTAAGTCTGTATAAAATTCAAAATCTATCATCAACTCTATCAATATGAACTAGGCTATTAAAAGGATCATAGCAAGGCGCTTCTAGGAGAGTTGATGATAATTCCCATACAGCCCTTAGTTGTACTGGGCATAATTTCATTCTTAACGTTGTTCACTTTATTTGGTGCCGTGTGGCAAGTGCTTGTGGCGAGTGTCGTGATCAGTGCTGTTGGTGGCAGCCTTGTTCATTACATGCGTCCAAAATTCGAATCCGTCCCAAACCATGAACTGCATCATGTGCTTGCCTCTCTTAATAATGTGCTGCTCCCTAAGTTGATCGTTCAACTTGATTACGCTTGCCAAGACTCGGCGAATTCGGTTGACCAGCTTGCGTACCTTTTCAAAAAACTATCAGAACACTCAAATAAATTGTGTACCCAAGCTCAGGAAATGACTCCAGAGCAGAGCTCTCGCATGATTGAAAAAACAAAAGAAATTCATTCGGAAATAATCATGTTGCTCCAATTTGGTGACCGGACTCAGCAGATGCAACGAGGGGTGTTTGAAGCCATGAACCTAATTAGTCATCAGGTTGAGGCAGCGTTGAGTGATCCGTCAAAAGCTCATGTTTATTTCGACGAAGAAAAGCTTTTGGAAGCTATAGCGAATATTGAATCGCGGACCAACTCAAATGAAACCAGCAATGAAGTGACCTATTTTTAGCCTTGGAGGGTGAATGAGCAAAACAATCTTAATTGTCGATGATTCTGAATCGCTAAGGCAAGTTGTCAGCATTGCATTGTCCGGTGCTGGCTATCAAGTGCTAGAAGCGAAAGATGGTGTTGATGGTTTATCAAAACTCGATGGAAGCAAAGTTCACCTGATCATTAGTGATGTGAATATGCCAAATATGAACGGCATCGACTTTGTTAAAGCGGTGAAGGAGTTACCCAAATACAAATTTACCCCCATTATTATGCTTACTACTGAAAGCCAGCCTTACCTTATGGAAGAAAGTCGTAAGGCGGGAGCAAAAGCCTGGTTGGCCAAACCCTTCAGACCAGACCAAATGCTGCAAGCGGTATCGAAGATATTGGCGCCTTAATATGAATTATTCCGTTGATAAGGAAGAGTACCAACTGCCTTCTGAACTCACCATTTATGAAGTGGGTGAAGTTTACGCGCAGATACAAAATCTGCTTGACGAGAATAAGTTGCTTAACATTGATGGCTCAAGAGTGGCCGACATTGATACGGCGGGCATTCAATTACTGCTGCGGTTGATGAACTTATACCCTTACAACCAACTTCAAATCGTGAACGCAAGCCTTGCTCTTGTACAAGCTTTTGAATTTTTGGGTGTTGTATGGGGAGTGGAATTGACCGATGAGTAATGAAATGCAAGCTGCGTTACATACGTTTGTATCCGAAGCTAAAGAGCTTACCTCTGAGCTCGAGCAGATTTTGCTAGAGCTCGATTCCTTAAAGGCTGAACCCAATACAGAGCATATCAACTCAATGTTTCGCGCGATCCATACGATCAAAGGAAGTGCTGGGTTATTTGGTTTGGATGAAATTGTTGATATCAGCCACCGATACGAAACTCTTTTGGATCAGGTCAGAGAAGAAAAACGAACCTTTAATCTTGAGCTTTTAGAAGTCGGGTTAAAAACGTGTGATTTGATCTCAGCGTATATCGAGCAGATAGGACATTCCATACCAGAAGAGCTCACCAAAAAGTATTGCGCGGTCCATGACGAGCTCCAAAGATTGAACCCCGAGCGCAAAGTTGCAGATTTATCCGAAGATTCAGAAGGCGCTAACGCGGAGAGCAACGAGCAGTGTTGGCACATTTCATTTAGGCCCAATCAGTGCGTTTTTCAAGACGGGTTAGATCCCAAAGCGTTCATTCACTTTCTATCGAAACTTGGTTCAATCGTGTCAATTGCCGTTGTCGATGAGGCGTTGAATACCGTTGACAATTTTGACCCTGAGCAGTGTTACCTTGGCTTTGAAATTCGCTTGGATACCCAAGCCAGTAAAAAACAAATAGAAGATGTGTTTGAATTTATTCAGCAAGACGCTGATATTCATATCCTTCCTCCTGACAGCAAAATTCACACCTATATTGACCTTATCAATCAACTCCCAGAACCCAATCAAAAGTTAGGCGAAATATTAGTGCGTTGTGGGGCGATTACACCGCATGAATTAGAAGTGGGACTCAAACGGCAAGAAGCCCAAAAAGAGAGTCAGTTGTCTCCGCCGTTACTCGGTAACGTCTTGACTCAAGAGCAAGCTGTCTCCGCTGAAGTTGTGCAAGCCGCCGTATCGAAACAACATCAAAAAATCCATAGCAGTAAAACGCTACGTGTAGAGGCTGACAAGCTAGACAAGTTGATTGACCAAGTTGGGGAAATGGTGATTACGGGTGCTCGAACGACGTTATTGGCTCATGAGACCGGCAATGAAGCTTTGATAGAAACCATCACTCAACTTGAAAGACTGGTTGAAAATATTCGAGACAGCTCTCTACAGCTACGAATGGTGCAAGTGGGCGACACCTTCAACAAATTCAAACGTGTGGTACGAGACATCGCTATCTCAGTAGACAAGCAAGTGTCGCTACAGATTAATGGCGCGGATACTGAGCTGGATAAAACGTTTATTGAAAAGCTCAGTGACCCACTCACGCACATTATTCGAAACGCGATTGATCATGGAATTGAGCTGCCGCAGGAGCGCCGAGCAAACGGGAAGCATGAGCAAGGGAGTATCACGTTAAATGCCTATCATGAATCCGGCTCGATTGTTATCGAAATACGAGATGACGGACGCGGCTTAGACCGAGAAAGGGTCATTGAACAAGCTGTCTCCCAAGGGTTGATTTCCAGTACGTCACATCTCAACGACCGAGATATTTTTGCGTTGATTTTCGAACCGGGCTTTTCGACCTCTGCTTCGGTGACTAACTTGTCTGGACGCGGTGTTGGGATGGATGTCGTGAAGCGCAACATTGAACAGCTGCGCGGCACAGTTGAAGTAAGCAGTGAAGCGGGAGTCGGGACAGAAGTGGCGATCCGCTTGCCGTTAACCTTATCAATCATTGATGGGTTCATGTTTGAGGTCGCCGGTTCGAGTTATGTGATTCCTTTAGATAATGTTGTGGAGTGTTTGGAGCTGCACGAAGTCGCGTCAAAAGAAGCCATAGAAAGTCGCCACTTTATTGATTTACGAGGAGAAGTACTGCCATTTCTTCGACTAAGAGAATTGTTTGGATCCGAGCAAGCGACTGAGCATAGCCAAGAGTCTTTAATCATCGTCCAGTATGGGACGTTACGAGCAGGCTTAGTGGTTGACGCTTTATTAGGAGAGTTTCAAACGGTCATTAAACCATTAGGCAGCTTGTTTGAGGGGTTAAAAGGAGTCAGCGGCGCGACGATATTAGGCAACGGTGTTGTCGCGATCATCCTTGACGTGTTTTCCCTCATTCAATCTGCAGTTAACCGACAAGAGCTTGAGAGTGTCGAAGTCGCGACGGATAACGACGAGTAAGGAGCATAGCAATGCTGAACAAATTGTCTATTAAGAACAAAATCATCCTCGCGATGCTAACAATGGGGGTTCTGTTGTTGGTGATTGCTGTTTCCGTACAAGTAAAAAACCGAACTATTGAAGCGTACGCCATTAGTGTGGAGAAGGAAGATATCCCAGAAGCAATATTGTCGTTAAGCATGCTTGATGAATTAGGGGATATGAATTCAAACGTATTGGAATTCATTACGGGAGAGGCGGAAGAGAAGGACGATTTTAGAGCGAATTATAATGAGTTTATTACGTTTTTTGAGCAGCTCAAGCAGCTTCAAACGGTGGATTCAGTGTTAATGCGCCAAATCGAAGAGTTGTCCGAACGTTATTACAGTGACGCTCAAACACTTGTCTTTAACTCATTTGACCCAGCGCGAGAAGAGCGAGCGGCCGACAAATACGACGAGTTAATAGAAGAGTTTGCGATACCACTAGAGAGGCTGTTAGATACGTTGAAAGAAGAAGAAGTCGCCGATGCAGGCACGTCTGGCAGCTTTGAAGAAGTGGTAAAAGATGACCTGCAAGGGGTTCGCTACTACTTGGAACTGATAGACGAGGAAGGCGATATGATGTCTGCCTTGAATGCATACATGAGAGGGGAAGTGGGTGCGGTTGATCAGTTTGAAGAAGAAGCTCGAAATTTTTCAGGCTTTCTAGCGGAAATCAAACCGTTAGAGCGTAAACCAGAAGAAATAAAAAACCTGGCTGAAGTCGAGCACATGTTTGATGAGCTATACAAAGGCGGGAAAGACATTTTTGCTATCTACAGCCCTAGAGACAAGATTCAAGCTGCGGTAGAAATCGATAAATTAGAACACGAAGTATTTAAAAAACTCGAAGAGATCTTAGACAAGATCAGTGCAAATGCGAGCTATCAAAGTACCACCTCTCTCGATAATTTGGTGATTGCTGCTCGTGAAAGTATCTCTTTAGTTTGGGGACTGTTGTTTGCCGCTGTCGCTTTAGCAACGGTGACCTCTCTATTTCTTATTAAGGGCATTGTTATGCCAATTAAGGCGCTTGCA
The DNA here is from genome assembly GCF_043642225.1 of Vibrio profundi. GTDB lineage: Bacteria > Pseudomonadota > Gammaproteobacteria > Enterobacterales > Vibrionaceae > Vibrio > Vibrio profundi_A. Next base: position 324,521 of record NZ_JBHZSF010000002.1, on the reverse strand, counting down.
GATGCGGCAGAAGACTTGCGTTCAGGGGAAGGGGATTTAACTCGTCGAATTCCAGACTTTGGTCAGGACGAAATCGGCGAAACGGCACGTAGCTTTAATGGGTTTATAGAGAGATTACAGAACATTTTGTTGGATATTCAGGCGTCGGTCGAAGCCATTGCGCATAGTACGAATGAAGTTAGCACGACCTCCAAAATGTTGAGCTCCACATCGAATCAGCTCGCCGCCAGTGTTGAAGAAACCAGTGCCTCCCTCGACCAGATGAGTTCTTCAATTTCAATGAATACGGATAATTCGAAAGTGACGAATGGCATTGCAACCCAATCAAGCGCGGAAGCCCATGATGGTGGGCAGGCGGTGAACGACACCGTGAATGCAATGACAGAAATCGCGCAGAAAATTGGGATTATTGAAGATATTGCCTATAAAACGAACTTGCTTGCGTTGAATGCGGCAATAGAGGCGGCCCGTGCTGGAGAGCATGGTAAAGGCTTTGCGGTGGTTGCAGATGAAGTTCGTAAGCTGGCAGAGCGAAGCCAAATCGCAGCCCAAGAGATAAGTTCATTGGCAGATAACAGTGTGAAAGTCGCGCAGCACGCGGGCGATATGTTGAACAGAATGGTGCCAAATATTCAAAAAACGGCGGATTTAGTTCAAGAAATCACCGCAGCGTCAACGGAGCAGAGTACCAGTGTTGGTGAAATCAATCGTACGGTGTCTCAGCTAGATGATATTGCTCAGCAGAATGCTTCGGCGTCTGAAGAGCTGGCTTCGACCGCGATAATGGTTCAGGAACAAACGGGAGAAATTCGAAAAACAGTTGGGTTCTTCAAGCTGGAAAATAAAGAGCAGCGTGCTTCTCGAGATTATTCTAAACGAGCAGCCAAAGCGTCGGCTGAGCGTATCGCTCGTCTGCGTGAGAAGCCATCAAGCTCAGATGGTTTTGTTCCATTTGACGATTAATGGTGAGGTCTCGAATGAATCTGCAGAGTGTCAGTGCGATAAGTGCGAGTGAAAAGTACTTGGAATTTGAGGTCGGCGACAAATTGTATGCTTACCATATCCGTAAGGTTGCGGAAATTATGGAATATCCTGAAGTCGAGCCATTACCTTTAGCTCCGGATTTTGTTCTGGGGGCTATTAATCTAAGAGGTAGTGTTATTCCGATTGTCGATCTTGCGACCTGTTTAGATAGACCAACTAAAGCGGTAACGCCAAAAAGCTGTGTAATCATTTCTGATGTCGAATACCAAGGCGTGATTTATCAAGTAGGGGTTAAAGTCGATTTAGTGACGCGCGTGATTGATATTTCGAGTGATCAAATAGAAGAAGCGCCGGATATGGCAGGGCAATTGGAGCATCGAGTGTTGATTGGCGTAGCAAAGCTAGATAGCCGGCTGCTGACGATTTTGAACGTTGATACATTGCTGACGCAAGCTCAAATAGGTTGGTTGAAAAAATCTCAACTGTCGGAAGCGGCAATGTCGGATGAGCTACAGGAGTAACCGATGGATAAATCGACCGAGATGACTGGAAGTGAAACGCTAGAGGCTGGTGGCTGCTTGTTGGTCGAAATCGGAGGTGAAAGCTTCGGTATATCTATCACTAGCGTAAAAGAGGTCATTGAGCTTGAGCATGTCACACAAGTTCCTATGTGCTCGGAAACCATTAGCGGTGTCATCAATGTTCGAGGAAGTGTTGTGCCAGTGCTCGATGCTGCAAAGCGCCTTGGGCTGGCGAGTGAAACCCAATATGACAAGTACAGCTGTATCGTTTTGTATGACAGTTTTGATGTCACGACAGAAGAAATGGTCACGATTGGTGTGTTGGTTAAACGGGTGCGAGCGATTGAAGAACTGCAAATCGATAATTTAGCTGAAGCGCCTTATTTTGGCGCTCATATCCCCGTTAACTTTATTCAAAATATGGCACGGACAAATAACCGTATGTTTGTGGTACTTGATATGTCGGCTCTACTCAATGTTAACTCCATCAATGATGAAATCGTCAATTTTCAAAAATCACTTTTTAAAAGCCTGTTGGGTTAAACGAACCATAGCTTTCTATTTCACCTCAAATTGAGCATGCCAGAATAAAGGATTATGAATGGCACAACTAAGCAACAGTAGTTACGCACAGATCAAAGTCCTACTTGAACGTTGGACGGGTATTCAGCTTGCAGACTATAAGCGTCATGCTGTTTCGAATCGATTATTGGGAAGGTTGACGGCACTTAAATTAGACTCGTTTGAAGAATATTTGGTCTATTTAAATGGGCAAAATTCTGAGAAAGAAGTGCAGATATTCGTAGATAAGTTAACAACCCATGAAACGTACTTTTTCAGAGAGCAAGAGCAATTCGATTGGCTGGAAGACTACCTTGATAATCAAACGAGAAGAGAGCGAACGTTTACGGTGTGGAGCGCGGCTTGCGCGAGCGGCGAAGAAGCATATAGCTTAGCGATGTTGCTCAATGATTCTTTAGGTGAAGAAGGCTGGAATGTCTTCGGAACGGATATCTCCGTACCCGCCGTAGAGATGGCACGGAACGCTCTGTATCCACTCGATCGAGTCGAAAGGATTCCACGAGATTTCCGCTTGAAATATTGCCTAAAGGGAGTGGGGAAGAACGAAGGGATGTTTACATTTTGCGAGGAAATAAAGCAGCGCTGTTTCTTTTCCCATGCGAGTTTGTTGGACGATGTTCAGGACAGTAGTATTCAATATGACGTGATATTCCTAAGAAATATTCTGATCTATTTTTCGCCGCTCAAACAGAAACGCATGGTCAACAAGGTACTCGATAGGTTAGAGGTTGGTGGGCTGCTATTTCTCGGCCACAGTGAAAATATCGTAAAAGATCATGAGCTGTTAAAACCCGTTGGACGATGTATTTATCAAAGGATCGAACTATGACTATCAAGGTGTTTATTGTTGATGATTCTGCAGTGATACGGCAGGTTCTTGGTGACATTATCGATGCAGACCCAGAGCTAACGCTGATTGGTTCTGCTCCTGACCCAATTTTAGCGATGCGTAAAATGAATAAAGGCATGCCTGATGTCGTTTTACTGGATATCGAAATGCCTAAAATGGACGGAATTACCTTTCTGAAGAAAATAATGAGCGAACATGCTGTTCCTGTCGTGATTCTTTCGGCTCATACCGCAGCGAATCCAGATTTGTGCTTAGAAGCGCTTTCGTCTGGCGCAATAGAAGTCGTGAACAAACCCAGTAGCAACCTGAATGAATACTTACATTCGGATGAAGTGAAACACCTCCTTAGCTGTATAAAACATGCTGCAAAGACAAGAGTTAAACCTATTGAGTACTTGTCAGAGCGTAGCTTCCGAAAGCATTACTCTGCAGATGTCATCATCAAGCCTTGTGAACAGCATAAGGTTGAAAAAACAGAACACATTATCGTAGTCGGTGCGTCCACGGGAGGGACTGAAGCAATAGAAGTGTTTTTGAACAATATGATGGCCAATAGCCCTCCGATAGTCATCGTCCAGCATATGCCTGAAAAATTCACTCAAGCGTTTGCTAACCGGCTAAATGTGAGTACCAAGCACAGAGTTATGGAAGCGGTCAACGGTATGACTTTGGAACTCGGTGTGGTCTACATTGCGCCTGGCGGTGTTCATACTATGATTAACAGGAAGGATTTTGCCTATTATATTGAACTAAAAGATGGTCCTCAGGTGAGTCGGCATAAGCCATCAGTAGACGTTTTGTTTCGGTCGACGGCTCAGCATGCTGGAGAAAATGGCATCGGGGTTATTCTGACTGGAATGGGTGATGATGGTGCTCAAGGTATGCTTGACCTCAAAAAGGCGGGAGCACGGACCTTTGCTCAAAATGAAGAAAGTTGCTTGGTATTTGGTATGCCTAAAGAAGCGATTGCTAGAGGCGCTGTCGATAAAGTGAGTTCTTTGCAAAACTTATCTTACCATGTTCAAAAAGTGCTGGTGGATTTATGACCTATTCAAGTCAAGAAATAGAGTGCATTGGAATAACCAACATGGTTTTGGACAACCAAGGCTTTGTTAAAGAGTTATCCGAGCAAGCAAAAGAGATTTTTAGACTCGAAGCCGGAATGGATGTTCTGACCGACTGTACACTCGATTTTATTGACGATAATTACCAAGTGTATCCATTCGACTCTCAGATTAGAGTGTTACTTGAACAAAAGAATAATGATGATGACCAGAAGCCGTTTGAGTTTGAATGCGGTGTGAGCTACCCAGATAGAAACGTTGTTTGGCTTCGAATTCATGTGGTTGCCAGAGAAGACTCACTCGTTCTGCATTGCACAGACAACGGTGAATTAGTTGCGGCTCGAAGGCTGAACCGACAATTGTCAGTACAAGACCCTCATACAGGTTTGCTCTATCGTGAGGCATTTCTGGCAAAAGTCGAACAAGAGCAAGGTTACGGCACAGTTTGCTGTGTTCGAATATGCAATTACCAAAGGATTAATGAAATTTGGGGTGCAGCGGTCGCCAACCTAGTGTTTATGGAAATCTTGGCGCGCGTTTACAGTGAAGTAGATGGCGCTATTTGCAGTAAACATTCTACCGATAGTTTTATTGTATTCGTTGCTGATAATCAATCACTCGATATTGAGCATTTTTATTTCGTTCTGAATGAACCTTTTCATTTTAATGGACGGCACTTCTTCAGTAATGTGGCGCTTGGCTATTACCAAGAGCATGAAGGTGACGAGCATGAACAGAGTTTGAATAAAGCCGAGATGGCGATACTCGATGTGCTTGCAGAGCGAGTTCGTCTTGCGGAGTTCCAAGAAGATCTTGCACGACAAATCGAACATCAAAACAATCTAGAAAACGAATTTCGTTTTGCTATCAATACCGATGTTCTCGACAAACAGTTTTATACAACCTTTCAGCCTATCCATGATTCCATGTCTGGGGCCGTCGTTGGAGCCGAGTGTTTAATTCGTTGGACCTTGCATGGAGAGATGGTTTCGCCGGTAGAGTTTATTCCAATTGCAGAAAAAACCGGTGATATCGGTTTATTGACCAAATTCAATATCAAAAAACTCGGCGAGCTGGTCGCGAAGTTAGAAGCTAAAGGTATTGATACTATGCAGTATCTTTTTGCTTTGAACATTAGCGTGGTGGAGATACTCGATGTCGACTTTGTAGATAAGTTGACGGCGAGTATTGCGCAGAATAAATTGCATACTCAGCAAATTAAACTTGAGCTAACAGAGTCAGCGTTAATCGATAATTTCAACTATGTGAATCAAGTGCTAGAGCAAATGCAGGACTTAGGGTTCCGCGTGTCGATTGATGACTTTGGGACGGGTTTTTCGAGCTTAAGTTATTTATGTCGGTTACGTTTCGATGAAATCAAGATTGACCGTGCATTTGTTACTCATGTCGTCAGCGACGAGAAACTCCAAACGGTATTTAACTCTATTGCGTCGCTCGCGACGAACTTGAACAAACCTGTGGTTGCTGAAGGGGTAGAAACCCTTGAACAGCTTAATTATGCTCAGCATAAACATGTTGACTATATTCAGGGCTATTTTTTCAGTAAGCCGCTGCTAGAAGATGAATACATTCAATATCTAGAAAAATCATTATTAGAAACGGATACATATGAAGACGACTAGAGCGGGTTCGTAGCAAATAAAAAAATCCCATTTGATTACTGATCAAATGGGATTTTTTATTGGGCTGAGTGACTAGCGCTGCGCACTACGTTGCCTGTTTTGGCCAGACCCCGTCGGTTTTTTACCTTTATGATGCTTAGGCTTATTCGCGCCGCCGGTGCTAGTCCCCGCTGGTTTGCCACGGCCGTTTGGTTTATCGCCGTTTCCACCTTGTGACGCTTTGTTACCTGCACCTGACTTATTGCTACCTTTCGGTGCGTTCTTAGAGCCATGATTACGAGGCTTCTCACCGCCTAGTCCTGGTTGAGATTTACTGTGCTTAGTCGCGAAACGGTGAGCACCATGACGACCCGACTTACGACGTTGTGCTGGTGTTTGTGCATCAAAGTCTTCTTCTGGAACCAAACAGTTTGGCTTGTCACCAATCAGGTGCTTTTTACCCATGCTGATAAGCGCTTCACGGATGATCTTCCAGTTTTCTGGATCGTGATAGCGAAGTAGTGCTTTATGTAGGCGACGTTGACGGTCACCTTTCGGCACTGGCACGTCTTCACGCTTTTTGTACTTCACGCGCTTTAGAGGGTTCGTCTCTGAGTAGTACATTGACGTTGCATTGCACATTGGCGATGGGTAGAAGTTCTGTACTTGGTCACACTCGTAGTTGTGTTTTTTCAGCCACAACGCAAGGTTTAGCATGTCTTCATCTTCTGTCCCCGGGTGAGCCGAGATGAAGTAAGGAATTAGGTATTGTTTCTTACCCGCTTCGGCGCTGTACTTTTCGAACATTTCTTTGAAGCGATCATAAGTACCCATGCCCGGCTTCATCATCAGATCAAGTGGGCCTTTTTCTGTATGTTCAGGAGCAATCTTTAAGTAACCGCCAACGTGGTGAGTCACAAGCTCGCGTACGTATTCTGGCGACTCAATCGCTAAGTCGTAACGAACACCTGAAGCGATCATGATCTTCTTAACGCCCGGAACTTTTCTTGCTGAACGATATAGGTCAATCGTGTGTTTGTGGTCGGTATTCAGTTTTTCACAGATCTTCGGGAAGACACATGAAGGGCGGCGACAGTTGATTTCCGCTTTTGGATCAGAACAACCTAAGCGATACATGTTCGCTGTTGGTCCGCCTAAATCTGATATAGTCCCAGTAAAGCCAGGAACCTTATCTTTGATGTCTTCAATTTCATCCAAGATTGATTCTTTCGAACGGTTCTGGATGATTCGACCTTCGTGCTCTGTAATTGAACAGAAAGAACAGCCACCAAAACAGCCGCGCATGATGTTAACGGAAGTTTTGATCATGTCGTATGCTGGAATCTTCGCTTTTCCGTACATAGGGTGTGGAACACGCTTGTAAGATAGACCAAATACATAGTCCATTTCTTCCGTGGTCAGCGGGATTGGCGCTTGGTTTACCCAAAGCTCACGGTCACCGTGACGTTGAATCAAAGCACGACCAGAATACGGGTTTGTCTCTAAGTGAAGAATTCGGCTAGCATGTGCGTACAAAATCCGGTCATTGTTTAATTTCTCAAATGCAGGAATACGTACAGCAGTCGTTTTTGCATCATGACGAGATGGACGAATTGTGATTGGTTGCGCTTTTGGTTCTTCGTCTTTCTTGGTGTCACACTTAGTTTCAACTTCGTAAGGGTTTACTGGTACGTAAGCTTTCCCCGGCTTCTCGATACGAGAAGAGTCGATGATCTTGTAGCCTTCAGGAGCCGCAGGAAGATTAATCGCGGTACCACGAATGTTGGTCAGCGTAGACATGTCTTCGCCGTCAGCGATGCGGTGCGCGACTTCAACTAGCGCACGCTCAGCATTACCAAACAATAAAATGTCAGCTTTTGCATCAAACAGTACTGAGCGGCGAACTTTATCTGACCAGTAATCGTAGTGTGCAACACGACGTAAACTGGCTTCGATACCACCAAGTACGATTGGTGTGCCTTTATAGGCTTCACGACAACGTTGAGAGTAGACTAGTGTTGCACGGTCAGGACGCTTACCACCTTCGTTATTGGGTGTATAAGCATCATCGTGACGTAATTTTCGATCTGAGGTGTAGCGGTTGATCATGGAGTCCATGTTACCCGCGGTGATACCGAAGAAGAGGTTAGGTTTACCTAGTTTCATGAAGGCATCTTTATTGTCCCATTTCGGTTGAGCGATGATACCGACTCTAAAACCTTGGGCTTCAAGAAGCCTACCGATGATCGCCATACCAAAACTAGGGTGATCGACGTATGCATCACCAGTTACGATAATAATGTCGCAGCTGTCCCACCCTAATGCATCCATTTCTTTTCTACTGGTTGGTAAAAAAGGTGCCGTTCCGTAGCACTCTGCCCAGTATTTTTTGTGTTCATGAATGGGGGTGATATTGCTGTACATATTTTGACCTCAGATCTTGGAGGCGCAAATTATAGCGGTATGTGTAGAGACTAGCTAGCGGAACATATCCCTGATTTCTTTATAGGATTATTTGCGAGGATGATCCTGTTTAAATCTATAAAATGTTATAAAATTAAATTATGACACTTGTTTTATAGGTGATTCTATGGATATCAACCAATTAAGTGCACCAGAAGTGAAAGACACGGTGAAATCTTTTCATTCAGATGATTACGCTCTGTTTGATTGGACACTTGATATAGAAACTCAAGTGTTAACTTATGATCGTGATGTGGTTAGGGACGTCATTCGCTTAACGCGGCCTTTAGACAGTTTTGGGGACTTACTCAAAATGATGTCAGGGCAGTGCCGGAAGAAATTTAAAGCAACAACTGAAGAAGTAGTAAGAACTGGAGAAGGGAAGTTCATTAGTTGCTGTTTATTCCCGAGCGATGAAGTTCTTACTTATGTCGAAATCTATATTGAATTGTTAAACCCTAGAACCTTTCAAGGGACCTTGCGCCCAGTCATTACGTTTCCCTCTCGCCTCGAAGTGGCCAATGTATTCTCTGCACTTTTTGATAACCCTCACCATGGAATTGTAATCACCGATGAAAATACCCGAATTATCGCGTGTAATCGTTATTACGAAGAACAGTGTGGGTATGAGCAGTCGGCATTAATTGGGCTTAAAACTTCCATTCTTAATGCCGGAAAGCACTCTGAACAGTTTTTTAAAAATATGTGGAAGGCTTTACGCGAACAAGGCGTTTGGTCTGGGGTAATGCTGACTCGCAATAGTCGCGGCGGTATTTACCCTCAAGAATTGACTATACAGCGTATTGAGCCATCTAAAGGAAAAATTTTTTATGTTGGCTTGACGGTAAACCTGTCTAAAAGCTTGTCTCAAATCGCAGAGACAGAGTTAGGCGGCATTGAATTGCTTACTCAGCTCCCTACTAAGGAGAGATTTCTTAACCAGTTAGAAATCCTGCTTGAATCCAAAGATAAAACGACCGGTGTGATGGTTTTGGGTATCCAACCACAGTTTGACGCCGATACGTTGTTTGAAGATCAGAAGCAGTTTTCCGATATTATTTCCCATATGAGAGGGACTAGAATTCCGGGGTACGTAGGCAGCTCGACTTTTGTTGTGTGCCTTGAATTCCCCATTTCAGAGAAAGGTTCGTTTGTTCAATCGGTCAATACTGCCATTCGTCGTTATTGTACTGAAATGAAAAACCTCTCAACGGATCGAGTGTATATAGCAATCACCAAAGGAAAATGTGGCGCGTCCATTTTAGATGTCGATGCTAAAACACCAAATCGCTTGCTGTCTCATGCTATGCAAGCCATGGTCGGAGCGAAAGAGTATCAGGGTAAACACATCAACTATTTCCATGGTCGAACTCACAAAGAAATAGTCAGAAAACAATATTTGGAAACGGTTGTTCAGCAAGTGCTCACTCGCCAGTTGATTGATGTGCATTATCAGCCAATTGTTGATACGCAGACCGGTAAGGTGGTCATGTTTGAAGCGCTGTGCCGTTTCCCTGTGATAAAAGGCGAGCAGTTTGATACTCAGGAGATGATCGACTTAACGGAAGAGTTAGGGTTAATTACTGAACTTGATCGAACGGTGTCTGCGATCGCGCTTAAAGAACACAAGACCATTCGTGAGTTATTCGGAAGCGAAACACAATTGACGATCAACTGCTCCTTAAAGACGCAAGGTAACGCTCAACAGTTACTCGTCGAAACTGCGAAGCTTATTACTTTGGGCACCGATAGACCTGACTTAGTAACGATTGAAATTACCGAAAATGGCCACTTTGCGAGCAAGTTTGATCAAGATAAAGCGATAGAAAAGCTTGGTGAACTCGGACTAAGCGTCGCTATTGATGATTTTGGCTCTGGGTATTCATCGTTGTCTTATTTGAGTGAAGGCTATTTTAATAAGTTAAAAATTGATCGTGAACTGATTGTCGATATCCATAAAAACCCGAATAAATTTAACATCATTAAAATGATCACACGTTTGTCTCATACGTTAGGTGTAAAAGTTATTGCGGAAGGGATCGAACAAGCAGAAGAGCTCAGTATTCTGCAACTGTTAAATGTGGATTACATCCAAGGTTATTTGTTTGATAGACCAAGAAAACTAAGTGATTTACCTACTTTGCTGGATAAACGAGACTGTGATGGTCTATTCAAAGAAAAAACCCTCCCGGACGACCTCAGCCAAAGTATCTACAAACTGTTTCGTCATGCTCCTCCTCAAATCAGTTCCGGATCTCCGCTGTCTTTGGCGGCTCAATACCTAGAGCGTGACTTGGTCACGACAGTGCCAGTGATTGTTGATAAGCAGTGTGTCGGTCTATTAGACAAAACAATGATAAACCTGCACATGACACCTGGAATGGGTACGGATGTCGAGACAGAAAAAGAAGCCAAAATTTGGCACAAGCCAGTCAACCAGATTATGAACGTGAAATTTACCACTCTCGATCTAGCGATGAATGTTAGTGAAATTCCGTCTTTAGTTGAAAAAGGTACGCCTTACCCATGGGTTCTATTAGACGATAGAGGACACTACAAAGGGCTAATCCACGAAACTGATATTGTGGCGTATTGCATGCCTTGGATCGATTAAGTGTAAGTTTTTGATGAATCATAGTGAGCGTTTGCTGCAGACTTTGCTATTATCTGCGCAAATTAATCGAATTTACTAACATGACTCATGATTGAATCTCTTTTGTCGCTTTTCGCCCCGATGCTTTTGGGGGCTCAGTGTGTACTGACTCTTATCTTGGTGAAAGGTGAAATTTGTCCGGGCCAACGAGGTCGTATTCATAAATTGCTTCCTGCGTTAGGTGTGCTGTGGATTGCAGTAGCATCCATTCAAATAGAAGCCTTTATGATTGTGTTCGCGATCTTCTATTTTTATTCCCAAGTTCAAACTAAGAAAACAAGAGATCAAGGCCCTATCTGGCTAATGTACTTGGCGAATGGTTTAGCTTTGGCGTTCGTTGGTATTCAAGTCGCTCAACAAACGACGTTAGCAGCCATGATAGCCATGGTGGTATGTATTGGTTTGTTAGGCGCGAGCTTTGCTCATTTGCTCCTCACTATTGCAAGAACACGCTTACAAGCTTTCCATCGAATCCTACCCGTTGCAGGTGTCATCAGTGGTATGTGTATGGTGCTGGCGACTTTACTTAATGCGTATTCGATGACGAACGCAGAACTTGAATTAGTGACAAAAAATCTGCTGTTTGGTTTTGCTCTTCTGATCTCGGCGATTATTGTGTGGTGCTGGCATTTATTCTTCGTGAAAGCACCTGAAAAACTCCAACTCGCGATAAGTTTAGGTATGTTATTGGTTGCTTCGCTCGGGTTGAGTCATTTGTGGGTACTTTAACAACGTATTCTTAGTGGCTTTGGTCAACCAAAATTGTGACCAACATTTAAGCGAAAACCCTCTCCTGTAGCTAGACTTATAAGAAGGAAACAGCAGAGGGCATAGGTATGGATCTAAGTAACGTTAAGAATCTAGACAGCATTATTTTGCTTGGAATCGTTAATGAAAAATTGCGGTTGGAATGCAATAGCTTTGAAGATTTAGTCAGTATGTATGAGATGGATATTGAGAATGTTGTTGGAAAATTAGACGTACTTGGTTACCAATATGATCCTCTGACAAATCAGTTTAAATCCTACTCTCGTTAGTACAAAGCATCAGTATCAAGCCGCTACTTCTCTTGGATAGCGGCTTTATTATTTCTACATCTTGTCAAATTCATCCTAAGCTTAGGTATGCGTCTAGCCTAGCTAGTAGGGCTAAGCCGTTTGCAAAAGAAGTTGCGGAAGGTGAATTATGTCAGATAAGACGTCGCAATCTGAGCCGTCGTATATAGAGCAACACTATCCTGAAGTCGGCTGGGCTTGGAATATCCAATCTGGGCTTTTTGAATACGACTCGCACCTTATTAAAGATCTACTTCCCATGTCACACCCGATCTCTTCTGTCACAGAGATCTTTCAATTTATGTCGACCGTCGATCGTGAGCGTATTAAGCAAGCCTTTCTGCACGTCATTAGCTCCCAGAGTTCACGGTATATATCTTGTTGTCTCACGTTTGATCGATCCCATTTGGTCTATGTCGAGTTTCTTATTAGGCCGAATGGTCATGAAGGTTTGAAAGGCGTCTTGAAACCACTTTTAGTGATGCCTGATAGAGGCGACTTTGGGCTGTTGTTTCAACAGCTTTTTAATAATCAGCATCATGGCATTTTAGTGGCGGATGCCCAGCGTAAGGTGCTGGTTTGTAATCATTATTTTGAAGAGCATGTCGGTTATCAAGGGAGCATGTTGGCGGGTAAATCGGTATCACTGCTAGATTCAGGTAAACATACTCGTGATTATTATGAGCGCATGTGGAGTAAGGTGGAGGCTGAAGGTTATTGGACGGGGACTTTATTGCTCCGTAATGCGAAGGGTGAGGCGATTGCTCAAGAACTGACCATACAGAAAGTCGAACTGGATAATCACTGGTTTTATATTGGCTTTTTTGTCGACCTCTCTAGCCACTTATATCGCATTGCAGAACAAGAGGATGGGGGAGTAGAGCTGCTGACTCAGCTTCCGACTAAACAGCAGTTTTCACATGCGCTTTTAAAGCAATGTGCTGATAGCGATGAAAGTGATGTGAATTTAGTGATTGCGTTTAACCCTAACTTCGATCACGAGCAAGACTTTCAGCAGAAACCAATGCTGTCCGAAGCCTTGACCCGAAACACAATTGGCACTCACGTGGGCTACCTTGGAAATAATATTTTTGTCGTTAGCCTTCTGTGTGAAAGAACGGCTTCAGAAGACCAAGTGGCGGTATTTCATAATGATATCCGACGCTTGTTCAATCAGATTTATGCACGGGCAGGTGGCGTTGTCAAAAGTGCTATCTTGAGTGGCCGAATTGGCGTTTCTGTACTCGGCCATGATACTGATATGCCTTCTCGACTAGTGAAACATGCGATTCAAGCGATGCTGGAGTGCGGAAAGTTGGGTTTGATCTCTTTCTTCCATGGCGCGACTCACAAGCAGTTTTTGAGGAGAAAATATCTTGAAGAGGTGGTGACTTCTTCTATTCGAGACCAAGAGATTGAAGTGTATTATCAGCCCATTATTGATACCAAAAACTGGGATATCGCAAAATTTGAGGCGCTATGTCGTTTCAAATCTAAAAACGGCGAAATGTTCAACACCCAAGAAATGGTTGAAATAGCTGAAGAGTTGGAATTAGTGTCTGAGTTAGACCTTTGCGTCGGCGTGACATCGCTTAATGGTCTCAAGCAAATACAAGATCGATTTGGAGAGCGCATCGGTATCACCATCAATCGTTCGTTGAATACCAAGTTAGGAGCTGAGGCGGTGCTGACGTCAGCGTTGCAAATGGTTAAAGAGTTTGCTCATACGCCAGAACTTGTGACCATCGAGTTAACTGAAAGTGCCTATTTTGACAGTGAATCGAGCCAATCTGATCTGATCTTCAAGATGCGACAACATAACGTGAGCGTTGCAATTGATGACTTTGGTACGGGATATTCTTCGTTTACCTACTTAAGCGACTGTAATTTTGATTTACTTAAAATCGATCGTGATTTTATTGTTGATCTTGCCGTTGGTACGCATCGTTATTACATCGTTAAGATGATTACAGAACTGTCTCACACCTTGAATGTTAAGGTAGTGGCAGAAGGGGTCGAGACTCAAAAAGAACTGGAAATACTGTGTAGCCTTGGCGTGGACTATATTCAAGGTTACTTCTTTTCTAAGCCCGTTCCACTAGAAAAAATTGAGCAAGCATGGGGCTATCAAGCCAGATTGGATGAGTTCCTAGACAGCTCTTCAATGATTAAAGGCGTCGGCATTTTAAGCATTGTAAAAAACATGCCGCCAGAATTTAGTCCAGACTCTTGTGTGCTCGATGTCAAAAAAGCGATGGAGGAAGGCGCTGCATATGAAGCGGTTGCTGTGGTTGACGATGGTAAGTGTGTCGGAGTGGTCGACAAAGAGCGGCTGCAACTTTTCCTTACTCCAACGATAGGCACAAAGTACGAAACCGCAAAAGATCTCAATATGTGTAAAAAAACGCTTAATCAGGTCATGAACACCAAATTTGAAACCATTCATTTTCATACAAAGTTGATGAATATTAGCGACTTGCTCAATCGATTAGCCCCCCCTCCATGGGTTGTGGTCAATGAGTTTGGTGTGTACCTAGGGATAGTAACGAAAAGCGATATACTGGCGTACTTCTCAGCGAGAGCGTGAAGTACACCTTTAAGGAGAGGAATTGCTACCTTAGACGACTTTAATACCATCTAGGTGGCTTTTCGACTGTTGTCTAGCCGTGCTAAAGAAGGCTTGCAGGTAACGTTTATCTTTCTCGGAATTTCGAGTGGCTGCAAACAGTCTTCGTGATAGCCCTTTTCCTAATGGCTTACTCGCGATTAAACCCTGTCGAGAAAATTCGCTGATCGCCCAATTAGGTAGAGCGGCTACCCCCAACCCTGCAGAAACCATCTGAACGAGCATTAGGGTGTTGTCCGCTTGTTTCCATTTCTTAGGCTCAACTCCAGCGGGTTGTAAGAAGTGTTTTACCACATCAAGCCTTTGTTTTTGAACTGGGTAAGAGAGCATGGTCAAGTCTACTAAATCGTCAGGCTGGATACTTTCTTTTGATGCCAAAGGCGAATTAATCGCGGTGATCAAACGCATTTCAAAATCAAAAAGAGGCTCATAGTGGATTTCAGAGCGAGGCTGAATATCTGAGGTAATGACTAAATCAAGCTCACCAGCCATTAATGCCGGAATCGGTTCGAAACCAAAACCGGATGAAAAATCCAACGTGACGCTTGGCCAAGCAACTTGATACTCCTTCAGTGCTGGCATTAGCCATTGGAAACAAGAATGACACTCGATCGCCATGTGTAACCGCCCGTTCACGTCTTCTTTCAAGCTCGCTAACTCGTTTTCAGCCTTGGCGAGCTTAGGCAACACGTCATCTGCGAGCTTTAACAGAATATCCCCTTCAGAGGTGAATTTAACTGGGCGAGTTTTACGTAAGAACAGTTGGCCGCCAATCCTAGCTTCCAAATCTTTGAGCTGATGGGAAAGTGCCGACTGTGTGAGGTGCAAAGAGGTAGCAGTCGCAGTTAATGAGCCACTATCACGCAGCGTTGTAAGTGTCCGTAAATGTTTAAGCTCTATCATGAGTATCCCTCATATTCCCTAAGCCAAGTTGTATATTTCTCATCTATTTCTTAAACATTACTTGGTTTTAATTCTCATGTAAACGTCTAGACGTCTAAATGTTCATTTAAAAAATGACATGTTAAATCATTTACATGAAAATTTTTAATAAACAAGTTGAATATTTGGAGATTGTTCATGTTCTTAAATCGGGAGATAGTTTAGCCATCCAGACGCCTTAGTGAGTTTCTGAATTCGCTTAAGTCAGTCTGAGCAAAATATTAAGAATATTGAAGAATAAGGAATAGGTTCATGACAACGACAACGCATATTTTAGGCTACCCACGAATCGGTGAAAAACGAGAATTAAAATTCGCTCTAGAGAAGTATTGGCGTGGAGAGATTGAACAATCAGAACTAAAGGTACTTGGTAGTGAGTTGAGAAATCGCAATTGGAATACGCAAGCTGAAGCGAACCTGAGCTTTGCAACCGCCGGAGACTTCGCTTGGTACGATCACGTTCTGACGACAACCCTTTTACTGGGGCATGTTCCTAAGCGTCATCGCAAAGGCTTCCCTGATCTAGATACCTTGTTCCGTGTCGGTCGAGGCCAGTCTCAGGCACAGTCTTCGTGCTGTGGAGGGAGTCACGGCTCCGATGATGGCAGCGCTGCTTCTGATATGACGAAGTGGTTTAACACTAACTACCATTACATTGTTCCTGAGTTCAGCAAAGATGATTCTTTTGAAGTGAGCTGGCCTCAACTCTTTGATGAAGTAAACGAAGCAGTGAAGGGCGGGCATAACGTTAAGCCTGTTCTGTTAGGGCCTTTGTCTTACTTGTACTTAGGAAAAGAAGTCGAAGACGATTTTGAGCGCCTTTCCCTCCTACCACGCCTACTTACCGCTTACCAAGCGATCTTAGCCAAACTGTCTAAGCTTGGTGTCGAGTGGGTGCAAATTGATGAGCCAATCTTGTCACTTGAGCTAGAAAAGCAATGGCTTGATTCATTCAAGTTGGCGTATCAGGTTTTACAGGGGGACGTGAAGCTTTTATTAACGACGTACTTTGATTCGGTGACCAATACGCTCGATCGCATTGTTGAGCTGCCAGTAAATGGTTTGCATATTGACCTCGCTGCGGCGCCTGAACAACTGAATGAAGTCGTTAATAAGCTTCCTAAAGACTGGGTTTTATCGGCAGGTGCGATCAATGGACGTAATGTATGGCGTGCAGATCTGGCAAGTCAGTTAGCGAGCTTACAACCTGTAAAAGAGAAACTGGGTGATAAGCTTTGGATTGCGAGTTCTTGTTCGTTACTGCACAGCCCGGTTGATTTAGAACTCGAAGAAAATCTGACAGAAGAAGTGAAGAGTTGGTTTGCGTTTGCGAAACAAAAGGTAACAGAAGTCAGCCTATTAGGGGCTGCATTAGATGGCGACCAAGGTGCAATTCTTGCGTGTGAAACTTATAGCCAACCGATTGTGGATCGCCAGACCGCGACGCATGTTAATAAACCTCAAGTTCAAGCTCGATTAAACACCATAACGAAGCAACTTGCGGAGCGTAGTGCTCCTTATGCTGAGCGTGCCTCTTATCAATCTGAAGTATTAGGACTGCCTCTACTGCCAACGACGACAATTGGCTCGTTCCCACAAACAGGAGAGATACGAGTCCAGCGTAGTGCTTATCGAACAGGAAAACTGTCGGAAGCCGAGTACACAACCGCGCTTAAGGGGCATATTGCCGATGCGGTGAGACGTCAAGAAGCGTTAGATCTCGATGTATTAGTTCATGGAGAAGCAGAGCGAAACGACATGGTGGAATATTTTGCTGAAAACCTAGCGGGTTTCCAAACGACAAAATTTGGGTGGGTTCAAAGCTATGGTTCACGCTGCGTCAAACCTGCCATCGTTGTCGCAGACATTGAACGCGAAAAACCAATGACTGTCGAGTGGTCTACTTATGCTCAGTCACTAACGTCGAAAAAAATGAAAGGTATGCTAACAGGGCCGGTCACGATTCTGTGTTGGACATTCCCTCGTGAAGATATCTCTCGAAAGGAAATTGCGAATCAACTGGCTTTTGCGTTGCGTGATGAAGTCTCGGATTTACAAGACGCAGGAATTAACATCATTCAAATAGACGAGCCTGCAATTCGAGAAGGCTTACCTCTTAAGAAGGGCGACCATGCTGAATATCTGGAATGGGCGGTGGATGCGTTTAAGATCTCTGCTGCAAGTGCGAAGCCAGAAACTCAGATACACACTCACATGTGTTACAGCGAATTTAATGAAATCATTGACTCAGTCGCGGCGCTAGATGCAGACGTGATCACCATAGAAACGTCGCGTTCAAATATGGAACTTTTAAAAGCGTTCGAAGAGTTTAACTACCCGAATGAAATTGGCCCAGGTGTTTACGACATTCACTCTCCGAATATTCCATCTGAAGAATGGATTGTAGATCTACTTAAGAAAGCTGCGAAAAAGATTCCTGCGGAGCGATTATGGGCAAATCCAGATTGTGGTCTGAAAACAAGAAACTGGGCAGAAACAGAAGCGGCATTGGCTAACTTGGTGTCTGCGACTAAAACACTCCGTAAAGAGTGGGCAGAAGCCGAAGTTTAGCAACTAAATTGATACACTTATCGACAAACGCCGGCACTTTCCGGCGTTTTGCTATACCAACCTAAATTAAATTCAAATTACCGAAACTGGTCAGATGTCTCTTTAGATCTTAGTGGAATCAACGAGAGTAATTACTCTAATTGTTGAACTCGTCAATATTAGCCCTTCTAAGGTATGCCGTACCTATTTACTACTATACGCTGAACTGTAAAATAACAGCCAAGATGTCATACGGATTGTGATGTTAGTTCGACAAGGAAAGGTTTAGATTTCAGTTACCTTGGATACCTTCATGACTAAGAGATTTACTCTCGCACAATCAACATTAATGATTGGTTCAGCTCTACTAGCTGCAAACGTAAATGCTGCTGGCTTTCAACTTAATGCTCAATCAGCAACGGGCGTTGGGCGTGCATTTGCCGGTGATGCCGTAATCGCAGATAACGCGTCAGTAATGGCTCGTAATCCTGCAGCAATGGCGCTTTTTGATGAGACATCTCTTTCATTAGGTTTCGAGACGATCACCACAGATATTAAAGTTAGTGACGCTAAATATTGTGGTTCATTGGGCGGCTGTGATGATACCAACCGTTTACCGTCTGACGATTTTCAAGCATCAGATTATGACAATGCTGGTGGTACATCGGTTGCTCCTAATATTCACCTGATAGTACCAATTAATGAACAGTTTGCCGTTGGAGCGAATGTTTATTCGAACTTTGGTACCAGTACTGAATTCAGTGATTCTTTTGTTGGCAGTGAATTTGGTGGCAAAACCGAAGTAATGAGCATAAATTTTGGCCTAGCTGGCTCATATCGTTTTAACGAGAAGTGGAGTGTTGGTGCTGGGCTTGATTTAGTCTACGGTAAAGGTGAAATGGAGCGAACGGTAAGTGATACGTTAGCACCAATTGCAGAACCTATTTTAGGGAGTACAACAGCCATCAAAGCGGAAGCTGACGGATGGGGCCTTGGGTTTAATTTGGGCGCGGTATATGAGCTGAACGAAAATAACCGCTTCGGTATCGGCTATCATTATTCGCCGGAGATCACTGCAAAAGGTGATGTAGAATTTTTGGGAAGCCAATATGATGAATTAACATTACCGCTGCCAGAAATGCTTGAACTGTCGGGTTACCACCGCATCGAAGATACAAAATTCGCACTTCACTATAGTATTCAATATATCGGTTGGGGTGTGTTCGACCGAATAACAACAAATGATGATAAGACGGTTCGAGATTACAATTGGCAAGACGGGATGCACTACTCATTAGGTGGAACATACTACCTAAACTCAGATTGGACGCTTCGTGCAGGTTACATGTATGACACTAGTGCTCAAGATGAACTGACATCCGTGTCAGTGCCAGATTCAGACCGACAGTGGTTTTCTGCAGGTTTTACATACCACTTGAATGAAAAGTCGAATATTGACTTTGGTTTCACGTATTTGGTTGGTGAAGAAGTGTCGGTTTCGGAAAGCTATGAACTCAATGGGATCACACTTTCGACAATTGAAGCAACAACGCAAGCCAATGCTATTTTAATGGGTTTGCAATATAGTCGTTCTTTCTAATGCTTTCGAATTCGAAACACAAAAAGGCCTCGCAAATGCGAGGCTTTTTTATAGATAGTTAACGCAATGCTCGAAAGCTAGCTGTTACAGGTATCTTTACTGATTAATTGCTCAACCAATAATTGACCACGGGTATTACGGACTTTAATCAAGTACACCATGCCCATGTCTAAGTTGGCTTTTACTTCAGAATTGGTGCAGTAACTGTTTACGCTACTTTTCATCACGTCTGAAAGCGGTTTTGCACCTTCTGCATCTTGGTTGTAGATCATCATCATTTCTACAACGTTCTTTTTCGCTAATACACGCATCACAGAAAGCGGGCCGTACTCGATAGGCAGGCCTGCTGACAAGACACCAGCGCGGTGCTGGGTCATCAGCTCTAATTGTCTTTGTTCTTCGTTGTTTGAACTACACCCGGTTAATAGGGTCGCGAAAGCAACGGTTGTCAGAAGCCATTTTTTCACTATTTAGAACACTTTTTTGAATGGTTTAACGATAACGTTAGCATAGACCCCTGCTTCGATATAAGGATCCGCATCAGCCCAAGCTTGAGCGTCTTCTAAAGAAGCAAACTCAGCAATCACTGTGGAACCAGTAAAACCAGCTTCTCCTGGGTTATCTGAATCGATAGCAGGCATTGGACCGGCAGTAAGCAGTCGACCTTCATCTTGCAGTTGTTGTAGACGTTCTAAGTGTTGCGGGCGAACACTTAATCGCTTTTCTAGTGAGTTCTCGACATCCTGAGAAAAAATAACGTACCACATAGTTGGCTATCCTTATTGAGCGGCACCAAAGGGTGCTTTGAATTGTAATTTGCTTAATCTACCTTAACTTCAATCAATTGGAAGAGGGGAATAAGAGAAAGTGTGAGTTTGTGTGAAGTCATTGAGCGTTGATAGAACTTTTAGTGCGAGCGAGTAAGACAGATTTATCTATGGTGTCGTGAGTTCAAAGAACGCTATGAACGGTAAGCTGAAAGGGAAGGTTGGCGTAAATTTTTGAAGGTAACTTGTCGAGGTAACAAGGTAGTGAGAGATAAGTAGATTATGAGTAAGCCACAAAGATGAGTGGCTTACTTATTGTTTATAAGTCGCTAGTTTTGAGGAATAGGACGCGGCTTACCATTAGCATCGATAGCAACATAGTTGAATGTTGCATCACAAACCATGAAACGATCACCAACCCCGTGTTCTTTTACGGGTTTGACCCAAACCGCCAAATCGATACTCATAGAAGTACGGCCGATTTTTGTGCATTCACCATAAACACACACAACATCTCCAACTTTAACTGGCTTCTTAAACGTAATACTAGAAACAGAGACGGTGACAATTCGGCCTCCTGAAATTTCTTTTGCAAGAATGCCTCCCGCTAAATCGAGTTGAGACATGATCCAGCCACCAAAAATATCTCCGTTAGCATTGCAGTCTCCTGGCATTGCTAAAGTTCTAGTGAGTAATTGGCCTTTTGGAGCTTCCGACATTTGAGCTTACCTTCATTGTTTCTTTAATAGATAACTTTGTTGCTTAGGGCGTTCAAAGGGAACGCTAAGTGGCACTGCGCCTAAACTTTCATTACAACAAATAAAGAACGGCCAGTTTGAAAAACAAACTGGCCGCATTCATTACTAGCTATTATGTATTGTATCAAAAATGTGACCTTGATTGTCACTATGAATAATTAGTTTTCGTCTTCCGATTCATCTTTCGGTATGTGCTTGTAGATATAGATACCAGTTAACAGAGTGAAGACCAATGTCGCAACGAGTAGCCCAAACACTTTAAAGTTTACCCATACGTCAAGTGGTAAGTTAAACGCCACATAAACGTTGAGCAGTGCGCAGGCAACGAAAAACACCGTCCACGCCCAGTTAATCTTACTCCAGACCTTGTCTGGCAATGTAATTTCCTTTCCTAACATACCTTTAATCGCGGATTTTCCGAGCATATGGCTAACAGATAGGCCTACGGCAAACAACGCGTAAACAATGGTGACTTTCCATTTTATGAAGTTATCGTCATGCAGAAAAATGGTCATCCCGCCAAAGATCGCAACCATTAGGAAGGTAATGAGCTGCATTTTTTCGACTTTTTTGTAAATTATGTACGTCAGCAGGATTTGAACAGCTGAAGCAAGGATCAGCGCGCCGGTTGCGACATAGATGTCGTGCATTTTGTATAAAACAAAAAAGACAATTAGAGGAATAAAATCAAGGATTTGCTTCATGGCGCAAAATATCCAATTAGTGAAATTGACACCAGTCTAACGAAAACTGTCTCGATGCAAAATAGACCGAGACAATTGGATATAAAATCTTGCTGATGATCGCTGAGTTAGCGTAAAAGAGTCGATTGATACCTAGGAATTAAGTTTTTGATGTCTTCTAGGTAACCTTCACTTTTTAGGTTGTCTAAGGTGAGTACCAGTTCTTCTTCGCTCATCGCAAAGCAGGTCGATTTTCCGGTGGTTAGGTCGAGGTACTCGTGGTACTCAGCTTCAGTAAAGTGACCAACGCGGTCCATTAGCAGGGTTTTAATTCCGTGGTGGATTAGGCCGTAATATGTATGTCTTTGTAGAGTCATAACAGATCCTCCATGTAACTCGTCGAAACGCTATTTCTTTGACGAATGATCCTGTTTACGGTTGTACCATTACTTAAGCAAACAAGATGCCAAATATTAGAGAAACATGTAATAGTGTTTACTCAAGTCTGAAATGGCTTACAACGCTTGTCTCTATAAGGGTTATATCGGCCAACTCGAATTTTCTTTGAGTGTTTTTTTGCTATTTGAAGAGAGCGATGAAAAGGACTTTTCAGTATGAGAATCATATTGGATATTCTCATGGGTGACAAAAAAGCCACCTAAAAAGGTGGCTTTGATAACTTGAGTTTGTCTTATGCTTGTTGCTTTTGAAGTTCTGCTTCTTTCGCTTCTTCTTTGATCAAAGAGTCAACAATTACTGCACAAGCTGCATCGCCAGTGATGTTTAGAGCAGTACGAATCATGTCAAAGATACGGTCAAGAGCGAATAGTAGTGGTAGACCTTCGATTGGAATACCAGCCGCTAAAAGTACCGCAACAACTAGGAAAGATGGACCTGGAACACCAGCTTGACCAACAGCACCAAGAGTTGAAGTTACGATGATCGCAATGTATGCACCCATTGAAAGGTCAATGTTGAACAGTTGTGCGAAGAAGATTGCAACTAGGCCGTAGTAAATTGCGTTACCAGACATGTTGATCGTCGCGCCAAGCGGCAATACGAATGATGCAGTAGAGTTACGAACACCTAGCTCTTTTTCTACAGTTTCCATCGTTACAGGCAGCGTTGCCATTGAAGAGGCTGTAGATAGAGCAACCGCTTGTGGTTTCTTCATTGCAGACAAGAACTTCTTCGCTGATGTCTTAGTGAAGATTTGAATCATCAGCGGGTATGCTACGAAACCGAATACTAAAATAGCGGCTACGTAAACAACGAATAGTTTGAACACAACCATTAGTGCGCCGAAACCAAATGTACCCACCGCTTCAGCCATTAGGCCGAATACGCCAAGTGGAGCAATGATCATTACTTTGTTGATCATCCAAACCATAGCATCAACAATCGCGTTTACACCGTTGATGATTGGCTCGCGCTTTTCTTTAGCTTGCTTTGAAATCGCAATACCAAAGAATAGGCAGAATACTAGAATCTGAAGAATGTTGGCTTCATTTAAAGACTGGAAAACGTTGGTTGGGATCATACCTGTGATGGTAGCCCAGAAAGTAGGAAGTTCGCCTTTAGATGCATACTCAGAAGAGAACATGCCTTCAACACCAGAAACATCGATACCGCGTCCTGGTTCGAATACTTCACCCATAATCAGTGCTAGCGCAACGGCAAGTGCCGAAGTCAGAGCAAAGTAACCTAGCGTAGTTACACCAACCTTACCTGCTGAAGAGCTATTTCCAAGACCCGCAGCTCCTGAAATAAGAGCAACAGCGACTAGAGGGATCACCAGCATTTTGATCAGATTGATAAAGATTGCACCTAGCGGAGCAAACATTGTCGCACTTTGACCCATCATGGCACCAACGGCAGTACCTACGATCATTGCAATTACGACTTGGACGCCGATGTTGCTTAGTAAATTCTTTTCTTTTAACACTTCCATAACCCTTGTGCTACTAAATTGTAATTTCCTAGCATTACCCTCTGATGTATGTCGTACCATTGGATAATAATTTCGTGAAGTTTTTTACACGCAATTTTTACAATTAGCAATATGTGCAAAGGTGAAATAGTGAGTTTTATATCGACAATAGCGTTGATTGGTTGCTTTTTAAACTAAAGCAAACGTTTGCTTGTTGGGTGGAGTGAATTCTCATCCGTTGTATTTATAAAACAGCCTGCTAGTTGCTATATGTTGAATAGATCAAATTCTGGTGCTCTTGTTATATTCATTAACATTTTCGCTTCATTGGTGCTTAAAATATGCACATTAATAGCATGAGCAATTCCGACGGCTGTTGTGCGAATTTTGTGCTGAACTATGCTTATAGTGTCAATTTATCACTCAGATGTTATCGCTACGTTTTAATTTGCCTTTCCTAGCATCTGAGTTGTAAAGAGAGGTTGGCATGAATTGGATTTCAAAATGTTTATTAGCCTATTTATTAATCATATCGGCGTTTTCGGTTCGAGCTGACGATGTGTGGGTCATTGAAATTGATGGTGGGATCGGGCCTGCTACCAGTGATTATATCAGCCGTGAAATCAAACAAGCGCAAACGGAACAAGCAAGTTTCATTGCGATCAAAATGAACACACCAGGTGGGTTAGATACCTCAATGAGAGAGATCATTCGGGCGATCACCACTTCTTCTATTCCTGTCGCCACTTGGGTCGGCCCAGCGGGTTCACGCGCGGCAAGTGCTGGTACCTATATCTTATTAGCCAGTCACGTAGCGGTCATGGCACCGGGAACCAACCTTGGGGCTGCTACTCCTGTTTCAATCGGTGGCGGAAAAGCGCCAACCAATCCTTTTTCTCCAAAAGACAAACAAGATAATCAACCAGAAGAATCCGCCAGTGAAAAATCACCAGCTGAGGCAGACTCTGAAAAAGTAAAAGCGACGACAGCAATGGAGAAAAAAGTCATTAATGACGCCGCTGCCTATATCGTGAGCTTGGCAAAATTGCACAATAGAAACCAAGAGTGGGCAGAAAAAGCGGTGCGAGAAGCGGCCAGCCTGGATTCTGAGCAAGCACTACAATTGAACGTCATCGATTTTATCGCGAGAGATTTAGATCAACTCGTTGCTCTTAGTAACGGGAGAAGCGTTACGATCAATGGAGTCAAGAGTACGATTGAACTTGAAGA
Source organism: Vibrio profundi (assembly GCF_043642225.1). GTDB lineage: Bacteria > Pseudomonadota > Gammaproteobacteria > Enterobacterales > Vibrionaceae > Vibrio > Vibrio profundi_A. The sequence goes on along the minus strand of NZ_JBHZSF010000002.1, from coordinate 299,641 downwards.
TGTGGCGTACGTAGTCAGAGAGCAGGATTGGCGATTTAGTTTGCTGTCTGTCATCACTAACCCCAATGTCGCTTACATTCTCATGCTGATTGGGATCTACGGTTTATTACTCGAATTTTATAATCCAGGCGTTGGTCTACCGGGCGTTTTGGGTGGGATATGTTTGTTACTCGCGATGTATTCGTTACAAATGCTGCCGGTTAGCTATGCTGGCCTTGCATTGATTTTGCTTGGTATCGCGTTAATGGTGGCAGAAGCGTTCAGTCCTAGTTTTGGAATTTTTGGCTTAGGTGGGGTCGCGGCATTTACTCTCGGTTCAATTATGTTAATGGATACCGAAGTTCCCGGTTATCAAATAGCGTTACCTTTAATCATTGGGATCAGTTTGTTTTCTGTGGCCTTTATCGTCATGACCCTTTCAATGCTGCTAAAAGTGCGGAGGAAGCCTGTAACTACAGGTGCTGAAGTGCTGATAGGCGATACGGGCAAAGTTGTGAGTGGTTTCCCGGGTGCTGGAAGAGTGCTATTAGCCGGTGAAATTTGGCAAGCGACATGTGATGAGAATCTAAAGGTTGGAGAGCGTGTGCGAGTGATAAAGCTTCAAGGGGTAACGCTCGATGTTGAGCATGTTTCCGACAATGAATAGAAACGCTGGATAAAGCCCAATGGTTAAACCATTTCTTAACTTATCGTTACCAGTAGGGGGCGGTTATGTTTATACACACAATAGCGATTGTCGTGGTGTTGGTGATTTTACTCATCGCGAGTATGTTCAAAGTTTTGCGAGAATACGAACGAGCGGTCGTGTTTTTTCTAGGGCGCTTTTATGGTGTTAAAGGGCCGGGGTTAATCATCATAATCCCTTTGATCCAACAAATAGTGAGGGTCGATCTTAGAACGATAGTATTGGATGTCCCAACTCAAGATTTGATTACTCGTGACAATGTGTCGGTCAAAGTGAATGCGGTGGTGTACTTTCGAGTTCTTGACCCAAAGATGGCCATTAATAATGTCGAGAATTATTTGGAAGCGACCAGTCAACTGTCTCAAACGACGCTTCGCTCAGTGTTAGGGCAACATGAACTGGATGAGCTATTGTCGGAACGGGAAGAGTTAAATCGAGATCTACAGGCTATTCTCGATCAGCATACCGATAATTGGGGCATAAAAATCGCAAACGTAGAAATCAAGCATGTTGATTTGGACGACAGTATGGTGAGAGCGCTTGCCAAGCAGGCAGAGGCGGAACGGTCTCGACGGGCGAAAGTCATACACGCAACAGGTGAACTTGAAGCATCGACTAAGTTGCGGGAAGCGGCGGATGTATTAAATAAGGCGCCAAATGCGATTCAGCTAAGGTATATGCAGACGTTAACGGAAGTCTCTAATGAACGAACCACTACGATCGTGTTCCCTATGCCAATAGATTTAGTCGACAAAATTATTGATCCTATGAAGGCCGCAGCGACAAAAGCTCAGCCGAATAAGCCAGATAGCTAGAAAACAAAAAAGCTCCACAATAGTGGAGCTTTTTTATTGGGAACGCTTAATAGCCAGTGCGACTACTTTTGAGTAGCAGCTTTCATCGGAGTGATGAACTCAGACAAGGCTTTTAGCATTTGTTCTGGTTGCTCAACGTTTTGCTCGATGATTTTCACAACTGCAGAACCTGAAATTGCGCCAGCTGCGCCAGCTTCAATTGCTTCTTTCACTTGCTCTGGAGCTGAAATACCAAAACCTAGCAATGCTGGTGGTGCATCATATTGATTTAGTCGCTCAAGTAGCGCAGTTACTGGCATATTTGCTTTAGTTTCAGCGCCTGTTACACCCGCTCGAGAAAGCAGGTAAGTGTAACCACCACCAAGTTCAGAGACAGACTTTAGCGTTTCATCGCTGGCTGTAGGCGGAGCAATGAAAATTGGGTGGATACCGAACTTTTCTGCGGCAGCAACAAATTCAGCACTTTCATTGGTCGGAACGTCAGCGATAAGTACAGAGTCAATTCCTGCGTTAGCACAGCGCTCATAAAAGCTTTCAATGCCGCGAGAGTACACAAGGTTTGCATACATCAGCAGGCCAATTGGCAACTCTGGGTATTTTGCGCGGATCTTACCGATAAGTTCAAAGCAGATGTCTGGTGTTGTGTTTGAGTCCAGTGCGCGAATATTTGCGCCTTGGATCGTTGGACCATCTGCGAGTGGGTCTGAGAACGGGATACCTAGTTCTAGGGCATCAGCACCTGCTTCTACCAGCGTCTCCATAATTTTTAGAGACTGTTCCGGGTTAGGATCACCAACCGTTACGAAAGGAACGAATGCGCCTTGATTTTTTTCCGCTAAGCGAGTGAAGAGTGATTGATAACGATCCATTAAAGAGCTCCTTTCGCTTCAAGAATATCGTGAACGGTGAAGATGTCTTTGTCACCACGACCAGACAAGTTTACAACCAGTAACTGTTCTTTCTCTGGGTTGTCTTTCGCCATTTTAAGCGCATGAGCAAGTGCGTGAGACGATTCTAATGCTGGGATGATGCCTTCGTTGCGAGCAAGGGTTTGGAACGCTTCTAATGCTTCATCATCAGTTACGTTGTCGTACTCTGCGCGGCCGATAGCATTTAGGTGAGCGTGCTGAGGGCCAACTGAAGGGAAATCTAGACCAGCAGATACTGAGTATGACTCTTCTACTTGACCGTTTTCATCCTGCATCAGGGGCGCTTTCATACCAAAGAAGATGCCTGTCTTACCGTGTTTCAGCGGAGCACCGTGTTGGTCGGTATCAATACCTTTACCTGCAGGCTCTACACCGATAAGGCGGACAGTTTCTTCTTCGATGAAATCAGCAAACATACCGATAGCATTTGAACCACCGCCGACACAAGCGATCACAGCGTCAGGGAGACGGCCTTCACGCGCTAGGATTTGGTTCTTCGTTTCTTCGCCAATCATACGTTGAAAATCACGAACAATGGTTGGGAATGGGTGAGGGCCAGCAGCAGTACCTAGTAGGTAATGCGCATCTTCGTACGTTGCAGACCAGTCACGTAGAGCTTCGTTACATGCATCTTTTAGTGTTGATGAACCAGAATGAACTGGAATCACTTCAGCACCCATTAGTTTCATACGGAACACGTTTGGACTTTGACGTTCAACGTCTTTTGCGCCCATGTAAACACGACATTTCAGACCTAGCAGTGCACACGCTAATGCTGTTGCGACACCGTGTTGACCTGCGCCAGTTTCTGCAATGATTTCGTTTTTACCCATGCGCTTGGCTAGTAGCGCCTGACCAAGCACTTGGTTGGTTTTGTGCGCACCACCGTGTAGTAAGTCTTCACGCTTTAGGTACAGCTTGGTTTTGGTACCTTTAGTCAGGTTGCGTGTCAGTGTTAGCGCTGTTGGGCGACCTGCGTATTCTTGAAGCAGCGACATGAATTCACTGCGAAATTCAGGATCGGCTTGTGCATCGATAAATGCTTGCTCCAGTTGTTCTAATGCTGGCACAAGGATCTGTGGGACATATTGACCACCGTATTCGCCGAAGTAGGCGTCGAGTTTTGCCATGGTACTGTTCCTTAATATTGCTCGGTGAGGCAGCGTTGTTTATTAGGCTGATTCACCATAAATGTCGGTCTGCAAATGAGTGCGGTATTCAGTCACTCATTTGCGAAGTAATTAATATCTACGAATCTCGGTAAAAGCTTGCTGCAGCTTAGTCGCGTCTTTTTTGCCTGGAACTTCTTCTACACCCGAATTAAGATCTAATCCTAAGCATCCTAGTTTTGAAGCTTGGTTAGCGTTTTCTGGGCTTAACCCACCAGCTAGCATGATGTCAGCGTTCTCTGCGAGTAGTGACCAATCAAAAGAGTGACCTGTTCCACCAGATTGGTTACCCACTTTTGCATCGAGTAAATGGCGTTCAATGTTTGCGCTTAGTAACTCAGGGATAGCATCGACAACGCCATAAGCTTTCCAAATATTCACTTGGTTACCGAGCTTTTCTTTTAGCGAATCAACATAGCCTTGATCTTCGTCGCCATGCAATTGTACAGCGGTTAAACCTAGCTCTAGTGCTGTGTCGGCTACTTGTTCGATTGTGTGGTTCTGGAACACCCCAACATAGCTCAGTGGTGCGCCGCTCATGGTTAAGCGCGCTGCCTCTAGATCAACATAACGTTTAGAAGCTTCAACGAAAATCAGACCACCAAAGACTGAGCCCGCTTGGTATGCTTTCGCGGCATCATCAGGGTGAGTTAAACCACATACTTTGTTCTCACCGAGTGTGATTTTACGGACTGCAAGCTCTAGGTTGTCTTCTGCCATAAGAGAGCTGCCGATCAAGAATCCATCAGCAAAGCTTGATAGGTCTCTTACTTGTTGGTGAGTGTAGATACCGGACTCTGAAATCACGATTGCGTTAGGAGCGAGCTCACGAAGCATTGGAGCTAGCTCTTTAGTGCGGTTTAAGTCAGTAGAAAGATCGCGCAGATTGCGGTTATTAATACCGATCACCTTCGCATTCAGTACCACTGCACGATGAAGCTCTTCTTCGTTACTCACTTCAGTTAGAACGCCCATATTGAGTGAGTGCGCCACCTCTGCAAGTGCTTGGTATTCCTCATCATCAAGTACCGAAAGCATAAGCAAAATAGCATCGGCAGAATAATGGCGGGCTAGATACACTTGATATGTATCGACCATAAAATCTTTGCACAGAATAGGTTGTTTAGCGATGCGGCGTACTTGTGGCAAAAATTCAAAGTTACCTTGGAAGTACTTCTCGTCGGTTAAAACGGAAATCGCATTCGCGTGGTTATTGTAAACCGATGCAATGTAATCAAGGTCAAAGTCATCACGAATTAGGCCTTTAGACGGTGAAGCTTTTTTACACTCAGTAATAAATACGGTTTGTTCGCCACTCAGTGCATCGTAAAAATTACGGTCTGATTGAGTAAGGTCAGCTTTAAACTCATTTAGTGGTTGAGTCTGCTTACGAGCTTCAACCCACTGGTATTTGTCTCGAACGATTTTTGCTAATACTTCCGCCATTTCAGCTTCTTTTACTGAAACGTGGGCTGACAATTTATCGGTAGTCTGTGTCATGTTTCTATCTCAAATAGTCGTTCGTTATGCGTGCTCTGCGAGCTGTTGTACTAGCTCGTAAGCTTTGCCTGAATTCATGGCATCAATCGCGTGTTGTGCATTAGCCTTTAGATCTTCATGGCCAAATAGACGCATCAGTAGTGCAACGTTTACCGCCACAGCGCCTGCTTGAGCTTCTGTGCCTTTACCCGTTAGGATCTGTGTGGTAATCGCTCGGTTTTCTTCTGGATCGCCACCCTTAATTGCTTCAAGCGGGTGAGTGTTCAAGCCAAAATCTTCTGGTGACACTGTGTATTCGTGAATTTCGCCATCTTTGATTTCAGCAACCGTCGTTTCGCCGTGAATGGCTACTTCATCTAAGCCGCTACCGTGAACAACGGCTGCGCGCTTCATTCCCATTTGTAGCATTGTTTCTGCAATAGGGCGTACTAGTTCTTTGCTGTACACGCCCATTAATTCAATATTTGGACGTGCAGGGTTAATCAGTGGGCCCAAGATATTAAAGATTGTGCGGGTTTTTAGCATTTGACGTACTGGCATTGCATGGCGTACGCCACCGTGATACTGAGGCGCAAATAGGAAAGCCACGCCAAGTTTGTCGACTGCAGAGCGAGTGTCTTCAGCGCTCATCGCTAAGTTAATACCGAACGAATCTAATAGGTCTGAAGAGCCAGATTTGCTCGAAACGCTGCGGTTACCATGTTTAGCGACTTTCAAGCCACATGCTGCTGCCACGAATGCTGATGTCGTAGAGATATTGATTGTGTTGTGGCCATCGCCACCAGTACCAACTATATCCGCGAAATCGTAATCTGGGCGAGGGAATGGATTGGCATTAGCCAGTAGCGCTTTTGCTGCGCCTGCGATTTCATCCGGAGTCTCGCCTTTGATTTTTAGAGCCGTTAACGCTGCAGTCATCAAAATTGGGTCTAACTCGCCACGAATAATCGTATCGAATAATGATTGGCTTTCTTCTTGAGAGAGGTCTTTTTGCTCGTAAAGCTTATTAATAATCTGTTCCATAATTTGTTTTCCTATTTAGCATTGGTCGCAACGGAAGGGTTACTCTCAAGAGCCCACTCGATTGCATTTGCAAGTAAAGTCGCCCCGTAGGTCGTCATGATTGACTCTGGGTGGAACTGAAAGCCGCATACTTTGTCTTGTTCTTGAACTACTGACATTACCAAATCGTCGACTTCAGCGGTAATCGTTAGTGAGTTTGGTACTGAAGTTGCGACTAATGAGTGGTAACGAGCTATGGCTAACGGTGAAGGCAAACCTTGGTAAGTCGCATGATTGTCGTGCTCCATCATCGACACCTTGCCATGAATGATTTCGCCCGCACCAGCGACTGTGCCGCCGTAGGCTTCTACGATTGCTTGATGGCCTAAACAAATGCCTATCATTGGCAATTTGCCTTTTAGACGTTGAATCAGCTCTGGCATATTACCCGCTTCTGAAGGCGCGCCTGGGCCAGGAGAAAGCAAAACCACAGGGTTATCCAATTCGCTAACCGCTCGCTCGATAGCATCGGTAGAGATTTGATTACGGTAAATCGTTACCTGGTGTCCGAGTGTTCGAAATTGATCCACCAAGTTATAAGTAAATGAGTCAAAGTTATCGATGAAAACAATGTTAGCAGAGCGAGAATTTGAAGTTTGTTGAGTCGTCATGATTACACTCCTTGATGCGCTGCTTGAATTGCAGAGATAACGGCTTGCGCTTTACCACGAGTTTCATCAGCTTCCGCTTGCGGGTCTGAGTCGAATACCACACCAGCACCTGCTTGAACTTGAGCAACGCCGTTTTCGACGTAGGCAGAACGAATGACGATACAAGTGTCTAATGTTCCTTCGCCAGTTAAGTAACCCACGGCGCCGCCATAACTACCACGACGCGCTTTTTCGACATCACGAATCAACTGCATTGCGCGAATTTTCGGCGCGCCAGTTAGGGTACCCATATTCATGCAGGCTTGATAAGCGTGTAGAGCATCTAAATCGTCACGCAGTTGGCCGACAACACGAGAAACTAAGTGCATCACGTGACTATAGCGGTCGACTTTTAATAGGTCTGCTACGTGGCGAGTGCCAGCTTGAGAAATACGAGCAACGTCGTTACGTGCCAGATCAACTAGCATCATGTGCTCTGCGTTTTCTTTTTTGTCGGTACGCAGCTCTAATTCGATACGGCTATCTAAATCGAAATCGATTTCACCATTTGGACGTTTGCCTCGACGACGAGTTCCTGCGATTGGGTAAATTTCAACTTGGTTGGTTTCTGTTTCGTATTTCAATGCACTTTCAGGAGACGCGCCAAACAATGTGAATAGCTCATCTTGCATGTAGAACATGTAAGGGCTTGGGTTTGACTGCTTGAGCTCTTTGTATGCAGCTAACGGGGCAGGGCAAGGCAAAGTAAATCGGCGAGAAGGAACCACTTGGAATACATCGCCTTTTACTACGTACTCTTTTAGATCACGAACCGTTTGGCAGAAATCTTTATCGGAGACACTTGGAACTGCATCAACGTTTTGCAACTTTTCTACTTCAGGAATCGAAATTGGAGTTTCACATTGTTGTTTAATATCATCCAAACGAGTGTTTAGTTGATCTTTTACGGATGCATCATCTGCGAAAATACTCGCTTGAAGTAAGCTTTGGTTCTTCTGGTGGTCGATAACGAGTAGGGTTTCCGCTACATAGAATACGAAGTCCGGGCAGTTGTTTGTCGCTGCCGCATTTCCTAATTGTTCAAAGTTAGCCACCATGTCATAAGCAAACAACCCTGCCATGAATAATTCATGTTTTTCTTGAGCGTTGTTGGTAAAGCTATGTTGTACCAATCGTAATGCATCGAACGAAGAGGCTTCTCTTAATCGAGAATCTTCATCTAAATCAATGCATGGCTCAGAAAAGTTGAGAATAAGAAGGTTGCCTGAAAGGGTATTATCGACGTCGTCTTTTACATTTTGGTTAAGATGTTCAATAAGGTGCTGACCATTGTCCGTCAGCGCTTGAAACATGACTTGGTGATCGTGACAAACAATGCGAACGGCAGAATCAATTAACAGAAGGCTTTTTAAGTTCTGCTTTGAGTCAATTTCAGCTGATTCAAGGAGCAAGCTGTCCGTTTTATTAGCACACAAGGTGTGGAAGACACTTGTTGGATCTTGAGAATAAGGAACAGAAGTATTGATGACTTCAATGTTTCCTAGCTTTTTGATTTCAATGGCCTTGTTCACAAGACCTCCTTTATGATTCTTAAAATTTCCTGCCGTACATAGTCGCATAAAGAAACCTTTCACCCAATCTTGAATCTTCCGATATCGATGGTTTGTTGTGCACTTGAATGTGAGTTGTTCGACAAAATAAAAAGCCCGCTATGAAAGCGGGCTTAGTGACATCTTTTTTATAAACAGTGTTATAAGTTTAGAAGTATACGTTAGCCCACCATGAACTTGACCAAGTGCGCCACCAACGAAGCTCAGTACGTTCTTCAATTGAAGAAAGTACTGAAACTTTATCGTTATGGTTTTGGTTAAATTCTTGTAACATGTGAGCCTTAAAATTCAGGTACTGCGTATTTGTGTACTAGTTAACTAGTTCAAGGGCGGTAAGTCAAGCCCAATTACGACAAATAGCGCGATAAAACATATAAAAATACGAAAATATCATTATGAGAATTGATCTACACAGTCACACAACGGCTTCGGATGGCCGATTAGCGCCTAGTGCGTTAATTGATCGCGCGCTTAGCTTTAACCTCGAAGCGCTTGCCATTACAGATCATGATACGACCGATGCGTTAACGGAAGCGCATCAATACATCGCTGAAAATAATCTGCCAATCAATTTAATTAACGGCATTGAGATCTCGACAGTTTGGCAAAACAAAGACATTCACATTGTTGGCCTGAATATCGATCCTGAATCACCGAAACTGAAAGCCCTGATTGAACAGCAAAAAGCTCACCGTATTGGACGTGCTGAGCTTATCGCTTCTCGCTTGGAGAAGGCGACTCGAGAAGGCGTTTTGGAAGAAGTTCAAGCGATTGCTGGTGACGCGCCGATTACACGTGCACATTTTGCCAAGTGGTTGGTCGATAATGAGTTTGCGAAGAATATGCAGCAGGTATTCAAAAAGTATTTAACTCGCAATAACCCAGGTTATGTCCCACCAGCTTGGTGTTCTATGAGCGAAGCGGTTGCCGCCATTCATGCTGCAGGCGGGCAAGCGGTTCTTGCCCACCCAGGGCGATATGGCTTCACCGCCAAATGGATTAAACGCTTACTTGCGGCATTTGTTGAAGCTGGCGGGGATGCGATGGAAGTGGCTCAACCGCAACAAGCACAACAAGAAAGACGCAACCTTGCTGATTATGCTATACAATACAAACTATTAGCTTCTCAAGGCAGTGACTTTCATTATCCATCTCCTTGGATGGAACTAGGACGTAACTTGTGGTTACCTTCTGGAGTTGAAGCCGTGTGGAAGGATTGGGAGTTTAAAGAGTTCGAAGAACAAGCTCCTACTGAAGATAGAGTCGAGAGACTGAATAAAGAGGAATAATAATGAGCCAGTTTTTTTACGTTCACCCAGACAATCCGCAGGCTCGCTTGATCAATCAAGCTGTGGCAATTATCCGAAATGGTGGGGTTGTGGTTTACCCAACGGATTCTGGTTATGCACTTGGCTGTCAACTTGAGAATAAACAAGCCTTAGAACGCATCTGCCAGATTCGCCGTATCGACGATAAGCACAACTTTACTTTGCTTTGCCGTGACTTATCTGAATTATCGCTTTACGCAAGAGTCGATAATGTGGCTTTCCGACTATTGAAAGCTCATACTCCAGGCGCCTATACCTTTATCTTTAAAGGTACAAAAGAAGTACCAAAACGTTTGATGAACGCAAAGCGTAAAACGATTGGTATTCGCGTTCCTGATAATCAAATTGCCTTGGATTTACTTGAAGCATTGGGTGAGCCGTTAATGTCGACATCGCTTATTTTGCCAGGTAACGAGCATACAGAGTCAGACCCTGAAGAGATCCGCGATAGCCTAGAACACGCCGTCGACGTTATTCTTAATGGTGGTTACTTAGGTGAGCAGCCGACAACCGTGGTGGATTTTAGTGATGACGAAGCCACTATCGCACGTGTCGGCTCAGGCGATCCAACGCCGTTCGAATAAATCGTCATTAAATCGTATGGTCGCAAATAACAGATGCTTTTTTTATTGGTATTTGCGATAATCTGCGACCGCGATTTTTGTCGCAACAAAATTCATTCGACGTCTGTGAAGACGACAATTAGGTAGAAATTAGTAAATGAGCGAAAAATTACAGAAGGTTCTAGCGCGTGCTGGTCACGGCTCTCGTCGTGAACTTGAGACCTTAATCAAAACTGGTCGTGTTAGCGTTAATGGTCAAGTCGCAAAACTGGGTGAACGTCTAGAAGACGAAAATGCGGTTATCCGTATTGATGGTCACACGGTTTCTGGCAAAGCGTCTGAAGAAGTCGTTTGTCGTGTGCTTGCGTATTACAAGCCTGAAGGTGAGTTATGTACTCGTCATGATCCTGAAGGTCGCCGCACTGTATTCGATCGCCTGCCTAAAATCCGTGGTTCACGTTGGATCTCGGTTGGTCGTCTTGATGCGAACACCTCAGGTCTTTTGCTTTTCACTACTGATGGTGAACTGGCAAACCGCTTAATGCACCCAAGTCGTCAAGTTGAGCGTGAATATCTTGTTCGTGTGTTCGGTGAAGTAACAGAGCAAAAAGTGAAAAACTTGGTTCGCGGTGTTGAACTTGAAGATGGCATGGCTCGTTTTGAAGATGTTGTTTACGCTGGCGGCGAAGGTATGAATCATACTTTCTATGTAGCGATTAACGAAGGTCGTAACCGTGAGGTTCGTCGTCTTTGGGAATCACAAGAAACGACAGTAAGCCGTCTAAAGCGTGTCCGTTACGGTGATATTTACCTAGACAAAAAACTGCCACGTGGTGGTTGGAAAGAACTAGACCTTCAAGAAGTGAACTACCTACGTCAGCTCGTTGAACTTAGCCCTGAGAAAGAAACATTGCTTGACCTAGACCCTGCAAATACTTCTCGTAAGCGTGAACGTTCTCGTAGCCAAAAGATCCGTCGTGCGGTTAAGCGTCATGAAGAGCGCGCAAACGCTCCTAAAGGTCGCAGCAATCAAGCGAAGCGTAAAAAGCCAGCAACACGTGGAACGACTACGCCAGACTCTGCAGGTGCACCAAATAAAGGTCGCTCTCAAGGAAACAAAGCCAAGCCGAATGCGAAAAACGGCAACGCACGTCCTAATAAGCCGAGTAAGCCAAGAACACGTAAGTAAAAAGCTTAATCTAGAAAGCCAGCGTAATCGCTGGCTTTTTTGTATCTGAGTGTTCGATATGGGTCCAACTCATCACGGCACGATCACATGGGTTGCTTATAATAATTGCTAATGAATGATTTGAAAATTGATTGTTCTTCAGACAATTGAACATTGTTGTAGTACAACATGTTGATATCGATGTCGCGATAATCGAATTGAAAGGGGGCTGGTACTTTTGAAAGTACGCCATCTTTTAGTTCTTGTTCGACAAAAAAATCTAAAAATATGCCATACCCCATTCCTGATAGAACTGCATTTTTGTAGCTAAATGCATCATCAAAAGCGCAGAAGTGATCGATGGGCTTTGTGATGTTAATACTTTTCAGATAACTCCTTAACGTAGATAAGTTTACGTAGGAAGGTATCAATAAATGTTCAGAAATCGCATCGCGTAGTTGTTCTTGATTAAGTTGGTTTCTTTGGGCAGTACACAACAATGTCTTTGACTTAAACAATTGGATGGCATGCATTTGAGAATCGGCAAGTGGTCCCCCGCGAAATGCAAAATCAATGTCGCCTTTTGTTAAGTCGAGATTTGAATTCGATACAATGACATCGAGTTTGATATGTGGGTGGGCTGTAGAAAACGCGCTTAATCCGCTGAGAAAGTACCCTTGGCTCAACACCTGAGATATGGTGATTCTAATCGTTCGCGTACCGGTTGAAGGCGTTTGAAATTGGCGCTCTGCGTTCACAAAAAAATTCATGACTGCTTTACTGTTTTCGTAAAACAGCTTCCCTTCAGGCGTGATCCTGATGTGGTGAGGGCTTCTAATCACCAAGTTGACGTTGTAATACTGCTCTAGTGCAGTCAAATGTTTACTTACGGTAGATGCACTCAAATTTAGGTGGTCGGCCGTTTTCTTTAAGCTTCCTTTTTCAACAATGGCTGTATAGCTCTTGTAGTGAGTAAGTTTATCCATGGACTTGTTAATCCTTAACGACCTTATAACTATTTGTTTATCACATGTTGAGCCATCAAGCATTTTCTGATGTTAGCTTTTCGACTTGCAATAGGTATGAGCACCATACTCCGAAGAAAGGGGTAGGGTGCTCGCTATGAAACACCAGAGAATAGCTCCAACTAGCGTTGTTGAGACACAACGGTGTTCAGAATATCACTTAGTCCTTCACTGTCCGTTAGCATTGGCAAATGCCCGGTATTCAGTGCATAAACACTATCTATCCCCGCGTTCTTGGCTATTTTGAGTTGTGAAGCCAATGAAATGATCGCATCTTGGTTAGCAAACACATAGTGCTTCTCAATCTTATCCATATCGCTTTGTTTGAAACTGATGTTGTCTTCCGCGATATGAGCGGGTTCGGACTTTGATAAAGTGGCTAACAACGCGCTTTGTTGATAGGTAGCATCTTGTGCGAATGTCTTTGCAAAGTTAGCGTTGTCGCTAATGACCATTCGATGGGTTGCTTCATTGTAGCTCACGCCTTTGAAATAGTTTTCTTCGTCATTTTTATTGAGCGAGCTGAATGCACTCTCACCAATTTGAGGTGCGACGGCAGTGATATAGGTAATCGACTTAATGTCTGTTGAAGGACATAACCCTACAGCTTGGTTGATTACCGCGCCTCCTTGGCTATGCCCAGCTAGGTGAATGTTGCCACGAAGATTTTGTAGCTCAAAACAAAGCGCCTCGGCTGAGCTTGTTAGCGTGATGTGTTCAGCGTTTTCAGATTCACTTCTACCTGGCAGGTCTACGGCTAGAGTTTGAATGTTCTTTGGAAGTGACGCCGTTACTGTTTCCCATGAACCAGCCCCGAAATGTGCTCCATGGACTAACACTAAGTTATCTTGAGCATTAGCCATGTTCGCTAAAGAAAAGCTGCTAGCAAGTGCGCAGGTGCAGAGCATTGTTTGTTTAATCATCATTCATTCCTTTTTGATTGGGTGAAATCAAAATGAAGTGTAATTGCGCTATGAGCAAACCAAATGACTGAAAATAAGTTAAAATTCAAATCAAGAAACTACAAATAAAGTCAAATTTGGTTATTTTATCCGTATGGATTAAAGCGAAGTCTTAACCACATTTATTGTCCAGGAAGAGGGAAGTTGTACCGAACCCACATTGTATTTGTATTTTATAAAAGATAACCTTCATGACATTCTATTTAAGTGTTTGATTGTTTGGTTCTTATGTACTGTTTTAATGAATATACCTTGGATACCGAAAAAGAAGTGCTTTCTGCCAATGGTTCTATTGTTCCAGTGCGTAATAAAGTTCTGCAGTTGCTTTGCTATTTTGTTGAAAACCCAGAAAGGGTTGTTTCGAAAGAAGAGTTATTGGATGCGCTTTGGTCTAATGGAGAATACCGAGAGCGGTCTCTTTCACAGAGCATTCTTGAACTGCGAAAAATCTTAGGCGATTCCGCCTCTAATCCTACCTACATTCGGACCGTACCGAATCAAGGCTATAAATGGCTTGTTCCAATCAAATCCTTTGAGCCAACTAAGTCTTTACCTCGCGGTCGTCTGATGGCTATTGTGGCTTTTGTTTGCGTAGTTGTCGTCGGCTGTCTTACTTTGATGCGTACAGGTATCGATTATTCTGACCGTAACGTCAAGGTTATGGTCTTGCCATTCCAAAACCATACACGCTTGTCTTCTTACCAATGGGTCGAGTATGGGTTAAGTGACATGTTGGCGACAGACTTAATGCTGTCTTCAAGTATCCAAGTTTATCCGCCTAGCAGTGTTACGCCTTTCAATAACGATATAGATAAGTGGACACAAAAAACGTTCCAAGATTCAGCTGTCGATGTCGTGATACAAGCGTCAGTGTATTTAGGCAATGGTAAACAACGCTTGATGTATAAGGTTTTAGACTCTGATCTTCATGAAGTGAAAGGCGAGGTTGAGAAAGAAGATCTGGCGCTTTCAATGCCAAGTATTGCCTCGATGATAGTGAGAACATTGCGCCCAAAAGAGATCGTTGAAGATCTCCCTAAGTACACATTCAAAGTTGATGCAATGCACGAATATGCAAAGGGGCAGCACGCACTAAATCAACAAGGGTGCGAGTTAGCACAACATTACTTCGCTGCTTCATACACGATAGAGCCTTCACATGAATGGAGCGTTCTACAATATGCCATTTGCCAAGCAGAGTTGGGGGAAGGGGATGTTGCGAAAGGAAAATTGCTAAACCTTCTCACGAGTTCTAAAGACGCGATTGTTCAAGCACTCTCCAATGTATGGCTTGCTAACTTGTATATGACAGAAGGTGAACTCGCTCTCGCCAACCAGCATCTGAAGAATAGCAGCTATTCCAAGGTTATTGATTCTAACTACTCTTGGTTCGAGTTTGCGAAAGAAACGGCTTACTACCTAGAGTATCTTAACTATCGGTTAGGTTACCAAGAGCTTATGAATGAAGTCGTCGTTCCAGAATCAGGGGTTCCGCCGTGGCATTCAAAATCACAAAACATGAACATTGAATGGGGTGGTGCTTTAAGTTATGACCAACAAAGCATCGGGTCTCTTATAACGCTCAGCCGAAGTGTTGGGGTAGAACCCCATGTGAGGCTTAAAGCGCTTGAGGAGGCGATTGAAATCAACAAAGTGAAAGGCTCTATTCGTATCGATCAGATGTTATCACTGGAAAGTATTTACTGGTTAATCAAGACTGGCGACCTTTTAGAAGCCCAAGCAATGATACAGAGAGTGACCTCCACTTATCCTAATAAGGTCGTTCAAGTGGAACTGGATATATTAAGTCGAATGTTAGAACAAGTTCGCTAACATGTTGAATATTAAAATAATGAAAGGTTGAACGAGTTTCTAGTTCGTAATCTTTATAGTGATAATACATCACTTTTATTTGCTTTCGGTTATGCATACGATCCCTTAGTTAAGAAGGAGAAAGTAATGCAAAATCATAACCTTATAACAACACTTTGGAAGAAACGTAGTATCGCAACAGCTATGGCAAGTTTGGCTCTGAGTTTGCCGGCGATAGCGGGAAGTACCTATTCCATAGAAAGACTCAATATTGAAAGTGATGCTGATTTAAAGCTCTATGTGATTGACTGCGGAACGATTCAAGCGCGAAACCTGAAGTTGTTCAATCCACTAGAAGAGAAAGAGCGCACGATGGATCTGGCGGTACCGTGTTATTTAATTAAGCATCCGAGCAAAGGTACTTTAGTTTGGGATGCTGGTTTGGAAGACGGTATTTCAAAAGATCCAGAAGGGCAGCTGGCAGGTAATGGCGCCTTTCACTTAAAGGTTGATAAAACGATGCTGTCTCAGCTCCAAGAGTTGGGGATTGAACCAGAAGATGTGACTTATTTTGCTCCTTCACATTTGCACATGGACCATAGTGGTAACGCGAATTACTTTGAAAAGAGTACGCTTTTGATGCAAAAAGTTGAATACGACGTCGCGTTTTCTGAACAAGCGGCCAACTATGGTTTTAACCCGACTTATTATTCTAAATTGGAAAAAGAATCGTATCTTGGATTGAATGGTGACCACGACGTATTTGGCGATGATTCTGTAATTATTTTGAGTACTCCAGGTCATACTCCTGGGCATCAATCATTGTTAGTGAAGCTGAAAAATACAGGTACTATTTTACTGAGCGGGGATCTGTATCATTACCAAGGTAATCGGGATACATACGGGATTCCAGTTTGGAACGAAAAGAAAGCAACCATCAGTTCATTTGCTCGCGTTGATAATATTTTAGACAATACACCAACGAAACTGTGGATCCAGCATGACCCAGCTCATGCTAAAGGAATGCGTATGTCTCCAAACTATTATGATTAAGCTTTGATGTATTGGCGTTGATAAAAGAGCTAAACTGGTAAAAATAAAAAACCTGCTTAAATGCAGGTTTTTTGATTCCAACTAAAATACTGGTCTGTTTATGTCACCTTCAGGTGATTAGAATAATTGTCACCCTTCGCCATTCGATCATACAGAATCACGTTTACTGCAGCGGCGAGGTTCATGCAGCCATTAGTGGGTACATAAATCGTCTCTCTACAGAAGTCAGTAATCTCTTTCTTCAATGTTCCATCTTCAGGACCAAAGATATAAAAAGCACGAGGCGGGTGTTTGTAATCTGGCAACGGCTTCGCGCCTTCAATTAGATCGACGGCAATAGGCACACAGCCCACGGGAATGATTTCTTTGAGATCTTCGACACCTATAAGTGGCAATTCTAGGTGCTTTTCTTTGGTATCTGTGTGGAATTGGCGAGCATGATCGTATCGCGTACCCGTGTAAAACACGGAATTTGCGCCATAGCAACCTGCAGCACGCATCACGGAACCCACGTTTTCTGGGGTCTTAGGATTGATTAGTCCAATACAGGCATAGCCTTTCGAAAGTGTGTCGGTTTTCGCTTTGGTCATAATTTTTGTAGGTGTTGAGATAGGAAAAATACCAGCTCAACCTGAGATTGAGCTGGTGGGGTAAGTATTAGTCGCGTTTCCACAACATGTGACAGAACTTATGGTCAGGGTCACGGCTAATTAACATACGAGCAAAGACGTCGTCTAAAACATCGTCCGCTTCGTTTACTAAGCCAATGCGAACCTCTGCGTAAGTTTCTTTGTCTACTTCGAAGCCAACGTGCTCAACCCAGTCATCACCAGTTTCCACTAGCTCAGCTGCACCTCGATCGTCGAACTGAGCAGTAAATAAAATCACATCTGCTGGCTCTAGATTATCTGGTGCCATCTCGAGGAAGATATCGTAAGCCGTATCAATAGCATCGTCGTAAGACATTAAATCACTCATGACTAACCTTAGCTTGCGCGGTTCATGTATTTGCGTTCAGCGGTATTAACAACCACTTTATCGCCAGTCGCAATGTATTCTGGCACTTGTACTGTTAGACCTGTAGCAAAGCGAGCAGGTTTAGTACGAGCAGAAGCAGAAGCCCCTTTAATTGAAGGATCAGTTTCTTCGATAACTAGCTCTACTGAAGTTGGTAGCTCTAGTGTTGCTGCATTGCCGTCGATTAAAATCGCGTACATGCCTTGAGTTTCTTCGTTGATAAACAATAGCTCGTCTTCAATCATTTCGCCGTTGAAGATGTACTGAGTGTAATCTTCGTTATCCATGAAGATGTACTCGTTGCCATCAACATAAGAGAACATTACTGCGCGTTTTGTTACGTCGATAGTTTCAACGATTTCGTCTGCCTTGTGGCGTACTTCTGTTTTTACGCCTGTCGCAACATCGTTACCACGGAAGCGGTAAATTTTTTGACCGCCGCGGCCACCAGGTGTTGTGATTTCGATATCTTTAACGAGTAGAGTTTTGCCGTCTACATCGATGGCAAAACCTTTTTTAATTTCACTTGCTCTAGGCATTTTGTGTTTGTCCTTTTTGGGTCTATCCGGTGATTATATCAAGGGGAGGGTACAAATAGGAATAACTTGATTCATAAAGTCAGCTAGGCGATCATAAGTGACCTAGTCCTTAGCTTCTTAATTATTTGATCCGCGATGGTTTTACCTGTAATCAACTCTCGAACTCCTTTTCAACTTGAGTTCCAACCTGTAGTGAGTGATCTCATTCGTTTTTTAAAAAGCGGTCTGGGTTCTAATTTACACAGCGTGTATGTCTATGGCAGTGTTGCGCGCAAAACTGCAGTGGTAGGGCGTTCTAACCTCGATGTCGTGGTCGTGACAGAGCGTGATTTTTCAGAAAATAGAACAACCTTACTGAATACCATCAAGTGGCGCTTTCAAAAGAGCTTCCCTCAAGTTACTCAGGTTTCAATAAAAACCGCTTTGGTTAGTGATATTGTCAATTTTGAAAATATTTTTACGTGGGGTTTCATGCTGAAACACTGCTGCGTCTGTGTTGAAGGTGAGGACTTGTCTGACTGTTACGGTGAGTTTGAAACTAGTTGGGAAATCGCTAAACATTGGAACATGGATGTAGAAGATTGGCTTGCGGTATATCGCAATAAAATAGCCCGTTCTGCGACCCCGCAAGAGCAAGTGAATGCGCAAGTCATTATTGCTAAAAAACTGCTCAGAGCGAGTTATTCTCTGATCATGTACAAAGACAAAAACTGGTTCGATGATCCTATTGAATGTGGCGCTCAGTTTTTGAAATATCATCCGGATAAAAAAGTAGAAATCGAACGTTTGGGTATATTGCTGTCTGGGCGTTTGATTCAAAAACGATCGGTCATCGGAATTCTAGATGCGTTTGGTGATTGGCTGGTTAAGCAATACCAAAAAACGGAATTTCGCATCGGTTAGAGCGGGCTCTAATTTTCGGTCGCGCTCCGTGTAAAGTAACTGAGATATGCTAACTTATAAAAAGGTTAGTAAATCTTGAGGCTGCGATGGGATCGAGAGCGGTAAGTACGACGATGGCATGGGGAAGTATAGAACGAGTCACTCTCAAATTTATAGTGCCTTCATTGCAAGCGCTCAGAGAGGGTATGATATGGCTATTACCCTGCTTGATGCTTTCTTCTTTCGCCCTGTTTTTTGCAAGCATTGGTGAGTTTTTTTCAGGGGGAAGAACGGCGTGGGTTACTCTCTTCTACCAGATTCATGATTCAGTCGCGGCTTTTTTTCCTTATTTGATGACAACAGCACTTTCCTATGTATTGGCGATGCAATGGAAACTACCTCGCCCTCCTATTGCTTTGTTATCCGTCCTCTATCTTGTGGTCATTGGAGAAATCCTACCAAGCAAAGAGGTGATTCAAACCTTCAATATCATCATCGCGATAATTACTCCCCTTTATGCGACCCCTATTTTGGCGAAGCTTCTCAAATATCGTAGCTTGAGAATTACGGCCTCAAACAGTGGCGGAAAGATAGTAAAAGAGTCCCTTAACCTTGTGATTCCTGCCTTGGTGACTGGCATCGCTGTTATCTTTATCAATACGGCGATCTTCTCGTTGGTGGTTGAGCGTCACTTGCTCTCTTTCATCATATTAGATTATGCCAATGAGCCACTCACTTTTGGGGTTGTGTTTGCAGCGCTAAATTCAGCTTTATGGTTCATTGGCGTGCATGGCTATTATGCGCTGCTACCTTTGGTGGAATTTCTCCAAGAAGCAAGTAACTTGAATTACTCTATTTTCCTAGCGGGTGGGGAAGGGGCATACCATATGAACCTTTCCTTCATGGGGGCGTTTGTTTTCATTGGAGGAAGCGGTGCAACGCTTTCTCTGGTGCTGGCATTACTTCTTTTCTCTGAGCAACGCGCGTTGAAAATCATTGCACTTGCCAGTATTCCTATTGGGCTCGTCAACGTAAACGAAATTCTTCTTTTTGGTTTGCCGATCATATTTAACCCACGCTTGTTTCTGCCTTTTATGCTCACCCCTATCATGCATGTATGTGTGTCGATGTTTGCCATCTCTGCCGGCTGGGTGACTTCGCCCAGTGTGTCTGTTCCGTTCAATAGTCCGGTGTTAATTAATGCGTGGATATCAACGAACGGGGATTGGGGAGCGGTACTGCTGCAAATTATTAATGTCTGTTTAGGTTGCTTGTTGTACCTCCCTGCGGTTCGCGGGTTAAACAAAGTCTATGGGAATCGGAAAATACATTTTCCGTTTCTAGACACCACCTATATGCGTCGCCAAGAAGAAGCAGAACTGTTGAATGATGACCCGATTGTAGTGGCTCAAAAAGAGGAAAAGTCAGTCTCAAAAGTAGAAGATAAACTCGAGTCGATCAGCCGAAAAGAGTTTTGTATGGAATACCAACCGCAGGTGTCTCCTTTAACGGGAGCAGTAGTTGGGTGCGAAGCATTAGTTAGAGCTAGAGGGGACACTGATAAACTGATCTACCCTGGGGATTTTTTGCCATGGTTTGAAAAAGCCGGGTTAATGAAAGACTTAGATATCTGGGTATTCAAACAGGTTGCGAAAGATATTCAAGAATGGAATCGACAAGGTAACTATGTGCCGGTAAGCGTGAATATCACACCACAAACTTTAGTTGATGTTGAAATCATGGACCGGATTGTTGAGGTAATCGCACCTGTTGCCAATCAAGTAAACATAGAAATTACCGAAGAGACACTTTTGGTTGATGAGCAGGCGCTGGTTATGGCATTTAATCGCCTGCACTTATTGGGAGTAAAGGTTTACATTGATGATTTTGGCACCGGCTTTTCTTCTTTGAGTTACTTAAATCGTTTCGATATTGATGCTATCAAGGTCGACCGGTCGTTTATTCTGGCACTGGATACTGATAAAGGGCGGAAAGTGTTCGCGAGTATTATATCGATCGCCGCTCAGTTAGATATCGCAGTGGTCGTCGAAGGGGTTGAAACCAATGAGCAATTGGCTGAGATACCTAAAAGCAATGATATCTCAGTTCAGGGCTGGCTCTTTAGTCGCTCTTTACTCAAAGATAAGTTCATTGATTATTGTTTGGCGACAAATCGTAAAGCGTCAATCAGTTAGAATAAGCCAAGTTGAGGCGCACAAATCTGCTCGAAATCCAAACCAATAAACGGCAGGATTGCCTCCGCTACCGGCTTGAGCTGTTTATCAATATAATGTTGATAGTCAATGGCACTCTGTCTGTACTCTTTGGGCTCAGGACCGTTTAACGTAATTAAGTACTCAATTCGACCTTTGTTTTGATACTGCAATGGCCTACCAAGTTTGCTATTGAATTCATCTGCTAAGCGTGCGGCGCGTACTTGGGGCGGCACGTTCTTTTGATATTCACGCAGTTTTCGACGAAGCCTTTTCTGGTAAGTCAGTAAGTCATCGTATTTTCCATCGGCGGTATCTTCTACGAATGTCCGGACATACTCACTGGGTTCTTGACCATGAAATACCATTTCATACAGGGTCTTCTGGAATTTTTGAGCAAGTGGTGTCCAGTCGGTTCTGGCGCTTTCAAGTCCTTTAAAGATGATTCGTTCATGTTTCCCCTCTCCAATCAGGCCCGCGTAACGCTTTTTTGAACCGGTTTCTGAACCGCGAATAGTCGGCATCAAAAATTTACGATAATGAGTTTCGTATTCAAGCTCCAATATTGAGGTGAGGTTGTATTCGGTCTTGAGATGATTTGTCCACCACTCATTAATATAAGCGACCAACTCATGGCCAATCTTATCAGCGTCATTTTGCGTTAGGCTGCCATTTAAAGATACAAATGTAGAATCCGTATCTCCGTAGATAACTTGATAACCCTTGTCCTCGATGAGTACCTTCGTCTGCTTCATGATTTCGTGTCCACGCATCGTGATCGATGATGCAAGGCGAGTATCAAAGAATCGGCAACCGGAAGAGCCTAAAACGCCATAAAAAGAATTCATAATAATCTTTATAGCTTGAGAAAAAGCTTGCTCATTATTGCGCTTTGCTACGTCACGAGCAGCCCACAAGTCTTCGATCATTTTAGGCAGAAAGTGCTTATCACGATGAAATTGACCTCCACGGAAACCGGGTACAGCTTGCTCTGAGTCTTTGCCTATTTCTAGCTGTAACCCTTCAATTAGGCCCATTGGATCAATCAAGAATGAGCGAATGATAGACGGGTATAGGCTTTTAAAGTCGAGAACAAGCACGGAATCATACAGGTTAGGAATGGAGTCCATCACATAGCCGCCAGGGCTCGCTAGCCAATTTTCTGGAGCTAGATTCGGCGCAACATAACCTGAGCGATGAATTTGGGGCAAGTAAAGGTTGGTAAAAGCAGCAACCGAACCTCCAATGCGATCCAGTTCTACACCGGTTAACCTTGAACGTTCGATGGCAAAGTCTATCAGGTGAGTATGTTCAAAAATACGGTTGACCAACACGCAATCTTGGAGGTTATATTTCGCCAGTGAAGGCTTATCGTGGTGATACATTCGATTGATTTCGTCCATTCGGTCATGGACGTTATGTATGTCTTTCCCCTCACCAAGCATTTCTTGTGATACAGACTCTAACGACCATGAACGGAAGTGGTAGGTAGCGGTCTTTAACGTATCGATACCATCTAGTACCACACGCCCTGGGATTGTGATAAAGCCTTGTTGGCTTTGCGCTGAACTTCGAAAGAAGCTTGGCTGACGGTTTCGTCCCATTTTCAATTTTAAGTTGTGCCAATCTGCGCGTTTGTGGAGTAAACGAAAGTCGAAGTCGATCACGTTCCAGCCTATGATGATATCTGGGTCGAATTGAGTGAACCAATCTACCATCGCTTCTAACAGCGCTTTTTCATCTTTAACCCATTGGATGGGTGTCTCTGAAGGCTGGACGTCTCCGATCATGATGACGCGGCTATCTAACTTACTATCTAAGCCAATGGAATAGAGTATTCCTTTCTCTGAGCACTCAATATCTAATGAGACAACTGACAGTGTTGGTAAGTACTGACCCGAGCGGCACTTAACCTGACTGAAATGAGAAAAGCCATTCTTACATGTTTCGATACCAGAATACTCAATGCTTCCTTTGATAAAGCGCTCCATTAAGTAACGGTCTGCAAGCTTAATGTCACTTTCGAAAGTTAGAATTCCTTCAGCGTGGAGCACTTGAGCAAAGTTCATCGCTACGCGGTTTAGTTCAAAGTAGCACGCTGAAAGCGGTTCATGTTCAAACGTGGTGATTGACAGTGGTTTTAACTCACATTGTATATTTTCTTTTTGAGCGAGGGCTTGAACAGAGCTTTGCTGGGATTGCTCTACGAAGAATACGGGCTTTTCATTGAGGATCGTTAAGAGAGTTGGGCCTGCTGGCGTGCTCAACCATAGATCAATATGCGTTGCCCCCGAGTAGTCTCGGGCTTGTCTTGTTAGTACGAAGCCTTGGTGGATGTTCAAGTGTTTTACTCTGCTGTAGAAGAGGATTGATAGTAACAAATCACTTTTTTATTAGCAGAGAAAATTCGACTATTAGTCGGTAAATGAATTGATACGGTTAAAACTTGTATGATTTTTGAGCCGCTATGACAATATTCGGATTACTTTGGTTGCATATGTTGCAAAAGGGCAGACGGTGTGACATTTTAATCGCCAGTGCTATAACGTGTTGATTTATTGATAGACTTATTTTTAACGCGGTTAAATCGTAAATAAGTTCTTGCTAAACTTTGCGTTTGAGCACATATTCAGAGTAAGCTTTTTTTTAAAAGTGCGTTAAAATAGACAGCTATACTGCTATCCACTGATTTCATGGTGGTTGCAGAGCCAATTAATAGTGTGGAGATACAAGTTTGATAAATGTTTTCCTTGTAGATGATCACGAGCTGGTTCGCACAGGGATACGACGTATTATTGAAGACGTCCGTGGAATGAACGTAGCAGGGGAAGCTGAAAGCGGTGAAGATGCAGCAAAATGGTGTCGGAGTAATCATACCGATGTCATTTTAATGGATATGAATATGCCGGGTATCGGTGGCTTAGAAGCAACCAAAAAGATCCTGCGTTTTAATCCAGATGTGAAAATCATCGTTTTAACTGTTCATACGGAAAATCCGTTTCCAACGAAAGTGATGCAAGCCGGTGCCGCTGGTTATTTAACCAAAGGTGCGGGTCCTGATGAAATGGTCAATGCGATTCGTGTCGTAAATAGTGGCCAGAGATACATCTCACCAGAAATAGCGCAGCAGATGGCTCTTAGCCAGTTTTCTCCTGCTTCTGAAAACCCATTCGCAGACTTATCTGAACGTGAACTTCAAATTATGATGATGATTACGAAAGGTCAGAAAGTGACGGATATTTCAGAACAGCTAAATCTAAGTCCAAAGACAGTAAATAGCTATCGTTATAGATTGTTTAGCAAGCTAGACATCAGCGGTGATGTTGAACTGACTCACTTAGCCATTCGACATGGAATGTTAGACACTGAGACCTTGTAGTGACACCCTCGTTTGACTCAGTAACATTTCTGAAGACAGTAACAAATCAGCCTGGCGTTTATCGAATGTATAACGCCGAGGCTGTTGTTATTTATGTCGGCAAAGCAAAAGACCTCAAAAAAAGACTCTCCAGTTATTTCCGTAAAAAAGTCGATAGTGAAAAAACTCGTGCACTAGTCAGCCATATAAACAAAATCGATGTCACGATTACACATACGGAAACTGAAGCCCTGATCCTGGAACACAATTATATTAAGCAGTATTTGCCGAAATATAATGTGCTACTCCGAGATGATAAGTCCTACCCATATATCTTCATTAGCGGCCATAAACATCCTAGGCTGTCGATGCATCGTGGCGCAAAAAAGAAGAAAGGTGAGTACTTTGGACCTTACCCAGACTCTGGCGCTGTGCGTGAGACTTTACACCTAATTCAGAAAATCTTTCCTGTGCGTCAGTGTGAAGACACGGTTTACGCCAATCGAACCCGTCCGTGTTTAATGTACCAAATTGGTCGATGCGCTGCGCCTTGTGTCAGCAGTGTTATATCCGATGAAGAATACGCAGAGCTCGTTAATTACGTAAAACTTTTTCTTAAGGGGAAAGACAAATTAGTTCTTGAAACCCTGATAGAAAAAATGGAGTTAGCGAGTCGTGAGCTTAGGTTTGAGGATGCAGCGAGCTTTCGCGATCAAATTCAAGCAATCCGTCGTGTTCAAGAACAGCAGTTCGTTTCAGAAGATACGATGGAAGATATGGATGTGCTGGGTTTTGCTCAGGAAAATGGCATTGCCTGCATCCATATATTAATGATTCGCCAGGGAAAAGTTTTGGGGAGCAGAAGCCATTTCCCTAAAATTCCTCATAACACTGAGCGTGAAGAAGTATTCGAAAGCTTCTTAACTCAGTATTACCTTGCACATAATGAAGCGCGCTCGATACCGACTCGCTTGATCCTAAACGAAGGGTTGTTTGATGATACTACACCGCTTCAATCGGCACTCACTGAGGTAGCCGGACGAAAGATTCATTTCCATGTGAACCCGACAAGTACCCGGGCTCGTTATTTGAAGTTGGCTAATACGAATGCGTTAACTGCAATCACGACCAAAATAAACCATAAGATGACGATTAACCAACGCTTCAAGGAGCTGCAAGAGGTGTTGGCAATCGATTCGATCACCCGCATGGAATGTTTCGATATCAGCCATACGATGGGAGAAAGTACGATAGCGTCTTGTGTTGTCTTCAATAATGAAGGGCCAGTTAAACCTGAATACCGCCGATATAATATCTCAGGTATTACCGGGGGCGATGATTATGCCGCAATGGGGCAAGCACTGGAGCGAAGGTACTCGAAGCAACTTGATGTCGATAAGATTCCAGACATTATCTTTATTGATGGTGGTAAAGGGCAGTTGAATCGGGCGCATGAGATCATCGCACAGTATTGGGGTGACTGGCCAAAAACGCCCAATATGATTGGTATCGCGAAAGGTGTGACACGAAAACCTGGTTTAGAGACCCTGATTACGTTAGACGGCGAAGAATTCAATTTGCCAAGTGACGCGCCAGCTTTACATTTAATTCAACATATTCGCGACGAAAGCCACAATCATGCTATCGCTGGGCACCGAGCGAAGCGAGGTAAAACCCGCAGAACAAGTGCTTTAGAAGGAATTGAAGGTGTAGGGCCTAAAAGAAGGCAGTCACTTTTAAAATATATGGGTGGTTTACAAGAGTTAAAGAGAGCAAGTGTCGAAGAAATAGCCAAAGTGCCGGGTATTAGCCATTCTTTGGCAGAAAACATTTATCAAGCATTGAAACAATAGTAAAAATCCCGCACCATAAACGCGCAATCGATAAGAGCCCAATAATATGCGTTTGAATATACCTAACATTTTGTCCCTACTGAGATTATTTCTCATCCCTGTCTTTGTAGTTGTTTTTTATCTTCCTTATGAGTGGGCCCCGTTTGCAGCGGCGATGGTATTTTGGGTCGCAGGGTTTACTGATTGGCTAGATGGAATGTTAGCGAGAAAGCTAGGTCAAACCTCTCGATTTGGCGCCTTTATTGACCCTGTTGCTGACAAAGTTTTAGTGGCTACTGCGCTTATCTTGATCACCGAACACTATCATTCAATTTGGGTGACCATTCCAGCTGTTACTATGATCGCACGTGAGATTATCATTTCAGCATTACGCGAATGGATGGCAGAAATAGGGAAACGTGCAAGTGTTGCAGTTTCTTGGGTAGGCAAAGTCAAAACCGTTTCTCAGATGTTTGCACTATGGGTGTTGATCTGGCGATATGACGATTGGATGATTTGGGTTGGGTATGGAGCGCTCTATATTGCAACCATTTTGACTTATTGGTCGATGGCACAATATCTAATGGCAGCCAAAGACGATTTGTTAGACGAACAGCATCATTAATGAAAAGCGAGCTTAGGCTCGCTTTTTTGATCTTGCAGGGATGGAGTTATTCTTGGAACGAAAGTAATACTCCAGCTTTAAGTGTGAAGTAGATCAATTAACTAGCCACTCCTGAGTGGTTTTTCGCTAACGAAATCACCAGTTTTTGCACTTTCGAACAAAATCTACTCAAACGATTCAAAAAATACAAATTTAGTGTTGACTCAACTCATCGATTCCGTAGAATGCATCCCGTACCCGAGAGGAGAGCGAGTTAGCGATTCAAACGGTGTTACTAAGGCGCCTTGGCAGAGTGGCTATGCAGCGGATTGCAAATCCGTGGACCTCGGTTCGACTCCGGGAGGCGCCTCCATTATCTCTCCTGATTTTAGAGGAGAATAATGAAATGCGACACTAGCTCAGCTGGTAGAGCGCAACCTTGCCAAGGTTGAGGTCACGAGTTCGAACCTCGTGTGTCGCTCCAAATTTTGTAATGTTGATTGGCATCAACATTAAGATGGTGTTTTACTTTTCAGTAATCGGCATCGCAATAAAAAATTGCGTGCCCTGGTGGTGGAATTGGTAGACACAAGGGATTTAAAATCCCTCGGCGTTCGCGCTGTGCCGGTTCAAGTCCGGCCCGGGGCACCATCTATTAAAGTCTTAATAAATACGATTAAGCAATGCGACACTAGCTCAGCTGGTAGAGCGCAACCTTGCCAAGGTTGAGGTCACGAGTTCGAACCTCGTGTGTCGCTCCAAATTAAAAAAGCCTGAACAGAAATGTTCAGGCTTTTTTGCATTTCATCTTTCGCTTCCACTTACTTTTAGTGCACTGGTAGACTCATCGCATTGTGTTTGAGGCCTTAAGAACAGTGAACTAGCACAACTCTCTAAGAATTATTTATAAAGCTATTATTAAAAACTATTGCTAGTTCATTTCAATTTATGATATTTTTCTGCGCAATCTCGGAGGTAGCAAAAATATCGCATTCTGGGGGATACGCGCAGTGACCATTCAAGCTGATTGTGACATTGCGTAGGGTAGGTATCAGCTAGTCCTTTAGCTGATAGACGGGATACTTATGACGCAGTACGTCATGTTAATGGGAAACCCAACATTGAACTCACTAAACTTAACTTTGCTAATCAGCTTTGCACTTCCTGTAGGACAAGTTCTACACAACTGTCCGATCCTTCAAAACAGTACTATTACTGAACCTTGAAAACTCGCTAATACATTCTAGCTGTCTCTTAACGATGGCATGTTTCCCGTACTTGTTATTTATCAAGTTTGGGTGTTTAGCTGTACCTTATCTTTACTAATGCTATGAACGATGGGTACACATAAATTCAAGGGATTTTTTATGAGCACTGCCTTTGAAGTCGATACAAATTTTATCGCAAACTCTTTTTCAACTGCTGTTCCTGTTGTTGAAGGAACGTATGACCTGACTCCCGATGCTATTTTATTAGAACAAGAACAGCATGAGTCTGAAGTTCGTTCTTACCCTCGCCGCATACCTATCGCTATCAAAAAAGCTTATGGTGCGCTCGTAGAAGACACTAGAGGTCAAATCTTTCTGGATTGTCTTGCCGGCGCAGGCACACTAGCACTTGGTTATAACCACCCAGAAATCAACCAAGCTCTGAAAGAGCAATTAGACTCTGGGTTACCGTATCAAACGCTAGATATCACAACGAAAGCGAAAGACAACTTTATTAAAAAAGTGAAAGCTTTCCTGCCGGAAAACTTCTCTAACAACTCTGCTATTCAGTTTTGTGGCCCATCAGGCGCTGATGCGGTTGAAGCGGCAATCAAACTAGCCAAGCAAACTACCGGACGAAACACCATGTTCGCATTCCGCGGTGCCTACCATGGTATGACGAATGGCACGATGGGAATGATGGGTAACCTTGGTACAAAAGAGCGTCGCACCGGACTTATGTCCGACGTACACTTTATGCCATTCCCGTATAACCTACGTTGTCCGTTTGGACTTGGCGGTGAAGCGGGTGCAACGGCAAGCATTCGTTATATTGAGCGCCTATTGAATGATGACGAAGCGGGCATAATGAAACCTGCTGCGATTATTGTTGAACCAGTCCAAGGTGAAGGTGGTGTGATTCCTGCGCCTGTCGAATGGATGCGTGGATTACGCCGCATCTGTGATGAGCACGGGATACTGTTGATTTTTGATGAAATTCAATGTGGCGTCGGCAAAACAGGTCACCGTTTTGCTTTTGAAGAATCAGGTGTATCACCAGATATTCTATGTCTTTCGAAGGCGATCGGTGGTGGTTTACCGATGTCGATTCTCGTGTTTAATAAAGAAATCGATACTTGGAAAGCTGGTGAACATACCGGTACATTTCGTGGCAATCAACTTGCTATGGTTTCCGGCGCTAAGGCTTTGGAAATCATTGAGCGAGATGAATTAGTCGAGCATGCGAATATTGCTGGTCAGTATCTAAGACTAGGTTTAGAAAGCATCCAAAAACGCGTGAACTGTATTGCTGAAGTTCGTGGAAAAGGGTTAATGCTTGGCGTCGAAATCAAGAAGGCTGATGGATCGTTGAATAAGTTCGGTGAGCCGAGCTCTGATGGTGATCTTACATTAGCTATTCAACGAGCAGCGTTAGAGCGTGGCTTGATGGTTGAGAAAGGCGGCCGTGATGGTTCTGTGATTCGATTCCTTCCACCTTTGATTATCTCCTTCGAGCAAATTGACTTTGCGTTAAGAGTATTTGAAGAGGCAATCCTTAATGCTGGTGGATCGTTACTTAATGCCGAAGAAAAGAACCAGGAATGGAAAAAGCATTTCATCCAAGTCGGGCAAACAGGTAGCGATGAATTTGCATCTGTGATGAACCATACGACTAACGCGATGAAATCCGTTTTTGAACAAATTGATGCGCCATATTCTGGAGTACAGCCTAAGCTGTTAGAAAACGCCATTAACGCGGTCGATTTAGATAATCAGAATGCGCCTTTAAAAGATGTGATTGATGGTGCTGCCGAGCTAGTGGCTAAGAATTCCATCATTGTTCAGCACCCTGATTGTATTGCTCATTTGCATACTCCACCTTTGATGTCTGCCGTCGCCGCAGAAGCGATGATCGCTTCCCTCAATCAATCTATGGATTCATGGGACCAAGCTTCTTCGGCAACATACGTCGAACAAAAAGTCGTGGATTGGATGTGTAGGAAATATGAGCTTGGTGAAGACGCAGATGGTATTTTCACCAGTGGCGGTACTCAAAGTAACCTTATGGGACTGTTGCTTGCGCGAGATTGGATTGCAAATAAGATCGATGGCCATTCAATTCAGGAACTTGGTCTACCAAGCTATTCAGAAAAACTACGCATTCTATGTTCTAAAAAATCTCACTTCACTGTGCAAAAATCAGCGTCTCTGTTAGGATTAGGTGAAAAGGCAGTATGCTGTATTGATACCAATCCAAATGGTACGATTCAAGCAGATAAATTAGCGCAAGAAATACAAAATCTTAAACAGCAAGGTTTGCTCCCTTTTGCAGTGGTTGGTACGGCTGGAACAACAGACCATGGTGCAATTGACGATCTAGATGCAATTGCGGATATCGCTAATAAAGAGTCACTATGGTTCCATGTGGATAGTGCTTATGGCGGCGCATTAATTTTAAGCAGTCATAAAGATCGCTTGAAAGGTATTGAAAAAGCCGATTCTGTCAGCGTTGATTTCCATAAGCTTTTCTATCAAACGATCAGTTGTGGTGCGTTGCTACTGAAAGACAAATCTAACTTTGAGTTTTTGCTGCATCATGCAGATTATTTAAATCGAGAGCATGACGAGCTACCAAACTTAGTCGACAAGTCCATCGCGACAACCAAGCGTTTTGATGCGCTAAAAGTGTTTATGACGATGCAAAGTGTTGGGCCTTATGAGTTGGGAAAAATGTACGATCACTTGCTAGCTCAAACGATTGAAGTTTCACAATTAATTAAGAACCATGAAGGTTTTGAATTACTTGCTGAACCATCACTTTCTACAGTGTTGTTCCGTTCTGTAAGTAAACACGTCACGGATTTAGACTCACTTAATCAAACTCTAAGATTAGAGGCACTGATTCGTGGTGTCGCTGTTCTTGGGGAAACAGTAGTGGATGGCTGCAGCGCTCTTAAATTCACTATTTTGAATCCATGCTTAAAGATCTCTGACTTTGAGTCTTTATTGAAAAAAATTGATACGCTAGCAGCCGAGCTAGCAGAACAACAAGGGTAATAAACGATGTCAATTCTACAGATTGGTGCCGGCGGTGTAGGCTGGGTAGTGGCACATAAAGCAGCGCAAAACAATGAAGTTTTGGGTGATATCACACTAGCTTCTCGCACGATCAGTAAGTGTGAAAAAATCATTGAATCGATCAAAGGGAAAAATAACCTTAAAGATCCTTCGAAGAAACTTGAAGCACGTGCGGTAGACGCTGATGACGTTGAAGCGCTTGTTGCCCTTATTGAAGATGTAAAACCTGACTTGGTTATTAATGCGGGTCCTCCTTGGGTGAACATGACCATCATGGAAGCGTGTTACCAAGCGAAAGTGTCTTACCTAGATACATCAGTCGCGGTAGATTTATGCTCTGAAGGCCAACAAGTACCGCAAGCGTATGATTGGCAGTGGGGTTACCGTGAAAAGTTCGAAGAAGCGGGCATTACCGGTATTCTGGGTGCGGGCTTCGATCCAGGTGTTGTATCAGTATTTGCAGCTTACGCGGTTAAGCATTTGTTCGATGAGATTGATACCATTGACGTAATGGACGTTAATGCTGGCGATCACGGTAAGAAATTCGCGACGAACTTCG
The DNA here is from genome assembly GCF_043642225.1 of Vibrio profundi. GTDB lineage: Bacteria > Pseudomonadota > Gammaproteobacteria > Enterobacterales > Vibrionaceae > Vibrio > Vibrio profundi_A. Next base: position 268,059 of record NZ_JBHZSF010000002.1, on the reverse strand, counting down.
ACCCAGAAACGAACATGCTAGAGATCCAAGGTGACTCTTTCTACTGGGAAAATGAAGAGTGGAAACAAGTACCTTGTCATGCACGCATGCTTGAGTTTGAATTCCCGAATTGTGGTAGCCATAAAGTGTACTCAATGGCGCACGATGAAGTTCGTTCAATGAAAGAATTCATCCCTGCAAAACGTATTGAGTTTTGGATGGGTTTTGGTGACAAGTACCTAAACTACTTCAACTGTATGCGTGACATCGGTTTGCTTAGCCCAGACCCGCTGACACTACATGACGGTACTGTTGTTCAGCCGCTGCACGTACTGAAAGCACTTCTACCAGATCCAACTTCTTTAGCACCAGGCTACACCGGTCTAACGTGTATCGGTACTTGGGTTCAAGGTAAGAAAGACGGAAAAGAGCGCAGCGTATTCATCTACAACAACGCTGATCACGAAGTGGCATACGAAGACGTTGAGCACCAAGCGATCTCTTACACCACTGGTGTACCAGCGATCACGGCTGCACTTCAGTTCTTCCGTGGCGAATGGGCGGACAAAGGTGTGTTCAACATGGAACAGCTAAACCCAGACCCGTTCCTTGAAACAATGCCTGAAATCGGACTTGATTGGCACGTTCAAGAGCTAGAAGCAGGGCAGGGGCTTCCTGTTATTCATGAGCTAAACAAATAAGCAGCGACTCGCTCTTATTTACCTAGATAATTTAGAGCCGGTGCTGATGCATCGGCTTTGTTCGATTTTATGGTGAAGAGAAAATGCAAAAAAGCGAATTGAAAACGCCTTACTTCATGATCAGCGAAGACAAGCTTGTTGCTAACCTAGAGAAAGCAAAACAGCTAAAAGAGATTTCTGGCGTTAAGCTAGTGCTTGCTCTGAAATGTTTCTCGACGTGGGGTGTTTTCGAGATTATTAGGCCTTATTTAGACGGAACAACAAGCTCCGGCCCTTATGAGGTTAAATTAGGCCATGAAACATTCGGTGGAGAAACTCACGCATACAGTGTCGGATACAGTGAAGATGACGTTCGAGAAGTGGCGGACATTTGTGACAAAATGATCTTCAATTCACAGTCTCAACTAGCCGCTTACCGACACATTATCGAAGGTAAAGCATCAATTGGCCTACGCCTTAACCCTGGCGTAAGCTATGCGGGGCAAGACTTGGCAAACCCAGCCCGTCAGTTTTCTCGTTTAGGTGTTCAAGCTGACCACATCAAACCTGAAGTGTTTGAAGGTATTGATGGTGTGATGTTCCACATGAATTGTGAGAACAAAGATGTAGAAGCTTTTATTGGTCTATTAGATTCAATCTCAGAACAGTTTGGTGAATACCTAGACAAGCTTGATTGGGTAAGTATGGGCGGCGGGGTGTTCTTTACGTGGCCGGGTTACGACATTGAAAAGCTTGGCCTTGCGCTTAAAGCATTTTCTGAGAAGCACGGCGTTCAAATGTACCTAGAACCCGGTGAAGCAATCATCACTAAGACAACCGACCTTGTGGTAACAGTGGTTGATATCGTAGAGAACGTGAAGAAAACAGCGATTGTCGATTCTGCAACAGAAGCACACCGCCTAGACACGCTTATCTATGATGAACCAGCTTCAATCTTAGAAGCCTCAGAAGAGGGAGAACATGATTACGTGATCGGTTCATGTTCATGCTTAGCTGGCGACCAGTTCTGTGAAGCGAGTTTCGACACCCCATTGCAGATAGGTCAGCGCCTTCACATTCTAGATAGCGCAGGCTACACCATGGTGAAACTAAACTGGTTTAACGGTTTAAAAATGCCATCGGTATATTGTGAACGTGCGAGTGGAGAGGTTGAAAAACTGAATGAATTTGATTATTCAGATTTCAAACGCTCACTCTCTCAGTGGTCGGTGAGTTAGTTTCCTTTAAAAAGAGCAGCCTTTAAGCTGCTCTTTTTTTGATTTAATTTTCTACCATCACTCTGGTGTCTTCGCTGAGCGATTCTAGCTCATTTGCGACATCATTGATTTGGATCTCAACGGGCAGTTTTATCGCCATGTTAGCGGTGAAGAGGCTTGAACTAACTCCACCTCCGTCTGCGATAAACACACGTTGGCAATCCATATCTAAGATGTTGATGCCCTGATTATCTAGTACGTGAGTTATCTCATTCACAATTCCTGAACGATCATCTGAGTCTAGCCTAACCTGATAGATAGTGTCTTGTGAGTTGTGGGTGTGTTCGGAATCCACGAATTGAACGATTAGATCCGGATTACTTGTGAATGCATCTTTTACGTATTGTTCATGGTTTGATGGTAATTGAATCTTTATGACTCCAGCAACTTGGTCTTCGATAAAGTTGACCTTACTGATGAGCCACTTACCATCGTTTTCATGTGTCACAGCGGCAAGTTGCTTGATGGTTGAAGGTGATGCCTTACCCACAAAGTTAACGATAAATGTAGAGTTCATAAGTGCCCCCCAGCAGTCTAACGAAAGAAAATAATTAACTATTTGATATCTTGAAATAAACTTAACTACTTTGAGTGTAGAACGTAGAGGCGGGGAATATTTGACGTACGTCAATATTTTCGATTAATGCGGAACCTAGTGGTCAAATTCCTAAATGAAATGCACAAAAAGGCGACTTAATGGTCGCCTTTTATTTTCTACTTAGATTCGCTTAGAAACTCACTTTGAAGTTCATGCCATAAAACTGAGAGTCATAAGTCGCGCCTGCATCAAGAGCAAATTTCGCAGCATCTTGGTTGTCCCACCATGGGTTGGTGTTGAAGTTTACTTCAGCTTCGCCACCCCATGCGTCGCTTACCCAGTAGTGAATATGCCCGACAGGGTTTAAGAAGAATAAAGAAACGTCACCCATAGTTTGAGAACCCATTACTTCACCACCGGAAGCAATAATGTCTTGCTCAGCCTCTAGCATTAATTCACCAACCACAGCACCGAAGAAAGGTGTGATGAAGAGATCTTGCCAAGAAGGGATTTCAGCAAATGCTTCTACACCATATTCCCAGAAGAACGTAGACATAGTCCAAGAGTACATGAATGATTCAAATTCATTGTAGCCAGCGTGTCGTGCTGCAGTGTAGTAAACACCACCGAAGTATGGGTGCATCACATAGTTCAAGAAGTGTTCGTCGCGATCCCATACTGGTCCGCTAGAGACGTTGTCTTTCCACTTTGAACCCAGCTTGCTTAAATCGCGTTGGTCGTCGTCCCACTTAGTAATGCTTTCAGGAAGAAAAGTCATTAAACCTACTGTTGCTACACTTAAACCTAAAATAGTGTAGGTTTGGCTCATTAGGTAATCCCAATCTTTTTCTTCACTAATGGTTAGGTAGCGAGGTTGAGTATCGACTGATAAATCATATTCGTCGCTAGCTTCACTTAAGGCATAAGTATTGCTAGGTGAGTAGCTATACAAGTTATCGTTAACGCAGTATTCTTGATTGCAATCGACGGTGTACGAAAGTTCGATGTGTTGGGCAAAATCATAATTGTTTGCCGCTGAACTAGCTGAAAATAACAGAGTTAAAGCAGCGATAGTCTTATTCAACACAGGGAATTTTGACACAAGAGGCTCCAAGAGTTTAGATAATCGATCGAGGTCACAATTATCCATTAAATGCAGTTTTATGGGAACTAGAATTTTACTGTTAACAGAAACTTAATTGGAAATTCTAGTGTCTTATACGATGAAAGCGCAATCTCGATTTTATAAGAATAGCCGTTCATATTGAATACGTCAGTGAAATCAGCCAAGTGGCGAAGGAATTAATTATGATAAAAATTGCAATGTTAAGTACAGGTGAAGAAGTTCTTCATGGAGACATTGTAGATACAAACGCTGCATGGATGTCTGAAGTCTTCTATCAGCATGGCTTTTCGCTTTCTAAACGCTCAACTGTGGGCGACCAAATGAACGCGCTCGTTGAAGAGCTATTGATGTTGAGCTTCAACTACGATGTGGTCGTGGTGAATGGTGGTTTAGGCCCGACAACTGATGATATGAGTGCAGCTGCAGCTGCTTCGGCTGCGGACAAAAAGCTAGTCATGTTTCCGGATTGGCTCACGCGTTTAGAGTCGATGTTCGCTAAACGTGGCATGCCGATGCCAGACAGCAACCTAAAACAGGCAATGTTACCGGAAAGTGCGAGTATTGTTGATAATCCAATTGGAACCGCTTGCGGATTTAAAGTCGAAATCAATGACGCCATTTTCTATTTTACGCCTGGTGTGCCTAGCGAATTCAAACTAATGGTAGAGTCACAAATTTTGCCTGATCTGGAAAAAACTTACCCCGAGGTTGCCGCTTCAGAGTGCAGCCGCTTATATACCTTTGGCCTGTCTGAGTCAGGCATATCCGATACACTGGATCAACTTAAGCTGCCAGAAGGTTATGAGCTTGGTTATCGTTCTTACCTGCCATTTATTGAAGTGAAGCTGTTTGGGCCTAAGCAGGATTTAGAGACTCGAGTAAAGCTGTTGCAAATGGTCTACAAATTACTAGAGTCCAACGTTGTGAGTGTTGATGAGCCAATGCTCGCTCACTTAGGGCATGTAATGGTCGAACAAAAGCGCACACTGTCGATTTCAGAGCAATCGACAAAAGGCTACCTTTCTTCTTGGCTTCAGTCTGATGAAAATTTAGAAAGCTGCTGTGGGCACGCTTGGGTTATGGCTGGTCAAAATAATGGAATCGATGAAAGTGACCCGTTAGCCGCTGCGTTTGCGTTAGCTGGAGCAACAAGAGAAAAATGTGCGACAGAGCTTTCTCTCGTGACTGGGAAACTGGAGGACAACCGTTTTACGATCGCTCTATCGAGCGTAAATGGGGAGTGGGGGCAAGTTTTTGAATTCTACCGTGAATTTAGTCGAGAAGATGCACGCAAGCTTATTAGCGTGGCGGCTGCTGACATGCTTCGTCGTCATATAGAAAACAAACCGATGTTTGGTAGCTATAGCTCATTAAAGCGCATTAAAGAAATGTTCATTCCGTCTAACGTTTTACAAAGCTGATTGATAGGATGACAATAAAAAGGCCAGCATTGAGTGCTGGCCTTTTTAATCCTACCTGAAACTAGGCTCGTTTTTGTTTGTCTTTGTACAAAACATTGCTGAGCGATATTTCAGATTTAGCTTTACAGATACAAGGTAAAATCTCGTCACCTTGTGTGTAAGCCATTGCAAAACCAACATACTCCACTTCACCAGAATCTAATGTACAACGACATGCACCGCAGTGGCCGTCGCGGCAGTTATATTCAGGCTCTAGACCGGCGTGTTCCATCGTTTCCAAAATCGTATTAGAAGGGTTGGACTCAATAGAAATCAGTTTGTTGATTTTGATTGCTGGCATTACAGTTCGAACCCTTCAAAGTCGTCTGCGTTTACTTCGTTGTCAATTTGACCGACTAGGTAAGAACTGATTTCTGCTTCTTGTGGAGCAACTTGAACGTTATCTGAAGACAACCAAGCGTTGATCCATGGAATCGGGTTTGATGTCGCTTCTGGGTAAGCAGTACCTAGGCCAACAGCTTGCATACGGATATTGGTAATGTATTCAACGTATTGGCAAAGAATGTCTTTGTTTAGACCAATCATCGAGCCATCTTTGAACAGGTATTCAGCCCACTCTTTTTCTTGCTCTGCTGCAGCTTTAAATAGGTCGAAACATTCTTGCTTACATTCTTCTGCAATTTGCATGAATGCGAAATCGTCTTGGCCGTTACGCAGCAAATTAATCATATGCTGTGTGCCAGTTAGGTGAAGTGCTTCATCACGAGCGATAAGCTTGATGATTTTCGCGTTACCTTCCATTAGCTCACGCTCTGCGAAAGCAAATGAACATGCGAAACTTACGTAGAAACGAATAGCTTCTAGCGCATTGACAGACATCAGACATAGGTAAAGTTTCTTCTTCAGGTCATGAAGTGAAATCTTAATGTCTTCGCCGTTGATGTTGTGGTTGCCTTCGCCGTAACGGTGGTAATCAGCCGTTAATTTGATTAGGTCGTCGTAGTAAAATGCGATGTCTTTCGCGCGTTTTAGGATCTCTTCGTTTTCAACGATGTCGTCGAATACGACACCTGGATCATTCACGATGTTACGGATGATGTGTGTGTAAGAACGAGAATGGATCGTTTCAGAGAAAGACCAAGTCTCAATCCAAGTTTCAACTTCCGGTAGTGATACCAGAGGAAGTAGGGCAACGTTAGGGCTGCGGCCTTGGATTGAATCTAGAAGCGTTTGGTACTTCAAGTTCGAGATAAAGATGTGCTTTTCGTGATCAGGAAGCTTGTTGTAGTCGATACGGTCGCTAGATACATCTACTTCTTCTGGACGCCAGAAGAAAGAAAGTTGCTTCTCGATAAGCTTTTCGAAGATTTCGAATTTTTGCTGGTCGTAACGTGCAACGTTAACTGACTGACCTAAGAACATCGGTTCTTTTAGTTGGTCGTTTTTATTTTGAGAAAAAGTACTGTAAGCCATAAATGCCTCAAATCCTTTAAAGACCCGTTATAAAACGGACCCTGTTAATGCTTTAAACCCAGAGAAGCTAACTTCTCTGGGGTCTTAATGTTTTGTTGCGGTCTAGATCTTACAACCGCCGCCTTCACAATCTTCTTCCGGCACTTGAACTGCATCGCCTTGGTCGTCTTTAGCACCATCACGAGTGTTATGGTAGTAAAGCGTCTTAACACCGTACTTGTACGCTGTTAGTAGGTCTTGAAGCAGCTTCTTCATTGGTACTTTACCGCTGTCGTAAACACTTGGATCATAGTTAGTGTTTGCAGAGATAGCTTGGTCAACGAATTTTTGCATGATACCCACTAGGTGTAGGTAACCATCGTTAGAACCAATGTTCCAAAGCAGCTCGTAGTTCTCTTTTAGATCTAGGAAATCTGGAACAACTTGCTTCAGGATGCCGTCTTTCGATGCTTTCACTGATACGTAACCACGTGGTGGCTCGATACCGTTAGTCGCATTCGAGATTTGAGACGAAGTCTCTGAAGGCATAAGCGCTGTTAGTGTTGAGTTGCGTAGGCCGTGCTCCATGATCTCTTCACGTAGCGAGTCCCAATCGTAATGCAATGGCTCGTCACATACTAAATCAACATCTTTCTTATAAGTGTCGATTGGTAATAGGCCTTTTGCGTAATTTGTTTCGTTGAACGATGGACACTTACCTTGCTCTTTCGCTAAAGCAACCGATGCTTTCAATAGGTAGTACTGCATTGCTTCGAATGTACGGTGCGTTAGGCCGTTTGCACTGCCGTCTGAGTATTTCACACCATTCTTTGCCAAGTAGTAAGCAAAGTTAATCACACCTACACCTAACGTACGGCGGTTCATTGTCGACTTGTATGCAGCAGGAAGTGGGTAATCCTGGTAATCAAGTAATGCATCTAGTGCACGAACGACTAAATCAGACAGCTCTTCAAAATCATCTACTGATTTGATTGCGCCTAAGTTGAACGCAGATAGAGTACATAGAGCGATCTCGCCTTCGTCATCTTCTACGTTCGTCAGTGGCTTAGTTGGAAGCGCAATTTCTAAACATAGGTTAGATTGACGAACTGGTGCTACTTCAGCATCAAATGGGCTGTGAGTATTACAATGGTCTACGTTTTGGATGTAGATACGACCAGTAGAAGCACGCTCTTGCATTAGCAGAGAGAATAGCTCAACCGCTTTAACGGTTTCACGCTTAATTGAAGGATCGTTTTCGTACTTCACGTAAAGCTCTTCAAAACGGTCTTGGTTTTCGAAGAATGCGTCGTATAGGCCAGGCACGTCTGAAGGTGAGAACAGGCTGATGTTGCCACCTTGAACAAGACGTGAGTACATAAGCTTGTTCAGCTGTACACCGTAATCCATGTGACGTACACGGTTCTCTTCAACACCACGGTTATTCTTCAGTACTAATAGAGACTGAACTTCACCGTGCCATAGTGGGTAGAATACTGTTGCCGCGCCACCACGAACACCACCTTGAGAACAACATTTTACAGCTGTTTGGAAGTATTTGTAGAAAGGGATACAGCCAGTGTGGAACGCTTCACCATTACGGATTTCAGAACCAAGCGCACGGATGCGACCTGCGTTGATACCGATACCAGCACGTTGAGATACGTAACGAACAATTGAGCTTGCTGTTGCGTTGATTGAATCCAAGCTGTCGCCACACTCGATCAGTACACAAGAACTGAATTGACGAGTAGGAGTACGTACACCAGACATGATCGGTGTAGGTAGAGAAATCTTAAATGTAGATGATGCATCGTAAAAACGCTTGATGTAGTCAAGACGTGTCGATTTCGGGTATTTAGCGAATAAACAAGCAGCAACTAGGATGTAAAGGAACTGAGCACTCTCATAGATCTCTTTCGTTACACGGTTTTGCACGAAGTATTTACCTTCAAGTTGCTTAACCGCTGCGTAAGAGAAGTCTAAGTCACGTTTGTGGTCGATATACGCATCAAGCTCAGCAAATTCAGCTTGCGTGTAATCTTCCATCAAGTGGCTATCGTATTTACCCATATCAACCAGTTTTGCAACGTGATCGTATAATGCTGGTGGCTCATATTGACCGTACGCTTTCTTACGTAGGTGGAATACTGCTAAGCGAGCAGCAAGGTATTGATAGTCTGGAGTCTCTTCAGAGATCAGATCCGCTGCAGACTTGATGATAGTTTCATGAATATCAGTAGTAGTAATGCCGTCGTAGAATTGGATGTGAGCTTTCAATTCTACTTGAGAGACTGATACGTTATGAAGACCTTCAGCAGCCCATGTGATAACGCGGTGGATCTTCTCTAGATCAATAGTTTCTTTGCGACCGTTACGCTTAGTAACAGTAAGTTGTTGGTTCATTCTGCTTAATTTCCCTAACAAAACTGATAAAAGCCGTGTTTTTGTATCTTTATGTGCAATTTTTGTAAATTACGCTTCGGCTTTGTGATCTTGGTCTACCCATATATTGTAGTCGAAACACAACATATAGGGGTCATTTGTTTGTTGGGTTACAAGATAGTGCTGTACTCAAGAATTTTCAAGGAGCAGAAATGGGATGACTTGTGGATAACTGACAATTTTAAAAAAAACAGTTAGTGTTCACTAACTGATAGAGGTAGGCGTGACAAGAGTGTATAAAACTGGCTTTTCCCTACTGGTTTATTTTTGTCCGGTTATAAAAAAAAATCTCTTGATCTTTGGTGCAAAATTGAAGTCAGTTCGGACTGCTGAAATTTGAATCTGTACTGCTCAAAATGGAATCTTAAGCACAAAATTTAGGCTGAAAAAGGTCGCAAAAATATGCTATTTGCAACCTTTATTCCGGCAACAGCGTGCGATTTATTTTATTACTCAGATCTTGCGGTTAAGCAAAGTTTTGAGTATGTACGATATAGTTCACGTCCACATTGCTACCTAGGCGATAGGTATCTGTTAATGGGTTGTAATGAAGGCCCGTGATCCCTAGCTCTTGTAATGGAGTTTGGTCAATCATCTTGATGAGCTCAGCAGGGCGGATGAACTTTTCGTGCTCGTGCGTGCCTTCTGGAACAATCTTAAGTAGCTTCTCTGCCCCAACAATCGCAAATAGGTAGGATTTAAAGTTGCGGTTAAGAGTCGAGAAAAAGACATGTCCATTTGGCTTAACCAGTTTTGCACATGCGCTAATGACAGATTGAGGGTCAGGCACATGCTCAAGCATCTCCATACAAGTCACGACATCATAAGTTTGAGGAAATTGCTCGGCATGATCTTCAATGGTGCTTTGGATGTATTCTAACTTGGTACCCGTTTCAAGGGCGTGCAAACGAGCAACTTCTAAGGGTTCTTTACCCATATCTAAGCCGGTTACGTTCGCTCCTTCGACAGCCATGCTTTCTGCCAAAATGCCACCACCACAGCCTACATCGAGTACCTTTTTCCCGAATAAGCCGTTCGCTTTTTCTAGCACGTAATTTAGGCGCAGAGGGTTGATTTGATGAAGAGGTTTAAATTCGCCTTCTAAGTCCCACCAACGAGACGCCATGTCTTCGAATTTTTTGATTTCTGCTGGGTCGACGTTTTGTGTTTTAGTCATAATCGGCATTTCCAAGTTAAATAATGCATCCATGAAATTGACAGCATTATAACTTGGCTTTTCTCGCTGACCAGAAGTTCTACAATTTTGAGAATTTATTGCCTGTAAAGTAGCCAAGTATCAGCTAGATATGAAGCGAGCGTGCAATTTCTCATCAATTGATTCGCAACTAAGGTCACAAGATGATAAAAGGGCATGGAAAGTGATGCCTCAGTAGGTAAATTTGTGTTATATTTTTCGGTCTTATACGTATTCAAAAATACGATCTGACTATAGAGGGAAAATGGCTCTATGAGCGATCTAGCGAAAGAGATCACGCCCGTAAATATTGAAGATGAGCTTAGAGGTTCATACCTAGACTACGCGATGTCCGTCATCGTTGGTCGTGCCCTTCCAGATGTGCGTGATGGCCTAAAACCTGTACACCGCCGCGTTTTGTTCGCGATGAATGTATTGGGTAATGATTGGAACAAACCATATAAAAAATCTGCTCGTGTAGTAGGTGATGTAATTGGTAAATATCACCCACATGGTGATAGTGCGGTATACGACACGATTGTTCGTATGGCACAGCCATTCTCACTGCGTTACATGCTAGTTGATGGCCAAGGTAACTTTGGTTCTATCGATGGCGACTCAGCGGCTGCAATGCGTTATACCGAAGTTCGTATGGCGAAAATTGCTCACGAGCTTTTGGCTGACCTTGATAAAGAAACTGTGGATTACGTACCGAACTACGATGGTACAGAACAAATCCCGGCAGTTCTTCCGACAAAAATTCCTAACCTATTGGTAAACGGTGCTTCTGGTATCGCAGTAGGTATGGCTACCAACATTCCACCTCATAACCTAGGTGAAGTTGTTGATGGCTGTTTGGCTTACATCAATAATGAAGAAATCACTATTGATGAGCTAATGGACTACATCCCTGGTCCTGATTTCCCGACAGCAGCACTTATTAGCGGTCGTAAAGGTATTGTAGATGCATACAAGACTGGTCGCGGTAAGATTTACATGCGCTCAAAAGCGGATATCGAAGTAGAGAAGAATGGCAAAGAGACCATTGTTGTTACTGAGATCCCGTATCAAGTAAACAAAGCGCGTCTGATCGAGAAAATCGCAGAATTAGTTAAAGATAAGAAAGTAGAAGGCATTAGCGCACTACGTGACGAGTCTGATAAAGATGGTATGCGTATTGTTATCGAATGTAAGCGTGATGCTGTAGGTGAAGTGGTTCTAAACAACCTTTACTCACAAACTCAACTGCAAACGACTTTCGGTATCAACATGGTTGCGTTGAACAACGGCCAACCTCAGTTGTTCAACCTTAAAGACATGCTTAAGTGCTTCGTTGATCACCGCCGTGAAGTGGTGACACGTCGTACTATCTACGAATTGAAGAAAGCACGTGACCGTGCACACATCCTAGAAGCTCTTTCTCTAGCGCTAGCTAACATCGATGAAGTTATCGAGCTAATCAAGAATGCACCAACTCCTGCAGAAGCGAAAGTTGGATTAGTATCTCGTGGTTGGGATCTTGGTAACGTAGCATCAATGCTAGAGCGTGCTGGTACAGATGCGGCTCGTCCTGATTGGTTGGAAGATCAATACGGTATTCGTGATGGTCAATACTTCCTAACAGAAACACAAGCGCAAGCTATCCTAGAACTTCGTCTTCATCGCCTAACTGGCCTTGAGCACGAGAAGATTCTAGACGAATACAAAGCACTTCTAGAAGAAATCGCTGAGCTAATGCACATCCTTGCAAGCACTGAGCGTTTGATGGAAGTGATCCGTGAAGAACTTGAAGCGGTACGTGAAATCTATGGCGACGAGCGTCGTACAGAAATCACAGCAGCGGTTCATGATATCGACATGGAAGAGCTGATTGCTCAAGAAGACGTTGTAGTAACACTTTCTAACGCGGGTTACGTGAAGTACCAAATCCTAAGCGACTACGAAGCTCAGCGCCGTGGTGGTAAAGGTAAGAGTGCAACTAAGATGAAAGATGAGGATTACATTGAGCGTCTGCTTGTTGCTAATACTCACGATAACATCCTTTGTTTCTCTACACGTGGTAAGACATACCGTCTGAAAGTTTACCAACTACCATTAGCAAGTCGTACTGCACGTGGTAAGCCTATTGTGAACATTCTTCCTCTAGAAGAAGGTGAGCGTATTACGGCTATTCTTCCTGTATCCGAATTCTCTCCAGAGAAGTTCATCTTCATGGCGACAGGTGATGGTACCGTTAAGAAGACTTCTTTAGATCAGTTCGCGAATGTTCGTGCTAACGGCCTTATCGCTGTTAACCTACGTGATGATGACTCGTTGATCGGCGTTGATATCACAAACGGTGATAGCGACATCATGCTGTTCTCTAAAGCGGGTAAAGTAGTTCGCTTTAGCGAAGACAAAGTTCGCGCGATGGGTCGTACTGCAGCTGGTGTTCGTGGTATGAAGCTAGCGGATGACGATCAAGTCGTTTCTTTGATTGTACCTGCTAACGAAGGTGACGTTCTAACCGTAACGCAAAATGGTTACGGTAAACGTACTGAACTTGCTGAATACCCAACTAAGGGCCGTGCAACGCAAGGTGTTGTTTCTATCAAAGTCTCTGAACGTAATGGCCCAGTTGTTGGCGCTGTTCAAGTTGAAGAAGGCGATGAAATGATGATGATCACTGACGCTGGTACACTTGTTCGTACTCGTGTCGCTGAAGTAAGCCAAGTGGGTCGTAATACCCAAGGTGTTACACTGATTCGTACTGCTGAAGACGAAAATGTTGTAGGTCTACAACGTATCGATGAAGTAGAAGAAGCTGAAATCCTAGGCGAGGAAACTCAAGAAGGTGAACAGGCTTCTACGGAAGCAGTAGACGCACCAGATGCTGATGCAGCAAGCGAAAGTGATGCAGATTCAGAGTAATGCTTTGAATTAGTAAGCTTTGTAAAAACCGGGCCTAAGCGCTCGGTTTTTTTATGTCTGAAATTTGATCGGGGTTAGGTGTCACTCGATTAATGCACTCTTGTCTCGAATAAATTGATATAACTAGACTACTGGATTTTGAAGGTGAATAGATGGACGTTTGGTTGTGGGTAGCAATTAGCATAATGGCAATTTTAGCTCTTTTGTTTGTGTATGCAGCAACTGAGCAAAAAAAGCTAAGAATACGAAATTTAGTGACTACTTTTGTCATTGTAGTCAGTACTGTAGCGACTTGGCTGGCGGTAAAGCAAGAGTTACCTATGCCACAAGAAGCTACCAAGTTAGTACAGACTAAGAAAGATTTAATGCTTGATCTACAAGACAGCTTGAAAGCGGATCCAAACCAGAGTGATGTCTGGTTCCAGCTAGGAAATGTCTATTTGTCGAGAGGGGAGTTCAGTGCCGCGTTAACTAGCTTTGATTATTCACTTCGACTCGCTAATACTAAGTCTGCTAATCAGTATGCGGCAAAGGCTACGGCTTTATACTATGTCCAATCACAGCAATTGTCTGAAGAGGTTCGAGCTTTATTGGACAAGTCATTTGCTAAGGATGAGTTTAATGAGACTGCTTTGACTTTGATAGCGTCGGATCATTTTATTAGTTTCCGTTACCCAGAAGCCATTCTAGCATGGACTAAAATATTGGACTCAAACAGGCAGGGGATTGACCGTGTTGAGCTAATTCATTCGATTAATCGTGCTAAGCAAATGATACGTTGAGCGAAAGCGCTTGAACTTACTTTTGACTAACTAACATTTCGTTTAATCCCCCTGCATTATGCAGGTTGGTAAAGCCTTTTGAAGTTAGATATTGAAAAGCTTTGCCAGAGCGATTACCGCTTCGACAATACAAGATAATTGGACGGTTCTTATCGATATTAGCGAAATGAGTATCGAGTTCAGACAATGGGTAACTAAACGCGTTATCTAGATGAGCGTCTGCAAACTCTTGTGGCGTTCTTACATCGACAATTAGAGCGCCTTGTTCAATCCATTGCCAACCTATTTCCGCACGTTCTGAACCAAATACTATGGGGCTCGCTAACACGAGAGACAGTAAAGGGAGGGTGAATATTTTATTCATGTGGACCTCTTTTGGAACGTTTATCTTCATATAATAAAAAACCAGCCATTTGTTAGTCTGGCTGGTTTTTATTTATGCGTCTATAACTTAAATCGCCATGAGATTACTGAGTCTCAATTTTGATTAGTACTCGTAGTTCGCTTCACGTTTCTCGGCTTTAGCATCCCACTCAGGAACGACTGTCTCTAAGAAATGTTTCTTATCGGAATTCATTTTGTCCATTCCCATACCAAGAGCTTGTTGAGCCTTTGCCTTGGTCGAAATATCTGGGATTTGTACAGGTTCCGTAATGCCTTTCTTCGCAAGTAAGCGAACAAGTTTGGTTCGTGCGTCTGCTGCGCGGTCAACCGCCGTTCCTAACACTTCTAGTGCTACTTCTGGTGCGTGCATATGAACGCCATGAGAAGCGATAGCGTAGTCCCAACGCCATTGAGCGTGACGGATGTCTTGTAGAATTGGCTTCATCTCAGCTTCAGTAGCACCAGCATCCCAAGCTGCCCCCGCTTCAAAGTGTGCGGCAACAATTTGTTTTTCTGCGGTTAGTTTCATGTTTAGGACTTGTGCTTTACGTGAAGAAACAATTTCGCGCATAGTTTCTTTTGATTGAGTATGGCAATTTGCACAAGTGTCTTCGAAACGATCGAATGGATTACCAACTTTGTGGTCAGTAAACACAGTCCCGTCTTCTTTGGTCACTTTAGGCATATGACAGTCAACACAAGTGACTTTGTTTTTGCCGTGAATACCTTCTCTCCAAGTTTCATAGCCAGGGTGTTGAGCTTTTAGCATTGGCGCTTTAGAAACTTTATGAGTCCAGTCTTTAAAACCAATCTCGTCAAAATACTCTTCCATTTGACCGACTTTAGTACCTTTATCCCAAGGGAACTTAACGCCTTTCTTTGGACCTGTGAAGTAGTATTCTACGTGACATTGAGCACATACCGAGGCTTGCTTATCAAGGCGGCTCTGTTCATCAAAGGTCTTGCCGATAGTATCAAAAGCTCGTTCAACGTAAGGACGCGTAATCTTTAATGCTGGCTCGCCATTCTTGAAGTTTTCACTTTGCGTATCATGACAATCCGCACAGCCGATAGGGTTTGAAATCTCCGCACCTAATCGAGCCCATTTACCTTCAAAGTAGCCATCCTCTCCACGCTCTTCTATTACGCGTGCAACGTCAGGGCTCTTACAGCTCCAACACGCCATTGGCATTGGGCCGGACTTTTCATCGGTAGGAGCACCGGTACGTAGGGTTTGCCTTACATCATCGAGTGCATAAAAGTGACCACGTGCTTTGTTGTAGTCTTTCGCGAAGCCATAACCCGCCCACATGATGACCATATTAGGATCTTCTTTGAGTGCGTCTTCTATTACTTCACTTTCGGATGTTTGTTTCCAAGTTTCGAATTGATCGGGATGGTTTTGCTCGAATTGCTCATTTCGAGGGTCACCAATGGTTTTTTCTTCAGTTGCGGCAAAGCTCGCTGCGCTAAAAGATGCGCAGGCAATTAAAATTGCGGCAATTGAATGTTGTCTCCAATGCTTTTTCACAGTGATATCTCCAATATACTGATTTTTATACCAAGCGTTGTGAGGTTGCTATATCGAACAAAAATTGGAGAGTTCCTGTTTATATTAATTCATATATTCTAATAATTTGTTACGTAATAAATCTTGTTTGTTTCAGATCAATTTATCCTATTGAGTAAGATCAAATTAAGTTGGATATACCCCTTAAGGGGTATTTGTTGAGCTCCTTAATCTAAATAATTATCAATACGAACAATGACTTAGCCATTATAACCACTTTATAAGTGGGTGATATTGCTCACGTATTCCATATGAATAAATAGGAACTAACTATTTAGGGTTATATGATTATTGGTAGAGAGCGTTGTGGCTTATCCCGAACAAGAATTGATATCGTTTGAATAGTGGTTTTGCTATTCAGAGGTATATTTGTTTAACCAGCACCTATTTAGTTGAGAGCTAAATAAGACTGGTATAAGGAAAGGATAAAATGGGCAATATTAAATTGGCCATAGTCATAATGCTAAAAGCCCTTCTAGCATTCTGCCTCTATGGTAATTCTGTTCATGCCATTGCTGATTCTAACGTCGCTCAAGTAGCGAGTGACTCTGCACGACATGAAGTCGAATTAATCCGTGATAAAGATTATAAGTGTGTTCAATGCCACAAGGATTCCAAAGAAACTTTGATGGGATCTCATGGCGAGGATTCACATAAAATCTTAGGTCGCGACGTCAACTGTACCGAATGCCACAATAATATTGGGCCGGATCACCGCGAAGGTGCGCCAAAGGTAACCAAATATTCAGCGGCACAATCCCAATCTGGCACGGAAAAAGTCTTTCTTGATCCGGAAGCCATTCCTAAAGCAAATAGTCAGTGTACCGACTGCCATCAGCCAAAGTACTTACGTGATGATAGTTGGACTCATGACGTACATGCAAAAAACCTGACTTGTTCAAATTGTCATGATGTTCATGCGAAGAAGACCAAAGTATTAGCACTAGACAGAAAAGAACAAATCAAGCTTTGCGTGGATTGTCACTCAGACTTCAACAATAAAAAAGAAGAGGAGTGAGGCGATGAGTTGTTCTAGAAGAAACTTCTTAACTGGTGCTGGTGCTGTTATCTTCACAACAGGTGTGGCAGGGACCGCAGTCGTTTCCAGTAAAAAAACATTAGCTAATGTTCAGGAAGATGGCGACAAACGCTATGGGATGCTGCACGACGAAACGGCTTGTATCGGCTGCACAGCATGTACCGAAGCATGTCGAGAAATAAATAATGTTCCTGAAGGTGTATCACGATTAGAAATCGTACGAAGTGAGCCTCAAGGTGAATTCCCTAATGTTGATTACCGCTTTACCCGAAATTCTTGTCAGCATTGTGATAACGCCCCTTGTGTAATGGTTTGTCCTACGGGCGCTGCATATAAAGATGAGAAGACAGGGATCATTGATGTACACAAAGATAAGTGTGTAGGTTGCGGTTACTGCTTATTGGCATGTCCGTATCAAGTCCGCTTCTTCCATCCGGAAAATAAGTCTGCAGATAAATGTAACTTCTGCCGAGATACCAATTTAGCTCAAGGAAAACTGCCTGCATGTGTTGAGTCTTGTCCAACAAAAGCCTTAGTGTTTGGGGATTTGAATGATCCATCCAGTGAGATCAATCAAGTATTGAATACGCAGGTTGTCTATCGAGATAAGGTACATCTAGGCACAAGTCCTAAATTGTACAAAGTACCGCATCAGAAAGGGGAGATTTCATCATGAGTGCATGGGAAACAGCGTTCCAATCTGGTGTAGTCGTTTGGGACTGGATCATCGCGATTTACCTATTTTTAGCCGGTATGTCAGCAGGTGCTGTCATGATATCGATTTACTTGAAACGTAAAGTGATTGAAGGCGACCCATCTGAAAACGGGATCTTAAAAGCCACGGCATTTTTGGCGCCATTTGGGATCATTGTCGGACTAACCATTTTGATTTTCCATCTGACCAAGCCATTAGCTTTCTGGAAGATCATGATTTTCGTTAATCCAACATCAGTAATGTCCATGGGTGTTATCTTATTTAACGTCTACATGGCCGTATTGTTCGTCTGGATTGGTATCATTTTCAGAAAACAGATCGTGGGCTTTCTAAAAGGTAGGTTCACGTTTGTCGATGGGCTTCTAGAGAAGTTCGAACAGTTTGAAAATGCCTTGGAACTATTTTTGGCATTCTTGGCGTTAGTTCTGGCGGCTTATACTGGGTTCCTATTATCGGCGTTACAGACTTTCCCAATGTTAAACAATCCGGTTCTTCCTATTTTGTTCTTGTTCTCAAGCTTATCTTCAGGAGCGGCGGCGTGCTTGTTATTTGGTGTGCTGGTGTTCAAAGAAGATTCTCATGGAGCAAGTGTGAGTTGGGTACATGGATTCGAACGTCCTGTTGTAATGTTTGAGCTGTTTGTACTGGTTACTTTCTTTACTGGCCTTATCTTTGCGGGTGGTCAAAGTCAGCTTGCAGCGCTTAATGCTATAGGTAGTGGTTTCTGGGCTACGTGGTTTTGGTGGGGGGTAATAGGAGCGGGTATGCTGCTTCCTCTATTGCTAAATGCGGTTGCACCTAAGTCAGTGAAACACAGTGGCGCCTTTATTTTAGTCGTGACGACACTGAGCCTAGTTGGTGTGTTAATGCTGCGTACATTTGTATTGTATGCAGGGCAAATGACCGTAGTTTAAGGTCGGAAAGGCTCTACTTTTCGTAGAGCCTTTATGAGGTGCTATGATAGGAAACTTAGGGCTGTTTAGCTTGATATTAATTGCTGCTGCAAGCTTTTCAGTCAGTATACTTACGGGTATTAAGATAGTAGCGCGAGATGCGTTGAATTTAGGCTTGATCCGTGGCCTAACACTGATATCCACTGCTTGTTCGATACTGGCCATCTGTTTGCTTGGGTTTGCTTTTGCAGTGGATGACTTTTCTCTCGCTTACGTATCTAGCCATTCTAACTCTCAACTACCTACCTTTTTCAAGATCGCAGCGGTATGGGCTGGGCACGAAGGATCACTCCTATTTTGGGTGTTAACTTTGAGCGGTTGGGCTGGAATTATAGCCCTACAAAGTAAGTATCAAGCTGATTATGCCGGGAAAGTTCTGTGGGTGATGAACTTACTGATTTGTACATTTACGGTGTTCACTTTAGCTGCGTCCAACCCTTTTGAACTGAATCTCACTTTGCCGGCGGAAGGTCGAGATCTGAACCCAATGCTTCAAGATGTTGGGCTTATCTTTCATCCGCCTCTGCTGTACCTTGGCTATGTCGGATTTTCAGCAGTTTTAGCCTTTGCGATAGCGGCCTTGATGACCAATGAAATCGAACTCCAATGGTCGGTGTATTGCAAGAACTGGTGCATTGTTGCATGGGGCTTTCTTACTGCGGGTATTATTCTTGGGTCTTGGTGGGCTTACTATGAATTAGGTTGGGGAGGCTGGTGGTTTTGGGATCCTGTAGAAAATGCGTCTCTCTTACCATGGTTAACATCAACGGCACTACTTCATTGTATCGTTGCTTCAAACCAAAAACATCAATTGCTCAAGTGGTCATTAAGCTTGGCCATTGTCACTTTTTGCTTAAGTATACTCGGAACATTTATCGTTCGTTCTGGTGTACTCACATCTGTTCATGCGTTTGCGGTTGATCCTTCTAAAGGAATTGCCTTGCTGGTGATACTGCTTACGGTTTTGCTCTGCTCGTTGTCGCTCCTAATTGTAAAAAGTGAACGTTTTTCTTCTGAGCCGATCACCAAGTTTTGGTCAAAAAGCTTCGCTATTTTACTGGCTGCGAGCTTGTTCGTTATCGCCACGCTTATTGTATTACTAGGCACATTTTATCCGATGATGTTTGAGCTACTAGGGCTTGGGAATATTTCAGTAGGCGCCCCTTATTTCAATTCATTGTTCGCCCCTTTAACGCTAATCACCCTTGTGACTATGGGCTTGACGCCCTTCATATTGATCAGTCGAACCGCGACAAAAGTACAAGGCCGACTTTCAATAGTGGCAATCCTATCGTTTTGTGTTGGTATCGGTTTGTACTGGATACAGTCGCCATACTTAGACAGTTTTGTGCTCGTAACTTGGATAATTTCGACTTGGGTGATTACTTCTCATTTGATGCTTGTAATGAATTCATACAACACGTCACTGTTCAAAAAATCCTTTTCAATGAGCTGCGCTCACATTGGTATTGCAATTGTTGCGATTGGAGCGGCAATGAACAGTGAACAATCGTTTGAGAAAAACCAGAAATTACAACCTGGGGAATCAGTTCAATTTGTGGATTGGAAGATACATTATGAAGAGACTGATTTGGTCGTTGGTCCCAACTATACAGCAGAGCGAGCGCGACTCGTTTTAAGTGATGGAAAAACCGCTTTCGAGATAGTGCCAGAACGAAGACATTATCAGGTTCGTGTTATGAATATGAGTGAGCCTGCAATGAAATGGTTCTGGCATGGTGACGTGTATATTACTTTGGGTGAGAAAATAGATGATTCTGCCTATGCGCTTCGCATTCAGTATAAGGCGTATGTCCGATGGGTGTGGTTTGGGGGAATCTTGTCCATTTTAGGCGGCGTGTTAGCGCTTTTACCATCCGTTCAAACTCGCAGGGAAACCGCAAGGTGGAAAGATGCAAAACAGTACTAGAAACAAACTGATCACCTTGTTTAGTGCGGCCCTGATAGTGGCGGTTACTGTTGTATTATCTATTCGAGATAAGCAG
Source organism: Vibrio profundi (assembly GCF_043642225.1). Taxonomy (GTDB): domain Bacteria; phylum Pseudomonadota; class Gammaproteobacteria; order Enterobacterales; family Vibrionaceae; genus Vibrio; species Vibrio profundi_A. The sequence continues at coordinate 247,587 of NZ_JBHZSF010000002.1, read as the reverse complement.
CTCTCGACTACGGTCATTGAACAGAACCGAGCATTTCCTCACTTCTCCGCTGCAGACTTACTCGAGGAAGGGAAAACGATCAATTTAGCTGACATTACCAAAGATCAATATCAATTGGTGAACGTGTGGGCTTCATGGTGTGGAATATGTCGTGTGGAGCATGAATATCTAAATCAATTGAAAAATCAAGGTGTTCCGATCGTAGGGGTTAATTATAGGGATAATAAACTAGACGCTATGAATCTATTAATTAAAGATGGAAATCCTTTTAAAAAGATCATTTATGATCATAATGGCGATCTTTCTTTAGAGTTAGGTGTAATAGGAACACCAGAAACTTATTTAATAGATCGTTCAGGTAAGGTGATATTAAAAATTTCTGGAGTTTTAAATAGTGAAGTTTGGAACGAATCGTTACAAATGTATTTTCCAGGTAGCTAAATGAAAAAGATAAACGGCTTGCAACTTCTAATTGTGTTTTTCCTGAATCTAATATTCATTCAACCGGCCTTTTCTGAATCAACGTTTGTGGCGGCAGACAAAGAAGTAACTGAGTTAGTCGACTTGTTTGAGTTTGATACACCTGAACAGCAAAAGCATGCCATCACGCTAGCTAAGGCCTTACGCTGCCCACAGTGCCAAAATCAGAATTTAATAGAATCGAATTCACCAATCGCTAAGGATCTTCGTTTAAAAGTATTTACGATGATCAAAGAAGGCAAAGATGATCAATATATAGTTGAATATATGACGAGCCGTTTTGGAGACTTTGTATTATACAAACCTCCATTTAATGGAAATACATGGCTACTATGGTTTATGCCGGTGTTCATATTCATAACTTTTATATACTTGGCTTATAAAAGTGTTAACAAAAACAAATAAAATTAATAATTTAACATTTACCTAATTAGATACTTTTTGTACAATAATTGAATTGAACAAAAAGTAGCTAGTTGAGAAAAGGGATTTCATTGTGGAAAATGTTATATCAAATTTAAAAAAAGAATTTCACACACGTGTAAAATCTCAATCATCTAATGAAGGTTATGCTTCTACCAAATCAAGCGTGTCTATCCTTACTCAAGAAGAGTTATCCGAACTTGAGAACGCATGGGTACAACTTGTCGTGTGGAAAAAAGCTCAACTAAGCTAAGCATTTTCTAAAGACATACAGCCCCACTCTGGTGATATCAGTGTGGGGCTTTTTTATGGTTGTTTTTTACTATTGTTATATTATAACATTATGAGAAATCGCGTAGCCTTGAAAAATGCGATTAGTGACCCCATAGTGGTTAATCAAGCATTCGTACCCAGACTACGAAAATTAGACCAATAATATCAAGCGAGTGAAGTTATGGCGGAAGTTCGTGCCAGAATAGATTTTAGAGTTGGAGCAAAAAGCAACATCGATGCTGAGCTTCTATCTTTCCATGGATTGAATACAGAGAAAGAGCACGTTGCTGTCATTTTTAAATCCGCAGATACTACCCAAGATACCCCACTGGTTCGCATGCACTCTGAGTGTTTAACCGGTGACGTTTTCCATTCTTCTCGCTGTGATTGTGGTGAGCAATTAGATGAAACCATCAATCGTATGGGTGAATCTGGTGGGATTATTTTATATCTTCGTCAAGAAGGGCGAGGGATTGGACTTTACAACAAGATTGATGCTTACCGCTTACAAAGTGAGGGCATGAATACTTATGAAGCAAACAACCATCTAGGCTTTGGTGACGACTTACGAGATTTCACAGAAGCAGCTCAGATGCTTAGCGCATTAGGTATTAAGAAGATTCGTTTGGTGACGAATAACCCTAAAAAGATTAAAGATCTTCAGTCTTTCGGAATAGAAATCGAAGAAGTTGTCAATACCTCAGCTCACCTGAAGTCTGGCAACGAAAGCTACTTGCAGGCTAAAGTATCCCATGGAAAACACGATCTAGACCTTTAGTATTAAAGCTTTACAGTAAATTGATAAAAACCTCACTTTTGTGAGGTTTTTTTGTTTTTGTCTTGCAAATAAATTGTAAATTTGTATTATTCGAATTCGTAGTGCAAATGATAATGGTTTGCACTATTAATACATATAATAAATTTAGAGCTCAACAAGGACGCTTCAATGACCATCAAATCTTTAGTGACTAAAGCGGTAACTTCGTCACTTCTTCTTGCATCTGCTTCATCTTTTGCAGCTGTGACCCAGGACCAAGTAGTTGAACACTATGCAGATATCGCACATGCAGTATTTTCTGACTCAGTTGTAACGGCTAAAGCACTTAACTCTTCTATTGATACTTTTTTAGCTTCACCGTCTTCTGCTAACTTTGAACAGGTTAAGCAAGCATGGTTAGCATCACGTGTCCCATACCAGCAGTCAGAGGTTTTCCGTTTTGGTAACGCGGTTGTTGATGATTGGGAAGGTCAATTGAATGCTTGGCCACTAGATGAAGGTCTTATCGATTACGTTTCAGCTGATTACCAATACGAATTGGGTAATGAAGGCGCAAGCGCAAATATCGTTGCAAACGAAACGTTCCAAGTTGGTCAAACGACTGTTGATGCGAAAAACATTACTCCTGAGCTAATCGCAGAGCTTAATGAAATTGGTGGTTCTGAAGCGAATGTAGCTTCTGGTTACCACGCGATTGAATTCCTGCTTTGGGGACAAGATTTAAACGGCACTAATGCTGGTGCTGGTCAACGTGCATACACTGATTTTGTTGTTGGTTCTGAATGTACGAACGGCAATTGTGACCGCCGTGGTCAGTACCTAAAAGCATCTGCTGAGTTACTAATTCAAGATCTAGAGTGGATGGAGAAGCAGTGGTCTGCAGAGCAAAAAGGCAATTACCGCCAAGAGCTACTTTCAGAGTCTAGTGAAAACGGCTTGCGTAAAATGCTATTTGGCATGGGTTCACTTTCTCTTGGTGAGCTAGCCGGTGAGCGTATGAAGGTTGCATTAGAAGCAAACTCTACAGAAGACGAACACGATTGTTTTTCTGATAACACTCACAACTCTCATTACTACAATGAGCAGGGTATCTACAACGTTTACACTGGTTTGTACAAACGTGAAGATGGCACACTTCTTTCAGGCCCAAGCCTATACGACCTTGTGGCAAAAGAAGACAAGCAAGCAGCAAAAGAAATTCAAAAGCAGTTTGACTTAGCGCGTGCTCAAGTAGGCCAACTTGTGACTTCTGCAGAGAAGAATAACCAACATTTTGATCAACTGATTGCAGCTGATAACGCTGCGGGTAATGCATTAGTGAACAAGACAATCGTTGCGCTTGTTTCTCAAACTGCTGCGATTGAACGTGCTGCAGGCATTATCGGTATCGACAGCCTAAACCCTGATACAGCGGATCACGAGTTTTAATCGAGCGCTTCGCTGCTAAGTGATTCCACTTGGTGAAAATCAAGGTATGAAGGGCTCTAATGAGCCCTTCATTGTTCCTGTTACAACACACTGAAAGTCAATAAAATAATAACTCCTAAAGGCAACCTATGAAGTCGTACCTTTCCGCCTCGTTACTCACCGCTTTATTCGTCTTAGCACCATCTCATGCTCATGAAGTCTATTCTGGCGGTAAAACAACCACTAAGAAAGAAGGGGCGAATGCGTTTTCTTTGCCTGCAACCAACTTACCAATGACTAAGCGATTGGATTTTAGCGTTGGTAACAGCTTTTTTAGAAACCCATGGGTACCGGCACCGGCATCAACGGATGCTCGTGATGGCTTAGGGCCTTTATTCAATACGAACGGTTGTCAGAATTGTCATATCAAAGATGGACGTGGTCATGCGAAAGAAGCTGGCGATGAGAATGCGGTTTCTATGCTCGTTCGATTGAGTATTCCTGCAGAAACACCAAAGCAGAAACAAGCGTTTATTCGTGATGGTGTTATCCCAGAGCCAACATACGGTGGCCAACTGCAAGACTTTGCGATTCAAGGTGTCCAGCCTGAAGGGCAAATCAATATTACCTACACTGATGTACCAGTGACCTTTAACGATGGCACCGTTGTTACATTAAGAAAACCGTCACTGGAAATTGATAAGTTAGCGTTTGGCGAAATGCATCCAGACACCCAGTTTTCTGCTCGTGTCGCCCCTCCAATGATAGGACTTGGCCTACTTGAGAGTATTCCAGAAGCAACTATTTTGGAGTTTGCACGTCAGCAGAAACAAGAGAACTTAGGCGTATCAGGCAAACCCAACCGCGTATTAGATGTACAAACAGATGAAATGACCTTAGGCCGCTTTGGATGGAAGGCAGGACAACCAAACTTGATGCAGCAAAATGCTGCAGCGTTCAATGGTGACCTAGGGTTAACGAGTAATCTTTTCCCCAATGAAAACTGTACGAGTGCCCAATCAACCTGCAAAGATTTCCCGAATGGTGGCGCTCCAGAGGTGAGTGATAACATTCTAGATTTTGTCGAGTTTTATTCTCAGCATTTAGCGGTACCAATTCGTCGTAATGTTGATGACTTGCAGGTGATCAAAGGCAAAACATTATTTAAAGAGGCGGGGTGCCAAAGCTGCCATCAAGCCGAATTTAGAACAGAAAAAAGAGACGAACTTCCTGCGCTATCTGAACAGTTGATCAGCCCTTATACGGATTTGTTATTACACGATATGGGGGAAGGGTTAGCGGATAATCGCCCTGAGTATTTAGCAAATGGACGAGAGTGGAGAACGACTCCTCTCTGGGGGCTAGGTTATACCAAAGAAGTGAACGGTCATACATTCCTGTTACATGATGGACGCGCCCGTAATGTAATGGAAGCTGTGCTATGGCATGGTGGTGAAGCTGAGTATGCTAAGCAAAATGTGTTAGCTTTCAACGAGCAAGAGCGTCAAGCCCTATTGGCATTCTTAGATTCATTATAAGGAACATCATGAAACTTAAATTACTATCAATGGCATGCAGTGGGCTTTTAGTTGCAGGGTGTCAGTCAACAAATTCAAATGTTGATTCAATCAATTACGTGGCCGACAAGTCGGAACATCTAAGCCAAGCGGTATATCTCGTTCAATTTGATTCTGCTGTAACATTTCGAACAAGTACTCAAACTCTGTTGTCAGAGGTGAATCAATATTGCTCTTCAGATGAAGTCACTATCGATGAACTTAAAACAGCATGGCATCAAACGATGACATCTTGGATGGCACTACAAGGGCAAGAGCGAGGTCCTGTAAAAGCACTAGAAGAGAGCTGGAACATTCAATTCTGGCCAGATAAAAAGAACACAACTGGCCTGAAAATGAGTCAATTGACGAAACAGAATAAATCGTGGAGCCAAGCAGAAATTGCTGAACAGAGTGTTACTGTGCAAGGGGTTGGAGCAATTGAATGGTTGCTCTATGACGCGAAATCGCCACTCTTGAAAGATAAAGCTCATGGTTGTCAATCTGCACAAGCGATCGCTCAAAACTTAGTGGTGAAGTCAGGAAATATCGCCAACGCTTGGCAAGTGAACCCTTGGAGTGAGCTCGATGCTAAACGTTGGGACTCTGAATACGTTGCAATGCTAACGAATCAGCTTGATTACAGCATGAAAAAGCTGAGTCGCCCAATGGCCAAAATAGGTAAACCCCGTCCTTACTTCGCTGAGTCTTGGCGTTCAGAGACTTCCATGCTTCAACTCAGAGCGAATGTTGAAGCAATGCAAGCGTTGTATTTTGCTAATGGCGACGGCCTAGATGCGTTGCTAAGAGACACAGGTCATATTCCTCTCGCTGATCGTGTATCAAATCAGTTCAATGACATTCTGTCAGCATGGCCAACGGATGAAAGCCTATTTGACTTGCTACAAACTAAAGAAGGATATCGATTGGTATTAGCGCAGTACAACAAGCTAGATCAATTGAAATACTTAATCCATGAAGAAGTCGCAATTGAGCTTGGTGTAATCATAGGGTTTAACGCAACAGATGGTGACTAACGAAATAAGACGCACCTTACTGAAAGCAGCGCTGTTAGGTGCAGCTTCCCCGTTGATGCCATTCGGCTGTGCGTCTTTAAAATGGCAAGCTTCAAACGAGCCATCACTCATAGGTTGTGCGATTCAAGGTAAAGGTAAGTATTCTGCTGTTGTGGCGAATGCGGAGGGCAAAGCTATCCATACTTTACCTATTCCAGAAAGAGGCCATGGCGTTGCCATCAATTCAAAGTTAGGACAAGCCGTGGTGTTTGCCCGTCGCCCAGGTAGCTACTTTATGGCATTTGAATATATGTCAGGTGAGTTGGTGACATTGATGCCTGCTGGTAAAAACCGTCATTTCTATGGACATGGGGTTTTCTCGAATGATGGAGCCTGGCTTTATGCTACCGAGGGGGACTCCCGAACGAGTAAAGGTGTGATTGGTGTTTTTGACGTTCGAAATAACTACAAAAAGGTCGATGAGTTTACAGGATTTGGGTTAGGCCCACATGAGGTTATCATCATGCCTGACGGTCGTTTAGCTATTGGTGTTGGAGGTGTCCATACCGATGGGCGCACACCGATGAACTTGGAAAGCATGAGCCCAAGTCTCAGCTATTTATCGCCGACGGGGGAGTTGCTGGAGCAAGCGGTAATCACAGATAAGAAATTGAGCATTCGGCATCTTGCTCATGATGGTTTAGAAACTGTGTTGTGTGGCCAACAATACCGTGGTGAACCCGATGAGTACCCATCTCTATTAGCGATGCACACTAGAGGCGGTAAGATGGAATTGCTAGAAGCTGAACCCGAGGAGTGGGCGAGGTTTAACCATTATATTGCGAGTATTGCTGCGACTGACAACTGGATTATTGCGACTTCTCCGCGAGGTAATTGCTATGGAATTTGGTCCAAACAAACTAAAAAATTAGTCGAGCTCGCGGCGTTACCTGATGCTTCTGGTGCTGTAGCTTTTGACTCAACGTTTATGCTGAGTTCAGGCGTTGGTGATGTGGTCAGTCAAAGCCATCCTGGGGAAAAGATTATTATGAAATCAGATGTGCAATGGGATAATCATTGGTCTGCGATTTGATAGCAAACTTTTGTAAACTCTGTCATTAATAAAACAGAGCAGAAAAATCACTCGATGGTCTGAAAATCTTGCCATACTTGATGTATGACCGGATCATGGAGTGATTCTGATGCTCAAAAACATCATTTTTACCGTATTGCTTGTTTTTTCTTCACAAGCATGGAGTTTAAATAGCTTTTATCAAAATAACTGGATATCGAAAAAATCAGGGTTGGAGTTTTATGTCCAATATCCAGAGCTAACAGAAAAAATCTACCAAAACAACACGTCGCAGTTGTTGTGGAGTGATCCGCTCGCAGGACAAGCCCTAGAATTTCAATTAGACATTATTGAAAAGTCTGGGATAAGTCCTATCTTCTCTCGTCAATTGAAGCAATTACGCTACTTCCGAGACAATGATCAGTGGTTTGAATACGATATTCTTGCTACAGATACATTGCTTTTCTATATAAGTTATAGTGAAAACGCTTCTGTTATCGGCAAGCCTTGGTATTTTTCTGAGAAATTAAACTCTTCTCTACCTAAGCCTTCTCATCTCGCACTGTCTAAACTAGATGTTTACCTACAATCCGGCCAATTGACCGAATTGACACAAAGCTATGCGCCACCTGTAGGCAATTACGACCAATTTGTTCACTCATACCAATTACTGCTCAACTCTTCGAATTTGACATTAGATAACTACGTACAAGTTGGAATTAAACGAATAGGGGCTCGGTTGCCAAATCGAGACGTATTGATCAAACGAATTGGTCTTGTTGGAATTAATGTTAAACATATAAGTGACAGTGTCACTAAATATAATTATGAACTTGAGCTAGTTGTTAAGCAGTTTCAGAAGATGCATGGGCTAACACCAGATGGCGTGATTGGGCCACAAACCTTATCTTGGATAAATATGGCACCAGATACTCGCCTCAAAGCGCTTGCACTGAATGCTGAGAGAGCAAGGTTATGGCCAACTGAACGTGATTCGTTAATCCTTGTGAATGTGCCGAGCTTTGAAATGAAATACTGGCAAAATGGTCAAGAAGTGTTTGAATCGAAAGTAGTGGTTGGGCGCAAGTCACGTAAGACCCCATTGTTAAATACTAAATTGGATTCTGTGATCTTTAATCCTACTTGGAATGTGCCTTGGAAGATCATGGTTGAAGACATTCTTCCAAAGGCAAAAGCAGATACAAATTACCTTAAAACCCATAACTTCGAGATTGTAGAGGCCTGGCGTTCTCCTGATTTGATCAGTACGGAAGAAATTGATTGGGAAAATCTAAAGCCTTCTCACTTTCCATATAAACTTCGCCAACAGGCTGGTACTAAGAACGCGTTAGGCTTGTATAAGTTTAATACGCCCAATAATCGTGCCATTTATTTGCATGACACCCCAAGTAAAAGCTTGTTCAATGAAGATTCGAGGGCTTTCAGTTCCGGTTGCGTGAGAGTGGAGCAGGCTGAAGAGTTTGCATCTCTGCTGCTACAGACTCAAGGCTTAAAGAGTCACGATGAGGCAAATATTGCTTTAGGAGAAAAAACCGCCGTTTCACTTAAGAGGCGCATCCCCGTGCATATCATTTATCAAACGGTGCTGTTTGAGAAAGAAGGGATTCAATACCGAAGTGATATCTATCAATATGACAAAATCTAACAAAAGGTGATATTGACTCAAAAATGACATTTGTTTTATCAGTTAAATTTGTGTTTCTTATTCAATAACTAAGTTTTAATTATGTCACCTAATGCGCCTTTTGGCGCATTTTCAGTATTTGACGAGTATATAACCATTCTGTAATGTCCGTTTTTTGTCCATTTATTCGGTTGTTTTGCAGTATGTCTCAACACGTTTTTTCTCGTCGTCAATTTTTAGCGCTTACTGGCGGCACACTTGTCACTGCATCTATATTCCCAAGAGTGGCATTAGCGTCTTATCCTGATAAACCACGAACGCTTGCGATGAATAACCTCCATACTGGTGAGTCTCTAGAAACGTGCTATTTCGATGGTGTGAATTATGTCAGTGATGAAATGGCGAGAATTAATCAAATTTGTCGAGATTTCCGACGTAATGAGGTTCACCCTATGGACCGAGCGTTGTTTGATCAAATCTCTCAAATTCAGTCTTTGCTTGGTACTCAGGCTGAAGTACAAATCATTTCTGGGTATCGTTCTCCGGCAACCAATGAAGCACTGCGCTCAAAGTCGAGCGGTGTTGCTAAAAAGAGCTACCACATGCTGGGGAAGGCAATCGATTTTAGGTTAGATGGCGTCAAGCTTAGCCATGTACGCGAAGCTGCGATCAGCTTAAAGGCTGGCGGTGTTGGTTATTATGCAAAAAGTGATTTTGTTCATATCGATACTGGGCCTGCGAGACAATGGTAACGCTTGTCAAATAACGCGTCCAATGTCATAGTCTCGGCCAGAATTTGCTTTGTTAAAGGTTAGAATATGTCCCTAAAGTACCAAGTAGTCCCAGTTACTTCATTTGCTCAAAATTGCTCTATCGTATGGTGTGATGAAACGATGGAAGGCGTGGTTGTGGATCCTGGCGGTGATGTCAAACAACTGGCTGCGATCATCGAAGAGCTTGGAGTTAAAGTGGTCAATTTAGTGCTGACTCATGGTCACTTAGATCACGTTGGTGGGACAGAGCCTTTAGCTGAGATTTTGGATGTTAAAATAGTCGGTCCACACAAAGCCGATGATTTTTGGTTGCAAGGTTTGGAAAACCAATCTCAAATGTTTGGTTTTCCACTAACGAAAGCATTCCAGCCGCACCAATGGCTTGAAGAAGGTGATACGGTGTCTTTTGGTAACCAGACGATGCAGGTTATTCATACACCAGGGCACACACCGGGCCATGTCGTGTTATTTGTTGAAGAGGCGCAATTAGCTTTTGTCGGTGATGTGCTGTTTAACGGTGCGATAGGTCGTACTGATTTCCCTCAAGGTGACTTCAACACACTCATCTCCTCGATCAAAACCAAACTATGGCCATTAGGCCGAGAGGTTAGATTTGTTCCTGGCCATGGCCCTGAATCAACATTTGGTCGTGAAAGAGCTTCAAACCCGTTTGTAGCGGATGAAATGCCTCTGTACTAATCGCTATTTGTGTCGAATTCTGGCTCGGCGGACGCTAAGTAACGCCGAGCTAAACCGACAAACTCTTCCCCGGATCTATCCAAATCACTGGTCGAAATAAAGATATCATAGCCATGATAGGTTCTTTGATACTTCATTCTATTGGCCAGCATAGCTTGAAGCCCTTTATATCGTTTTTCATCTGAAGGTGAATAGATCGAGGAATCTAGCACAATATTTTCAAAGTCGTTTTCTTTACCAAATTGCTTCGCACCTAAATACAACAAAGCGCGCTGGCTGAGTAATATTTCAGTCGCAATTCGAGGGCAAATACCATCGAGGTAAGGTTCATAGTGTTTTAGTTTGATGCCTATCCACGGTAACGGTTTATACCAGCCTTGTTCACCGTACTCACATAAGCCAATACTTTGAATGTTTGACCATTTTAATACCCAACCACCCTTGAAGAAGTGTTGCTGAAGGTGAGTGGGCGTGAGAGTAAGCATAACGCGGCAGCGCACCATAAAGTAGTATGCGGCGAAGATCAGTGCTCCAAGTACGATACCGATCATGACAAGCTCTTTCCGATATTCTTCGAATAATGCCACGATGAAGACAAAAAATAGTATTCCTAAGCTTAACCAGCTCGTATTGAAGGTTCGAATGTCGAACTTAATATTGGAAAGATGACGAGTAGGTAAAGAAGATGCCATATCGATACCTCAAAAAACTCTGGATATATACCCAGTATAGCAAAACACTAATTAACAATTCTATGACCAAATAATAGCCAGTAGTGAACAATATACGCATTTTTCATCGACTTTCGGTGCTTGGTGCTACAAATTGGTTCGGAATTTTGGTATAAAACGCGCTTCAAATTTTCACCACTGCGCAAGAGCAGTGAACTGGAGAAATATTCAATGAGACTTGCTCATAAGCGTAAGGTGCAGGCTAAACTGCAGAAACGCATTAAAGCGTCTGTAGCTAAAGTATCAGAAGCTAAAGCATCAGTAGCGCCTAAAACAGCGAAGCCTGTCGCAGAGAAAGTTGTCGCAGAGAAACCTGTAGCAGCAAAACCAGCGGTAGAAAAAACAGTAGCTCCAACTAAAAAAGTTGACGTTGCACTGACTCCTAAGCAACAACAAGTACTAGACATTGTTGTTAGCAATGCTGAAGGCATCAACCCGAAAGGCATTGGCTTAGCAGCTGGTCAAGAAGAAGCGAAAGCAGGCTCGTGGGCAACGGGTGCATTGAAAAAACTTCTAGAAGAAAACCTAGTAACTAAAGAGCAGATTGCTGGTAACAAAGTTATCTACAAAGCAGTTTAATCCTACCGGGAATTTTGCTTAATTTAGTCACCGTTTTAAGCCCCGAACTTCGGGGCTTTTTTGTATCTTATCAATAATTATTAATATGTGTGTTTATGCTTATCTTCGCGGCAGCACACTATGTAAACCTTCTTGAACTCGTCAATAAAAATCGAGCTAACTCACGTTCCTTCGCATTAAATTTAACATTCGATTTCTCGATCTACTTACGTATAAATCAATTTCTCTCATTTTTCAGTGTTTCATTATTTTCATATTTATTAACACTTACTGGAGTTGTTGGGGTGATTATCCTACGTAGTAGTACGTAATTCATGATGCTGGTTTGAACGTTATTGTGCTTTTTGTCTGCGTGCTCTCGCTGATATATTCTTTATTCTTATCAGTTCATTGTTAGGGTGAATCAAAAAAGTACTCAGTGAAAAGAGTATGGAACCCAACAAAGGACGTGAACATGAGTCTTATTAGCAACTCTCTAAAAAGAGTGTTTAAAACCGCTGCTGTTACCGCTGCAACTTGCTTAGCTTTAGTTGCGACAGGTGCAAGTGCTGCCGATAAAGTATACCGACTAAAACTTGCTGAAACATGGGGCCCTAACTTCCCTGTTTTTGGTGATGCGACGAAAAACATGGCTGCGATGGCCGAGAAAATGTCTAACGGACGTTTACAAATTCGAATCGATTCTGCTAACAAACATAAAGCACCACTGGGTGTGTTTGATATGGTGAAGTCGGGTCAGTACGATATGGGTCACTCAGGCTCGTACTACTGGAAAGGTAAAGTACCAAACACTTTATATTTCACTTCTATGCCTTTCGGTATGACTCCTGCAGAGCAATACGCTTGGTTCTATCACGGTGGTGGTATGGAATTGATGGAGCAGGTTTACTCTCCTCATAACCTAATGTCGTTCCCTGGTGGTAACACGGATATTCAGATGGGTGGTTGGTTTCAAAAAGAGATCAACAGCGTTGAAGACCTAAAAGGTCTTAAAATGCGTATCCCAGGCTTCGCTGGCGAGATCTTAGCAGAGCTAGGTGCTAAACCAACGAACATCGCCCCTGGTGAGCTATATACTTCATTAGAACGTCGCACTATTGATGCTTTGGAGTGGGTTGGTCCTTCTCTTGATTTACGTATGGGCTTTCACAAGATCGCGCCTTACTACTACACAGGTTGGCATGAGCCAGGTTCAGAGCTTCAATTCCTAGTGAACAAACGCACATGGAACAAGCTTCCTGAAGATCTGCAAGAAATCTTACGTGTTGCAATGCGTACAGCGGCTTACGACATGTACACCCAAGCAACGCACGAAAGTGGAAAGAACTGGGTTTCCATGAAAACTGAATACCCAGACGTACAAGTTAAAGACTTCCCACCGTCAGTAATGTCAGCGCTTCAAGAAGCGAACGATCGCCTACTAGCAAAACATGCTGAAAAAGATGCGTTAGCAAAAGAGATTCAAAAATCTCAAGCTGATTACCTGAAGCAGGTACGTTCTTGGACAGATATTTCTCATAGAGCTTACTTGAATAGCCAAGCTGCAAAATAATTATTAAATCAATGCGGGGGAGACCTCGCATGAAAAAGCCCAAGAAAACTTTTCTAAAATAAGCGTCACTCACTTTTAACTTTGTTAACTAGTGAAGTGGCGCACCTTTCAAAATTCCATGGAGTCGGGAATGAGAAGCTTAATTTATATCGAACGACTATTTAATCGTATTGGTGACTTACTCGGTTGGATATCGAGCATGTTATTTATTTTGTTGGTAGCCAATGTCGTTTATGACGTCGTGATGCGATATGTATTCAATGATGTCTCTATCGCATTTCAAGAGATGGAATGGCATTTATTCTCAGCCGTCTTCTTGCTCGGTGTTCCATATGCAATTAAAGCGGGTGGGCATGTAAGAGTCGACATCTTTTATGAGCGTTTATCTTTTAAAGCTCAAGCGGTCATAGATTTACTAGGCACCTTTTTGTTTCTCTTCCCATTTTGCTTATTGGTCGCTTGGTACGGTATTGATTTTGCCAAAGAAAGCTACGCTCTTGGTGAAACATCAGGCGATCCTGGTGGCCTTCCATACCGTTGGATAATTAAAGCGATGATCCCACTTTCATTCTTCTTGATGGCCCTGAGTGGCGTCGGTCTGGTTCTGCATTCTTTAAACAAGATTGTGAACCCTCATTTGATACACGCGCAGACGAAATAGGAGGCTCGAAATGGTTGGTATTATAATGTTTTTTGTTGCCTTGTTTGCGCTGTTGCTGGGATTCCCAGTGGCGTTTACGTTTGGTGGCATAGCACTGATTTTTGGAGTGTGGGCAGAAGGCATGGAGATGTTTGCTTTCATGCCATATCGAATTCAGTCCATCATGGAAAACACAGTATTGATGGCTGTGCCTCTGTTCGTTTTCATGGGGCTAGTGTTACAGAAGACACGCCTTGCAGAACAACTTCTCGAATCAATGGGGCGTCTATTTGGTGGCGTCCGAGGCGGTATCGCAATTTCAACGGTATTGGTGGGCGCGTTACTCGCGGCTTCAACTGGTGTAGTAGGCGCTTCTGTAGTGGCGATGGGGTTAATTTCACTGCCAGTCATGCTCAAGTACAACTATGACAAGGGGCTTGCTTGCGGCACCATTTGTGCGTCTGGCACGCTAGGGCAAATTATACCTCCCTCGATTGTATTAATCCTGCTGGGGGACGTATTGGGTGTTCCGGTTGGAGATCTATTCCAAGCGGCGATTTGGCCGGGAGTGATGCTAGTTGGCGCGTATGTTGTTTACATTCTTATTTATGCGAAGATGAATCCAGAATCGGCTCAGCCAATTGAGCGTGATGACTCGATCAGCCGAAAGCAAGAAGTCTTGAATGCGCTTAAAGCGATTATTCCACCTTTAACACTGATTATTGTGGTTTTAGGCTCAATCTTCGCTGGTGTTGCAACGCCAACAGAATCTGCAGCACTTGGCGGAGCAGGGGCACTTGTTCTTTCGTTGTTGTACAAGCAGTTTAGCTGGAAGATGGTGTTTGAAGCATCAAGAGAAACGGTGAAAGTGACTGCGATGGTATTCGCCATTCTGTTGGGTGCAACGGCGTTCTCGATGGCTTTCACTTACACTGGTGGCGACTATTTAGTTGAAGAGTGGATGTTAGCAATCCCTGGAGATAAGTGGGGCTTCCTAATCATTACGATGTTAGTCATCTTGATCCTTGGTTTCTTCATTGATTTCGTTGAGATCTGTTTCATCATCGTACCGATCATTGCACCAGTGGCCGAGATTATGGGTATTAACATGACATGGTTTGCTATTTTGATAGCGATGAACCTGCAGACCTCTTTCTTGACGCCACCGTTTGGCTTTAGCTTGTTCTATCTGAAAGGGGTAGCACCAAAAGGGGTGACGACACAGGATATTTACCGAGGCGTGATGCCGTTCATCGCGATCCAAATTGCCGTACTGGCTTCTTTGTTGTTATTCCCTGGTTTTTATGGAATGTGATCGGATTCGAGATTGTGACCGGTTAACTATATAGACCACGTACAAATTGATACACTCAAACTGCTTATTGAATGCTCAATAAGCAGTTTTTTTTGAGGAGAAGGAATGCCTCTAAAAGCCAAGCTTATCTTACTTACCCTGTTGCCACTGCTGTTAGTGTCGGCAAGTATCAGTTGGATTTCTTTACACCAAACGAAAACTCTTGGTGAGAAAGAAGTCGAAATATTCAGAGACAGCCTGATAAAGTCCCGTGAGAATGCGCTGAAAGACAGCGTAGACTTGGCGTTTGACGCGATTTCACATGTCTATAATGACCCAGACATTTTAGAAGCGGAAGCCCAACAAGAAGTTCGAAATATTCTGACCAAATTGCGTTATGGTTCAGACGGTTACTTTTTTGCTTATGACAAGAATGGTACGAACTTAGTCCACCCGATATTACCTGAGCTAGTTGGGCAAAATTTACTGCACATCCAAGATAACGATGGGGATTATTTAATTGAGGCTTTGCTAGAGCAGGCGCAAACGGGAGGCGGCTTTCATCAGTATTTGTGGCAAAAGCCTTCTACCGGTGAGACGGTGTCCAAATTAAGTTATGCCGCCTGGCTAGACAAATGGGAGTGGATGATTGGTACAGGGCTTTACATCGAAGATGTGGCCGATGAAGTGTCTAACATGCAAGCAGCGATCAAAAAGAACATTGAAACTACGTTTTTTTCTATCGTGGTGATTTTATGTGTGACCGTTGCAGTCATTATTGTGCTGACACTCGCTATTAACCTTCATGAACATCGTATTGCCGACAACAATTTGAAAGAGTTGGCTCATAAAACGGTTATGTTCCAAGAAGATGAAAAGAAACACCTAGCCCGCGAGTTACACGATGGCATTAACCAACTCCTAGTTTCGAGTAAGTGTCACCTAGAATTACTTGGTCATAAGCTTCAAGATGAAGCCTTGATGTCACACCTAAATAAGTCTCAGAACTCATTGATGACGGCGATAGACGAGGTTAGGCATATCTCTCACCAACTCAGACCGAGTGCGTTAGATGATATTGGCTTAGAGGCTGCATTATCCAGTTTGTTGCAAGACTACAAAGCACACTCAGGTGTAGAAGTAGAAACCTTGTTTAGCACGCAAAAAGGCAAGCTCAAGTCAGAAGCCGCCACAACCTTGTACCGAGTCGTGCAGGAATCATTGAATAATATTGAGAAACACGCTAAAGCTAAGAAAGTGACGGTTGTATTGCAGCAAATGGGCAATATGTTACAACTGTTGATTCGAGATGATGGAATCGGCTTTCAAGTTCACGATGCAATGAATAAGCGAGGGATTGGTTTAAGAAACATGCGTGAACGTGTTGAATTCATTGGTGGTGACTTTGAGCTCAATAGTGAAATTGGATTTGGGACAGAAATTACAGTGTTGTTGACACTAGAAGGATTGGTATATGAGTGAAGCTATACGAGTAGTAATAGTGGATGATCATCAAGTCGTTATTGATGGTTTTATGGCTCGACTCGAAATGGAACCCGACATTAGTGTGATTGGTACGGCGAGTAACGGTATTGAAGCGGTTGAATTAGTGAAATCATTAGACCCCGATGTGACATTAATGGATATCAGCATGCCAATTATGAACGGCATTGATGCAACAAATTTGATCAAAGAATCACTGCCGGATGCCAAAGTCTTGATGCTTACTATGCATAATAACCGAGAGTATATTATGAAGGTTATGCAATCGGGGGCGGTTGGTTACATGTTGAAAGAAATTTCTTCTGAAAAAATGGTCCAAGCGATCAAAACTGTGAATCAAGGCTCGACCTACTTTTGTGAGAAAGTTACACAAACGCTATTTACTCAACCAGTCACGCCTTCACAGGCGCTTACAAACCCATTGAGTCGAAGAGAAGAAGCAGTATTAAAGTTGGTTGCCGAAGGTGCGAGTAGTAAAAAAATCGCTAACCTTCTTAATATTAGCTATCGAACAGTAGAAACTCATCGTCAAAATATTAAGCATAAGCTTGATATTCACTCAACTGCAGAGTTGGCGAAATATGCCGTAATGCAAGGGATTGTCGACTGATATTGGCAGAGTGATGAACTAATTTTTGTAATTTATTTACAATATTTGTCTTATTTCGGGATTTGTCGCCTCATTTTTTGTTTTATTTTTAACGTATTGTTATCCTTATACCGAATTCAAAGCGTGTGGGGCGGTTGACTGCGTGCACTAACAAACGAGGGATAATGGATCCAGTAAAGGATATTTACAGCATTGAGAATACGGATTATACCGTAGGTCAGGACAATGTTCAGAAGTGGGGTTTTGATGTCCATAACCCTGTTTTCGGCATCAGCGCTGGTGTAATCATTCTATTTTTAGTCGCGTTACTCGTTGCGGATGCAGAAACAGCAAAAGCAGCGTTAGATGGAATAAAATGGCAAGTAATCGGTAATTTCGATGGCTTGTTCATGTGGTCTGCAAACCTATTTGTCATTTTCTGTTTTGCATTGATCGTATCGCCATACGGAAAAATCCGTATTGGTGGCCAAAATGCGAAATCAGAACACTCCAACCTATCTTGGATGTCCATGCTGTTTGCTTCTGGCATGGGGATCGGCCTCATGTTTTGGGGCGTAGCAGAACCGGTCGCTTACTTTACAGGTTGGTACGAGACTCCACTTGGTGTTGAGGCTCATTCACCTGAAGCTGCAAAGCTTGCATTAGGTGCAACGATTTATAACTGGGGACTGCATGGCTGGGCGATCTACGCGGTAGTTGCTCTGTCTCTGGCGTTCTTCACTTTCAATAAAGGTTTACCACTCTCTATCCGCTCAATTTTCTATCCACTGCTAGGTGATAGGGCTTGGGGTTGGTTTGGTCATTTTGTGGATACTGTTGCTGTTCTAGCTACTCTATTCGGCCTTGCGACTTCTTTAGGGCTTGGTGCTCAACAAGCGGCAAGTGGTATTAACCATGTCTTCGGTACTGAAGGCGGGATTGGTATGCAGATCGGAGTGATTGCTTTTGTAACAAGCTTAGCGATCATCTCGGTTATTCGAGGCATCGAAGGTGGTGTGAAAGTACTGAGTAATGTGAATATGCTTGTCGCATTGGCATTACTTATCTTTGTCATAGTTGCTGGTGGCGCTGTTGCACTTGGCTCTATCCCTACCGCATTAATGGGTTACATCGAAAACTTCATACCGTTAAGTAATCCTCACGGCCGTGAAGATGAAACGTGGATGCAAGGTTGGACTGTATTCTACTGGGCTTGGTGGATTTCGTGGTCACCATTTGTTGGTATGTTCATCGCTCGTATTTCTAAAGGTCGTACGATTCGCGAGTTCATTATTGCTGTTCTATTTATTCCAACATCTGTCATTGTTATTTGGATGGCGGTATTTGGTGGCATTGCGATTGACCAGGTAGCGAATCAAATTGGTGAAATTGGTACGAACGGCCTGAAAGACATTACTTTGTCTTTGTTCCACACGTACGATGCACTTCCGATGAGTAATATTCTGTCGGTTGTGTCTATCGCGCTGATTATGGTGTTCTTTATCACATCGTCAGATTCAGGGTCTCTAGTCATCGATAGCATTACTTCTGGTGGCAAGATCGATGCGCCTGTTCCACAGCGTATCTTCTGGGCTGGTATTGAAGGTGCAATTGCTGCCGTCTTATTGTGGGTTGGTGGTACAGAGTCGATTCAAGCGCTGCAGGCTGGTACGGTGTCAATGGCATTACCATTCACTGTAATTTTGCTGCTTATGTGTTTGAGCCTATTACTAGGTTTGAGATCAGAAAGTCAGTTGGCGAAATATAATCAAACCGCCACAGAGTAAACGTTAAAGGCCAGTTAATACTGGCCTTTTTTATGTTTTAAATATATTAAGATTGCTTGAAATTTCATCGAACTGTATACGCTTGGCTGAAAAAAGAAAGCGATTCTGCTACAGTAATGAGGTCCAAGTGATTGAATTATTGTGAGAACAGACGAAGAAACTTGGTTAGATTATGTGGTTTGTTCGCTAGCTAGCAATATATTAAAGGGATATTAGCGATATTCCGAAGAGAGGAATAATGACTAAAGGTATAGATAAATACAGTATCGATAGTACCGACTATACGGTCGGTCAAGATAACGTACAAAAATGGGGTTTTGACGTTCATAACCCCGTTTTTGGTATTAGTGCAGGTTTGATTGCACTGTTTTTAATTGGCGTTTTGGTAACTGATACGGCTTCAGCTAAAGCGGCTCTTGATGGCATTAAGTGGCAAATCATCGGTTCATTTGATTGGCTATTTATTTGGGCAGGTAATATCTTCGTTATCTTTTGCCTTGCTTTGATCGTTTCCCCATTTGGTAAGATACGCCTTGGTGGTGTCGATGCGACGGCAGACTACTCATTCATGTCATGGCTTTCAATGCTGTTTGCCGCAGGTATGGGTATTGGTTTGATGTTCTGGAGTGTGGCAGAGCCAGCAGCTTACTTCACAGGATGGTATGAAACGCCACTAGGTGTTGAGCCAAACACTCCTGAAGCCGCACGTTTGGCACTAGGTGCGACTATGTACCACTGGGGTCTACACCCTTGGGCTATTTATGGCGTCGTTGCACTTTCACTAGCTTTCTTTACCTATAACAAAGGTTTACCTCTCTCTATTCGTTCTATTTTTTACCCTATTTTAGGTGATAGAGCGTGGGGTTGGGCTGGTCACATTGTTGATATTCTTGCTGTTCTAGCAACACTTTTCGGCCTAGCTACTTCATTAGGTTTAGGTGCTCAACAAGCGGCGAGTGGTATTCAACATGTATTTGGTATCGAAGCGGGTTTAGGTTCTCAAGTCGTTGTTATTACTGTCGTGACTTTGCTTGCTGTGGTATCAGTACTTCGTGGTATTGATGGTGGCGTTAAAGTTATCAGTAACATCAATATGCTCGTTGCATTCCTACTATTAGGTTTGGTGGCATTGATTGGCTACGCAGTAACGCTAGGTTCTATTCCAACAACGTTAATGGCTTACCTCGAAAATATCATTCCTTTAAGCAACCCTCACGGTCGTGCCGATGAAGCATGGTTCCAAGGTTGGACGGTATTCTACTGGGCTTGGTGGATTTCATGGTCTCCATTCGTAGGTATGTTTATCGCTCGAGTTTCTAAAGGACGTACAGTTCGTGAATTCATTACTGCGGTATTGATTGTTCCTACAACCGTAACGGTTCTTTGGATGTCTGTATTTGGTGGACTCGCGATTGATCAAATTACGAATAGTATTGGTGAGCTTGGTACCAAAGGGCTGACGGACATTTCACTTGCGATGTTCCAAATGTTTGACGCATTGCCTATGGGCACAATGCTTTCGATCATTGCAATCGTATTAGTACTTGTCTTCTTTATTACGTCGTCGGATTCTGGTTCACTGGTTATCGACAGCATTACTGCGGGCGGTAAAGTAGATGCACCTGTGTTACAGCGTGTATTTTGGGCTTTCTTAGAAGGTGCAATTGCAGTCGCACTATTGTGGGTTGGTGGTACAGAGGCTGTACAAGCCTTGCAAGCCGGTGCGATTTCTACCGCGTTGCCATTCACAATTATTCTATTGATGATGTGTGTAAGCTTGCTAATGGGCATGCGTACAGAAAAACGTTAAAAATAGCGCAGAAGTTAGATTAAAAAGGCGAACTTATGTTCGCCTTTTTTATTGGAATAACAGTACTTTTTGTATCGTTTATATTTTGACGACCGACGTCCTTTTGTCACTAAATTGTCCTGTAATTACAAAAACTTAAGTTAGTATTAAAATTGTACAAAACTGCTCGATATTGAGAATTAATTTCGTTAGTATGCGCGAGATCTTCCCTCATTCGTGAAACTAATATGAAATTGACACTTAAACAAAAGCTAATAGGCGCAAGTTTATCGGCCGTTGTCTTAATGGCGACAGCGTTAACTTGGCTTTCAGCTACTCAGCTATTTGAACAAACTCGAAATGGCGTATATTTACGTGCGGAAAGTGTTTCTGAAGCCGCTTCAGAAGGCATTAAGAACTGGATTTCTATTCGCAAAGATATCGCAAAAGCTTTCAACCAGTTTTCAGAAGAATCTGATGTTGTTCCTTTCCTAAAGCAAGCTCGTGTTGCTGGTGGTTTTGACGACATTTTTTTAGGTACACCTCAAGGTGATATGTACCGTTCACACCCAGAGCGTAACCGTGCTGGTTACGATCCTCGTCAACGTCCTTGGTATCAAGAAGCGAATAATGCAGGGAAGCAAATAATCACGACCGCATACCTAGACGCAATCACCAACGCACTACTAGTCACGATCGCTGAACCCGTTCGTCAAAATGGCAATTTAGTCGGCGTGGTTGGTGCTGATGTACTGATTGATCAACTTATCAATGATGTGATCAGCTTAGATGTTGGTGATAATGCCTATGCGATGCTGATTGATACTCAAGATGGTACTTTCTTAGCGCATCCAAACAAATCTTTGATCTTGAAGTCAGTTAGCGACCTGTCAGCTGACCTGTCGATGTCTGTAGTAGAACAAGCTGTTCGTACGGCTAGCATTGAAATCATTAAAGAAAACGGCAAAGAAAAGCTTCTATACTTCACGAAAGTGGCTGGTACAGACTGGATCTTTGGTATTCAAATGGACCGAGAAACAGAAGAAGCAAACCATGCGTCGCTGCTTTCTCAGCTAATCACGACCGCTGTGATTATTACTATTGTGGTCATTCTTCTTGTTTCATGGCTAGTGAGCTTCTTATTCCGTGACCTTAAGCGTGTGTCTGATGCATTAGAAGAAATTGCATCTGGTGAAGCGGATTTAACTCAGCGCCTTGAGCCTAAGAGCCAAGACGAAGTAGGCCAATTGGCAACAAGCTTCAACCGTTTTGTGGGCAATATGCATCACATGGTGGTTAAGCTAAGTGAAGTTTCTGCAGCGCTATCTGAGCAATCTAAGCAAACAGCTTCCCAAGCGGAAGAGCGTAGTGCTCGTATTCGTCTTCAACAAGATGAAATCAACATGGTTGCGACTGCTGTAAATGAAATGGCGGCGGCTACTCAAGAAATCGCCGGTAACGCTGATCACACCGCTCAAAGCTCTTCTGAAGCGGTTGGTGCATGTGTGCATGGTGCAGACCAAGTAACGCAGACTCAGTCTTCAATTCAAAACCTTGCGGAAGAAGTACAAGTTGCGACTAACGTTATTCAGGAGTTAGAAGAACACGGGAACAGCATCAATACGATTTTGGCTAATATCCAAGGTATCGCGGAGCAAACTAACCTGCTTGCCCTTAATGCGGCTATCGAAGCTGCACGTGCTGGTGAGCAAGGGCGTGGTTTTGCAGTGGTAGCGGATGAAGTACGTGTGCTGAGCCAACGAACCCACGGTTCGACCAAAGAAATCCAGCAAACTATCGAGCTACTTCAAGGTACAACAGGTAAAGCGGTTGGGATTATGGATGACAGCCGTAATCTAGCGACTACCAGTGTGGATGACGCAAACTCTGCGGCAGCAAGCTTGACTCAAATTCATGCTGCGGTTGAACGTATTAGCGACATGGCGATGCAAATTGCCTCTGCTGCTGAAGAGCAAGCGTCTGTGACTTCAGAGATCACGCGTAATACGGAAGGTATTCGTGATGTGTCTAACGAGTTGGCGACTGAAGCACACGATGCTGCAAGTCAGGCTGCTCAGCTTTCTGAACTATCGCACGAGTTAGAAGAAGAAATTAGACGCTTTAAGCTATAATTGATTCTTGTTGAAAAAGGAGCCTGAAGGCTCCTTTTTTATTGCTAGTTATTCGCTACAGCCATAGCTCTTTTATTGGCGTGTCTCGATCATAGTGGTGAGCTATCTGCGCTTGTAGCAACTCGGCGGTGGCAATAGCATCGGTTAACGCATGGTGAGGCGTGTAATCCGGTAGGCTATAGCGACGTCTACTTTGCCCTAGTCGAACGGAACCTGGCTGTTTACCTTTGAGTTTATTCCATAAACCGCCCGCTAGCTTGTCTTGAATATCGGATTCAATTTCTAATGTGTCCAGTACTGGAAATTCAATGCCTTCTCCAATCCTAACCTTAAGCGCATTATTCAAGAAATCGCGTTCGATTCGGCGGTAATGCACCACTACAATATGTCCGGATAATGCTTCTAATACGTCATCAAGCATTTCGCTTAAGTCAGGAGCATCCAAAATGTCATTGTGAGTGATGCCATGGATTACGACGGATTCCTCCTCCAACTTCTGACGAGGTCGGATAGTCCAGTGCCTAGATTGATTCAAATAAATTCGATTAAGAGTAAATGGGACGACCCCAATCGTAATGATGTCATCTTTCTTAGCATCTAAACCCGTGGTTTCAAAATCGACAGCCAGAAATGTGACTTCCGATATCGGCGTATCAGGCGCAGGTAGCGAGCATGAATAGAACGTTTTTAAACGTTGGTCTTTACAGCGTTCAAGTTTTTGTTGGAACTTGAATGGCCAGTCTATGGTCGGAGACTTGAAGAACTTATTCATACGAGTTACTTAAAGTTATTATTGGCTTGGTAACGGAACTTCAAAAAGTTCTGCGCGTTACTGAGAATTTGGAATGCGTCTTTTAAATTACGACGTTCGAAATCTGACAGGTTTTCCGGCTCAATGTTGTTATCTGGATCTATTTGATTATCGACGTCTAGCGCTTGGTGGCGGATACGCACCATAGAGATGAATTCCATGGCATCCTTGAGATCTTGGGCGCGTCCTTTAGGCAGTATTCCGGCATCAATAATATCGTCGAGTCGTTCAAAAGAGTTTTTAGAGCGTGAGCCAACGGCTAAAGCATGAACACGAATCAAATCAGCAAGAGGTGCAGTACCACGTCGCTTTAAGTTGATGGAGTTATTGTGTCTGCCGTCCTTCTCCATTACGAAGTCTTTAAAGAAACCAAGCGGTGGAGTTCGGTTAAGCGCATTGCGAGCCAAACAAGCTAAGAAACGGTTATTTTTACGGGAGCGGCGAACGATGAAGCTGTTGAGCTGCTCCGCCCACTTTAACCGCCCGAATACGCCGTCTAAGTCGAAGAAAATCGAAGCATTAAGCAGTGCTTTGGGGTTAGGATCGTCAATCCAATCAGAGAAACAAGCTTCCCACTCACGACGTGTCATACGCCACATTGGGTTGGTTGCCATGATGTCCCCTGTACAATAGCTGTAGCCACACTGATCGAGGCCGTCACACACAAATTTGGCTAACGCTTCGAAATATTGGTAATGTTTTTCAGGCTTGTATGTGTCGTCTAAGATGATGGCATTATCTTGGTCAGTTACCAGTAATTGCTCATCTCGCCCCATGGAACCAAGCGCTAAGAAGCAATACGGGATTGGTGGTGGTCCTAAATGCTCTTCAGCGAGTTCAATAATACGTTGCTTAAAGCTTCGCCCAATTACCGACATCGCACTGCCCACCATGTGCGCGTTGGCATCCTCATTCACTAGGCGAACGAAACTGTCTTTCACTTGTTCGGAAATCGCTTTTAGATCTTCAATTGATTGTTGCTGGAAGATACTGCTTACAAGAAGTAAGGAGTTCTGAGATTCGTAACGTACAATATCAGTGGTTTCTATAATTCCGATGGGCTTACGATCTTTTAGAACCGGCAGGTGATGAACGTTATAGCGAAGCATGGTGAGCATCGCTTCATAAACGTATGCATTGTGATCTAGCGAGATCACTTCACTTGTCATCACTGAAGATACGTCATCGTTAGGATCTAGGCCTTGCGCTAATACGCGGGTACACAGATCACGGTCAGTAATGATACCAATCACTGGTGTTGAATCATCCTCTTCATCTTCCACGATATCGGGATCGAGTATAAGTAAAGAAGAGACATTTTCTTCAGCCATCATGGTTGCCGCTTGTTGAATGGTGCGGCTTTTATCGATGATCGGTGCGTCTCTATTTAGTAGGGTTTTTACTTTGGAAGTCGTGAGATCGTTAGCATCGTTATTGTTTGAAATGGCTTGCCTTAATCTTGCATTGTCTTCGACTTCAACAAAATCAGCGAAAGAATCATGGTTCTCATAAAGGTCTTGGAACACGGCTTCGGGAATACAATAAACAAGCGTGTCTTCAATCGCTTTGACTGGAAAACGAACTTTGTTGTTCGTCAGGAGCCCCATCTGCCCAAAAAGATCACCTTCGTCAAGACGGTTATACAACTCGCCTTTGCGTCGATACACCTCGACTTCACCACTGCGAACCACATAGAGATCATTGATCTGATCGCCAAAATGTATGATAGGAGTACCTTGACGGTAATAGGAAATTTCTACGCTTTGAGTGGCGGTTAAAAGAACATCTTCAGGGAGTTCATTGAATGGTGGATATTGTGCTAGAAAGTTTTGGATTTCTAATAGCTCAGCTTCCATAGTGGGCTTCCATAAATTGTTATGATTTCATGGTACATCATTTGCCAAAACTTTGCCGTGACAATTCGAAGTGTGAGCAAAAACCTTTTTAAAGTCTTATGGATAGACTAGTATTTTATAATTGAAAGTCAGTAATTGTATTGTTTAACGAGGTGGCTAATGCTGAAGTATAGTTTGATTCCTGTTTTAGTTGTTTTCTCATCGGTCGCTTCAGCGGAGCCTATTTCTGCTGAAATACTGGATTACAACTATGTATATGCATCAGCAGGCTCAGGAAGCTTGAATGAAGACGCAGGAGTGAATAACAACGCTTCAATCTACACACTTGGTCTGAGTTATGAAGTCTCAGACAACTGGCTGATTCTAGGGGATTACGCGGCGCGTTTTATCCACCCTGATGAGACGACAACACGTGCCGACACGCTGATGGCGGGAGGAGGGTATAAGTACTCGCTAGCCCAAGATTTAGACTTGGTCGCGTCTTACCAAATTGGGGTGACAAAAGCTAAGGTTGAACTGAATGACAGCAATATCACGGTTTCATCTGATACAGAGTTCATTCATGGCGGTAAGGTTGCATTGAATTATGGTTTCGCTAAATCATGGATTGCGTCTGGTAGTGTACTAGTGAATCGAAGCGATTTGTATGACGAAGAAGTTTATCATTCAAGCTTGAGATACCTTGTTACAACGAAATTTGCCATCGGTGGCTTTTATAATCACCGAAATGGTGAGCAAGAGAGCACGAATGAGCTAGGGGTTAATTTTTTACTTGAATACTAATCAATACCTCGTTTTCACAAACAAAAAAGCCAGCAATCTTGCTGGCTTTTTGAATGTTGGTTTCAGTCCTTTCTTATAGAACGGCTGCGATACCTTTACATAGTGGCCCCATGTTTGACTTAGTCATACCAGCAACACTGATACGGCCAGAACCAACGATGTAGATTGCGAACTCTACTTTAAGACGGTTAACTTGCTCTTTTGTTAGGCCAGAGAAAGAGAACATGCCGTTTTGACGTTCGATGAAAGTAAAGTCAGCATCAACGCCTTCTGCTTTTAGCGTTGCTACAAATAGTTCACGCATTTCTTGGATGCGGTCACGCATTTCTGCTACTTCAGCTTCCCATTCAGCACGCAGCTCAGCGTCACCAAGAATGTGTGTTACAACTGCACTGCCGTGCGCTGGAGGGTTTGAGTATATAGAACGAATGATGCTCTTAACTTGAGAGAATGCCGTTGTCGCTACTTCAGAGTTTTCAGCCACAAGCGTAAACGCACCAACACGCTCGTTGTATAGACCAAAGTTTTTAGAGAACGAGCTCGCCACTAAAATCTCTTTGTTGTATTTCGCGAAAGTACGAAGGCCAGCAGCGTCTTCTTCAACGCCCTTAGCAAAACCTTGGTATGCGAAATCAAACAGAGGAAGAAGGCCTTTGTCTGCAACCAGTTTAGCCAGTGTTTCCCACTCTTCTGCTGTTGGGTCAATACCCGTTGGGTTATGACAGCAACCATGTAGAAGTACGATATCGCCTGCAGACGCTTTCTCTAAGTCTGCAACCATACCTGCGAAGTCTTTGTCTTTTGTTTCAGCGTTGTAGTAGCTGTACTGTGCGGTTTCGATACCTGCAGCCGCGAAAACGCCGTTGTGGTTTGCCCAAGTAGGGTTACTGATCCAGATCTTTGCATCACCAAGTTGACGTTTGATGAATTCACCTGCAACACGAAGTGCACCGGTGCCGCCTGGAGCTTGGGCTGTTTTTGCACGCTGTGAAGACACGATTTCAGCATCTGAACCAAATAGTAGCTTTTGTACTGCTTGACCGTATTCAGCGGTACCTTCAATTGTTAGGTAAGATTTGGTTTTTTCATTCTCTAGAAGAGCTGCTTCTGCTTTTTTAACTGTCTTAAGAACAGGGGTTTGACCGTCTTCATTTTTGTAGATACCAACGCCTAGGTTGATTTTTTCAGCGCGAGCGTCTTTTTTAAACTCTTCTGTTAGGCCGAGAATAGGATCTGCCGGAGCAGCAACAACTTTTTCAAACATAATCTTCATCCATGTCAATTGAAGGGAGGATAGTAACAACTCCAGTATTTATACCTGTAAGGATTTTTGAAGACAACACGAATAGAACAGAAAAGCTAAAAAAATTCCGTTTGGGATGAAATAATCAATTAAGCGGGGAAATATCTAATAAAACACCCTACGGATAAACCAATAGGGTGCAAGTAATTTAGTATTTTTAGGATGGGCTTTATGCGTGTTGTGCGACGAAGCTTTCCCGCTCTAACTCGCTCAAATCTTCACCTTTATCTTGGTATTGCGCTGCAATTCTAACGAATTCGTTTTCAACCGTTAGAAATGCTTGAACAACTTCTGGGTCGAAATGGGTACCTTCACCCTCCAAAATGATTTGTTTCGCTTTATCATGGGAAAACGCAGGCTTATATACACGTTTCGAGATGAGCGCATCATACACATCCGCTAAAGCCATCAAACGTCCAGACAAAGGAATTTCTTCTCCCGACAGTTGACTTGGATAACCGGTTCCATTCCATTTCTCGTGGTGTGTGAGAGAAATTTCTTTAGCAACACGAAGGAAGGAACTGCTTCCTAATTGTTTCTCGGCAATAGATAAGGCTTCAGCACCGATTTCTGGGTGGCCTTTCATTATCTCGAACTCTTCGTTGGTCAACTTTCCAGGCTTTAAAAGCACATTATCTGGGATGCCAACCTTACCAACATCGTGAAGCGGTGCTGATTTATAAAGCAATTCAATATAATTTGGCGTTAGTAGCTCGGCGTGTTTAGGTGACAGGCTCATCTGTTCGGCTAACACTTTTACGTATTCTTGTGTTCGGAGAATGTGGGCGCCAGTTTCGTTGTCTCGAGATTCTGCTAACGCCGACAAACTTACGATCGCGACATCTCGTGTGGTTTTTACTTCGCTTTGAGCCGACTGAAGGCTGTCTAACATCGAATTGGTCATAGACGCCATAGAGCCTAATTCATCATAACCAAATATCGGTAATCTTACGCTGATATCACCTTTGGTCACTTGCTCGAGTGAATACTCTTGGCTGACCAGAATTCGTCTGATGAGCTTGCTCCACAATACCATGATGGTAACGGCATACCCTCCGAGTACAGCAGATAGATAGATGAACTCCTTGATGACACTGACTTTACCACTTCCATCTAAGACGCGAGCGGGGTTGTGTTCTAACCAAAAAACATCTTTTACTGCAACCATGGTAAGCATTGTGCTCAAGGTAATGAGCAAAAGGACGACGAGCCATATCATTTGTTTAACCAAAGAGCTTCGTTGGCCGATTAGCTCGAAGTCAAAGTTACCAGTTTTGTCCATTTCATCCATTTGTGCCTGTTTGGAAGAAAGTTGAAGGATAGTTCCAGTAAAAAAGCCAAATAAGGTCATCCCAAAAAGTACTTTCAAATTACTATCAATATGGAAGTCGTAGCTAAAATTGTAATACAGAGCAAAAGGGACACTAGCCATAAAAAAGATAGTGGTATCCAGCTGAGCGAGCTTCGTTTCTTTAACCAAGGAGTGGTTGGCAAGTATGAAGTGTCTGAATAGAAAGAGTCCGGTAAAAACGATACTGACATGGGTGATGATCTCAATACCAGTTAGGGTCTCGAGCATCGGGCATACACGACTGCCGTACGTACCAAATAGCACGCCAGCGAGTGCGTACAACTTGAATGTTAGAGAAGCATTATATTTTGAATTACCCATGAATAAGCCCTTGTTTCGGTTTTTCTGTCACCTTTATTCCTGCCATTTTTAGTGCTTTCTGTGGGTTCCAGCAAAAGTTAGCCATAACTGTCACGAATAAAGACCGGGGATTCTATCCGCAGATTTCACTGAATGAAATAAAAAATTTAACATAAAAGATCGATTTACCGAGTCCGGTGAGATTTATAACAATAGCCCCTAAACGAGTTTAGGGACTATTTAAATGTTAAGTCTCTGACGAAACTTTATTTTTTCAAATTGATTTCAGATTCTACTGATTGAGCTTCAATATCTGGGTTAGAAGCAAGCTTATCTGCTGCCCATTGATTGATGTGCTTGAGAATTGCAGACACCGCATGAGTTTTAGATGCTGGTTGGTCTTGTTCAACATCAAGTTGTTGCTTAGGGTGTGATCCTGTCGCATCTTCGGCAATGTGAAGCCAGTCTGGATGCCAGTAGTAAGGTTGACCACTAGGTGCTGTCCAACTATGTACACCGTTTGTTTCGCCTTTGTAATCCAACTGGTCTGCATTTATTTTTTTCATTGTTATCTCGCATGTAGTTTATGTTTCAATAAATGACGTTTATGGCGTCATGTGTTCAAACTTAGCAGAGCATCAGAAGATATCTGTGAGTGATTTCACACTCCTATCGAAACTTAGTGCAAGAGAAAGCTTAGATACGCTCGATAGGATAGTTAGTGTTAAAGTGTGCGCGTATTGATTAGGGAGTAAAAGTTTACGATGGCTCGTTACGAAGAACTGGCAAAAGATATTCGAAATCAAATTGCTAATAGCACTTGGCGCTCTGGAGAAAAAATCCCGTCTGTGAGAGCAAGTTGCAAGTCGTACGGCTATAGTATTGCTACCGTATTACAAGCCTATCAATTGCTGGAAAGTGAAGGTTGGCTAATCGCTAAACCTCAGTCCGGTTATTTTGTCGCACCACAAATCGAGCATTTAAAGTCAGCACAACTGGCCAGTTCTCCAGTCGACAAAACTGAGTCAAAGACGGTAGAAATTAACGATATTTTGTTCGATGTGCTTCAACGTAACATTGACCCTTCACTTGTTCCTTTAAGTTCAGCGTTTCCCGAGCCTTCGTTGTTTCCTTTGCAAACTCTCGCACGTAGCTTGTCGAGTGCAAGTCGCCAAATGTCAGAAGACAGCGCTATTGTTAATTTACCACCGGGAAGTGAATCGTTACGTCGACAAATCGCGCAGCGTTACATTAAACGCGGAGTGGTGGTTAATCCGGATCACATTGTTATTACCGCTGGTGCTTTAGAAGCTTTGAATCTCAGTTTACAAGTCTTAACGAGCCCTGGTGATACTGTTGTCATCGAATCGCCGGCTTTTTACGGCGCGCTGCAAGCGATAGAACGGTTAAACCTGCGGGCGGTAGAAGTCAAAACCGACCCCGTTCATGGGGTCGATTTGAACGATCTGGCCGACATTGTCAAAAGAATGAATGTGAAGGCATGTTGGTTCATGACCAACTTTCAAAATCCACTAGGCTTTTGTATGTCTGATGACAACAAGAGAAAGATGATGACCTTGTTAGCTAAGCATCAAGTCGCTCTGATTGAAGACGATGTATACAGTGAACTGTACTTTGGAGATGCTCACCCAAAACCTGCGCAAGCGTTTGATGATAGTGGGAATGTCTTTCTTTGTGGCTCTTTTTCTAAGTGCCTTTCACCAGGCTATCGAGTTGGATGGGTAGTGTCGGAGAGGCACAGTGACAAAATCCAACGAACGCAATTAATGTCTACGTTATCGAGTAGTGTGCCGACACAGTTGGGCCTGACTCATTACCTTCAATATGGTGGGTACGACAACCATTTGAGAAAGCTTCGAAAGTCTCTCCATGAACGTAAGGTCAAAATGAGGCTCGCAATTCAGCAATATTTCCCACTGGGGACGCTGGTGACAGACCCTAATGGCGGATATTTTTTGTGGATTGAAATGACCAACGGGGCGAGTGGACAATCTATTTATGAGGCGGCGTTAACCAAAGGTATCGCGATTGCACCTGGAATCTTGTTTGGAACTCAGAAAAAGTTTTCGCATCATATACGGATCAACTGTTCTTATGATTGTGAAGATCGGGTTCTTGCGTCTGTTCAAACTCTAGGAGAGTTGGCATCTTGCTGATACCAGAAATGTGAAGCGCCTAGAGAAGTAAACTGTTCTATTTTTTACTCCACAAACTGTTCTAATACAGTGTTCATGACTTGTGTTCCAATGGCTTCAATCACTTAATTGGAGCCACCTATGAACACTAAATCGATTAATAATGAGATGAAGCTCATTTTCGTTGCTATTTTTAGCGCTTTCTTACTGATTCTAGGGCACCTCCTGTTAGCGAAAGCATTTGCTGACATGGCATGGGCAGAGTACACCACTGCTGCGATCCCGTTTGTGTTGTTTGGAATATGTGGTTTAGCGATCCGATATGCGGAAAAGCAAGAAGAATCCAACCAAGTATAATCACTGATCAGTTAAAGAGCCGTAGGGCAATATGATCACTCCATTCAATGCACTGTTTTGATAGTTCACATCGGGTACTCGTGACGTTATAAAATAGGCTAAATAGCACTTGAATACTGTTTGAAATCACTGAGCTTTTTATACGAGTAATTTGCTTCCGTTCGACCGCTTGGCGTGCGATATGATTTGGGATCATTGCCCAACCCGAATTCTGGAGTAACTCGGTTAACAGTGAATAGCACGCAACGGTTTTAATTATTGCTGAGTATTCCTGAATCACACTTTTGGCGAGAGCGGTATGTTGGCAGATGAACTGCTCTTCGCCCTGAGCATCTACGAGCGTGAAATCGGATTGTTTAAGCAAAGGGGAGCGTTGGCCAACATAGACGTTGTAGTCTACATAGCCGAGGTTCTTATACAATATATTCTCATTTGGCGTGACGTTCATTCTAGCGGGTGAAAAAGCGAAGTGAATGTGTTGCTCTTCTACCATTTTTAACGCGGTATCTCTGTCAAACTGCAACCACTTCAAACGCACACCAGGTGCATTTTCTTTAATCTTTTCATCCAAACTTCGTATGAATTCAACAGGGAAGTCACCATCATAACTGATTTTCAACTCACTGATTGGGGCGGCCAATTGACTTTGATTGAGCTGTATCAGTAAGTTGTTTTGACGAAGTACGTGTACTGCTATTGGATACAAAGGTTGTGCTTGCTGGGTAGCAATCGCTTGGCTACCGACAATATCGAACAGGCGATACCCGAGAATATCTTCATAAGCATGCACGCTAGCTCGATAAACAGTTTTAGAAATATGCTTTGGCCTTTCGATTTAAAGCAGCTTAAAGCGATTTTGGGAATCGCAATTCCTATAACCCTGCAATCCATTTTCTTCGCATCAAAAGGCGTAACAGATATTTTGATGATAGGGCAGTTATCGGAAGACGCGGTGGCAGCTGTTGGAGTTGCTGGCCGAGCACTATTTGTTGCCAAGGATGAACATGGGACTCGAAGAACGCTGGCAATGACTTGGCTTGTATCGAGCGTTGTGGAACTCATTCGGGCTTTAGGATTTGGGTTATATGGGCAAAATATTATTGGGTTATCTACTGACTTTGTTGCCATTCGTGAGTTGGGGCATCAGTACCTAGCGATCACCGGTTTAAGTCTATTCTTTGTGGCTTTTAATGGTGCCGTTGCCGCAGGACTCAGATCCATAAGGCAAGCCAAGTTAAGTGGCGGTTTAAGTGCATTTGGGGTTGGGTGTAACTTAGTTCTCAACGCGATACTTATCTTTGGCTTATTTATTAGGGTTACCCGCTTTAGGTTTGAAAGGCGCTGCGATCGTGACCCTATTGAGTTGCATTTTAGAAACCTTGGTAACTTTCTTATGGACCTATAAGGGCGAACACATGCTGCGTTTAAGCGGGAAATGTTTTCGTTCAAAAGGCCAACTGTCACACTTGTCCCAATTCATTACTCTTGCCTTACCAACCACTTTTAACTTTCTATTATGGGCGGGCTATTTACTTATACGGCATTGATGGGGCAAGCAAGCACTCAGGGCTTAGTGGTATTGTCTGTTATATCGCCAATTGAGGCGTTTTCGTTAAGCTTTCTCACTGGTATCGCTAATGCTTCAGCGGTGATTATCGGCAATCACTTAGGAGCAAAAGATAAAGTGCAGGCGTACGAACAAGCCATTGGCTTTGTTGTGCTTGCCATTGGCATCACCGTTCTTGTCTCGCTAGCTCTATTTGCAATAAGAGTCCCGGTGTTGAATTTATTTAGTGCATTAAGTCCCGATTCTTACGAGATGGCAGAGCAGTTTTATGGAGTACTTTGTTTTGGCATTATCTTAAGGTCCTTGCCAACGACTATGGTGGTTGGGGTGTTGAGGGCAGGGGGAGATGTGAAATTTTGTCTCTACCAAGACCTAATTACTCAGTGGCTAATCGGGATACCATTAGTTGCTATTGCCGTGCTGTTATTAGGCTGGTCGCCAACGTGGGTTTTTGCGTTGTTTTTTGTTGAAGCTATTTGTAAATGGTTTGCGTGTATTCGTCGTTTTAGAACTCGCCTGTGGTTACGCACGCTTGCCCACTGATTTTTGATAATAATTTGGAAAGGTAACCCGATGAACTTAATTAGTTTATATGAAGCCTACGGCTTAATAATTGCAATTGGTCTATTTGTTGTGGCGTATTTGCTTGTTCATTTTAAGTATATCCGCCACCATGAATTACATAAGCGGTTCTTAGCGGCGCTTTGGAAAGCTATGCAAAATACTATTCATGGCCAACATATTCGTACATTGGGCTATGAGCATGAAAAAGAACAAAAGCCTAAAGGCGAACAATAGCACCCGATCGAAAAGTAACTTTTAAAGTATTTAGACATAAAAAAACCTCCGCATTTGCGGAGGTTTTTATTTATTCTTAACTTACTTTCTAATTAGAAGTTAGCAGAGCGTGGAGTACGTGGGAATGGAATCACGTCACGTACGTTGCCCATACCTGTTACGTAAGAAACTAGACGCTCGAAGCCCAAACCGAAACCTGCGTGTGGCACAGTGCCGTATTTACGTAGGTCGCGGTACCAGCTCATGTGCTCAGGGTCGATACCCATTGCAACCATGCGCTCGTCTAGGATATCTAGACGCTCTTCACGCTGTGCTCCACCGATGATTTCACCGATGCCTGGTGCAAGAACGTCCATAGCCGCTACTGTTTTACCGTCGTCGTTTAAGCGCATGTAGAAAGCTTTGATGTCTTTCGGGTAGTTCTTAACGATAACTGGTGCTTTGAAGTGCTCTTCCGCTAGGAAACGCTCATGCTCAGAAGACATGTCGATACCCCATTCAACAGGGAATTCGAACTCTTTACCTGAGTCTAGAAGAATTTGGATTGCATCTGTGTAGTCAACTTGTGCAAAGTCAGCGTCAACGAATTGCTCTAGGCGAGTGATCGCTTCTTTGTCGATGCGTTGAGCGAAGAACTCAAGATCATCACGACGCTCAGCAAGTACTGCTTTGAATACGTACTTAAGCATGTCTTCTGCAAGTTTTGCTACGTCTTCAAGATCAGCGAATGCTACTTCCGGCTCAACCATCCAGAATTCCGCTAGGTGGCGGCTAGTGTTTGAGTTTTCAGCACGGAATGTAGGGCCGAATGTGTAAACTTTGCTTAGTGCACAAGCGTAAGCTTCAGCGTTAAGTTGACCAGATACCGTTAGGAACGTTTCTTTACCGAAGAAATCTTCGTTGTAGTCAACATCACCTTTCTCAGTGCGAGGGATGTTTTCCATGTCTAGCGTAGATACGCGGAACATTTCGCCAGCGCCTTCAGCATCAGATGCTGTGATAAGCGGAGCAGACGTCCAGAAGAAGCCTTGCTCGTGGTAGAAACGGTGAATCGCTTGAGATAGACAGTTACGAACACGTGCTACTGCACCGATCACGTTAGTACGTGGGCGTAGGTGAGCAACTTCACGAAGGTACTCGATAGAGTGACGTGTCTTAGCCATTGGGTAAGTGTCTGCATCTTCAACCCAACCAACAACTTTAACGTCAGTTGCAGCGAGTTCGAAGTCTTGACCTTTCGCAGGAGACTCAACAATCTTACCTGTTACTTCAACAGAGCAGCCAGTCGTTAGCTTTAATACTTCGTTTTCGTAATTATTAAGATTATTAGGGACCACGGCCTGAATCGGGTCGAAACAAGAGCCGTCATAAATGGCAAGGAAAGAGATTCCAGCTTTGGAATCACGACGTGAACGGATCCAGCCGCGAACAGTTACTTCACTGTCTACTGCTAGCTTGCCGCCAAGTACGTCTGTTACAGGCGCGTAAGTCATGTTGGTTTCATTCTCCATTGAGGGACAAATTCAACCCAACGCATCGATTGCCTAAAATTTGT
Organism: Vibrio profundi; assembly: GCF_043642225.1. Taxonomy (GTDB): domain Bacteria; phylum Pseudomonadota; class Gammaproteobacteria; order Enterobacterales; family Vibrionaceae; genus Vibrio; species Vibrio profundi_A. The sequence goes on along the minus strand of NZ_JBHZSF010000002.1, from coordinate 212,032 downwards.
CATCTTTGAACAAAAAACAATCGAAACATTGGGTTGTATAAATTTTTTAAATCAATGGAACATATTACCTGTCATACCGAGAGCTTCAACCTTTATTGTTGCATGGCTGAAGAAAAATTCAGCCGCCATAGAAGATTGGCTTCTTTCGGCTGAATTTTTGCTCTATTTCTTGTTGCTTTTTTGATCTTCAAGGGTGAATTGGTTAATCAAAAGCTCTAAATGTTCCGACAACTGCTCTAAGTCCGTGCTGATGTCTCGCGTTTCGCTCGCAGAGGCTGAAGTGTTATCTGCATGAGACGTGATGGTGTCGACCTTTGTTTGGACATCTTGGGTGGCTAGGGTCGTCGATTGAGTTTGGTTTTGAATATTTTGGGCGTGGGATAAGACTTGCTGCATTTCAGTTACCACATTTTCCATCTCAACAGACAGTTGCTCTATATCACTTGAGCTTTCGTGGGCATGGGCACAGACGGAGTCAACGGAATCTAATGATTCTTCACTGCCTTTTTGGAATTGTCCAATGATCGTCTCGATGTTGCCGGTTGCGTCCGACGTGCGAGAAGCTAAGTGTCGTACTTCGTCGGCGACGACCGCAAAACCACGGCCTTGTTCACCGGCTCTAGCGGCTTCAATTGCAGCATTGAGAGCCAGTAAATTGGTTTGCTCGGCAATTCCTCGGATCACGCCAAGAATGGAGGAAACTTCCCCAGTTTGCTGATTGAGTGTTGAAATCTTGTCTTTAACTTTCTCGATACTGCTTACTAGGTTCTTGATTTCATTGCTGGCGTTGTACGCTTGACCTGCGCTTTTTTTTGCCACATCTGCGGTATGCATGATCAGTTCAGACGCGGTGCTCGTCGCTTGTTCGACATCGATTTGCTGAGTTTGGATGACCTGTATATTGGATTGAACTTCACCGGTTTCATGTTGCTGGTTATTTGCAGCTTGCTCGGTAATTTGAGCGACAGAAGTAAGTTGATTCGCCGAGCTATTCAGAGAATGAGATGTTTCCTGAACCTTCGCTAAACTTTCTGAAACTGTATCCATGAATGAATTGATTGAACCCGATAATTGACCGACTTCATCATCATTGTGAACTGGCAAGCGTTCAGAAAGGTTTTTGTTTTGGCTAACTGACATCATGAACTTGGAGGTACGCTGGATTGGGCGAACTACGATTTTGCGGATTAACCCCATTGTCATCGAGAAACCAATGAACGAAATAAAAGCCATGATGGCTATTGCAGCCATCGCTTGCTTGCTGATCATGCTGTTTACGTGACTGAGGTTATACTCTAAACGAATGGCGCCAAGTACTTCACCTTCCTGTGCCATGTGACAGGAGACACAATTGGTTCCTCGGTAGTTCTCACTAGACTTCATCGGTAAGGCAACGACAATTCCTTTGCCCCAATCCGATTCTATCGACTCAATAATGGTTTCACCTGCCAGTGCGCGGCGGTCTATTTCGTCAAGTGGCTGCTGGTTGTCTTGACCGGGACCGTACAGTTTGCTCACGGCGTCAGCTCTTAATACGCGTACTTGCTCAATACCGTCTTGAGCTAACGCTTTCTGGCGTAGCGTTTCTTTCTGAGCCATGGTGCCGGTCAGCATCATCATGTTAAGACTATCGAAGTAGTTGCTAGCTTTATCATGGAGCTGTTCACTAAGAACAGAATTTACCAATTGTTTTTGCTGGTAGTACTGATAGTAGGTAGAGATAGCGAGTACGAAGGTAAATACAGTGACGAGAGCCACTAGTAGTTTGGACGTAATAGTTGAGCGCATAATTATATTTTTATTGTGTTTAATAGACGACGCTAATTTAACGTTTGCGCTCACTACTACCAAAGGGGTGTGTTAATAATTGTGACCATGGGCAGAGTGTGGTTATGTAAATGTGATGTAGCCAGTTTGTATGCAACATATTGACGTTTGGGGTGTCAATATTTTACCGTTTAAAGTTTGGTTATTTGGGTGCGTATCACAGGGTGGAGACCATTTATAAACCTTGTAGTAGCGCTCACTTTTACGTAGTATTGCGTGTCATTTTTTTAAGCTTGAGATACAAGATGAGAACAGAGTTATACAAAGAGTTTATGTTTGAAGCCGCGCACCACTTACCACATGTGCCTGAAGGCCATAAGTGTGGTCGCCTACATGGACACTCTTTTCTTGTGCGCTTATATGTTGAAGGTGAAGTGGATCCACATACAGGGTGGGTGATTGATTTCTCTGAAATCAAAGCCGCATTTAAACCAATTTACGATCGTTTAGATCATTACTACTTGAACGATATTGAAGGCCTTGAAAATCCAACAAGTGAAGTTCTGGCAAAATGGATTTGGAACGAACTTAAGCCATCGCTTCCATTACTGAGCAAAGTAGAGATCAAAGAAACCTGTACTGCGGGTTGTGTCTATCGAGGCGAGTAATTGCCTTGAAAGAAAAAGCGCTGATAGTCAGCGCTTTTTTTGTGCCTGTATATTTGTTGTCTATATGCAATTAACATCAATGTTGAGGTTGAATTCATGAACTGTATTGTTTGTTCCGCGTATTCGTTAGCAAGTATCAATAAAAAATAATTATTCATAAAATTGTATGAATAATCGACCAGAACCCATTGCATTCACTCTCTTGTTGGTTAAGATGAATTGGCCTCAAGACCGAGGCAGCTTAGCTAAAGGATTCGCTAGTCGTAACTAAAATGGAATGTGACTATCTGGACACATACATGACTTTCAAAATTACTGATCCAATTATTGAACCTACGGAAGGTTCGCCCCATCTTGCTTGCATCTCTACTCTTATCCACTCTGTTTTTCAGTTTACTTTGCTACTCCCTGCATTCTTGCGCCATAACTTCGCTTCAACCCGCTATTTCTCTTTTCGATTCGGCTTTAAACGACACGTCAGTTATCGTTCCTATCCTAGTTTTTCATATTGAACTTTAGTGAATTTCACTTGCTGTGAATCTTCATATTTCTAATCCATAAAAATTTAAGTTGTAAAAAATGAATACTAAGATGATAGGGAGCTCCCTAATTATTTCTGGCACCGCTCTGGGTGCTGGAATGCTTGCAATACCAATGGTTTTGGCTCAATTCGGTTTGCTATATGGCTCGTTGTTGATGGTTCTGATTTGTTTCGGTACTACATATGCGGCTTTACTTCTTCTCGAAGCAACAATTAAGTCGGATGGCGGCTTAGGATTAAATTCTATTTCTCGAAAAATTCTTGGGAAAGGCGGTCAGCTACTGACCAATGGCTTGCTTTATGCTTTGCTAATATGCTTATTAATGGCTTACATTCTAGGGGCAGGGGATTTAGTAAATAAGCTCGCGCTGAATGTTGGGATTGAATTGACTCCCCAAGCAAGTCAAATCGGCTTTACCTTGAGCGCGGGTGCTATTGTCGCGGCAGGAACTGGTGTCGTAGATAAACTAAACCGTTTACTCTTCTTTGTCATGCTCGTCAGCTTAGTTATGACTTTGATGTTTCTTGCGCCAGATATGTCGCTAGAGAATATGAATCAAGTAACCAACAACGATCACGTTGAACTGATTAAAACCAGCGCTATCTTATTTACCAGCTTTGGGTTCATGGTCGTTATCCCGTCCTTGGTGCACTACAATCATGAAGCAACGGATAAGCAACTGAGAAATATGGTTATTGTCGGTTCCATTATTCCGTTGGTATGTTACTTACTATGGTTATTCGCGGTAGTAGGGAACTTACAGCCAGACCAAATCCGCAGCTTTACCAATGTTTCGGATCTCATGGCAGTATTTGAAGAACGTGCCCCTTGGATTGGGAATGTGCTCACTATATTTACTGGCCTCGCACTACTTACCTCTTTCTTCGGCGTAGCGATGGCGCTCTTTAACCAAAACAAAGATGCATTTAGGCAGAACCGATTCGTGACTTATATCATCAGCTTTATATTGCCATTGGTGGGATCCTTGCTAGCAGCGGATAAGTTCCTATCGGTATTAAGCTATGCGGGTATTATCCTGGTGTTCTTGGCCGTGTTCATTCCACTTGTGATGGTTTATAAGCTGAGGTTCATGAAAGAGGGTGTTGGCCGATACCAAGCGGAAGGTGGGGACGTGATGTTGGTTTCTTCACTTGTCTTTGGCTGTTTCCTGCTTATTTCTCAAGTTATTTAGTGAAACAAGTTCGATAGATACAAAAAAGGAACGCTTAGGCGTTCCTTTTATCATTTGGCTTGGTGATTAATTAGCAAACCACTTTGATTGCCAAACCACCTTGAGAGGTTTCACGGTATTTCGCGTTCATGTCTTTACCGGTTTCTAGCATGGTTTCGATAACCTTATCTAGAGAAACAGTAGGAGCAGATGAACGACGTAGAGCCATACGAGTCGAGTTGATTGCTTTTACAGCAGCAATACCGTTACGCTCGATACATGGAACTTGTACTTGGCCTGCAACTGGATCACACGTTAGACCTAGGTTGTGTTCCATCGCGATTTCAGCAGCCATGCATACTTGCTCTGGGCTACCACCCATAAGCTCTGCAAGGCCAGCTGCAGCCATAGAACATGCCACACCAACTTCACCCTGACAGCCAACTTCAGCACCAGAGATAGAAGCGTTACGCTTGTATAGACCACCGATCGCGCCAGAAGCTGCGAAGTAACGGATGTAGTCTTTCTCAGTTACGGTTTGGATAAACTTATCGTAGTAAGCCAGTACAGCTGGGATGATGCCACACGCGCCATTTGTTGGAGCCGTTACTACACGACCGCCGGCAGCGTTTTCTTCATTAACCGCAAACGCAAACATGTTCACCCAGTCGACAACCGTCATTGGATCATTAGTCGTCTTTTCTGACGTCATTAACTGTTGACGCAGTGCTGCTGCACGACGAGGTACACGCAGTGGGCCAGGCAGAATACCTTCAGTATTCATACCGCGATCCATACACTCACGCATCGTTTTCCAGATGTTTGCGAAGTAAGTACGAGATTCTTCGTCTGAGTGGAAAGCCGCTTGGTTTTTCATAACCAGTGTACTGATAGAAAGGCCGCTTTCTTTACACTGATTAACCAACTCTTCAGCTGTAGTAAATTCGTAAGGTGCTTTGATTGGGTTTTCTTCTTCTTTGCCGAAGTTCTCTTCGTCAACGATGAAACCACCGCCAATCGAGTAATAAGTTTTTGAGTAAGACACTTCATCGCCAACCCAAGCATGGATACTCATGCCATTTTCGTGTAGCGAAAGGTTGGTTTTGTGGAAGTTCATTCCCCCTTCTTTAGGGAACGAAACCGTATGACAGTGCATACCAACAGGAAGGCGCTCAGTTTCTTCTACTCGAGCGATAAAGCCCGGAATTGAGTCGATATCTACTTTCTCAGGAGTATTGCCAGCAAGACCCATGATAATTGCGATATCTGTGTGGTGACCTTTCCCTGTCAGTGATAGTGATCCATATACGTCCACGGTGATTTTAGTGATGTCGCGCAATTTTCCCATTGAACGAAGATCATCAATAAATTCTTTACCCGCTTTCATTGGTCCAACTGTGTGTGAGCTCGATGGACCAACACCGATTTTATAGATATCAAATACACTAATCATAGCGATTACCTCAAAAAGAGAGCCTCCCAAGGGGAGTAGGGAGGCTCATTTATTATCATTATATTTTGTGTTTAATCTTGCGATATAAGATGAAAGGCATCTTATAAAATCCGCTGAAGATTAAAGAGCGCCGTAGATTACAGAACTAATAGCCGCTAGACCACATAAAGCTGTAAAGATTTGTACAGGTGCTGAAGTTTTGTACTTAGCCATTGCTGGTACTTTTTGCATCGCGAATACAGGCATTAGGAACAAGATAGCTGCAATCATTGGAGCACCCATTGTTTCAATCATACCTAGGATGCTTGGGTTAACTACCGCAACAATCCAAGTTGTTACAACGATGAATGCTAAAGACATCTTTTCGATCTTGCTTACTGAAGTTCCAGAGCGAGATTTGATTAGGCCAACTAGACCTTCGTGAGCACCTAGGAAGTGACCGAAGTAGCTTGAAGTAATCGCTGCGAACGCTACTAGAGGACCCATGTAAGAAATAAGTGGAGACTCATGTACGTTTGCTAGGTAAGAAAGAACAGAGATGTTCTGTGTTTGTGCTGTTGCTAGTTGCTCTGGAGATAGAGAAAGAACTACAGAGAATACGAAGAACATTACAAAACCCATCAGCATCATTGCTGCGCCGCCAGTGATAGCGTCAGTTTTCTTAACTGCGTTTTCACCGTATACACGACGTTGTTCTTTAGAGAACTGTGAAATGATTGGGCTGTGGTTGAAAGAGAACACGATGATTGGAATAGCAAGCCAGATAATAGAAGGCATTGTTGACCATTCTGGGCTTACATCCATCATTGAAGTGTTCCAGTCAGGAACTAGGTAGAAAGATAGTGCTAGTAGGATGAATACTAGTGGGTAAACCATCGCTGAAGTTGCTTTAAGCATCAGCTCTTTACCGAATACAACACCTGCTGTCATAGCAAGGATAAGTGCACCAGAAAGGAGAGGACGTGGAATAGATTCCATACCCATTTGGTTTATTAGGAAAGAGTCAACTGTGTTTGTGATACCAACACCGTAGATAAGAACGATCGGGTAGATAGCGAAAAAGTAAGCAAAAGTAATAATGTTTGCGCCAGTCTTACCGAAGTGCTCTTCAACTGTGTCTGTAATATCAGCTTCAGGGTTTTTAGCAGATAGTACGAAACGAGCTAGAGATTTGTGTGCGAACCAAGTCATTGGTGCCGCGATTAGAGCTAGGATAACTAATGGCCAAAAACCACCCGCACCAGCTTTGATTGGAAGAAATAGTACGCCAGCACCAACTGCTGTACCGAATAGTGATAAACACCAGGTAAAATCTTTATAGTTAAACTTGCTTGAATCTTTAACGGCATTTGCCGAAGAAGTTGTTGTGTTCATGTTAAATTACTCATTTTTTGGGAACAGGAAATAAGTCGAGGTCTATTTTGCAGGATTTTATGTTGGCGAAAATAGATCTAAATCATGTAATTAAACGGCGGTGTATATGATATTTCAAAAACAGATTTTTGATCACGAAAATGATGTGCCACAGGTGATTTCTAATAATGTTTCGGATTAGTTTTTTTAATGTCTTAGATTAAATAAACTAGTTTCATATTAGGGAATCGTTTGCGTTTTTTTGCATTAATTTATCTGTTTTATAGTATGGGTGGTGGTTGTGTCGGAGGAGTTATTTGGTTGTGATAATTATGCTGTAGATTTGGTGATTTGCTGTTGCAGTGACTGGATGATCTGAGCCGTCATCCCCCAAATTAGGTGTTCGTTAAAAGGAATAGCAAATACGCGATGTTGAAATTCTTTGAATTTAAACATTTGGCTAAACAGCTTGTTTTTATCTAATACATGTTCAGCGGGTACTTCGAAAATGGATTCGACTTCGTTTCTGTCTATGGAGGCGCGGTAAGATGGGTCGATCAAGGCGACAACCGGAGTTACTGAAAAATTGCTTACAGTGTGGATTTCAGGAAGCTGTCCCACAATATCGACTTGGTAAGGAAAAATTCCCACTTCCTCCTCGAGTTCTCTCAAAGCTGTATATTGCAGTGAAATATCACTTGGCTCGTATTTGCCTCCGGGAAAACTTACTTGCCCTGGATGGTGTTTAAGGTGCTCTGCGCGCTTGGTAAAAATAATCTGTAAGCCATCAGTTCTTTCCACTAATCCAATCAATACCGCTGCTTTTCTTAGTTGCTCAGTATCAAGGTGGGCCACTCTTTGCATAGACTCAGGATGATAAGCAATAGTATTTTTCAATTGGAAGCTTTGTAGAAAGTCTTGTTTGTTCATACGGCCACTATTCTATTTATTCTTGTTAGAGGTTACTACGTTAATGGTATGTTAAATGAGATGATGGTTTAATTGTAGATTAGAATAAAAAAACAGCCACCAAGTATTTGAAAATATAGAAAACTTAGCTCATTCTTAAACAGCAATGTAGAGAGGGTAATGCACATGAAAGGAATCATATTTACTGAATTTCTAGAATTGGTCGAAGCGAAGTTTGGGCTAGAAATGCTCAACGAAGTTCTTGAACTGTCGGACGACCAAGGGGTGTACACATCAGTTGGTAGTTACGATCACCGTAATTTGGTCAAACTGATTGTCAATTTGAGTAAAAAGACCAACATCGACCCAGCCACGTTGCAAAGCGTATTTGGTGAAGCGGTCTTCAAAAACTTACTTGCCTCTTTACCAGACCAAGCGGGAATTAAAGATAGTAATAATACTTTTCAGTTTGTACGGCATGTAGAAGAGTACATTCATGTTGAGGTGAAAAAGCTTTACCCTGACGCACAACCGCCCGCGTTTGACTTTTTATCTCAAGACGAAGTGAACTTAGAATTCGATTATAAGAGTGCTCGATGCATGTCACACGTGTGTCTTGGGTTACTTGAAGGGTGCGCCAGTTACTTTGGCGAACGCCTTAATATAACAATGACCCCTCAAAATGATGATGAAAGCGTTGTCCGATTTCATCTTAAATTAGTGTAAATATTATGTCGTTAGTCACCGCATTAGAGCAAAAAATTAGCAGAGAAATCGCTGCTCGCAAAGAAGCTGAACGGCTTTTAGAACAAAAAAGTTTAGAGTTGTTCGAAGCGAATCAAACGTTGGAAGTGGCGCATAAACAGTTAGAGAAAAGCTCAAAAGAAAATATTAAGCGCATAGAGTTTCAAGAACAAATCGATATCCTATTGATTGATTTTGGTGGCGCTTTTTTGAGGGATTCTATCGACGAGGTTTTGCTTACTAACCTCACTAAGCAAGTCACCAACAGTTATTTTATTGAATCTAGTCGCTTAACTCTTGAACCGGGACTGTTACCTGAACTAAGTAAATCGGCATTTGGCGACCTTTCTTTGACCGATGATCTTCCATCGGGCCTAAAACCTGTGTGGCATGGCGATTTACTTCATATGGCGCTCGTTGTGGAACGTAAGGTTGTCGGGGCATTGAGTTTTAGCGTAAACCTTTCAGGGTGGCAAAAAGATAAAGAGCTCATTGAGAGTCAGCTATCTTTGGTGGCGGATTTGATTTGTGGCGCTATCACGCATCAGCTATCAAGAAATCGCAATAATGAATCCCGCCGTCGTGCAGAAGAGTCCGAACGTTCTACACGAGAATTTGTTGCCATGATTAACCATGAGTTAAGAACGCCACTCAATGGTTTATTAGGTAGTGCAGAGCTTCTCAACGATACAGAGTTGACTAGTGGCCAAAGGGAAATGGTCGGGAATTTAACTCAATCAGGTGAACTTTTACGCGTCATCATTAACGATTTGCTCGACTACAGCAAAATGAATGCAGGAATGCTTGAGCTGATAGAAAGTAAATTTCCGCTCGCGAATTTACGAAATACATTGAATGGCATATTTGTTAACCAAGCATCTGAAAAAAGAATTGGTTTCTCGATTCATGTTGAGGATGACGTCCCTCAGTATTTCTTAGGCGACTTGGAAAGGGTCACTCAGATCTTTGTGAATTTGATAGGTAATGCGATTAAGTTTACTGAAGATGGCGAAGTGAAAGCCGTGATGCGTTGGCAGTTCGGTGTACTAAAATGTGTGGTTGAAGATACCGGTATAGGGATCCCAGACAACAGTATTCAGAAGTTGTTTTTGCCGTTTACTCAATTGGATCGTTCCAGCAGCCGAAACTATGAAGGGACAGGCTTAGGCTTAGCCATATGTAAGCAATTAGTAGAGTTGATGGACGGATCCATTTCGGTGCAAAGTGAAATCGGTAAAGGAACTCGATTTTCCATTGATTTACCGCTAAAAGAACTCAGTGAAGAGCGGGTGAATGCCAATGTACAAGATGACACCATGTCTGAAGTCGGGTTGTCGCTGTTGCAGGTTCTAGTAGTAGACGATATCAAGATGAACCAAATCATCATTCAGCAGATGTTAGGAAAAATAGATATCACCCCAGAATGTGCAGAAAATGGCATTGAAGGTATGAAGCTCGCGACCGAACATTATTATGACATCGTCTTTATGGATTGCAGAATGCCAATGATGGACGGTTTTGAAGCGACGCAACGGCTACGAGAGCAGGGCTATGAACGCCCTATCATCGCGTTAACGGCTGGTACAACCATTGAAGAGCGTGAAAAGTGTATGGAATCAGGAATGGACGACATCCTTAGTAAACCATATACGGCAGACGACTTGAGGGATATGTTGAAGAAATGGAGGTAGAATATGCTTACCCCTGAAAGGCTATTTCGAAGTCATATTTGAGCTCAATCGCCGCGACTAGCAGCGATTGAGAACAGGCAAAATTCGGCTCAGTTTGTCTAACGTTTCTTGATACTCAGCATCACACTGACTATCTGCTACCACTCCACCACCAGCCCAAGCATAAAGGTGCTGATTTTCTGCGACCAAAGTACGGATAGTGATACTCGTATCCATTCGACCATTTCGGCTAATGTAGCCAATACTTCCACAATAGGCTGAACGTCGGTGCGGTTCCAACTCTTCAATGATTTCCATTGCTCTGACTTTAGGCGCTCCTGTAATAGACCCGCCAGGAAAGCATGCTCGAAGTAGGTCATTGGCATTGAATTGGTCATCAAGCTCAGCGCGGATGGTACTTACTAAATGGTGTACTGCAGGGAAACTTTCGATATCGAAAAGTAGAGGTACGCTAACGGTTCCAGGTTTAGCCACTCGCCCAATGTCATTACGTAGTAAGTCCACAATCATTAAATTCTCAGCTTGGTCTTTCTCTGCTGAAGCAAGATCAGCGGCGTTAGCGAGATCGATTTGTGGATCCTCTGAACGAGGGCGGGTTCCTTTGATTGGTTTGGTTTCAATTGTCGTGTTATTCAGTTCGAGAAAACGTTCAGGGGAAATACTTAAAATCGCAGAGTCTTTCATTCGGATGAACGCAGAGAAAGGCGCTGAATTGTGCTTCTCAAGCTCTTCGTAGGCGTGCCATTCACTTCCTATATATGAAGCTTTGAAACGTTGGGCAAGGTTGATCTGATAACAGTCACCCGATAGCAGGTATTCTTGAACCTTTTGAAACTTGTCCGCATACGCTTGCTCGGACATATTTGAAGCCCACTCACTAGTTAGTTTAAAACTTTCTTTAGTCGAGTGAGAGTGTTCAATGAGCCATGACCAATGAGCATCAATGTTGCAGCCAACGACACATGCACTTTTCAGTTTATGATCGACAATTACCGCCCACTCATAAAGCCCAACGGCCATGTCAGGCGCAGCAATGTCTTGCTTGGCTAAGTCCGGCAGTGTTTCGACTTGGCGACCTAAATCATAACTAAAATAGCCAAGCGCACCTCCAATAAACGGTAGGTCTGGGTACGCAGGAATATTAGGCAATAAAGATTGTTGGTAGTCATTCAAAATGGTGAACGGGTCACCTTCTAACTCTTCGATAACGTCATTAACATTTACTCGAATCATTGAACCCGTGGTTTCGAAAGTGGCGATGGGTTGAGCAACCAAAATGTCAAAGCGGCTATCAACGTGGCTTTCAGATGCAGAGCGTAATAGCATAGCCCACGGTTGACTTTCGATTGCTGAAAACAGCTGTTTAGCAAGGTTTGGTTGATAATCGAGCGGCTTTAGTTTGACAGAGTGTAATTCGTTGTTATTCATTTGTTTAATTTGTGACAAAGAGTTCGATCACTGAATGGCTTGTATGAGAAAGCAAGAGTATCATAATTTCAAAATAAAGTGAGTTCTTGATTTCCGCCGGATAACGCTATGCTTGTTTGTAAGCCCTTACGATCAAGTAATAGCAAATAAGCTCAATAATAGCGGCAAGGAAAGTGAGCTGACAATGGAAGCAGAACTATAAAAAGAGGCATGCAATGACGGTTATTCGTAAGCAAGATGTGATCAGCAGTGTCGCTGACGCACTTCAGTACATTTCTTATTATCACCCTTTAGACTTTGTCCAAGCCCTAGAAAAAGCGTACGAGAAAGAAGAGAGCCAAGCTGCAAAAGATGCTATCGCTCAGATTCTGATTAACTCGCGTATGTCTGCGGAAGGTCACCGTCCTATCTGTCAGGATACAGGTATCGTTACTTGTTTCGTTAACATTGGTATGGATGTGAAGTGGGAAACGGATCTAACAGTACAACAAATGGTTGATGAAGGCGTTCGTCAAGCTTACAACAACCCAGATAACCCACTGCGTGCATCTGTCCTAATGGACCCTGCAGGTAAGCGTATTAATACTAAAGACAACACGCCGGCGGTTGTTCACATTAATATGGTTCCGGGTAACAAAGTTGAAATTCAAATCGCAGCAAAAGGCGGCGGTTCAGAGAACAAAACTAAGATGGTGATGCTAAACCCTTCTGACGATATTGCAGAGTGGGTAGAAAAGACACTACCAACGATGGGCGCAGGTTGGTGTCCACCGGGAATGCTAGGTATAGGTATTGGTGGTACTGCTGAGAAAGCAGCGGTATTGGCGAAAGAATCGTTGATGGAACACATCGATATCCAAGAGCTTATCGAGAAAGGCCCTGAGAATGCAGAAGAAGAGCTTCGTCTAGATATCTTTAACCGCGTAAACAAGCTAGGTATTGGTGCACAAGGCCTTGGCGGTCTAACTACGGTTGTTGATGTGAAAATCAAAACAGCGCCAACACACGCTGCTTCTAAACCAGTATGTTTAATCCCTAACTGTGCAGCAACGCGTCATGTTCACTTCACATTAGACGGCAGCGGTCCTGCAGAACTAACGCCACCTAAACTAGAAGAGTGGCCAGACATCACTTGGGAAGCGGGTGCAAATACACGCCGCGTGAACCTTGATGAAGTCACTAAAGGAGATGTGCAAGAGTGGAAGACCGGTGAGACGGTTCTACTATCAGGTAAAATTCTGACTGGCCGTGATGCGGCACATAAGCGTATTCAAGGCATGCTAGAGAATGGCGACGGTCTACCTGAAGGTGTCGACTTTAAAGGCAAGTTCATCTACTACGTCGGCCCTGTTGATGCAGTAGGCGATGAAGCGGTAGGCCCTGCAGGCCCAACGACGTCAACGCGTATGGATAAGTTCACCGACATGATGCTAAACGAAACAGGCATTATGGGCATGATCGGCAAAGCAGAGCGTGGCCCAGCAACGGTAGAATCAATCAAAGAACACAAAGCGGTGTACTTGATGGCGGTAGGCGGTGCTGCATACCTTGTAGCGAAAGCGATCAAGAAAGCTCGCGTTGTAGCGTTTGAAGATCTGGGTATGGAAGCGATTTACGAATTTGAAGTTGAAGACATGCCTGTAACGGTAGCAGTCGATTCAACGGGCGCAAATGCTCACCAAATCGGTCCAGATACATGGAAAGTGAAAATTGCCGAAGCAGAGAAATAGTCGATTCTTGACTAGATAGCGGTAATTGTCACAAATGTAGAATGAAATCTAAGTTCAGGGTAGCAATTGCTACCCTTTTTTCTATTTATCAATGATATAGTGATCGCATAACTAATCGCACAGGAGAGCGCTATGCCTCGTTTCATCCAAATTCTACAGATCATTCTAGCGGTAGTGATTGGCGGATTTATTGGTTACGACTTGATCCTTCACGGTATCAGTATATTTGATGAGAAGTACGTAACCATTACTTGTGTACTTTGGGTCTTTGCTGAACTTCTATTGTTCATCATCTACAAGCTTATTGAAGACGATTAAAATAGCTTGGAATGAAAACGAACATAAACCCCTGAATGCTTAATGGATTCAGGGGTTTTTTGTTCATCTAGTATTAATATTGAAAATTGCATAATCTGGAGAAAATGAAGTGAGGTTTATTGAATGAAGAAAATTACTCAGGAAGTGAATGATTTTATTAACAGAGGCATGGATTCCCATATAAGGGTCGCTGTGACGGGGTTGTCACGCGCCGGTAAAACTGCCTTCATTACTTCTCTCGTCAATCAGCTATTGCACACTTCGACGCACAGTAATTTACCTCTACTTTCTTCCGCTCGAGATGGGCGCATTATCGGCGCTAAGCGTGTACCACAATCCAATATGATGGTGCCTCGTTTCTCTTACGATCAAGCCATGGAATCACTTGAATCAACGCCACCGCAATGGCCGGTTCCTACTCGTGATGTGAGTGAAATCCGTTTAGCCATTAAGTATAAGCCAGCCAAAGGTGCGAAGAAGCTGTTGTCAAAAAGTAGCACGCTTAACGTAGATATCATTGATTATCCGGGCGAGTGGTTATTGGACTTGCCTTTATTGGATATGGATTATCAAACTTGGAGTCAAAGCCAGTTCGATGCATTAAAAGGTAAGAGAAAACAGCTGGCTGAACATTGGTTAGGGGAACTTGAATCGTTTGATGCAAGTAACGAGTTGGATGAGAAAAAGCTGGCTGAGATCTCTGAAATATACACGGACTACTTACATAAGTGTAAAAGTGACGGACTGCATTGGGTTCAGCCTGGACGATTTGTATTGCCTGGCGAACTTTCAGGGGCTCCCGTTTTACAGTTTTTCCCGTGTGTTACTGAGAACGAAAATGTAGGCAAAACATCCAATTACGCCATGCTGAAAAAGCGTTACGAAGAATATCAGCAGAAAGTGGTTAAAGCGTTTTACAAGAATCACTTTTCGACCTTTGACCGCCAAATTGTATTGGTGGATTGCTTGCAGCCGCTCAACGCTGGTTATGAGTCGTTTTATGATATGCGAGGGGCGTTAGAGCAACTTATGAAAAGCTTTAAGTATGGGCGCAGTAATGTTCTTAAGCGCTTGTTCGCACCAAAGATTGATAAGATTTTGTTTGCGGCGACCAAGGCGGACCATGTCACCCCTGAACAGCACCCCAATTTGGCTTCTTTGCTGCAACAAATGGTTCACCCAGCGTGGCAACATGCTGCATTTGAGCATATCGATATGAGTTGCATGACCATCGCATCGATTCAATCCACGACTTCGGGTTTTATCTCAACTGGCGAGACTAGCGTGCCAGCGTTGCAAGGAACGACGTTAGAGGGAAGCCCACAAACTATGTTCCCTGGCGAGGTCCCTAAAAAGGTGCCGTTAGAAGGGTATTGGGACGATAAAGGGTTTGATTTTACGGCTTTTCGTCCTTTTCCTGTCGAAAGCGATCAGCCTTGCCGTCACATTCGCCTGGATAAAGCGTTGGAATATCTAATCGGAGACAAACTGAAATGAGTGAATTTAGCAAAGGCTCAGAGCTGAAGCATAAGCAAATCTTCGAGCAAGACCTTAATTCAAATAATGAACAAGCACAGCCAGAACTCACGGCTCAAATGCACTTTTCGGAGCAGGAAAGCTTTGTTCCTGTTGCTATTGAAGAACCAGAGCTAGATGAAACAGAGGAACAATTGGAACAAGTCATTCGCCCAGCAAAAGGAAAGAGGTGGCTCGCCACAGGGCTGATCGCTAGCTTTTCTGGTTTGGTTGCATGGCAAGCTATAGATTCAGTCGTTACTGCTATTGCAGGTTCAGACTGGTTGGCGCTTGGGTGGGCTGGGTTTATCGCGACGATTGCATCATTAGGCCTAGGAGCAGTAGGAAAAGAACTTTGGAAACTTCGAAGCCTTAGAAATCACTTTAGTGTTCAGGAGCAAAGTGAGGCTTTAATTAGCAGTGATAGCGTTGGTAAGGGTAAAGCATTCTGCGTAGCGATTGCTAAGCAAAGTGGAGTAAAAGAAGAAAGCCCGGCGTATGACAAATGGCTAAACAGCATCAACCCAGCACACAGTGATGCTGAAGTACTCGATATGTATGATGCGCTAGTTGTGTCGGAACAGGATTCTCTGGCTACTAAAGTTGTGTCTCAGTATGCGACTGAATCAGCGGCATTAGTCGCAGTAAGTCCGCTAGCTGCGGCAGATATGTTGCTGGTGGCATGGCGAAATTTCAAAATGATCGATCGTCTTTCTGATATCTACGGCGTCGAGCTTGGATATTGGTCACGCTTGAAATTGTTCAAACTTGTTTTAATTAACATGGCAGCCGCAGGGGCGAGTGAGCTAGCCGTGGATGCAAGTATGGATTTGATGTCTATGGACCTTGCGGGGAAGGTTTCCGCACGGGCAGGGCAAGGGCTAGGTGTTGGTATATTAACCGCCCGCTTAGGTATCAAGGCGATGTCTTTATTACGTCCAATCCCTTGGAAACAAGAAAGGGCGATACGACTTAGCTCAATTCGTAAGCAAATAGTCGCAAAGGTTGCGCAAATTACTCTTAAATAGAAGTAACACACATTACAGAGCTTGACGGGTCATATTGCTATACTACAAACTAGTGTCAACTTTTCCTGACACCTTAAAGTAGGAACAATTAGTGCGTCTTGAAGTTTTTTGTGAAGACCGACTTGGTTTGACCCGCGAGCTACTCGATATCTTAGCCTCTAAGAGTATCGATCTGCGTGGTATTGAAATCGATGTAACAGGTATTATTTATCTCAACTGTCCTGATATCGATTTTGATACCTTCAGCGAATTAATGGCTGAAATCCGCCGAATTACTGGCGTGAAAGACGTACGCAAAATTCAGTTTATGCCTAGCGAAAGGCATAACACAGAGCTTATCGCACTGCTTTCTAATCTTCCTGATCCTGTTTTAGCGATCGACCTAAAAGGCTCTGTCGATATGGCAAACCATGCGGCTTTGAACCTTTTCGGTAAGGGTAAAGATGACATTATCGGTGAGCCAGTTTCTGCTTTGATGCCAAGTTTCAACTTCTCTCGTTGGATTGAAGGCGATGTGAAAAGGCATCGTGAGTCTATGGTGCTTGACGGGCTGGATTATTCGATCGAAATTATTCCGGTTTATCTTGGCGGTGATTCTAATGAAGCGGTACTTGCTAGTGCAGTAATGACCATTCGATCTAGCCAACAGGTTTCAAACACGCCTGATATTTTACCTGAACAAAATAATTTAGGTTTTGAGCACTTTGTCGGTATTTCTAATCGACATAAGGCCTTGATTAGCCAAGCTAAAAAGCTTGCGATGCTAGACCAACCTTTATTAATTGAGGGCGACACAGGTACTGGCAAAGAAATGCTAGCCAAAGCGTGTCATAACCGCTCTAACCGTTCTTCTTATCCATTCCTTGTATTGAGCTGTGCGTCAATGCCTGATGATGTTGCTGAAACTGAACTATTCGGACATGCTCCGGGCTCGTTTAACCATGAGCTTGGTCACAAGGGGATTTTCGAGCAAGCAAATGGTGGCACGGTATTTCTAGATGAAATCGGTGAAATGAGTTCACACTTGCAAATTAAGCTTTTGCGCTTCTTACAAGACGGTACTTTCCGCCGAGTTGGGGCCGAAGATGAAATGCATGTCGATGTTCGAATTATTGCGTCTACACGTCACAAATTAGCTGAGCTGGCGGAGTCTGGAGGTTTTCGTGAAGACTTATTCTACCGTCTGAATGTACTCACTTTATCGATACCAGCCTTACGTGAACGCTCTAACGATGTTGGACCTTTATTGGAACTGTTTGTTGCAAAATATGCCCAGCAGTTAGGTCTATTGAAGCCCAAATTAGACGCAGAATTAGTTGAACAACTTGGCAACTATCAATGGCCAGGGAACATTCGCCAATTAGACAATATGGTGTTGCGTGCATTAACCGAACTTGATGGTGATTTACTAACGATAGATCACTTTCATTTACCTCAGTTGGAAACCGTTTCTGCAGGAATGGCGAGCTTGAACCTCGATGGCTCACTTGATGAGATCATGAAAGATTATGAATCTCAAATACTAGAGAAACTCTATCAATCTTTCCCTTCAAGCAGGAAACTTGCTAAGCGATTGAACGTATCCCACACCTCAATTGCCAACAAATTACGTGACTACGGAATTCGCAAAAACTAATGGAAGACCTAAGTACTGCAGAGAAAGTTGAAATGCGAGATGGCTCTGTTCTGCTCAGAACGGCCGCCCCCGAAGATGCCGAAATGATCAGTAATTACTTCATTGAAAACCGTGAGTTTTTGAAACCTTGGGAGCCAGCAAGGGAAGAGGCTTTTTTCTCTAAAGCTGGATGGGCTCAACGGCTGATCAAGCTTAATGAGCTGCATAGAATGGGGTTGGGTTACTATTGTTTGTTGATTGATAATGAAACCAAAAAAATGCTTGGTACCATTTCGTTCAGCAATTTATCCCGTTTTCCTTTTTATGCGTGCAATGTTGGCTATTCATTAGCGGAAAGTGCGCAAGGTAATGGCTATATGCGTCTTGGCTTAAACATGGCGGTTAGCTATATGTTTGAGCATCAAAATATGCACAGATTAATGGCTGGCTACATGCCAAGAAACAAGCGCAGTGAAGCGGTTCTACAACACGTGGGGTTCGAAAAAGAGGGGTATGCCAAGGACTACTTACAGATCAACGGTAAGTGGGAAGATCATATTCTCACTTCTCTAGTGAATCCCAATTGGCAAGATAAGAGGGTAGTGTAATGGATAGGCTTCAGAAACAGCTAAATCTGCTCATTGAGTTAGACCAACTTAAATCGGTGCTTCGACGAACCCGCATTAAAAGCGCTGAAAAACGTTTAGAAAATAGTGCAGAGCACAGTTGGCATGTCGCTTTGATGGCTATTTTGTTGGAAGAGCATGCCAACGAACCTGTGAACATTGCTCGCGTAGTCAAAATGTTGTTATTGCATGACATTGTGGAAATTGATGCTGGTGATACCTTTGTTTACGATATTGTGGCGACAGATCAACAAGAGCAAAAAGAGTTAGAAGCGGCGTATCGACTGTTTGGTATGTTGCCTGAAGAGCAGGGCAAAGACTTATTAGAGATATGGCTAGAATTTGAGACTGCAGCTTCGGCAGACGCAAAATTTGCTAAAGCGTTGGATAGACTTATTCCAATGCTTTTAAATTATCATAATCAAGGTCAAAGCTGGGTAGAGCATGGTGTTTCTCGTACACAAGCTTTGACTATAAATAAAAAGATTGAGAACGGTTCTACAGTATTGTGGGATAAGGCTCAGCAAGTAATAGAAGATGCTGTTAGTAACGGATGGTTAAAACCGTAGGCAGCAGTTCATATTTTCGAGGAAATTTGATGTCATATACAACTTTGGATGAATACCAAAGAAAATGGATTTTCACTCACCAGTCTATGCCTGTTTCACCTGAAGACATAGAGAAAATTAAACCAATGACACAGGCTCGCGCATCTCAGTTTTGGAAAGAGAACGTCAGCCCACAAAGCCCTGATTCTGAGCGTTTAAGTTCGCAAGATTGGCCAAGTAAAGCATCGAATTGGTCAGATGAAGTGAATTGGATGAATAACTGGGAAGCGGATGAACCTGAACTACCAGAAGAAATCCTCGCTCATATTGACTGGCAAGATGATGTAACTGTCTATTTTTGTTACGAAAAGTACAATGTGCTTGAAACCAAATGGTCGATATTTAAGAAGCATTGGAAAAACTTTTTGTTCTATGACGATGGCCCAATTCTGCTAGGGCGACGTAGAAGTGAAACATTGTGGTTTAGCACCAAAGGTACCGTGAAAATTGGTAACCGAGCATAATTTAAAAAACGAGCCGAGAGCTCGTTTTTTTGATCCAGAGTTTAGGAAATGCTTCCCAAAATTACATAACTGTTTTTATATACAGTAAACATTTGCATCTCAAGTAGCTCAAGCTATACTGTTTATATAAACAGTGGGAGGTGCTTATGATTTGGGACACATTAGATCGAGTGAACAAGTTACGTATTCAAGCTCTTCAAAATAAGGAGTTTTTGGAATCAGCTCAGGCTCATGCCGATTCACTGCAAGCTGAATCCAAAGACCTGGCTTCTTGTTCGAAACGAAAATCGGCGAAACCGAAAAAGCTGGCCGACATTTATGAACATACCGAGTTTTCTATTAACCCTGACGGCCATCATCACTAAGTGACTTTGATACGACTCAATAACCCTATTTACGCTCTGATGCTATGTATAATTGTTGTATATAGGGTTTTTTACTTAATGCGATAACTAATCTAAAGAATCACGACTAGAATTAGACTAAGCTCACTTGTTTAAAGAGGCTGGCATGAATCTAGTTTTTAGAAAAGTGTTAACTTTGGGCGTGTTCTGCTTATCTATTATTTTGTTTGCCTATTTAGGGGCGACATCGAACCACACTTCAAATCAACTAACGCCTTCAATTCGAATCGCTGTATCACAGACACCGCTGTCTTCTCCTTTTATCGTGGCAAAAAGTAATCAGTATTTTTTAAAACAAGGGTTAAATATAGAGATAGTCCCTTGTTTCGGTGGCGTTGCCTGCGCTGAACTGCTTTTTTCCGGAGAGGTGGACTACGCTACTGCCTCAGAGTCGGTCGTTATGTTTCAAAGTTTCAAGAGAAAGGATTTCCGGGTTCTTGCGAGCTTTGTTGAGTCAACCAATGATCTCAAGTTGTTGGCACTTAAAGAGCAAGGCATAACCAAGACGTCTGATTTGGATGGAAAAAAGGTTGGCATAGTCAAAGCGAGTGCGAGTGAATTTTACTTAGACTCGCTATTAATCGTCGATAACTTGAAACGTATTCAAATTAGTAAAGTCTACATGGCACCCCAAGAGATGGAAAAAGCGTTGACTTCGAACCAGGTAGACGCGATATCAGTTTGGGAGCCTTACGGATATTTATTAGAAAATGCCACTGAGGAGCCTCCTGTAAACCTTGGTGTTGCAGGGGTGTATACCTTGTCTTTTAATCTGCTGGCGATGGCAAAAACAGTGGATATCGACCCTAAAGTCGCGACTTCTATCTTGTTAGCACTTGGTGATGCAATTAACTGGATGCATCAAAACTCAGATACATCGCAGGTACTTGTTTCGCAATCTCTAGATATTCCTTTAGAGCAGCTTGAGTGGTCATGGAATGACTACGTGTTTCGTCTGTCATTGGGGAATTCTTTACTCTCTAATTTACAACTGCAAGCACGCTGGGCAACAAATTCTGGGCTTACGTCCGGTGTAGCGCCAGATTATCGAAAAATCATGCACGCTATTCCCTTGAATGTAGCTTTAGAAACCGAGGCGTTTTAGCATGACCGGGTCGATTCATCGTAAGTTAAATATACTTTTTGCATCGTCAGTGGTATTGGTTTTTCTGATTGCAGTTTCATGGTGGAATATTTTAGAGAAGTATGAAAAAGCTCAGAGCGCAATTTCAGAAGTTATTGAAGTACAAGAAAACGTTGAAACACTGAGGAGTCAGTTGTGGGTGTTTCTCCAATTTGGCGACCAAGAAAGTCTTCAAGAGGTTTTAATTGCACAGAAGCGGCTTTCTGAGAACCTTATGGAGACTCAGTATTTGGATGGCAAGGTCGACAATATTAAAAAGCTCAACGACGGTTTAGCGGTGTTGATAGCAAAAGAGACCAGCGTTACTTCAATTCATAATCTAAAAAATGTCGTGGCCAACTCAGACATTGAGGGGGTGATACAAGCTCAGGACTTGTTGCATTCACGTTATAACATGACGGTGCAGAATATGGTTGAGGAGCTATTTTACCTTCAGAAAATGTTACTTGAAGATAAAGCTGCAGAACAGAAACTGAATTTGGTCACTAGCATTTTTAAGATATTGGCTTTCGCTGTTTTGGTATGTGCCATCGCTTTAATGATTTTAAAACGTTTTCGATGTGGCTGTAAGTCAATTAGAGTTGGTATTGCGGAGGTCGTAGATGGAGACTTGGATAGTCGGTTAAAACCAGAAAGGCTAGATAGTGAGTTTGTAGAAATTGGTAACGTCTTTAATCAGATGAAAGAAACGTTACAGCAGACTACTGTGACGAAAGAAGAGTTAGAAGTAGAAGTGGAGCGGCAAGTTTCAAAGCTAAAAATGCAAAAAGAGCAGCTCACGTTTTTGTCTGAACGAGATTCTTTAACTGAACTGTATAATCGCAGAGCCTGTAAAAATTTGTTTGAGAATGCGATTGTGAAAGCCAATCGAACTGGTTGCAAACTGGCGTTATTGTTTTTGGATTTAGACAAATTTAAGGCTGTCAATGACACCAAAGGCCATGACGTCGGCGATGAGCTATTAAGAGCTGTTGCACTCAGACTGAGAAATAATATTAGAGCATCTGATTTTGCTGGCAGGATAGGGGGAGATGAGTTTGTGGTTTGCTTAGATCTTCTTGAATCCTATGATGGAGTGGAGGCTAAAGCGACTCAATTAGTCGATGCAATCACAGCCCCTATTAACGTCGATGGCGAAATGATTTCTATTGGGGTAAGTATCGGTATTAGCTTTTTCCCTAAACATACACGGGACATCAATGACATGTTGAAGTTTGCAGACGATGCAATGTATATCGCTAAGCGCAGTGGAAGCCATGTGTCATTTTATAAGCCGGAACAGGAAGAAGAGGAACCAATCAGCTAATGAACAGCAGTCATCTAAGTCGGCCTACAAAGGAATAATAGAAAGGCCTACGACGGGTGTCGTAGGCCTTATTTCATAGGTTAGGATTAGTGGCTGATCAGGCTTAAGCCACTTGGTAACGCATCTCCAAACACACGTTTAGATTCACTCTCAGACAGCTCAGTTACTTCGCTAACCAGCCTTAACCAAGACTCTGGAACCTTGCTCTGCTTAAGCTTATCAACAACTTGATTACGGTAATCGTCAGAGATATCAAACTGACGGTCGCCAGTCTTTCGACAAATCATTACAGCAGCGAAGGCAATCATCTGCTCTTTCTGCCAGTTTTGCTCAAGCAGTTTTGGTAACCACTGTTCTGCTTGCTCTCTAGGAATCACACTGTGCTGGCTGCCATACAAAGGAGTTCTTGAAGCTAATCGACCTAGCGCCCACCAATGCGCTTGTTCAAACTGGTTGTGATTGATCGCTTTGCTTAGGAACCAAGACGCAAGAAGCACTTTGTCTTCCACTTCGAGTTGCTCAAGGGATGCCGCTAATCTCACCATGGCTTCATAACCATTATCTTGGGCATCTTTAGCACTCTTAGGGTTCTTCATGGCACCTGGGTGAAGGTACTTCGCAATGTCAGCCAAGATTGTCTCTTGCTGTTCTTGGTTTAAACCACCGGCAACACGACGCCAGAATACCCACCAGTCTGTCCAACCTTGGTGGTTCTTAAACTGAATGTTCTGTTGGTAGAGGCCCCAAATTTGTTCGATACGCCATGAATCAGTAGGATCACCAAAGCCTGGGCGTAGTGAGTAACCCGCTAAGCGCAACCAGTTTTTCTCATGTGCTTCTGAGCGGCGACGACGCTTACGGCCTAATGACAAAGTATCAAATAGATGGCGGAGGGTGGTGAAATCCCATTCATCGCGTTTACCGAGTCGTTTCTCAAGATCTTTCGAAAGTGTTTTGATCTCTTTCGATTCCGCACTCTTTTTGTTGCCACTGTACAGGCGAGAGATCAGCTCTTTACACTCATCCAATCGTGGATGAAGTGTAGAGTTATCCGATTCATCGCCTTGCTTGTTTCTGACTTCAAATTCAAGTAACCAACGCTTCGAGTCATCTTCAGTACTCACGCACTCCATTTTCAGTGTGCCGACTTCGGTTAACTGACAAGCGAGCAGCACTTCAACGCGCTCTTTTTGGTTAGCTTGAAGTTCTGCTGTGCCTGAGCCTTCCAGCGTCGAGATGTAAGGTGGAAGAGGGGAGAACAGGTCGGCATCCACATCGACCATCACACCATTTTGAATGGCCGTATCGTGAGCAATTTGATCGTGAGTTGAAGTCAGCAGGTTAAAACGAACTGGCTCGCCTAACGTCAGTGAGAAACGACGGCTGTTCAAACGAATTTCTTGGCCTTCTTCGGTACCTTTAGCAAGCAGACACAGCGCTTTACCCATCTTGTTCTTTTCTTGTAGATGTAAGAAGTAAGAACGAGCAGCACCGCCACCGATTTTCAGTTGGGCACCACGGCGTGCCTTACCAAACGCAACCGCGCCTAATGCCACAGACCAATCTGGGTGAGGGTTATCTAGTACTGTGATTGGAGCGCCGTTCCAGTTACCTAGGAGCTGAGTAATGCGCTCTGTGACAAGTTCACTGTTGAACACACCACCGTTAAGTAGCACACCTACTGGAATAGCCGGTTTGGTATCATCGAATTGCACAGCATCTGAATTTTGTAGCGCAGCTTTAGATACTTGTTGGTGTGTGGTTAGGAATTCTGCAACGTGTTTACTTACTGCAGGATCGGCAACGTAAGGCAGGCCGAATTCAACTACAGCGCTGCGACGCTTGTCTGGTGTTTCCGTAAACTCAGAGAGTGGGAAGAAGCCTTCCAACGCGATTTGATGAACTTCTTGCTTGGTTAAGCCAATACTCTTAGTGCCGCCTAATAGCTTCGAGCCGCTGCCAAGCATAGTGATTTTGACATCGTCTGGCGCATCAGCTGAAAGCAGGCTCTCTTTTGCCGCGCGAGTTTGTTGAATCAGTTTGGTGAGGCTAGAGGCATTCAGCTTTTTGTTTTGGTTGAAGCGCTGCTCTGCAAGGTGAGCGAGGGCTAAATCTAGATTATCACCACCTAGCATTAAGTGTTCGCCAACACCGATACGATCGAGTGCTAGCTCGCTGTGGCCTTGTTTGTCTGAATCGAATTTGGCTTCAATTAAGCTTAAGTCGGTCGTACCACCGCCGACATCACACACTAAGATCAACGGGATCTGTTGGAGTTCTTCCGCCGCCGTTTGCTGGTGGCGTGCATACCAGTCGTAACAAACCGCTTGTGGTTCTTCGAGTAAGAGGATCTTGCCTAAACCGGCTAGCTCTGCGGCTTCGAGTGTCAGCTTGCGTGCGGTCTCATCGAATGATGCCGGAACCGTAACAACTACATCTTGGTCTTCAAGTTTGTTGCTTGGATTACGGTAGTTCCATGCTTGGCGAATGTGATTTAGGTAGCTAGCACTTGCGACAACTGGCGATACTTTATCGACATCCGCTGCGCCTGCCCAAGGGAGGATGTCTGAACTACGATCCACTGCTTGGTGCGATAACCAACTCTTCGCACTCGATACTTGGCGACCTTCAACCTTCGCGCCCAATTCACGCGCCCACTCACCGACGATAACATTCTTGATATCGCCTTCAACTGGGTGTGGTTCCCACGGCATAGTTAGGTCTGAAGGGGAGATTTGACCTTGGGCTGGGTGGTAACGAAACGATGGGAGTAGAGGCTTACGAACCACTTCACCAGGGCCGATAAGCTGATCGATTTCGAAAAGGGAAACGGGAGCGTGTTGTAGGTCGTCGTTAATTTCACAGTAGGCAACCACAGTGTTGGTTGTGCCTAAGTCAATGCCGACTAAAAAACGAGGAGTTGCCATACAAAACCTTATTCTTCCAGAGTGATGACCAGTGTGTTGATAGCTTTGGTCTTATTGTTGTTATTCGTATACGTCGTTCCTGAGAAACAGGTAGGACTGAGTTGGGAATGGTATTGATAAAATAACGGCACCCGCTAAGGTGCCGTTGATTCATTATGCTTCGTCGTTTGAGTCGTTGTTCGAATCTTCACGAACGTCGAACTCAACGTGCCATTTCTGACCGTTGTCAGTGGCAATCGCTTCTAGATAAAGCGTACCTAACTCAGTAACGCGAGAAGCCAAAGTCACCGGAACCACTTCACCTTCGCGACGGCCTTCAGAAACTGGCAGTGTCACTTGGATTTCAGGAAGCTCATAGAGCTCTTCTGGCGCCCAGTGATCAAGGTGAGTACCGGCTTCATCTTCACGGCGAGTTGTTGAGCCGAAGAACTGGAAGTGTACTGGCTGACCAATCACTAGACCAAACTCTTGGCTAGGCACTTGAACGCTTGAACCTTCTTCCATACCAAATGGTGCAACACACAGAGCTTCCATAGGAGGAGCCATACCTGGGATAGCTGGCATCGCGCTTTCAATTCCTACGTAGTAAGAAGATGCGATACCACCACGAATACGAACACCTTGACCACGACGTACCGCGCCGTAGTAAGAGGCACCACTTGCAACGGCTAGATCTAGATCTAAACCTGAAAGTTGTT
Source organism: Vibrio profundi (assembly GCF_043642225.1). Lineage (GTDB taxonomy): Bacteria > Pseudomonadota > Gammaproteobacteria > Enterobacterales > Vibrionaceae > Vibrio > Vibrio profundi_A. Next base: position 185,923 of record NZ_JBHZSF010000002.1, on the reverse strand, counting down.
TCGCAAATTCAGCGTCAGCGTTGATCAACCACTCGTTGATTGTGTCTGAAAGACGATCAGCAAGTAGGTTAGATTTTAGAACACCACCGTTGAACAGGATTGCTGTTGGTTTGATGAAGTCAGCAGCAGGCGCTTCAGCACCCGGCATACCTGGTATGTTTGCAAACGGATTGAAATCTTGTTGAGCCGTTTCACCATTTCCAGAAAGCGCGTTCGCTTGCTTAGAAAGGAATGCTGCAATGTGACGAGTGATACCCGCGTCTTGCGCGTAAGGCAGACCCATTTGAGTTAGTGCGCCGCGCGTTTTTTGTACCGGGTGATCAGTCACCGCGACTTTAGGGAAGAAGCCATCAACCAATGTTTGTTGTACTTCTTGCTGAGTCAGTTCTGTTTTTAGTGTCGCGCCAAGTAGCTTAGAGCCACGGCTAGGAACCACGATTGGCACAGCTTGAAGCTCAGCGTCGTTCAGTAGCGCTTCTTTTGCATCACGACATGCGTGAGTCATTGCTTGAACCTGCCAAGGAGCCAATTCTTTGCCTTCTTGTGCTAGCTTCATCTTCAAGCGGTAAGCCAGAGCTAAGTCCATGTTGTCACCGCCAAGTAGGATGTGTTCACCTACAGCGATACGGTTCAGGCTCAGGTTACCGTCGTCTTGAGTCACTTCAACTAAAGAAAGGTCGGTAGTACCACCACCGATATCCACAACCAGCACGATGTCACCAACGTCTACTTCATCACGCCATTTGTCGTTGCTGTTATCGATCCAGCTGTATAGAGCCGCTTGAGGCTCTTCTAAAAGCGTTAGATGAGTGAAACCAACGTTACGTGCAGCTTCAGCTGTTAAATCACGAGCGGCAGGGTCAAACGAAGCAGGAACGGTGATCGTTACGTCTTGGTCTGCCAGTTTGTGTTCTGGGTTCGCGTGGTTCCAAGCATCTTTAAGGTGCTCTAGGTACATCTCAGTTGTTTTTAGTGGAGATACCTTTTCCACTTCTTCTGGGCTACCTGCAGGAAGGAATGCATCGCGACGGTTTACACCACCGTGGCATAGCCAAGACTTCGCACTTGCTACCAAACGGATTGGAGTCTTAGCACCAAGATTACGAGCGATAGCACCAACTAGAGCTTTTGGCTCAGAAGACCAAGGTAGAACACGTGACGCTTCGTTCATTTCGTGCTCGTGCGGTTGGTATAGGAACGAGCCAAGTTGGCTGCGAGTTTCTACTGTACCAGGAGCCGTAAGCTGAGGAATTGGCATTACCTCAACGCGAGCATCTTCATTGGTTGTATCGATGTAAGACAAAACGCAGTGTGTAGTACCTAAATCGATACCAACGCTGAACTTAGGTGCTTGCTGCTCTTGCGATGATGTCTGAGTTTGGTGTTCCATTATAGCTCTACCTCTGCCGGTGCAATTACAGATGCATCGTAGTTTTCAGCAAGCTTTGGCAGGTTCATATCAGTTGCTTTCCAACCTTTGTGAACCAGTGTGCCGTTGAATGGTGCGTTACCCGTTACGTTACCTGTTAGACGGATTTCTTGAGGGTTGAAGCCTTCAGCTACTGTGATGCGAGTTTCTTCATCTTCGCTGCGGATGTGAGCAAGCGTTACGTAGTCTGCTAGTACTTTTTGACCACCTGTGTGAATAACACGTGCAGCAGCGCCAACTTCTTCGTCAGAGAACGAAGTAAGGTCTTCTTTTAGGAAGTCGATTAGACGTGCTTCTTGCTGCATGATAGACAGTAGCTGCATTGCAGAATCTGTTGGTGCTGTAGCTAGCTTAGATTCGACTTCGACTACTTTCTCGATGACTTTTTCTACTTCAACAACTTTTTCTACTTCGACAATCTTTTCAACTGGCTTTTCAACTTCAACGATCTTTTCAACTGGCTTCTCTACCACCTTTTCAACAACGGTTGATTTGCGAGAAACGGCAAGAATAAGTAGTAAAACGCTTGATGCAGTTAACCCTGCGTGAAGCATGTCAAACGTTTGTGGGATTAGGTTTAAATCAAAGTTCATAATGATGTCTCTTTAGATTGATTTAATGGCGCATTCAGTTTCACAATAAGTGAACGCGCAGACACTAAGAATCGTGTCAACAGATGCTTAAAATATTGGGGAGATACTAGCATATTCAAGGTCTAACGGTTGAATAAAAGCTGTATTTGAAAGTGTTGAACGGTTTAATAGGTGAAAAAATCATCTGAATTCGCCAAATATAACGATGAAAAGTTAAGTAGATGTTACGTCAATCGTAATTTGAATGAATTTAGTGCAATTCATCATAGAGAATGATGTTTTGTTCAGTTATTATTTTCAAGTCTCTCTATAACAAAGTTCGCCTCAATAATGCCGAATAGCGCTCATTCCGTTACGCAGGTCAATCGACTTACTTACTCTCTAAGTACATTCGTTATTTCGATGCTAGTAACTTTGGCTTGTATCGTCCTTACCTATAAAAGTCAAAGATTGTCCATTTACGATAATATTGAAAATCTAGCGGAACGTCAGGTTGAAAGCTTACGCGTGTTTATCGAAAACGACATTGCGTATATTGGTTCTGGCGCCAATTTCTTTCACGCCAATGAAAGAGAAGATTGGGATAAGTTCACTCGTTTTGCGAAGCATACGATCGCTGGCTCAAACAGCTTGATCGGTTTGCAATGGATGGAGAAAGTAGAGAGCCAAGACATCGCCCGTCATACCGAGAAACTACGACAGCGCTTCCCACAATTTTCTATCTATACCGTACCGAAAGATGGGCCCAAAACACTGGGCTACATTATGGGCGATAAACCTATATATATTGCCTCTGACATCTATCCTCAGACGGAAGCCAACATTGCTTTGCTAGGCTTTTACTCTTCTAGAAAACGGTTTGATCTCGTTCTCGATCATATTAGAGAGACGAGAAGTGCAAATTTATCTGACAAAGTTCGTCTACTTCAAGATGGGTTAAACCAATCGACAGCCAAAACAGGGATGCTGGTGTACCACCCGGTTTTTGAAGGCGATAGTGATAACCTTCTTGGTGTTGTGATTGGAGTGGTTCGAACCACTTATTACTTTGAAAGCTTGATCGCCAAGACGGCTGGTGAAAAGAGTCTGTTGGTGCGAGTGACGGATCTTGGGTTTGATGCGGAAGATGATCCGGTGTTTTTTCAAAGTGACGGCTTTAATGATGCTGAAGGTCTCACAATCACAAGAACCATTCAATTGCCGAACCGAAGTTGGCATGTCGACTTTAAAGTAATTAAACCACTGACCAATGACAACAAGTTGGTTCTCGTCGGTATTGCGTTTACCGGGTTAGCTATTTCTCTGATGTTGGCATACATCGTTAGCTTGCAGACACGAGAAAAGCAGCGACTAGCACTAATGCTGGATGAAAGAACCGAGGAGCTTCGTTTTCTTGTCGAGCATGATAGCTTAACGGGGTTATTTAATCGTAGAGCGTTTAACGCCCAACTTCCGAAATGGGTGGGTGATTATAGTGGGTTCAGTCTCGTAGGCTTTGATATTGATAAGTTTAAGTCGATCAATGATGAGTATGGACACCCAGCAGGTGATGCCATGCTCAACCATGTCAGTGAGGTTACGGCTAAACTCATACGCCCAGGAGATCTGTTTTTCCGTTTAGGTGGCGACGAATTTAGCATTTTGACGAATGTTGCTCAGAAAGAAGAACTCGACACTTACCTTAATGAGATACGTAAATCGATAGTGGAGTCTCCTTTGGAATACCAAGGCCAAATGCTGACTTGTACATTGAGCCTGGGTGGAGCGATTCATTCTGGAGAGCGAGCAGAGCAAATTCTTCAAAAAGCAGACAGCCAACTCTATAGAAGTAAAATGAACGGTCGAAATTGTGTGTCAATTGCAGGCTAATTGAACACTTGGCGTTTCAGGTGTCGAGATCTGGTTTCCCGTCAGGTACAATTTCACCAAACTGAACAATTGAGTGGCTAAGGCAACGTATGAATCACAATCGAGTGGTATGTTTCGATCTAGAAATGTGCTGTTGGAATGAAAATGGCGTGGGAACAACAGGTGAGATTATCGAAGTCGGCTTAGCTGAAATTGATTTAGCATCTGGAACAATCGTAAAGCGCGCTCAATATTACGTTAAGCCAGAACACGATGAAGTCTCTCTTTTTTGTGCGGAGCTCACCGGTATCACTCCTCGTAAGATTGAAAAACAAGGTCGACCTCTTGCTTCGGTTATTCAGTCTATGATCAAAAATTTTGGTGGGCCGAATAAGATTTATGCCGCGTGGGGAAGAGATGATCTGATCCTCTTTAAAGAGTGTGCGGATAAAGGCATTGAAGCGCCGTTTTCTGAGTTCATTAACCTTGCGACTTTATATCGGATTCAAAACCGACTAAAAGACAAGCGTATTGGTCACAGAGCTGCGCAAGAAGCAAAAGATATCGAGTGGGAAGGACGACAACATTCTGGTTATGTCGATGCCTACAACTTGGCAAAATTGGCATTAACCATGTTTTAGTCGCCAATATGAGTTACATAAAAAGCCCACATCGTCGTGGGCTTTTTGTTTTTTTGTGAAGCACTTAAATTAAGTCTGCGCTCTTTTAAATTTGTTATTTGTCTACTACAGACAGCTTCGCTTTAATAAATTCGCTGTGGTTTACATACAGCAATTCAGCTGCTTTACGTATGACAGAATCTTCAAGTGGATCAATTTCACCATCGGCATGAGCCACTTCCCACATACCCGCAATCAGGTCTATTCGTACTTCATGAGATAGCTCGCGTAACTGAGAGGTGAAATCATAGAGTGATGCCGATTGTTTAATTTGCTCTTCGGCCTGAGCAAGCAGAGAGGTGGCTTGAGTTTCATTGAGATTCAGTAACCTTTCCACTAAGTGCAGTTTTGCGGCTTTTTCTTGCTCGTTGATTTCGTTGTCCGCGCCTGCGACTTCACAGAGCAAACATGCGATTGCTAAATTCGGCGACACTGATTGAGATTGTCCCAAATCTTTACCGTCAATGAGTTGTTTGAATAGGGAAGTAATGGAATTGAACATGAAAGGCTCCAACCTGTAGACATAGTTTAACTATTAGGGTGGTAAAGGAATTAAACAAGTCACTTTACTGAAACTTTACATTGCATCCACTATTCAGAAGCAATGTAAATTCATAGAACTGTAGGGGGGCGTGTCGCTTTTATTGGTGCTCTGGGAAGTGAACAGTTTGTTCCTCACCCGTGAGAATCGCGATTTCTTTAGGTTTGCCTTGCTCATCTAAGCGCAATTCACCAATCGCACTTTGGTTGACCAGTCGATAGAAGGTTTGATTATCCGGACTACGTTTTTCCACTTTTAGGCGTTTACGTTTTGTGAACCAGTTGAGTGGCGAGTGCGGGCTGTACAGCAACCTATCACTAATGTCACAAAACTTAAGCAATGAAGCCGGAAACTGGTTTTTGATTCCGCTACAGGTAATTTGGTAGATGGTTGGGCTGTTACGTCGATAGCGGAGTTTGATGTCGTAAGCGAAAGAATAATGGACATCGCCGGATAAAATCACAAAATTTGTTGGGGTTTTGGTGTGCGTGAAAATACTCAATAGGGTGTTCGCGCTGCCAGGGTGAGCCATCCAGTTTTCTGCATCAATGACCAGTGGTTGGCCCAATGTGGTCATTGTTTTTTGCAAAGTTTCAATGAACTTAACCCCAAACATTGGCGCTGCAGACACAATGATCACTTTGTCCTGATCCAATAGTTCATGCTGGAACTCGATCAACGCTTCCCAGTCCATCAAACCTGAAGGTTTGTTCATTTTTGATTCTGAACGCCAACGGCGAGTGCGCGTATCCAGTACGACGACTTTTGGTGTGCTATGAATCGTATAGTGCCATTTTTCGAAAGTATTCAAATACTTTAGGCACTCTAGGTGATGGATATGAGAAATCTCCAGCGACAAATGATTGTCATTGCCGATGATGGTTTCTTCAGTGCGCTCGTTTTTTAATGGCTTGAAGGTGTCACGGATCTTCTGCAAAAATTCTTGAGAAAAGTTCTTAGGTTCATTTCCCCAACCTTGGCAAAGCCAATAGGAAAATAGCCCATTGCCAATGATTTGCGTGGCGAAGGCGTTTTGGTCTGCGGCCAATTCCCAACCTACGGTTAAGTTCCAGTCGTCGGTTACATCGTGGTCATCGAATATCATGTAGGTCGGAATGTGCGCGAGCAGTCGCTGTACTTGAGAAAGCCCTTCGACAAACTGATCGATGTTCTGTTTCTCTTGATGCCATTTTTGCTGTTTTGCCGCCGGAAGCGTGTGACCACTATGGGTGAAGTCATTATCTTTTAATCTATTTAGATTGATATGGGACCAAAGTGTCGGTGACCAAACTAACAGATACATGGCAATGAATTCAGAAAGAGTCACTAGGTGATTATCACATTCTGTCGAGCTAAAAATCGGAATACTACGGTTTGGCATTAACTTGTCGAGAAGAGACTCAGACTTTGTGTAATGAGGGAGTATCTCGTCTCGATGGTAATAGTTAAGTGGATGCGAATATAGATCACGGCTGTGGTTCATATTCTCCTGGCATGCACCTGAAGAAAAAGTTTCCCCGGCTAAGCCAAGTAGCTCAATGACTTGATCGATAGCATCTAACGTTGGCCCCGCAACATGATCGGCATAAATTTGGTCGCCGCTCATCATCAATAGGTCAGGGCGTTCCATTATCGATTGTGTCGCGAGTTTGTTGTCTGCCGCGACCAAACTATCTTTGCTTGAATGGTGTGGGTTGCGACAAGAACCATGCAGAATATAGTCGGCGTGCGTGCTAATTCGAAAGCTGACTCGACGCTCGTTGGTATAAAAGAGCTGAGGCGCCCAGTCCGTCAGGTCTTGAGCTTCGTCAGAAAGCTGATATTCAAGAGGTGTATTAACAGGGAATTGACCGGCAACTGAAACCAAGTTTACCCAAGCATGAGTGCCAACTCTTATACTCTCGACGTCGTCTGGGGTCGATTGAATAATCGCATCGCTATCATCTGCGCGATAAAGCGTTAGGCAGCCTGAAAATGGCTGGCTCGTAACAAACCAAACATTGACTTCTTCGTGAGTGGTTTTACGTAAGATAGGGCCGGCGATTAAGTAAGGAAGTGGCGCTTGATGTTGGGTGTGGCTGGACAATGTATTACCTAGTTAAACGTTATCTGAATTAGGGTCTTCAAGGATTTCGATTATTTCTGAGCTAGAAAGTTCATGGCCCATAAGAAATAGTGCGAGCATGGCATCAGCTTTGGTTTTAGTATCTGTGTGTTCATCAAGGATTTGTTCGAATTTGTGTCGAATCATGGTGACTTCATGCTCAACGAAACCACGGCCTTCTTCATCGCCTTGATCTTCTTCTGGTGCATTATCAAACTCTAGAAAGAGCAATTCACCGTTAAGCTCTGTATTGACTAACCTCTCAGGTAGCCATTCTTCCCCCATGACAATTTCAGGGTCTGAATTTTCCGGCAAACTATTTAAGAAATTTTTTAATTCTGAGACTTTCACAATTATTTCATATATCCGACAATATCCTTTATTGTAACGGCCAATGGCCTTGAAACCTAAGCTTGTTCGCTCATTTGAGCAAGAATTGTCTATCCAATGACAAAATATCTATCAGTAAGAGTAATGAAACCAGAATGAAGAGCAAATATTCAACACCTTTGTTGTTAACCAGTGCTATTTTCTCAAGTGCATATGCGCAAGCGGAAGAACAAGATTGGGGTATTGCAGCGATGTATCGTACGGCAAGCATTCCATTTGACACTTCCGGTGGTGACCAAACGGTGAGCTCATTTGTTCCGATGATGTATTTTGAGAATGACTATGTATTCTTGAAAGGCACAGAAGGGGGCGCATTTCTGTATGAATCAGAAGATGAAGCTTGGCAATTTAACGCATTGACTAGAATGCGATTCATTGATATTCCGGCTTCTGCACAAAATGCGATTGAAGGTGACACGGCAGATTTCGGTGGTCAACTGAAGTATACGTTGAATGATGAATGGTCTATCGATACTGAACTTATGTCGGATTCTCAGTTCCGTTTCCACGGTAACTTGCGAGCTGCGGGAAAATACGAGTTTGGTGATTGGGAGCTGATGCCAAGTGCTACGCTTCGTTATAAAGATGCCGATTTTAATAGCTACTATTTCGCTTTTTCTGAGCTTACTAATGAAAAGATTGGCGGCGCTGTTGATTTCAATGTTGGGTTAGAGGCGCGTTACCACGTATTTTCCAACTTATACCTGCTTGGTTCGACAAGTGTGACTCGCTTGGATGATAACGCATACCAAAGCAGTGTGATTGAAGACAGATATCAGGGGGAGTTCTTCCTTGGTTTCGGTTTCTTCAAAGACAAGACCAAAGCACCTAAAGCGGATCTAAGTAATAAACCTTATTTGCGTGTCGCTCACGGCTGGGCCACACCATCGAATATTGGCGATATTATGAAGTTCAACAGTGAGAAAGATGAGTACAACAACCAGTTGACGTCGTTTTTCTACGGGCACCCACTGACTGATGAGCTGTTTGGTTTCCCATTGGATATTTACCTGACTCCTGGTATCGCACACCACTGGTCTTCTTCGGTTCAATCAAGCACTACCGAGTACGTTGTCGCAATTAAAGCGTACTATACGTTTGATTGGCCAACTCAATGGCGATTTGGTGTCGCTGAAGGTATGTCGTATGTTGATTCCATCACGTATATCGAAGGCTCAGAAATGGAGCGAAAAGGGTATACGCCGAGTAAACTCCTTAACTATTTAGACTTCTCATTAGATGTGAATGTTGGCGATCTGATCGGTAAAACGGATCTTGAAAACATGTGGGTAGGTTATTCACTTCACCACCGTTCTGCTATCTTCGAGAGTGCTTCTCAGTTTGGTCGAATTAAAGGTGGCAGTAATTACAACACCATTTACGTCCAATACGAGTTCTAACCCTAGATAGAATCCATACAAGGCCTGAAAACATGACTTTTTCAGGCTTTTTTATTTGTGAAGCAGTTTTAGGAGCGTTGACCAATTGTGGTACACTTGCGCCAGTTTTTGTAAGAGAAAAGAATAGGACACGCTTTGACTTCGTCCCCCGAAAAAGCAGAGAACTCTCCATCTGCTTCAAATAATAATGCTGCATCACTTCGTAAAGCTCTAAATGAGTGCATGATGCGCGACCGTTTCAGACTAAGTAAACGCATAGCTGGTGCAAATAAGATCAAGAATGAAAAATCCAAGCATGCTGTTTTCGATGAAATTGCGTTAGATATTGCGAAATCAATGATGACCGCAACTGAGCGTTCATCTCATAAACCAACCATTGAATACCCAGAAATTTTACCGGTAAGCCAAAAGCGCGATGACATCGCCAAAGCCATTGAAGAAAACCAAGTGGTTATTGTGGCGGGTGAAACGGGTTCGGGTAAAACCACTCAGCTTCCTAAGATCTGTTCTGAGCTTGGTCGCGGCCGTTTTGGCCTAATTGGTCACACTCAGCCTCGTCGTCTGGCTGCGCGTTCGGTTGCGAACCGTATTGCCGAGGAGATGGAAACCCAGCTGGGTGAGTTTGTTGGTTATAAGGTTCGATTCAACGACCAGATTTCTGACAATACTCAAATCAAACTGATGACCGACGGTATTCTACTGGCGGAGATTCAACACGACCGTTTCTTAAATCAGTACGACACCATCATTATCGATGAAGCGCACGAACGTAGCCTGAACATCGATTTCATTATGGGCTACCTAAAAGAGTTGCTACCAAAGCGTCCTGATCTCAAAGTGATCATCACGTCGGCAACTATCGACCCTGAGCGCTTCTCTAAGCACTTCAACAATGCGCCAATCATTGAAGTGTCAGGCCGTACCTACCCAGTTGATACGCGTTACCGTCCATTAGGTGGTGACGACAGCGATTCAGACCGTGACCAAATGGAAGGTATCTTCGAAGCGGTAGATGAACTGTGCGATGAAGGCCTTGGCGATATTTTGATCTTCATGAACGGTGAGCGTGAAATTCGTGATACCGCTGATGCACTGAGTAAGCGTAACCTGCGTGATACCGAGATTGTACCTTTGTACGCACGTCTATCGGCGGGTGAACAGAATCGTATCTTCCAGTCACACACTGGTCGACGCATCGTTCTGGCGACTAACGTGGCAGAAACCTCGTTAACCGTGCCGGGCATTAAATACGTTATCGACCCAGGTACTGCGCGTATCAGTCGTTACAGCTACCGTACCAAAGTACAACGCCTGCCGATTGAGCCAATTTCTCAAGCGAGTGCGAACCAGCGTAAAGGTCGTTGTGGTCGTGTGGCGGAAGGTATCTGTATTCGCTTGTACTCTGAGGAAGATTTCGAGTCACGCCCAGAATTTACCGATCCTGAGATCCTGCGTACCAACCTAGCATCCGTTATCCTTCAGATGACCGCTCTGGGCTTAGGCGACATTCAAGCGTTCCCATTTGTTGAAGCGCCCGATAAGCGCAACATTCAAGATGGTGTAAGGCTGCTTGAAGAGCTTGGTGCAATTGCGACAGTCGAACCGTCTGCGAATAAAAACAAGAACCACGGCGATGACAAGAAGAAGCTAACCGCGATTGGTCGTAAGTTGGCGAAACTGCCTATCGACCCTCGTTTGGCTCGTATGGTGATCGAAGCGCCAAGTAATCGATGCCTACACGAAGTGATGGTTATCGCGTCTGCATTGTCGATTCAAGACCCGCGTGAACGTCCATCAGACAAGCAGCAATCGTCTGACGACAAGCACAAGCGTTTCTTCGATAAAGAGTCTGACTTCATTACTTTCGTGAACCTGTGGGACTACATCAAGAAGCAGCAAAAAGCGCTGTCGAGCAACCAGTTCCGTAAACAGTGTAAGCAAGATTACCTGAACTACCTGCGTATTCGTGAGTGGCAAGATGTGTACTTCCAAATTCACCAAGCAATGCGTGAATTGGATACCAAGCTCAACGACGAACCGGGCAGCTACGATGGTATTCACATCTCATTGTTATCAGGTTTGCTTTCTCACATCGGTATGAAAGACCAAGAGAAGAATGAATATCAAGGTGCACGTAACGCACGCTTCCATATCTTCCCTGCGTCTGGCCTATTTAAGAAACAGCCTAAGTGGATTATGTCTGCTGAGCTGGTGGAAACTTCAAAACTTTGGGGTCGTGTGATTGCTAAAATTCAGCCTGAGTGGATTGAACCGTTAGCGAAGCACCTAATCAAGCGCAGCTACAGCGAACCACACTGGTCGAAGAAACAAGCGGCGGTAATGGCACACGAAAAAGTGATGCTTTATGGAATTCCAATTGTTCCTAAACGCCTAGTGAACTATGGCGCGATTGACCCAACTATCAGCCGAGAGCTGTTTGTGCGTAGTGCACTGGTTGAAGGCGAGTGGGAAACCAAGCACGCGTTCTTCAAACAGAACCGCAAACTTCTACAAGAAGTGGAAGAGCTAGAGCACAAATCCCGTCGTCGTGACATCTTGATCGATGATGATGAACTGTTTGAATTCTATGACCAGCGCGTAGGCGAAGAGGTGGTTTCAGGGCGTCACTTTGATACTTGGTGGAAGAAAACCAGTAAACAGAGCCCAGAGCTGCTTAACTTTGAAAAGTCGATGCTATTCAGAGGGGATGCTAGCCACGTTACCGATTTAGATTACCCTAACTTTTGGCATCAAGATGGGCTGAAACTGAAGCTGAGCTATCAGTTTGAACCGGGTGATGATAACGATGGTGTGACCGTTCATATTCCTTTGCCAATTTTGAATCAGATTGAGCAAGCGGGCTTTGACTGGCAAATTCCAGGATTACGCCATGAGCTAGTGGTGAGTTTAATTAAATCACTACCTAAAACGCTACGCCGTAACTTTGTGCCTGCGCCAAACTATGCTGATGCGTTCTTGGCTCGTGTGACACCACTTGAAGCTCCGTTACTGGATTCTCTTGAGAAAGAGCTACGCCGAATGACGGGTGTAGAAGTATTGCGTGAAGATTGGAAGTTAGAACAAATTCCAGAACACTTGAAAGTGACGTTCAGAGCGGTCGATCATCGTAAACGTAAGCTTAAAGAGAACAAAGACCTTCATGAGCTGAAAGAAAGCTTAAAAGACAAAGTTCAAGAAACGCTTTCTAAAGTCGCGGATGACGATATCGAGCAGCAAAATCTGCATACGTGGAGCTTTGGTGAGCTACCAAAAGTCTATCAACAAAAGCGCGGTGGCTATGACGTTAAAGCCTTCCCAGCTCTTGTTGATACAAAAGATAGCGTAGAGATAAAGTTGTTCGAAACCGAGCAAGAACAAATTTCTGCGATGAAAGCGGGTCAGCGTCGTTTGATCTTGTTGAACGTACCTTCGCCGATCAAATACTTGCACTCGAACTTGCCGAACAAGTCGAAACTTGGTTTGTATTTCAACCCATACGGTAAGGTACTCGATCTTATCGATGACTGTATCGCTTGTGGTATTGATAAGCTGATCGAAGAGAAGGGCGGTTTGGTTTGGGAACCAACAGAGTTTGAAGCGTTGAAAGAGCACGTACGAGCAGAGCTTGGAGATGCAGTTGTCGAGATCGCTCAGCAAGTGGAAACTATTCTGACCACCGCGTTCAGTATTAACAAAAAGCTAAAAGGGCGCGTTGATCTTTCTATGGCTTTCGCTCTTTCTGATATCAAGGCGCAGATTGAAGGTCTGATCTTTAAAGGTTTCGCGACAGAGTGCGGCTGGAAACGTTTACCAGACATTTTACGTTACATGAAAGCGATTGAACGTCGCATGGAAAAGCTGCCTATCGACCCGAATAAAGATCGTCTGCACATGATCAAGGTAGAGTCTGTAATGAGTGATTACAAAGAATTGCTTAATAAAATACCAAAAGGTTTAGCTGTGCCAGATAATGTGAAAGAAGTTCGTTGGATGATTGAAGAGCTTCGTGTAAGCTTCTTCGCACAGCAGTTAGGAACACCCTATCCGGTATCGGATAAAAGGGTTAAAAATGCAATAGATGCCTGTTAGGTATAAATATTGCATTCCGAATAGATATGACAAATAAATGGCTGTCTAACGGCAACGGTTGGCCTGATTAGACAGCTTATAGGGATTAAGAAGGTTAGTATGAAAAAGACATTATTAGCTCTTGCGCTTATCGGTGCATCTTCAACTGCGATGGCAGACTCATGGTTATATGGTGGTGTTCAAGGTGGGGAAAACTCACTGGGTAACGAGAGCGAAACTGCATACGGTGTACATGTAGGTACTGGAATTCTACCATTTATTGGCCTAGAGGCTGGTTACTGGAATCTAGGTTCATTTGATTCTGTAGAATACGGAAATGCAACTCGTACTAACCTTGATGCGTCTTCAGTATACTTTGCAGTTAAACCTAGTATTGATTTTGGCCCTCTTCATATTTATGCAAAGGGTGGCCTGCATTCTTATGAGCTGAAAGGTGATAGCGGCTTTTCTCAAGATGATATAGATGTTATGTACGGTGTTGGTGCTGAATACTTCATCATGGGGCCTGTGTCAGTTGGTGCTAGCTACCAAAACTTTAAAATGAAAGATGATGACGCTGGTGTATTTACTTTAAATGCGACAATTCACCTGTTGTAATCATATCTCCAAATACAAAAACGCCAGCATATTGCTGGCGTTTTTTTGTTTTCACTGATTAACTTTTCTTCGAGTTTAAAATCTTCTGAATACGTGGGTTTAAGGCTTGCCCATGTTTTTCTTCGTACTCTTCTCGTTTAAGGTCGTTTAGATTCTTAACAGAATGTTGAGCAAGTAAGTGTTGTGGCAGTTCAGTGTGTAACATGCCTTTTTCGTCTAACCTTCTTGCTTCTAAATAGTACTTCTTAAACAAGCCGTCGAGCTTATTTTCAGCGACCAGTTTCAAATCATACAACTTGTTTTGTACTAGCCACTTTTCAATGTTGTTGGAAGGCGTACGAGACAATACGCGAATGCGGCTATCTAACAGTTCTTCCGCGGTCAGAGCATCTTTTAAGATCCACAGTTCCCCCATTTGAGGCGGCCAGCTATTACCTAGTTGTATGCGCTCATGACAGTGCATTAATACTCGGTTTAAACCGTCAGAATCTATCGTGTTCGCAAATTCTATAAATTTACCGCTAGGCTCACTGCCGTACTGGTATTCCCATTGTGTTTCATAAACACTTAGGAATGACCCAAAGACGTGGATACACCAGTCTGAAAGCTCAGCGTCTTCTGCGGCTTGATCAACAACAGGCAGAGGAGAAGGAGACGGTTCTTTCTGAACGGCAACTTCTTGCTTGGCTGGCTCAGAAGGTAGGTTTTTTGCCTTTTTGGATGAGCTGCTGCCTGAAGCGTTCAGATGGGCTAAGCTTTTGTCTATACCCATTTCCTTGAGCTTGTCCTGCATTTCCTGAATATTGAGAGGTTTTCTGCTGTTGTCTTTCATTTTGTTTCTCGTTAATTAACCAGTACTGCAATTTGGATTCAATACGGGAAATAGGCATCAATTCATTCGCTTTAGCTTTGTACCATAAGACGAATTTTTTCCACACTAAATTGTGCTCGCCAGCAAGTCCTGAAAACTTGAATGCACGTTCTGCCCAGTTTGGAATCACTTCTTCATCTAGCTCGTGAGTTGAAATGGTATTTCCACTCATTGGTTGATGGCTTTGTGCTCTCACTGGTGCAGTAGACGTTTGCATTGGTGCGGGCGCTGGCTTAAATGTTGGTGCAGGTGCAGGTGCAGGTGCAGGTGCAGGTGCAGGTGAGTAAACTGGAATACTGTTGATAGGTTGGCTTTGCGTTTGCTCAGCTTCTATCGTCATTTTGAATATGTGGATTTCTTGTTTCCCACGGTGCTCAACTTTTACTTTTTCCAAGAAGCCGTTATCGACTAAAGACTTTAAACAATCGGCAAGTCCATAAATAGAAAGTGCAGTTAATGAGGCGCCAGTATTTAAGTTCAATGAAGTGAAACCTTCATCATCGGCATTATCGGCTAGCATCAGCAGAACCAACTTTTCTGCAGGGCTACTCGTATTAATCTTCCATGTCAGGTAGGTAAATTTAGCGCTCAATGTGATGCTCTTGAAAATGTACTACTAATAAATCTATTGTATGCCACCCCTTAGTGAATTTATAGCAACTTAGCTGAAAACGGTACCAGTAAGACAATTATTGACCATATAGCGAGAGCTTACGTGACCTAAGGTAGAGTCAAGACTACATTGAATTTGGTGGGATGTGCTAAATCGCTTAGTCAGAGGCGAGAAAGAGCGAAATCTTATCCACACATGGTTTGGGTGTATAGTGGTTGGTGTTGTTATTGTGTAACTGAATGATTTATAAAGGCAGAATACAATGATGCCAAGAGAATTGGTATGAGTGCGAAGGAGAGTCTATGCCAACAAGTGTTGAGTTTACAATGATGCCAGAGAACGGGACATCGTTTACGAAAACAGAGTGGGAACTCAAGAAAGAAGAAATAAAGAAGCGAAAGCCTGCAGTCTTATCGCATATCGATAAATCCATTCATATGTCTCAGGGCTTTCGTTTAGTCAATAATAAAACGTATCACCAAGCTTTAAGTGAACTGAAAGCCAGCTTACAAAGCCAATCTTATCGAAAGACGGAAGAAGGCAAAGTCGCAGAGTTGATGTACGCAATCCTTACCGATGATAATGCATTTAAAACTTATGTTAGCGATGAGCTAAAAGAGGGAATGGTTACTCAAACCGACGGAACAAGCAAAATTAGTGCGAAAGGGGCGAGTTTTAAAGCCAAGAGCCAACTCGCGAATGCCCAGCTCAAACGTAAACAATTGTTCATGATGTATCGAGAGATCATTCAGGCTCAGGAAGAGTTGAAGGAATTCTCTAAACACGTTGTTTCTATGTTCAATGGTAAATTATCAGTGCCACCAGGGGCTTATGGTGGAATTAAAAGTTTCAATGGAGCATTAGATAAAATTACCAACCGTAATCCGCTCGATGACGTGGGTGATCTGAAAGATTGCGCACGAATGACCATTGAATTTGATAACGTGAGAGCCATGTCTGCTGCAAAGGTATTTATCTCGCGAACTCAAGAGTTTAGAGATCTTGAGCACTACCAATCGGCATTGAAAGATCGCTATGGCTTTGGCTCTAAGCTTTCAGGGTTAGACAAATTTAATACTAAGGCTCAAAAGTCAGGATACAAAGACATCAAATTCTTTTTGAAAATGAAGAATGGCATTATTGGTGAGCTTCAGCTAAATACGTCGGGCATGTTGGTGGCGAAAGAAAAAGAACACGTAATTTACGATATTCTACGTGATGCGAAATCTGGCTCTGATTCTTTCACCATCAAGAATAAAGATGTCATCGATAAAGTGAAACACCATATGGATGAAAGTTGGTTTAAGTTTATCGAAACTCGTGTACCAAGCGTGAAATCGGCATTAGCGGTTGTTAGAACGATGGTACAGAGACTGAGCGGCACTGGGGTTAGTTCGCTTAGCGTAAGCAAAAATGAAAGTGAGTCACTTAAAACGATCAGTTTAGCTTTGTACGCTCAAGGCGAAAACGGCAAAGCGCTGCTTTAATCCGACTACAACTTTCTTATTAAATATGTCCCGCGAACATTTGAAGTGTTCGCGGGATTTTTATTTCCATTTATATCTTCATGCTCCTACCGAGCGGGCTTCAACGCTAACGACTCACTGTTAAATCTTGTCATGCAAAAGTTTAGATTTAGTCGCGGCTGATTAATTACACATTCATCAGGTGAATTTAATTTATAAAACCTCTTGATATGATCGATATTTGAGCTATTATGACGATACGTCAAAAATGACGAAGTGTCACAAAATGGTTAAGTACATGAGTTTTTAATTCGTGTTATTATATTGAGTAGGAGTGCAGTTAGGATACGGACTAAATAATTATGTTTGGCTTTGGTTGTAAAGGTGAGAAACAAGGTATCTTTGGTTGTAAGTCGGGGCTGTCTAAAAAGCAGCAGTCGATAGCCGACCGAGAAGTAGAATTAGTGATGTTGGCGAAAGACATAGTTCGAGAACAAGGGTTCGGGAACTTAACTATGGATAAGCTAACTGCGGCTAGCTCATACTCAAAAGGTACTATTTATAATCACTTTTGTAGTAAAGAAGATGTAGTTTTAGCTTTATGTATTCATTCTCTTAAAACAGAAGCGTTGTTGTTTGAACGCTCTGGTGCATTTGAGGGAAACACTCGGGAAAAAGTGATGGCGTTGCATGTTGCTTATCGGATCTATGCTCGAATGGAACCGGTGTTATCAACATGTGCAATCATGGCTAAGAGCCCATGGGTACTAGAGAAAGCATCTAGTTCTCGTGTGACAGAGCTGAATCAATTGGAAGAGTTAGTGATTAGCCAAGCAGATGCCTTGGTTAACCGAGCGGTAGAGGTCGGTGATCTCAAGTTCTCTTCTGGTGTAGGCTCAGATGCGATTGTTTTCGCTAACTGGTCTATTGCATTTGGTTCGAATGCCTTGTCTCAGAATGCGTCAAACAGCCACTGTATTAAACGCATTCAAGATCCTTACTCAGTGTTACACAACGCAAACATGATTTTAGATGGCCTGAACTGGCAACCCCTCTCAACAGATTGGGATTATCGAAAGACATGGCGTCGTGTTGAACAAGAACTTTTTAGTGAAGAAGTCGCTTACTTAGAATCCGTAGGCCGATAGCTTTACTGATAGCCCACTTAGGTGGGTTTATATTTAACCATTTATGACGATTCGTCACTAATCGTATTTTTATCAATGTAACCTTTGGTATAGATTGGATTTTTGACCGCGAATTGTGTTTTAAGTCAGTGCGAGCTGACTTTTTATGACACATATATGACGAATCGTCACAAATGGAGACTGTGATGGAAAACGAAAATCACAACGCCACAGCAAACCCCAATACTGAGCCTGGGTGGCAATCCCTTCCGACTAAACGTTCATTTATCGTTTTATTAGTCGTTTTTTCAATCATTATTTTGTCCGCGTTAGGCGCAAAAAATTTGTACTTTAGAGGAGATTACAACATCTTCTTTGAAGGAACGAACAAGCAATTAATGGCGTTTGATGAAATTCAAACGACATTTGCGAAAACCGATAACCTCGCCATTGTCATCGCCCCGAGCGATGGGAACGTTTTTACCCCTAAAACGCTGACTCTTATTCAAGATCTAACGCTTGATGCGTGGCAAGTTCCGTATTCTAGCCGCGTCGATTCTTTAGCAAATTATCAGCATACCGAAGCCGTTGAAGATGACTTACTCGTAGAAGACCTACTCTACGAAGAATACGCTCACACCCCGGAAAGAATAGCGAAAGTGAAGCAAATCGCGCTTAACGAACCGTTATTGAAAAACTCGCTAATCTCAGCCTCTGGTGATGTCACGGTGGTGAACATTACGGTGCAGCTTCCTGAAGTGGATAAGACTCGAGAAGTTCAAGAAGTGATCGTCGCAATCAATTCGATGATCGACAAGTACCAAGCTGAATACCCTGACATGACGTTCCACAAAGCGGGCATCGTAGCGATGAATAATGCTTTCATGACGTCGGCTCAGGAAGACAGTTCTACGCTTGTCCCGCTCATGCTACTCGTGGTTCTAGTGTTCTTAACCTTCATGCTGCGCTCGTTCTTTAGTGTGGTGGCGACGCTGGTGGTGATCATTTCTTCAATCGTCGTGACGATGGGGCTTTCTGGCTGGGCTGGTATGTTCTTAAGCACCGCGACTGTGAATGTGCCAACGCTTGTGTTGACGCTCGCGGTTGCCGACTGTGTGCATGTCATCGTCACCATGCGACAAGCGATGCAACGTGGAATGGGCAAAGCTCAAGCGATTCAATACAGCATCAAGCTGAACGCGCTTCCAATCCTGATTACTTCAGTCACCACGGCTATCGGTTTCTTGATGATGAACATGTCCGATTCTCCAGTATTACGAGACTTCGGAAACTTGTCTGCGCTCGGCGTCATGATCGCGTGTTTCTTGTCTGTCACCATGTTGCCTGCCTTGCTTAAACTGCTGCCGGTGAAAACCCTAAAAGCAGATAACAGCGCAGACAAAAAAGTCACGTTCATGGACAAACTGGGCGACTTTGTGGTCACCAACCGTAAGGCTCTGTTACCGATATCTACATTGGTGATCATTGTCGCGGCGGCGTTAATCCCATTAAACAAAGTCAACGATGATTCTGTTAAGTATTTCGACCAGAGCAGTGAGTTCAGACAAGCCGCTGACTTTATGGAAGAAACCATAAGTGGCATGACGAGCATCAGCATTGCTGTGAAAACTGACGAATCGCAAGGCATCGCGGATCCGGTGTTTTTGCAAGCGATTGGTGACTTTACAGAGTGGCTGCGTGTTCAACCTGAAACCGATCATGTGGCAACTTTGTCAGATGTTTACATGCGTTTGAATAAAAATATGCATGGCGATGACCAGGCGTACTACCAACTGCCATTAGATCGTGAATTGGCGGCTCAATACCTGCTGCTTTATGAAATGTCTCTGCCATATGGTTTGGATTTAAATAACCAAATCAACGTTGATAAATCGTCGATTAAGATGGTGTTAACCGTCGATAACCTTGGCAGCGTGGAGTTGGTGGAGCTTGAAGAGCGTATCTACGCGTGGTTTGCACAGCACGCACCGCAATATCAAGTATTGGCATCTAGCCCATCTCTTATGTTCGCACACATTGGCGAAACCAACATGACCAGCATGCTGTCGACGTTGCCAATTACCTTGGTTCTGATTTCCGCATTGATGATATTCGCACTTCGCTCGGCGCGTCTTGGCATCATCAGTTTAGTGCCGAATATCGCACCGGCAATCATCGGCTTTGGGTTGTGGGCGTTGATTTCAGGCGAAATTAACTTAGGGCTTTCAGTGGTGGTGACGCTGACACTCGGCATCGTGGTCGACGACGCAGTTCACTTCTTGAGCAAATACCAACGCGCACGACTTGAAGGTAAATCAGCGGAAGAATCCGTTCGCTATGCGTTTCATACCGTAGGTCGAGCACTGTGGATCACCACTGTGGTACTTGTGGCTGGCTTCTCTGTTCTGGCTATGTCGAGCTTCAGACTGAATTCAGACATGGGGCAGTTAAGCGCAATCGTAATCTTCATCGCACTAGTGGTTGATTTCGTGCTGCTACCAAGCCTATTGATGATTTTCGACAAGAAAACCCATTACACCTCTGAATCCGCGTCAACGAAAGACGACTCGACAAAACCAATTCACGCGGTTTCTGCTACCGCAAAATAAGGAAAGCCTTGGTCTGCTCAATAGGGCAGGCCAAGTACAGGAGTTAATTATGCTTAATACAAAACAATCCATTTTCTCACCTCTTATGGCTGCAGGTTTAGCGCTGAGTCTATTGTCGAACTTTGCTTTGGCGGATGAAGCGAAAGGGCTACAAATCGCGGAGCAACGTAAAAAGCTTGATTTAGGTTGGGGCGATTCGGTTGCCACAATGGAAATGCTACTTCGCAACAAACAAGGCGAAAGCAGTACGCGCCTTATGCGATTGAAATCTTTAGAGGTGGATAACGATGGTGACAAAGGGCTGACCATCTTTGATGAGCCACGCGACGTTAAAGGCACTGCATTCCTAAACCATTCGCACATCACTAAATCAGATGACCAGTGGTTGTACTTACCAGCATTGAAGCGCGTAAAACGTATCTCTTCACGTAACAAGTCAGGGCCATTTATGGGCAGTGAATTTGCTTATGAAGATCTAAGCTCGTTTGAACTAGAAAAGTACACCTTTAACTACATTGAGGATGCCAACTTAGAAGGCGTAGACACCTTTGTTTTAGAGCAAGTGCCGACCGACAAGAACTCCGGTTACACCATGCAAAAAGTATGGCTAGACCAAGAGCACTACCGCCCAATGAAAGTGGAATTCTATGACCGCAAAGGCGCACTACTTAAAACCCTGTCGTTCCAAGACTACAAACAATACCTAAACCAATACTGGCGTGCACACACCATGGCAATGCAAAACCACCAAACAGGGAAAAGCACGGTGTTAACGACGACAGATTTAGCGTTCCAAACTGGATTGAAAGACAAAGATTTCCAGAAGAATACGCTTAAGCGCGCGAAGTAGGATCAAAGTATGAAGAAAGTTGCGTTAACTGGCGCCCAGTTGTCACTCACCGTGGCCGCCACCTTAGGGTTAGCCCAAGTGTCTTTGTCTTGTCATGCTGTAGAGCTGGCTGGTCAGGTGAATTTGGAGCATCGACAATTCACCAGTACTGGTTTGCAGGGGCAGGACAGAGGGCAAACATCCGCTGTCCTGCAACCTGAATTCTATTGGGAGCAAGAAGAAGGCAATGGCAGCTTTACCTTTACGCCATTTTATCGACTCGATAGTGAAGATGACGAACGTAGCCACGGCGATATCCGAGAAGCACTTTATCTGACTTACTGGGACGACTACGAACTCAGAGCTGGTGTTGGCAAAGTATTTTGGGGAGTCACCGAATCAGCCCATTTAGTGGATGTGGTGAACCAAATTGATTCGGTTGAATCTGTTGATGGTGAAGCTAAGCTCGGCCAACCAATGGTGCAGTTCACCTCCGTTAAAGAGTGGGGCACGGTTGATGCGATGTTATTGCCATATTTTCGAGAGCGGACGTTCGCAGGGGAAGACGGCAGGCTAAGGCCAACAGTACCAGTTTCTGATGATGCTATTTACGAATCGTCAAAAGAAGAAAACCATGTGGATGTCGCGTTTCGATATAGCCAAATGTACGGTGATTGGGACGTTGGCCTGAGCTATTTAGCCGGTACGAATCGAGATCCCTACTATCGAGTTGAAGGTCAAGAACTGAAGCCATATTACGCGCAAATGCAGCATGTTGGCCTTGATATACAAGGTATTGTTGGCGATTGGCTACTCAAGTTAGAAAGCGTGTACCGTGACAGTTATGATCACCACACTGGGCTAGCCACCGGTTTTGAATACACCTGGGTTGGGGCGCTCGAATCCTTTTGGGATATTGGATTCATTGCTGAATACCTGTATGACAGCCGCGGAAACAACGCTCAGAACGTTGGTCAAAACGATGTGTTTGTTGGAACACGATTTGCGCTCAACGATGAAGATGGCACCGAAGTGTTAGCGGGCATTACTCAGGACCTAGACAACAGTGACGTGTACAGCGCAAAGTTGGAAGCGTCGAGCCGTATCAACAACAATATGAAATGGCGCTTGAACGGATGGATCTTTGAAAATGAAACGCCTGAAGATCTGTTGTATTTCGCGAGAAAGGATGACTTCATCGAGTTAGCGTTAGAATATTATTTCTGATGTTATTTTTGTGGAGTATTCGTGTTGAGGAATACTCCACCATTAGACTAATTGCCTAATTTAGACGATCAAGATCAGCTTTTTGTACACAGAAAGAGTAGGGATTTACTTACCCCATGTAGGATATTAATGGTTTTATAAGTTGCTATAACTTTCATCTATGTCTTTAACTTAAATAAGACGGTGTGAGTGCTAAGGGATCTATGAGTTCATTTACATGGGACAAAAATTTTGAGACTGGAATTTCGGATGTTGACGAGCAGCATCAATACCTAGTCGGTTTCATCAATCAGTACGGCAAGTTGCTATCTGAAAATACCATCTCAATTGAAGATATTCGGTTGGCACTGTTTGAGCTGACGCGTTATGCCGAGTTTCATTTCAAAGAAGAAGAATCTTTGATGAGGGAGCGTCGTGTTTACGAAACTCACATCGAAGAACACATCAAAGTGCACCGCATGTTCATGCAAGACATCTACAGCATGCAAGCTTTCATATCACAAGAAGATCAGTCTTCCGCGAAACAGCTTCTCGATTTTCTTATTCATTGGCTGGCTTACCATATTTTGGGAATTGACCAAAACATGGCTCGACAAGTCGCTGCGATTGAGAAAGGTGAAAGCCCTAAAGCGGCATTTGAACGCGAAGAAAAAGCGCAAGATACGTCTACCTTACCGTTACTTTCGGCGTTAAAAGGCCTATTTGAACAGGTATCTGAGCGCAACAAACAGCTATTGCGTTTTAATCAACTCCTTGAAGACAAAGTCGAAGAACGAACGGCTGAGCTACGCAAAGCCAACAAGCAGTTAGAAGACTTATCGTTAACCGATGCACTTACCAAACTTCCGAATCGACGTTGTGCGTTGAAGCGTTTGGCTGGTCATTGGCAAGACGCAAAACAAACCGATTCATCGTTAGTGTGCATCATGATTGATGCCGACCATTTTAAACGAATCAACGATACCTGTGGGCATGATGCTGGGGACTTAGTGCTACAGACACTTGCACGGGAATTGAAAAACGCGTTTCGTAGTGACGACATCGTATGCCGTTTAGGGGGCGACGAGTTTTTAGTCATTTGCCCAGACACTGACTTAAAAGGTGGCATGTACGCGGCAGAAATGACGCGCCAAAAAGTAAGCGAATTGAAAATCGAAACTGGCAACCAAGTATGGATTGGTAGCATCAGTATGGGCGTGGCCGAAATTACCCCTAAATTCGCCTCGTTTAACGAGCTGATCAAAGCCGCAGATGAGTCGGTCTATTTAGCGAAAGATTCGGGAAAAAACTGCGTTCGAGCCATTCAACTGTAATCCTCTCCAAAAATCACAAGCTTTTCGCGTCATTTTAGCCAATACGCTCCAGTATCTTGTTAAATTTGACGCGTTTTTAGTCAATAACTTCTTCTTTTGGTAATTCAATTTGGCATTAGTTGCCCGTTTGATTACTATGTGTAGCTATCTAAAAAAACTAATCATCCGATACGGACACTACCAACTGGTAGATGAGGAAATGATGCAACATCTAGAAGAGATCATTGCTAATGCAACGACTGCTATTGATACAGCAGATTCGTTAGTCGCACTTGATGAAGTGCGAGTTCAGTATTTAGGTAAGAAGGGTGAACTAACTCTTCAACTACAAAGCCTAGGTAAACTTCCACCTGAAGAGCGTCGCACTGCTGGTCAAGAGATCAACAAAGCGAAAGGTGCTGTTCAACAAGCGATCGCAGCTCGCAAAGACGCACTACAACGTGCAGAGCTTGAAGCGAAACTAGCTGAAGAAACTATCGATGTGAGCCTACCAGGTCGTCGCATTGAGAACGGTGGTCTTCACCCAGTTACACGCACTGTTGAGCGTATCGAACAGTTCTTTGGTGAGCTTGGTTTTAACACTGAGTCTGGCCCTGAGATCGAAGATGCATTCCACAACTTTGATGCACTAAACATCGCAGACGATCACCCAGCTCGTACTGATCACGATACTTTCTTCTTCAACCCTGATCTAATGCTACGTACGCACACTTCTGGTGTTCAAATCCGTACGATGGAAAACGGTAAACCGCCATTCCGCTTTATTGCTCCGGGTCGTGTTTACCGTAACGACTACGATCAAACTCACACGCCAATGTTCCACCAGGTGGAAGGTATGTTAGTTGATGAGAACGTAAACTTCGCACAACTTAAAGGCATTCTTAACGATTTCCTTTGTAACTTCTTTGAAGAAGAAGTTGAAGTGCGTTTCCGTCCTTCATTCTTCCCGTTCACAGAGCCTTCAGCTGAAGTTGACGTGAAACGTAAAGATGGCAAATGGCTAGAAGTTCTAGGCTGTGGCATGGTTCACCCTAACGTACTTCGCTCTGTTGGCATCGACCCTGAGAAATACTCTGGTTTTGCATTCGGTATGGGTGTAGAGCGTCTAACGATGCTTCGTTACGGCGTAAATGACCTTCGTGCGTTCTTCGAGAACGACCTTCGTTTCCTTAAACAATTCAAGTAATCCGGGGCAGTCGAAACTATGAAATTCAGTGAATCTTGGCTACGCGAGTGGGTTAAACCTGCAATTAACAGCGAAGAGCTAGCTCACCAAATCACTATGGCTGGTTTGGAAGTTGACGATGTAGAACCTGTTGCTGGTGAATTCACCGGCGTTAAAGTAGGTAAAGTGGTTGAGTGCGGTCAGCACCCAGACGCAGACAAACTACAAGTAACTAAAATTGATATCGGCGAAGAAGAGCTGTTAGACATCGTTTGTGGTGCATCTAACTGTCGTCTTGGCCTAACTGTAGCAGTAGCAACAGTTGGCGCAGTACTGCCTGGTAACTTCAAAATCAAGAAAGCAAAACTACGTGGCGTTCCATCGCACGGCATGCTTTGTTCTTTCTCTGAGCTAGGTATCGACGTAGAGTCTGACGGCATCCTTGAGCTGCCTGAAGGCACAACGCTAGGTATGGACGTACGTGAGCTTCTTGAGCTTAACGACGTAACTATCGACGTAGACCTAACAGCAAACCGCGCAGACTGCTTCAGCATCCGTGGCCTTGCTCGTGAAGTTGGCGTACTAAACCGCGCAGACGTTACAGAGCCAACAGTTGACGCTGTTGCAACAAGCATTGAAGACACAGTATCTGTTGAAATCAAAGCAACGGATGCTTGTCCACGTTACCTTGGCCGTGTGGTTAAGAACGTAAACGTAAAAGCGGAATCTCCAATCTGGATGCAAGAAAAACTGCGCCGTTGTGGTATCCGTTCAATCGACCCAGTTGTAGACATCACAAACTACGTGATGTTAGAGCAAGGCCAACCAATGCACGCATTTGATCTAGCTAAGATCGAAGGCGGTATCGTGGTTCGTCTAGCAGAGCAGGGCGAAAAGCTAACACTTCTAGATGGCAACGAAGCTGAACTAAACAGCAACACGCTTGTTATCGCTGACCACAACAAAGCACTAGCAATCGCTGGTATCTTTGGCGGTCAAGATTCAGGTGTTACGACTGAAACAACAGACGTACTTCTTGAAGCGGCATTCTTCGCACCGGATCACATCCGTGGTCGCGCACGTGCTTACGGCCTTCACACAGATTCTTCTCTACGTTTCGAACGTGGTGTTGATTCAACACTTCAAGCAGCAGCAATGGAGCGTGCAACACAGCTTCTAGTTGAAATCTGCGGTGGTGAAGTTGCGCCAGTAAACGGCAGCGAATCTGAAGCTGATCTTCCTAAAGCAAACGTAGTTGCTCTACGTCGCGCTAAACTAGACAGCCTACTAGGTCACGAAATCCCATCTACAGACGTAGTGGAAATTCTTACTCGCCTAGGTTGTGAAGTTGAGACGACTGAAGCTGGGTGGACGGCAACGTCTCCATCTTGGCGTTTTGATATCGCAATCGAGCAAGACCTAATTGAAGAAGTAGGTCGTATCTACGGTTACGATAACATTCCAAACCAAGCGCCTAAAGCGGCACTTAAAATGAATGACCACAAAGAAGCTGACCAACCGCTTAAGCGCGTTCGTGACCTTCTTGTAGACCGTGGCTACCACGAAGCAATCACATACAGCTTCGTAGAACCAGAACAGCAAAAACTTGTTGTACCTGGTGTTGAGCCGCTAATCCTGCCATTCCCAATCTCTGCGGACATGTCAGCAATGCGTCTTGGCCTAATCCAAGGTCTTCTAAACACAGTTGTTCACAACCAGAAGCGTCAACAGTCTCGCGTTCGTCTATTCGAATCAGGCCTACGTTTCATCCCTGAAGCAACTGCTGAAAACGGCATGCGCCAAGAAATGATGCTTGCGGGCGTTATCTCTGGTACTCGTGGCGAAGAGCACTGGGACATTGCAACTAACACTGTAGATTTCTTCGATCTTAAAGGTGACCTAGAAGCCGTTCTTGAGCTTTCTGCAAACGAAATCGCATACAGCTTCAAAGCAGCTAAGCACCCAGCACTTCACCCAGGTCAAACTGCGGCTATCGTAGTAGACGGCAAAGAAGTGGGTATCATTGGTACTGTTCACCCAGAACTAGAGCGTAAGTTTGGTCTTAACGGCCGTACTATCGTATTCGAAATCGAATGGGCAGCTATCAACACTCGCGTGCTTCCAGAAGCAGTAGCCGTATCTAAGTTCCCTGCAAACCGTCGTGATATCGCAGTAGTTGTTGACGAAGCAGTCGCTTCTGGCGACATCGTAGAAGCGTGTATCGCAGCGGGTGGCGAATTCCTAACAGGCGCTAAACTGTTCGACGTATACGTTGGTCAAGGCGTTGAAGAAGGTAAGAAGAGCCTAGCTATCGCACTTAGCCTACAGTCTGTAGAGCGCACACTAGAAGATGCAGACATCGCTGGTTCAGTAGATGCTATCGTAGCTTCAATCTCAGAGAAATTCGGCGCAGCACTTCGCGACTAATCTCTTCTGATAGATAGAAAAACCAAAGGCCTCGCATTGCGAGGCCTTTTTTGTTTTTGGTGCAAAGGAGTAGGGGCTAGCTCATTATTGGGCATTTCTGATATTGTAGAGGTCAACTAACATTGACTACGGTTTTGTAAGTTCAGAATGTTCGGGTTACTTGTACGCCAAGTAGAGCACCTAGGTGGCCAAATAGTCTTGGCCACTAGACTTGCACTAATTAATAACTACCTTTTCAAATTCGGGGAATGTTTCCAATAGATACTTTTCCTCATCACTAGTTACTACTTTGACAACAGTCAAATTCTTTATCGCTCGTGAACATGCTACATAAAACAGCTTCATGCTAGAAGGTGCAAAGGCGCTACAACTTTCTGTTCGATCATAGCAGAACTGAAACTTGTACTGATTCCAAAAATACTCATCAAGGACAACTAAAACGTTTTCAATACCTGATCCTTTCGTCTTATGCATAGTGACATAATCGCATTCTTCATTCTGGTATCTGTAGTAGTTTACTGCCTCCTTAAAGGGGAGCGACTCAGAGAATAATTCTTCGTAAAACCTCTCCTTCTTAAGAGAGAATTCGAGCTCATCGAATGTTTCTTTAGCCATTTCAGGGGCAATTTTTGCAATCTTGGTGAAGGTATTGGTTCCCGATTTGTACGCCTTTTTGAATTGTTGGTATTCGGTGTCAGCTTTCAATTCAGTTAGAAAAGAGTCCTTGCGATCAATATATGCAAGGTAACTGTCTGATTTGCAGATAATATTTTCTTCAAAAGCAATCTCTAGAGTTTTAGCTATGCTTAGATCCTCCGTAGTGAGCATATCAAATGCAGCGACTATCTTTTCTTTCGCCTTCAGATTGTTAAGTACAAACCCCGACTTCTTTAGTTCGGATAGTATGAAGTTGTACCTCTTTTTTGAACCGCCATAAGCTTCACATAATTCTACTATATCAATCACTTGAGTGCTTAAGAGAACCTTTTCTAGCTCATCTTTGACTTCCGTATATCTATCAGCAAACACCTTATACAAAGAAGCAAATCCAACTTTGCCTGCAATCGACTTGTTTGTAAGCATCAGCTTCTTATGAGAGGCTTCTTCACCATCAGCCAAGTCAATTAATTTGTCGACGAAATTAAGGTAGGCATGCTTTTGTTCAGGAGTACTCCTAGAATGAGGTTTGTTACTATCCCAGATTGCATAAAGCAACCTAACCTGACCTTGCCTATCTTTTAGCGTTTCTTTGATGCCATCTTCTTTAAGCTTAAATGCTGGTTCTTGCTTAAGAGCATCCTCTCTCAGAGTATTTACAAAGTTGATCACCTGCTCAGAGCATCGGTAGTTATCTTCCTTTGGTATCTCAACAAGATCACGTGAGTCGATATAAGAACGCACATCCCCAATGCCATCCGAGTATATGCTTTGCATTGCATCACCAAACAGTCCAATTGTGGTCTTTTTATCACTAGGTAGATGTTTTAAGAACACTTCAACTATGTCTTCATGTGTATCTTGGTATTCATCTATAAGAATAAAATCGTACTTATCGCACAAGATCCTTCCTAGCTTTGGGTAGCGCACAAATAGCAAATTTGTAATTTTAAGTAAGCTATCATGACCAAATGACAGGTCCTTGAATCGGTCAAAACGCGAGTCATTATATTTTATGTTTCTGTGATCCTTACCATCAATGATCTCACGAGCTTCAGCATTTAATTTAGCTATTCTTTCATTGAGTGTCTGACTGTATTCATTGGGCGCTTTGTCATAGTCTCTTTTACCAAGCTCTTTGGGTGAAGACTCGCCTTTGATGGTATTTTTTAACTTTGCATACTTCTTATGAGCACTTTTGTAATTTTCATGATTAGCTTTTTTGAGGTCATTACCAGTTAATCCTGAACTCTCTTCAGTTTCAATTTCTGCCTTATCCACTATAAATATCTCATGTATAACTTCGTGGATTGCTTTGGTGTAGTTTTTGATTAGGGCGCCAAGAAACGAATGTATTGTGGATATTTTGTAACCTTCACCTACACGATCGATGATTTCATTGACCGCTAAGTTGGTATGAGTGATACAT
The DNA here is from genome assembly GCF_043642225.1 of Vibrio profundi. GTDB lineage: Bacteria > Pseudomonadota > Gammaproteobacteria > Enterobacterales > Vibrionaceae > Vibrio > Vibrio profundi_A. The sequence goes on along the minus strand of NZ_JBHZSF010000002.1, from coordinate 156,519 downwards.
GCAATTCTATTCTTGGGATAATCTTTGGACAGGAACTGTAGTGTTTGCTTTAGTGTTTCAGTCTTTCCACAACCAGCACCTCCCTGTAAAACAAAGCTCTTTTTTCCGGCAATACACTCTTTAATTTTTTGCTGTGGTGTTACTTTTACTTGGAGATCCACTTCAGCCCCTCCTCGATATATGGCGGGGTATTCCACTTGAGCTGCTCATTTGAGAGTGCCAGATAGAGGATAGATGATGCAAAGCTAGACTTTCCTTTGGTATCAAGCATTTCTGCTACAAATTTGTCGGGATCAGACTTGCATTCATTAAACTTATTTTTGTTTTTGAGTCCATCTATATCACGCAAATTAGTACCTATGAGCTTCATATTGGCACTTACAAATGCTTCCTCAAAGCTTCGTCCTTGATAGCCATCTTGAACATCCTGATAAGCAACTTTAATCAATGATGAAGGTTCATCATGGGTATGGTCTTTTAACTTCTCCATCCATGTAGGGAAGTTTGTCGAATTAAACTTCGGTGATTTAAAGTAATGTCGCAAGGTAGCGTTACTAGTATGTGTACCAACTTTGGCTGGGCAGGCTTGATAAGTTTTTCTTTCCGTTTTACCCACATTTTCTTTAGTTGTATCCAGATCTGTAATGATGAGTGTCTTTATCTCAAGGAAGTCGATAAAGTGTTTGAATGCTTTAGCGTTTGCCCCCACCTCTAGAATTGATATGTTCTGAGAAGTAAGCGCAACATCCCCTTTATCACCTATGCCATCTTTATCAAATTGATTGATGAAGTATGGAAGGAGCATTTTTTCAGACGTTCCTTCGATAAAGATTATCTTTTCTGCAAAGAATAGTTCCGAGGATTCAATTGTTAAGTATTGGTTGAGGAATTTGAAATTTTTCTTTTCTACCTTATCGATATCAGCATTCTTTTCATGAGCATATCTTGCTTGTAACTCAATGTAGAAATTCAGTATCTCTGTATTAGATTTGTCCTTTGAGGAGCGAAAGTAACGAATATCCTTGAAATTACATTTCTTGACGATATGCGCAGAATGAGTGGAGATGAAAGTTTGAAGCCCTTTAATTCCTTTCAGAGTCTTTGTAATTTGATCAATAAAAACATACTGTAATTGTGGATGGGTGTGAGCTTCAGGTTCTTCAATAAATAGAAGGTTTATATCCCGCTCGGCCTTATCAAAATCAGCCTTCTCAATTTCTATGTTTAGAAGAAGGTATAGTATGTTCATATACCCTAGACCATTCTGATGTTCCGGAAGTTCAGAGCCATTATTCCCATAGGTGATCTTAGAATGACTTCCCATAACCTCTTTAGACTGGAGGTCAGATACAACGTTTAGGTCGGTAAGTCCTAGAAAAGACTTGGCGTTCTCAAGGAATGGCTTAAAGAATGTTTTGTAATTATCACTAAGCTGCTCGTCCGCATTAATGATAGATGAATTAATCCCTTCTAGTTCATCATGAGAAACCTTGACTTTGCTATTGTAGAATTGAGTTGTTAGGTGTGAAAGAATTTTTCGTTCTTGAGGCTTTGCATCAGAGCTTGTTACATTTCTATTTGCTTGAATTATTTTTAAGTTGATTAGGTTATTTACATCAGATGAATCTTTTTTGATTAGGTTCGAGCGATGACTTAGCTCAAAATCACTGTAATCATTAAAGATGTAGTAACTGACTTGGATGTATTCAGAAAGGTTTTTTTTAATGAATTCGTCTTTTCTGTTAGTAATTACATCAAGATCTTTCAGTAGTCTTGATTTGTCGATCGTTGCTTCAAAGGAAATTCGTGCTGTGTTGCATTTTGGGTCAAGGTCTACGATGAATTCAGAAAGGTTCTGTAGGTTATCTTCTTCACCATACTCAATATTAAGAGATAGCCTTATTGCAAGTGAATACTCATCAGTATCATGACTGAGCTTAAGGATACTTTCACGCATGCCCAATGGGAAATCATCAAAGTAAAATTTTTTTGATTTCAGAAATTTTTCAAACAGTACAACAAAAGATGTTTTACCAGAGTTATTTTTTCCTATCAGTAGAGATAACTCATTATTTAACTCATCTTCGAGCTCTAATGTAGTATCTTTCAGTAACCTGAAATTCTGTATTCGTATATTACTTATGTGCATCTGTACTCTATATGGAAAGAGAGGCGTTGTAATTCCTGTCTCTCCGAACACTTCAATCGTTAGTATAATTCCTAAATATACGTATAAAGTTTCATATTTTCAGTGAGTTAAATCAAACTTAAATGTAACTTCTCTGCCCTCGTTAAGTGATCTCAAGAAAAGGGAGAGTCGCCGTAATTAGTCAGGCGGGATTACGTTTGCAAATGTAGGTCAAATCATGACAAATGAAGTGTCGCCCAAAACTTGATTTAACACAAAGCCGCGTAGAAACGAGTCAATTGGAGTGGGCTCTTGCGTTCTTCAACGTTAATTCGGCTATCTTTAGAACAGTATTGACCCGTCTACTGCTTCACACTTTATAGTGACTATATTGATTGAGAGGGGCGCTTGCTGTGTTCCCTCTAAAGTAAGTAGAGAGACACTATGAAACGTTTAATTCTTAACATCACACTCTTGGTATTCATGGCGCTTGGTAGCTTTAATGCCATGGCTCATGATTCAACGGTTAAGTACGGTATTGCGATATCTCACGATGGTGAGCAAATTGCGTATGGCAAAAGTGGCAGTGGGGAGACGGCGCTGATCTTCATTCACGGTTGGAGCTTAGACAGCAGGCTGTGGCAAAACCAAGTGAGTGAGTTTTCAAAACAGTACCAAGTGATCACTATGGATTTAGCTGGGCACGGTAACTCATCGTTCAACCGAGAAGAGTACACCATGATTGCGTTTGCTGAAGACATCAAAGCAGTCATCGACAAAGAACAGCTCGAATCTGTCATCTTGATCGGACATTCCATGGCAGGTGGTGTGATTGCAGAAGCCGCTAAACTGATGCCGAAAAGAGTGAAGGGCATTATTGGTGTCGATACATCGCAAAACGTCGCACTAGCGGTTTCACAAAGCCACCTAGATGCAATGACCAAACCATTTGAAGCAGACTTCCAAGCGGGTATCACTACGTTCGTGAAAGACTCGCTACCAAAAGACGTAGACGCGGATTTACTTTACTGGGTAACGCAAGACATGGATTCAGCACCACCAGCTATCGCGATAAACCAGTTCCGCCATTATCTAGGCCAATATGTTACAGGCGAAGCCCACCGCGTGTATGAGAACGTGAATGTGCCAGTAATATTGGTTAATGCTCGCCTATGGCCAACGGATTCAGAAGCGAACAAGAAACACATCAAGGATTACAGCATTTACTACATTGAAGACTCAGGCCACTTCCCAATGCTAGAGCAACCACAGCAGTTCAACACAACGTTGATGAAAGCGGTTAAGTCAGTGAAATAGGGTGCTGTCGTTGTTAAAAGATGGATGTAACCGTTGATAGAAAAACTAAGGCTTCGCGTGTACGAGGTCTTTTTGTTAGTTGGAGGTTTTGCTAGCTACATTCATTTCAATTTGCGAGTAATGATCGCATCGTTCACTCATTTATGGTCCTTAAACTTGTGCCTCATAGTTATATAAATGCTCTACCAACCACCCCTAGATACGTAATCAGCAATACTGTTATTAGTAAGGGCTGACCAAATCTAGTGGTGCTTTCTACTGATGATAACTTTAACTATGTGTTTAGGACGTCCTGCTATGGCTAAGAAAATAATATTCATTCATGGTCGCGCTCAAAAGCCCGATAAAGCTCCCCTGCAAGCACTCTGGTACGAGGCTATAGAACATGGCTTGCAGCGAGATTGTGGAGACTCAAGTTCATTACAAGCTTTTAAAGATGTCGATAAACGGTTTGTCTATTACGGTGAACTATCAAATACATTGTTAGAGAAACCAACGGAAGACCCTGCAAGTCGACAGCAAGCGTTGTCTGAACTCAAAAAATACAAGACAAGCCAGTTCAATAAAACAATCTATAACAAGGTATCCAAAATTGGTTTTCTAAAAGAGGCGTTAGCAGATACTTTTTCATCGCTATTTGGAAAACTGGGTGTGGCAGAGACACTCATAACGAAGGTCGCGCCGGACATGGCGCATTATTGGAATGAAGATACCTATTTCGGCAGTGATGTCAGGTATAGGCTAATGGTTGAACTGAAGGAAGCGCTTGATAATCAAGATGATGTGATGATCGTATCACACAGTCTCGGGTCGATGATCAGCTATGACGTGTTATGGAAGTTGTCTCATTACGGTGAGTATAGACACGACTATGGTGCAGACAAGAAGGTCAACTTATTGCTTACGCTTGGGTCACCGTTAGGAGATGAGAACGTAAAAGACAGGCTAAAGGGGAGTCGCTTGAAAGGTGAGAAGAAGTACCCTTTAAACATTGAGCAATGGATAAACATATCGGCAGAAGACGATTTTATCTCTCATGACAGCAAAATTAGAAATGACTTTAAAGATATGCTCAAACTGGATCTGATACCCGGCGGAATGAAAGATATCCACCCGATTTACAACCTCAATATTCGCAACGGAAAAAGCAATCCACATGCTTCTATCGGTTATCTAATTAACCCTAAATTCATTGCAGTACTGGATGAATGGCTCTCTAGTTGATTGGGTTGTACCATCGTAAATTGCTGTCTACTCGTTGGTTGAAACTTAGATAAAACAAGGCCTCGCGTGTGCGAGGCCTTTTTGTGTTCTGTAGAGCGAAACAAAGTGGCAGATACATGTGAGAATTGGCTACAAATCTCTTGCTAGCCTCCCCTTGGTTTACATCTCCAATCTCTTGTTGGTAGCGGGAAGGGGGGTAACTGAATACCGATCGTTGCCAGTGGATCTGTATGTTCAGTGAAAAATAACAATCTCAAATGAATTTCTCAAAGAAGTAAAATCTCTCTGAATACTTACCAATCTCAAAAAATAACATTCTAAAAATGATCGTTTAACAATTTATTAACGAGTTGTATTGTCTCTGTGTTCTTTGTCTTAGTTGCATATCGTACCAAGCTCAGAACATACCATTATTTTTGAGGATCTGAATATGAACGGAAAACTAAGGACGGCTTTATTCATGCGCGATCATATTCAAGACTTTCTTTTAGAATCGGCGGCTTAAATGACTCTCTGGCTTAGGATTTTAACATCGCGGAGCTCATTCACGATGTTGGTTATCATCGCTATCGCGTCAGTGATAGCGAATACGGGGTGGCGAGTCGTGATGAATAACTTCGCTGTCGATACTGTTGGTATGACGGGTGCTGATGTGGGTGTATTGCAGAGTGTTAGGGAAATCCCAGGCTTGCTCTCATTTACTGTTTTGTTTCTGTTGTTCATCGCTTCAGAACAAAGAGTCGCGGTATTGTCGGTAGCAACATTAGGGCTCGGCGTAGCAGTGACGGGGTATTTACCTTCGATCTATGGCTTCTATTTCAGCACGACGATCATGTCTATTGGTTTCCATTATTTAGAAGCGGTGAACAAATCACTCTCAACACAGTTGTTAGCGACTGAGAACTTCAGTGAATCAATGGGGAAAATTCGCTCTGCTGCCTCGTTTTTCTCGATGGTGACTTTTCTGTGCATTATGGTCGCGAGCTATCTTTTTGACGTTTCAGATAAGGCGATTTTCTTTACGTGTGGAGCAATATGTTTTTGGCTGGCAGTTTACTTGGTCACGTTTAAAAATACTCATACAGAGGTTAAACAACACACCAAACTCATTGTTCGACGTGAATACACGACCTATTACATTCTTACTTTTTTGAGTGGGGCAAGAAGACAGATCTTTGTGGCATTTGCTGGTTTACTGATGGTGACTAAATTTAATTATACGATTGCGATGATGGCCACTTTATTCATGGTATCCAGCTTAGCAGCGACTCTTGCTCTACCTTATGTTGGGATATTTATCGATAGAGTAGGAGAGAGACAAGCTTTGATCATTGAGTATGCCGCGTTAGTGTTGGTGTTCCTATCTTACGCATTTGTGGATGATCATTATGCGGCCGCGGGGCTGTATGTTATCGACAGTATTATTTTTAGTTTTGCGATAGCTTTAAACACGTACTTTAAAAAGACAATTAGGGAAGATGAAGTGGCTTCAACGGCGAGTTTGTCGTTCACCATCAATCATATTGCAGCGGTGTTCCTACCATTTTTGTTGGGAATTATCTGGATGTCTGGTTATCAATGGGTATTTGTTACAGGAGCAGTAATTGCTTTGATTAGCCTGTTGGTATCGCTGACCATGGGCACTACGCTGCACCAGCGGATTAATGGGTTTGATAAGCTACAGAAACTATAGCGGCACTCATTAAGAGCTACAGTATTTACTAAATTGAAGACTCAGAGCACTTCCCAATGCTTGAGCAACCTGAGCAGTTCAACACAACGTTGATGAAAGCGATTAAGGTCAGTGAAGTAGGGCAGTTGCACGTGAGAATAGGTTGATAATCCCCTCCTAACCTCCCCTTGGTTTACATCTCCAATCTCTTGTTGATAACAGGAAAGGGGAGGAACTGAATACCGAACGTGATAAGTGCAGCTATATGTTTAACCGCAAAGAATGTTGAAATTGGCAAAGGACGAATGTAAACGCACCAACTCGGTGCTCTTGTGTTGCTATGCGCTCACCAACATAGAGCAGAGAAAATGTAAGTTTAGCTAAACCATATAAAAACCAATGAATTATAAAATGGTCCAATTCTTGATGCTTATTTGAGTATATCCCTCAAACGTTAAATCAGAATCAAGGATGACGACTATGCAAGATGCACTCACAATAATACTTGCCGGAGGTATGGGCTCTCGCCTGTCTCCGCTTACCGATAATAGAGCAAAGCCTGCGGTACCGTTCGGTGGTAAATACAGAATCCTTGATTTTACTTTATCCAACTGCCTCCATTCAGGTTTGCGACGTGTACTTGTTCTCACTCAGTACAAATCGCATTCGTTACAAAAACATCTGAGAGATGGTTGGTCTATCTTCAACCCTGAACTTGGAGAATATATTACAGCCGTACCTCCGCAAATGCGTAAAGGTGAAAATTGGTATGAAGGAACGGCAGATGCTATTTACCAAAACTTATGGTTACTGGACAGAAGTGAAGCCGAATATGTGGTGGTGTTATCTGGCGACCATATCTACCGTATGGACTATGAACCTATGCTTGCTCAACACAAAGCAACGGGGGCCGATCTTACTATTGCGTGTATGGAAGTCTCTATTCGGGAAGCGAGTGCGTTTGGTTGCGTTGGCACCGATAGTGAACGAAAAATTGTGGCCTTCGAAGAAAAGCCAGAAAACCCACCAGCGACACCGAAGGACCAAACCAAAAGTTTAGCTTCTATGGGGATCTATATTTTTTCAATGAAAGCGCTGGTTGAAAGTTTAGAGTTAGATGCAGGGAATGATTTATCTAGCCACGATTTTGGCAAAGATATCATTCCTAAGCTCATCGATAAACAGTCTGTTTATGCCTACCAATTTGGTGACGCACAAGGCCGCGTTAGTAGAGACTCTTATTGGAGAGATGTAGGAACTATCGATTCATTCTATCAAGCAAACATGGATCTTTTGGAGGCCGCTCCCCCAATCGATCTTTATCAGCCTAATTGGCCAGTGAGAACCTTCGAACATCAATACCCACCGGCTAGAACCGTGTCATCAGATACGGGAAATGAAGGTATCTTTATTAACTCTATTATTGCTAACGGTGTCGTGAATTCTGGAGGTTCGGTTCATCGTTCCATTCTATCCGCTAACGTGAGAATTAATGACGGGGTAACCATCGCTGACTCCATCTTATTTGATGGTGTTCAGGTCGGAAAAAATAGCCAACTACAAAACTGTATAGTGGATAAACACGTGATCATCCCACCTAATACTAGAATTGGCTTTAATCCTACTGTCGATGCTCAGCGTTTTCATATTTCAGAAAGTGGGGTAGTCGTTATTCCTGAAAGCTACCGTTTTGATTGACCAAAAAACGAATCAGTAGAAGAGAGTTTTCTTTTGGTTTCGTTAAAAATCGAATAGCATGTCGGAAAAGAGCTGCCTCGATTCTGAACTATTGTCACGATGTGTCACGTATTCGACATGGTCGTCCGCACTTGCTGATGGTGACAGCTTTACGCTCCATAGTGCGTTGAATTGATTTGGTACCATTGAATATCGTACATCTATGATATGTAGCTCGTCGTTAGGGGAGCTCGCTAGAAAGCCGTTTGAAAAGTGTCTGAAACGTTCAATGTCTTTGCCTTGTTGGGAATTAAGGTCGAGCCAAGGAAAATCCCGGCTTAGGTTTAGCTTTGCAATGGACTCGCCGGGATATGTTTTTATTGAACGAGACACTCGAACGGCATCAACATGGTAGTCCTCCTCCGTTTCGTAAATGACCTTCCAAACCAAAATATTCGCGAAAGTCGGCTTGGCTTCTAATCGAATCGGTACGTGTTGTCGTTCTTTCGCAAGTTGCCATCCTACCGCCTCTGCTCGGTCTCTTTGGATCATACCGAGTGTGGGATAAGTGAAAGCCCAAACAACGGCAATACGTGCCAGCCAAGCGTTTCGTTTTAGCATAGAGAATACGAGTAATATCAATATGGGAAGGGTGAAGGCTGGGTCAACCACAGGCACGGCGTTCCAAGCGTAACGCTCATTGGTTAAAGGCCAAAACAGCTGAGTACCATAAGAGGTACAAGCATCTAGCAATGCATGAGTACTATAACCCAGTGCGCTATAAAACCAGCTCTGTTGAAATGATAGTTGGAGTTTTTTGCCAAATAGCGGGTATAAAAGCAGAGCACATAAGAAACTGCCAAAAGGGATGAAAAAGAGTGAATGGGTAAACTGTCGGTGGAACTCTAAAAAGAGCAAAGGATCGCTTTCAGACCGGATGAAAACATCAAGGTCTGGCGTCATTCCAGCGACTAGCCCGAAAAAGCCGGCGACGAGTAAGTGCTGTTTTTTGCTCGTCGATAGAGAGAGGGACGCGCCCAGTACACCTTGCGTTAGTGGGTCCATCATTAACTCATTGATTATGTATTATTTAATAGTAGATGATTCGCTGGGCTTCACCACCCAAATTGCCAGTAATGCTAGAGCAACGTTAGCAGTTCAATGAAAGTTTTTGAAAGCGGTTAGGTCAATGAAATAGAGCGGATGTAACCGTTGGTAAGGTAAAGTTAAGGCTTCGCGTGTGAGAAGCCTTTTTGTTTCTGTACGTGAAATTGTCCATTCGCTTAGGCCGAACAGAAATCGGTTCGGTAATATGCCCGGCTAAGAGAGTTTTTTAGTAAAGAACTCCAGTGTACGAGCCCATGCTAACTCTGCTTCTTCCTCGGCATATCGGCCAGTGGAATCGTTATGGAAGCCATGGTTCACACCATCGTAGATATGAGCGGTGTATTCAGCTTTAATCTCTTTGAGTTCAGCCTCATAGTCTGGCCAAGTCGCATTCACACGTTTATCGTTTCCAGCAAATTGGATGAGCAATGGCCCCTTAACGTTCTTTCTTAAATCAGGTGCAGCAGGAGTACCATAAAATGGAACCCCAGCATTCAGCTGGTCTGGCATGACCGCCGCTAACATATTCACGACATAGCCACCAAAGCAAAACCCGACTGCGCCCAGCTTGCCGTTACTTTTCTCATGAGATTTCAGAAAGTTCGCTGCCGCTATAAAGTCTTCTTCAATTTTTTCTCTGGATAATGATTTCTGCATCGCTCGACCTTCATCATCATTACCGGGATACCCGCCAAGTGAATAGAGAGCATCAGGTGCAAACGCAATAAACCCTGAGGCCGCGAGTCGTCTTGCTACGTCCTTTATATAGGGATTTAAGCCTCGATTTTCATGAACAACTAAGACAACAGGCGCATTACCCGCTAGCTCTTTTGGGACCACTAAGTATCCACGGCCTTCTCCGTGTCCTTTAGGTGAAGGGAATGTCTCATAGGTTGCTTTGATAGAAGGGTCATTGAAAGAGACTTGCTCTGCCTTCGCATAATTAGGAATAAGAGCAGAAGTTAACGTGGTCATGGTGAATCCAAGTACTGCTAATCCAGATAAGCGCGCCATGAATTCTCTGCGGTCAATTAGGCCATGAGCATATTCGTCATACCAATCAAATGCTTCTTGAGGAATAGACCGAGACGGTGCTGATTGAGATTCAGTATTTTGATTCATAACGTTTCCTTGTAGTGAATGGTTTACCCAATCAACTATAGTGGAAATTCAAGAGGTTCGAAGGATCGCTCAATAGCTCACTTTTGTATCAAAGCAAAAACGAAAGGACAGTGAGACAAAACGATAACTTTAAAGTGATACCCCAATCCATTATTTCTGGGCGCTGCAAGTTGGCCTAGTGAATGTAGCATATGGCACAGAGGTACTGCTTTGAATCACTCAATTTCTCCAACGTATTGCCACTGATAATGATAGAATCCCTGCATCAGAATTATCGAGAAACTAGGTATTTATAAACAATGTTTATCCATCATGTTAATGGTATTGACTGGCTGGTGATTACCGCTTTTGAAGAACTGAAACCGATGTTTATCGAAGATGCCGGTCCAATCCCATCTTATTTCTCTGCCACCAGTGAGTTGAGCCTGATCGATCAAGCTAAGCGCTGCTATGGATTTTTACCGACACTTCGTGGCGTGATCACCGACACTGGCACGTATCAAAGTAAAGATCTTGAAGAAGATCTAAACCCGCAGCTCGCGTGTATCGTTGAGGGAAGAGGGCGTGTGTTTATCTATCACGGCGACTATGTGGCTTTTGTCGATGACGAGCAAACCTTTATTACCCGAATGGACTGAAGATTATTAAAAATGAAGTGATATAACTTTTACCCTAAGAACTCACGATTTAAAGGATTCATACGATGGCAAAAACGATCTCTCTTGTACTTGGCAGTGGTGGAGCAAGAGGCTTAGTTCACGTTGGAATCATCCGCTGGTTAACTGAACATGGCTATCAGATCAAATCTATCTCTGGCTGTTCAATTGGCGCACTTATCGGTGGTGTTTACGCTGCGGGTAAGTTGGATGAATTTGAAGAATGGGTCACGAGTATCAACCAAACGGATATGGCTATGATGTTGGACTTTTCATGGCAATCGAGTGGTATGTTCAAAGGGGACAAGATCATCGACACACTACGTGAGCTGATCGGCGATATTTCAATTGAAGAGCTGCCTATCCCTTATACCGCAGTAGCTGCCAACGTCGCCGATGAAAAAGAGGTGTGGTTGCAATCGGGTTCTCTGTTTGATGCCATTCGCGCCTCTATATCTTTACCATTGTTCTTCACGCCTCATGTCATCGGAGGTGAAGAACTCATTGATGGCGGAGTGCTCAATCCTGTACCGATTGCTCCTACTTTTGGAGACAAGACAGACTTCACGCTGGCTGTGAACTTAGGTGGCGAACCTGAAACGATTAAACCGGAATCGACACCAGCTTCCCTGCCAATCAAAGAGAGTAACCTGCATGAGAAGGTTGTCCATTTCATCGATAATTTAGGGAGCAGCGTAAAAAGCAAAATGACCTTCAATTTTGCTGCCTACGACATCGCCAACCAAGCGTTTGATGCGATGCAATCGACCATTGCTCGCCAAAAATTGGCAGCTTATCCTGCCGATATTACACTTGAGATCCCACGCAATGCCTGCGGTACCTTAGAGTTTGAACGCTCACAAGAAATGATAGATAGAGGCTACTATTTGGCACAGGCTAAATTGGGCAACCAGCTTTAATGCGTAGAGCACTGACTTGACGAGTAAGGTATTTATACAAACTGAACTCAAACCACTGTTCGAAGAAAGGCCTCGCGCAATTGCGAGGCCTTTTTGTGTTCCGACCAAAACTTAATCATAGGAAGAGTCAAATATTCAATAAATCTTATCTAGAGGTTAACGAAAGCTTGGGATAATCGCTGGTATCCCTGGTAGAAGGCCAACCAACGCCATCACACTCGTTAGCACAATAAACATGATGCCAGGCAACACCCAACGGCTCATTTTACTTAGTTCGCCACTACGTTCTTTACAACCTACCAAGCCTAAGTTGTCCAACAGCATAGTGAGAGACCAACCAAACGCAGGGTTAACCAGCGCTGAAGAAAAGACAACAATCGCTGCTGACTGGGTGGTTTTCCCTTCACGTGTCATTTCCATTCCCGCTTCTAGTAATGGAACAAATACCCCAACAACAAGCGCAACACAAAGTACCGGTTGCCAGATAGCTAAATCCATTGGGTAGCCCCAAATAGCAGCGATGATACAGAATAGCGCCGTTAATAAAGCGCCTGCAGGAATAGGGCGTTTAGCAATCGCGGCTGGCACGATGTAAGTACCCCATGAAGACGTAAAGTTAGTACCGCCAAGCAGAGAACCGAACGTTTGACGAATGGAAGCCGTGGTCATGGTGTCGTCGATGTTCATGTGTACTTTTTCGGTTCGGTCTGGATAGCTGATTTTTTGAAACACTTGATGCCCTAAGAAATCTGGCGACCACATCGCCACCGCTAAAATAGCAAACGGCAATACCACCATGAAATGTTCAATCGTTGGTAGGCCTAGCATCCAGCCTGTATTTTCTCCCCACCAATACATAGGGTTCATATTGGGTAAACCAGGCTCGGTTTGGAAAGAGAATGGAGCACCCATGGCGAACGCTAACGTACCACCTAGCAAGCAACTAAGAGGAACGGCTAGCCAACGCTTACGGAAATGTTCCAATAACGCATACAAAATAATGGTGCAGAAGATCACGACAAAAGCGATATGGCTCATTCCGATCCCTTCAGCCCATGCGAATAGCTTTTTAACTTGAGAGACGGTTCCAACAAAGCCAAGGTAAAGCAATAAACCGCCACATACGCCTTTACTGGTGAGGTTAGCCAACATGCTGCCACCTTTACTGATGGCCAAGAGTAAACCAAACGCGCCGATCAACAAGCCAAAGGCCATAGGGTGTCCGCCGGCAGCAACTACGATAGGGATCAAAGGGATAAGTGGACCGTGTGTACCCGCGAGGTTTGCGGTCGGCAATAAAAAGCCAGAGAAAAGAATGATGAAAACAGAGGCGATAAGTAGCTCATAACGGACATTTTCTAAAATAAAGCCTTCATTTAGCCCTAGCGCCCCGGCAAAGGTGGCTGCAATGGCGCCCACCATCACCACTTTACCAATGGTAGCGGCCATCGCTGGAATAGTGTCTTCTATCTCAAATCGATAATCTTTAAACGGCAAGTTGGGACGCCAGCGTTTAGGCGACATGATCTGCAATTCGTGCTCTAAATATTGTTCTCGGGAATCAAATTCCGATCTTGGTTTATGTTGTTGTTCATAGGTGAGTTCATCCTCATTGGCTTGAGGCTTATTTGTTCTTATATCTACGGACTCTAAAGTACTGCTCATTTTGATTCCTTTCGTTCACACTCTAAGGTGTGTTATTCCATCACACGTTATTGACTCTCGGCACGAATATTTAGCTATATATTTCTGCCACAAAGAGCTCGATAGCTCTATTTTATTTATAAGTAAATTTATTATTAATAAGTTAAGTTAGCTCGCTACTAAATAATAAGAGCGAATTAACCTAGTTCTCAAAATAGTCACTGAAATTCAGTTGCTAGTACCTTATATCAAGCGAAAAAAAACAAACAGTCTCAATTGGTTAGACATTAGTCGTAGTGTGCGAGGGCTAGTGTGAGAAACGGTCGATAATATTTATCAATACATTTATAAATAATTCATTTCAAGAATGGTCAAATAAGGTTCTAGATGAAGCAGTGTTTTGAAAGTGGACTTATTAGGGCCGGAAGAAAAATAGATTAGTTAAAAATATTAACTCGATACATGGCTAACTCGAATGAATCGAGTTAGCCTTTTCCCAACTGTCTAGCAGGCTGCTCAACGAACTCAACTATTTATTTGTGCTAGAGGTCATGCACAAATATCAAGGTTAATAATCATCTAGTTATCGTTCTGTTGTACCTTCATAAGATAAAAATATTTTAGAGTGCATGTCGAAAACGGCGAAGCGCAAACGTCCTTGAGTATGAAACAATAAACAAGAAGGAAATTTAAGATGAAGTACATGCTTTTACTCTACGCGGCACCTGATCAAGAACCGGTATTTGGTACCCCTGAGTTTGACAAAATGATGGAAGATTTTGCGGCTACAACAGCGACTTTCGAAAAAGATGGGGTATTCGTTGGTGGTGAGGGGTTACAGGAAACTGAAACTGCGACTTCACTGCGAATTAAATCCGGTAAGGTAGAAACAATGGACGGCCCATTTGCTGAAACGCGCGAACACTTAGGTGGTTATTACATCGTTGATGTTCCTGATCTGGACGCAGCTCTGCGATGTGCAGAAATTATTCCTGTGGCTAAGTTTGGCACGATTGAAGTCCGCCCTTTACTGGATTACAACGAAGCAGGTTAATGTATGAATAATGCCTCGTCGAAAGCAATCGCTGTTAGCCATGTTATTAATGATGTCTTGAGTAAAGATAGAGGACGGCTTTTGGCTGGGCTTATTTCACGCCTTGATGATTTCCAAATAGCCGAGGACGCTCTACAAGAAGCATCAATTTCCGCGTTGAAGCACTGGGTACGATCTGGCCCACCTGACAACCCTACAGCTTGGCTACTAAGAGTGGGTTTAAATAAAGGGATAGACCAGTTTCGAACCGTGCAACGAGAGCAACGCAAAGCAGAGGATCTCGCTAGTTTTTCTTGCGATAACACGGTGTATGACGTTCCTGAAACGATTCCGGATGAACGCCTGCGCCTTATCTTTACCTGCTGTCACCCAGCCTTGGAAGAAAAATCGCGTATTGCTTTAACTTTGCGTACGGTCTGCAATTTAACCACAAAGGAAATTGCTGCCGCTTTTCTTGATAACGAACAAACCATGGGACAGCGTTTATATCGTGCAAAGGCAAAGATTAAAGCCAAAGGCATTCGCTTCTCTATCCCAGAAGCAGATAGATGGAATGACAGGTTAGATACGGTGTTAAAAACGGTGTATTTGATATTTACCACTGGTTACATTGTGGAGGCTGAGTGCTCGCGCTCGTTATGCCAAGAGGGTATTTTTTTGGCCAGACTACTTATAAAACTGCGACCTAATGACCCAGAAATTGAAGGTGCACTTGCATTAATGTTGCTTACTGATGCGAGAAGCCATGCTCGAATAAATAGAGATGGAGCCATGGTGCCCGTTGAAGAACAGAACACTTCTCTATGGCAGAAAAATAGTATTGATGAAGCTCAGCACCTCCTTTCCAATGCGTTAGAAAAAAGAGAACCGGGACCATTTCAGATCAAGGCTGCTATTGCAGATTGTCATATGGCCAAGCCCGCCCCGGATTGGCATCAAATGTCTCTACTTTATCAATCCCTATGGCAATTCGAACCGACGCCAATAGTCGCCTTGAACTGGGCTGCCGTGATTGCGGAAACAGGGCACCCAAAACTTGCGCTTACGAAATTGGACGAGTTAGAAAAAGACCTTAAAGATTATCAACCTTGGTATGCGGCACGTGCGCATATTCTCAGAAAGTTAGGACGAAAAGCAGACGCTAGAATTTTCTACAAACTGTCAATTGAGAAGGCGGCAAGTACAGCAACACGAAAACTTTTGGAATTGAGATTAGTAGAAGTCACCAGTTAATTTTAATTTCGGTTAACCTTCGATAGAGAAAACTAAGGCCTCGTATTTGCGAGGCCTTAGTTTGGGTGATTACGATAGTCCGAACTCGAACTAAATATTGAGCAACAGCCTTACTCGAGTGTCACCAAATGGCAATTAAAGCGCTTTGTGGGTAGGTAAGATGGCATCAGATTTCAGAGCACCACTACTAACTAAGAGAGTATTTTATGTTCAAGAAAACACTGATTGCCGCTTCTTTGGCGATGACAGCCACTCGGTGGTTGTAACTGGCAACAAGAACACCGCCATCACTAAAGGCGAGGCTGACATTCCAACGGGCGCGGAAGTGATTGACGGTGAAGGTCGTACATTGATGCCAGCATTGGTTGACGCGCACATGCACCTAACCATTCCAGTGGTACAAGATCCTTTGATTCAGAAGAAACTCGCATCGGCACAAGCGGCGTTTGGTAGCTACCAGAAAGAGATGAAAGCGGGGGAAGAGGCTGGGTTTGATCGCCGTGCGTTTAACGTAGACTGTGTCGGTGTTGCTGATACGTGTGCTAAGCAAATAGCTCATGAAATTTGGTGAACGCAGATATGTTCGGTAACTTCTCGGCTCTGCGTGCCATGACATCGACATCGGGTCGTATCTCTGCTGAGCTGATGAAACCTTGGATTGACCCATATTCAGACGCGAAACTAGGTGTCATTGAAGTGGGCGCATACGCGGATATCCTACTTATCGACGGTAACCCATTGGAAGATATTACACTTTTTGGTGGTCGTGGTACGTGATTCGGTGAAGCGAACGATGCGAAGAAAGATGGTTCTCACCTGACGGAAATGGATCTCATCATGAAAGACGGTAAGATCTTTAAGAATGAAATTTAAGCGCATTTCTTCAGATTATTTTTCAGATTGAATGCTTTAAAGTCCGGCGGATTCGCCGGACTTTTTGTCTTTGATCTGGTTAACGAAGCGTATGATTATCTTTGTCTAATCTCGGTAAAACGCTTATATACATAGCGTTGCGAATACTTAAAAATATGACTTTATTTTTTCTCTCAGCCACATATTGGATGGGCTACGTCGTTCTCGATTATGGGTTAATAAGCGATACCTGACTGGCTTAGATGTAAATGGGCAATCTAACATTTGTATATCCAGCTTATCAGCAAATGCTGTTGCGATACTTTCGGTCACCATTGCAATGCAATCGCTCGCTGCGACCATCGACATCAATGACACTAGAGATGTACATTCTGCTGCGACTTGCCGTTCGCTGAGGCGTTCCTCAGTAAAATAATCGGCCATGTAGGTATCTTCACGGCGTAGTTTCAAAGTAATGTGTTTCTCACCATAAAACTGCTCACGTGTAACACTGCCTTTTAGTCTTGGGTGTCCTTTTCGGGCAATAAGCCGGAGCTGATCATCAAACAGATCTTCGGTAAAAAACGAGCCCGTAGAATAGTTAGATATTTCAATGGCAAGATCGGCTTGATGTTGATTGAGTGCCTGAATTAGGGCTTCTTCATTAGAGTGGGTTGGCTGCAACTCAATCGTGACATTACCCAAGGTGCTGTCTGCTTCTAACTTAGGTAGCAGCATTAACATGACCGGTTCAGATGTGTATATAACAAACTTACGTGGGTACTGGGTCGAAAAACCTTCCAACCCTTCGAGTGCGTTGTTGATTTGCGCCAATGCAGGCTCAACATGACGAATTAATTCTTGTGCATGTTGGGTGGGTGTGATCCCTCGGCCAGATCGAATGAATAGCTGGCTTCCCACTTGCTGCTGCAAACGCTTAAGTAAGCCGCTGACTCCCGGCTGAGTTAACCCCATCTCTTCCGCAGCCAATGTAATAGATTTATGGCGATAAACCACCACAAACACTTTTAACAAGTTTAGATCTATGTTCGACACTACTTCCCCTTAAACATAACAATTCATTATGTGTTAAATACAGTTTCATGGATGTATTGCTATGTGTCAATACGCTAAATTAACCCCATACCAAATACGAATTCCCAAGAGGTTCCCTATGAAAACTCGTTTTACTCCTTCAATTCTTTCCCTTGCAGTCATGGTGTCGTTCGGCGCTGTCGCTAATGATTATGCATCTATTGATACTTACGAGGGAAAACCGGCCTCAAAGTTCACCGAAAGCGCAAATGCAGCTGTGGCGAAAACGCTTCCTTGGGAAGATACATCGGCGTTTGAACGTACTAACCGTGGCCTTATTGCTGAGTTTGGTACTCACGAAGCAGGCGAGCTAAAAAACCGCTTTGAATACATGGCTGACAGATCGGTAGAAGATTTACCACCCTCTGTTAACCCATCAATTTGGCGTCAAGGAATGCTAAATTATGCGGCAGGCGGTCTATACGAAGTGACGGATGGAGTCTATCAAATTCGTGGCGCTGACTTATCAAACATGACTATCTATCGCACAGACAACGGTTATGTGATTCACGATCCGCTATTATCGCGTGAAGCGGCTGCCGCTTCTTGGGAATTTGCGAAACAACATCTACCTGCTATCAATGGTGAACACAAAATTACAGGGATGATTTACTCACACATGCATGCTGACCACTTTGGTGGGTCTCGTGGCGTGTATGAATCAGGTGATTTTGCGAAAGGTGCTGAGATCTACGCGCCAAAAGACTTCATAAAAGAACTGGCTGATGAAAACGTCATTGCCGGTACCGCAATGGGTCGCCGTGCAAACTACCAATACGGCACGACGCTAGACAATAACGCGAAAGGTATTGTTGATAACGCGCTTGGCTTAGGTACGTCTCGTGGTGAAGTAACACTCGTTGCTCCAACAACAGAGATTCAAGAACGTGAAAAGGTCATTAACATCGATGGGTTAGAGTTCCATGCGATTAATATGCCTGGCGCAGAAGCTCCTGCAGAAATCGTTCTATACGTGCCGGAATACCGCTCGCTGAATACCGCAGAACTGACTTATGACGGTATGCACAACATCTATACATTCCGTGGGGCAAAAGTTCGCGATTCTCTTGTTTGGACTAAATACCTAACTGAGCTAAAAATGCGCTTTGTGGACAGTGGCTTAGTGGACAACATTCACGCCGCACACTCCGCGCCAGTTTGGAACAACGCTGATACTGACGTGAATGAAATTTCTGATTACATGACACTACAGCGTGACAACTACGGATTCATTCATAATCAGTCAATGCGCCTAGCCAATCACGGTGTTACCATCCACGATGTGGGCCGCCAGATTGAAGAGATCGTTCCGCAATCTCAAATCGATACATGGCACACCAATGGTTATCACGGCTCATACAGTCACAACGCACGTGCGGTTGTTAACCTGTATCTTGGCTACCATGATATGAACCCTGTGAACACGAATCCTCTACAAACTAAAGATAAGTCGTGTGTGTATGTGAATGCAGCAGGGGCAGACGTGCTATACAAAGCTGGTATGAGTCACTTTAATGCAGGTGAATACCAAGAAGCGTCTCAGCTGTTTAACGACTTAGTTCAATGTGACCCAAGTAACATTGACTACCGTTTTGCACTAGCAGACAGCTTTGAGCAGCAAGGTTACCAGTCTGAAACGATGGCATGGCGTAACAGCTACCTGCAAGGTGCGGTTGAACTGCGTACTGGTGAAATTCGAGAGTCAATTAAGCTTGCTTCATCTGACGTAATTGCCAACACACCAACAGGCCTGTTCTTAGACTTTATTGCGGTTAGTTTGAATGCGCCAAAAGCGGAAGCAGCGGGTCTTGACTTCAACTTCGGTGTTTACCACCCAGATCTTGAAGAGCGTTACTACGGTGAAGTGTCTAATGCGAATATGTCTAACATTGAAGTAGATAAGCTACCAAAGGTCGACTTTGAGCTCATCATCCATAAAACAGACTTTACTAAAGTCGTGCTTGGAGAAACGACATTAGAGGCACTATTCAAATCTGGTCAAGCAGGTGTGAAAGGCGATGCATCGCTACTGGGACAATTGGCTGGCACATTAGATAAGTTTGATGGCATGTTTGAAATCCTACCAATGCCAAATAAGTAAATCTCTTTAAATGATAAAACCTCCCTTTACGGGAGGTTTTTTGTTTAAAGCTAAGAGTCGGAATTGGGAAGGCATTATTGCTCAATTTGGACCTGTGTATTGGTCATCATCGCGATGATTTTCGCCACTCGTTTACGCATATCACGCCTATCAACAATCATATCTAAAGCGCCATGCTCTAATAGAAACTCGCTCTGTTGAAAATCGTCAGGCAATTTTTCTCGTACCGTTTGTTCAATCACTCTTCGGCCCGCAAACCCAATTCGTGCTTTGGGCTCACCAATGTTGATGTCGCCAAGCATCGCAATACTTGCCGAGACACCGCCAAAGGTTTGGTCGGTTAGCACTGAGATATAAGGCAATTTTGCCTCAGATAGCCGCTTTAATGCGGCACTGGTCTTCGCCATTTGCATTAACGCCATTAGCGACTCTTGCATTCGCGCGCCACCGCAAGCAGAAAAGCAGACTAGCCCACAATTGGCCTCAATGGCCGAGTTAACCGCATCAACAAAGCGAGCGCCCACAACGCTGCTCATTGACCCTGCCATAAAAGAAAACTCGAAAGCGCAGGCTACAACAGGTAACCCCAATAGTTCACCTTTCATCGCGACTAATGCATCTTTCTCGCCCGTACTTTTTTGAGCAAGTGCGAGTCGCTCTTTATAGCGTTTCTGATCTTTAAAATTGAGTAAGTCTTGTGGTTCGTGCTGGTGGCCGATTTCAGTCCGCGTACCTTTATCCAGAAAGCTGTCTAAACGATAGCGCGCTGTCATCCTCATGTGGTGATCGCACTTTGGGCAGACTTCCAGATTTTCTTTAAGTGCTATTCGATATAAGACTTGATCACAAGAAGAGCACTTGGTCCATACTCCTTCGGGAATGGAAGCTTTACGGGTACTGATTAAGTTCTTCTTATTTAATAGCTTTTCTAACCAACTCATGCTGGAACCTTATTATCGTTACTCTGATGATGAGTATTGTATAAGCCAGATATTGGTAATAAAGTGTCTAAAATTGGCTTTATAATCCAACTTGATGGGATTATAAGGGGTGGCAGGATTAATGAGTATGCTTGAAAAGATTGACCAACAATGGCTAAAAAGCTTTCACTGCGTTTATGAGAACAATAGTTTTAAAAGAGCCGCAGAGTTCTTGTGCTTGCCGACATCAAATGTTAGTCGCCATATAGCGCTATTAGAAGAGCAATTAGATGCTCGATTGTTTGATAGAACAACTCGCCGTATTGCTCCGACAGAGGCAGGGGAGCGCCTGTATTTACGTACTCAACCTCTGTTGGACAAACTTAATGACGCGCTTACGGAGGTGACCCAACACTCTCGCCAGGTGATGGGGCAGCTCAATATTCTAATGCCAGATTCGCCAGAACTCGCCCAAGCGGTTGTTTCCTTTTGTACGCAACACCCTTCTATTTCATTGTGCTGCGATACAAGTATCAGCCCTAAAGAAGACTTACTCGATGGGTTTGACGTTATTTTGAGTTTTCATCGAGGAAAGCTAGAAGACAGTAACTGGATAGCGAAAGAAATTAAGCGTTGGTCGAGTGTTGTTGTGGTTTCCCCAAAGCTTCTTGAAACAACCTCCAAACCTTTTCAAGTTACGGATTTGAAACATGTGCCGTGTATTAATAGCTTTACCGCATTAAATGGTACGCCTTGGGTGTTTAAGAACAAAGCAGGAGAGCTGGTCACTCAAAGGGTACAATCGGCCTTTAAAGTAAACAGCGGACAGCTCGCGAAAACTGGTGCATTGGCTGGATTAGGGTTTGCGATACTCCCAACGGAGTTCTGTCGTGATGAGATTGAGACAGGCAAGCTAGAGGTTATCGAACTTGAATATCAACCAGAAGACTTAGTCTTATACGCTTTTTATGCATCGAGAAAGCACATAGCGAAAAAGGTTCCGGCACTCATTGAGCACTTACAGCACCAAGCGAACTAATTTGCAGCAATAACAGAAAATGAGCGGAGCTAAGGCCTGGGTAGATGAGGCTTTGTTTGTACGGTAGTGCTATTTTTCTTTCTTTATACGATCGAGCACATCTCTGTTCCGCTAGGTATATACTTCAACATAGGGTCAAGCGACCAATCAGTAACGGCTTAGTTCGAAACTGAAACACTCACCACCTTGGTTACCGACTGAAAAATTGCATGACAAAGCACGATGGTTCATGAGTAAGAGGAGCAGGTATGGTTTTTACAGAAAAGGGAAAGGCAAATCTCAATGTGATGAATAATCAGAGTCGGCTACCGCGCTTTTAACATGAGATGTAGGTTCGGCCACGCGTTCAACCGTGGTGTATTAAAGCCAATGATGAAGCTGATTACTTTGTTTTTGTTTGCTGTTAGCTTCGGCTCAAAAAGTGAAGTGATCAACATTTATACTGAACACTTTCCTCCTTATAACTTCCAACATGAGGGAGAAATGGCTGGCGTTTCGTTAGAGATCATACGTGAAGTTATGGACTCGACAGGCTTTGAATACCAAATCATGTTTAACCCTTGGATCAGGACCATGACGGAAGCTCGTAGAGATCCAAACGGTTTGATATTTTCAATAGCAAGGCGAGAATCCAGAGAAAAGCAGTTTGTGTGGGTATCAAAGCTGGTACCTGCGACTCAGTCTGTGTTTGCTTTAAGTGAAAGAAACGACATCGTCTTGGAAACTATCAGCGACATTTCAAAATACAGCGTGACAACCGAGATTGATGACTCCCGAGAAATTCTGCTTAAAGAGCAGGGCATCGACATTGATCAATTTATTCGGCTCTCAGGGCCCAACGCTCGGTTCATTCAATATGAGTTGCTAAAAAAAGGCAGAGCCGAGCTCTGGCCTATACCTGATGCCGTGGCGTTCTATATCGTAAAACAACTTGGCGAACCTTCTTCTAGCATTGCAAAAAAGTTAGAACTCGACGGTGACGGTGATTATTACTTGGCGGCCAATCTTAAGTTCCCAGAAGATAAGTTAACGGTCATAAAGGATTTATTGGAGTCTTATAAACAAACGGAACAGTACCGAGCGCTATTGAGTGAGTGGGGGCTAGAAACTACTGACGAAAGATGACTTCCAAGGTGGGATTAGGGTACTTACGCTCGCTGTTGCTGCTAGTGTTTAAGCCAGTGACGTTGCATAGTGTTCAACCATGTAAATAAAATTAAGGCCTCGTGGTGACGAGGCCTTTTTGTATATCGTAGTTTTAGCTTGCTTTCACAGCAGCGTGTTGTTCGGCGATGAATGCTATTGCATCATCGTTCAAGTACGACTTACTGATGTATTGGCGTTGGTTACCAATATGGATGATAAAGCCTAGATCGGTCTGCTCAAGTTGGTCGATTTGATCCCACGCAATAGTGTTAGTCGCTTTATAGTTTTTGTAGCTCACGCCATTTGAATCAGCTTTAAAAACCACCTTGCTGCCTGCGCCAGAACTAATTCTTTGTCGCCATAGCCACCAGGTTCTTTTGCAGTACACACTGAACGCTTCAATAACACTTAAAACAATAAAGAACCAACCAACGTAGCCATTGGGCAGTAGTTCAAACTCCAACAGAGTCACACCAAAAATAAGAAAGAGTATTCCTTTGTAGTAGGCATTTGGAAATTTAACTGGCTGACTAGTTTGATCATAACACTCGGCAAAAAATGCCTTATCGAGGGTGTATTCAAAGGTGAAACCGGAATCTTTAGACATGTGTGGCTACTTTAAGGTTTTCTGTGAGTGGGTTTTCCATGCTGCATTCTAGCAACTCAAGCATTGTATCGTTTCTTCGCGACTTTCTTTAGCGATTTTGTTCCTGATTTGTAAATCAATACTACCGACAATGCCGACTTGTTACTTAGGGTGTCATTCGCCAATTTTCCGGTATTCACTGGGAGTCATCCCCACAATTCTTGAAAACTCTCGGTTAAAATTAGACTTGGTTTGAAAACCCGAATTCATAAAAATCTGTGTGATTGTGTCTTGTGAAGTACTCAAAGAATGTTTGGCATGTTCTATTCGATATTCATTGATGACTTTAGAAATATTTTGTTTATGCGCGAGGTTCACCGCTATCGAGATCTGTTTCGCTGGAATACCTAACTTCCGCGTTAGCTTAGATAGGGTTAATTCAGGATCGAGGAAGAGTAAGTCTTGTCGAATTTTAGTGTCTAGCATCGATGCGATTGCTTTTGCTCGCTCGTTTGTCATGGTTGGCGAGTTCGTTGGTTCATCGCCAGTGTTCGTCACTTGGCTTGGTTTTGGATCTTCAGTACTTGGAGTATTGATACCCGCTAATACCACCGCTAACGATAACACTGGCAATAGAATTAAATGTGCGCCCGTCAGTATATAAGGAGAGAGTTGACCTTGGTTGAAGGTTAAATCCAACGACATGAAAGCATCAACGAACGCAGAAAAGATCAACATCCACCCTGCGAGCGTCTCTGCTTGCTTTACTGCTTCCCAATTCCCTAGTGAGACGTTAATAAATACCGTTTCTTTTGATGAAATTCGGATCAGTGCAATTCCATAAAAGACATAGATCAAGGTCAGGACTTCATCTAATGGTAGCGCGAACCATGATTGAGTGGCTGCGCTAATTAGGATAAATAGTGGTGCAGCAAAGTGTTTAATTGGCAACGACCCTAAGTCGCGACGTGCGTGTACAAACGCATACCAAGCAGCAATCGGGATAGTGGCTGCCATAATGGGTTGTGCGATGATGAAGACGTCAAGTTCAAATGTCCAACGTAAACCAACCATCGCGGTTGTCGCTGAGCATAGTGCTAAAAACATGCCAGCGACACGGGTTTGTTGAGAGAACCGGACGTAAAGGGTTATCGCCAGTAACCCTAACAACATAGAAACAATAAACGGAACGGGAATCGCAAGCATAGCTGGTCCTAGATGAGCACTTAACTTAGGTCGAACCAAGTGTAACTCGATGAAATATAAATAAAAAGTGAACATAGGCCAAAACCCATTTTAGAACGACCTAAAACCTGTTTTGGGACGCTTATTACCCAAGGGGCGTAGCAAAATGTCACCATCAATTCGTTATTGTGGAGACATATATGAAGTTCTATTTTCAAGCTTGGAGACGAAGCTTAGACTTTTCCGGCCGATCGTCCCGTGAAGAATTCTGGATGTTTATTTGGGTGCATACATTGGTGACGATAGGGTGTATTGCAATAGATATCGTCATGGGTATGGCGACCTGGTTTGACGCTGTTTATGGTTTGTTAAGTTTGATTCCTATGCTTTCCGTCATTGTCCGGAGGCTGCACGACATAAACAAATCTGGCTATTGGACTTTTGTGTTTTTCATACCTGTCATTGGTCCATTTTGGTTAATCTACTTGTTAGTGCAATCGACTCATAATGGCGCTGATGGGGAGGCTCTCGCATGAAAAAATCCACTCTTTTTAATGTGTTTTTATCGGCTTTTGTCTCGGCATATAGTGTGGCAGGAACAATATCGCCTGCAGGTTCACTTGGCACGCTTACCCTAGATAATATGACACAAGGGCAGCTCTTTTGGTTAAAAGGAAGGGTAGGGGAAGCGAATTATATATTTACTCGTCAGGGTGAGAAGGTATGCAGTGTAAAGGTGCCTGTTGCGGTGGGCAGCTTCTCGGAGCCAGATTTGGGATTCAGTGAGACGACGGGGCTGACAATCTTTGTTATCAGCCGACGTCTCAATGATGCTCTTATTGAAGGGGAAAGGATAAGCAGTCGAGACTGGCGTTTTTCAACAAAAGAAAATGTGCCAAACACCGACGGACTGATAGCCAGTGGTATCAGTTTGAAAGAGGGCTTCGTTTTAAACTCGAAACGAAAATGGGTTTCTTGGTTCCTAAGAGAGAAACCAAGCGTTGTTTGTCAGTAAATTCATCGTCGGAATATAGAAGCTCATTTGGGTATCAATGAGCTTCTAGTCAGTCATTCGAATGTCGGTCCGTGCTAATAAAACTGTCTTCGACTTTACATAGTGAAGACTGGAGACATGCCGCTACTTTGCCCGTTCATCAACAGCAGGCCGATCAAGACGAGTAAAATGCCGCCGAGTAGCTGTAAGTAGTGACCTGAGGCTTTTAAGGATGCGTTGCTGTTCTTGCTACCTGCCGTTAAGTAGCGCTTCACTAAATGTTTACCTGTAAGTGTCATCATTGCGATTAATGAGGTGGTTAAAGCTGTGCCGATTGCCATTGCAAAAGCGCTAAGAACCCCCATCCAATAAAGACCAACCATATTAGCGAAAAGTAAAACCATAATGGCACCCGTACATGGCCTAACTCCAATAGTGACGATGATCCCCGCATACTCACGAAGCGTTGAGGCTTTATTTATCGCGTATGCATCGGCGACGTGTTGATGTCCGCATCCGCAGTCAGAATGAGAGTGCTCTGCTGGTGGTAATCCACGACTAGATGCGAGTATCGGAGACACGTCAGATAGCGATGAGCGAAGAGGCATTGTCGAACGAGTAGCTATAGGTGAAGGTGAATTGGCCGCTAATGTGGTAATAGTATTCACTTTGAGTGTTGGTTTGCGTCGCTTATTTTTACGGAGTGACCTGTAGATGTTTCGTAGTGCTTTCCAACAGATCAATGAGCCTACCAGTGCAACTAAGGCGAAACTTAACGACACAAACAGGTTGGCTTTGTCATTAACCACTCGCATTGAAGCACTAAACCCCCACAGCAAGACACTTACCAATAAGATCGCTACCAGTGCCTGCAATAAAGCAGAGACAACAGTAAGCACTAAACTGGCTTTCGCTTTAGTTGGGTGAGTCGCTAAGTAAGTAGACACGATAACTTTGCCATGTCCTGGACCGAGTGAGTGAAGCATGCCATAGATGAAGCTGAATCCGATTAGGTAACCACCTGCACTCCATGGGTTAGATTTTGCTTGATAAAGAAGATCGGCAAGCTCTGAATTGACTTCTTTTTGCCACTGTATGCTGGCCATAACTAAAGATGGCCACATTACCCATAATTGATATGCACCAATTGCGATCAGTATCAGAGCGGTGATAGCGATGAGGGCTTGGGATGATTTGAATTGATTTTTCTGCATTTAACAAAAACCTGTATCAGAGTTCATTCATATAGTGAGTAGAAGGTTTAATGAGCTGGGACGTTTAATCGTGAAACCTTACATAGTCGAATTCAGCTGTTGTGACTAAGAAGCCGGAAGCGCAGCACAATGAAGCTTGACCGATTGAGTAAAAAGTTGCCCTAGCGTGTTATCTGGATCTGCATCGGCGGGGAGAGAGATCGCATAGCTCATTTGCTCTGGGGTCGGGTTGGGTTCAACGAGTTCTAACTGACACTGTCTCGCTAAGTCGGTAGATAAGCTGACATCGTTATTCGACATCCATGACATGTCGACGAAGTAGCTTGGGTCAAATATCAATACGCGAAGCGTGTCACGTGTGACTGGTTTTGGTTGTGAAAGCGGTAAATCAAACGTGAGTACCATCTTGGCTTTATCTCGTTTAAATGACGCATGCTCAGCTACCTGATATTTGATTGGTTCTTCGCCATCATAGAAATACGTGAAGTAGTGCTCGTACATCATATTTTTGATGACTGAGGCCGCAAGATTTTTGAATGTCTCAGTCTCTTTTTCCGGAGATACGTCTTCTCCATCGAGCATATACATTGATGTCATCGCATCGAAAGACCACTCCATAGAAAAACCGGTGATCATGCCATTTTCTCCCTCTATGTGGGTTTTCATTTCGACCCAAGAGTGGGGGTGGGCAGATATACTCGGAGCAAAAGCCAGCATTACCAACCCAAAAGGCACTTGTGCAAAAGAGCGCCAACTTGAGGGAAAAATGTGTACATACCATGAAGAGAGGTGGCTGAATGTGTTGGCTAGAAGAAATCGCTGTTTCATGAGGGCTGATGGTTAATTAATGTAATGTTATAATATAACAATTATATTTCTTGTTCACTTCAAAATTGCTGTGTTTTTTGTGCCTTTCAACCATACATGCTCTTTCTAACAACTCTGTTTATTGATTTCTTGCCTGACATTGAGTGGCATGATGTTAAGCCAATCATCGGAACCTGATGATTGGCTTAGGGGGGACACATAGAACCGGGTTACTTATCTGCTAGAACGCACCAATGTTGCTAATATTGCCATCGCGCTACATGCGATAAGGGAAACACCTAAATGTTGCACTGCGCCCACAAGTGCAAGCCCTCCACCAATCATCAGGTAATACATTAGCCCGAATAACGCGCCGGCACTTCCTGCTTGCTGTTTATAGTTCACCAAAGCGACACTTAAGATATTCGGTATTGCGATACCAAACGACATGACCACTAACATCATCGGTAAAATAAACCAAATGGAGTTGATCATGAAATAAACCCCAATGGCTCCGGTTGTTAATAGCAGAGCCGATAATCGTAATAAGGTACTCTGTAGGACGTTTTTGGAAAGGCCGTGTTTGTTAACGTAACTGCCAAGTAGTGTACTAAGGCCGAGTAAGATCCCACTGTAACCAAATTGTTGAGCGTCCAAGCCCAGATCGATAAAGATGAATGAACCCAGTTGGTAATAAGAAAACAGTGCAATGTTGTACATCGCGACCAGTAACGCTGATAACCATATTTGGCTATCTTTCAACATACGAATGCTTAATGAGTGCAGCCGTAAAGGTTGGGTTTCTTTTTGCGTTTCTGGAAGCTTAAAGAAGTTATAGATAAACATGACTAACGCAATGACAAAAAGGGCAAGGAAGACAAAGTTATGCCCCCCAAATGATGTCAGGTAGCCGCCCAGTAGCATGCCGATGACTGGACTTATCGAGATTCCCATTCCCATCAGGCTAAACACTTTCGCGAGCTCTTCGCCATTGAATGCATCACGGAGCATGGTTTGGGTCACGACCGAACCTACGGCAATGCCAAATGCGCTTAGGATTCGAGCGACCATCAAGATCATGAAGCTCTCTGTTTGCATAGCAATGAGTGCAGCGCAGCCATAAATAAACAAGCCAGCGATCATGGTTGGTCGTCTGCCAAATTTGTCCGCCAGTATGCCCCAAGCGACGACGCCAACAGCAAATGCTAGAAAATAAACAGACAGGGTTTGAGCCGCTTGTGCATCTGCCACTGAGAATGATCGAGCAATTGACCCGAGGGCCGGGCTGTAAATAGTTTCGACGATTTGCGGAAGCATGAGCATGATGATCATGAGCCATAAAGAAGGTTTGGTATTCATGTGGAGTCCTCAATATGAATTTACTTGGCACGCAGTGTAAATGGGACTATCATTTTCTTATTAACAACATAAAAACCAAAAACATCAAAAATCGGACAAATGGCGCTAATTAACGAACAAACTCAATTTGAACCTGATCACTTAGCATCTTGTGTTGTAGGAATTGCCGCCGACGTTGGTCAACATGATTCAGGTTTGCATCAGCACGAAAAAGGGCAGTTGTTGTTCGCTCCTCAGGGGTGTATGAGCTTTGCATTAACGGATTCGATTTGTATATTGCCCCCCACTAAAGCGGTATGGATCCCTGCGCGCACCCCACACCAAGTGGTGATGACCAATGTTGTCGCTTATCGTTCTTTATACTTTGATTGTGCGGCATTTGAGTGCCCAAGCGAGATGACAACGATTGAGGTAAATGCATTGTTAAAAGCCTTGATTGATAAAATGGCAATGTGGGGATGGGATAAGCCGGAGCATGAAATGAGGGCGACCATCGCTCTTTTCTGGGAAGAGTTTTATGCGGCTAAGCGAGAATCCTTTACCTTACCCTTGCCTTTGAACCGTCGGTTTGAATCGCTACGAAAACAAATGCTGCAAGAGTCCTATCTAGTGCCAAAACTCACCGTATTGGCCCACTCGATTGGGGCGAGTACAAAAACGGTTACGCGCATTTTTAAAGAAGAAACCGGTATGTCTTACCAAGACTGGCGATTGCAATGGCGCTTGTTAAAGGCGATTGAATTGCTCGCTAGAGGTATGCAAGTAAGTGAGGTTGCTTGTTGGTTAGAGTTCTCATCAGACAGCGCCTTCATCGCTTTTTTCAAAAAACAAACCGGTCAGACGCCTTTAAATTTTAGAAACCATTCGTCTGCCATATCTATATGAACGGGTGTTGATTCGTTTCATTCAACGTCCGACTTCTCGAAAGAACAGGGGTGACATAGATACTGGCTTTCGTGGCTTTGGACTGATACAAAGCCACGAAAGTAACAGGCTCACGCGTACTAATTGCGAGTTGGGTTTATGGTCAACGGCTCTAACGTAGATACGGCATTGCCGCTTGCTGCTGGGTGGTCGACGTAAGAGGTGTCTTGCATCAAGGTGTAATAGACATCGACAAAATCGTCATCATTGGTGAGCGCGCCATCTGGAATCGCATCGATGATTTTCCCTGTAATTTGTGGAATGATCGCGTAAGCCTGAACTTCTGGATCAGGAATGGCTTTTAATACTTCCTCCGCTACCTGAACGAGCAGTTTTGCTAGTTGCTTGTAGTCGGTGCCATCATCCTGCTCCATTAAAATCATATCGGCAGCGCCCCAACGGTAGCGAGACCAATGGATCACCACTTGGTTTGGGTAGTAATCTTGATTGTCATAATCTAAGTAGGGCATTTCGACCAAATCTAAGGTCGGTTCGTCTCGGCTTGGGTTGACTCCGTTTACAATCGCGTAGACTTCTGCCTTACCGGAAATCCATGGTTCTTGATCGTCGGCTAAACGAATCTTTTTTAAGACCGTGGTTGAAATGGGCGCTACTTCGACAGTGGACTTGCTCATTGAGCGAGCACTCATTTCAGATGAATCATTATAACGTTGAATGGTTGTTTGCTGCCCTAGTGAACGCATTTCAGCTTGCATGGCTTTCATACCAGCTTGTAATTCAAGTTCACTATTGTTGTCGACGACGATGACAGGCACATCGGGCATCTGATACACGTCTAACTGGTGAACCTGACCATATACGTCGTAGGCTTCAATGTATTGCCAGTTTTCATCATCCCCTGTTGGTTCGAACGCGAATAGAGGGGATTGGCCTTCTTGCCAATCTTCTAACATGTCAGACGAGGCTAGACGCAATTCTAAGAGCTCGTCGGTATAGTCTGAAATGCCTTTCCATTGGCGAATTTGGCTGTCTGCGGTAATTAACCTCTGGCTAAATGCAGCAGTGGGTTGTTCAGCTGTTAACTTGGAAATAGGGACGGATAGGGTATCCGCTGCGATGTTGTCTTTCAGAGTGGACTCGATAGACGAGTAACTTTCGCTAAGCTGTCTTGCAAGCTCTTGCTTAGTTTCTGAAATGTTCCCAGCATTTGCGTTGGCAATGCTGGTGGTTTCTGCTTCTTCTGATTGGCAACCGACGAGTACAAATGCACATAACGCCGAAAGAGCGACTGTATTCTTCATTATGTAACCTTATTTTATTATGAATGTTATTAGAGCTTAAACTCTACATTTTCATAAATACCCCAGAGGTTACACATTGAACAAGTTGATTTTATAAATTTGATTCATTGTTGCCAGCAAGATCAATTCATCCATAAGCAAACCCTGATGGATGAAATGTCTGTGACGTTGTTTTCTCTATTGGTTGGTCGTGATAAGTCAAAAAATTAAAGGCCTCATCAACATGAGGCCTTTACAGAGTATTAGTGGTTTGAACCTTTACTCATTGTAAGCGAAAGCATGATGAGGATAAGTTTTGAAAACTTCTTTAAATCTCTATATAGAGCCGCAGCATATCCTTGTGCTGTATTCCGTTTTCAAATATTGGCTCGGGATAATTTTGTAAAAAGTGATCTTTAAGGACAGAATCAACACGAAACCCCGCCCGTTGATAATAAGTCAGCTGATAACCAAATGTACCTGTACCAAGCTCAACTCTGTTAATCCCTTTACAAGGCAATTCGGAAAGAACGAACTTCAGCAGCTTACTGCCAATCCCTTTGGCTTGATGGACAGGAACGACCGCAAGGTTATAAATTTCAGCCAATGTTGAGCTTAAAGGTTTTACGACGCACACACCGACGATCTGGCTTTGCTCCACGGCAACAAAGCACCAAGAATTGGGCAAGTACGAGACAATACTTTGCTCTGAAGGATCGGCTTCAAGAAGCAAACTTAATGGAACGTCACTACTATCTATTTGTTTAAAATCCATAATCTACCATTAGAAGGTTAGGCGTGTGTTTGACTTATAGGTCGGTTTTATAGCGCCCTTGTACTGCGAGATCCGTTTCCCGAATAAACGATTGGTCCGCGTTGGTGTTGTCTGCGATTTCTTTGCCAAAGGATACTTTTAACGGTTCTTGATGCGTTGAGTTGTCCCATGCTTTACTGCGTAAAAACGCTTTACCGCAGTGGAAATAGGCGTTTTGTACCGATATCTCGAGCACCATTAATGCACGGTGGGTTGAACCAGAAACTTCGTCACAGATGCCGCCTTCGATGAGTTTACAGCTGCCGTGTACTCGCAAAGTTTCGACGGTTCCAGGACGCAGAAAAATCAGGCCGACCTTGTTATTTGATGCCACAATATTTTGAAGAGAAAATGCCAATTTATTTCCACGTAACTCGGGCAATAAGAGTGTATTTTCGTCATTCACTTTTACAAAGCCTGGTCGGTCTCCTTTTGGGGAGATAGTCGGGAAACCTGCTTCATCAACAGTGGAGAGCATGGCCAACGGAGAAGTGTTAATAAACTCCTGCATTCTACTGTTTAACTTCGTATAGATTTTCTTACTGGCGAGAGGGTTTGGTTCACCAATAACTTCTTTAATCTGCTCTAACGAGGCTAACTCGTTCATGATTCTTCCTTGAAGTCATTATGTTACAAGAGGGAACTAAGCGTGTGCTTTCACGTACTTTTTGACTTTCTTCATGGCCATTCTTTGCTTTAACGGTGATAGATAGTCAATAAATAGGTTGCCTAGTAAGTGGTCAATTTCATGCTGCATGACAATGGCTAGAAAGTCATCGCTTTCAATGATTATAGGTTTTCCATCGCGATCTAAAGCAGACACTACAACAGAAGTGAACCGCTCTACATCCGCGTAGTAATCGGGAACGGATAAGCAGCCTTCTTGGCCTAACGCTTTATTGGAACCATTAACTACTTCTGGGTTAACTAAAATCAGTGGATCGTCTCGACTGTCAGAGAGATCGATAATTACCACGGCTTCCTTACGACCGACCTGAGTAGAAGCTAAACCTATACCATTGTCTGTGGCATATAGGGTTTCAAGCATATCGTCGATTAACGTTTGTATTGTTGATAAATCCTGCACTTTTTCTGCCTTGACCTTAAGTCTCGGATCGGGCGCAGTTAGAATTTCTAAAACAGCCATATGTTCCTTTGTTTGGTTCTATTTCATTTAGGTAAGTGTTTTCAATGAGGTAGGGACGATGAGTTTATGTATCGGGGCTACTACAAACATGTAAGCTTTGCCAAACCAATTATGTACATGCACGACGGTGGTAGCGTGAACATTGACTTTGTCACCTTCGATGTCTAGAAGAAACGACACTCTGACATCTAGGTGCTTGTCACTGTCCTCTAATACTATTTCAGTCGCGCTATTGCTCAGCAATGTGAAAATGCCAATTCGTTCACCAATCGTGACGTTTGTGTGGTTTTCTGTAGAAGTTGCGTCCTGAAGTCGACCTAAATGCTTTAACCCAAGCATGGATACAATTCTGTTTCTCGTGGCCATCAAGAAAGAGACCCAAGCTGGTGTCTGCTTTGCAATCTCGAGGTAAACATCTAGTGCAGTTTGATTTTTATAGGCAATTTTTCGTGAGAAGGTATCGGCGAAGTAAGCGCCTTTAGAATAATCAAACAGTTTGGAGTGTTTTGGAATAGCCATCTATTTTCCTCAATGTGGTTAAGCAAAAACAACGAATACGATTGGACTTAAGCTAGTATGTCACCTAAATCTCACTCAAATCCTGGATGCCAAGCATTATAATTCTTTCACTGTGTTTATTGCGGTACTGTTCTCATTAACGACTGAGCAAATTCCTTCATGTGTAGGGCATTGTTCGCTGTTCCCTCATCGCCACAGGCTTTGCCATAATATTTGATGTGTGGAGATGAGTAGACAGGCAACGACTTCTCTGCATACGTCATTATCGTGCCAGCCTCGCGGCACAGAGCACCGAAAGCGTAAGGTTTGATATGTTTGTGATGCTCCGATAACAGTTGACCTTTAAGCCAATGTTGCGGCGTATCATTGTGCCAAGCCCACGCAAGGTGGCCCAACTCATGCTCTAACACGTGAACTTCTGCATCCTCAGATAAAACCAAGAAACTGCGACTGAAATTAACGTGGGCTGTTCCGGCTGCTCCATCTTGTGAGAAGGGGTGTGTTGTGGGTAGCACAAGCACATAGTAGCTCCCATCACGCTGCATTGGTTTTAGCGTTGACTCTCCGACATTGTTGATGAGATGTTGATGCAACTTGCCACTACTTTGACCGTCAAAATTAGAGAGGTCGAGCTTAGTGATACCGGCTAAGGTTCGCTTCATTGGAACGCAAGAGTTCTCAAGAACAAGGTTGGAATAGTTTAACAACTCGTGAATTTGATTATCGTTAAACGATTCTCCGACGAAGAAGTGGATAGGTGTTTCAACCGTTTTAGCGATATTACATGCTGGCAGTGTTAGCTCTTCTCCGGTACGTTTCCCAATAAAAAATAGGCTGATAACACCTAACAGCGTAAAACTAACTATCAGTTTTTTGTTCATTAAGTTTCCCGCGATATAGACTCAATAGCTTGATGAATGGACGTGAATTGTATTTTTGTGAGACACATCTGTGCCTTTGAAAACTCATGCTCTTGAATAAACTGGGTAATGAGCTCTAGTGAGAGTGGGGAACCTTGTTGTTCGAAAACATACCCATCTTCCGTTGAACGGACGATATAACCTTGCCCTGTACTATCAATCAAGCGATCTAAACTATCCCAAATGAGATCGTCTAACTCGATATAGAGTTGAGGTTCGGCGGCGAAAAACATGAGCTCCGCATCACCGTTTAACTTGAACATACATGGCCACTGAATCATGTTCTTCCTTTAAAAATTTCATATTGGCTACGGTTGTTACCGAGGACTGACTGATTCACTACACTAGCGACTCTTGATAATTATTGATAGTGCCGGACTTGTAGGTTAGCGCTGAACGTTTTGCCTCGAAGTTAGTGCCTTCGGACTTCATTGAAGATTTCACAAGAGATTTGATAGTTATACTGACGGGCTATTTTCTGAGAAAAAAACAGTTGTGGTAGCTCATAAATAACGAGCAATACAAGAATGAAAAGCGCACTAGAGTGATCGAGGAAAAGGCCAATTACACTCACGATTAATAGCGTGATTTCGATTACGAATAATGCATACTTGCGTAAATAACAATGGTGGAAACCACCTAGAAAAAACCAGTTTAACGTGGCGTAGGTATCTGGGTCTTTCAGCATTTTTGACTGACGGTGATAGAACTCTTTTTTTTGGCTCTCAGGTAACGCATTTACCTGTTGCCTTAGTAGCTCTTCGTTTTGTTCGAGTTGTTCAATTGGTTCAAGTATGCGCATTAGGGTACCTCATCATATATTTTTTCAACGAGATCGGGTTGATTGCATCGCTTGATTCGTGCCAAACCAAGTTTCCAACCTTTTAGCGCCCCATACTTCGTAATACATTGTTTTGTGTACTCTGAGCAAGTGGGCTCAAAATTACATTCGATATTTAGTAACCGTTTTGAGCCACCGCTAGCTTGATAGCGGTGGATCAACTTTAAAGAGATAAACTTAATCAAGCTTAACGACCAAGCGTAATGATCACAGCTTCTCTTTTCCAAAACAGCATAAAGCGTTTTTGTTCAACAATCTGAAACACTACTTGCCAGCCGTCTTGCACGTACTTATTTAGCTCGGCTTCCATTTTTTGTACTGGTAAGCCACTTGCGCCGAGTAAGATTGTTCCACAGCCGCCTTCTACAATATGGACGACTTTATATTCTGAAAACTTTGTCATTTTTTAACCAACTAATTTAATAAAAACAGCATGTTACATTGATAGTGGTTATGCATCAAGGTGTGTAGTGGTATTTTTTATAAAAGAGAAGTGCTTTGTAAGGAGAGGGCGGCTTGCACCTACATGAAGAGTATCTTCCCAGCGTGACGATTAGGGCAAGTCCCTTAATTTACGCGCTGGGTTCCCTGCATAGATAGCCTTTTCGGTAATGTCTTTTGTTACTACGCTTCCTGCACCAATAACTGCGCCGCTGCAAATGTTCACCGATAAGATGGTGGCGTTTGAACCTATAGTTACGTTGTCGCCGATAACGGTACGCCCCCAACTTTCGGGATTTGGTTCGGGACGGCCGTCCTTGAAAAGATCGTTGGCAAACATAACCCCATGACCGATGAAGCAGTCGCTGCCAATGGTGACGTATTCGCAAATAAAACTGTGTGATTGAATCTTTGTTCTTTCACCAATTATTGAGTTTTTTTGAATTTCAACGAACGGACCAACAAATACACCGTCTTTGAGTTCGCATCCATAAATATTCGAAGGTTCGATAATGGTGATGTTGTCGCCGCATATTAAGTCTCTAATTTGAGCTTTTAGGAGCCGTGGGTTTTCCATATTACCTCTGAACGTTCAGTGCGTTACTAAAGTGATAGCCGCACCACTGAATATTTGTCCTTCAGTTATTGCTGCGACAACGGTGGGCGACAGGCAGAGGTCGAAAGTATTAGTTCGAACTTGCTAGCAAAAACATATGCATTTCTCAGGGCTGAAAAACACTACATGGACACTAGGTTGCACATAATGTAAATCAGTTCACAGGGAGCGTCACGCGATTTCACGCTTTAACAGAACTTATCGATTGTATTTGGCTTTGTTTAAAACCTCTTTTAATTCATGGGTTTGCTCAAGGTCAATACCGTGAATATTGGCAAGGGCGCAAACATAATAGAGAACGTCATATAATTCTTCGGCTGCGGAACCTTTGAGTTCACCTAGCGTCGGCTGTCCAGTTTTTCCTTTGCGAAGCGCTTCAGACAACTCACCGACTTCTTCTATAAGCTTTAAAAAGTAGTGTTCGGGTTGCTCTGGAGCGTGGTCAAATTCTTTAATGTGACTTTGTAATTCAGATAGTTTCATAATTTTCGGTTTGTATTATTTTTCCGTTGGCGTGATACGCCCTTCAGTGTAAGCGGGGAGGGCAGGCTGCAATTCACACCAGTTAGCTTTATCGCCAGTGAAAATCTGCGCATCGACTTTTACTGGAATGTCGGTATCAAATGTCGATATTGCGAGCTCGACTCTTTCTAGCGGTTCATCTTTTACTCTGAACCCTAAACTGGAACCGCAGTGGGAACAGAATGTTCGTGTCGTGCCATTCTTGGCAACGAAGTGTTTAAGTAAGTCCAGCCCTGAAAGCCAAGCTAACCCTTGAACTCCGACGAGCGTACCGAAGGCTGCTCCGTGAAACTTCCGACACATGGAGCAATGGCAATTGGCGACATTTTTGCTGAAACCGTCTACGGAAAAGCGAACCTTTCCACATAAGCAAGATCCCTTAAATTTTATACTCACCCTGAGTTTCTCCTTAGTGCAAGCCCCGATAAGACGGACCTGAGTAGGAAGTTACATGCCTACTCAATGAGCGTATGAACATAGTGGTAATATCTACAAACTTGTTATTGCTCTACCAAATCAGATGTAATTCTTTTCTTCGCGGTAGGCTTCTTTTTCCATCGGTGCATTTTCGTATCCGTAGATAAATAGCTGTATCAGGTATTGCCTCGTCTGCTCCTTTAACCCCATTTTTTCTGCTTGTCTGACGTGAATCAGTTCGTGTGATAACAAAACTTGATTGCCCGCGCCAACTCGCTTGATCCAAATACCATAGCCATAGGTATAGGCAACCATAAGTGGTGAGCTATATCCGTATTCTGTCGCTAATTTGGCGAGTTCTGGATCTTCAGGAAATGGCAACGTATCAACATAATACAACCTGACCTTTTCAGGGTGCTTTAGACCTACTCTTAACGCCAACTTCATCTGCTCTTGATTGAGCTGAATGCCGCGCTCTAATGCTACTTGTTCATTTTCAGAAACGAATTGCTCAGCGGCTGGAAGAATTTGATCTACGTAATTAATAAGTTCAGCAGGAGGGTTGGCGTAAATTTCGTCTCGATTTATGCAGCCGGAAATAAGAAAAACCAATAAAACTAAACTGAAAACTCTTTTTAACATTCCGTGTTTCCTAAAATTTCATCCTTTGCACACAGTGAATCCGTATACAGTAAAAGTGCCACGTCTACTGATTCGCTATGTGTTAGTGAGTTGCTTTTTTATTGAGGCGCCTGTCTATTGAGGTGCTTTAATCACAAAACCTTTCTCAATACCGGATTGAAAGCCCACTTTTTCATACAGCCTATGAGCTGAAGTTCGAGTTTCTCCAGAAAGCAGGACAACTTGATAGCAACCTTTGCTCCAAGCTAGTGTAAGGGCTTCTTCTAGAACCTTTTGGCTGAGACCTTTACGGCGGAAGTTTTCACTTGTAATGACATGCTCTACGATTCCAAATGGCTTTCCGGCATTTGTTACCGTTGGTACTAGGGCCAATTGGCATGTTGAAGCCAAAGTCCCATTTACCTCTGCTACAACCACCAAAATATCTGGGTTATGTTGCATTTTTTCCCATGCTGTAGTGAGTTGCTCTACTGTTCTCTCTGGGTCGTTTCCACGTAGTTCTTTATAAAGTTTTAATACACCAGCGAGATCATCCTGATTAGCGATTCGAATAAGTTCCATTTTACTCTCTTTAGTTTGCGTTTAATTGTGGTGTTTAGTGAACTCCGCAATAAGGCGTGAGTAACACGAGTTATTTGTGCGGATTGTTGTTAGGGAGTGAGAAGTGGATAGAAAGTGACCCATTCCATACCTTGGTAGTTCTATAAAACTCGCCTTGATTAGTCAAATCAAAACTACCTAAAGTTCGTAATAACAGACACTTATTACTAAGCCCAATCAAAAGTAAGGCAAGTTCGCCAATTTTGTATTTGGTTAGCTACAAATTGTTATGTTATAACATTGCAAATTGCCGTTTGATTTAAATGGTTATCGTAGAGAACAATAGCAATGAGCGAGGAAAAATAAGCGATGAATGCAGCATTGGCGGAACAGAGAGCTCCGAATACCATTAGTGATTTTACTCCAACCCGTTTTTGTAGTTCGGCTGAACACCCAACGGTGTTGGCGGATATTTATGAGAGCGATATAAACATCGCAATTTGGAGACGCAGTTTCAGCCAGGAACTGACCGATTCTATTAGCCAGTTCATTGCAGCTAACCCAAGTTTTAGTAAGTCGCTAAGCCTTACCCCTGAAACGGCCTACAAGAAATTGGAAAATGCGATAGATGACCCTGATTTTAAACCGCTGATAGAAAACATGGCGCAGCTTGTCGATATGTTTTGCTGCTTATTCGACCTCGAACATGTCGGGTTACGCTTAGCTGTGCTGAATGAAGCGATGTGCCCAAGATACCATTTCGATCGAGTCCCTTGTCGGCTAGTGACAACGTATCATGGTGCCGCAACGCAGTGGTTGCCGAATGATGTGGTTGACCGCTCGAAGCTTGGCCATGGAAGTAATGGATTACCCGATGCTACTTCCGGCTTGTATCTCCACGAATCCGATGTGCAGCGGCTTGCGTGCGGGGATGTGGCTCTTCTTAAGGGAGAGCTGTGGGAGGGTAATGAAAACGCCGGATTGGTTCACCGCTCTCCGGAGTCGTCAGCACTTAACCCAAGATTAATACTTACTTTAGATTTTGGATAATCGATAAAGATTAGTAACTTCGGTAAGTGTTTACCTGTGTTGCTTACGAGCTTTTGTTTGAACTGACACTACTCTAGCACTCTATATATTTTCCGTACGTCGTATTTTAATGTTACGATTGCTATGTGTGAATTGGGGTAGCAAAGTGATGAAAGCCGATCGATTGAAAAACGCGAAAGATGAAGCGATAACTGTATTAACACAATTGCATGGTAGCCATGTATTTAAAGACATTGAGTCAGCTAAGTTAGAATTGGAGGCGATCGAAAAGCGCTACGCTTTTGATTTGCCGCGTATCTACAATGATTACATTGAGGCTGTCGAGAGCTTCCGGAATGATGATCTGGAAGCCGCTTTATCACAATTTGAAGCATGCATAGAGATTATTGATGAACCATCTTTAGAAGTGCTAGAAGCTTATTGTTGTGTTTACCTAGGCACTATTCATTCCGCGACACAAGACTTTCACCACTCATTACATTATTTCTCTCTGGCTGAAGTAAAACGCCGCGAACATGACCATAAGCTAGCGCTGTTCCTTAATGTAAATTTGTCCGCTATTTATTTTGGCTTGGGTAATTATGAAAAGGCTAAAATATGCAGCGAAAGTGCGATTTCTCATGGTAACAAACTCGAAAGCCCACCAACTTATGGAATAGCGTTGTGTAATCTCGCGTTGGCTCAGGTCAATCTTAATGACGTTTCCGCTGCGGCTGTAACCATTGAGCAGGCGATAGCCTATTCACGAAAACACGGTTTTGAACGAGCGCTAGCTTACGCGCTTTTTTATCATGCACATATCACTTCATTAGCCGGCGATATCAAACAAGCATTTATACTTTATAAGAGCGCGTTTGAGGCGGTGAAAAAGCACGACGACTCGTACTTACGAGGTGAGTTTTATGAGTATTACTCTGCTTTCTTACTCAGTGTTGGGCATTTTGAATTTGCTATCAAATTTTGTAGAAGTGCTTTGAATTCCGGTTTGCTTGAACGAAATAGTAAGGTGAAAACAAAGATCTATCAGATCATCGCGGATAGTTATCATCAATTAGGTCAAGTGAAAGAAGAGGCGTTTTTCTTACGTAAAGTGAGTGAGCTTTATCAAGCTAGTTTAGCGCAATGTGAACAAAAGGAAGCGTACTATATTGAGTCGGTGCTCGACTTAACTCGAGTGGGGAATCAGGCTAACTCTTCGGAAATCTTCACCGATAGCCTTCAGCAGCTCAATGCGATAGGGCAACATTTAATGGGGTTTGACGGCAATACTTCGACAGTATTAGAAACCTACCATTTAATTTCTGACTTGATCCCGTGTAGTGCAATGAGCTTAGCCTTCTACCATCAAGATACGAACTCTTTGGAGTATCGTTACCTAATCGAAGAGGGAAATCTAGTCGAAGGCTTTGAGATTTCTTGCGATGAAATATCGCGTATTGGCGTGTATTGCGCAGTAAATCAAGAAACCGTTCTACTTGATACGTCGACACAAAACGAAATCGACAGCTATTTGGATCCCAAATATAAATCTTCAGATTCTTACTGGGTAAATAGTGAAGCCGGGATCCAGGGGACATCAGTGATCTCAACGCCAGTGATGTTTGGTGGCAAGCTATTGGCGATTTTGAGTGTGCAGAAGAATCAATCGCACGTATATCAAGATTTTCACGTCCAAGTCGTTCAGCAAATTGCGAATTATTTTTCTCTTTCGTTCACCAACTACCAAAACGTGCAGACTCTTGAATCTAATCGATTGTATATGGAGCAGATTTTTAAAACGGATCATCTAACCGATTTGAAAAATGGTTTCGCGATTCCTTCTTATTTGGAGAGTTTAAAACGTGAAGCGACAGAGCCATGTAAAGTATCAAGTGTCCTGCTAGACATCGATTACCTTAAAAACTTCAATAATGCCTACGGAATGGCGGCTGGAGACAACTTATTGGTGACTGTTGCAACCATTTTAAAACACGTTAGCCAAGGTGTTGGTGAAGTGTTTAGGCTAGGAGGTGATGAGTTTGCCGTGGTTCTCGTATCAGAAGACCCGCAATTACCGGTAATGCTAGCTAAAAAAGTGAAAGCGTATTTAAGCCGAAGTCAGATCGAGAATGTAGGCTCCGAACTTGATCGTTTCGTAACGTGTAGCATAGGAATTATTGAACCCGCCATCTTAGATGATGTGTCTTATTTCGAGCAACAACTGCTATCTGGGGAGCGGGCTTTGATAAAAGCCAAGAAGCAACAGAGGAATTGTTTGCAACGTTACTCCTTAGCAGAAACTATGTAATAAATTTATATGCGGAACAGGGCATATCACTGATTTAAGGCTGCTCAAAAAATAACTTTTGTTGACAGTGTTGTTAAATCAAGTTGCTGATTTTATTGAAATTAGAGACTTAAATCAGGTTTGCGTAAAATAAATTTATTTGGAGCTTTGTATTGTATATCTAATGATAACCAGACAATTAGTCTGTGTATGTGGATTTTGCTAGTGATAATTTAGATAATTAAGTCCATAACACCAAGTCTTATCTATCTGATTTTAATGATTTTTGTCGAGCGAGAAATAAAAAAGTTGGCGAAAATCAGAAGCTTGGCATACACTTTCCTTGTAATGCCGATATGTTGTTGATTGGCTAAGCGAAATGCTTTGGCGCTACCCTAATTGGTAGCAATGTTAAACTAGCTTTGAGGAAAGTTTTATGGCGCTCACAAAGGCCGATTTGGCTGAGAACCTGTTTGAAAAGCTCGGATACAGCAAACGGGATGCCAAGGAAACGGTTGAAGTGTTTTTTGAAGAAGTGCGTAAAGCACTAGAAAACGGTGAACAGGTAAAACTGTCAGGTTTTGGTAATTTTGACCTTCGTGAAAAGAACGAAAGACCAGGCCGTAATCCTAAAACCGGTGAAGACATTCCAATTACTGCTCGACGTGTTGTCACGTTCAGACCTGGGCAAAAATTAAAAGCCCGAGTAGAAAATATAAAAGTAGATAAGTAGCCAAGCAATAGACCACGCATCGCGTGGTCTTTTTGTATTTAGAGTCAAGGATATCATCGGCCTGCTTCCTTTTGGGGAAGCAGGCCGATTTTTATGGGGTTAGGCTGCTTTGATGTTGGTCGTGATATAGGGCTGCCAAGCTTGTTGGTAAAGCTCAAAGGATTGGCGACGCAAGCTCGTAATTTGAGCGGTTTCTATATCGTTAAGGTCTCTGTTTTCAGCAATGGCATGACGCTCAATACCTTGAATGATTTCGTATAAATCATGTTCAGGGCCACTTTTTACGTCTGCAATCTCTTTTAAGTGAAGTTGTACTTCGGCAACGATATTGGTTTTCGGTAAACGAACTAACAAGTTTAAGTCACGGTAGCCAGACGCTGCCGGTGTTTTAAATTTATTTTTTACTTTCACTACATCGGCTTCACGGCTGATTGATTCATACACTTCAACCAAGCTTTCTACGTCGTCAGCGATGATTGTGGCACGAGCTAAATCGGTGATTCGCTCAGTTTGCCCGTTTAACTCCAAGTTGATTTTCTCTTGTGCGCGATGCTTTGACTTCACGCCGGCGAAAATCGTATTAGACTGAGTCAATAAAGCAGTACTTTTACAAATAGTCTCTAGCTCTGCTTGAGCTTGGTGAGATTTGCTATACAGAATATCGAAATCACTGTAAGGCTGAACGGGTTGAGAATCGAACGCTTTAATACCGTAAAGGCCACTAAGGCTATGTTTGAATACTTTAGATGAGATTTGGTTTTGAGCAGGGGTTCGAGATTGCTCAGTTGAACTCGTTGATACAGTGGCTGCAAATGCAGGCGCACGGCTTAATACCAATAGCATTAAGGCTGTTGTACGAAGAAAAAGACTCATTCACACTCCCTTATACAAGGTTACTAAAAGATGAACTTAAAAGTGGTAACCATATAAATTTATTAGCGTAAAATGTTCTACTTAATAAGACATTGGGTCTGTTTAAGCAGAAAACAACCATATCGTTTTGTGAGTTGATAAAACGTGAACTGATAGACAAATCACGGACTCACTATTCGGACAAATTGTTTAGGTTTATTACCAATTCAGTTTTGTCTGGGTTAACGATGATGTACCCTTACATTATGACTAGTTAAGATGAATTAGAGATGAACGATCCTGAATTTTGGCACAATAAATGGGCCGCGAACCAAATTGGTTTCCACTTAGAAGATGTGAACCCGTTGTTGATCCAGTTTTGGGCGGAGACAAACCCAAGCTATGAAAGTAAAGTCTTTGTACCCTTATGTGGGAAAAGCGAAGATTTAATTTGGCTTGCGAGCAAACATGAAGATGTGCAGGGCGTTGAACTGAGCAAAATTGCTGTTCGTTCATTTTTCGCTGAACACTTTTATACACCTTTAGTTACCCCTGTGAGCGGGCAGCATGAGCTTTATCAATTTGATGAGTTGAGCATTTATGCCGGTGATTACTTCTCGGCGCCAATTCAACCAGTAGACATTATTTATGACAGAGCATCGCTGGTGGCGTTGCCAAGTGATATGAGAGTGTCTTATGTGGAAAGGCTTAAATCACTGCTTAACCCAGGTGGCCGAATTTTGTTGGTCACGTTAGATTATGATCAAGAAGAGATGTCTGGTCCTCCTTTTAGTATTCCAAGAGCTGAGGTTGAAGCACTCTTTGAAGGTTATAAAATTACGCAGCTTAACTGCGATATTGCAGGGGAAGATCATCCTAAGATTGCGAAGAAAGGGCTATCGAGGTTCGCGGAAGAAGTGTACTTGATTGAATCAGACTTCTAAGAAAAAGGCAGCTTAACGCTGCCTTTTTTGTTGTTATCTCGGTTAGTAGATCACTTTGATTTTTCTTGCGCTTTCTACCGCATCTTCAATCGCAGTCTCAATGGTTTGGCGACGAGTTAGCGCAACACCCAATCGGCGACGTCCGTCGATATCTGGTTTACCAAATAGTCTAACTTGGGTTTGAGGCTGAGTTAACGCGTCGTTTAGCCCCTCGAAGCGAATGTTGGTAGACGTGCCTTGGCCGAGTACAACAGCGGAAGCGCACGCACCGTACTGGGTAATTGAGTTGATTGGCATACCCGTAAATGCACGAACGTGGAGCGCGAATTCTGAACTGTCTTGAGACATAAGAGTCACAAGCCCTGTATCGTGTGGGCGAGGGGAGACTTCGTTGAAAATAACTTTGTCACCTTTTACAAATAGCTCGACGCCAAAAATTCCGTGACCACCTAGAGCATTCACCACTTGCTCAGCTGCGTATTGTGCTGCTTTAAGTGCGTTTTCAGACATC
Source organism: Vibrio profundi (assembly GCF_043642225.1). Taxonomy (GTDB): domain Bacteria; phylum Pseudomonadota; class Gammaproteobacteria; order Enterobacterales; family Vibrionaceae; genus Vibrio; species Vibrio profundi_A. The sequence continues at coordinate 111,527 of NZ_JBHZSF010000002.1, read as the reverse complement.
ACTTGTGGCTGCCAAGACTCGCGGTAATCGCCGTCTTCTTGTCTATGACCGATAGGGCTACAGAAGTGAACGCCATCAACAGCGCGTACGGTGAGTAGAGTAATTTCATAATCAAAGTCGATGAAACCTTCCACAATTACACGTCCTGCGCCTGTACGTCCGCCTTCTTGAGCGTAATTCCATGCTTTTGGGATGTCTTCAGGTGTTTTCATGACACTCTGACCTTTGCCTGAAGAGCTCATCACAGGTTTCACGACACATGGCAGCCCAACAAACTCAACAGCAGCGGCGAAATCTTCGCAAGTATCTGCGAAGCGGTAAGGAGAGGTCGTCAGTTGAAGCTCTTCTGCTGCAAGGCGACGAATGCCTTCGCGGTTCATGGTGAGTTTGGTTGCATTAGCTGTCGGGACGACGTTTAGCCCTTGAGCTTCCAACTCAACCAACTTGTCTGTGGCAATCGCTTCAATTTCTGGTACTACGTAATCCGGTTTTTCTAGTTCAATAATGGCCTGAAGGGCATCTCCATCAAGCATGTCTAAAACGTGGCTACGGTGAGCAACTTGCATTGCTGGTGCATCAGCATAACGGTCGCAAGCAATCACTTCTAAACCTAAGCGCTGACATTCTATAGCTACTTCTTTACCTAGCTCACCAGAACCAAGCAGAAGTACTCGTGTCGCATTTTCACGTGTCGCAGTACCAAACATAAGAATTCCTTAATAGAGATTGAACTGTTGTAAACGAGCGAATCATACCTATTTCAACCGCAAACGCAATCGTTTGCGCGATCAATTTATGAGGATTGAGGAAATAAAAAAAGCGAAGCCAAAATTAGGCTTCGCTTTTTAAATGTTTGTTAACTATATGTTTTTAAATTGCTAGGTAAGAAACTGGAATGTCAGGGTTAATCGCTTCTAGTGTTGATTGTGTATCAGCAAGGTGACTGATTGAACCTTCTGACATTTCAACCAATGCGGCATTCTCAATTTCGTTAAAGTCGTGGCCAGCTAAACGCAGTTGGATAAGTGCAACTTGAAGTGGAGGTAGGCTCGGGTTAAACGCAGCATTTTCCGCGTAAGAACCAACAAAGCACTCACCGGATGCTAACTCTAGTGCAACGCCACTTAAGTTCTTGGTGTAAGGAGCGTGACTCACGTTTAGTCCACTTAGCGCTTTAAGTACTAGTGGGTTACTGTCTTCAGAACGGTATTGGTGGTCAAGCTTGGTCATTAAGCCTGTTTTAATACCGAGATCGGCAGGGCCAAATGATTCCGGTAGGTATTCTTGCAGAGGCTTTTCATCCCGCTCTGGAAGCTGAATTTTTAATTCTTTCGCTGTTGTCAGTTCGTTCATGAACTGGCGACAGTGGCCGCAAGGGCTGAAGTTAATGGTGATGTCTGAAATACCAGTTTCGCCTTTCATCCATGCGTGGCTAATCGCTGATTGTTCTGCGTGAACCGTTTGGCCTAATTGTGCGCCTGAAATCTCTAAATTGGCACCAAAGTACAAACGACCACTTAGGCCTCTTACTAGTGCTCCGACATAAAAGTTGGAGATTGGTGCATAAGAATAGGCGGCCGCCAATGGAAGTAGTGCAACGCGAAGTTCGTTGTCTGGTAATCCACTTTCGTTCAGCAGTTGCTCAAATTGTTGCTGAGAAAGAGTTGCATCAAAATCATCGGCAAGAACGATCTTGCTTAGAGATGCTTTGATCGTTTGAGGTGCATTTTCTAGCGCTTGTGCAATTTGGCTGTTCATTTTGAATCCTTTTTTAACCTTAGACTTTAATTCTAGGTTGTGGATAAAACATTACCGAGATCTGGATCACGCTACGGCTTAGATTGTTTCACTCTATTACATAGTTAGAGTGAGGTCACACATGTAATCGATTTCAACTTTCAGAATGGTTATTAGGCTCGCAAATAACTGGCGAACCTCGTTGCTAAAACATGAATATTTAGGCTTAAACGCCCATGAGTTGGTAAATCCAAACCACTACTGCGAATACTGAGGGCGCAATAATTGAGGTAATAACACCACATAGAACAAGGGCTAATGAACTAAAGGCAGCGTCTTGAGGCTGTTTCTCCGCACTCGTCGCTGTGCCTAGTGCATGAGAAACGGTTCCCATGGTCAGGCCGCGTGCTATAGGGCTTTTAATACCAATCAAATTATAGATGGGGTAAGCGCATATCGCCCCAAAAAGGCCGACTATAAGCACAAGGATCGCTGCAATAGCAGCTTCTCCGCCAAGGTGGCTAGAAATTTCCATAGCTATCGGAGTGGTCACTGATTTACCAAGCAAACTGGCGATTAGACTGAGCTCTGCTTTGAAGGCGACTGCAATAATAGAAGCGGTGAGCATCGACATGACACTGCCTAAAGTGCAAGCCAATGTGATTATTCGCCAGTTGGCTCTAATTTGTGGCAGTTGCTCATACAGTGGATAAGCTAATGCAACCACCGCAGGTTGTAGTAAGAAACTGATCCATTGGTTGTCCGCATAGTAAGTTTCAAAGGGTACCTTCAAATAGGTAAGTACAGGGATGATGATCGCGATACTGATTAAAAGAGGGTTAAACAGTGGCGAGTTCACCTTTTGACTGACCCAGCGAGCAAAGAGAAATACGATGATAGTGACAAGTAACCACATTATGAATTCCTCTTTGAAAGGTGGCGTTCAAGAAACCAAGCCAAAGAGACCAATACGATCAATGAGCCACCAACAGCACTTGCCATTATCGGTAAGGCGTTGGCGATGAGCATATCAGCATGCTCCATCAGTCCAACACTAATTGGGACAAACAGCAGTATCATATAGCGGATAATGAGGTTAGCGCTCGGCTTTACCCATTCAACAGGGATAATTCGTAGGCTCATTAATCCAAATAGGATCAGCATTCCAAAGATACTGCCGGGAATGGATGTGCCAAGAACGGTTTGTATGCCGTTGCCGAGCCATAATGCGATTAATATTAAGCCGAAAGAGACGAGGTAACGAAGTGCTATATGTAACTTGTCTTTCAAATGAACCTACCAAGAAATAAATAGGGCCCATCGATGAGCCCAAATACAGTGAATATTGCTAAGACGCGAGTTTTTCTACGTATTGATAAACGGCTTTTAGTATTGCCAATTTCTTTTCATCTGACTCATGTTCGTGAGCGAGGTTTTCTAGATTAAGCATGTACTCTTCAAGCTGCGACTCGTACGTTTCTCGGCAGTGATTAGCCCAGCGAAGTTGCTCGGATTCATCAAGCGTAAAAGGGAAATTACGGGCACGATACCTAAACAATAACGGCTTAATCCGTTCGTCACTGAAACTAATATCAAGCGCTGCAAGGTGATTAGGATCCGTTTCGCGAATGATATTCATCGCTGCTTTATCGGAAGGAGAGAAAAAATCATCGTAAAGCATGGTGTCGACGTCGCCACTCTTTTCATAGTCGCGATCAACGCTATACAGCTCGATGAGTTTTTCGCGTACTTCTGGGTGCTCACGTAATGTCGCAAGGTTTTTCAGGCATTGTTCACGGTCAATACCAATGGTCTCAGCATTTTCAGCAGTTAGAGTTTTCGCAGGTGCGAGCACTGGGCACTTATTTAGATGAACAAGCTTAATAGGTACTGGTAGCTCATCTTCCGCTAACTCGCTTCGTTTAGTGTAAAGGCGAGTGCGTAGTGTTTCTGCGTCGAGTTCTAAAAGTGGCGTTGGGTCTTTCGCTAAGTCGACCACGACAACAGCATTTTGGTTAGTTGGGTGCCAAGCCATCGGCACTACCCAGCTCGTGTAGTTACAATCACGACCGAACATACCTGATACGTGCATAAGTGGCGTCATGTTTACGATATCGACTAAATCGTTCAGTTTACGCTTATGACGCATGTTGTAGAGGTAATCGAACATTTTTGGCTGGGCTGCTTTGAGCTTTTTAGCCAGTTCAATCGTCGCGATAACATCGGCCATTGCGTCATGCGCATTCTCATGCTCGATGCCATTTGCTACCGATAAATGTTCCAGCTTAAAACTAGGGTAGCCTTCATCATTCTCTGGCCATTCTATACCTTGAGGACGAAGGGCGTGTACTGCTCGCATTACGTCAAGAAGATCCCAACGAGAGTTTCCGTTTTGCCAGCTCCATGCGTATGGGTCAATAAAGTTACGGTAACAAGTATAACGTGTGACTTCATCATCAAATCGAATGCTGTTGTAACCTAAGCTAGTGGTGTTGGGCTTTGAAAGCTCATCATGAATTTTGGCGATAAATTCCGGCTCCGGTAAACCTTGAGAAGCTGCTTTTTGTGGGGTGATTCGAGTGATCAGTGCCGCTTCCGGTGATGGAAGGTAATCAGCAGGCGGTTGGCAGTAAATAACTAATGGTTCGCCGATGATGTTGAAATCTTGGTCCGTTCTTACCCCCGCAAACTGGCTTGGGCGATCTTTGGCTGGGCTTGTCCCCCAAGTTTCGTAATCGAAGAAGAAGAAGGTCGGTTGTGCGTTTGAACTCATTGGTTATTCCTGCTCAGCGCATGGTAATACACTGGTCGTCAAAATGGATTGGGTTAAGTATCTGATATGTGATGGGCGCCACGCAAGCGACGAGCGAAAATAATTAGATTAATTGGTTGCTTGATTAATCATTAAACACATTTAACTCAGTTCGTGAGTGCTATAAATGATGAGCAATGTAATTAATGCCGATTGATGGATCGTAAATTGAACAATAGTTAAGAATCCACAAAATTAAGCTGGCTAATTATACTATTGTTATTAATAGCTCCTCATTTTAGAAAGGATTCCTTATGAGAGTATTGATAGCCCTGACTTGCCTCTGTTTTGCCTTAGCTGCGAATTCTGAAACGATTACAGTAATAAACAACGATAATAGCCATGAGCCTGTAATTTTAATCAAAGAGCAGATCCGCGCTATGCCTAAAACCACTTATACCACTAACTTGCCTTGGATTGATGGGCAGTCTAATTTTACAGGCGTAAAAGTGACAGACTTTTTTGAGGCGCAAGGTATCGAACTTCCTGAAGTGATTACAGTAAGTGCGCTAAACCATTATGCAATGGAGTTACTTAAATCAGATATCGAAACCTATCAACCGATTATTGCTTATCTGCGTGATTCAGAGCCTATGAGCGTAAGAGAAAAAGGGCCATATTGGCTTATTTACTCGCTTTCTGATCATCCTCAAATAGACAACAGCCTGTATCACTCTCAAATGGTATGGCAAATGGATAAGATAGAATTTCATGCGGATAAAAAGTAAATACGTAAAAACTAAGTATCCGCAACTCCGCTTAGCCAAGTTACTGCTTTTGGTAACGTCAGTGGTGTTACTCATTGCCAATATTACCTTGATGAAAGAAACAAGGATATTAGCTCAGTCTTATTCTGAGCAACAAAACCAAGCAACTTGGTTTCTGTTTCAATTGACTAAAGAACTGTCAGAGCTAATTGGGGAAACAAGTCTTGTAGGGGATGGTGACAAACATTTGGAGAGGGTGTGGCTCAAATATGACATCACATGGAGCCGGTTTGATTTGGTGCTGAATAGCAAAGAATCGAATTATTTTATGGATATGACGGACACGCGTCAGTTTTTTGAGGAACTGTTTACGGAGTTTAAGTCATTAGAACCACTGCTAAAAACAGTAACTAATGACGATCCTGTAACGGGAAGTGTGTTTCATTCAGAAGTGAAGCGTGTCTACATGAAGATGATCGGTTACGTAAATAGAAACTTCAGAGTTAACAGCCCTTTGTATACAGCACAGCAATCGAAAGCGCAGCAGTTACAATCGCTTCAGCTAATGGCGTTGGTAGGGTTTATGTTTTGTTTAATGCTGATTAGCGTTGTCTTTTATAAAGAATCTCGCTTCCATCATAAACTAGCCATGACAGATACATTAACCAATCTAGGAAACCGTCTCGCTCTATTTACTAAAATGCAGCACTTAAATAATGCACAAAAAGATTTCACGTTGTATTTGCTTGATCTTGATGGGTTTAAATCGATCAATGACCAGTATGGTCACCAAGAGGGGGATAACGTGCTCATCGAACTTTCTGAACATATTCGAGAGTTTGACTGTGAAAATTACCGCGCATATCGAATTGGCGGGGATGAATTTGCCATTGTTCATCGATATTGTTCTCAGAAGAATGAAACGGGTGTTGTTGAACACATAGAAAAGATACATGAATGCCCAGGTTCGCGTTTCGCGACAAACCCTTTGCTAGGGGTGAGTGTTGGTGTGGCAACTTTTCCAAAAGATGCGCAGGATATCGATGAGCTCATCAGCATTGCGGACAAACGCATGTATCAGATGAAGTTTTATCACAAGCAAGATAAACAGGCGTTAAAAAAACAGGTATGATACGCCTGTTTTTAAATCCTGAGTTGGAAAGGTCATGGCAAAGTTAACATTACAAGAGCAAATGCTAAAAGCTGGCTTGGTAAATGAAAAGAAGCTAAAGAAAGCAAAAAAAGGCTCTAAAAAATCTCGAGTTCAAGCGAGAGAAGCAAAAGCAGCCGCTGAAGCAAATAAAGTTGCGCAGCAAGAGCGTGATAAAGAACTAAACAATCAACTGAAAGAAAAGCAGCTGAGCAAAGAAATCAAAGCTCAAGTGAAGCAGTTGATTCAAATGAACAAAATTGACCTTAAAAACGGCGAAATCAAGTACAACTTTACTGACGGTAAATTAGTAAAATACCTATACGTTGATGAACTTACTCAAAAGCAATTGAGTAACGGTATTTTGAGCATTGCTCGTCAAGAAGAAAGCTATGTGGTTATCCCGACAAGTGTGGCGAACAAGATCGCAATGCGTGATGAAGAATCCATTGTCGATACGCAAACCGCGAGCTCAGACGAAATGGATGAAGACGATCCGTATAAAGATTTTGTGATTCCAGATGATTTAATGTGGTAATCACTGTCCGAGAAATAAAAAACCGATGCATAAGCATCGGTTTTTTTATACCTGAAAGTGTTTGGCGATTAAGCGTTCGCTTGTTCCAACTCGCGGTTTTGTTCTTTTTTACCTAGAAGCCTGCTTGTGATTGTTCCGGCTGTCATTGCGCCAGACACATTCAATGCAGTACGAGCCATGTCAATCAGAGGTTCAATAGAGATCAACAGAGCCGCTATCGTAACTGGTAAGCCCATCGCTGGCAGTACAATGAGCGCAGCGAATGTCGCACCGCCACCAACCCCAGCGATTCCGAAAGAGCTAACCGTGATAATCGCGATCAGAGAAAGAATGAAGTTGATGTCCATTGGGTCGATTCCGACCGTAGGCGCGACCATTACCGCAAGCATTGCTGGGTAAATACCTGCACATCCGTTTTGACCGATTGTCGCGCCAAATGATGCTGACAAGTTTGCGATCGCTGGTGGAACATTCAGCTTGGTAATTTGAGCTTCAACATTCAATGGGATAGTGGCAGCTGAACTACGTGATGTAAATGCGAACGTCAGTACTGGCCAAATCTTCTTGAAGTATTCTTTTGGGCTGACTCCAACAAATGAAACCAAAATGCCATGCACAACGAACATCAGTAAAATGGCAACGTATGAAGCGACGATGAAGCCTAATAAGCTCAGAATGTCTGATGCGCTAGACGTAGCAACAACCTTAGCCATGAGCGCTGCAATACCATACGGAGTCAACGCCATGATCATTTTAACTAAGCGCATTACGACCGATTGTGTTGCATCCACGAAAGTATGAATTGGGTTTTCTAACTCTTCTTTTTCTGCCATCACTTTGCGTGCTGCAATACCAACTAGCACGCCGAAAATAACAACAGCAATGATGGATGTAGAACGAGCACCTGTTAGGTCAGCAAACGGGTTAGTAGGAATAAAACTCACCAGCATTTGAGGAATGGTTAGGTCTGAAACGCGGTCGATTCTGTTTTCTAGAACGGAGATACGAGCAGTTTCACGAGCCCCTTCAACTAATCCTTCTGCTGAAAGCCCGAAGATTTGGGTCACAGCAATGCCAACGATAGCTGAGATAGCCGTGGTTGCGAGTAAAACCGAGATAGTAAGACCAGATATTTTACCGAGTGAGCCGCCTTTCTCTAGCTTAACGACTGCAGCAATCATGGATACTAAAACAAGTGGCATGATGACCATTTTTAGTAGACCGACGTATCCGCGTCCGACGACGTTTACCCAGTCTAAGGTTTCCTTGATAACAGTGCTGCCTTCACCAAATATGAGTTGCAGGCCAAGACCAAAAGCACTACCAAAGACAAGACCTAATAGAACCAGTCGGGAAAGTGTATTTTCTTTTTTCTGCTGTCCGTAGAGAAAGTAGAGAATACCGAGGAACACCGCAAGTGATGCGATAGCTGCAAGTGACATTTTATATCCTTATGGATTTCATTTTATTGATAACTTCTCATGATATATGGTCATGAATACTGTTAGGTAAAATAGCGTCCTGTTTACAGATATAAAATAAGAAAAAAGAATTTATTAGAACAAAACGATATATGTTTTGAGTGGCTTGGTTGAGTAATTAACGAATTGTTTCTAACTTAGCCAATATCATCGATATTCAGATAAAAAAGTGAGCATCTTTTTAGAATCGTACATTTCTGTCGGGTGGTATTTACTGGAAAATAATTTGTATAGGGCAGTTTTTGCGACATCATGCGCTTGGATTGGAACGAGACTTTTGAGGCGTCCGAGCATAAGTGGGCGAAATAACCACAAAATCATTTGAAGCCATTTTTCATCAAGTCTTGGTTTTTTGCGTTCTCCAACTAAAGGCCCTGGCCGTAGAATCAATAATTGTTCGAAACCCATTCGAGTTAGAGTTTGTTCCATTTGCCCTTTGCAGCGTAGGTAATGCGACGGAGATTGCGTCGACGCGCCGTAACTTGAAACAACAGCTAATCTTTTTACACCGAGTAAGTGCATCGTTTGGGCGACATGGCAAACCAGTTCGTAGTCGACTTTGTACAATGCCTCGTTGGAACCCGCTTGCTTAATTGTCGTTCCTAAACAAATCAGCCCTAGAGTTGGAGAAGGACGAGATTCGTCCCATTCGTTTATCTGCAGATCAGGACTAATAAGCTCAATAAGTTTGCTGCCATCGGTATTCCAGTTAGAAGGGAGCGGGGAGCGTCCAAGGCTATAAATTGAAGAGATAGCGGATTCGTTTAACATCAATTCAATGGCGTGAGAGCCTACTAGGCCTGAACCACCTGCAATCATGACTACGCTTTTGTCGCCTTGTATCTGCATCTTATATCCCTTCTGAAACTCAAGATAATTGTAGCTACCTCAATATGTTAAATCTGTGATTGTACAGTGAATTTATAATATTGAAGGCAATAGGCTAAATGAGGTGGAAGTGGAGTTAACTTCCATAATTTAAGTGAATTGATTTTTTGCTGGTAATTGAATTTGTTATGAAATTAATAGATTTTGCGATTGGTTTTATATAATGTTTTTCGCCCGTTTGTCTTGGTAAAAAAGAAGTACAGGAGAAATCATTGGAAGTACAAGTAACAGATGAAAAAGCACTCGCGTCTCGTTGGTCTAGGCTGTGGGCGGCTATTATCGATAGTATGGTTATAGGGGCGATATCAGCTTCTACTTATTATGTAGAGCCGTTACATAGTTTAATATGGAATTCTGAATTTCCGACGCTGCTTAATATTATTTACTTAACAGTGGTTTACTTCCTCATTAATGGCTATTTTCTCGAAAAGCATGGGCAAACCATTGGCAAAAATGTTTTTGAGATTTCAGTCGTTAGACTTGACGGATCCCACATCGGTTTCAAAGGCATATTGTTCAAACGTTACTTGCCGATATCTGTGCTTGCGAGTATCCCTTTTATCGGTGTTGTCGCGATAGTAAATGTATTATTTATCTTTAGAAAAGACCGTCGTTGTATCCATGACTTGATTGCAGGCACCAAAGTAGTGGATGTTTCCCAACCAAAAGAAATGGATTTCAGTAAGATTCCTTAAAGTCGGATGAATAAAAGAAGGCCTCTATGTGAGGCCTTTTTTTGTGAGAGTAATGAGCTTAATAGTAAACATCAGGTAAAGGAGAGAGGAACTTTCTTTTTCGATTTTTGTGTTTGACGTTTCTTGTCATGAGTCTTTCTTTTACTTTGATTAGCAAACATATTCACCTCCAAGTGATACTGCTACGTCCGTACCATTGAGATAAAGCATTTTCGGTGCCAATTTTTAAGTCTATGATTTCTATAAAGGCATATGGTAACGGAATGAATTACTCGCGAAATGAGTCTAATTTTGACGCCTGTTTTGCCTAAACGGTCAAATGTGTTTCAACTGAGCGTGTTTTTGTCAGTTAGTGATAGATAGCGTATTGCTAAGCGAGTAAACTGCTTTTACTAAGCATAGACCAAGGACGCGCTATGAACCTAAAATTCAATACACTGGCTCCCACTCAAATATATCACCTTATGACTCAAACGGTTGTACCTCGCCCAGTGGCGTGGGTTTTAACAGAGTCTTCTGAAGAGAACTTCAACCTCGCGCCATTTTCGTATTTCACGCCCGTTTCCAGTAATCCGCCATTATTAATGATGTCGGTAGGTAAAAAACCATCAGGTGAAATCAAAGATACAACTCGCAACGTACTGGAAACCGGAAAGCTTGTTATTCACATTGCCAGCGCACATTCGTCAGAAGCGGTAACGAACTCGGCAGCTACGTTGGATCACGGTGAATCTGAAGTCACTGCTAATAATCTCGAACTTACCGAGTTTGAAGACTTCCCTTTACCTAGATTAGCGGAGTGCGAGATTGCTTTTGGTTGCCGTCTATTTGAAGTAAAAGAAATTGGAGACACGCCTCAGAGCCTAATTTTCGCGGAAGTTGAGCAAGTGTACATCTCTCCTAATGTAATCGACGGTGGAAGTGAACGATTAAAAATTGATGCGTCATTACTTGATCCCATATCTCGATTAGGCGGCGGTGAATTCGCAAAAATTGGCGATGTTTTTTCGATAGCACGACCAAAATAAGCAGTGCTAGACACTGGTTTTTCCCTTTTATCTCAGACTCAAGAGTAGAAATAAACAATGATAGACAGCCGTTACTCTCAAGACATTCAGCATCGTATTGATCAAAAAACCAAGCCTCTGGGAGCGTTAGGCCAATTAGAAAGCGTGGCCCATCAGTTAGCCCTAATTCAGAGTCAAGGTTTGCCATCTGCCGTTGATCAAATTGAGGTCAAACAGCCAAATATCGTCATATTTGCTGGTGACCATGGTATTGCCGATGAAGGTGTAAGCATTGCGCCAAGCGCCGTTACACAACAAATGGTCTTGAATTTTTTGAATGGTGGGGCTGCCATTAACTGTTTCTGTGACGTTAATAATATTGCGTTAACGGTTGTTGATACGGGTATTTTATTAGAGGTCGAAACGACGAGCCCTCAATTTGTAAGCCAGCGTTTAGGAACCAGAACGAATAATTTTGCGGCTCAAGCCGCAATGATATTACCTCAAGTGGAAGAAGGCATAAGCCTTGGCAAAAAAGTAGTCGCTGAGCAGATCGAAAAGGGGTCAAACCTAGTGATGTTTGGGGAAATGGGGATTGGCAATACCAGTAGTTCGGCAGCGATTTTGTCGGCGTTGGCAGGCAAGTCCGTCGAAGATTGCGTCGGTCTTGGTACCGGGATTACTTCCGAGCAGTTACAGCTAAAAACCAAACTTATTGGGGAAGGTGTTAAACGTTGTAACGGCAAACCAGTTAAAGAGGTGTTGGCTGAAGTCGGCGGCTTTGAAATTGTACAAATGGTTGGTGGCTTTCTTGCAGCACATGAACATAAAACGCCCGTAATCGTGGATGGTTTCATCGTGTCTGTAGCGGCTTATGTCGCCACGCTAATTCAGCCTGAGGCTCGCGACTATATGATTTTTGCCCATAAGTCTGAAGAATCAGGTCATAAGATAGTATTAGATCTTTTGGATGCTAAACCGTTGCTAGATTTAGGGTTGCGTTTAGGGGAAGGGACGGGGGCTGCATTGGCGTTACCTTTGATCATGGCTTCTGTGCAGTTTTATAACCATATGGCGAGTTTTGAAAGTGCAGGAGTCACAGTGTAATGACTGCTTGGTTTAAATACCAATTCGAGCTATTTGCTCTTGCACTCAGTTTTTTTTCGCGAATTCCTATTCCGGCGAACACACCTTATTCAGATGAACGAATGAATCGATCCGGTCGGTACTTTTCATTGGTCGGACTGATTCTGGGCGCGATGTGTGGTGGTGTGTTTTGGTTAAGCTCACAGGCTTTTTCGTCTGATGTGTCTGTTTTTTTAACTATGGTGTTTAGCTTGATGCTGACGGGAGCGTTTCACGAAGACGGACTAACCGATATGGCGGATGGAATAGGTGGGGGCATGACCTTAGAACGACGCCTAACCATCATGAAAGATAGTCGTATTGGTACATACGGCGCCGCTACCTTGATTATGGCGTTACTCGGTAAGTGGCTGCTACTGACTGAACTTAGTCAACTTTCCACGATGTTTTCAGTGTTCCTCGTTGGGTATGGATTAAGCCGAGCGGTTGCGGCTTCTTTAATTTATGACATGCCTTATGTCAGCGACCTAGATACCAGCAAAAGTAAGCCGTTAGCGAATAAGCAAACGAAGGGTGAGTTATTATTTCTAAGCGCAGTGGGATTAGCGCCGGCTTTGTTAATGGGGCTACATATTGTCTTTTCGCTGGCTGTGATCGCTTTGTTGTTCCGAGTTGCAATTAAGCGATGGTTACTTTCTCGTTTGGGTGGCTTCACTGGAGACTGCCTAGGTGCTGCTCAACAATTGATGGAATTGTTGATCTATTTATTTCTTGTCGCACAATTTGAGCACCACTTCATTAGTACGAGCGTAGAGATTTGGTAAAAATAAACAGAGTTAAAGAGCACCATCTAATATTAGGCGGCGCGAGATCAGGTAAGTCTTCATTCGCTGAAGCACAAGTCATTTCAAAGGCAGAGTTGAATGTGGGCTCAACGCTACACTATGTCGCGACGGCGATCTGTTTTGATGACGAGATGAAAGAGCGTGTACAGCACCACAAGAACAGACGTGGCCATCAGTGGGTTGAACACGAAGAGCCAGTGGCACTAGCAGATAAGTTGTCTCAGTTTGGTGATGCAGATGTTGTGTTGGTAGATTGCCTAACGCTTTGGCTCAATAATGTGTTGTATGAGCTAGGCGAAGATGCCACGAACCAAGAGGTAGAGCAGGAAATCGAACGCGTGTGTGCGGTTTTAGCAAAGAGTGAAGCTCAAATCTTTATGGTTTCGAATGAAGTTGGCCTAGGCGTCGTTCCTCTAGGCAAGGTATCCCGACTGTTCGTTGATAATGCAGGAAGAATGAATCAAGCCATTGCTAAAATTTGTGGTCAGGTAACATTAATTGCAGCCGGCCTTCCTCTATCTTTAAAAGATGAAACAAGACAAGTAGAGCGTCAGTGATGTTGAAGACGAAAAATATCTTCTTGCTTCGACACGGTAAAACGCTGGGAGCTGCGGCTCTTAATGGCAAAACCGATGTGAAGGTAGACAGGTTAGTTCAGCAACGTATTTCTAGTGCTTTAGCAAAGAATGAATACAAATTTGATCTGATCTTGAGCTCTCCACTCACGCGATGCTCGGATTTAGGTGAAATCCATTCTAAATTTGAGGATATTCCGCTAGAGATTATCCCTGAACTTCAAGAAATGAATTTCGGCGATGTCGATGGTGTCCCGTTTGATTTACTGAAAAATCAATGGCCTACCTTAGAGAGCTTTTGGCAAGATCCTGCTAACCATCAGCTATCCGGTGCTGAAAGTTTACACTCGTTCCAAAAACGAGTTATTAGTGGTTGGTCGCACGTTTTAGATATTGACCATGACAATTTATTAGTGGTTACGCATGGTGGCGTGATCAGAGTATTACTCGCACATTTGTTAGAAGTAGATTGGCGAAACCCCAGTTGGTATTCCAATCTGGCGATAGCCAATGCTTCGATTACGCATATTCAAGTTACACAAGCCGACCAAATGTTCATTAGCGTGAAATCAATCGGTTTGGAAATTATTTAAAATCAGCGGAATGAATGGCTGATTAGAAGGACAGAACATGACAGCACCAAGTTGGGATTTAAGTATCGCTTACAGCGGTTTAGATGATGGAAAAATAGAGCAAGACATTGCTCTTATCCAACAATGTATCGATTTACTTCAATTACATACTGAAAAGCGCGCGACCATTATTGCAATGCAAAACGCGATTCAGACGTCGGAAGCGGCTGGTACGCTGCTGGCGACCATTAATACCTTTGCGACTTGTCATGCTTCTGTTGATGCAACTCACCAAGAAGCCAAAGCGTTAATAGGCCGTGTTGCTAAACTCAGTTCTGAAATGTCACAGGCGTTCAGCCCGTACGAGAACACTTTGATTCACGCTGAGCAAGATTTCATCGAGGCGGTGCTTAATCACGACAGCCCAGATGTCGCAGGGCAGGGGTTCTCGATTTATAGCTCGCGTAAACTGGCTGATACTCGATTAAGCGTGTCTGAAGAGCAATTGCTTTCAGCGATGGAAGTCGATGGCCGCGATGCCTGGGGGCGTTTATATGACAACCTAACGGGGTCACTAAAATTAACTCTCAAGTTTGATGACAGTGAGGAGGAGTTAGGTTTTTCTCAGGCTGCGAGTCTTTTATATGGTAGTGAGTTTGATAAGCAAGAGCCGGCATGGCGTGCTGTTCAAGGCGCGATGAAAACACATCAAGAGTCGTTCGCTGCGATCTTGAATGCACTTGCCGGTTGGCGCCTTACTGAAAATCAAAAGCGCTCCAATTTGAAAGATGTGCATTTCTTAGAGCCAAGCCTTTACGGAAGTCGCATTGTTCCAGAAACTTTAGATGCCATGATGAAAGTGGCAAAAGCGAATCGATTTGTTGGGCAAAAAGCCGGTAAGTTGATGGCGAAAGTCCATGGTTTGGACGAGATGAAGCCATGGAATCATTTGGCGGCAATGCCTCCATTTGGAGACGCGGAAGCCAAAGTGTACCCTTTTGATGAAGCCATAGACCTCATCAAAACGGCATTTGCGGAAGTCGACCAAGAAATGGCTGATTTCGTTGAACTGATGGTTGAAAATGGTTGGATTGATGCAGCGCCAACAGCGAACAAGCGTTTAGGTGCATACTGTACTAAGTTTGCTGCTACCCGCACACCGTTGGTATTCATGACTTGGAGTGGTAGCCGTTCTGATTTAATGACTCTTGCTCATGAATTAGGACACGCTTTCCATAACTGGGTTATGCGTGATATGCCGCTGTGTCAGACTCGTTACCCAATGACACTGGCAGAAACGGCCTCAATTTTCGCGGAAAACATCGTTCGCGATTACTTATTGAAACAAGCGTCGACGAAAAACGAAAAGTTAGAAATGCTGTGGGAAGAACTTTCTTCGTCATTGGCTTTGATGGTGAATATCCCAGTACGTTTTGAGTTCGAGAAAGCGTTTTACGAACAGCGTCAAGAAGGTGAGCTGGCTGCAAACCAACTATGCGAGTTAATGGAAACGACTTGGAAAGAGTGGTACGGCGACGCGATGACCGAAGCGGACCCATATTTTTGGGCGAGCAAACTGCACTTCAGTATTTCACAAGTGAGCTTTTATAATTATCCTTATTTATTTGGATACTTATTCAGTAAAGGTGTGTATGCGCAACGTGAGTCTAAAGGTGAACAATTCTATTCTGACTATGTCGCTTTGCTGCGAGACACAGGATCGATGATGGCAGAAGATGTCGTTTCTAAGCACTTAGGAATGGATCTTACCCAAGTCGATTTCTGGCAACAAAGCATCGACATGGTGAAAGAACAAGTTGATGAATTTGAAAGATTGCTCAATCAGTAAGATTCATTGATCTCGCTCTGTTTAGCGTAATTCAGAGCTGTGTTAGTTTACATGGCTCTGAAATCATCCTGAAAACTCAAAGAGTTGTAGAGTACAATGCACACCGCTATGGCAAACGGATACATAATTGTGATTGAAAATGAAATTTCTATCGATAAGTGCGATCCTTGCTGCAAAAATAACATGTACAATTTATTAACATACGGCCGTGCAATTAAGGAGTAGCGCATGACGAAATCCCTCTTTCGCCAATCATTTCTTTTTGACAGCCTAGATCTAGAACAGGAAATGCTTGCAGGACAAACTGTCCTTTCCAATGGAGTTCAACTGACTTTACACCGCCGTGGGGTGTTAGAAGTTGTTCCTGCAAATTACACAGAAGATAGTAAGAATATTGTTTTCTCGTGCGGTATTCATGGTGATGAAACCTCACCGATGGAGCTTGTCGACAAGCTTATTGAAGATATTGAAACTGGTTTTCAAAATGTTGAAGCCCGTTGTTTATTCATTATTGCTCACCCTGAGGCGACGAACGCTCATACTCGATTTTTAGACGAAAATCTAAATCGCTTATTTGACGATAAAGCGCGTGAGAGCAATCGCGAAGTGATTATCGCTGACGAACTTAAAACGATTGTCACTTCGTTTTATAAAGATACTAAAGTCGATACTCGTTGGCACTTAGATCTGCACTGTGCAATCCGTTTATCTAAACATTACTCGTTTGCAGTAAGTCCGAAAGTGAGACACGCTGTTCGTAGTAAAGCGCTCATTGAATTTATTAATAGCGCGCATGTTGAAGCGGTTCTACTTTCAAACTCGCCATCAAGCACATTCAGTTGGTACAGTGCTGAAAACTTTGAAGCTCAAGCTTTGACGATGGAGCTAGGCCAGGTTGCTAGGATTGGCGAAAACCAATTAGATAAACTTACGGCGTTTGATTTGGCCATGAGAAACCTAGTGGCTGAAGTTGAACCTGAGCACTTACCTAAGAAAACGATAACTTATCGTGTAAGTCGTACGATTGTTCGTTTACATGATGACTTTGATTTCATGTTTGAAGACAATGTCGAAAACTTCACAAGCTTTAAACATGGTGAGGTCTTTGGACATGATGGTGATAAGCCATTAATGGCCAAAAATGAAAACGAAGCGGTGGTTTTCCCTAATCGACATGTTGCGATTGGTCAGCGTGCTGCGCTTATGGTTTGTGAAGTTGAAACTCGATTTGAACATGACCAGCTAGTGTACGATTAAGCCTTAATCGATTACACTCAATCTCTTGATTTTCAAGGTTCGCAGCTTGCTGTGAACCTTGAAGTTGTTTTGGGATGAAGGTAAGGTTACGCCACCACTGATAAAGTAGCCTGATATGGATTTTCAACAGCTTATAGTTCAAAAGCACACCCGATGGAAACGCGCGATCTTTGCTATGAGTGCAATGCTTGTCGTGTTTAGCTGTGTTTACCTCATGGTGGGTGATCTTTTCATTTCTCCTTTCGGCTCTCTATCCCCCCTTGAAGAAAAACTTCTCATCGATTTGCGTTTGCCACGATTATTGGCTGCGATAGCGATCGGTGCTGCACTCGCCGTCTCTGGTGCTAGCTTACAAGTATTGCTCGGAAATGTATTAGCTGAGCCTGGTGTGCTTGGTATTTCTGGTGGGGCGAGCTTAGCCATGGTGATTGTCCTATTCTTTTTACCATTCTCTCCAACACCAGAAGTGTTTATGGTCGCCGCAGTGCTTGGCTCTCTTTGTTTTACTGTCATTCTCGTTAGCATGGCGCGAGCGATGAGGTTAACCACCGCTCGTTTGCTGCTTGTTGGTGTTGCGCTTGGTATATTGTCTGGGGCGATGGTGACATGGGCGTTTTATTTCAGTGACGATCTAAGTTTACGGCTGTTAATGTATTGGTTGATGGGCAGCTTAGGAGGGGTGAACTGGTATCAACACTCCCTAACTATTGTGATGATCCCAGTGATCATCTGGTTGTGTCGACAAGGTAACAAGCTCGACAAGTTAATGATTGGTGAAACTCACGCGGCTCAATTAGGCGTGAATGTTCCTTCACTACGCTGGAAGCTTATTTTCGCGGTATCTATCCTAGTAGGATGCGCGGTCGCGCTTGGTGGCGTAATTAGTTTCGTAGGTTTGGTTGTTCCACATTTACTGAGACTGGCAATTGGTACCGACAATCGATTTTTGCTTCCATTATCCGCGGTCGCGGGGGCTGCACTATTGGTATTTGCAGACACTTGCGCTCGCACACTTCTGGACTCGGCTGAGTTGCCACTTGGTGTAATGACTACCAGTATCGGCGCTCCTATTTTTATTTGGATGTTAGTGAAAAATCATGATTCGCGTTAAGAGTATTCACGTTGGCGATAGGCTTCTTCCTCTTTCCTTCAACCTAAAGCCCGGTACCGTTACTCACGTCATTGGCCCTAATGGCAGTGGAAAAAGTACCTTGTTGTCTTCGTTGTCGGGTGTGGGTTTCGAATATCGAGGTTGCATTCAATTTGGCGACACTGATTTGAAAGAAATTGGTATTTCGGACCTTGCTTTATACCGAGCCTATTTGAGTCAAAATGCCAAACCTGCATTTAGCTTAGAAGTGTTCCAATTTTTGGCTTTGTCTGTACCTTCCAGTGCAAAAGGGCAGCAAGAGGATATTCAGTACGCGTTAGATGAAATTACTCACATGCTTGAGATCAGCGATAAACTTCATCGCTCGATTCAGGCTCTTTCCGGTGGGGAATGGCAACGAGTTCGATTAGCAGCCATGTGCCTGCAGATATGGCCTTCCCTAAACCCTTACGCTCAACTTTTGATTTTAGATGAGCCAACAGCCCCTCTAGATATCGCTCAATCGACTTTGCTGTATAAGCTGATCGAACGAGTGGCTGGCTTAGGTATTGCGGTCATCATGGCAAACCACGATATCAACAAAACTTTGAGACATGCTGAACAGGTGCTTCTGCTAGATAAAGGTGTCCTACAAAGTTGCGGTGCAGTTGCTGACGTACTTGTTCCAGAGAAGTTAGAAACCGTTTTTAAAACTAAAGTGAAGCAAGCTACAGTCGATGGAGAATCGTACCTCCTATTTGGTTAACAGCCTTGCAGGTTAACCCAATATTACTGTCTCATTTCGAAAACATATTGGTCCAAATGAGCAGGCAGAGTGCCACCACGATCATCAGGAATATTACCGATTCGATTATCCAGCCTTTGTCTTCACTCCAACCTAAGTGTTTAACTTCCTCTTCGGATAAGTGAACGTCAATCTGGTTACAGTGTTCTCTTAGCTCATTCATACGCGTTTCCCTTTTGACTTGATAGTCAAATCATAGCGGGGGAAAACATCTGATAATATCCAGTTGTTTTTAACTCATGTTTAGGTTTATTAAACGAGGAACTAAAGTGAGCCCAAAAAAATAAAAAGCGCTGATAAATATCAGCGCTTTTGGAACGTTTAGAGAGGAATTAAGCGTCGTTAACCTTGCCTAATTTTAGCCAAGTATCAACAACCGTGTCAGGGTTCAATGATACAGAGCTAATGCCTTGTTCCATCAACCATTCTGCGAAGTCATCATGATCAGATGGGCCTTGACCACAAATACCGACGTATTTACCCGACTTGGTCGCAGCATCAATAGCTAACTTGAGCATGGCTTTAACCGCTGGGTTACGTTCGTCAAAGAGGTGAGCAACGTCACCAGAATCACGGTCTAGGCCAAGCGTCAGCTGGGTCATGTCATTTGAACCAATCGAGAATCCATCAAAATACTTCAAGAACTCGTCAGCTAATACAGCGTTAGAAGGAAGTTCACACATCATGATCACTTTCAAGCCATCCTGACCTCGGCGCAAATCAAATTTCGCTAACAGGTCGATAACTGACGCAGCTTCACTTGGGGTACGAACGAATGGAATCATGATTTCGACGTTCTTCAAACCCATTTCATTTCTTACTTGTTTGATTGCTTGAGTCTCAAGCTCAAAACAATCTTCGAAGGTGTTAGAAATGTAACGAGAGGCGCCTCGGAAGCCCAGCATAGGGTTCTCTTCATGAGGTTCATAACCTTGTCCACCCACTAGATTGCTGTATTCGTTCGATTTGAAATCAGACATACGAACGATAACGCGCTTAGGCCAAAACGCCGCGCCAATAGTAGCGATGCCTTCTGTTAATTTGCTGACGTAGAAATCGATCGGATCTTTGTAGCCTTTGATACGCTCAGTGATCTCAGCTTTTAGCTCATCGGATTGGCTATCAAAGTTGAGTAATGCTTTCGGGTGGATTCCGATCATTTTGTTAATGATGAACTCCAAACGTGCCAGTCCTACACCTTCGTTAGGTAATTGGGCGAAATCGAAGGCACGATCTGGGTTACCAACATTCATCATGACTTTGGTTGGAAGAATAGGCAGCTCGTCGACAGAAGACTGGCGCACTTCATAATCCAGTTCACCTTGGTAAACAAAGCCAGTTTCACCCTCTGCACATGAAACGGTGACAGTTTGGTCTGATGTCAGCTTCTGAGTCGCGTCACCACACCCTACAATCGCTGGGATGCCAAGTTCACGGGCAATGATAGCGGCGTGGCACGTACGACCCCCACGGTTGGTTACGATAGCAGAGGCTTTCTTCATGACCGGTTCCCAATCAGGGTCTGTCATGTCGGTAACAAGTACGTCGCCGTCTTGGACTAGTGACATTTCATCTAGTGATTTCACTAATCTTACTGGGCCACTACCAATTCTCTGACCAATCGCACGGCCTTCGATAAGTACGTCCGCTTTAGCGTTAAGTTGGAAGCGCTCAACGACATTTTTGTCGCTTTGAGAACACACCGTTTCTGGGCGAGCCTGAACAATGTACAGCTTACCGTCGATGCCGTCTTTGGCCCACTCGATGTCCATCGGACGCTCGTAGTGACGCTCGATAATCAACGCTTGGTGAGCAAGTTGTTCAATTTCGGTATCGGTCAGAGAGAATTGATTTCTTTCAGTTTCATCCGTATCGATGATTTCAACTTGCTTACCGATCTCTTGGCTATTGGCGTAGATCATCTTGATCTGCTTGGAGCCAAAAGTTCGTTTGATGATTGAGTGGTTACCCACTTCTAAAGATGGTTTGTGTACGTAGAACTCATCTGGGTTAACCGCACCTTGAACCACCATTTCCCCTAAACCCCAAGAAGAGGTAATGAAAACAACCTGATCAAAACCCGATTCGGTGTCCAGTGTGAACATCACGCCTGAAGACGCTTTGTCCGAACGAACCATGCGCTGTATACCCGCAGATAGCGCGATACCTTCATGGTCAAACCCTTGATGAACACGGTATGAGATGGCACGGTCATTAAATAGGGAAGCGTATACGTGCTTGGTCGCTTCTAGTACAGCATCGATGCCTTTTACATTCAAAAAGGTTTCTTGTTGTCCAGCAAACGAGGCATCTGGAAGGTCTTCCGCAGTTGCTGATGAGCGAACCGCCACGGACAACTCTTCATTATCTTCAACAAGGGTCGAGTATAACGCGCGGATATCATCTTCGAGCTCGGTTGGGAACGGTGCATCGAGGATCCATTGACGGATAGTCGCTCCGGTTTCACGAAGCGCATCGATATCCTCGACATCCAGTTTGTTTAGCAGGGCGTAAATGCGGTCGTTTAACTGTTCGTATTGTAGGAATTGGTGAAAAGCAAACGAAGTAGTCGCGAATCCATTAGGAACAGAAACACCGGCATTAGATAGGTTAGATACCATCTCGCCGAGTGAAGCATTCTTTCCGCCGACTTTGTCGACATCATTCATAGATAGCGTGTTGAACCAAAGGGTGTACTTTTGCATGTTAATCTCCGGAAACATTGCAGCAAGTTTGTAGGGGAGAGCAAACGTTTACGTATTGGCTGAAAAAAATAGAATTATTTCTTAAAGCTGTGGGGAACGTAGTGGAATGCCCTAGTAGGTTATCGGTATTATTGTTTAGCTATCCTACTCAAAAAAATTTTAAATATTAAATAATATATGCAAACTATTATTCAAAGTCGTGATGTATTCTACGTTTCTGATGGAACAGCCATCACTTGTGAAACCTTGGGCCATACGGTATTGGCGCAATTTCCGTTTCGAGCTAACGAAAAAACGTTCCCGTTTATCGAGAGTGAAGACAAGCTCGACGAGCTGATTAAGCAGATCGAGTTATCTTATGCATCGACCGGGATTTTGCCGCTGGTTTTTTTCTCTATCGTCATTCCAGAGATCAAGGCTCGCTTACTTCAGTCTAATGGTCATTTTTATGATGTGCTGGAAAACCTGGTCAAGTCGGTTCAAGACGATTTGAACCTAGAAGCCAAACCACAGCTTCAA
Source organism: Vibrio profundi (assembly GCF_043642225.1). Lineage (GTDB taxonomy): Bacteria > Pseudomonadota > Gammaproteobacteria > Enterobacterales > Vibrionaceae > Vibrio > Vibrio profundi_A. The sequence continues at coordinate 89,209 of NZ_JBHZSF010000002.1, read as the reverse complement.
CGCTCGCACAGTGTTAGTAAAGATTCTGAAGGGTATTTCGATCGTATTGCCGCGATAGAATACACGCTAGCTCATGATGATGGTGTGTCGCTGAAAGATCTTCATAAAGCTGATGTGATATTACTTGGGGTGTCTCGTAGCGGCAAAACGCCAACAAGCTTGTATATGGCCATGCAGTTCGGTTTACGTGTCGTTAACTACCCATTTATTGATGATGATATTAAGAAGCTACGGCTGTTACCTGAATTTGAAATCAATCGTCATAAGTTGTTCGGATTAACTATTGATCCCCAAAGGCTCACAGAGATAAGAAGCAACCGTCTTGCGGATAGTGACTATGCGAGTGAAGAGCAATGCATTACAGAGCTGTATAGCGTCGAAGCTTTGTTTCGTAGAGAGGCGATTCCTTATATCAATACTTCTAGCATGTCTGTTGAAGAGATTTCTACCAGGATTTTGGAAAGGACTGGGTTAAAGCGTCGCTTGTTCTAAGCGCTACATACAAAATCTAAGCGCCATATACAAAAAAGCCCCTCGTTATGTAGAGGGGCTTTGTCATTGAACTGAGTTGGGCAAATTAAGCGTTCAATGCTGCAAGGTCTGCAGGACGATAGTAAACAGACTTTAACACTTTGCCTTGGCGAATCGTTTTACCTTGGTCCACTACATCTTCAGCACATTTAGCAATGATGTAGTCACCTTTTTGAACGGCTGTCAGCTTGATGTTTTGTTTAGCATAGTGCGTTTCAGTATCTGCGAACTCTTGTTCATTACGACATACTTTGCTCATGTTGCTTGAATGAACTTCATCCCAACATGGTAAGAAATCAATCGCGCGATTTTTCGCGACGTTAAGAAGAAGATCGATCAGGTAGCTGATGGCTAGGTTATCTTCAACTTTGCTGTGCCCTAAATGAACCAAGCGTCCCATTAGAACATAAACCGTATCGACAATAGCGTCTGCTTGCTCAGTCTTGCAATCTGCTTCAGCCAGTTCCGTCAACTCTTCAATCGCAAGCGAAGTATGTAGCGTGTCAGCTTTTTCATCTAGGCTTTCTGGAGAAGCGACAGGTAAATCAAATGTGCCACGAAACTCTTCGATATCTTTGTATAAGTGGTTAAAAATTTCTTGGGTAAGCTGAGACAAGTTCATGAAGGTGTCCATTGATGAATTTTAATCCGGTATTTTAACAAAGCTCGGAATCGGGCGCTAACGCTTATCCAATCAAATTATCACGTTGGGGGTAAAATTAGTCGTGATTGGTTCAAAGTATTTGGTATAAGAATTACATTCTACTTCAATATGGCGATGAGGTTTTAAGAATGTCGCTCAGGTAATCGCCTCGCATGTGAACGATCGTAACTTCGTAGGCCGATTTGGGGGAGAAGAATTTGTTTTATGGTACCCCAATGCCAATTCGCAAGAAGTGGGACTGAAGTTACAGCAACTGTTGCAAGCCATTCGCAGTATTGAGCTGGAAGGGAAGTCTGTGACGGTATTGGTTGGAGTGTGCCACTTTATTTTGTCAAACGATGCTGAAGAAGGTGACAAAAAATCTACGTTGGATCGCTTAATCAGTTATTCGGATAAGTGTTTATATGAGGCTAAAGATAAAGGGCGAGATCTGCTTATCTCTCGCCACTATCGATGCCAACTTACCAATGAAATCACTTAGTGTACTTACTGGGCTGCAGCACTCTAACTGACCGAAAGTTTAGCGGAACAAATAAGGAAAGAGCTTTTTACGTTCTTCATTTGTTAACGATTCAACACGCGCGATATTGGTGTCTGGAATCGCTTCAGGGTTCGGGTAGTGTTTTAGAACCTTTTCCATACTTGCTTCACGGATCAAATGATAAACCGGGTAAGGAGAACGGTTTGTAAGGTTTTCATCATCTTCTGGATCGGCCCCGCCAAAGCAATAATCCGGGTGGAAAGTTGCGACTTGATAAACACCTTCCCAATCTTGTTGCTTGATTAACGCCTCTATCCAATCAATAAACATGTTGTAATCAAAGAAGTCACCTAACATGTTTGGCACGACAACCAATGTTGTTTCTAACTCCTTCACTGGCGTGTTATCGAGTTCAATAAAATGCGCCATGATGTCTTCTAGCAATGCTTCTTCTGTTTCAGCCAGGCTTACAAAGATTTTGATTTGCTTATTACGTTGAGGCTTAGCAGCAAAGGGGCAGAGGTTTAACCCAATGACCACATCATCTAGCCACTGCTTCACTTGATCGTGAATAGTTTGAACGTCTGTTGAAGTTTTTGAAGGCATGAAAAGTTCCAGTATTCTATTTTTGCCCAAGGATATCAGAACGTGGGTCAATCAGAACAGCTTAATGGCAGTTCACAGTAGATTTCATTACCGGTGTTGATTGTTTATTAAGCGAATGCAGCAGCATGAAGATCGTAATGTAAAACAACATGCCACCTGCGATTACACCGTTCCATGCAAAGTTCTGCCAACAATAGAGTAGAACGAAACCACCTAAACTACCGCCAATATAGTAGTGAACGAGGTAAAGTGCGGTTGCGGTCGCTTTTGCGTGCGTGGCTTTTTGGCTCACCCAAGCGTAAGCCAAGGTATGAGTGAAAAAAGCCCCAAAGCTGATAAGCAATAATCCTACAAGCATGAAGAAGATCGACTCGACAGCGGAAATCCACATTCCCAGCATACTGATGGAAGTCCCAAGTGCCACCCCTATGAGCGGGTTGCGAGACGCTGCCCATCGGCTACTCAGTTTAGAGCTTAACGTGCCTGCTAAGTAGCAAAGGAAAATCATAGACGCGATACCTACTGGCAAATGGTGTGGTTCTGCGACGAGGCGAAAGCCCATGACTGAATAGAGATTGACGAATAAAGCAAAATTAGCCCCACCAATCAACATGGCTAACCAAATGGTTCGATTGGAAATATGTTTAATAACGGCGCGATTATGATGGAAGAATAAGCCTTTTTGTGGCGTGAAGTTTTTCTGTTCGGGAAGTCTAAAGTAGACAAACAAGGCGCCTAATAAAGAGAAAATCACGAAGAAAAGTACCGCACTTTTCCATTCAAAGTAGTCGGTGATAATGCCACCGGCAACCCGCCCGAAGATGCCACCTAACGAGTTCGCGGCAATGTAACCACCAATCGCTATTGAAAACGCCTTAGGACTTAACTCTTCGACCATATACGCCACCGCGACTGCCGCAAAGGCTGCGATCGCAACTCCCATCAGTGCGCGAGCACCAATTAACACTGGAAGAGATTCCGTTAGAAGCATGAGCCCCCCCACTAAAGGGATCATGAATAGCCCAAACAGTATGACAGGTTTGCGCCCGAAGCTTTCAGAAGAGACAGCCCATGGCACTAGGCTAAATGATAGCGCTAATGTTGTGCTTGCGAACAACCAGTTTATTTCTAGCTCGCTTACCGAGAAATGATGAGACAGGTAAGGGAGGATAGGTTGAAAGACATACAGATTACAAAAAATGATGAACGAACCAATCGCGAGTGATTGAGTGACTTTTTTATATTGCGCCGTGCCAAGTTCGATCATGTTCTAAATCCTTATTAATTTGTGAGTAAAGTATCAGTCACCTATGGATTTAAGAAATATATTAAACCTATAGTCTTAATATATTTTTGATATGGCGGTGTAATGCTTGAGTCCAAACCTTTACGTCACTTTTTAGCGGTTGCAGAGCATGGCAACTTTACGCATGCTGCGAAGGCGTTGCACATCGCTCAACCGGCACTAAGCATCTCTATTAAAAAGCTAGAACAGAGTTTAGAGCTCTCGCTATTTAGAAGAGGGGATAAGTCGGTAACGCTGACTCAAGAAGGGCAAGCATTGTACGAACACGCAAAGCGTATCGCTCAACAGTTTTCTGATGCGGAGCTTGCAATGAACGAGCTGAAAGGGCTCGAAAAAGGGGAGGTTCGTTTAGGGGCTCCCAGTATGATGGGCAGCTATTTCTTTCCGAAAATATTAATGGCGTTCAAAAGCCAATACCCTAATTTAAAGCTTACTTTAATTGATGCTGGCACCGAATCCATTCGGCAAATGTTGCTAAATGGTGAGTTAGACATCGGGGTGATTAACGACGCTAATGTACCGAATGATCTTGAAACCGATCACTTACTCGATAGTGAGATGCTCGCGGTAGTCGGGGGCAAGCATGACCTCGCACAGAAAGACTCAATAGAGTTCGAGGAATTCTTCCAGGAGGATTTAATCTTATTTAAGCCTGGATATTTTCATCGCGATTTTATTGATGGGGTGCATGAGCAGCACGGCTTCGATATGAACATCGCTTTCGAAAGTAATCTTCTGCCGATGATTCTCTCAATTGTTAAACAGGAATTTGCCATCACCGCACTATTGGAATTGGTCACCGAGCATGAGCATGAAGTTGTCGGTGTTCCGTTTAGCCCGCCAGTAAAGTTAAAACTCGCGTTAGCGTGGAGAAAAGAAGGTTACTTATCGAAAGCAGACAGAACCTTCATCGACTTCGTTAAGCGGTATGTTTGAGCATGACCAAAATACAAATCGGCACGTCGCGCCAATTTGTATTATCTGTTTTAGTTCTTTGAATTATACATCTTATCAAAGTTCTTTTGGTTCCAGCCTACCATCACTTGATCGCCAATTTTAAGGACTGGGATAGAACGTGCGCCCATGGCTTGAAGCTCTTTTCGGCCTCGTTGCATTTTTGCGTTCGTGAGTCTGTAAGTAATGTTTTTTGAATCTAGGTATCGTTGAGCGTCTTTACAGTGAGGGCATTTGTCTGCCACGTATAACACAACACGTTTCATCTTTAATCATCTCTTGGTGTATCTGGGGCGAAGTGTAGCGAATCTATCGTGAATAGAAAAGCGTGATCAGGTACACTGTGCGCCTTTAGAATTTCATCATTTCAGAAATGCATTCATCTTTACGCTATATCCAAGGGTATCCGGAACATATTGTTTCCCAAGTCTCACAGCTGATTGAATCAGGGAAACTAGTGCCTTGGTTCGATTCCCGTTACCCTAAATATCACAATATAAAGAACGAGAAAGCACTCTTTGACTACGCGATCGAAATTAAGAATCGCTACATGAAGAAAACTTCTCCGATCAGTAAAGTGATATACGACAACAAAATCCACCTGATAAACAATGCATTGGGGCTTCATAGCTACGTGGCAAAAAATCATGGCGGTAAGATAAAGTCGAAAAACGAGATTCGTATTGCGAGCATCTTTAAAAATGCGCCTGAGCCACTATTGAGAATGCTAGTGGTACACGAGCTCGCTCATATTAAAGAGAAAGAGCACGATAAATCTTTCTATCAGCTATGCTGCCATATGGAACCGGATTATCACCAGCTAGAGTTGGATGCCCGTTTGTTCATGATTTATTTAGAGTTGAAGAAATAGCCGAATGAGCCAAGATAAAAAAATCAAAAAGCCAGTGTTGAGTTTGGCTAAGAAAAAGCCAGCTTCGAACAAGAGGAAACCAGTTACTGGGAGTAAGACTGGCTCAGGCTCTAATAAGAATAAGAGCGTAAAAAAGCCAATCAGTAAAAAAGTGAGCGGAGTAGGCTCGTCAAAAACGACTATGAAAAAAACGGGGCTACACCCTCGAAACCAGCACACGGGGCGCTATGACTTCGTAGCTTTGGTAAAAGCGCTACCAGAGCTAAAGCAATTCGTTGTTAAAAATCCAGTAGGTGAAAGTACGGTCAATTTTTCAGATCCTACGGCCGTTAAAATGCTAAACAAAGCTTTGCTCTCACATCATTATGGTGTGAAGCACTGGGACATTCCGGAGGGGTACTTATGCCCGCCAATTCCAGGCCGCGCCGATTACATCCACCGAGTGGCGGATTTACTTAATGCAGACAGCGAAGGCCAACCATACCCACACAAATCTGTTCAAGCGCTTGATATAGGTGTCGGGGCGAACTGTATTTACCCTATCGTTGGGGTAACTGAATATGGTTGGAAATACAAAGGCAGTGATGTAGACCCTGTATCCATCAAAGCTGCAAATTTTATTGCTGAAGTAAATCCGGTATTAAAAGGTAAGATCCGATGCAAGCTTCAAGGGAATGCCGACTTCATGTTTAAAGGCATTATCGGTGAAAATGAACGTTACGATGTCACAACTTGTAACCCTCCATTTCATCAGTCTCTTGAGGAAGCGCAAAAGGGCACGCAGCGTAAGTTGGATAACTTAGCGGCAAATAGAAATAAGAGACAAGGCAAGTCAGCGAAGCTGAAACGCCCTGCTTATACCAATTCACCTGCGCTTAATTTTGGTGGTCAAAAAGCAGAGTTATGGTGTGAAGGTGGTGAAGCTGCATTTATTACTAAGCTCGCCAAAGAAAGTCAGCTATTTGCGACGCAAGTGCTTTGGTTTACAACCTTAATTTCAAAGAAGGAAAACGTCCCGACGCTTAAAGCGGCCTTAGATAAATTAGGTGCTAAACAAGTAAAAGTCGTTGAAATGAGCCAAGGGCAGAAAATAAGCCGGTTTGTTGCTTGGACGTATATGGATAAAGCTGAGCGCAAAACGTGGATTTCTTTGAAGTAGACTAAACTTAATAGAGCTTAGAAACGGGGGAGGTGTTATGGATATTGAAATTTATCTCCCCTGCGAACCAGACGTCATTTGTGAAGGGTTAGAAGTCATTTTTGCGACTTTGTTTGTTATCGGCATTCTCATTTTTATTGTGATTTTGTATCGAGAAAACAAACGCATGAACAAGCCTTTGGCGAAGCGTAAAAGGCCTAATTCGAAAAAAGACTCGTGATGAGGGGATTCCCTTTCACGAGTCTTTCTCTTTATAACGGCTTTAATCTTGTCCTCAAACTTTCGCTATCAATTCATCAAGCTTTGTTTGGTACTTCTTTTCTAGTGCAGCGTTGCCGGCTTTATTTTCTAGCTCGACCAAAATTTTCAATGATGGGATTTGGTAACCATACATTTGATGGAATTTCATTAGGCGGATGCGGGCATTGGTAAACTCTTCATCTTGGACTTCTAATTGTGACAGCTGCAGGATTGAACGGGCCCTTATTGGATCGTGGTCTAGCGCTCGCGTGAAGTAATATTTGGCTTGGTCATTTTTCCCAGACTTTAACGCGCATAACGCAGCATTTTCATAACTTGCAGAAACTAAGTAATAGTAGGGTTGTTCAATTGCTCGATTAAAATACTGATCTGCCTTTTCGTATTCACCCTGCTTGCACAAAAACGTTCCGTAATTGTTGAGTACGTTTCCATTTCTCGGGTCTTGTCTTAAGGCCTTTTTATAGGTTTTAGCGGCTTCGGCTGTTTCCCCAACTTGCTCGAAATAGTGAGCCATGGAAATTTGAGCGCGGTAATAATGTGGAGCATGTTTGATAGCGAGCTCAAGATTTTCGCGCGCGCGGACCATGTTTCCTTTCTCTAGGTAGCCCAAGCCCAAGGCAATTCGAGACTCTGCCATCTCCTTCGGATCGGATTCTACTTTTGGTGGGCCATCTGTGACGGTCACGCAACCGGGAAGCAAGAGTGCAACAGTGAGAGTCAGTGATAGCTTTGCTACTATTGAAGGCATGATCTAGCTCCTTGAAAACGAAGCATAATGATATGAAATCATGTGAATCACAGTGAGTGCTCAGCAGAGAGATTGCGACTCATACAGCACAAAAAAAGCCGCGAATGTGCGCGGCTTTCTTAAGAGTCTGATTTTAGTCGTCTTTCGTGAAATTCTCTTCGCTGAAAGCGTCCAAATCGTAAGGTGTTTGTTGGTAAACGCAATAGTTCAACCAGTTAGAGAACAATAAGTGACCATGACTTCGCCAACTTGCCACAGGCTTGTTATCTGGGTTGTTGTTCGGATAGTAGTTGATCGGAATAACAGGTTCCATGCCTTCACCTAAATCACGGATGTATTCATTGTGCAGGGTGTGAGAGTCGTACTCTGGGTGGCCTGTCACAAAGACATTTCGCTTGTCTTTGGTTGCGGCTAAATACACGCCAGCGACATCAGAAGTTGCAAGAATATCTAAGTCTGTGTGCTCAGATAAGTATTCCGGTGAGAAGTCTGCATAACGAGAATGAGGCGCTAAGAAGGTATCGTCAAAGCCTCTCAAAATTGGGTTATATGGCTGGTGGATCTCATGGTTGTAAACACCCGATAGCTTCTCTTTTCGAGTACGCTTTGGCAGATCATAAAGAAGCTTCAAGCCTGCTTGCGCTGCCCAACACACGTACAATGTAGATGTGACGTGTTTTTTGGCCCAGTTCATGATGGTTTGCAGGTGTTCCCAATAAATCACATCTTCAAATTGCACCAAGCCTAAAGGAGCACCAGTGATGATCAGTCCATCAAAGTTGCGATCTTTTACCATTTCAAATTGGCGGTAAAAGTTGTCTAGATGCTCTGTTGGTGTGTTCTTACTCGGGCGGTCGTCGATCCGCAGTAGCTCAACATCAACTTGAAGTGGGCTATTTGATAATAAGCGTAAGAACTGAGTTTCCGTCTCGATTTTCTTAGGCATGAGATTCAGGATCAACACTCTCAGCGGACGAATTTCCTGAGTGGAAGCCCTTGATAGCGGCATGATGAAAATGTTTTCTTCACGAAGAACATTGGATGCTGGCAGTTGATCTGGAATACGAATTGGCACAGCTTTCTCCCTAAGCTAGATATGTAGACGTCTATACATCTAAACTTAACGTATAATGATAGTGATGTCGATACGGAATGTGATCAAGTTAGAAACTATTTAGCCTAATCCTTTCAGTGTAGTCGTTACTGACTTTCTAGTTTTACAGTGACCATACAGTATACTGGGGTCTGTACCTTAAAATAGCTAAGTGTCTATTTCTCGTCAAGGACAACAAACGGAAGATTGCGAGGGTTGAAAGCTGATACGTTAACTCTATGTTTTATATAGATAGTGAAGCAAGACATTGCGGATTGGTATAGGATCTATAGATGCGGTGTTTTATTGTTACTAACAGTGGTTATCAAATTTGAAACTCATCTTAATCCGAGGGTTGCCCGGTTCCGGAAAATCGACCAAAGCAAAAACGTATCAGGCCAAGCATGTCGAGGCAGACATGTACTTTGTAGATGCGCAAGGACATTATAAATTTGAACCTACCCAGCTGACGCAGGCTCATACTTGGTGTCAGCAACAAACAGAAAAGTGGCTTCAGCAAGGCGAAAGTGTCGTGGTATCCAATACTTTTGTTAAGCAATGGGAAATGACGTTCTACCGAAAACTGGCAAAGCGATATCAGGCTGAGTTAGTTATTGAAGTATGCACAGGGCAATTTGATAACATTCATGGTGTCAGTGATGCGGTGGTAAAACGCATGAAGCGTGATTGGCAAAACTAGAAGAAGAAATAATGGCAAAACGTTCGGTAATCGTGGATATGACCTCTTACGGTATATATTCAACATGGGATTCAAAGTCCAAGCAGCTTCCCAAAATTCAAGAGTTTACAACTGAAGTCCCTGCAGACATTGATATTGAGTTTGGCTATATCGTTAATATTAAAAAAGCGAAAGGCGAGAAAGTCCGCTATTGCATTTACCATCCAGGTATCACAACAGAGTCTGGAGAAGTATTAGAGCCGTTTGACGGAGAAGAGTACGTTGGCAGTAATGATTGGGACTTTTACTTAGGTGACACGATTTGGGAGCCCGCAGACAATAAAGTGGGGAAGTGGCGCATGACGATCGAGATGAAAGGTAAGATTATAGCTGATAAGACTTTCAATCTTTACGCAAGAGATGAAGGCTATTTTTGGCGCCGACGTGGGTTTTAATAAAAAGCCGAGCATGAGCTCGGCTTTTCTTGTATCGAATATTTGATTACTGGCTAGTGACGTAAGCAACCACGAACTCAGTAATAGAAACCATATCTCTGATAGCGATGTACTCTTCTGTTGTATGTACTTTCGCCATACCTGTCGATAGGTTCACGGTCGTTAAACCCTTCGCATTAAAGTTGTTGGCATCACTACCGCCGCCAGTACGTTTGGTGTTTGGTGTAACACCTAATGACTCAAATGCAGCTTTAATGGATTCAATGTGCGGGTGATCATCGGCAATGACGAAAGCATCGTAAGCGCGAGTTGACTCGATTTCTACTTCGGCACCAAACTGCTCCGCGCTTGCTTTGAATGTGTTGATCATGTGATCAACTTGCTGCGTGAGTTTATCGGCATTAAGAGAACGAGCCTCGGCAACGACTTGCAGCTCTGGCATTACAATATTTGTCGCTTGTCCGCCTTCAATTACCCCGATGTTCGCGGTTGTTTCTTCGTCGATACGCAGTAAGTTCATTTTTGTGATCGCATCTGCCGCGACTTGGATTGCGCTGATGCCTTCTTCTGGCGCTAGGCCTGCGTGAGCCGGGCGGCCTGTGATGTTTGCAACGATTTTCTGTTGGCCAGGGGCTGCATTAACAATCGTGCCGATAGGGCCACCAGTATCAAGAACGATGGCGTTCTTCGACTGGATATAAGACATATCGAAATTCAAAGAGCCAAACAAACCGCCTTCTTCATATACAGTAAAAGCGATTTCAATCGTTTGATGCGCTAACCCTTCGGCCTTAATGCAGCGAACCGCTTCCATGATAGCGGCAATGCCAGATTTATCATCGCCACCAAGAATCGTGTTGCCTTTAGAGCGAATGATGCCGTCTTCAATGATCGGCTCGATGCCGATACCTGGAGTGACAGTGTCCATGTGGCAGCTGAACACAGTACTGCCTTCTAGTGAGCCTTCTAGTTTCGCGTAAATATTAAAACCGTTAGATACTTCTTCTGGAACTGCAAGTTTGTGGACTTCAAAGCCTAACTCTCCTAGCTGTTCAGCAAGAGCCTCTGCAATCGCTTTTTCATTTTTTGATTCACTATCAATTTTTACCAATTCGAAAAAGTGTTCGACTAAACGTTGTTCATTAATTTGGGTCATTTGTTAACTTCTCATTATGGGCTAGCAGCGTATAAGTGCCGCTAGTTGTAGGAACAGGAAACACAATATAGCCCTGCTTTACGGGAGAATTGTCTGCGCTAAATCAATATATCGTTCGGATCTTAAATAAAAGGCGATAATTCTGTCGTGAGGTGAATGTCGTGTAACTTTAGGATTGATAACCTGTATAGGAATCAGGTGTTAAGCGCTTGGAATCGAAAAATGAATTTTCGCTTTTGATGCAGGCCTATGGAGTCAGAACCTTATGGTTAAGCTCTGAAATAGAAGGACAGGGTGACTTTAGAACGGTGATATATGTTTATCTGGCCATAGTGATTAAGGTTCGACCAATCATCCACTCCACTTCTTTACGTGCTTCTTCCCCTAATTCATGCACGATGAGAGTGATGATTTTTTCAATAAAGCTATGGGAAAAATTGCAGTCATCACAGCTCATAATCGAATGATGGAATACAAGTTTAAACACTGACATGAAACGGCTGTCTGATAGGGCATCTGTCCAACTTGAAGAAAGCGCTGGCAAAGAGGTGGTGATGTCGAGTTGCTCAACAGCGAGCTTGATCAATCGCCCTTCGAGCGCTGAAGTAAAATCCGTTTTCTTTGGGAAATGGTGACTAATACCAGTACGAGAGATTCCGGTCTCTTTACTTAATGTAGTGTAAGACATCTTGTCATAGCCAAGTTCTAGTAACTGGCGACAAGCAGTATCAAGTATGGTGTTGATGGTAATTAGGGTGTCTTCTTTACTACGTTTAGGCATTGAACTGGATTTTTATGGTGTAAAATACGGATAACAATCATTGTACTGTTAGAGAATGAAGTATTCTATAACTTGACTTTCTATATGCTTCTCCTTTGACTGAAATCAATTATTTTGGTCGTGAGTGTTTAAAAAGCACGCGATGGAATCCCAATGTCTATTTTTACATCTCTAAATTTGCCTGTACTGAGAGTTGTACAGTTGGGTTTTCCTATAGGTTACTGAAAGATAAGAAAAATCAAAAATGTTAACTTAATGTTAAATTTATGTATTTTTAGTTTTACACTTCGAGTGATTAAACACCTATCTATCTAGTTTCTATGAATATTTCCATCTGTGGCAATTTTGATTCAAGTTAATTGTATCAACGCAAGCGTCGTTGAACGTTCATAAATGTAATGAAGAATCTAAGGGAGTAGAGCATGTCGACTGTATTTAACCCACTCGGTACAGATGGATTTGAGTTTGTAGAATATACCGCTGCCAATACAGAAGGGATCGCGCAACTTAAGTCGCTGTTTAGTTCATTAGGCTTTGCGGAGATTGCGAAACATCGCTCTAAAGAGGCATGGCTGTATCGCCAAGGCGATATCAACTTTATCGTGAATGCAGAACCGCACAGCCAAGCTGAAGAGTTTGCTTCGATTCATGGCCCGTCAGTATGCGGTATGGCATTTCGTGTTAAAGATGCAAAGGTCGCGTTTGATCATGCTATCGCCAATGGTGGTAAACCTTATCAAACCCAAATTGGACCTATGGAATTGAGTATTCCTGCGATTTATGGCATCGGCGATAGTCTGCTTTATTTCGTAGATCGCTATGGTTCTCGTGATATTTACGATGTCGATTTTTGTTTTTACGAAGATGCTGATCAGCGTTTAGCAAAAAAAGACACTGGCCTGTATGAAATTGATCACCTGACTCACAATGTGAAACAGGGGCACATGGATGTGTGGTCTGGCTTTTATGAGCGTATCGGCAACTTCAGAGAGATCCGCTATTTCGATATTGAAGGTAAGTTGACTGGGCTAGTAAGCCGAGCGATGACGGCGCCTTGTGGCAAGATACGTATTCCTATTAACGAGTCTTCTGATGACAAATCTCAGATTGAAGAGTTCATCCGTGAGTATAAAGGGGAAGGTATTCAACATATCGCCCTGACCACAGACGACATCTACCAAACGGTTCGCACTTTACGTGATGGTGGTATGGACTTTATGCCAACTCCTGACACTTACTATGAAAAAGTGGATGAGCGTGTTGTCGGACATGGTGAAAATAAAGACGATTTAAGAGAGCTGCGCATCCTGATTGATGGCGCGCCAATGAAAGATGGAATCTTGCTGCAGATCTTCACCCAAACAGTGATTGGTCCAGTATTCTTCGAAATCATTCAGCGTAAGGGCAATGAGGGGTTTGGTGAGGGTAACTTTAAAGCGCTATTTGAATCGATTGAAGAAGATCAAATTCGTCGAGGGGTATTAGATAATGCATAAGCCTATTTCTTATCCCCATAAGGAAGGCGTTTGCTCAAAACAGGCTCATGCCGACTTTCCTGAGGGCGGTATCTATGAGCGTGAAGCAGGTCGAAGTGGATTCTTCGGCCCTGCTGCTCACTTTCACCATCAACACGCTCCTACGGGGTGGAGTGAATGGGAAGGTGAGCTGAAACCACGCGCTTTTGACTTTACTCAGGTCAAACAAGCCGATCAAACGTCACCTTGGGCGGTGCCTGCGTTGCTGCATAACAATGACGTTAAAGTCAAAGTGTGGCGAATCGACCAAGACATGCAGCACTTAGTGCGCAATGCCGATGGGGATGAACTATTGTTCATTCACCAAGGTACAGCAGAACTGTTTTCAGACTATGGTCATTTGTCTGTTTCAGAGGGGGATTACGTGATGATCCCTCGTTCGACAACTTGGCGCTTAGAAGTCAAAGAGCCGTTGTTCGTCCTTATGATTGAAAATACCGATGACGCCTATTCGTTGCCTGAAAAAGGCTTGGTGGGGAATCATGCCGTTTTTGACCCTGCGGTGCTGGAAGTTCCGAGTATTAACGATGCGTTCAAAGCGCAGTATTCAGAAGAGTCGACTCAGGTACAAGTGAAACGACACGATCAAGTCAGCGTGATTACGTATCCTTTTAACCCTCTTGATGCCATTGGCTGGCATGGGGATTTGTCGGTCGTGAAGCTGAACTGGCGAGACATTAGGCCATTGATGTCTCATCGGTACCATTTACCACCGTCAGCGCACACGACATTTGTTGGGGGCGGGTTTGTCGTTTGTACCTTCGTGCCTAGGCCTATCGAAAGTGACCCTGGTGCACTCAAAGTACCGTTTTACCATAACAATGATGACTACGATGAAGTGTTGTTTTATCACGCTGGAGACTTCTTTAGCAGAGATAACATTGAAGCCGGAATGGTCACTTTCCACCCCGCTGGCTTTAGTCACGGGCCTCATCCAAAGGCATTCAAAGCTGGCCTTGAATACAAGAAGAAATTTACCGATGAAGTCGCCGTTATGATTGATACTCGCCATGCGCTGACGTTCAGTGACGAAGCAAGACAAGTTGAAAATGAAGATTACGTGTACAGCTGGCGTGAACAACCATCGAAATAGAGAGGATACTGATGAAATTAGCCACAATGAAGAACTCATCTCGTGATGGTCGCTTAGTCGTAGTATCACGAGATTTAACTAAGTGCGTTTCGGTAGAGCACATTGCCCTAACATTACAGTACGCGCTAGATAACTGGGATGATGTAGTCGGGCCGCTACAAGACGTGTATAGCACATTAAACGACGGGGACGTCACTAATGCTGTGACTTTCCATAGCTCAGATTGTCACTCTCCGTTACCTCGATCTTATCAATGGGCTGATGGCTCTGCCTATGTTAACCATGTTGAATTAGTTAGGAAAGCTCGTGGTGCAGAGATGCCTGAAAGCTTTTGGCATGATCCGTTAATGTATCAAGGTGGCTCAGATTCTTTCATTGACCCTTGTGACGATATCCCTTTGGGCAGCGAAGAGTGGGGGATTGATTTTGAGGGCGAAGTTGCTGTGATCACTGGTGATGTGCCAATGGGCGCGCAACCTGTTGATGCCGCGAGCCACATTCGTCTATTAATGCTTGTGAATGATGTATCACTTCGCGGCTTAATTCCGGGGGAATTGGCGAAAGGATTTGGCTTTTTCCAATCCAAGCCATCGTCGGTATTTTCTCCTGTTGCGGTAACGCCAGACGAACTCGGTGATCATTGGAAAGATGACAAGCTCCATCTGCCCTTAATTTCAACGTATAACCAAAACTTGTTTGGTAAACCAAATGCAGGTGTGGACATGACGTTTAACTTCGGCGAGTTAGTTGCCCATGCTGCGAAAACGCGCCCTTTGGCTGCTGGAGCCATCATTGGTTCAGGCACGGTTTCAAACAAGCAAGGGACGGATTTCGGCACTTCAATTAGTGAAGGTGGCGTCGGTTATTCTTGTATAGCTGAAGTGAGAATGATTGAAACGATCAGAGACGGTAAACCGACCACAAGTTTCATGAAATTTGGCGATAGCATCAAAATCGAAATGTTTGATGAGACAGGTCAATCTATCTTCGGTGCGATAGATCAAACCGTGGTTGAATATAAAGCGTAATAGGAGCGCCAATGTCTGAAGAAAATAGCATCACGCTGTATGGGTATTGGCGTTCATCTGCAGCCTATCGCGTGCGAATCGCTTTAAACTTAAAAGGATTAAATTATCGCTCTCAATCCGTTCATTTAGTACGTAATGGAGGAGAGCAGCATGGTGATGAATACCATGCACTGAACCCGACAGAATTAGTGCCAACACTGATCCATAACGGTTTGGTGATAGGGCAATCAATGACGATCCTAGAGTATCTAGATGATACCTTTCCACAACTTAGTTTAGTCCCGGTTGGCACCGACAAATACCTGGCTAAAAGCTTGGCCTATGATATTGCCATGGACCTGCACCCGATTAATAACCTTCGAGTACTTCAGTACTTAAAAGGGGAGCTAAGTTGTAACGACGAACAAAGCAAGCAATGGTACCAGCATTGGGTGAGGGTTGGGTTCAAATCGGTAGAAGAAAAGCTCGCTCAGTTAGCGGAGCGAACTCCAGCGCTACATAGTGAGGGCTTTGTCTTTGGGCGAGAACCAAGCATTACGGATGTCTGTTTGATCCCTCAAGTGTATAACGCGATTCGATTTGAAGTAGACCTAAGCGAGTTTCCGAGGATTCAATCGATTTGGACTCACGCTAATACAGTGCAAGCATTTCAAGATGCTCGCCCAGAAAACCAGCCAGATGCGGTGATCTAACCGCGCCGTCTTAACACGTTACCTTAATTGCGCTCTCTCCTTTAAAGGCCTTAACTGCTCACTGCGGATGCTGAAGCGAAACGTAGTTCCTGCCAGCTTCTTTCGCTTGATATAAGGCTTTGTCCGCGATATCTATCAACCGGATTGGCTTTTCATGTTCAGCCGGAATTCCTCCGGTTACGCCGTCACTGATCGTAATAAAGTCATTGCAAGGTGAAAACTCATGGGGGAGTTGCGCTTCTTCAATGGCACAACGAATTTCATCGGCATAGTTAACCGCATCATAAATATCGCATTTCGGTAATAAGGCTAAAAACTCTTCCCCTCCGACCCTAAACAATGTTGCGTTTGAAGATGGTGGCGTGACAGAACGCATGACCTTAGCAACACTTTTTAAGGCGTTATCACCTGCGATGTGGCCGTAATGATCGTTATAAGGTTTGAAATAATCAATATCGAAAATCACAACACAAACCTGCTTTTGATCTGCGAATGATTCTTTCCAAAGGGTTGGGACTAACTGATTGAAGTGAGTTCGATTTTTGAGCCCTGTAAGCGCATCTGTTTCAGAAAGCTCTTTGATTTTGTCATTGGCTTCAGAGAGCTCAGTGATCAAAGAATCGCGTTCGATATTCTCGCGTATCCACTGAATAGAGAGTAGATGCAACTTGCTGGCGTAAATAAACAGATAAATCAGCCCTGTCACAATAATGGTTCCGCCAGCTAAATATTGTTGAGGCACGCAAATGAGATAAATGGCAACCGGTCCGAGTAAGGCCCAAAAATAGGCATGAAAGGCCTCTTTAAAGTTGATGTGATAAATGATGCCGCCAAATGCGAGACCACAGCAAATCATTACAACAGGGAGTAGCGCGTTTTCCTGCCCTGTATGTAGCGTGATGATTGCGCCACCTGACCAAACAAAACCGATCGCAGAGGACGATAGGCTGTAGCAAGCATACGTAAATTTAGAACGTTATAATGTGGTGAATTTTACGACTTAGTGAATGGATGTAGCGATAGCGTAGGGTGATCACCAATATCAGAATGGCATACCATGCGATAGCTTTAATCGATATATCAAAAAGAAACTGAGCCAAAATACAGCAAAGAAGACCAACGATCAGATGGTTTGGCGCGATAAAAGGGTAACTATCGAACGCAGAACGGTAGGCTGATTCAAGAGATTTCACAACGAGTGGTGAAGTTTGCGCATTCATATTGTTAATATACAGTGTGTCGTGTTGTTATTGTGATCTCAATTTCTTCCTTTTCAATAACAGATGTAACTAAATTGACAGATACATCAGTATTTTTGGCCTAAGCACTCTAATTCTCATGAATTGAGGTTATCTAGTGCGTTTAATTTCTTGTTGATAGAAAACACGATAATTAGTCGAAACTGCCTAGACGAAGTATCAAATGACTCCTAACTTTAAACTATGTCTGATTCTAAGTGAGTGGGTAGATCAATGAAGTTGATAGCTCGTATAAGTACATTAATGCTTATGGCGTATTCAACATTAGCAATAAGCCAAAGTTTGAATACTCTGACTTATTTAACTGAAGAATATCCACCTTATAATTTTAGTGAAGAAGGGAAGGTGACAGGGATTGCTGTTGACCTGCTATTATCGGCTTCAAAAGAGGTGGGGGAAGAAATCTTCGATGATGATATTGCCCTTCAACCATGGGCTAGAGCGTATCGTTCAACCCTGATTAAGCGAGATACGGTTCTTTTTTCTACAACGAGAACGACGTTGCGGGAAAATTTGTTTTATTGGGTAGGGCCGATTGTTGAAACCCGTATCGTCATTCTGGCTAAGAAGTCCCACGAAATTAAAATAGAGAACGCGATGGATCTTGCTCAATATCGAATTGGCGTAATTCGAGATGATGTGGGAGAACAGCTGTTGTTGGAAGCTGGCGTGCCAAGAGACTCAATTCAAGAAAACTCTTATGCTGAGAATATCGCGCAGCAGATCCAAAAAGAACGCATAGATTTATGGGCATACGAAGAAAACGTAGCTAAATGGTGGATAGCAACGGCTGGTTATCGGACGTCTGATTACGAAGTGGTGCATGTATTACAGGAAGGTGAGTTGTACTTTGCGTTAAATAAGACCACCGATATTCGCTTAGTTAAACGCTTACAAAAAGGCGTTGATCTGGTCAGAGAGACCAACAATGAAGATGGCGTAAACAAGTTTGACGCGATTTTGAACTTGTATCGTTAATTTTTTGTAACCAGAAATGGAAAAGAAGCCACTAGAGAGTGGCTTCTTTTGATTTATTTTTCAACTGCTACTTAACAAAGCTTTCGAGCATTGAGATGAGTTCGTTTTCTGTTTGTGGCTCTTTGCTTAGTTCGAATTCGGCAGATGAACCGCCTTTGAGCATGTAGGCCGTTGTTCCGCAGTGGTCGTAGTGAAACCACTTACCATTTACACAAACATCCGTGTAGCATCTTGGGTCTTGTTTCAGTTCCATATGACTCGCTCCTTAAGTAACATTTGCCTAACAAAATTAAATCTAATTGATTACAAGATTGTTAAAATTGATTTAGATCAATATCAATAGAGTTTAAAGTCTCTTAATGACAAAAATAAGACCAAAGGAGTAGACGAAAATGTCGTTTCAACGGTCTGAACGCGAGGCAAGCCAGAATATAAATCTTGATTGAATTGAGATTCCCACATACGCTTGCTGATAACAAATTCGTTAACCTTTTGTTTTCGTTGAAGTGATAAATAATGACCAATATCTTTATCGTAGTAGTGTTACTTGTTGTGTTTTTTTACTTTATTCAGAAGTACGTTATTAAGCACGACGACACCAAAGATCATGCCTATCAAAAGAAAAGCAGTTTGATGACCATGCAAGAAGCGGCGTTTTATAATGCTTTGAAAGCCGCGGTGGGCGAGCATGGCGCGGTATTTTCTAAAGTTAATATGTCGAATGTCTTGGCTCCCGCCAAGTCGAATAATAAGAAAAACTGGTTCATTGCGAACAGTAAAATTGCGAAAAGCTATTTTGATTTTGTCGTGTGCGATCCGCGAACTTTAGAAGTGCGTGTCATCGTTGAGCTTGATAATGGGAAAGAGCTGAATAAAGGAAAAGTGGAACGAGAAAAGTTATTGATGCACGTTTGTAAATCAGCAGGCGTTCCACTGATAGGGGCGTCAATAAAACACAGTTATCAAGTCAGTCGCCTTAAGCGTTTATTGGCGGCTCATATCGATTTGATCGAACCATCGAAAGAAGTTCGATTCTGCCGAAAATGTGGCAGCCCAATGGTCATTAAAATCGCAAGCCAAGGGGATTTTAAAGGCCGTCGATTCTTTACCTGTAGTCGCCAACCTAATTGTACTTATACAGAAAACTACAACGTAGTCTTTGAAACAGAAGAAGAATAGCAATCACCCTGTACAGTTCCGAGTTAACACCTATAGTTAAACTTAGGTGTTAACTGTTTAGGGTGGCGGCATGAGAACTTTCCCTCTTTTACTACTTTTGCTTTGCAATTCAGCTTTCGCTCAAATCGACGCCATCACACTGACACTCCCTTCTCAAAAAGATAACACTCACCTTTATTACCATGAGTTGCTCCAACGTTCGTTGGCTCTTGTGAACGTGCAATTGAACATTCAAACCTTAGACAAGCACATTCCTCAAAAGCGAATGGTTAAAATGGTTGAAAGAGACCAGCTCTCTTTAATGTGGCTCATTCAAACGGGTGAGCGCGACGCTAAATATGGATATATCGATACGCCAATTACTAATGGGTTAATCGGCCAACGGGTGATGTTGATCCCTAAAGGCTCTCAGAAACAGTACCAAAGAATCTCCACGCTCGCTGATTTGCAGAAAAGTGGCCTAGTGGGAGGATTAGGGGTCAATTGGTATGATGAAAAAGTATGGAAAGCGAACGGGTTAGCCGTGTTTACGCAAGATGGAGAGTGGCGTGAGCTTTATCAACTCTTGACCGCAAATGGCGAGGTCAATTACTTCCCTAGAGGGGTTAATGAAATTAAGAATGAAGCATTATTTAACCCTCACTTAGAAATAGAACGAAGCTTGCTATTGGTTTATGAGCGTGATTATCGGTTTTACTTGAGCGAGAGCGCGGAAGAATATCGCTTAATCTTAAACCAAGCATTGGAAAAAGCATTAGCGGTTGGTTTAGTCGACGAGCTAGTTGAAAAGTATTGGAAGCAGGATTTAGAGCAGTTAAGTATCAGCACACGAACCAAAATCATGTTGAAGAACCCGTAACAGGCTTCGAAAGATGAATATAATACTGTGATATTGTTCAATATTTTTGTTTGTGTTGTGCCTAAATTATATTCGGATTGGTGTTTATAAGAGCAAACAGACACTTTCAGGCAAATTTATACTTGCGCGTCACGAAATCACTCGTTAATATCGCTCTCGTTCTAAAGGAATGCGTCCGTAGCTCAGTTGGTTAGAGTACCGCCTTGACATGGCGGGGGTCGGTGATTCGAGTTCACTCGGACGCACCATTCCTTGTTTGTTTTTATTGCATAACTATTGATTTTGTCACAATGGTAGTAGTAAGAAATTAGAACATCGCCCGCTTAGCTCAGTTGGTTAGAGTACTTGCATGACATGCAAGGTGTCACTGGTTCGAGTCCAGTAGCGGGCACCACATTATACGAAAGAGCCCACCTAGTGTGGGCTTTTTTGTGTCTGTAATATTTAAATAGTTATTCATTTCGTATCAGCCTCAATAGTTTTGTTTCAGCTGACTCTTGTCTGGTTACGCACAGTTAGTTCCTTTCGTGCCAATGCTGCGCCCAGGTTCAACTAACACGGCTAGTGCAGGCTGCCGCTACGCTCTCACCACTAAGAACTTAAATCTCAGCTTACTTTTAAGCAGAATTAATCCTCCAACTAGTGGTCTTCGGACTACGTCTACTATTGAAAATAACTAAAGGGCTGCATCATTCACCTTGAGTCAATGCACAAATTCAGCTGAGGGAAATGACAGGTCTTACATTAGTACCGCTTGCGTTTCTAAACGTATGGTTTTTTTAATTTTGAGAACCATTGCAGATATAGTGACAAACCAGGTGATAAGGCTGAGTCGTTACCGAGAAGCTTCACAAGAACATATTGAAGTTCCGAATCACTTAGGTCGGCAGTTTGCTGTTACTGCACCGAATGAAGTCTGGGTAGGCGATGTTACGTAAATTTGGACAGGTAATCGGTGGATGTATTTAGCAGTTGTTATCGACCTTTTTGCCCGAAAAGTGATTGGTTGGTCAATGTCTTTATCACCTGATACTCGATTAACAGGTAAAGCCCTTTCAATGGCTTATGAGTCTCGTGGTAAGCCTAAAGGTGTCATGTTCCATAGCGATCAAGGTAGTTACTATACTAGTCGTAAATACCGCCAATTACTGTGGCGTTTTCAAATAAAACAGAGTTTATCTCGCCGAGGAAATTGCTGGGATAATGCGCCGATGGAGCGCTTCTTTAGAAGTCTTAAAACGGAATGGGTGCCAACGGTGGATTATCGTATCTTTGCTGAGGCTCAACAAGAGATCATCCGCTACATTATTGGATATTACAGCCAACTCAGGCCGCATCAATATAAAGGGCGGTCTAACACCCAATGAATCAGAGCTCGTTATTAGCTTCGTTGTAGTGGCTGCTTATGTCGGTTATTTTAAGTTCAATATCAGATTTCCCAAAGATTGCACTAATGACCAGATAACGACAACAGTTGTACTTCGAAAAGCTACAATGGAAGTTAGATGAGAAAAAATATATAGGTAGTAGTTCATCAACTAGCCTCCATACTAGTACTAGATTATTTTTAGTTTTCTACGTTTTTTAGAACGGCTGAGCCGTTTTGGTTTACAGGTTTACAGGGAGATAGAGAGTTAAAGCTTTGTGTATTCCCATCTTTCGTCAGTGCTAGAGTGCTAGGTTTTTTGACCAGAACGTTTTTACGTAGCTAATAAATAGTAGATTATAAAGATACTAGAAAATAATAATTTAAATTTACTTTTTTGTTTTTAATAATAAATAAAAATATTGGATTCTGTTCACTAATCGAAATTGGTCAAGATGATTTTTTAGAAATGTCCATGAATCCAGGAACCAAATGGTCAGAATAGTAATTAGTCAATATTCCTAAGAAACCCATAAAATAAAAGGTTGGAAAGTAGGGTATGTCGCCAGTAAAGATTAAAATCCATTATTGATGGGAAAGACAGAAATTAAGAGAGTCTTAACTACGTCATTAATGATGTTCGTTAAAGATGTTTTAAGTATAAATAATGATATTTTACTCGCTGTAGTGTCAGTTTTAATTCAGAGTCCTCGGTATGAAACTGAATACAAATTATTTACTGCTAATCGTCACACTCACACTACTGATGACCTGTCCCCATCCGTACTCAGACACTCGGAAGGCAGAAGGTAAGGCTGAGGCCTTTGTTAATAAGCCGTATGTTTTGCTTACTTCATCTGGTGAACCGGTCTACGGTTCTACGGAAAGAAAGGTCGCTTGCAGTCATTTAATACAGTCAACATCGTTGGTCTGGGTAAACGCATTGGAATGTAATACTTCACTTCAGAAGCTAAGTATGATTTTGAGTAAGCAGCATGCAGAAAGCGGACTTGAGATGATTGAAAATAGCTCCTTTAGCTATGGAATAGGTAATGAATACCCTAGCCACTCCGATTTAAAGAGCAATGTCATCCAGCCGTTTTTGCCTTCTCCTCTCCTTCAATGATTACGGGTAACAGGTGACGTTCAACTTCGATTTATCTGTGTTGGTAGATATTTATATGTGTTGGTAGATGTAGATAATGGCCGAGGAAGAGTCAATGATGACACGTAGGGTAATGATTTTAGTGCTAGTGCTGCTGCCAATAAGTATAAGTAGTTACCTCTTTTATCAAGGGAGTAATAATGCCAACACTCACCATTTCTCTCTTGTCACGGCCAAGAAAGGTTCGGTCCAGCAAAGTGCGTATGCTACGGGGTATATTCTTCCGAAGAACTCGATCAATATTAAATCTCAAATCGACGGAATTGTTGGCGAGATATTCGTGAGTGAAGGTGACCATGTAAATATAGGCGATCCTCTATTGAAAATCACTCCTACACCGACTCCTGAAGCGCTGACTAGAATGACGATAGCTCTAAAAAAAAGTCGAGTACAGCTTCAACTTAATACGAAGCGATTAGAAAACTATCAGAAGCTCATAGAGCAAAAAATCATTCCGAGCAATTATTCGCAATATATCAAAGCACAGTCTGATCTGACCATATCTCAAGCTGAAGTGGAGAAGGCGGAACAAGAGTTATCTTTGCTTAAGAATGGTGAAACGGAATTGGGGGATAATAATCGGCTTACGTCTACCCTTTATGCGCCTATAGAGGGCATGGTACTTAATATTAAAATTGAAAACGGCGGCCCTGTCACTTCTACAGCATCCAGTCAGTCAGCAACTGCAATCATGACGATTGCCAATATGAAGCGGTTGATCTTTAAAGGTATGGCAGATGAACGCGATGTGATTCAGTTAAAAGTCGGTATGTCAGCTGCTTTGAAAGTGTCTGCGTATCCTCAGATGACGCTAAAGGGTGTCCTCAGCAAAATTGCCATTCAGTCAAACACATTGAACTATCCGTTAAAACAAGCGGAGCAACGAACTTTTAAAAACGGGTTTGAAATAGAGATCGATGGCTTCAGTTATCCTGATGACTTTACGTTAAAGTCGGGGCTTTCTACGCATGCCACTATCACATTGAAAATCGCGAAAGATGTCGTGCTCATTCCTGAGCATACTCTGCGCTTTGAAGGGGATACATCTTACGTATTGGTACCTAATGACATGTCGACCAATGGTGTGGAACGGCGGTTAGTCACTGTGGGGTTATCCGATGGGGTTAACATCGAAATCTTATCGGGGTTAGAGCCCGGGAATCAAATTGTGGACCGTTCATATCCTGAAGGTAAAGGGACAACGTGGCAATGATGAAAGTACGCCTTGGACTTATGTTAATCACGATCTTTCCTGCTTGCGGTTATGCACATGCACAATTGTTGACGATGTCTGAATTTTGGCAAGCGACAAAAGGCCATAACCCTGACTATCTCAGCATGAAGCTTGATTTACCGATAGCGAAGCTAGTAACCAAAAATAAGTTGGCTCCACTGCTTCCTTCGCTTCAAACCAGTATTGATGTCGATGCTGGGCAACTTGGAAGTAATAATAAAGCGTACGGTTACAGCATACAATTGAGTCAAACGATGTGGGATCAACCCGCTTGGACTGATTATCTGATGGGGAAAAACAATGAGACAGTATCTAAATGGGAGTTTGAGCACGGTACGCAAAAATTAGCAATGAAGAGCTTAGTATTATATCTAGGGTTGGCGCTTGCACAAAGTCGACAGCAGTGGGCGTTGGATAAATGGGAGCAAGGGAAAAAGCTCTATGCCTACAGTGAGCAACGTTACTTAGCGGGAATGTTAAGCAATACCGATCTTAATGAAGTCAAAGTAAACACCCTCAGTGAAGAATTAAACTATAAAAAAACTCGACGAGATATTGTGTTATTGCAAAAACAATTGCAGATGCTTACCTCTCTTCCAATGACGAAAGCTGATGTTATCCCCAGTTTTGAACACCCTCCCTCGTTGAAACGCACTCGGGAAGAATGGATAAGTCAAGCATACCAATACAACCCTCAGCTACGAGCCTATCAATTACAGTTGGAGTCTAAGCGTTTAGCTTCTAAATCGGCGTATCAGAATTATTATCCAACACTTAAACTGACATCGGGCATTAAAAGTCCCTCTGGGGATGAAGACTTGGATCTAGCCACTGGCTTAGTTTTGTCGATCAACTTTGACACCACCGGTGCGATTGATCGCCAATACCAAATCGCCAAATTGCAGCAGCGTCAAATGCAGTTAAAAGTGGAAGGCTTGGAGCAAGAACTAGAAAAGAAAGTAAGCAATACCGTAACACAATTACAATTCACACTTAACCAAATAGTCGTAGCGTTGGAGCAAAGCAAAATTAAGGCTTCGATACTTAAAGATAAGAAGGTGTTTTATCAAGCAGGTCATTTAAAAGCTGAAGACATGATCACCGCTCATAATGAGTGGTTTTCCAGTCGTAACGAAGTTATCTCACACTTTTATGCTTATTGGCTCAAATACATCGAATTGATGAAGACAGCCGGGACGTTAAAGGAAGATGAAATAGCGAAAATTAGTGAGATTTTCCACTCATGAAGATCGCTATTCATCAAAGTTTGGAATACTTGAAGCGAACGCCAAGTCGAAGCATGTTGATGATCGCTCTTATGTCGTTGGCATCGATGGTGTTTCTGATGCAACAGGCACTGGGTATAGGCTTTGGGGAGCGAGTACAGAGCGTATTTCAATACGAATTGATGCCTTTAAAAGTAATGACTTCTGTGGGTACAAGCAAAATTTGGCAAGGTTTGCCCAAGTACCGTATTATTTTGATGGATCGGGAATTACTCGAAGAAGCGAAAGCCCGTTCTCTTATTGGTCAATATGCGCTGATATATCGAAAAGAAGAGGCGATGGTCACGCTTCAAACTGGGGTAACGACTTCGAATTCAGTGTTAGGGGTAAGCCCGAGCTTTTTTTCGATACTGACCTCGCAACTAACCCCTAATTCTTTTCCGCTTACTCAGAGAACTATGGGAGAACGACGTCGGTGGGTTTACATCACTCAATCGTTTGCTCAAGAAAACAAGTTGTATCTTCATGATACTATCGAAATAAACAACATTGAGTTTACCGTTAATGGTGTGTGGGATGAAACCGCTATCGATCGTTTCCTCTTGTTTTTAATCGGATCTCCTAAAGTACTGATTCCGTCCTCCACATGGCTCCGCTTATGGGAGGTAGAACAGGAGATGACAATAGTTACCCCCCCTTATTCTGATATGTCGGACGTCTTTTTCCCTGTTTTGTACGCCTTTCTCGCGAAACATTTAAAGTTTGACGCTAGTGATAAATATGCCTTGTATACCGTCAGTGATGAAACATTCACTATCATGCTCCGAGAGTTGATAAGAAACATCGAGCGGTTTTTCATCATGACGGGTGGGGTCACTCTTGCTATTGCATGCCTTGGAATGATCAATAATGTTTTGTTATCGGTAAAGGCTAGGCGAGCAGAAATTGGAATACGATTGGCGCTAGGGGCTACCTCACAACAAGTAGGGCTCCAAGTTCTTTTTGAAAACACGGTGCTCGTTTTCGTAAGTGTTCTAATTGGTATAACGAGTTGTGCGGGCGTCTTGATGTTATTGAGTTACTTCCCTTTACCAGATTGGGTTGGTCAACCCACGATGAGTTTGTATTCAATAGGGGTATACGTTGTTCTGCTATTGACCTTTACTTTACCGTTAATCAGTGGCATGGCGTATCGAATATCTTGCCTTTCTCCAAGAAGCACAATGTCAGGGGTGAATTAGCTGATGTTTTATGGTTTGGTTCGTTTACCTTTACAAGAGATGGTGTTGGCTCCTTTTCGACACGTACTGACGATTATTATCATGGCATGGGCAACCTTGACGCTAGTCGTTACCTTTTCTCTAGGGGAAGGATTTTCTATAGCTCTTGACCAACAGTATGGAGAGAAAGGAGAGGGACGCTGGCCGATACGGTTGTCAGTTAATACAGATAAACCAACGCAAGTGGGTGACAGTGAGACGTTACTTAAATTGTATACTCGAGACCTAGATGCACTGATTGACTTGAAGCACATCAATAGCGTGCTGCCAATGAAGCGATGGGATGCCAAGGCATACTACGACACTAAGGATCTTTACAGGTATATTTTAGCATCTCCCCCTGGCTACTTTTCCATAATGGGTATTACTCGCCCAGAATATGGGCGTTATTTTAATCGTTATGATCATAATCTTAGGCGTATCATTCTTGGGAATAGTATCGCCAATGAGTTGACTGAGAATAATGGCTCTGTCAGTAAACTCTTAGGGAAAAGCATTATGTTGGACGAACAGCCTTTCATCATCATCGGTATCATGCCCCCAGTCACTGCTGTGTTGAACAATGGGGCTTATCTCAACCATACCATGTTTGTTCCTTTTTCTACGTGGCAATTTTTCCACCCAGATTCGTCGATTGGATCCATTGACCTCTATCCAACTCGGAATGCTAATCGAACTGAGATTATCGAGCAAGCGACACTTCGGCTAGAGAAAAAGTGGGGTATCAAGTTAAAAGACACTCAAATACTCAATGTCGAAGATACACTTAACGGACAAGAGAATATGCGGATGACCACTGATGGTGTTAAGTGGATAGTTGTCATTATTGGCTTACTGACGTTAATGGTGTCGGTAGCATGCATAAGTAATTTGATGAGCAGTGGGGTAAAAGCTGACCAACATGACATTGGGTTGCGGTTAGCCTTAGGGGCGACCCCAACCTTAGTCCGTTATCATTACCTCATTCAATCAGCTTTAGACTTACTGATTGGTGGCGTTCTTGGTGTCTTGGCAAGTCTTATGATGATCAATAAAATCACACAACTCGACCTCAAGAGTTACCTTATATATAGCTTGCTAAAACAGCCTGTTATCGAACTTTCCATGAGTGTGACGCTTACCGTTGTGACGAGTTTAAGCTTTGCTGGGTTACTCGCTATTTGGTTTCCTGCGAAATTGGCGTCCAGTGTACCGCCAACCAGAGCTATGCACTAAACGACTTTATATTAGGTACTGTCATGCAACCAAAGTTAATAGAATTAAATTCGGTGTGTAAACGACTCGGCCAAGATGCCTCACAAGTTCTTGCACTGAGCCAGATAAATTTAACGATAGAGCGAGGTGAGTTTGTCGCGATTTTAGGACCGTCAGGTTCAGGAAAAACGACATTATTGAGTATCTTGGGAGCGTTAGATTCCCCTAGTTCTGGCGAGTATTTTTTTGATGAACTAAATATATCTAACTTCGATACCACTCAGTTAGCGCGATTCCGCAACCAAAAGGTTGGGTTTGTATTTCAAAGCTTTAATCTTATTGCTTACTCAAACGCTGTTGAAAATGTGGCGCTGCCTTTAGTTTACGCCGGCATTAAATATAAGCAGAGACGCCAGCGTTCAATCGAAATTCTCACCAAGTTAGGATTAGAAGATCGACTGTTCTACAAGCCTAATCAACTCTCTGGCGGGCAAAAACAGCGCGTAGCCATAGCGAGAGCACTGGTGAATAATGCCGATATTATTTTAGCCGATGAACCAACGGGCGCCCTAGACCGTACTGCTCGTAAGAACATTGAAATTTTGCTACTGCAACTCAACCAAGAAGGAAAGACGATTGTTGTGGTTACTCATGATCAGCATTTAGCTTCAATCGCAAATCGGACTATTGTGTTGGATAATGGTGTTATCACTCATGATCAAACCAATCGATAACACTAATGGAACAAGCAGTGTGACCCGAATTTCGCGTCTCAGCATCGCCCCAACAAGCCAAAAAAACAAGTGATTGATCAAGTCGCCATTTACAATAAAGCCGCCAAATTACTCATCGAGTTTATTCCTGATTTACCGCCGGCTTGTCATGTTGAAATGATCCCACTTGATGAAATAGAAGCTAACCAATACAACCCAAATAAAATGGCGCCTCCAGAAAGTAAACTCCTAAAAACGTCGATGGAGAAAAATGGCGTAACCATGCCTATTTTAGTTAATCGATTGAAGACTTCCTTGAAAAAATACGTCGTGATTGATGGGTTTCATCGTTATCAACTATTATTAGCTCATCCTGGTCTGCAAATCCTAAAAGGGTACATTCGCTCAGTGGTACTTAATTTGCCTGAAGAAAAGTGCATGTCGAGCTCTGTTCGTCATAACCTTGCGCGAGGTTCACATCAAGTAGAGCTGACTGCAGATTTGATCATTCAGCTTAGAGAAATGGGTTGGACGAATCATAAAATCTGTTACGAATTGGGGATGGACCAAGATGAAGTTTACGATTACAACAAGTGACAGGCCTTGCTGCCGCCTTTAAAAATCTGGATTTCTCTCAATCATGGGAGTAATCACCTTTATCCAGATCAAAACTATGACGAACGTTACTCTGTTCTTGTCTAATTATGATTCTATTTTATTCATTAATTATTATTTCATTCCAAAAATTAAGCGCTAGAGTCTTGATCCTAGCGCTTTTTTGACCGTAAGTTATTCCTCATAAAATAATGGAACGGGACATAAAAGCAATGTTGAACTAATGAAAGGTAACCACTAATGGATAGTACAAAATCAACAATAGCAACCAAGCCACCCTCACTTATAGGTGGCGCTTGCATCGTCGCAGGTATTTGCATTGGTGCTGGTATGCTTGGTCTCCCCGCCGCTGGTGCTGGAGTGTGGACCATCGGGGCTTTAATTGCATTAGTCTTAACCATGATCATAATGGCAACCAGTGGCTGTTTATTGCTCGAGGTTTTAAAAGATTACCCTTATAGATCATCTTTTTCTTCCATAACGAAAGACTTGTTAGGTAAAGAGGTTAATTTCCTCAATAACTTAATGATTTATTTTGTTGGGGGGATCTTATTGTATGCTTATGTCACCTCTTCAGGACTGATTCTGAAGGAATATTTTGGCATTGACCCCCAACTGGCCTCCATCCTTTTTGTCTTTATCTTTTCAGGGCTAGTTTGGCACTCAACAAAAATGGTCGATCGCATTTCTATTGTGTTAATGCTATTTATGGTCATTAGCTTTAGCTTTGGCACGGTAGGCCTTTGGTTTAATGTAAACCTCAGTACCTTGCTTGATACTGCCTATCTAAAATTTGATTATGCGCAATACGTGTGGGCGTTTTTCCCCATTGCCTTGGCTTCGTTTGGTTACCACCACAGCGTGTCAACACTGCGAGATTACTACCGTGAGGAAAGGCTCGCACAAACAGCCATCATTGGCGGGACGCTCATTGCTCTTTTAACATATATCGTTTGGTTAATAAGTGTTTATGGCAACTTACCAAGAGTTAGCTTTGCGCCTATTATTGCCTCAGGTGGCAATATTGACACTTTGCTCATCAGCCTCAAAGCCGTATTAGCACAAGAGACACTATCAAATGTCATTAGCGCTTTTTCAGCCGCCGCTATTTTGTCGAGCTTTATCGGGGTTGGCTTGGGCGTGTTCGATTTTTTGGCCGATCTCTTCCAGTTTGACGCTACCTCGAAAGGCAGAACTAAAACTTGGGCAGTCACATTTATCCCACCCTTGGTTTTCTCTCTTTTCTTTCCTTTCGGTTTTCTGACCGTAATTAGTTATGCCGCATCGGCCGCTGCGATTTGGGCGTGCATCGTACCGGCATTGTTAGTAAGGAAATCAAGGCTACAAAAACCAACGTTTTTCAGCCATAGAGAGAGTGAAGAAGACCAGCAAAAATCTAAGCCTTACCGAGTTCCTGGAGGAGAGTTGGTGTTGATTGGTGTATTCATCTATGGTGTGTCCATTATTGTGATTAACGTGTTGGTGATGTTTGAATCTTTACCTATTTTTGATGGTTTATCATAACGATTATCAAGAAGTGGCACCTCTTAGTGTCACTTCATCCCTACTATTTTCGGGGTGTTTTTCTTCTCTTATGGTTCATAATTATGTGTCCTTTCTTACTCAGCTAAGCCCTTCGAAAATAATATATTATAAATAAATCCGACATCTATAATTTAAAATCGCATGTGAAAGTAATTATAATCACCCTTTTGGTATGAAAACGAATCAATTAAATGTTGATGAAGACAGTATGAACGTAGGGGGTATTTATCGATTGACTAATTTTAAAAAATGTAAAGTTTAGAAAGTTTTATCCATATCATTTGTTTTAAAAATATTAATAACATCAATGCAATAAAGTAATAAAAGTAAATCCCCCAATATTAAATTATTTACGATAATCTTATTTGAAAGATAACGAAAGATTAATCTCTGATTTTCACTATTTTTTGCACGTCAGCTCATGCCGAGAATATCAATAAAAATAGTCAATTATAAACGGATTACAATTAAACTATCGATAGCTTGATTGGTCAGGACTTGAATAAATACAACTGGGATCAATCATGGTATGCATGGACATGGAGAGGAAGTTTGGCCACTTCTAGGTGCGTTGTTGAGCAAATCAGGTAGAAGACACAATTCTCCTATGTCACCTATCTGCTACTTCTCCCAGTCTGTTGTATCTAATCGGTATACCTAGCCTTAGGGTTTGTTTTTGGCTCTGACATTTGCAAATACTTCACCAACTTGAGTGTTGTAACACCTCAAGCTTAATCGTTCTCCTAGCAACTGTTCAATTCAATACGCCGCCGCTTCTGAGAATGAGCGCTTATGGTAACCATAACGCTGCTTCCAAAACTTATTTAAACCGTAATACTTTGGAAACGCACCGATAAATGGTTGGGGGCATTTTTACCGAGAACTAATTATAGTAAAAATTACCTGACAGCTAGAGGTTATAATGTTTTCTGGCGGGTACGCCATTGATTAAAAACTAAAAAAAAGACCGCAGCAAGGAAAGGATAGGGGGTCCCTTTACTTACTGAGGCCAAAACACTACAAGTGAAAAAAGTGTTCTAAGTAGCATTGAACTTTCTAGCTAGATCAAAATTCGACTTGTACAAGTACAAGGGGCTAATCGAACTTTAAACGTTGACTAGGGTGTTAATGCGAGTTAGCGATAATAGTATGAATAGCCTGGCGGATTTTGTGTACTAAATAATGGTAAATAATACTAATAGAATTATCCAAGGTTCGGAAAGGTAGTTGATTGTAAATAAATTAAAACTATTATTTTTAATAAGTTATTAATAATTAGGGATAACTTATTAATAACAAGTTGGTGTTCGCGTATACGATTGAAATCGACGTGTTAACCCTGCAACTTAATAATATGTCTGAACTTGTTTTATTTACGTTTCAGACAATTCACATTGTGTTCAGACAATTCACATTGTGCTGTCGTTTTATTTAACTGTCTGTCGGGTTGAGTACGTTGTTCACTCCTCATAAGAGGGGCATAGTGCAACAATATACATTTAAGAGGAATAATATGAGTAGCCACGAAAATTTGGAATTGGAACAAGCGGACTTGCCATCACTCCACCTGCCAGAACCATTTCGGGTCCGTGTGATTGAACCGATTAACCGCATTACTAGAAAAGAACGCGAACAAGCATTAAATGAGGCTGGTCTAAATACGCTGCTTTTACAAAGTAAAGATGTGTATATCGATACTTTGACTGACAGTGGTACGGGTGCCATAACGCAAGCGATGCAAGCGGCGATGCTGATGGGGGATGAGGCCTATAGTGGTAGCCGAAGCTTCACCAAACTTGAAGCTGCGGTGAAAGACATCTTTGATTATCCGCTGACTATACCTACCCATCAAGGGCGAGGTGCTGAGCAACTGTACGTGCCTACACTCATTAGTTACCGTGAAACTCACCATGGCCTTGAACGCGATAAAATGGTGGTTATATCCAATTTTTTCTTTGATACCACTCAAGCTCATGCCCAAATTAATGGTTGTCGTGTGACCAATGTACCTGTTGAGGATGCGTTCAACATTACAAAAGATTGCTCGTTCAAGGGTAACTTTGATTTGGAAAAAGTACGAGAAACTATTGATGTAATTGGAGCTAAAAATATCCCTTACATTGTGAGTACGATAACTTGTAATTCTATTGGGGGACAACCTGTTTCGATGGCAAATTTGAAAGGGTTGTATGCATTGGCACAAGAAAACGACATTCCGGTTGTTATTGATTGTGCTCGATTTGCCGAAAATGCGTATTTTATACAGCAGAGAGAACCTGGCTATAAAGATAGAACCATTGAAGAGATCACTAAGGAAATGTTTAGCTATGGTGATCTATTGTCTATGTCCGCAAAGAAAGATGCAATGGTACCTATGGGGGGGCTACTGAGCTTTAAAAATCGCGATTATTACGATGTGTTTATGCAGTGTAAAGACCTCTGTGTGGTACTAGAAGGGTTCCCTACTTATGGCGGGTTGGAAGGAGGGGCGATGGAGCGATTGGCCGTCGGGTTGTATGAAGCCATGAGGCAAGACTGGCTCGAGTATCGTATTGCACAAGTGAATTATTTGGTTGAAGGACTGCGTAAAGTGGGGGTTAAATGCCAACAACCAGGAGGGCATGCTGCTTTTGTGGATGCAGGGAAAATACTGCCCCATATCCCCGCCGACCAATTTCCGGGGATGGCTTTAGCCAATGAACTCTATCTTGTCGCAGGGATCAGAACGCCTGAAATAGGTTCACTATTGCTTGGACGAGATCCCAAAACAGGAGAGCAACTCCCTTGTCCAGCAGAACTGCTTCGAATTACTTTACCACGAGCCACGTACACCCAATCTCATATGGATTTCATTATAAAGGCATTTGCTAAAGTGATGGAGAATGCGCACTTGATTAAAGGGCTAACTTTTACTTACGAGCCGCCGGTCTTACGTCACTTTAATGCACGATTTGCCCCTGTCGAATAAACCTTATAACAATGAGCGGTTAGTGCTTTCTGGATAGAAAGGGCTAGCTGCTCTCATGAGGAATAACGATACAAAGTTGTGAAGCGAGGAACATAGGTCATGACGAACATAAAGGCTTTGAGAAGACTGTTGAGTGAATTGGCTCCCTATGGATGGAAAACTCTATTTCAACAACATGGGTTAGATATAGATGCCGTTGATTTACGGAAAGAGTTAAGGAAAAAGCTAAAAATTGATCGAAGTATTCCTGGGTTCAGAGAGTTTTCACTTAATGGTTGTCACGCAATTACACCTTCGCTGCCTGCACATAGCTTATTATATCATGCGTTAGCGTCTCCATTAGTCTTGTGGGCAGACGTAGCTAAGACCATTCCAATCACCAAATTTCCAACCCTCGAAGAATTGGACGTGGTGGAGAACTATGTTTACGCATTTTCCGAGATGACACTAGAAAGGCTTCAACGACGTTTTTCTCACTACGAAGTGGCGATAGTTGTGTTTTCATACCAATATCGTAACGCGATTGATACTGTTCATAAAAAGCATGCAGATATGGTCTATTCACGTACTGGTGTATCTCGAATTGGCAATTGTGAGTCGAGTTATAATAAAGCGTTACGTAGTTTTATACCTTTGTCTGATGACCCACACCAAACTCGAGTGATCCCTGCCAAATTTAACGCATTTATCGCCGTAAAATTGAAAGGAAGTCCAAAGATTTTGGGGCAACGATTTAATGTCGGTGTACGCGGAGATCCATTTTCTTGTTGTAACGATGAGAGCCTCGACTTTTGGGTGCCGATACACAAGCTGTTCAATGGTTCGGATTGCCTGAGAGGTAAGTTATTGACCTTGGATTATCGTATTCGACATACAAATGAGAAAATAGCTAAAACACATGAATATCTTTCATCTGTCATTTCATCGAATATCGGCTGCGCGACTGACGATTGGAAAGATTTTCCTTTTCGTTTTCATAAACGGATCGCGGAATTCGACTCTAGGTCTAATTCCGTTGTGCCTTATGCACATTCACGTCTAGTGACCATTGCCAAATGTAGAAATAAAAATGTTTACTTGAAGAAATTCTTTACCCTCCCTACACAAAATAGTCAACATCAAGTCCGATTAAGACACACTAGTTTGATGATGACGCATAGACCTACAACGATACGTAATCGACCAGGGCAGCTTAACTGTTTGGTTGTATACCCTCATTCTGTCCCTGAGTTTATGCATATTAGAACGGA
Organism: Vibrio profundi; assembly: GCF_043642225.1. Classification (GTDB taxonomy): domain Bacteria; phylum Pseudomonadota; class Gammaproteobacteria; order Enterobacterales; family Vibrionaceae; genus Vibrio; species Vibrio profundi_A. The sequence goes on along the minus strand of NZ_JBHZSF010000002.1, from coordinate 54,285 downwards.
ATTGGTCAGCACCTTTACTGGACAAATACGTGATCTAAATTGGGAGTCGGACGTTCGAAGTTATCTCGAAAACGGCGAGTTCAAAGCATTGCATTATGTTGATTATTCTGGGGATGGGTTCGTTAAGCTAGAATGCATAAAAGGTGGGGGGGAATTGAACCAGTGGCTAAATATAGCAGCGTATTCAATTGTTGCCCCTCCTAATCTGTTTCCATACTGTAATCAAACCTCTATCTATGATGATCTATCACTAAGGCCACTTTGGTCCATATTACCTTTTGCATTATGCGATACGAGATTATTACCCAATATCCAAAGTCACACAGAGCTGCATTATGAGAAAATGAGTATGGTTGATACCTGTACGGCACTGATAGCAGGTATAGTGAACGGCCAAGTTCCCCAAACTAACGTCGAGCCACGAGTAAAGCGAACCACATACTTACCAGATGCAGCAACTGGTGTTTTTTCACCAGGTTGGGACATCAGCTTTGACACTTTTTATAATAATGGCGACTTCGTTCCGCACTTAGCTGCTTACGGCCTTGCAAGTCCATTCCCTGAAAATGCCCAGTTATGTGCCGATAGACACTCGTTTTCTCCAGGCGTCACTCCCGATATTGCTCGGTCATTTTGGTCTAATAAGAACCATAAACAAACCATTATTCCGCTAACGGATGATGAGATTGGTGTGCCAAATGAGCCTGGATGGGATGGGGAGATCGGGCCTATATTATTTAGTGAACAGGGTAAGCAATTTGTATCGTACGCTGACTTCGACCGTGTTGACTACACCACTAAAGTTTTAAAAAACCGTATTAATTACCACATCCTTGCTAACATCGATTCGCAAGAATACATTCGACGAATGAAAAATTTCGCGAAAGTAAAGAGTTTCATTGCTGTGCAAGATACGATGAAACTCGTCAGTTATGTGATCCAAGTTAATGAAAATGTTCGCAGAGACAGGTACCTCTTTGCAGTAGTAGACGATAAGAGCCGACGCGATTGCCATAGATTGATCGCAGAGAGAACCGATTCAGTATGGCTTGAGTTACTCAATGGTCGGAAGATTAAGGTATTAGACTTTACTTAGTCGTTTAAATGACTGCCCATCGTTTATAGCGTTTAAGCTTTAACCAAAACAACGATCAGACTGGAGGCCTTAATCGAAAGTCGAGTCTGCATAGGTTTTCTGCATAGATATGATGTATTCGTGTAGATTGATAGTGCCTTCAACTTGTCCCTTGTATAAGGTGGGAACAGGGTAGTTTTCCCAAAGGTAAATGGTATCACCAACGCGGTCAATTCGACCAAATCGAATTGATAAGCTTTGGCTCAATAGGTTTTCACGACTGACGTAATCGTCAGATTGACCACCATAAATCAGCTCTCTTGTCTCCCAAAGTCGGATCCATTGATGACCAAACATTAGCTGACGCGCATGGATCCGCCACTCGGATAACACTGTGCCATCTTCATTATATTGTACATGTAGGCCTGTCACTATACCTCGATGTGCCACGATTTCAGCAGACCGATTTTCTTCCTCAATATTTAGTACTATTTTGAAATTACTGACGTACCCACCAAATGTACCGTATAAGAACACTGCTATGAACAGTATTGAGCTTGTGATGGTTATTTTAAAAAGAGGATTAGTCATTGAGCAGCCCTTCTTTTCGGGAAACTTGAAACCAATGTTCACCATTAAGGTAGAATACGTCACCACTCTTGAGTGGTAGACTGCTTGCTGCTGGTATTCGGGTATCTTTCACGTTGTAGCAAACTGTCGCATTCTTGATTATATGGCAATCGACTCGCACCCAAGCCATAAAAGTGAACAACGAAACCATAAATAAGCTCCCAAGTATGCAGATTGATGAAAGCAAACAGATGCGAGATAGTGAAATATTTCTCCGAACTTGGGTAGTCGTTTCTCTCTGTTCTTCAATTTCATTAGAATCTTCTTTAAGCCCATTAGAAAGCTTTGGAATATCTAGCTTATACCCCACCTTTGGTACATTCACGATCTCTATTTCTGCCAGTTTCAAGACCTTACGAATGTTGGTTATTGCTACAGGCAATGAGTTTGAGCCAATGGTGTCTGGTCTTCCCCAGCCTGCAACAATCAAATCATGCTTATTGACGACTTTACCTCTGTGTTCATATAAACAACGCAAAATAGAACTTTCTGGATAAGTAAGGGAAATTGACTTGCCATTATCAAAGCGGATCTCTGAGGTCGATTCATCTTTAACCAATATACATCGACCTATCGTAAATTTAGTTGCAGTCTCCGATTTTTTTTCACAATTCATCATAAAATACACAGCCATCCATGTTTACTAACGATAATAAATGATCCCTTTCCTTATAAATGAATGCTTCTTACTCGCTTATGGGCTTATAGGAAAGAGATGAAGATAAGTTCGTTAAGGGAACCAAGTCAATTAAAGGTAAGATCAAGATAAACAGTAAGGTTAAATAGGTCTCCTCAAAAATAAATTATAGTAATTAATCATGAGATTATGGTAGGGATTTGTGTAATAAGGGGAGGGCAGTAAACAAATAAAGTGGGTATCATGTGAGCTATTGTCAAAGGTGGTGAATAGAGTTCATGCAGTAGCCTGTTGATGAGTCTCCATTTCTTTCACTCCATCAATGAAGCGAATATCTTTCACAACATCAACGAGGAGTTTAAAACCTCGTAGACGACGCCACTTCGTCTCTGCACTGCGACTGCGCATCAACAACTTGTATCCATCATCAACGTGGTCTTTTTGTTTCCACAGTTTCTTCGTCTTGTTCTTGCGTAAGCTGAACTGCACCATCAATACTGGACACAAAATTAAGCGACCTTGGACTTTACATATCTTTAGTCACTCATGAGTCGCTAATATTCGATTTTTGAAACTCATTCCTGTCCAGAACCGTTACAGTCGGCACTTCTTAGCTTACTTTAGAAGGTGGTAATTTACTTGCTTTGAGGGGGGAGGCGCAACTCTCCAAACTTGTGGATTTAAGACAACGGCTTTGTAGTTCAATTCGAAATAAGGTGTACCTCTTTCCCCCTTTGAGCTTTATTCTCAAACGATATACTGAGCTTAGATATACTATACCTTTTCCATAGTGTTTGGATGTACTTCGAGTTCACATAACATGTCTTCATTACTGGTTGAATACATTGTAACGGTACAAAAGTCGAATTTTTCGGCAAAAGAGAAAGGGTGGGTTAGTTACCACCCTTATAAGCGTTTATTACTCAACAACCGTCATTTGGTCGTAAGGTGTGCCAACTGGCGTATTGTACAGAGAGCGAAGCACTGCTTTGGCGCGGTCATCCCAAACGCCACCAATACCAAACCCGTCAAAGTGGTCATTTAAGCCGACAGCGTGACCTAGCTCGTGTAGGATTATCTCTTGGTCGATGAAATGGATGTTGTGGCAGTATTTTGTGTATTGCCCAAGGTTCACCCAGCTAAAGTTAGAGTTTGTGGCGTAACCGTTCTTATCTACGGTAAACCCAAACTCATTGCCGATGTACGGGAAGCCAGAGACGTTGGCTTTCACAATCGCCCCATTCTCAGGTGCAACAGTACAACCGACCTCAGTTGTTGCCATTGCAGTACCCCAAGAAATGATGATACCGCCGCGAATACCATGTTTATCAACTAACTTCTCATAGCTATTGTTGTCTTTTAGGTCACCATTGTCGTCAGTCGCAGTTGAAGCGTCGTACTTAATTGCACCGCCATCGTGGTAAGTGTTACCAACCCAAGTGTTTTGGTTTTGGTTGCGGTAGGTCATCGTGTGTGCATTCAGATCCTCTACATACTCATCAACAGTGATTTGAGAAAGGTCGATGTCCAAAATCTCGTCATTGAACAGTTTCACACCTGCATCGATTTGAATCTGAGCAACCGCATCGAGGATCATTTGGCGACGCTCTGGGGTCAGAACTTCGTTGTTATTGATAATGATTGTTTGTAGACGGCTCTGACCATCACTGTCTACAGGATTACCTAGGTCAACTCCGTTAACCTCATTGATATTACGGTAGCGTACCGTACCACCACCAGACTCAGAGAAAGACTCTAGGTTATCTCTTACAAGCTGATAATCTTCAGTGCTTAAACCGATAGACTCAGGGCATAAGCCATAGTTACAGTAACCTCCAGCATCAGGAATATCAGGTCCAAACGGGTCATCATCAATAATTTCAGTGAATTTTGTTTGATTGTTAAAGTTGCCACTTCTAAAGAAACTTGACTGTGAGATGAACAAGCTGTTTTGAATTAACGCATCATTAATCTCATAAGAAGGGGCCGTGCTGCCGTCACCATCACCGCCGCCACAACCAGTCAAAGCGACAGTAATTGCCGCTACTAAGAAGCTTATTCTCTTCATTATTTATACGTCCGTCTTATCTTGAATTTAGTTATTACTTAGGGAGTTTTTATGTGGGGTAATAAATCAAAATCAGGAAATCTTATCTTTCCTAGGTGAAAGTTTGTAAATACAAGGTATAAATAAGTTTATATCTTGAGATATGGTCTTAGATGGTTAGAAGAGTTGTTTCTTGGTTATATGAGTGGGAAATAACGCGAAAAGCCCTGCGATGCAGGGCATTTGTATTACTTGTAATGTAGTTAGCTAATGTGATTATTTAGTTTGTGCAACGTTAGGTTGAATACTGTATTTAACTGACTCTTGATACTTGTTGTTTGAAGTACCAATGATGCTATATAAAGTAGCACTTTCACCTTTGGTGCCATATACAGTTCTCGGGATAGTAACCAAAGCATTACCTTGAGCTGTATCAATACATGTTGAGTTGTAATCAGCCTTGTCACCAGAGCTTAACCAAAATGAATCGAAGTAATCAGAAACAAGCGAACAAGTCACGTCATCACCATTAACGGCTTTCTCAAATGTTATTGTGGCGTTTGACTCTGTTAAGCTTAGAGTAACTTGACCGAATTGAGAGTAGCCATCTCGGTTGGTAGGCAGGTAGAAACCAAAGCTATTGTTACCTACATTCGAATTCGCATTCAATCGCGCTTCGACAGCTGCTTTATCAGTAAAGTGCTCTTTTCGCTCTCCATATGAAATAACTGACAGGGCGCCTTGCGATAGTTCAGTAGCATCGCCAATCACGGTGTATGTGGTTGAATCTAAACCAGCATTAACCTTAATATTCGAACTTGCTTCATCGATAGTGTAACTGCCTTGTACAACCAGATCGGCATCTGTAGGACAGGTCGTATTATTCGAAGCATTACGTTGGTTAACGTAGTACTCGTTATTTTCAAACTTGATTGCATCACACCACACAACTTGATGCGTTAAATCGACTTCTCCATTTGAAGAACCATACTCCGTAAAGAATAATGTTTTGCCGTCAAGTAAGTTTGGATCAAGAGGGGCTGGTTGTACTTCTTGTGGATCCCATACCGCATTGATACTACGCAATAATGATTCATCGGGTGATTCGAGAACGATATCTACCTTTTCTCCGTCTTCATCTCCATGCTGAGCAACAAGAATTCGTAATTCACCATCATTAAATTGGCGCATATATTGTTGTTCGTAGTCGGCAAAGTTCATTCCTTTGTAAGTCAATAGCTCTTTACCATCATCTGACGTTGAAATTTCCCAAGTACCAGTCCAAACCATTGGCAATAAATAATCATCATAGGCTTCTAACTCACGAGCAGTAAAGATTCCTGACTTTGTCACGTCTGCAGCATAAATATTTTGTTGATTAACTGTGAAGTTTGCACTGCGTAAGCGTAGTGCTACATCAGAGTCGTTTTCCCAATCAATGCTTTGATAGAATGTTTGATCCATATCTGGGACAGGTAGCATCGCGCTGAATGGCAAATCTTGAGTAGAGTCCAACCAATACAAACCACCTCCAAGTTCATAAACAATTTGGTAGTCCCCATTGTTTTCTGATGTATAAACAGGTGTGTAGGTCTCTCCGTCACCAAGTAATGTGCCATCCGACTGGATTTCAATAGGCCAGCAATCATCACTGTTTGGGCTGATATCAAGTGTATTCTTGAATGACTCTAGTTCAGTAAGTTCTTCAGGTGTATGAATGTTAAGGCTTTTCTTCCAACAGAAGTAGTGCTGATCTTGGTCTTTCATCAGCGAAGCCCAACCCATCTCTAGGTCATGCTCATCTTCGCCAATCTCACCCATGCGCCACTCACCGCCAATAAAATGCTTCTCTTCAAAGCGAGGGGTTGGAGCGGGTACTACTGGGTCTGTCGGTTCTGAAGAGTCCTCTTCTGCCACAGGTACAGTAAATGATGCCGATTCAGGAGGGTTCACATTATCAGAAGCAGAGATTGTGAGAGTTTTATCACCTGAAGATTCAGGAGTGCCTGTTAGCGTAAGAGTTAAACCATGAATGGTTGTATCAACACCTTCGATAGTGTTTTGCGCTGTCAGCACTAGCGCATCATCATCAATAAATAGCTGCTCAAGACTAATATTGCTATTCACAGGTTTACCAACCTGCAAATTAAGCCCTGTAAGCTCATCTGCTATGCGCTGTTGTTCTTTTTGGTTTAAATCAGGAATAGCATTTGGCGCTTCCGCAACATTGAGACTCAGCTCTGTGCTAACTGAATGGTAACGATCATTCGCTGTAATGTTGAATGTAAATGTACCTTGTTGTTCTGGTGTTCCAATAATATGCAGCTCAGCGCTTTCGTTATCAGCATTAATACTCAAGCCATTCCCTGTCACGTTTGTCACGTCGTAAGTCAGTACGTCGTTGTCTGCATCGATAAACAAGTCGTTAATCGATACACGTTCATCAACACTTTGGGTTGCTGTTAGATTTAAAGCATCAAGGTCGGACTGTACGGTATTTTGCTCATTCAACACTGGTGCAGCGTTTGGTGTAAATACTTCAACTTCAATGACCAACGGGTAAGAGCGAGAAGCACCATCAGAGGCATAAGCAAGTACATTGTGCTCACCAGCTTCCGTTGGCGTGATTGTGAGAGTTGAGCCCTCAATGAGTGCTCCAGCTTTGTCTTGTGCATCAACTGAATAGGTCAGAACATCATTAGTATCTTGATCAGAAAATAGTGCGGCGAGTTCGTAACTAACTGATTCGCCAAGTTCAAACGCTTCTGGTTGCGAGAACTCTAGATTAACGCTCGGGCGATGGTTAGTCTCAATACCTTCATAGCCGTTTTCACCAGTATGGACAACAGGAGAATAATCATCACTCAGCTCTTGGGTTTCATCAGCAATAATGTCAGATGTTTCTTGTGAAATATCTGAAACAACCCTTAGCTGATCTTCAACGTCAAGTACATCATCATTATCTACTAACGTTTCACCAACAACGTTGACCGCTTTGGCTTTTTCTGCTTCTTCACCTTCTCTCTCTGCTACTGCTACGTAATCGCCAAAAATATCTTCGGAGGTATAAACTACATCTTCATTGGTATTGAAAGACTCAACAACCGCTTGTTCGGCTTCTTCTTGTGTCATTTCAGTGCCATTTGCTTCGGCATACTCAATCTGTTCGACAACAAGGTTCGTCATTGGGCTGACAATCACAGGCTCATCAGTGCTTTCTGGTAAAGAAGGAGCCGCAAGGGTAAATTCATCAACAACAACCCCGCGGGTCATATCAATCGTTTCGCTTGGGATTGCTGTAATGCACACCTTTTGATCAATAATATCATCTGTAAGGTCAAGCGTTAGTTGACCTTGTTGATTTGTGGAGCCTTTGTAAACGCCACAGTTATCACCGATATAGACCTCAGCGTTATACAGGTAACCATCAATAGCTGTTATCGTAATTTGCTCTAGCACTGGCGCTGGAGTCGGATTAGTCGGTGTAGGATTGGAATGGTTCGAGTCATCGCTACCACAACCGGATAGAGCTAGTGTAATCGCTGCTGCTAAGAAGCTTATTTTTTTCATTGTGTACATCCTTCGTACATTGATGTTTTCATATTGCATTATTTGAATTTTTTATGAGATGTGATGTTTCATTAATTCTTGATAATTCTAATTTTTGTAGGTAAAAAACTGATACTATTAGATATAATTTTTTTTATATCAAAATGATGAGTTATAAGTATGAAATCAAGTGATTATCACTTGTTGGCTGTTTTTGCGGCAGTAGTTGAAGAGAGAAAGTATACGAAGGCAGCTAAGAGATTAGGCATCACTCAGCCATCAGTCAGCCAAAGCGTCGCGAAACTAAGAGAGATCTATAACGACCCACTTTTTATAAGGGAAAAGTTAGGTGTTAGGCCGACAGAATTTGCGTTAGAGATATACCCCGATATCGCGGATGCAATTTCAAGATTAGAGGCACTATCAGCAACAAGGACTCAATTTGACCCTAATTCGAGCAAGCGTGTCTTTAGAATTTCTACTATCAGTCTTTTTGAACACACTTTGATTCCAGACCTTTTTAGGAGAGTTGAGGAAGAAGCACCACATATAACACTTCTGGTTGAAAACCACTGCACCAAAAAGACCAAAGATATGTTACGAGGAGCTAGTATTGATATTGCGATCGAAGGAGTCGTCAATACACCACCTTTTATTAAGTCTCAAACATTTTATGATGATGAGTTGGTCGTGGTTTGTGGTAAGAACCATCCATTGTTTTCGAAAGGAACTATTTCAAAAGAAGAGTTCTTAAACAATCAACACATCACTCTTTCAAGTCTCTCTGACAATGCTAGTTTTTTCGAAAGCTTCTCTCTCAACAGCTTAGAGACATTAAGGAAGCGAAAAGTGAAACGGCAGGTTGCTAGTTATTGGGGGTTGTTATCCTCAGTTAAAGATAGCGATAGTTTGGCTATATTCTCTCGTAAAATCGCGGCTTCGAATATTGATTTTTTCAACTTGAAAATATTGGAAAATGACTTTATCGAGCAAAAAGTCGAAGCATCGATCTATTGGTCAAAATCGAGAAATGCTGATCCCTCGATAGTTTGGCTGATTAATAAAGTCAAAGAAGCTTCTATCCGTTCATTATAATAGCAGAACTACAATATCCTCTGCAGGGCCTACCTAACCTCCATATGTCACAACTAGCGCCCCCTTATAGGGAGGCGCGTTGGATTATCGAAATTAGGTCAACGTTAATTCTCAGCGGTTCCAGCAAGACAGCACACCGCATTAAGCGACATTTTGTTGCTCAAAGATAACAGTGCTCTTGGGTACCTAAGCCCAATGAACTTTGAAAAGCAAAATGTCGCTTAGTTAAGTGTCCGGTCTGACTGGAGCAGATCAGCTTTGTTATTCTCATTATTTGCGAAAGTGTTTCCCATTTCTTCATATTTTTCATCACTGATTTATCTTGGATACTGACCTTACTGAATCAACGAAACAACAATAAAGGTCAATTATGAAAATTACTAACCCTATGCCATATGATTTTATTAACTGGACGCGTGGAAATGCAGTAGAAGAGTGGGGGCCACATATTCCACAAGATACTTGGTTTTTAGAATGGCGTTGGTACACGGGTAATCTAGTAGGTGCAGATGGCGCTCGATACTTCATCTACCTAATTTTCCAACCAGGTGGTCATGGCTTCTACGCGCCAATCAATGCGGAAACGGGTAGAGATTACAAAATGGATGCACCACTGACGTCTGTATTCTATCGCTTAACTAATGTCGATACTGGTGAAACAGTCTTCTACCATCAGGAATATACAGACATCAGCTACGACGATTTGTACGACGTTGAAACGAAAACTTGGCGTTACTCTGGTGAAAACTTCTCTGCAACTTTAAGTTGGGATGGAGACAACATGCACTTAACTGCACAAGATGAATCAGGTGTAATTGAGCTTAGCGCTAAAGGGGAAGCTCGTTGGTATAATGATCCAGCGTTAGATAAAGAAGGCTTTATGCGTGAAGGTGCCGGTTCAACATTGTATTACTCTTGTCCAAACATGCCTTCTCATGGCCACTATGTAAAGCGTGAAGGTGATAAGGAAACACGTGTAGAGTTCGATGGTCGCGGTTGGCTTGATAATCAAGTATGTGACTTGGTGGACCCTAACTCAATCAAATGGGAATGGACTGGCTTGTTATTTGCGGACGGCGATCGCATCAACCTGTACAATTTCTTCCACGATGATCTTCAAATGTGTACGTGGTTCAAAGCTGATGGAACACGTGAGCAAACCGATGTTGGCTTTACTCAAAAACAAAATGGTTATACCAAGCTTGAGTCAGGTATTTGGGTATCATATGGCTGGGACTTTGAGATTCCGGTTAAGGGTAAAAAATACAGAGTTGAGCCTTGTTGTCCAAACTTGATGCCAGCTATGGGGAAACCGGGTGGTATGTTGGAAACTATTGGTAAGTTGTTTGATGAAAATGGTGTTCAAGTTGGCTGGGCAACAACAGAGTCTATGGACGTCACTGAACTAGACAATGGTCCGAATGGTAGTCGCCAACTATAATGTATTAGTAGTGGCTCAAGCTGACACTTCAATTTGAAAGGAAGAGAGTTACCCACTTTGATAAAAGGTGCTGAATCCAAAATCAAAGACAATAAGAGGTAACTCTAATACTTCGTACTAGCAATCCAAGCATCAAACAAAAAGCCCGTTTCCTCTATACAGCAGAAGAGCTCGGTAATGTATTGAGTTGATCCAAGAAAATGAATGACGCCTCGACTAACATTGAGGCGTCATTTTTATTATCTGGTACAAAGTGATTTCTAATAACCAGTTACAGTTGGTAGTTAAACTCTAAACGGTGATCACCTTCACCGAAGTCGATATCAGCATTCCAGTTAGCAAAGTAACGCACGTTGAATTGTGGAGTAAATTGGTAAGACATTGCAAATTCGTGGAATAGTTGTTCACCTTCACCCATACCAAAGGCGTTTGATTTATAGAAATCGGATCCAGATAGAGCGGCCATGTACATAGGGTTGTAGTTAAGCCAAATCTTGTCGGTTACTTCAATCTTTGTGTAAGTACCCACTAAAGCGAAAGTACCAGGCATAGTATATCCGCTTTCTATACCATAATCTCCGATGGCGTTATTCTGAATGCTGGCACCAATACCCGCTAGAGGGAAAAACTGAACTGGACCAAATTTTGGTAACGCTTGAATGAAGCTGTAAGAGGCATCAGCACGCTCAGTTTCAATACTGTAAGAAATGTCGATCTGTGCGCCACGACCATTTTCCAAGTTCACTGTAAAATTTCGAAAACGAAATGAGTCGATCGAGTCATCACGTTGGCTACTACCGTCCCAACCTAGTAACTCTCCGCCAAAGCCCTTAAGTTCAATCAAGTTCATGCCTAAAGTGGCATCTGAACCAGTGTCGTAAGTCTTACCTATTTTTAGATTGAGCCCTTTGTTTGTTGTCCCTGCGCCGACTTGAGTATAAATAGCAAGAGGATCGGACATATCTTGAACCTCTTCTTGGGCAAAAGAGGATGTTGAAGCTAGAAGGGAAGCAATAACTGAAGCCGATAAAATGATGTTCTTTTTCATATCGTTGTCACATAAGTAGATTAACTAAAAGCGAATCTATTCACTTTGCTTGAAGCTTGATAATGAAAAAAATATCATTCAGATATTCCCTAAATGAATATCACTATAATCATGCGATACGAAGAAATAGCTAAGGTTGATTTAAACTTATTAAAACTCTTAAAAGTTTTAGGTGAAGAGAGAAATACTCGCCGAACAGCCGAGCGTATGTTTGTAGGCCAACCGACGGTCAGTAAGTCGTTAAAGCGCCTAAGAGCATTGTTTAATGACGAGCTTTTTGTGCGCGAGCCCCATGGACTGCGTCCGACCCCTTTGTGTGAGCAAGTATTGGGTCAACTTCCCGGTGTTTTTGATGCAATTGACCGAGCTCTTAGCCCACACCGTACATTTAACCCAGCTAGTTACTCTGAAGAACTTGCTATTGCAATAAATCCGTTATTTTACCAACCTTTGATCCGTAAGCTTTATCCAAAATTTAGGCATTTAGCCCCAAATGCATCTTTACGGTTTGTTAACTGGACAAAAGACACCGATACGATGTTGCAGCAAGGTCAAGTGACTATGGGAATTAATTTCGCTCCTATTGATTTACCTATAAATATTCGCAGTGAACTCATATGTGATGCAGAGTTCGGGCTTTGTTGTTCAACTAACGCGTCATTTAATATTGAAGGGATAAACGACAATTCTCTTAGAAAATATCCTTTGGTCCTTATGGTCATGCCTGATTTTGCAGACAAAATCAGTAAAGCTGAACAGATTTTATCCCAGAATCAAATTGAACCTAGCATTCTCCTGAGAAGTGATCAAATCGATATATGTTTCGACGCTTTGTTACGAGAGGATGCTGGAATGCCTGTTTCCTCGTTGGTTTCTTCCGTTTTACCTAAAGGCTTGACGGTTTTGGCTATGCCGGAGGAGTTTTCTTTACTGGATATTAAAATTGCTTTGTATTTTGCAGAGCCGTATCGATACAGTCCTAAGTTAGTGTGGCTGCGTTCTATCGTTGGTGAGACATTGCTTGAATTGATAGATGAAGCGAAGCAAAAGTGACCGATTTTTAGCATTCATGTTGATGTCGAGGTTAACTAGACGAGTGTAGAGCACAGAGTAACGGAAAATCATGCCTTATGAACCATCAAACATCAGCCTAAACCTTTGAGTCCGTCTCCGAGTTCGTAGCCAAAGTAGGTAGGGTTTTGAATGAATGGGGGAATTGTCATTTGAACCGACGCTTCGATGGGTAGGAGTCGATCAGTCAGGAGAAAACTCTTGAGCTGAAGTTACTAAAAACTCAATGAGTGTTTTTAATGATGAAGATTGGTATTGGTGATTTGGGTACAATAACCAGATGTCTGTATTGAAAGTATGCTCTTTTTCCAACAGTTGTACGAGTTTTCCTTGTTTAATGTCTTTTTCACATATGATCCAAGGAAGTAATGCAATTCCTTGTCCTAACAGTGTTGCTTGATGAATTAAACTGATATCGTTTGAAACAAAATTACCCTGTCTTTTTTCAATATCAAGGTCAGTACTTTCCCAAATTGATTCTATTTTATTGTCTGAATCGCGAAACCTTAAGCAGTTGTGATTGGCAAGATTCTCAATTGACTTTGGCTGAGGGTTCGATACTAAGTATTCTGGTGATGCTACGATTACCCGTTTCATTGTGAGTAATTTTCGACACTTCAAATTAGAATCATGTTGATCCCCAACTTTAATTGCCAAATCAATACCATTTTCAATTAATCCAATATTTTGGCTTTCGACCACAAGATCAAGCGATATGTTTGGATGGATTGTTTGGAATTTATTGAGATAAGGAAGTAGAGGTATTGCTGCGGGAAGCAATTGAATCCGGATTTTACCTTCTAAAGCTGTATGGCGGCTGGTTAACTCTTCGATAGCACTGTCTAAGTTTGAACATATCGACTTCGTTCGTTGGTAGAAAACTTCCCCCGCTTCAGTGGGTACAACGACACGAGTAGTTCGCTTAAAAAGAGAAACATTTAACTCTTCTTCTAGCTGAATAATTCTTCTACTGACATTGGTTACTGGTAACTCTAAGCTTTTTGCTGCAGCGGAAAAGCCACCGCATTCAACAACACTATGAAAAATCTTAAGTACATTGACGCTAATATTCATGTCAGTATTCATATTTGTAGAACGAATTGTTTATTTATTATACGCATCAAGGTGTGTATTGGTATTGAATTAACTCGTTACAGGACATAACCAGTAATTTTACTGGTTATGTGTAAGGCCCAACGTTGATAGTCCATCAGCACAAAATGTGATGTGCAATATTACTAGCGCTGTCTCAGTTAATCATGCTAATGAAGTAAGGGATAATTAGCGCATTCGCAAGATCAATAAAAAAGGCACAGACAAGTGGAACAATGATGAATGCTTGGTGCGAGTTACCATATTTTTGTGCCACCGCTGACATATTGGCCATTGCGGTTGGTGTTGAACCCAATGAAATTCCTCCGAAGCCAGAACAGATCACGGCGGCATCGTATGTTTTTCCCATCGCAGGAAAGACAACAAAAAGGGCAACGCCAATCGCGACGATAAATTGCGCGCCGAGAATCACAAAAATAGGCCCCGCTAAGTCAATCAACGTCCATAGCTGCATACTCATAAGTGACATAGCTAAGAAAGAACCAAGTGCAATGTCTGCAATGAGTGCAACTGCGGGCTGTCGTGCTGGCCATCGTGTCCCTGTAATACGTGGATATGAGGCAGGAATAAGGTTAGAAATCAAAATGCCAGCGAATAAGCAGGTGACAAAGAGGGGTAGTTCAAGCCCCGCTGTGGTGAGTGCCTCATTAAGGACTAGACCGATAATAATACAGACATGAATCGCAAGAACAGCATCTAAGAAGTCATACGCATTGATGCTTGGCTGAGGTACGTTTTGATGACTCCCTACATCCATGCTTTCGTCATTGCGTGCTTTTAGCTTGTGTTTTTTTATTAGGTACTTCGCAATAGGCCCGCCCATCAAACTCGCGAGAATAAGCCCAAAGGTCGCGCTAGCCATGCCAATTTCCATTGCACTATTTAGGGCAAATGTATCACCAATACGTGGGCTCCACGCAATTGCAGTTCCGTGCCCGCCAATCAGAGATATAGACCCACTAAGTAGACCTATGGCCTCAGGTTGTCCAAGCATAGTTGCGATGCCGATACCGGTGAGATTTTGTACCAACATATAGCCAATAGTAATGGTCAGTAGAATGAGCAGTGGCTTTCCGCCGGCGAATAGATCTTTTAGGCTGGCGTTAATACCAATGGTAGTAAAAAAATAGACGAGCAGAAGGTCACGTGCTGCAAGATCAAATTGAACGTCAATTTGAGTGACGTAGTGCAAAAAGGTAAAGAGTATCGAGACCAAAATACCCCCAGATACTGGCTCAGGGATACTGAACTCTTTCAGCCAATAACTTGCTTTGGTCAATCTTCTGCCAATAAAGAGCACCACAATACCGAGTGTTACCGCGAGGAAAGATTCAATGTGTAAAACGCCATCAATTAATTCCATATTAATCTCCTGTAGGTTGGCTATGTGTATCGCGTGATAGGCGCAGTCCTTTTTCTTTTGCGATGGTTTGGTAGCCGTGCTCTATCAGTGCATCTACCTGCTTGGGCTCTAGTGTGAAGTCGGTAGGAATCGCATTTATAAACTCTTGATTTTCAGCGTCAGTCAGATTGATATCGATAAAGTGTGTTTTACGCCCAGGCTGGGCATGCTGCCAATTATCTAACTCTTCTTGAACCAGCAATTTAATCATATCGTTATAACGATGAAGCTGGATGCCAGTAATTGCCCCTACCATATCGCTCGCGTTGGGTGTTGACGGTTTACTATCAATGCCCCTGTCGGGGGTGGTTGCGGCATCAACGGAGACAACGATGACGGTATCGACATGTTGTGTCATTTCTTCAAACAGGTCATAGTTGCTTTGCATCAGATCGTAAAGTGCCAGCATGCCAAGGTTATCGGTAATGCCGCCATCAATTAAGTGAATAAATGGTCGAGACTCTTTATCGCCGTAACTCTGCAATCCTAAATGTTTGCTTTGAGTATGAGCGTTATCAGATTCTGTGAGTTGATATTGATGTCGGTTGTTACAATGGTCATGGTTTTCAAGCACGACAGGTGTGAAAATAAACGGCACTGCAGATGAAGCCGCAACAGCGCTGGCTACTGAGTAGTTATTGACATCAGAGCAGAGTAGATCGAAGTATTCTTGGACGAATGAAAATCGAACGCCACGACCGAGGTCAGTTGCATTGATGATGATCATAGGACCTTCGTCTTTCATATCGTCAAATGTTGAACCGCCAAATAGCGTTTTATTGTAAAAATCTGCTGCGGCGGTAGAGCGATCATCTCCTGAGAACCAGTAGCTTGGACTAAAAAGAATATTGACTAAGCTCTTACTCACATCACGATAAAGAAACTCTTGTTCATAACGAGTGAATATTTCATCTTGATACAGGCCGTAATACGCTGAAGTGAAACTACCACCTGATACAGAGCTAATAACCGAAAGTTGTTCTAGCATATTTGTTTCAACGCCATGTTGATCGACATAGTTGTGATCACGTAGCCCTTGAAGTACCCCGTAGGAGAGAGCTGCTGCTCGTGTACCACCACCAGAAAAACTTGCGAGAACCAATACATTGCGACGTTCTTGCTGTTTGGCTTTTTCAATGACTGAATAGGGAGGCGTATTTGTTGGTGTCACTTCTGCATTCGTTATGTTTGAAGATGACGAGCAACCTGCAAGCAGCGTTGTGAGTGAAACTAAATAGATTAAAGGGTATTTGCATGCATATCTCATTGCGCACTCTCTTTTTGCAGAGAGCAAGCACGCGAACATAGCCTTTGCGTGCTTGCGTTATCATATCACTTGTCTTGTCTAACAAAGTGCTAATCGTGTCAGTATGTGGTTTACTTCCAGTAGCCGAATTAACCAGAATGAGCCACTGGGTTTGGCTCAACTTGCCAGTCTCCACCCAAAGCTTTGTATACAGCAACAGTAGACTGAGCCGTTTGAAGTTTGGCGGCGACCTTTCGATCTTGCATCATGCGTTGTTGCCTTTGAGCATCGAGCACTGACAGATGGTCAATCAACCCGGCTTGATACAATGATTTCGCTTTGGATACTGCTTTTCGGGTGGCATGTAATGCGCTATCTATCTGCTCTTGATTTTGTTGGCTTCGTCCATAGGCAAATAGAGTTGAATCCACTTCAGAAATTGCGGAGTCAACCGCATGTTGATAACCCAACGCAGCCGACTGGAAACGAGATTCGTTTAATTCAACCATGGCATCCGACCTTCCACCATCAAATACATTCCAACTTACCCCTGCTGATCCAACCCAACCAAATGAGTCGCCGCTAAATAGATCATCAAAGTTGCTAGCAGCCACACCTGGTGTACCCGTTAAGAAGAACTTTGGATATTTGTTTGCGATGCTGGCAGCAAGCTCCTCATTGATGGCGGCCATTTCACGTTCTGCTATGCGGATATCAGGTCGACGCTGCAGCAGATCTGATGGGAGTCCAACGGGAATCACGCCATCGAATGTTGGCACACCTTGTACGTTTGCTAAACGAACATCGACTTGTGATAGCGGCTCACCAAGCAAAATAGCTAAACGATGCTTGTGGACTTGTTCTGCGATCTCAAGTTGTGGGATGAGGGATTGAGTTGCTGCCAACGCTGCCTGGGCTTGAGCGTAGTCAAGTTCAGAACCGTAACCACTACTGACCACTTTTTGGACCAGATCGAGGGTTTTACGTTGGTCTGATATATTGTCTAACGCAAGTTGCTTTCTCTCGCGTGCTCCCTGATATTGAATGTAATTGTGAATCAAATCCGCTGTTATTAAGGTCGTTAGGCCATTTTGCATCAGCTCTGCTTGCTCGACTCGAATGGCCGCAGCAGTACTTTGCCTATCTATGCGGCCAAAGAGATCCAACTCCCAAGAGATAGACGCCCCTATAAAACCGCCATCATGTTGCTCGTCTAGAAGAGTCATGCCTGTAGCCCCTTCAACGGTATTAGATAGATCAAACACAGGCCCAAGCAGTGAGTCGTTCTGGCTCAGTTGGTAGTTTACGTAGCCGCCGCCAACGTTGATAGTCGGGACTTTGAATGAATCCACCATGCTCTTATAAGAGCTGGCCATTTTTACGCGCTCAGCGGCGATCAAAATGGGTATGTTTTGTTTCTGAACATCACGAACCATCTGGTTGAGTGTTTCGTCTTGAAGTGACTCCCACCAAAAGCCAGACTCTTGTTTCGTTGAGTCATGGCTATTTAAGTATGTGTCCGAAATGGAAACCGTTGGTTGTTGGTAGTCTGGGCCAACCGCACAGCCGCTAAGTAATAGTGCAAGTGCGACGGCAGAAAGTTTATGCGCAGTAAAAAGTTTCATTAGTCATTCCTATGCATTATCAGTTGCTGTTACGTTATTGGTTGATGGGGACGGTGACTCACTGCGAGTGGGATCGTCTTTACTTACCAACTTATACAGTGCAGGCATGACAAGCAGTGACAACACGGTTGCTGCAGCTAGTCCACCAATGATGGTTGCTGCCATTTGGTCAAACAGAAGGTCACTCATCAGCGGGATCATGCCCAAAGCTGTTGTTAATGCACCCATGGAGATCGCCATCGTGCGGTTGATGGTGGCTTCTTTGATCGCATCAGATAGGTTTTTACCGTTTCTACGTTCCAGTTCAATCTGGTCCATTAATACGATTCCGTTTTTAATGATCATGCCTGTTAAGGTGACCGCGCCAATCAACGCCATAAACCCAAAAGGTTTGCTGAATATTAGCAATGAGAAGCTGGCTCCAATTGAAGCGAGTGGCAAGGTAGTTAGAATGATTAGGGGCTGCTTAAATCCATTAAACATTGCTACGAGAATAATCACCATGATTAGCATCGCTTTTGGCAGCTGCTTTAGAATATCAGTGACCGCTTTATGTTCATCGTAGTACTCGCCTCCCCATTCCATGCTATAGCCTGGTGGTAGTTCAATCGCTTCAATCTCTGCCTTGATGGCATTACGAACACGAGCTGGCGTAGTGTAATGCTGAATACCAGCTTGAGCGGTGATGGTTTTAACGCGATCTCGTCGCCATATCATGCTTTCTTCTGCTACCAGTTCAAAGCGGTCGACAACCTGGCCTAGTGGCACTGTATGTAGGCCAAGAATGGATTTCACAGGAAGTGTTTCAAGTGATGCCATCGTTTGGTTAGAACCGCGCAGTTGGATAGGAATAAGTTCCTCGTTAAGATTCATCTGGCCCAATGGCATACCATCAGAGCCTCTCTTTAGGGCAAAAGCGATGTCAGCACGGTTGATTCCGGCTAGCCTTGCTTTTTCTTGGTTGATGATAGGTACGAGCGCTTTGCTCTGCTGACGCCAGTCATCACGAACATATTTCGTATCTGGATGGGCCGACATAATTGTTTGCGCTTGACGCGACAGTTCATGCAACACAATAGGGTCTGGACCAGAGAATCGCGCTTCAACTGAGAATTTGTCAGACGTTGCTAACTTCAACGATCTAAAGCGTGGCTCAGCATTCGGGAATTCATCTGCTAACCATTGGTCTCCGCGAGTAACAAGGCGCTCAATATCGTGGAACCCATGTACGTTGATGAGAATCTGACCATAGGCAGGATCAATTGGCTCTGGTTCTACCGTGACCGAAAAACGTGGGGCACTTGAACCTACCGCGGTAGAGATAGAAGCCACCTCTGGTTGTTTAATCAGCCACTGCTCAATTTTTGCCATGTCGGCGGACGTTTGTTCAATCTTCGCGCCGTTTGGTAACCAATAGTCGAGAAACACTATTGGTCTGTCTGACTGTGGAATAAAGTTAACCGCAATGTAGGGAACGGCGATAGCAGTAGCGATTAGCAGGGGAATCAGGCCAGACATCGCTTTAAGCGGATTATCAACCGTCCAGTGAACAAAGCGTTTGAATAGGTTTAGCTTTCCGTCTTCGTTTACAGCAGTGGGTTTTAGTAGTAACCAGCACATCAGCGCTGTAAAGGTCATAGCGACAAACCAAGATAGCAACAGTGATGCAGCCACGATGTAGAATACCGAGCTGGCAAATTCCGCAGCGTCAGTTTGTGAAAAAATCACGGGGCTAGCACCCATTATGGCGATTACCGTCGCGCCAAGTAAGGGAAGAGAGGTTTCTTTTATTGAATCAATAGCTGCTTGGGTGCGATCTATGCCCTTATTCATTTTAGAGATCATCATATCGGTGATTACGATAGCGTTATCCACCAACATCCCAAGCGCGAGAATGAATGTACCTAGCGAAACTCGATGTAGATCGATCTGCTGAATATTCATGTAGATCAGTGTGAGGAGAATGGTGATTAATAAACTCGAACCGACAATGGCTGCGCTTTTAAAACCCATGAATATAAGCAATACAACAAAGACGATCGCGACACTTTCTAATAAGTTAACAACGAAGTCATCAATGGCTTTTTGTACCTCTTCAGGTTGGTAGGCCACGGTTGAAATATCGACCCCTAAAGGCAGTTCTTGTTCATACTCCTTGATAATTGCACGAATCGTATCGCCCAGTGATACAACGTTAATGCCGTCGACAGGGCTCACCGCTAGCGTGACCGCAGGTTCACCGTTATAGCGGTTTTCAGTCAATGCGGGTTCTAGGTATCCCATCGTTACGTCGGCAACGTCTCCTAGCCGGATCAAACCTGAGCTTAGTTCACTTACACCACCTCGAATGATGAGGTTTTTTACATCTTCTAATGACTGAAACTCGCTACTTTGTTGAATGCGTATGCGTTCATGCCCAGCACTGAACCGACCGGCTTCGAAGGTCATGTTTTGGGTATTGAGTTGGTTCCACACCTGCGAGATAGAAAGTCCATATTGGCTGAGGCGCTCATCTGGAATATCGATGTAAACCACACGAGGTTGAACGCCGTGAAGCTCAATTTTTTTAATGCCTTTTACAGTCTTAATGCGACGTTGCAGCTCTTCTGCATAACGACGTAGATCGCTAGCCGTTGCATCGCTGCTGTGAATAGAAAATAGCATGCCATACACTTCAGAGAACTCGTCTTGGACAATGTTGATTTGTGCCGTCGACGGGAGTTGTAGTGACACATCACTGATCTTACGTCGTAAAATATCCCATTGTTGGGGAAGGTTGTCTGAGTTTAGCGATTCTTTTAAATCGACAAACACCATTGAGACACCGGGCTTTGAGAGTGAACGCAAGCGGTTTAACTCTCCCATCTCTTGTAGTTTCGTTTCAATCGTATCGGTCACCTGATACTCAACCTCTTCGGCTGAAGCACCTGGGTAGAGTGTAACCACTACGGCTGTTTTAACTGTAAAGCTGGGATCTTCTAATTTCCCCAAATCAAAGTATGAGTAGATACCAGCGAAGATCGAAAGCACAGTAAAAAACAGTACGAATGTGCGCTGCCTAATTGCAAACTCTGCGAGATTAATCATGGTCCTGTCCTACTGTGTTTTTACAATGAGGTTGGTGGCAGCGTCACCTTCAATAACGTAGGGTGAACCACTGATAACAACGAGGTCGTCGGCTTTGAAATGACTAGAAACACAAGCAACGTGTGCGTCTAAAGTACGCATCTGAACTGGCTGACGAATGATGCGTTTTTCGCGCACTAGGTTGACATGTAGGTCATTGTGCTCACCAATAAGTGCAGAGTAGGGCAGGCAGTAGACAGGTAGCTCATTACCCAGTTGACTCGAAACTGTTACAGAACGACCTGGAAGCAAAGCGTCATCCAACTCATCGAGATTGAGTGTGACGTTATAAGTTTGTTTCAGGATGTTTGGAAAGGTGGAAATTTCCGATACAGTCGCAGCTAAGTGGCGTTCTGCTTGGTGCCAATTAACCTGACTAGACTGACCAATGTGAAATTGGTTAATGAGCGTTTCTGGTACATCAATTTCAACTTCCAATTGGGTTAAATCTTGAACGTCGATGACACTGACCCCTGGCAGTATTTGTTCGTAGGCATCAAAGTTGACTCGGCCTACGACACCGTCAAATGGTGCCTTTAACTCGGTGTAGCCAAGCGCATCATGTGCACGTTGAATATTTTTATTTACAACTTTAATTGCAGATAGACTGCGCTCATATCCACTAATTGCTCGATCGAGATTTACGCTAGCGATAGCGTTGTCAGCCGTTGCCTGTTTTACGCGCTCGAGTTCAGCTTTCGCAAGTTTATGTGCAGACTCGGCTTCTAACTTACGAGCCTTTAGCTCTTCGAGTGTGACTTGATAATCATGACGATCAAGATATGCCAATACTTGGCCTTTAACGACAGAATCGCCCTGTTTAACCAGTATGTTTTCGATCATGCCTGGTACACGAAATGACAGCCCTGCTTTTTTTTGTGACAGAACAGTACCGTTGAAGTGTTTCAAACTACTGTTTTTCGTTGATTGAATTTCAATAACCTGTACGGGCTTGTCGATAGGAGGGGGAGTGTTGGTAGAAGCTTGATTACAACCAAGCAAACTTAAAGAAAGCGTGGCTAAGCAGAGACGTTGTAAGTTCATGTTCATGTGATGGTCCTTAATTTTTTATCACATACTACAATTGAACGGTGTTCGAATAATTGTCTATTTTCAGGAATCACTTTTTCGAAAAATGAGATAGTCCCTATGTTTGTCATTGGACTAGTAAATTTTCGGGTGGTTACAAAGAGAGATAACCCATAGCATTCGCTCTATAAACTTCTTATTTTTTTAGCCAGACCAGCGAGGGCTGTTATGAATGTTCTAAAGAGCATAGGTCGAGTCATTTGGGCCATTATATTGGTATTTATAAAGTTTTTTGCGTTTATGGCCGTGATGTTAGGCGGTGCGTATGTGCTTGCTCCAATGGGAATGGTCAATTCCAAAGACATTGATATGAGCATGTTTACCAATACACCAAATCCCACCATGATGACCATTTTAAATAGTGAATATTTTAGTGGTTATTTGTTTGCGGTAACCATAGCGTTAGCGCTTTTTGTTGCCTACTTGCTATGGGAGATTCATGAAGTAGCCGTCCATAAAGCCAAAGAGAAAAAGAGTACTCACGTTCAACTCGTATTTGCGCTTTCTTTATGTGGTCTACTAATACATAAAGCGTGGTGGGTATTAGCTGTGATCATTGCGTTTGCGAATTGGAAGCACATTGGTTCTTCGCTGAGTCAAGTAATAAGAGATGGTATATCAAGTATGAAGTTTGATGATACCGACAATAAAGATATCAACATGAGTAAGTCGGAGCGCTAATAATGAAAGAAATTATGATTCCCTATATTTTGTTAATGTGGATACTTGTATCTACAGGAGCAATTAAATGGACTCTTAAGAGTGCTTTTTGGATTATTTCTGGCGGCGTGTTCATCTTAGTATTCTTAGGTATACTTTCTAGGTTGTGGGCACCAGTAGATATGACGTACTCTTCTACGGTAAAAGCGCCTCATGCAGTTTTATCTCCAATTTTTGGTGAACAGATCGATGAGATTTTTGTTGATCATAACCAGATTGTGAAGCAGGGTGACCCTATATATACACTTGTTGACACTACCTCTGCCGCGGAGCTTGCGAAAATTACTGCAGCGATTACAAAGCAAGAAGAGTCGATTGCTCAAATGGAGCGAGATCTTGAACGTGCTAAAACTTCTCCGGAAATCTTTAAAGAACGAGATGTTGAAAACTACACTTCGCAATTGAGAATTGCCCGCTCTCAGCTTGATTCATTACAAGCTGACTACAAGAAGGTTGAATTTGTTCAATCTCTTAAAACTGTAACTGCGCCTTTTGATGGTCAAGTCGCAGTGGTGAACGTAGCAAATGGTAGCCGTGTGGGTAATATGCATATTTATGACATATCGCGTAAATTTGTTGAGATGCGAATCCCAGATCAAACGTTCCGATATGTTGAGACTGGTCAGTTTGCCGAGTTTTACGTAGACGCGTATCCAGGTGAAGTTTTCCGTGCGCGAGTGCATAGTTTTACAGCTGGTACTGGTGAATCGTCAGTGTCTCCTATTCAAGGGCCGCAGAGTGTACGCCAACACGTTGGCGCAAATACGAGTAGCCACGGCCGAACAGTGATATTGGAAATTATTGAGCCTGACGATAAGTATATTCCGATTGGTGCAACTGGCTCTGCTTGGATTTCAGCGAAGAAGCCTCATAGTCTATTAGGATTTATTGATGTTATCGGTGCAGCAACTGTCAGACTGCATTCATATAAATCATATCTAAACGCTATGTAACGTATTTAACTATTAATCATAAAAAGCCACTTATTTAATTAAGTGGCTTTTTTAATTGGTGCAAATAAAAACTCGTATATTTACGAGTTATTTAGTCTCTCTCAACCATATAAATTGAATGTAGATAAATGGGAGGCTTAACATGAGCAATAGTGAACCTTACAATAATTTTCAGCGAACTTATCAGTCGGTCTGTCGTTCAGTTATTGGCCAAGAGGAAGTGATTAAATCTATCTTTATTGGCTTATTGGTTAAAGGGCATGTGTTGTTAGAAGGGTTGCCCGGGACAGCAAAAACAAGGTCGATACAGACCCTTGCTAAGGCAATAAATGCTCAATTAGGCAGGGTTCAGTTTACCCCAGACCTTTTACCTTCCGATGTCACAGGTTCAGAAGTATATCGTGAAGTGAATGGCAAGCCTTCAATTACCTTTGAAGAAGGCCCTATCTTTAATCAATTAGTGTTAGCTGATGAAGTGAACCGAGCTCCGGCAAAGGTTCAGGCTGCGCTGCTAGAAGCAATGGCTGAACGCACTGTAACTGTCGCGGGGCAAACCCATAAATTGCCTGAACTCTTTTTGGTGCTAGCAACCCAAAACCCCCTTGACCAAGAGGGAACGTACCCCCTCCCAGAAGCTCAACTTGACCGTTTTTTGCTTAAAGTCAACGTGGACTTTCCTTCAAAAGAAGCTGAATTAGACATCATTCGCCTAGTAAGAAGTGAAGAATATCAGACTCAATGCGCAGATGATTCAAATTCGTTGCATGCAAGTGTTGAAGATGTACTGATGGCGCAGAAAGAAGTTTCACAAGTTCGTATTGCTCCTGCTATGGAACAGTACATTGTCAACCTTACTACGGCAACTCGATGTGGTGAAGACTACCCGAACGCCACTTTCCCGAAATGGTTAGAGGTCGGTGTTAGCCCTCGCGCTTCAATAGCGATAGATAAATGTGCTCGAGCGCATGCCTGGTTAGATAATCGAGACTACGTTGAGCCTGATGATATCCGTGCAGTAGCTCATAGTGTATTAGGACACCGATTAACGCTTAACCATGAAGCGATGTATGAGCAAGTGACACCAGATATGGTGGTTGATGACCTTTTAAAGCACGTGTCTATAGGGTAATTTCTATGAATCCATTATACGAAGGTTTGAAGCATGATCGCCGCGTGTACACCCAACTCGAGCTGCTGTATCTAATTAAATGCGCTACGAATACCAAGAGTAAATTCCCTGAGTTAGTTAATGCGCGCAGTCCCTCTGGCGCTCACTTATCAACTCACCGAGGGCGGGGGCTGAACTTTGAAGAACTTCGCCGCTACCAACGTGGAGACGATGTTCGTCACATAGATTGGAAAACCACTTTGCGTACCGGTAAACCTCACGTTAGGGCGTATAGCGAAGAGAAAGAGCAAAACGTACTAATCTGTGTCGATCAACGCGAATCCATGTTCTTCAGTAGTGTTGAGACTATGAAGTCCGTTGTCGCCGCAAATGTGGCTGCTTACTGTATCTGGTCCGTGATTGGCAAGGGCGATAGAATAGGTACTCTTATCTCAAGAGATGAAGAATCAATTTTTATTCCTTGTAAGAAAGGTGAAAGCCATGCAAAGGGAATACTTCAACAGCTACATACTCAAAATCACCGATTAGGTGAAGATATCGCCTTTGTCGATCAGAGCAAGTCTTTCTTAAAGCAACTTAAGTGCATACAAAAGCGTAATGTGGTCAATACGACCATTATTATAATTAGCGATTGGTATGGACTTGAAGCGAGTTCAATGCGGCTAATACAACACCTACAAAAAAGCAATCGTATTATTGGCGTTCAAATCATTGATCCAATAGAAGCCAATATTCACGACTGGGAAGGTGTAAACATTTCCGATGGCCAGCATCAGTTGCAACTGAGTCAACTTGGCCTAACAAATAATGATGTTTTGCAACAGTACAGCGATGCTGTAGAAGAGCAGTTTAAGCTGTTATCTAAACGATTATCGACTGCAGAATTTCCACTCATAACACTTACCACCGACGGGCATGAAATTGAAGCCTTTCGCAGTTATTTTCTTTGAATTTAGAGAGTGCAATGAGCGAGTCTATTTCTGAATTGACATCCAATGGTTTTGGAAACCTGATTCTATATGGATTAGGTGAGCCGACAGGCTTTCATGAACCTCTTATCATACTAGCCATTCCTTTTACACCTCAAACCGTTGGCTGGCTAGTGGTTTTGCTCGCAGTGTGCCTATATGTTTGTCTACGAGTGCGCTCAAGTATTCTCCATTGGGTAAAAAATCGTTATCGAAAACATTACATGTCCCAACTACCAAACATTGAAAGTCATTCTTTTGAATATGACTCCTTTCGAATAATGACTAAAATACGAACTATTTCGAATAACGATAACCCGGATTATATAGCTCATCTATTTGGGCGAGAGTGGCTTAAAGCTATGGATGAACAGTGTTCAAAACATTCAAATTTCGATTCAAATATTGGACGTGAATGGATGAAGCTTCTGACTGGCCAGCGTGAAGAAGCGATGACCTCTATTGAAAAAAAACACTTGTTGGAGTGCTGCGAATTTTGGATCTTGAATCATAGTAATTCAGTAGAAAAAAAAGGTGAAATAAAGAAAGGGAGGGGCTATGGAGTTTGAGTATCCCTTGATGTTGCTTTCACTTCCGCTACCTTGGATTATTTACCGCTATGCCCCCGCTTTTCGTACGTCTGATGAGGCGATAAAGGTTCCTTTTTTTCGTCGAATCATCGAACTTAGTGGGGAGCGTCTAACAACTGGTGGCCAAGTCCTTACCCCAATGTGGTGGCAAAAACTGTGTCTTGTTTTTGTATGGATAATGTTGGTTATTGCGGCATGCAAGCCAGTTGTTTTGGGAGAGCCTCAAACCTTTACTAAGGCAGGGCGAGACCTAATGGTTGTCGTTGATTTGTCAGGTTCAATGGAGACAAGCGACTTTAAACTCCCTGGAAGTAATGAACCAATCTCCCGCTTAGAAGCATTAAAGAATGTATTGATCGAGTTTTCAGGTAAGCGGGAAGGGGACCGTCTGGGATTGATCTTGTTCGGAGACCGAGCGTACTTGCAAGCGCCTTTTACTGCAGACCACAAAACCTGGCTGTCACTTGTACAGGAAACGCAAGTGGGGATGGCTGGTCAAAGCACCCATATCGGTGACGCTTTGGGGTTAGCGATGAAAGTGATTGCTAAGGATTCGACAGCGTTTGAAGAGAATGGAGATGAATCTAATCAAGTAGAAAAAGTGATTATTTTACTCACCGATGGCAATGATACGGATAGTCAGGTCCCACCAATAGAAGCCGCCTCTTTGGCTAGAGACGTCAATGTCCGCATACATACAATCGCAATTGGAGATCCTGAAACAGTGGGAGAGTCTGCAATGAACGTTGAAGAGCTCGAAAAGATTGCTCGTCTTAGTGGTGGAGAGTCCTTCCAAGCTATGTCATATCAAGAGCTGCAAGCTATCTACACGACACTTAACAAGCTCGAACCATCGGAATACGCAAGTTTCAGCTATCAACCTAAAATAAGCGCACATCATGTGCCTATCTGCCTTGGGTTGGGGGTTTACCTCTTTGCCTACATTGTTAATTTTATGAGCCGAGTTTCGTTCGGTAGAGAAAGGCAGGGCGAGTAAAATGAGTAGTTTATTAGATTTCCATTTTATACGCCCTCTATGGTTGCTGGCGTTAATACCTTTTGTGTTAATGGCTTATCTAGCTTTAAGACAGCAAAGTAATAGACCATCTTGGGAAAAGAAATTACCGAAACATTTGGCTCTCGCTTTAAGTACCCGTGATAAACAATGGCGTAAAAAACTACCGATAAAAGTTTGGCTAGTGGTTAGCATCATTGTGATTGTCACCGCTTCAGGCCCAACATGGAAACGAGAAACGACGCCATTTAGTGAAGACCATTCACCGTTGTTTATTGTTTTAGATACGTCAGAGTCGATGCTGGAAACGGACGTTAAACCTAATCGACTTTCAAGAGCAAAACTCAAAGTTCAGGACCTTTTGGTAGAAAACAGTAGCAAGAATACGGCATTGATAGCTTATGCTGGCAGTGCTCACCTTGCGGTTCCTTTGACACAAGATGAACACGTATTTGTTCCAATACTACAGTCACTTAGTCCAGCGGTCATGCCACTACAAGGTAAGTATCCAGAACTTGCAGTGAGTGTTATTGAAGACCAGTTAAACAAAATGTCTCAGAAGGCGCTATCTGCGACGATAGTCGTGCTTAGTGACGGGGTGGGAAGTAGTGCAAAAGAGGCCTATGTGGCGTTGTCACAGCGTAATGACATATCTATTAAAGTTTTGATCTTGGGAATTGGGGATCAAACAAGAACCAGTAACATCCCGTTTGATGAACGAGGACTAAAGCAGTTCGCATCCGAAATCAGTGGAGATTATCACAGAATGTCTAGTGATGACTCAGACATAAAGTGGCTATCGAACCATATAACCAATCATACTAGGCTCAACGGAGAGCAGGCTCAGCCGTGGAAGGATATGGGGTACCCACTTGTATTTATTATTATGGCGATTTTTTTGTTGTGGTTTAGGAAAGGGTGGACTGTGCATTGGTGCCTACTACCACTTATCCTGGTTATGCATGCTCAACCCGTGAGTGCTGAGAATACCGATGGCGCTAGGGGTAACTTTGTGTTTATTGATTTGTGGATGACAAAAGATCAACAAGCGCAGTGGTACTTCAATCGAGGTGATTACCAAAAAGCCGCCGAGCTATTCGTCTCAACGGAGCATAAAGCACAAGCTTACTATTTAGCTGAGAACTTTGAGTTGGCCAATGCGTATTATCTAAGGGTAAACAATAAGCAAGGGATGTTGGGTGCAGCAAACTCTGCAGCCCAACTGCGAGAGTATGTTGTTGCTAGGCAGATGTATAAGCAAATCCTGAGGCAATACCCGGATTTTGAAGCCGCTAAGACGAACTTATTGATCGTCGAAAAAATTATCGAAGACATTAATCGACAGAGTGAAAGCCAAGCAAATACTGAAAACGAGTCAAGCAAAGAGCTTGGAGATGCGCCACAAACAAGCGATGGTGCTGAAGAAAAAGTGGCCAAGAAACAGGTTCAAAAGCAGAAGTTTAGCGCAAATCAGTTGCGAGCGAATAAAGCCATGTTCGATGCATGGATGAAACAAGTGGAAGGCAATCAACAAGCCTTTTTGGCGACAAAATTTGCAATACAGCTACAGAAGAAGGATTCGTCTAATGAAAGCGACTAAAAAGGCTTACTTGAAGCTAATGTCATTAGTTGTTGCGTTACTTTTTCCTGCTTTTTCTGCGGCATCAACCGATCTAAGGGCTTTGCTTGATGAGGGCAAATTGAAAGTGGAAGTCTTTCTATCAGTTGAAGGGCAAACAAAGCGCGCAAACCAATTATATAGAGCAGCAGCAGTCAATGAGCAAATCGATCTCATTGTGAAAGTGTCTACCGATAGATGGTTTACTCGAGGCACTCGAGTTACGCCTCTAAGCCTTAATCAAGCCCTTGTTCAGCAAAGAGATAAGCTTGCCTCCAATTATACTGAGAAACTGCAAGGTCAAACCTGGTCAGTTCAGGAGTGGCAACTCGCCATCTATCCGCTTGATAGTGGTCGCTTTCATATACCGAACCTAACGCTCGCGGCTTCGGTGTCTTTGGAGGAAGGTGGAAGTGCAGAAGGCTATATACAGACTCCCAGTGTTAGCTTTGAGGTGATGCAATCAAATGGTGTTAACTCATCGCAGACTCCGGCATCGACAGACTTACAATTCGGTCAGACGTGGAACGAATTGGGTGACGTAAAAGTCGGAGACGCCATTACGAGAACGTTACACATAAAGGCAGATGAAACGACAGTATCGCTATTGCCAGAACTAAACGCACTTGAACTGGCTGGTACTAATAGTTATCGCGAAGTTTTAACATCAAAAGACATGCAAAGCCGAGGGCGGTATTCTGCAGAAAAAACGGTCGTCCATACTTATATTGTCCACAATAGTGGCACGTTAATGGTACCGCCAATAGAGTTAGAGTGGTGGGATACTAAAACGCAAAGCATAAGAAGCGTAGAATTAACGGGTTTGGAAGTAAATATACCTCATACTCCTAAAAGTTGGTTAATGCAGTACTGGGTTCATTGTATCGTTATTGGATTGCTGATTTCATTATTGACGGCCTCTGTACATTACTTTATTCGTCGCTTTGACCAAGAGAATTTACCACCAATCTTTTTTCTGATGCGCAGCCTTGTATCAAGAGATTGGAGAGAAGTGCATAGACATTTGTATAACCAAAATATGAAGAAAACAGGGCGCGTTGAAATCAGGGGGAGTGTACCTAAAAAAGAGGTAAATGAATGGTCTGAACAGCATTTTTTGCCATCTTCTCGAGCTGACAACGCGAAGGTTTCTACGGTCTTAAAGTTGTGGAAAAAATTAAAAAATAACAACAACTAGCGAATGAACAAGTTTCTAAGAGGTCTGGGTGCTTAACTAAAAATGAATCTGCTTAAGGCTCTAGGAACACTGACTGTTAAAAATAATGATTTTGTAGGTGCATGGCGTCCGCTATTTGAGAATTTGGCGCGTTCGTTACAGATTAATATGACTTTATTAAGTCCGCCTAAGCAGATCTTTACTCCATATAGTGTCACATCAACAGACTGAGCTTGTCTCCCTAGAATGACCAAGCTCACCCTCACAGAAAATGCCCATCCAGTTTATTCGATAGGCTAACACGGATAGTAAGGAGTTCTGAAATCTCCGTTCAAACTCTTTTGCCTCAAGATACATCCCAGAACACCATCACCAGGAAAGAGAGGTTTCAAGAGCAGAATCACAAGCTCAAGCTAAGATCTACGAATTGAAACCATCTCTATAAATTACACAGATTGGGGTTTACCCACAAACTAATGCTTCAAGGTTTATTCTAGGCAATCCTTTGGATGGAAATTATCCAGTGGCCATCTCGTATCAGCGTCAACTATTTCAAAGATGGTTTGATAGCCATCAACTGATTCAGAGAGATTTGCTGTAGGTACTGCTCCAGCTTGTTTTAGTGCATACCACGAGTTGCCGATTGTCCGTGATGAACCTTTTAGCAACTGTTCAACTTGCTCAGACGCTAAGTTGGTAAACGGTATTTTCCTCAAATTGAAAAACGGACGCCAATCTGATCCTGTAATCTTCGTCAAGGAAATAACCATAAAGTCGTTGCCGATCATACTACCAACTTTGTTGCCATCGTAGGTACTATGTCCACTATAAGGAAATAGATCGAAACCAAGGTTAGCACGGCTATCGTTCCAGATGTCTTCATTGCTAGTAGCTTTATCAAATAAGCGGCTATGAATGTTGAGTAACGTTAAGATGTCAAATCCATTATCTAGCTGAGTACCGTCTGACAGCTGCATTTTGTTGCTCAATAGTGCAATTTGAATGTATGGAGTT
The DNA here is from genome assembly GCF_043642225.1 of Vibrio profundi. Lineage (GTDB taxonomy): Bacteria > Pseudomonadota > Gammaproteobacteria > Enterobacterales > Vibrionaceae > Vibrio > Vibrio profundi_A. The sequence continues at coordinate 22,907 of NZ_JBHZSF010000002.1, read as the reverse complement.
AGCCGTTCGTTGTTTTTTGGCGCATAACCAGGTTCTTCATAAATATACTGATACGCTGGTTGTTCGACATCTAATGAATAGTCAGCAACTAATTTGCATGATTCGTTAAAAATAACTTTGCGCGTCACTCCGTCAATTTCTTTGGTTAAATTGGCGTTTTCCGATTGAATCATAGCAAAAGTGCCTTTCGGATTGGTGCGGGCTTTTACATAACTCTCTCCCACAATTCCTTTTGTAATCCTTTGATCAAACCAATTGATGTACCATGGATAGATGTTATTCGAGTTTTCTGTATAACGAATTTCATAACTTGACCAATGCTCTTTCTGGTCCAATGGAACGTATCTAATTCCGAGTCTCTTCGTTTGTAAATTATGCCCTAATTCATGTCCTTCAACCCAACTTAGCGGTTCAACGCTACCACCTTTGTCGAATGGATTTCCGGAACATGCTGAGCCGCACTGAGCGTACTCGTCATAGTTGATATGTTGAGTAGTCAGCTTACTGTGTAAAGTTTCGTCATAGCAATTCCAACCCGAATTATCGCAAAAAGATTGAACATCGGGACTTAGGGTTGTTTTAAGTTCTTTTTTCGTTGTTTTGACACCCGCTAAATCATAGGCAGTATTTAAAAAGCCGTTAGTGTAATCGTCAATTAATTGATGAACATCGCCATTGTATAACTCGGCACCTTCCAAAAACTCATATTTTCGTGAGTGAACTTGAGCATTCTCGAAGATTAAGTCAAAGAAAGGTAGGCTCGAGCTGTGTATTTCGTCAACGAAATTCTCGATAGCCAACGTGTCATGAGTATCGATCAATGTAGGATGTTTTGCAGCGCCGCTTATGCTTAAAATGACTTCTGATCCAGCCAATGTGGCGTCACTTTCATAGTGGACATAAATAGGGCCACCAATCGCTGACGTAATATCGTGTAGTTCTTGGTCTTTTAACCACATGACAGGAGAAGCTACTCTTTCGGGACGGTAATAACTGTCTTCTTTCCAAATAGCTCTCGTCGTTTTATTTCTTTGTGCATTAATTCGCACTCCAACGCGAGCGTTAAGATTTTCGTCTGCTCTAGATATGTTGATAGTTTCTCCTGGTAGAGCATAAAAACCGGTGGCAGTCCATTGATCGATAGAGTCTAAGGTGAGATGAATAGTATCTGAATGTTTTACAACTGAACCGATATCGTACTCAATACAAGAACCGTTTTGAACTTGATCTCTGGTGCAAATAGTATCCCCTAGATCTTCGAATCTCGGAGCAATAGCTCGATGGTTATAAATGGTAGCGTCAGAGAGTAATGAACGAGAGACATTAACTGAATCGGTTGAATGAACAGGGAAGTTAACTGCCGATGTATCATTTCCCCCATGTCTTATCTTGTCACCGAGTAGGGCTAGTGATTTGTAGAACCTTAAACTTTTGAGTTTAAATATATCCAGTGTTTGGGAGTCCATATTGTTGAAAACCAGTCTCGCGCTTTCAGCTCCCCCCATAATTTTGCTGATGAATTCAGGGGTGTCACACTTGAAGTAGGTAGTTGTCCTCTTAATACATGAGCTATAGTCACTATAACTTAAGCTTTGCTCCTCTACCGTTTTAATTAAATTACTGATTTTATCAATGTCAGTAGGGGCATTGTCGAAATATAAATGTGTATCAAGGTCGATGACAGCTTCTTGTCTCGAGCGGTTGCTGATTCCAAGTAACTTTAAGCTTTTTAGTAGTTTATCTCCAATGTAAAATGTATTTGCAGAATGATGTAGATAAATAACAGGAATTCCATTGTCTAGAGCTTGTTGTACTGTTGAAGCAACAACTGACTCGCTAAGCTCGCCAGTTTCATCTTGTCCTACGATTAATAGATCGTTATTGGTGTTTAAACAGTTACTTAAATTTAACCCGTCACAATAGTTCTTTGGAGTCAACTTGGCTTTTGGTAAATGGGCCTCAAACCATGCATAAAGCTCATTGTCAAACGGGTAGTATTGGCGTTGGGGCAGGTTACTTGTCACTATGTTTAACTCAGTATTCGTAATATCAACCGTGTGAGTTAAATGGGCAATAACATTCTTTAAGAGTTGTTCCATCCCGTCGTCATTTATTTCTAAATCAAACGGATTGTGGCCAAACGCTGCATAGCGGCCTTCATTGTTTACTACGGCTAAGTCGACATTCATCGTACCTGAACTTCTTACAGCGTAATTTGAAGTCAGAATAGCCGTATTCTCGGTTGGTTCTAGGTTTTGTAAACTCACTCCATCACTGGGTATCTTCCAGCTTAAATTTGTGATGAGGGGGAGTTTTCCATCTAATCCAAAAATCTTGCGTCGAACGTTTTTTGCAGATTGTTTAGAAAGTTCGATATCGGCTCGCAATACTTCGTATAATTCGCTTTCAGTGACGAGATCTGCATTACCAGTGTCGATTCTAGCGCTGATATCTTCTGGCGCGGGAACGAGAGGTTCAAGATCTTCTTCGTCTGGAATACCGTCGCCGTCATCGTCAGTGTCGGCGTTGTTGCCGATGCCGTCGCCATCTGTATCGAGTGATTCGGTTGGATCCAATGGGAAAGCATCCTCGCTGTCATTGTAGCCATCACCGTCGTCATCATTGTCTGAGTTGTTTCCAATCCCATCTTTGTCGGTATCGAGCCATTCTGCTGGGTCGAGCGGGAACGTATCATCGTTGTCAGCGATGCCGTCACCATCATCATCACTGTCAGCGTTATTGCCAATACCATCACCATCAGTGTCTAAAGATTCATTAGGATCTAGAGGAAAGGCATCTTCTGTATCTGCAGTACCGTCATTGTCGTCGTCGTCGTCAGCGTTATTACCAATGCCGTCTCCATCAGTGTCTAGCGACTCGCTTGGATCAAGTGGGAAAGCGTCTTCATCATCAATAACACCATCTCCATCATCGTCAGTGTCAGCGTTGTCGCCAACACCATCGCCATCTGAATCAGTGGATTCGGTTGGATCGAGCGGGAAAGCATCTGCGTCATCTGGGGTGCCATCATCATCATCATCAATATCAGAATTGTTACCAATACCGTCCTGATCTGTATCTAAAGACTCGGAAGGGTTAAGGGGGAATGCGTCATCGCTGTCCAAAACGCCGTCTCCATCATCATCTTCATCGATACCGTCGGGAATGCCATCACGGTCAAAGTCTAGTAAGTTGATAAACTGATTATCTTTGATTAAATCAACGCGCAATTCATTGATCTCAATTTCACCGTCGACAGATGTGCTCCCGTTACCGAAATACAACGCGTCGTTTTGAGAAGTGGTGGAACCTGGCCACGAATCAATCAATTTATCGTCGTAGTAGAATGATACTTCCTGGCTATCAGCAGAAAATTGGAGCCTAAAATGGTGCATTTCGAGTGCGTTAGGGTCGTCCGAAAGAACATGAGAAGCGCCTTTTTCGAAGTCAGCAATGAGCCTAGAGTTAGAATCAATGCTAAGTTTTACTAAGTATCGATGACCTGAAACAACAAGGTAAGCAAGATTTGATGCGCCTGAGATTATTTTTGCATTAAAAGAAATTTGATGATTAGTGTTTTTTAAAAGTTGTTTCTGCAATGTAGTGAGTGTTTTTTTCCCTTGAGAGCGCCCACCGATACCGTGGAAAATGCCGTTTTGAATGTACGCGTTTTTTGATGTGTCTTGAACAAATCCCTGTTGATTTAAGCTACCCGCGTTAATGTTGTAATAAATTAAAGGCTCTTCGCTAGAGTAGGATGGTGAATGGTAAAGTAATAACGCCGAAGCGATGCTTAGCGCTAATAGAGACGTTTGATTTGGTGTTTTTTTCACTGGTGTTGCTTCCTTTGTTTATGAGGGTTGACTCATATAGTGCCCCGGAGCAGGAAGAAGTGACAGCTTGAAAAAGGTAGAGGATTTTAAACACGTTTTGCTTGGCTTTATTATTTTGTCCAATTAAATCAGTATTATAATGTGTGTTGGCTGTTTTTAATGTCGGCTCATAGTGAGAAGTCTGTGCGGTATCTACTGCTTTTTTTTGTTTTCATTGTTTTGCGGTGCAGTAGTTTTACTGAGGTTGAGTGCTTGGTTCAAAGGAACTAAATCATGAAACGACCATCGCGGCCATTAATCATCGTAACCTTGTTACACAACAACGTCTGGAAACAGCACAATAGAGTCCTCAAAACCGTGCTTTGCGTATTCTCGATACATAAGGAGAGGTGTTAAGTATTTTAAATAGGAAGACAAAGTGTCTGGCTTTTGGGGGAAGCATAGAGTTTTGGAAAGGTGACCTAGCTAGTATCAAGGTATACACCTGAGGCCGCTAGGGATAAAGCGTGGAACACGTTTGTAACGCTCAATATGCCTGAAATTTAGCGAGTCGCAGAATTTCAGGCGGTTTAGTTTTCTATCCGAGTTACGCAACAAAATTTCGAAATGGTTAATCTTTTGGCACCAGGTTGTTTTGAAGGGCGAACTTAATCAAGCTATTGCTATTATCGAGGTTCAAAATTTTTAACATTCGATATTTGTGTGACTCCACAGTTCTAGTGCTTATTTTAAGTATTTCTGCAGATTGTTTTGCGGTCTTACCATCTGCCATATGTTCCAAAATTTCTCGTTGTCGTGAGCTGAGAAGCAATAATCTCGAATAACGCTCTTCATCGAGGCCGACGCTCTTTCTAAGAGAAAAATGTTGCCAAAAGTTTAACCACAGCAAAGCCAAATTTTTAAGTAGGGTAAGAGTAGTATCATCTGGTATAGCGCTACATTTCCTAAATTGAGAAACGCTCAACAGCCCCCAATTGGTGCCAAATAGTTGAAGTGGTGTGACTCCATGCCTGATGACTCCTTCTGAGTGAAGATGGCGTAACGGAAAAATGGACGAATATTTTAAGTCGAGGTGATCATAAATTCGCCAGCCTTCTGTTTGCGTTGCTGTCATTAAATAGTCAGCATAGTTTTCTCTTGCGAATTCGTTAAACCTTAGTGGTGGGAATTTACCGATAGTGGTTGAAATGGAACGCTTTTCAAGCAATGCAACTTTAGAGTTTGGATATATGGTCAATCTGTCGATGTCGAGTTTATCCATTGAATCCTGCATTAGTTTCTCAAGGTTTTCTTCGAACTTAGTGGGGGGGCAATCACTAAGAATCTGGATGGTGCGGTTAAGCATTATAGTTATCCCTTTCAACCGATGATATTTAAAAAACAGTAGATAAAAGAAAACGATTGCTGTCAACAATGTACAGGACCTAATTCGAATTCACTGATTCTCTGGATCTACTTGTACCGTTTAATTGAAATTGTTCTGAGTGCAACAATCTATTAGGCAATATATTCATCCGTGCCGATGGTAGTTATGAATACTCGCACTGATAACAAATAAGATGCGTTTGCAGTGAAGATACTGCAGCGACTGTATGTTTCGGCAAAAATTAGGTATTTTTACTAGTAAGGTTCTTGCTCTGTTAAGAGTAGCATAGGAGTAACTTTATGCTTAGGGGGAAAGGATGTGCAAAAGAAGATTTTTCAACATGTAGCTATTAGCGTTTTAATAATTACATCTCTAGTGGTTTTACTAGGTTATAACCATTTTCAAAAATCAAAAAGTCTTGAAATAAGTCGCCTTTCCTTAAATTCTCTTGATACATTAACATCGACGTTTGAAAGTAATCTTGCTTCATCCGTTAGTAAAGTACGCTCGATTTCAAAACTCATAGAAGACGTTAACAATGACGATGATATAGAACGATACATGGAACTATTATCGGCAGTCAAAGATGAAAATAATGAATATATAGATATCTATATTGCAAATGATAAAGGTTATGTTGCATCTGTTATAGAGAACGGGTATTGGGTTGAGGGTTTTAATGCAATTGAGAAAAAACGGAATTGGTTTCTTGACGTAATTAATCAGGAAGGCGCTCATTTTCTTAGTAATGCCTACATTGGAGACAGAGGTTTGATGAATGTCACTATGTCCATCGCCTTATTGTCAGAAAAGGGGACCAGAACGGTACTTGGCTTTGATGTAGAACTCTCAAGTTTAATGCCATCGATTAAAAATACTGAGTACGCTATTGCCGATTCGAATAACGTTGTCGTCGCTACAGATAGCGTAAATATGAGTTGGTTAGGTAAGAATATTGAACAGTTGAGGCCAATGTATTTATCTAGTTCAAGGAATAACATCATTCAGTATGCGAATGAACAAAGTGATAGATTCGCAGTAGCTTCTCAATCTGCTTATAACGGCGTGTTTACTATCTATGCAATTACACCTCTGACAGAGGTTGAAGATAATATAACAAACAATTTAGTAGCGTTGCTGATCAGCTTATTTTTCCTCGGGATATCAACTCTTGTGCTTGTGATATTTATTGTCACTAAGAATTTACTACCGCTTAAAAAACTAACCCTAGCCATCGATTTGATAAGTCAAGGAAGACTCGATACGCCGATTTCTAGCGATGGAAAAGTACCTGAGGTGAAAGCTGTTGAGCATGCGTTGGTAAAACTATCAACCGTATTTTCAGATTTCGTTTCAAATACAAAGAATGCTATATCCCGTGTAGAGGCTTCACAAAAGGAATTAGGGGGCATTTTCACATCGACTAATCGAAATGCAGTTGAGTTCTCTAAGTTGGCTGAAACAAAAAATGATTTGCTACATGTTATAGATGATGCAGCCAAAGTCTGTTCTAAAGCAATGCAGCAAACCCATCAATCAGTTTCTACCCTTGAAGAAAGCAAATCTACGTTGCATAAATCATTTAAGCTTATTGAATCAGTCTCTACCGGGATGGACAGTTCAAATCAAGGCATAATGGAACTTGTCGGAATGAGTGAAAGGATCAGTACTATTATCGATGATATAACTGCCATATCAGAGCAAACTAACTTGCTTGCATTAAACGCTGCAATCGAAGCTGCACGAGCTGGTCAACATGGCCGTGGATTTGCGGTAGTCGCTGATGAGGTGCGCTCACTGTCAATTAAGACTAAAAAGGCGACTCTTAACACTCGAAATATCGTAGACGAAATGCTTTCTCAAAGTCGAATTGTTGAAAAAGAAGCTAACGCAAATAAATCTAGAATTACTGAGTTAATGACCGTAGCGAACCAGCTTGAACTGTTTGGAAAACATATTGAAATCGAAACAGGAAACAACTTAGAGTCCGTGAAGAGCATAGAGTCTGCATTATGTAAACAGCAGGCGTTTGTGACTGTTTTTGATAACCAAGTTATCGCTTTGCAAAGCGCTTTTGACTCTAATGATGAGTTGATTGAACAGTTTAGTGAGATAACGATATCAGTGTCAGAAATGGTTGATGAACTACGTAATAAAGCTACGTATTTTGAGTTGGACTGATTTTATGAATTATATTGACGCTTCCGGTAGGATGATTGAATGTGAAAGTCATCATCAAAAAATTGTCGATAGCAATTATCAGGTTATTGGCCATGAAATGCTATGTCGACTTAAGGTAGGCGGTGTTGATGTAAGCGTTGATATCTATTTAAACTCTTTGAGCATGGAAGAGCGTACTGAAACTGAAGTTGAATTAGGTTTCATGCATATGGAGTATTTTTTTACTTCTAAGCTAGAAGGGATCTGCTTTATTAACTTATCTAGCGACACGGTTTTGCATTCTGTTAATTCAGGAAGATACGAACAGATAAAAGAACGAATGAGTTCTAATAATATTCCGTTAAAGAGAGTTTGCTTTGAAATTCTTGAATCCTCTTCGCGTAATGAAGACATGCTGTATGGGTATTTGTTATCAAAGTTATTTCCAACAACTACCCGAGCTTTAGATGATTTTGATTATAATGACGATATGGCAAGAAATCGTATTGATAATATTGATTTTGAATTAGTTAAGGTTGATAAAAAATACATGTTATCAAATAGGTACTTAGAGCTTCTCTATATGCATTCATTGCTGGTATCTAAAGGGAAGAAAATTGTCTTTGAAGGCGTTGAAAGTGAAAGGGATTTTAAGTTTTTTTCCTCATTAAGTAATTCTTATTGTCAAGGGTATTATATACACCGACCATCGCCAGTAAAGATGTAACATGAATACAATGCACATTATTTTAGGAATCGAATAAATCATCAACTAAGAGGTGTTAGTTGATGATTTATTGTTTAATGCAGACAGACTATCGCTGTGTGAAAGTAAGTTATGTGGTAAATCATTACTATTTACACGTTTTAATTAATATTTACACGTTTTAAAAGTTTAATGTGAAATTCGCAGATAACCCAGCAGTTTGCTTTCTACTATAAGTTAATGCGACATCCGTTTGAATTACGTTCAATAGGATAAGGGCGGCACCTGTGGTGAGACTCGCTTTTTCTTCTTCATTGGCTAGATTGTCATAATATCCGAGTCTTAATCGTATAGAACGAAGGATATACTGAGACTCCATACCAACTCTTAGGTATCTAGTATTATCATTTGTATTCAGATAGCCCTCTCGTTCATTTAAATCGTAATCGAGAGAAAAGATGCCAGTATCCCCTACGATACCTAGGCCTACTGTTGAAGTACGTGACAGTTCGTAAACATCTTGTTCTTTATTTCCACCCCATAGGTCTTCAACTGAAGTAGTGGAGAATTGTTTATTCCGAATGTTTTTTGAACTAATACCAATACGTAATGGGCCATAAAACCATAATAACCCTGCATCGAAGTTTATCAAAAAACTAGAATTTTTATTCTCTTTAATATCATCTAAATCAAAACGGTCAACTCGGCTTTGATACGTATACGTTGTGATCGTTTGTAGTTTTGGTGTTACGCCAAATGTAAAGTGTTGATGTCCTAGGGAAGCATATCGTGATATCGCGAGGCCTAGCTCTTTTACTTTAACGGACTTGGTTTTAATTAATGAACTATCCTCGTTGGGATTTCCGATTAGATCATACTTTATCTCTGGTTGAATGGTATCAATGCTGTAGATGGACGTATAAGCTGATATACCAGCGGTTGAGTTAGGAACAGCAAATGCCATTCCAATGCTCGTATTTAATGTCAACGAACTTCCATCAAGCGCTATGAGTGAATCGTCAGGGTTATCACCATTTTCTATGGCATTTGATACATCCGATAAGTTAGAGACAAAGTTACCTAAAGATGTAGCCGTTGTGGTGAAAGTTGGACCTAAAAAAGCTGCGTTATCTGTAGAGCGATAAATACTAGATAGAGCTGGGTTAAAATATGGAGAAGAGACAAAAGTCCCCGAGACAACGCCAGTTCCTCCCATTCCTACAGATTGTGCTTCTGTAAGGCCGAATGCATTACAATTTAAAGAGACAAATAGACTCAAAACGTACTTTGAACTCGTGTTTGTTATCAAAGTACGAATTGATAGGCCCGCTGATAAATTTAGGCCAGTGTTATAGGAGATCATTTTCATGGCATGTCTCTAGGTTATTGTGTCAGCTAAATGGATACTGGTGCCGTAGGCTGCGGATAGTCTTATCGTGCAATGCAGGTAAAACGTCATTACTTTAGTGAGGCGAACATCGTAGAGTGGCGTCATACTCATACTTAAATATCTTCAAAAAGCACATACGTTTTTCGGGCTTGGAAAGGTGAATTAAAGTACGGCTTAGTAACCCGTTTCATCCTTCGTCAACTCCTTGTCGTCCATTTTGAGTTGACGAATGCTCTAGTGATGAGGTGTCTATTAGTAGGTACTATTCATAATGCCTTTTGTTAGTACCGTGACGAGACATTTGTTGTATGGAAATGAGCCCTTTAAGTTATCGGAAGTTACTTTGCTTTTTAACGTCGTATCCTAGGCTTCGTACGATGTATGACATAAAAGGGTCGATGTGTTTAAAGAATTTATGCCAACCAGAACATAAATAATTGTGGCCAGCCTCACCATCATGAGAGCGAACGAAACGATTTTTTGGACACTCGCCATAACAAGCAAAAGCATAGTCACACTTTTTGCATTGTTGAGTTAATGTTCTCGTTTTGTTGAACCCAAATTGTTGCTGCTTCATTGAGAATGCCATGTCATCGAGTTTATTTTCGTATGCATTGCCAATTTTGTACTCTGGATAAACATAGTGGTCGCAAGTGAAAACATCGCCATTAGGCTCCATCGCTAAACCTTTACCGCAAATACTTCCCTGAGTACAAAGAGGGCTATCTTGACCTGTCCAAGAAATGAAAGCTGCTTCGAAATACTGTACATTGATTCGGCCTAAATCGTGGTTAAACCATTCGTCAAAGACTTTGCATAAAAACGTACCCCAATCTTGACTTTTTACACACCAAGATTCGACGATTGAATCGGTTTCTGCTGGGTCGGTTTGCTTAGAATCCATGACTGGCATCTCGCGAGATTTCCAGTGTTGTGGTGCAGTTTCACGAAATGATTTTGGTTCGACTATAGGAATGAACTGAATTTGAGGAGAACGAACTACGTCTCTAAGAAATCGATAAATCTCAACGGGTTGCTTGCTCGTTAAACTATTTATACAAGTCAACGTTGCAAAGTTGACATTGTGTTTGTGTAGTAATTCAACAGACTGCATTACTCGAGAAAAGGTGCCTCTGCCAGATTTATTTGTACGGAAGGCGTCATGGTACATTTGCGGACCATCAATGCTTAACCCCACCAAAAAATTGTTTTTGGCTAGAAACTCACACCATTTATCATTGAGTAAGGTTCCGTTCGTCTGTAAATCATTTGAAATTTTAACACCTGTCGGGGCATATTTCTTTTGTAGTCTGACAATTTCCTCAAAATAAGGTAGCCCGAGCATCGTCGGCTCTCCCCCTTGCCAAGAAAATATTATTTCAGGGGTGTTTTGTTGCTCAATATACTGAGAAATATAGGATTCAAGATCCTCGTAAGACATTTTAGGGGAGCAGCCTTCCTTATACTCCAGTAGGTCTTGTTTACTTAAGTAGTAGCAATAAGTGCAGTCGATATTACACGCAGCCCCAATTGGCTTGGTCATTACATGCATTCGTTTGCTAGCTTTACCATTGTGAAGGTAAGTTGTTATGGCGTTCATGTCGCGCCCCCAGTATTAATATTAAAGGTCATTTATTTCACTTGTGAATATATCAGTGACTGGGTGTTGTTTCGAATGAATATTCGTCCGGTTAAGTAAAACTGGGAAAATTACCAGTATGGATATATGAGATAGATCAACCTGAAATGATAACTAGAAAATTTGCTAGTAGGTTTGTTTCCCTTGTCGTCGTTTAATGAGTCCGAAAACATTTCTAACCATGTGTTTGGTTATTTTAATATCTTGATAAGGTGAACAATTATGTCTAAATTACTTGGACAAGTCACAGTAGGCTTGGGTGTTCTAGCAACTGCCCATGCTGCTGTAGCTGCTACATCTGAGCGTCCGAATATTCTTGTTATTTGGGGTGACGATATTGGTTATTCGAACATCAGTGCGTACAACAATGGTGTGATGGGCTACGAAACACCTAATATTGACCGTATTGCTAATGAAGGTGCACTATTTACGCACCACTATGCTCAGCAAAGCTGTACTGCAGGCCGCTCTTCTTTCATTTTAGGTCAGCACCCTTTCAGAACGGGTCTTTTGACCATCGGTATGCCTGGCTCTGATCACGGTATTCCAGATTGGGCACCAACTATTGCAGATGTACTTAAGAACAAAGGCTATGCAACGGGTCAATTCGGTAAGAACCACCTTGGTGATCAAGATAAACACCTGCCTACAAACCATGGTTTTGATGAATTCTTCGGTAACTTATACCACCTGAATGCAGAAGAAGAGCCAGAAACATACTACTACCCTAAAGACCCTGCGTTTAACAAAAACTTTGGCCCACGCGGTGTCATCCACGCGTTTGCTGATGGTCGCGTAGAAGATACAGGTCCTATGACTCGTAAACGTATGGAAACAGCGGATGATGAGTTTGTAGGTGCGTCTATTAAGTTTATTGAAAAAGCAGTTAAAGAAGACAAGCCATTCTTTACTTGGGTAAACGCTTCGCGTATGCATATCCACACTCGTCTACAAGATAAATGGGATGGCATTACAGGTGTGGGTATTTACCCAGACGGTATGACAGAGCACGACTATCACGTTGGTTTGCTTTTAGACAAGTTAGAAGAACTGGGCATCGACGACAACACAATCGTTGTTTACTCTACAGATAACGGCGCTGAGAAATTTACATGGCCTGACGGCGGTACTTCACCATTCCACGGTGAAAAAGGTACTACCTTTGAAGGTGGTATGCGCGTCCCTCAGCTAGTGCGCTGGCCAGGTACAATTGAACCGGGTACAAAAGTTAATGCAATGATGTCTCATGAAGACTGGTTGCCAACATTTGCTGCTGCTGCTGGTATGGATGATGTTGTCGGTGATCTTAAGAAAGGCGCTAAGTTCAACAACAAAGAGTGGCGTGTACACTTAGACGGTAACAACTTCAAACCGTTCTTTGAAGGTAAAGAAGATAAAGGCCCTCGTACTACTAAATTTTACTTTAGCGCTAACGGTGAGCTAAACGCACTTCGCTGGAATGAATGGAAAGCGACGTTCGCAATGATGGAAGGTAATATGCAATCTGCCGTGCGTATGGCTCCAGCTTGGCCTGAGCTAACTAACTTGTACGCAGACCCATACGAAATTGCAGCGCATGAATCACCAATGTATGTACGTTGGATGATCGATAACATGTGGCTGTTTGTACCTATGTCACAAGAAGTACAGAAGTTCTTTGCTTCACTAGAAGGTTACCCTATGCAGAAAGGCCAAGGCTTTAGTGCAGCAGGTATCAACTACAATACGCTTCAACTTCAAAAAGTGATGAAGCAGCTTCAAGCTACACAAAAAGCACAATAGCGTTTCCCCCCGCTATAGTGATGTCAAAGGCCCAACCTAGTGTTGGGCCTTTCTCGTAAAACTACGAGCAGAATCGCTCGTATCAATGATGTACAGTTTAATTATAGCTTTCAAATATACATATATTGCATAGAGGTACCAGTAATGAAGAATTTAATGATGGCCGTGACGGCTGCCGCCTTCCTACAGGGTTGTTCGACTTCTTTATTTATGGCAACAGAGGATATCGCGCTTAGGGACAAAATTATGTCGCAAATGGTTCATGTTGCCGGCGGCGATTATGAGCTTGGCGAGTCATGTGAAGAAGATGCCACTGCTTGTCCGGCCACTACTGTAGCAGTGAGTAGCTTTTACATATCAAAGTTTGAAATGACTCAGGATATATTCTTTGATGTGGTTGGTAACGATGTTAGTTACTTTCGCGGTGATAACATGCCAGTGAATCATGTTACGTGGCAGCAGGTTCAGTATTTTATAGAGCAACTTAATAAACGAACAGGGAAGAGTTTCAGGTTGCCAACCGAGGCCGAGTGGGAGTTCGCGGCTAAAGGCGGTAACCAATCACAAGGTTTAAGTTTTAGTGGGTCTAATACCATTGATAATGTGGCTTGGTATAAAGACAACGCTAATAATCAAGCGCACCCTGTGGGCTCTAAATTACCAAACGAATTGGGCTTGTATGATATGACTGGGAACGTAGGAGAGTGGGTGCAAGATGCGTATGAGGCAGGATACAATCGTTTTGATTCACTCAGTGACCCGATCAACGATATAGATTCAGAACATCACCTTGCGTACAAATCGGTAAGAGGTGGTAGTTTCTCGTACCCTCCAGAGTCGTCAAAGAATACTAGTCGAGATTTTGCTAGTCAGACAGCAATGATGGCGGATATTGGCTTTCGTTTAGTTTTATCTGAATAATAACGCTGATTTATTGAACTGAAGCTTGGTTCTTATGTTGCTCAGGCGATGATATGACATACCGCCTGAGCAAAAAATAGAGCCTTATTTTACTAATCCATGTCTCAATGCGTACTGAACTAAAGCCGCGCCAGTTTTCACATCAATCAATTTCATCATAGTGTATTTGTGGAACTCGACAGTGCGGGATGAAATGAAAAGTTCATCTGCCACTTGCTTTGCCGATTTACCTTGTGCAAGTAACCTTAAAACACTTAACTGACGAGAGGTAAGTTGAGGCTTATCTTCGTTGATAGTGACGGATTTAGATAGATATTTTTCCCCTGAGAGTACGGTCTCAACGGCTTGAATAAGTTCATTTGCCGCTTCGTTCTTTAAAACGTAGCCAAGTGCACCAGCAGCGAATGCCCCTTCAGCGTACTCTTGCTCTTCGTGCATCGTTAAACAAATAATCTTGATATCCTTATTAAGTCTTTGTATCGCGGCTGACGCAGCAATTCCGGTCATATCGCCCATGCTAACATCCGTAATAACTAGCTCAGGGTTATGTTGTTTCACGAGTTCTATTAGCTCTTCCCCGGACTGCGCGATAGCGATAACATCATGCTCTTTATTTAAAATGCCAGCAACGCCTTGCGCTACGATGAGGTGGTCATCGGCCAGAATTATTCTACTCATAATACCCCTGTATGTTTGGAATCTTAATATCTATTGAAAAACCACCGTCACTTGGTGAATTGAATGTGACTTCGCCATTAAATTGAAGTGTTCGCTCAGTGATGCTTCGTAGACCGATATTAGTCTTAGTTTGTAAACCTTCAAGATCGCAGCCTATGCCGTCATCAACAATTTGGAAGTTGAGAACTGAATCTTTAATTTCTAAAATAACAAATACTGCAGAAGCCTTAGCATGCTTTGCTACATTATTCAGTCCTTCTTGCAGAATTCGGTAAAGGTTGAGTGATAGATCTTTGCTGAGTGTTTGAAGAGGGGAAATCAAGGTTTGGATTTCAAAATCTTTTAACTCTGAGATTCTTCGGCATTCAGCAATTATAGCAGGAGTAAGACCCAAGTCGTCTAATATCGCAGGGTGTAATGAACGCGATAGAGCCTGCATTTCAGTGGCGACGAGTTGGATCTGATGCTGAAGTTCACGCAAACTAGTTTCAATTTGACTATTTTCAGCTTGGTCAACTAAGTTCGAAGCTTCAAATGTCAAAAGCGCCATTTTTTGAGAAAAGTTATCATGTAATTCTCTAGACAGTAAATTGCGTTCAACTTCTTGGTTGCGAATAAGATCTCGAGAAAGCTTTTCTAGTTCAATGTTTTTATTTTGAATGGTTTCCCAGTATGAGTACCTTTCATAGGTGGCTGCAAGGATCTGTCCAAAACTCTGCATACGTTGGATAGTCGCATCGCTCCAACTCTCTTGCCCTATATATCGACTCGCATTGATACTTCCCCAAATGCTACCCCTAACTTTGATAGGAATGGCAATATGAGAAATGATGCCTTCTTGTCGAAAGTAATAGTCATCTTCAGCAGAAAAAATGGCTTGTATGTTGTCCTTAGTAATTTTTACAACTTCACCACTCGCAATGAGATCAAGGTACAGGGCAGTCGCTCCAACGTTAGGTGTTAAGACTGGACGGTAGCCGTCTTCTACAGCAGAAAAAACAGATTGAAACCCTTTATTTTTATCCATTCGTAACAGAGACATTCGCTGAGCCGAAATGTACGGCAAAAACGATTTTAATGAATGGCTGATCGCTGATGGTAAGTCTGCTGTGTCATTGTCAAGCAACCACTTTGATATTTCGATAGTAAATTGTTCGATTTCAGAAAAACTCTCTAGTTCATTCATTGTATTCGACTCGTGTATTCAATTTAACACTGATTATTATCACGTCTAATTGGAAACGAAACCAGAGTCTATGTGTGACTTTGATCATGGCTCGTGGAACCTTTATCAACAACTGGGAAAATTTCGAGTTTAGGTAAGTGATTTGGCGATTTAAAATCCAGTTAACCGTAACCTCCCATATCGTTATTGGGCAGCCTTTAATTACAACTGGAAATAGAAATGGATAAAGTTATTGCTCGTGTTCTATGTACAAGTTTACTTTGCAGTGGTCAAGCCTTTGCTGTGACGTTTGAAGAAGTTTACGAGGACGCAAAGAACAATTCACCAATGCTGAATCAAGCAAACGCAAAGCGGGAACGATTGCATGAGAACATTGAGCAACAAACTGGTGCGCTATTACCTCAGGTAAATTTGTCTGCGAGTTATGTTGTTAGTGAAGGCGACAGTTATGATATTGAACGAAGTAACGCCTCTATCGCAATGCAACAGTTGATTTACGACGAATCAAGTTGGCAAAGGTTGTCTCTTAGTGAGTTAAATGCTCATTATGCAGATGTCCAGTTTGATGACCTCAAGCAGAGTTTCATATTGTCGGTAGCGACATCATATTTCAATGTTCTTAAGGCTATTGACAAACTGACATTGACACGGGCGGAAAAGAAAGCGGTTAGAGAACACCTTAATCATACCAAGAAGCGATTTGACTTAGGTCTGTCTACAGCTACCGATGTTTATGATGCGCAAGCAGAATATGACCAGATGTTAGCGAACGAAATTACCGCTAAGAACCGAGTTAAAGATAGAAAGCATGAGTTATGGTTATTAACCAATCAAAGATATAGCGAACTGTCTCCGTTAGATACAAATAAATTTAGTCACGGAATACCCAGTTCTAAAGTTGATGAACTATTTCAACAAGCAAAAACAGAAAACTTGCAGTTGTTAGCTGGACGAATTTCTATGGAAATACACAAGGCTAAAATTGATTATGCGAATTCTGGCCACGCTCCAAATGTAAAATTAAATTCAAGTTATCAGCACACAAACTATCGTAATGGCGATGTATTAGACCCATATACTGATGATGGTGATACATGGAATGTGGGAATTACGATGAATGTGCCAATTTATACAGGTGGCCAGATTAGTTCAAGTGTTAAACAAGCACAATTCGCACTTGTAGAATCTCAAGAAAAATTTGATTCGATGATTCGAAAAACCGAGCAAAATATAAATAAGCTACATAATGACATTATTTCAAACTCTGAACTGATAAAGGCTCATACCCAGTCTAGTAAGTCTGCAAAAGAATCGCTTAAAGCAACAGAGTCGGGATTTGATGTTGGAACACGTTCTATTATCGATGTTTTGCAAGCCAGTCGTCGTCTATATGGTTCAAATAGAATGCTGTCTGAAGCACAGTATGATTACATTATTAGTAAGTTATCATTGAAATATCAAGTTGGGACAATTAGTGAACAAGATGTCCGTGATATTTCTAAAGGTTTGCAAATTAAAAAAATTAAAATATAGGAACAAAAATGTTACTTAACAGAAAGTCACTTATCGCCTTGTCGATTTTCGCTGCATCAAATGCAATGGCAGGAGCTTATGTATTCCCTGAGTTAGGTATGATGAGTGTGAGTACTGCTGGTGCCGGAGCACAAGCGATTGCTGAAGGTGCAGAGACAGCGTTTGCCAACCCTGCGGCAATGACACGACTAGAAACCGATACAATTGCATTCAATTTTCAGGGGATGGTTTCTCAAATAGACTATACGGACACTGGCTCTACGGGGATTTTCGATGGCGGAGCTGAAAAGACTTCGGCTGGTACTAAAATGCCAGCAGGCTCTTTTTATTACGTAAAACCAGTTAACGATAAGTTTTCTGTCGGCTTCGCGTTGGCTTCAGCTGGTGGCTCGGCAATAGATTATGGCCCTAACTTTTCAGGTTCAGTTTTATTGCAAGATGCAACCTTGATGACTGTTCAACTTAACCCTAGTGTTGCCTACAAGGTAAATGATGAGCTTTCTATTGGCCTTGGTTTGGTCGGCGAACTTGGTTATTTGAAACAAAACTTCGCAGGAAGCAGAGACACGATGTTGCCAGCATTGCAAGGTAGCGGCGATAGTGTCGAGTTTGGCTACACAATTAGTGCTCACTACGAGACAGATGAAAACAACCGATACGGTATAGTCTATCGTTCGGAAACGAATCATGACATGGATGGGAAGTTAGAAAGCACTGAAAGTTCTACTGATGCTTCGTTTAATTTCATTATGCCAGCAATGGCCCTTATTAGTGGTTACCATAATGTATATTCTGATCTTGCTTTGCTGTGGAGTGTAGGTTGGAGTGATTTTAGTAAAGTACAAGAAACAAAAATTTCACTGACAAATGCCGAATCAGCGATCGCACGAGAATGGGAAGATACCTATTCAGTAAGTGTAGGCGCACACTACCAAATTCAGCCAAAGCTAAGATTGGAAGGGGGCGTATATTATGAGACGTCGCCTCAAGATGATCCGAAATTTCAGTATCCTGATGTACCTACGGGCGAAATATGGAAATTTGGTACTGGTGCGACATATGATCTTACGTCAGAATGGCGTATGCAAATGTATTACGAGTTTTTATATGGAGGGCATCCGGAAATTGAATATACGGCGTTTGACGGCGGTTTGCTTGAAAGCCAGTTATCGGGAGAATATAGTGCAAATGTCCATTTCTTTGGCGTGATGATGAATTATAGATTCTAAATTGAAATTAGATAAAAGCCCGATGTGTTCGGGCTTTTTTTATGTCTGTTTGTGGTGAGGTTGTTCGCGCTATAAATTATTATTTCTCGTTGGAATTAAACTGGTAAAAATTCCTGTTTTTCATTATTTGTGCCTGTCCTTTTAATTTTGAATCTCCAAATGATATATATATTTATTGCGCTTTGAATGGGTTGTATATTTGCATTGAATTGTCGCCATGGGGCGACAACATGAAGAAAATATTATATTTGGTAGTAGCAATGAAAAAAACAATTCTAGCAGTCTTACTGGCAACTTCGGCAACATCTGTAGCTGCAGGTGACATTTATTCTACAGACACGACGAACGTAGCGTTAAAAGGTGAAGTTGATGCGTATCTAGCAACAACTGATATTCAAGGAACTAAGACTGATCTAGACGTGAACGTTTGGGCAAAAGTTCAAATGGATGTGGAGCAAAAACTTACGGAAGACCTAACAAGTTTTGCTTCTTTTGAAATTGAATCTGGCTCATGGTACGACGGTACTAATAATTCGGCAAAATTTGATGATGTCCACATTGGTATTAAATCAGATAGCTGGGGAGTTGCTATTGGTGAAGTTGGCGATGTAGCTGACTCTGCAGATGCGATTGAGAAAGACGATATTACCAATGAAGGCAACTACATGGGTTCGGCAGGTGGTCATCACCGCGAATCAAAGGGTAACGGCATTGTCGCAAAAACAAAATTTGGCCCAATGACGTTTGTTGCTGATATTAATACAGCAGAAGATGAAGACGTAGATGCTACATTTGGCTTCTCAGCAGACTACGCTAATGACATTTTCTCTGTCGGTGCTTCTTTCATCCAAGGCGAAACTGATACTGACGAAGAATACGAACTATACGGTGTCTCTGCATCTGCTGAATTTAGCGGTGTTTACCTAGCGGCAACTTACGCTGAGTTCAAAGGCGCTGACAGTTTTGGTTTCTACAAAACTGCTGGTACTACTTCGAATGATGGTCAGTGGAATGAAAGCACTTCATATGAGTTAGTAGATGGTAATACGTTAGGTCTAGCTGCTGCTTACCAAATTAACGACGCTCGTATCTACACTACTTATGCAATTGCATCTGTAGATAACACTACAGCAAACACATACGGTGACACAACAAACTGGGTTATCGGTGCGGACTACGCGGTTGCTAGCAACATCACTGCATTCGCAGAATACCAACAAGGTGATGCTGATTGGGCTACTGACGAGTCGATGACAGTTGTAACTGGTGTTTACTACAGCTTCTAATTTTACTTGAGATTAGCCGATAGTTGTTCGTCCCCCTCGAATAATTATTGGCTAATCCATTTTTGAAAACCAACCTTCTTAATCCACTGTCTTTTTGGTTTTATCGCCACACTAGGCTCAATCTCGTGTGGCTTTTTTTAATTCAAATCTGAGAATAAGTTATGGTCGTTGATATTGTTGCAAAAGGGAGTATTTACGGGAACGAAGTAACGTTCCGATGCGAGCCGAATCAAAAAGGGCTCTATGAACTCGCGAAAGTAAAGGGTCGTAAAGTTGGTAGTCGTCCTCAGCATCAATCTAATCGTGTGTATGTTGAAACTGTAGACAAAGCGATTGAACTGCTTAGAACGGAACGCTATTACATCGCACTAACAGGGCGATTTGCAGGAATTCATAGAAAGTCGTTAAGGCCTTTAAAGTCATGCAAATTTGTAAAAGTTTAAGGGGTTGATGAAACTTAAGGTACGTTCAAGAACTAGTCTCACTCAGACTTATTCTTGATGTATATACTGCACTAATCGGGAGATTAAAAAAGAAATTCGTATAGGTTCCTATCTAGATTTGGTACATAGATTCCTTGGTCAAGTACCGTTGGAGAACCAAAAATACCGCCACTCACTTAACCTTCAATTTCTTTTGGCTGATATTGTGCCATGCGTTTACCAGTTTCGAGTTAATGCTAATAGCATTAATAAAGCCTTATCCCACTCATTATTGAAGGTAAGCCTAAAAAGTTATCGAAGATGGTTGTATAGCTTCACCAAAGTGGGCAATAAGAGCGGCATCTAGACGGTCATTCTTAGCTCTAAGCCCAATAGCCTCTGCGAATCTTTTAACGTGCAATGGGTTCGCAATAACATAGGGTAACTTCGCTTTATCACAGGCGAATATGAAAGGCATTTCCAGTCGGCCCGTAGCTTCGATGACAACGCGGCTATGTCTATGTATAGCAATAGTCTTAATCGCTTCCTTGACGCCTGTTTCATTGTTGGGAACGTTGAAGTAAATATCGAGAGGACGGGTGTAAATGTCTAATTGTGATTGGCCAGTATCAACACCGACATTAATGTTTTGAAGTCTGTTTGTATTCATAATAAGCTAACTCTTGCTTGCATATGCGGGCTCGAGACCTAGAAGACTATTCGAGTGTGGTGCTTGGAGTTCTATCTGGCGTTCGTACTTGTTATCGGTCTCTCAATAGAGAAGCCATCGTTTAATCGAACTACCAGATAGAAGAACTGCTCTGCTAAAGTCTGGCTCTCACCTTACCCGATTGGAGTGCTTATTATCCATACAATCTGTTTAAGAGTAATTCACAAGTGGTTTTAACCTATCTCCATCATTAGCGTCTGCAATGACCCGGTGGGTGTCACTCGTTATGCTGCTTAAATGTTTACTTAAGCAGTATAGTTTTCATAGTCTGTTTGATGGTGTAAAAGCGACCATACTATTCGAGCGTTCTTCGCAGTAATTGCCACTATCTGTGCCACTATCGCTCGGTTCATTCCTCTTCGTTCCAGCCCCCTCGACACCACCTATCTTGCTTGTCGCCAAGGTTGATGATGACAGTCCTAACCCCGTGAACTGAAAGTGTTCGTAGATATTTATCACTGTGTTTGGTTGTTCGACCCAGTCGGGGCTTACCACCAGTAGAATACTGCTTTGGTATTAACCCTATTCAGGCAGAGAAGTCGCGACTTTTATCAAATTGAGACCCATTGCCTATCGAAGCGAGTATCGCAGTAGCGGTTTGCGGTCCAATGCCTCGAACTTTCATCACTCGTTGAACATTAGCGCTGACCTTAGCAAAAGAATCAAAGACTTGTTCAGTATCGGCGATACGTTGATTCAATTCACCAAGGTGGTGATAAGCATCGGCTATTACTGTTCTAGCGAGGTGTGGAAGTTCATTTTCTGCGTATTCGAGCATTAAGGGAACCTGTTTCATCAATGAAGAGTGACCAACGGGAATGCTCAACCCGAACTCAGAAAGCAGGGCGCGCATGCGATTAATAAGTGCGGTGTATTCACGAACCCAATGCTCTCTCATTCTATGTACCGATAAGATGGCTTGTTGCTCGGGGGATTTTACGGGTACAAAGCGAATAGATGGACGCTGAACAGCTTCGCATATGGCAACAGCATCATTAAGGTCGTTCTTTCCCTTAGTTCGATAAGGAATTACGTATTTAACGGCCATAATACGGGCGTCGTGACCGAGTTTATTGAGTGTTCTTGCCCAATAATGTGCACCACCACACGCTTCAACGCCTATACGCATGAGTGGCATATTTGCTATTGTAGTCAGTAGTTTAGAGCGAGTTACCGACTTATGAAGTATGACCTTACCATTTTTGGTCTACGGCATGAAGGCTAAAGTGGTTTTTAGCTAGGTCGATACCGCAGAAATAAGAATAATCAGACATGGTGCCTCCGATGCATTTAAGTACCACATAAGTGTGGCAGATCCTCGGTAGGGGGAATCCATGTCGTTCGTTATGTGCTAATAGGAAAAGCGATGAAAGGAGTTCAATAAATGGTTACTTGTTACCTCAGATATATCATTGACCCATCGAAGGCTAGTGAGTTTGAAGAATACGCTAAAATGTGGATCCCACTCGTTGGGAGATTTGGTGGGCAGCATCATGGCTACTTTTTACCTTCTGAAGGTGCTAATAATGTAGCTTTAGCTTTGTTTTCATTTCCAAGTCTTGCGGCTTATGAGTCATATCGCACTGACTCACTCAAAGACAAAGAGTGTATTGCTGCTTTTGAATTTGCTGAAGATACGAATTGTATCGTGAGCTACGAACGTAGTTTTTTCAGACCAGTTTTCGACTAAGCTCGAGCATGATATTCAACTCAGCATATTTGCAACGCTCAGTATTCTTAAATCTGGGCAGCAGCTGAACCACCCAATTCAGTGTTTACGCTGAATTAGTTGAAGTTAGGTAAACTTACGCAGGGGCAGTGGGTAGATTGAGCAGAATAAACATAACATTAAATTTAAGTTGATTCTTAACGATTGGCGCTTTCAGTTTGAGTTGGCTTTAGTGTTTATGGCATGACGAGTTAGGTGAGTGGTCGCGTTGCTCACGACTCAAGTTGGCGTTGATATGACCCCCCACTGTCAATAAGAGCGTAGAAGTTTCTGCTCCCACATTTCAGAGCCTTTGTTCATTTTGGGATAGTGTTACC
>NZ_JBHZSF010000001.1:0-732682 GCF_043642225.1 Vibrio profundi | reverse complement strand
GCTCGACTTGCATGTGTTAGGCCTGCCGCCAGCGTTCAATCTGAGCCATGATCAAACTCTTCAATTTAAGATTTTGTCGGCTCAATGAATACTGACTTCAAAACTATTATTCATTCGAAAATGAACATGTAATTTTAAAGCTATTATCGTTCCAACAGAACGATAATGAATTGACTGTGCCAAGACCGAAGTCTTGATTGGTCACTCAGTTCATTGAAACCAAAGTGATTCCTAAGAATCAATTTTGATATTCATCAACGAGTGCCCACACAGATTGATAGGTTTAAATTGTTAAAGAGCTTTTCTTCTTTGCGACTCACATCACATCGGAAGAGGCGGCCATTCTAGCGAGATAATTTATTGTGTCAAACACTTTTTAAAAAATCTTTTTAGCTATAAGCCTAACTGACATTCTTCGCTGAAGCCTTGTGGCGTCTGCCGTGTCAGTGAGGCGGCATTATAGAGAACAGATTAAACTTGGCAACCCTTTTTCCTAAAAAAATAGAAAAAAAGTACTTACATGGACAAAAGGTATTCAAACTGCCGTTTCCTTGAGTTTTAAGATTAAATTTTAACCAATCTGATTGAGCATTTCTGTATTAAATTGCTCTAAATCTAACTCCACGCCCCATCTTTCTGCGTCTTCCTGTAGTTCATTTATCGATTTAACAACACTTGTTATGGTCAATGTATTGTTATCCAGCTCAAAGACCTGTTTTTGCGTCATGTAGTAGAAGTAGAGGATCTGCAAAGCAATACGATTTCCTTGCTTCGCTTCTTTCTTTATCTGCTTTAGCTTTCGGTAAACACGGTTGTGTATGTTTTTAAGCCTCCATACATATACGACTTCTTTTAAGTAAGGCTGCCCTTTAAGCTTATTCAAAGAAAAACTATTCACTGCGACAGCAATAATGACCCCGATTAAATTTAGGTGAAAATGTCCTGTCGGTTCTCCAGAAACAGTCTCCTCAGATCCAAACAAATGAATAAGAATGGCTCCAAAGCCAACCGCCATTACTGCCAACGAAGAGACAAAAGCAATAATGACCGTATTTATCTTCTTTCTATAATCCTGTTTATCTACCTTCAATAGTTTCATAGTTCTTCCTTTCGTTACTTTGGGCATATTACCCAACTAGACAAGAGCTACAAGATTTTCCTTCTCGTCATTAGCCATTGATCAATTTCCCCATATAAATTGACTTAAAGGAAAGAAAGGAGTTACATACCGCATCTATGTTTGGTTCTCACTTTTATCCAAACTCTCCAAAGAATTATTATTAGGTCATCATATGCGTTCTTTCGTATTACGTGCTCGTGCTGCCCCGACAGAGAGCAAGCTCATTCTAGAAGGTGTTGGTCAAGACGCTCATACAGAGATTCTTGCACACACATTAATGAACACAATTTTCGTCGCTCAGTCCCATCGAGAAGACGTTACCGTTCACTTAGTATTAGAAAGTACTAAAGACTTCTCGCGTACTATCACCTTCGATTCAAATCAAATAACCAATATTGGTGGCTTCCATGAATCTGCGCTATTGGCTGCGGTCGTTCGTGCTGTAGATGCTTCGCAAGGAATGACTAAGGAGCAAACTCGCCAAGTTGAGCCCGGAATTCAGGTTCGTACAGTGAGTTTCGAAAAATTAGTAAAGGAACTGTCGGAAGACCATCAGCTTTATATGATGGATAAAAAAGGCGAGTTTATCCGTGATGCTGAGATCGCTGAAAAACCATGTTTCCTTTTAACAGACCATATCCCGATGCCCAAAAAGAGCTTCAATAGCCTTAAACGTTTGGGGACGGAAAAGATCAGTTTAGGTCCCAATATGCTTTTCGCTTCTCAGTGCGTCGTATTAATAAACAACGAGCTGGATTTGCGCGACTTCTAATTGGACCTCGTAATATAAAGCCCAGAAAACCTTCTGGGCCTATTTAGTCAACTTCCCGCTTTCAACATCAGCATTCACGTCGCTACATCAAGTCACACATTAGTATTTCGTATTCTTCCTTCGCTAACGAAATGAGGTTACTCAGTTCCAGAGCATCTTTATCTGTTAGCAGCAAGCACCAAGCTCCTGATTGCCCTTTTTCATCATATCCCGTTAGCTTGGTTGCGCCCTCTATGTTTTCAAAGGAAATTTTGTCGAATTCAACATTATGATTTTCACGTGATTCCAATATCTCACATTCCAGACGGCCAATCGGATTCACTTCTATATGGGCATGAAAGTGATGTTGATTTTGAACTATATAGTCGCGGTGTATGCCAAACATAAAGCCTCCTTCAAGTTTATTTTAAGATACCAACCCGAGTGTAGACCATGGTTCTCAACTTTCTTACTTGATGGGAAGTCTATTGATACTAGGCAAACTTAGCGCGAGTATTATGACAATCGTATCGCATCACCTTGACGTCTTAATTTGTGGCTAATTCATCGAAAAATGCTGCCAAATTTCTTTTGCTACCGGACCAACAACTTTGTTTTTCAGCTTAGCGACATAGATAGGCAGTTCAAAGTCGCCATATATCTCTAAAGTGATCAACTGTCCGCTTTTGAGCTCTTCTTCAATTAGGTGCAATGGAACTCTTCCCCACCCTAGTCCTGATACGATCAGCGCTTTTTTGGTGGTTAAATCCGTGACATACCATTTCAACGCGTCGTCTATAATCCCCGTATCAGGCGCTTTTTCATCGCTGGATTTCATGATGACTTGTGGGTAGGCAGCAAGGTCACGTTCTACAATCGGTACACCATCTTTCAACAGTGTTTTTGATATGACCAATGGAATGTTAATCGTGTCTATTTGTTGGTAATCCACCAGCTTGTGACGTGAAGGCGTACCATAGATGGCAACATCCACCGTTTCTTCGAGTAGCTTTCTCTCTCCTGAAGCCACTTCTATGTCTAAATGTATTGTGGTTGATGGGTAGCGTTGTTTTAGCGTTTGTAGCAAGCGGGTGATTTTCTCGATTGGGAATAACGAACCCACGCCCAACCTTAATTCCGTCTCCACTTCTCCTTTCATTTCTTTTATGAAAGCTTCAAATTCGTTCGCTTGCCGTAGCAAATGACGAATTCGTACGATGAGCATCTTTCCTTCGGCGGTGAGCTCCGGGCGATACGTATCGCGTGTGAATATTTGAATCCCATAGTGAGATTCCATTTGTTTCACTGAGTATGAAACCGCAGAGCGCACCTTATGAAGCTTTTCACTGGCCTTCTGAAAGCTCCCTTCAGTACAAATCGCTTCTATTACTTGCAGGTGTTCTAAATTTGTCATAGTCAAATATTATGACCGTTTAGGTCTAATATCTATGCTTTTTTTTGACCTTGTTGTTTTCTAAAGTAACCCTCATCGCATCGCTACTCGCTCAAGGACAGATTATGACATTGAAATCAAACACGCTTCGAACACCAGACCAAGCATTTGAGAACCTGACTGATTACCCATTTACGCCAAACTACTTATACGTCGATGGGTTACGCATGCACTATGTCGATGAAGGTCGCCAGCACAGCAAAACCATTTTTCTCTTTCATGGTCAACCGACTTGGAGCTACCTATATCGACATATGATCCCTTTACTTGTGGATGCCGGATATCGTGTCATCGCTCCCGACTTAATTGGTTTTGGTAAGTCAGACAAACCACTGTCAGCAAATCAACATACCTACGCCAACCATGTGAAATGGATGCAGAGCTTTGTTCAACAGCTCGATATCAAAAATGCTGCGGCCTTCTTTCAAGATTGGGGGGGAATGATTGGGCTTAGAGTTCTGGCGCAAGAGCCTGAATGGCTTTCTCGCCTCATGCTGTCAAACACCGCTCTTGCCGAAATGAATGGCTTAGAAAAATTCATGGTACCGAAAGTCCTTAAAGCGATGGCAGCATTCGCAGGAAAACCGGATTTAGCGACACTAAAAAGCAAAATCACCTATGGAAATTGGGCTGGGTATTTCAGACATTCAGATCAACTCGAAATCGGTGAAGTAATCCAGGCCTTATCGACTAAATCGCTTACTGCCGACGAAATGTCCGCCTACGATGCGCCTTTCCCAAATGCTGACTATTATGCCGCTCCGAGAAAAATGCCGGAAATCGTAGCTTCAGAGCTAGATGACGTTAACCAAGATTGGAAAGCACTCAAGGATTGGAAGCATCCAGTGCTGACATTGTTCAGTGACCTTGACCCTTTCTTGGCAGACAAAGGCTATGACATCAAATTTCAAAATAACTTTAGTGGTGCATTCAAGCAGCCGCATACCACCATCAAGAATGCATCTCACTTTTTACAAGAAGATCAGTCTGCGGTTCTAGCTGAGCAAGCCACGCAGTGGTTACAACAAACTCGTTTTTAATAAGGAAGCATCCATGAAAATTTTAGCTATTGGCGCAAACGGCGTGATTGGGCAAGCCGTTTTAGAACGACTAAAGGATCAACATGAGGTTATTGCCGTTGGTAACAGTAAAGGCGATCTTAGAGTCAATATAGAGGATAAGGATTCTCTCCGAGCTCTGTTTGCTAATGTTGGGCACGTAGACGCAATTATCAGCATGGCGGGTAACGGTCAAATGGGCGCGCTGTCGGAAATGCAAGATTCAGACTTTGATACCGTGTTCGACAACAAAGTCATGGGGCAGGTCAACATAGTTAGAGTTGGGCTTGATTATCTCAATGAAGGGGGCAGCATTACTTTAACATCCGGAGAAGCGGCATTTAACTCGATGCCAGGCGTCAGTGCCATCTCTATGGGAACGGCGGCAATCAACGCGTTTGTTGCGAACGTATCTCTTGAACTGTCAGGGAATAAACGCATCAATGCCGTTAGCCCGAGCCTAGTGAAAGAAACCATGGACCTTTGGGGCGTGGATAGTGCCAATGGGATTAAAGCGAGCGATGTGGCTTCCTACTATTATGCTAGCATTTCAGGCGATGAAACTGGCAGAGTATATCGCGCGATTCATGGCCCCTACACACCAAGTACCAAACCTGCTTATTTAATATCTTCAAGCTTGTACCCAGAAGGGCATACTCCACTACTAGAATACGCACAAGCCTGTGGCCCGATATTCAAAGCCCACGGAGCTGAGCCTATCGTGGTGGGGAATACAGAACAAACCGTCAATATTGTCGACCAAGATTGGCCCGATCAGAATGCGAAGGTAACGATAGTTAAATTCCCGTCCATGCAAGCCTTACTCGTTTGTTTTAACTCTCAAGCATACCAAGACGTAAAACACTTACGTGAAAATGCTATCGAGACTAAATTTTCTCTCGCCGTCGAATAGCAAACAAAGTCCTTCAAAAGAGCCCAAACATTTTGGGCTCTCAGTTAGAACATCGATTAACTAAAAATCATGCTATATAGATACCCCGCCCCAATCGCCATACTTAAAATAACGGTTAGAAATGCCACTATCATTTGGTTTTTGAAGATCGACTTCAGCAAAATAACTTCCGTCAAACTTGCACCAGCACTACCAATGATCAGCGCCATCACCGAGCCAAGTGCCATGCCTTTTTGAACTAAAGCCGCGCTCAATGGAATCACCGCTTCTGCACGTATATATAGTGGTATACCAATGACTGCTGCGATAGGAATCGCGTACCACTTACCTTCACCTGCATATTCAGCAATCAAGTCCGTTGGGATAAAACCATAGATGAATGAACCAATCGCAATACCCATCATTAGGTAAGGGAAAACCTGTTTAAAGTCTTTCCACGTTGAAAGCCAGATACGCATCCAACGGTTTGGTTCTTTCTTCTCTACGACTGTCGCCATCGCAGCGCCATCGATTGAGCAGCATGATACTTCTACTGTTGGTTCTTCTTTTGTACCACCGCATGAAGTTTCTTTTGCCATTACTGGTGCAGAATCGCCACATGAAGATGGCCCACAAGAAGAAGCTTGTTTCTCAACTTTTGGAGCAGAATCGCCACAACTTGTCCCACAACTTGAAGCGCCTGCTGACTCGTACGCTTCTGGTTTTACGTAACGTTCAAAACCAAGCTTCTCAAGGACGTAGCCCGCTATAACAGAAACGGCCATCGCAATCGCGAAATAAAACACCGCGACTTTCCAACCAAAGGTCACCACAAACAGTCCAATGATCACTGGATTCAACAACGGGCTGCCAAATAGGAACACCATCATCGGTCCGAACCCCGCTCTTGCTCTCAACAGACCTTTCAAGAAAGGGATGGTTGAGCAAGAACAAAACGGAGTAATCGCCCCCAATAATGCCGCGACAAAGTACCCCTTTCCGTTACGCGAACTCAGAATTGATTGGATTTTTTCCGGTGTTAAAAACTCTTGCAATACACCAACAATGTAGCTTATCGCTAAGAACAAGATGATCAGCTCTGTCGCCAAGAAAGCAAACATGTCCAAGGCTTCACTTGCCATCACCATATATTCATTGCTCATTTTTACTCCTCCACCACATCGTGGTGTGCATTTATTACTTCACTAAAACAAAATAAATCATTTCGATTTTTCTCGAATTATAGAAATATTAAATTCTGTTGCAAGCTTTATTTCGACAAATATGGAAATAAATACCTTTAGTGTTTGAATAAGGGCTTACCATTGAGAGAAAAATGAAGTTTGTCATTCGATAACATTTCCATTATTATCGAATTATTAATTCGCTATATCTGAGGTACCCTGTGGAATTAGAAGCTGTCGCAAAAGCACTTAAAGAGCTAGGCCACCCAACACGTCTATCCATCTATAAGTCTGTAGTAAAAGCTGGCTATCAAGGCATCGCGGTAGGCGGTATTCAAGAACAACTTGATATTCCAGGCTCAACCTTGTCGCACCACATTTCTAGCCTATCATCTGCAGGGCTGCTTACTCAGAGACGCGAAGGCCGCACTCTATTTTGTGTCGCGGAGTACACCTGCTTAGAAAAGGTCATAGGTTTCCTACAAGACGAGTGTTGTGCTGATGAAAAGTGCCAATAAACCCCTTCAACTTGAAACCATTTGGCGAGACTACCAACAAGCCATCCGTGCTTTCTTGCACTCTAAAGTATCGAATAGTGACGACGTAGAAGATCTGCAACAAGAGATCCTACTCAAAACCCATCAAAATCTGGCGACCCTTGAAGATTCAAGCAATATCAAATCGTGGCTGTTCCAAATAGCGAATCGGACGATCATTGATTTCTATCGTAAAAGAGCTCGACAAGATAGAGATGGCCATTTGCAGGCTGACGATCTTTGGTTTGAAGAAAGCGAAACCGATGTGGCGCAAGAACTGGCACAATGTATCTCGCCATTTATCCAAGCGCTTCCCAGTAAGCAGGCGGCGTTATTGGATGCTGTCGAGCTACAAGGTGAGAGCCAAAAAGCGCTAGCAGAGAGAAGTGGGACAAGTTATTCGACTCTAAAATCTCAGGTCCAAAAAAGCCGTGCAGATTTGCGAGCTCTGTTCGAAGAATGCTGCCACTTATCACTCGATAAGCATGGCAATGTCATCGATTTCCAAGCGAAGAATCAAAGCTGTAGAAATTGCTAAGTGACCTTAGATACTTGTCTAACCAATATAAAAAAGCTAGCCGTTATGGCTAGCTTTTCATTTTAACTATTGCTGGGCAACCGGTTGATAACGCCCCGGCTTATGATTCATCGCCAGTATTAAGTTAGTCGCTATCGCCCCGAGAACAGATAGCAAAATTAAATTCACATCAACGATGAACAACGACATCACAACAATGCTGCAATCCAAAAGCATTTGAATTTTCCCAGCTCGGATTCCAAAGCGTTCCTGCAAGTAAAGGGCTAAGATGTTGAATCCACCTAAACTCATCTTGTGCCTAAAGATCACTAGCATTCCAATGCCGATCAAACCACCACCTAACAATGCCGCGTAAAGCGGATGAATTTGAGAAATTTGAATCACGTTATGTAAGTGGTCTACAGCAAACGACACAATCGAAACCGCAATAAAAGTATTCACGGTAAATCGCCATCCCATACGCATAACAGACAGCACATAAAAAGGCAGGTTTAGTGCAAAGAAGATTTGCCCAAAACTGAAATCTGATACTTTCGTAAGGAAGATTGCCAATCCGGCAGTACCACCAGTTAACAAGCCTACTTGACTAAAAAAGATAACACCAAGAGACACCAATGCACTGCCAAGTGTCAGCGCAAGCAAGTTCTCTCTGAGGTTATGGTCTTGATCCATGATGAAGCTCCTACATCCTTGTGTACCGATAAAAAGTAATCCATCAGTAAAATAAGGCGACTAAAATGCCGAGATTTTATAAGCATGTCGAGATGTAAGGCGCTGTTAACAAGAAAATACTCTGTATAATTATTTTTACATAAACGCTGAAGTGAGGCGTTCTGAGTGTTTACAGCTTGGACAATTTCATCACGCCAGCCGCTATTTTTCGGCAACTGAGCATGACGATCAATGAAACCATTAAAGCGACTACAAAAGAGTAATTCACTGAGGCAGTCAATAGCCATTGACCCAATAACTTAGAGAAACTATCGATAAACCAATATAAGCCCACTAAGAAAGTACCACCAAATATCAGCGTCTCGGAATCTAATGTCGGGCATGGTTCAAGCTCTACGGTTTTAGGCACTAAGCTTTTAGGCACTAACCAATTTGCAATTCGCGAGCTATGGTAGCAAGCCAGCGTAGATAGCAAGATCGGAACAACAATATAACCTCCGATTGTCGCCGCTAACACCGTCATTGACTGTTGCCAAAATTGCGGCATTCCCATTGCCGGTAACAGAGCGAAGATGCTTTTCATCAACGCTAACAACGCAATAGCTCTTACCAATATTATCGCCAATACTTTCACAAGATCTTCCCCCTGATTAAATAGCACCGAATAGTAGCATGTAAGTCGGTAAAATTTTTCAACTTCAATCTATGCACATTGTGCATGTTATAAATCACAAATGGTCATTTGTTTCATAGTGGTGGGGACATTATGATGCGCGCCTTCTCTAATCTTTGAACACATTAGGATTCATGTTTTCGCAATCCCTTCTTGCTCAGTTGAGCAGAATGATCATTTTGTTAAGCATCAGCTTAGTTATCGTCCATCACAGCAAACCTTTGGTCGAACTGCTTGCCCAATACGCGATAACAAGCGGGTGCCATCAACAATCTGACCATGAACATAACCACGGTTCTCACGAACACCATCATTAAAACAAGAGCAATCAATGAGTATTTTTCGTTTTCCTTTATTAGTTTGGCTAGGGATTGGCACACTAATTATGAGCCTTGGGATTAGGCAATCTTTTGGTATTTTCATGATGCCTATCTCCGAACATTTCGGAACTGGCCGTGAGTTCTTTAGCTTCGCTATCGCCCTTCAAAACCTTCTATTTGGTGTTTTCCAACCTTTTGTGGGAATTGCTGCTGACAAATGGGGCGCAAAACGCATCATCGTCATCGGTGCTTGCGCCTATGGACTGGGTTTACTACTGACCTCTATTGCCACCGAATCAAGCATGCTTTACCTCTCTTTGGGTGCCTTAGTCGGGTTAGGGCTCAGTGCAACAAGCTATGTCATTGTTCTAGGTGCGGTGGCGAAAGTGGTTCCTGCACAACACGCCGCTAAGGCATTTGGCCTCACCACTGCTGCTGGATCATTTGGTATGTTCGCGGTGATCCCCGGCGCGCAATACATGCTAAACGAGTTCGATTGGCAAACCGCCATGCACGTATTCGCGCTGCTGTGCTGCTTTATGATTGCGTTCGCCTTGTTTATGAAAACACCAAAAGAAAAGCAGGCCACACAAACACAAACACAAAATCACGCTCCGACCTTATCTCTTAAGGAAGCACTGTCTGAAGCTTTTTCACACCGAGGCTATTGGTTAATCCACGCCGGATTTTTTGTGTGCGGATTTCATGTCATGTTTATTGCCACGCACTTACCTAGCTACCTTGCCGATAAAGATTTACCCGCAAGCAGTGCAGCTATGGCACTCGCCTACGTTGGTATTTTCAATATCTTTGGGTCTTACTTTTGGGGCGTAATGGGCGATAAGTTCAGTAAACGTCACGTGATGTCTGCACTTTATTTTGTGAGAACGGCCGTGATTGCTGGGTTTGTGACTCTGCCGGTCACCGAATCAACCGCCGCAATTTTTGGCGGAGCCATCGGCTTTTGCTGGTTAGGCACCGTACCTTTAACATCAGGGCTCGTTAGACAAATCTTCGGGGCTCAATACCTTTCTAGCCTATATGGCTTGGTATTTTTCACCCATCAAGTCGGCAGTTTCTTAGGGGCATGGGCAGGCGGTCGTATTTACGATTATTATGGATCTTACGAGCCAATTTGGTGGTCGACCGTGGTGCTCGCATTCCTTGCCGCCCTCATCCATTTACCTATTAACGATAAGCCCGTTGAGCGCCCATCGCTTGCTACAGCTTAACGAATACCAAGCCTCCTACAATGGAGGCTTTGTTCATTAATAGGGGAAATTTTTGCTGTTAATTATTCAGAAACCATTACCATGAGGAGTAATACCTCCTACTCATCTAATTCAGGCACGCCATGATCCTAGAAAGCTTAGATCAATCCGCTTTAATCGCTATTGCACTCATTTTTGTTGGCTCATTCGTTCAAACGGCGATTGGTTTTGGCTTAGCGATTGTCGCGGCCCCCCTACTCTTTCTTGTTTCCCCTGATTATGTACCCGCCCCTATCTGCTTAGTGGCACTGTTCATCTCTATTTTGAATGCAATGAAACATCGAGAAAACATCTCTATTGGGGGATTAAAAATGGCATTAATTGGGCGCGTTCCCGGTTCATTGGCTGGCGGTGTATTGTTGGTGATGGTTTCAACTAGCGCTTTATCTCTTTGGCTAGGGTTTCTTGTGGTGTTTGCGGTGGCGGTCAGCCTATTACCATTTCGTATCGAGCCTACTCCCGTTCGAATGGGGATTGCTGGGTTTTTCTCAGGATTTTTTGGTACCAGTTCCGCGATAGGCGGCCCACCAATGGCTTTATTACTGCAACATCAGGAAGCAAACCAACTACGCGGTAACCTTTCTGCATTCTTCGTTTTTAGTTCGATCATTTCTCTATTGGTCCAAATCCCCGCAGGCTTTCTAACCTTGCATCACCTCATCATCACCATTCCGCTTATCCCTGCGTCTTGGTTAGGCTATAAGCTAGCCATGATGACCACACAAAGTTTACCGAAAGAAAAAATCCGTATTGGTGCTTTAAGCTTATGCTCAATCAGCGGTTTGACCGCAATATGGCAAGGTTTATCTGTGGGGTAATCAAGCAAAGTCAATAGGTTTAATTTGAACATCTCCCTCTATTGGCCGGATTGCAGTAAACAAAGAGGTTGATACTATTCCATTAATCTTGCTACGGGCTTTAGGAATAGAAATGAAACAAGTAACAATAGACATCGTATCCGACGTCGTATGCCCTTGGTGTATTATCGGCTACGAACGACTTCAATCGGCACTTAACACACTAAACGGTGAGATAAGTGCTCAGGTTCAGTTCCACCCATTTGAACTCAATCCGGCGATGCCTCAAGGCGGGCAAAACCTACGCGAACACTTAGCTGAAAAGTACGGGACAACACCCCAAGCCAGCAACGAAGCTCGCGAAATGATCACAAATGCAGGCAAAGAGCTCGGATTCACCTTCAATTTCACCGATGAAATGCGCATGTACAATACGCGTAAAGCTCATCAACTGTTGCTTTGGGCCAGTGAATTCAATAAACAAACTGAGCTAAAACTGGCGATGTTTACCGCTTACTTTACTCACAATGAAAACATCGAAGATGATCAAGTGCTTCTCGCACTAGCAAAATCGGTGAACTTAGATGTAGAGCAGGCTCAAATCACGCTTTCTGATCCAAGCTGGGCACAAAAAGTTGAAGCGATTGAGCAGCAATGGATGAATGCAGGTATTCAAGGCGTACCAGCCTATATCATCAATCAAAAGCATTTGATCACTGGCGCTCAAGAACCAGCGACCCTTGCACAAGCCATTCGTGAAATATCAGAACTTGATTAAGCCTCACGCTTATCTTTGCATCTAGTGCAGCCAGTGTAAGAAGCTAGGCATTAACAAAACGCTTTCTAAATTCTTGTGGCGTTAGCCCCATTATGCGCAGGAATAATTTCCGACAAGCACTGGCATCTTCATAGCCGACCTGATGAACGATCCACTCAAATGAGTTACTGGAAGTCTCCAGTAACTCACATACCTTTTGGACTCGTAAGTGCTGAATATATTCTGTCGGATTGAGCCCTGTAGCCTTTTTAAATCGACGTAAAAAGGTCCGCTCCCCTAAACAGCAATACTCTGCTAACACCAACAGGGTTATCTGCTGCGTAACGTGTTGCAACATCCACTTCTGTACTTTGAGGATCAAATCATCACCGTGGTTATAAACAGGAGTAAATTGTTTGTAGTACCTCTGCTCTCTTGTCCCCGTATCCACCACCAGCATTTTGCCTAACTGCCTCATGACACTCGGTTGCGAATATTGTCCGACTAGCTCTAAGCCTAAATCGACCCAAGACATCATGCCACCTGCAGTGATCACATCCGACTCGTTAATCAATATTTTGTCGGTGTCCAAGCTAAGTTCAGGAAAACGTTCAATAAAGGCCGCCGCTAGTCCCCAGTGTGTGGTGATCTTTCGATGATTCAATACCCCTGTTTTCGCCAAGATAAATGCGCCCGCACAGGCCGAACATAATATTGCTCCCAGCGAGGCTTGATCTTGCAGCCATTTCACCAGTGAAGGGCCAGGCTCTAGGTAGTAATCGCTACTGTTGCTTGGCGGCAATATAACGATATCGAACACTTGTTTTTGCTCATTCGTTTCGACACCTTCTAACCTGAGTTTATGATCGATATCGACAATCACAGGCTCAAATTGGAAGCTTAGTCCTTGTTCTTCACACGCTAAGTTCGCCATCTGGAACAATTCTTCTAGACCATAAAGCGCTGATTTCAAACTACCTTGATAGTTCACTATCGCTATTTTCAGACTCATTTATAGCCCTTGTCAGTTTTACCCTTAATAACGTCATTAATGACACTGTTTGAATTTTTGTTCAAGCCTCAATATATCGGCGTACCGAAAAACACCGACATAATAAGGACACATAATGACGAACAAAGCATTGCTAGTAATCGACCTACAAAACGACTACTTCGAGGAAGGCAAATTCCCATTATGGAACACGCAAAACACCCTCACGAATATCAAAAACGCGATCGATTTAGCGACTGAACGCGGTATTAAAATCATCCATATTCAGCATATCGCTGATTCGCAAGCAGGGCCTGCTCCATTTTTTAATCCAGACACTGATGGCGCCAATATTCACCCAGAGATTTTGAACCAAGCGCCAGATGCCGATGTCGTGATAAAGCATTTTGCAGATAGTTTTGAACAAACTGAACTAGAAGCCGTGTTACAGCAACACGGTATTGATGAACTGCTACTGTGTGGAATGATGACCCAGAACTGCGTAACACATACCGCAATTTCCAAAGCGGCAGAGAAATACAACCCCAAAGTGATTGTCGATTGCTGTACAACCGTAGACGAAATGATCCACAACATCGCGTTGCACGCGATTTCTACGCGAATACCCCTCCTGTCTAGCGAACAAGCATTTTCGTAATCTACAGGCACAAAAAAAAGAGCACCGAGTGCTCTTTTTGATTTATAGACTATTACGTGACTCATTACTTGTCTTGTACATCTAACCCTTGCTGCCAGAATGCGATTTCCATGCGAGTCGCCGTTCTAAACACTTCTACCAAATTTCGTCCGCGCTGGCTGTTAATATCAATTTCAGCAAGAAGTTCATCAATGTGAGCCGTTCCCTCTGCTACGCCTTGTTGAAATTCTTCACCGCTGTACAGCTCTATCCAGCTTGCGAACGGGTTTCCTTCAAAAACCGTTTGTTCGCTTACCTTTAAATTTCGCCCAATCTCAGCGTAACCGATAGAACATGGCGCAAGCGCTGCGTACAAATCGACAATGTCTCCGGTCATGCCAGCATCAAGAACATAACGTGTGTATGCGACAGTGCCAAAATCTTCCGGTTCTGCTTCTAAGTCTGACTCTGTCAGTCTCCAATTACCGCAATAAGTAATATGATGATTAATCTCCGAATCCAGTAAGGCATGCACACTTGGCAAAGCTTTACGCATGTCAGCTAACGTACGAGCTTTGTAAATCGCGAGTGCATAAGCCCGAGCGTACTGCTTTAAAAATAGGAAATCTTGTTTCAAATAATGCAAATAACAAGGTTGTGCGAGCGTTCCTTCTGCTAGCTTCTGTACAAACTCATGCTTTGTATACGCATCCCAATCAGCGCGACAAGCATTGATCAAATCTTGGTGATTCATAGTGTTACTACTTCTTGGTCAATTATTGAAAACTAGGCACGTAATCTTGAGCTTTAGGTAAAGTCTTAATGATTTTCTGATCGTACATAAACTGCGCGTAATCGTCGTAACGTTTCAGATCGACAGCAGAAGGGCGTAACGCGAAGCGAGTTAATGTGTCGTTCCAAGCGCGTTTATTCAGTTCATTATTTAGTGTATCTGGAGCATAAGCGACGAACTCGTTCCAAGACTTTTTAGGATGGTTCACTATGTAGGTTGTCGCTTGTTCTAACGCTTTGTTAAAGGCTTTGATCGCCGCTTGATCATAAGTGTTGGCGTTGGCTACAAATACCAACTCATCATAGGCAGGCACACCATGCTCTTCAGGGAAGAAGGCTTTCGCTTGGTAACCTTCTAGCGCAAGCTGATTCGTTTCAAAGTTACGTAAGCCACCCCAGATTGCATCCACTTTTCCAGACGCTAATGAAGACGATAATGCCCAACCTACGTTAATGATTTCCACATCCTCATAGTTCACATCACCCGTTTTCAGCATAGTGCCAATGGTAGCTTCTTCGTTACCTGCGATTGCGATACCGATCTTTTTGCCTTTTAGATCAGAAAGGCTATCGACCTTTTTATTGTCTAATACCATTAATGTGTTAAGAGGGGTCGCAATCAATGTTGCAGCGCGAATCAACGGCAGACCTGCGGCTACATCAATGGTCAGGTTTGGTTGGTATGAGATAGCAAGATCAACTTTATCCGCAGCCACCAGCTTAGGTGGTGTACTCGGATCCGCCGGTTCTTGGACGTTGACTTTCAGCCCTTGTTCGGCAAAGTATCCGCGCTCTTTGGCTATAACAATTGGCCCGTGGTTAGGGTTCACGAACCAATCCAGCATTAGCGTGAGTTCTTTAGTTTGAGCTTGTACATTAAAAGTAAATGCCGAAGCTGCTAGCGCAACTGCGCCTATAATGGATTGTTTTTTCACTAGATTTCCTTTTGAATTTTCATTTTTATAATGTCCCATCAGTCATTGATGGGCTTTGTTTTATCTCTTGGTTATTGGCCTATTAGACTTCCCAAGGAATAAACTTTTTCAGCAATTTATCGGTAACGAAATAAAGAGAAACCGACAACGCAGATAAGATAAATAACGCGGCGAACATTTCATCAATCATCATTCGAGCATTCGCTTGCAGCATCAAGTAACCTAAACCCTCACTTGACCCCACCCATTCACCGGCAACCGCCCCAATGGGAGCGATAACCACGGCGACACGAATACCTGAAGCTAAAGTAGGCAACGAAGCGGGCAATTGAACATACCTGAGCGTTTGCCACTTGCTTGCTCCCATGGTTTTCACCAAGTCCAAGTAGCCAGTGGGCGTATTTCGAAGTCCGTCATAACAACAGGTCGTGACTGGGAAGAAAATAATCAGCGCCGCCATGACCACCTTTGAGGCAATGCCATACCCAAGCCAAAGCATTAATACTGGCGCGATAGCGAAAACAGGAATGGCTTGGCTGGCAATTAAGATAGGCAGCAACCAACGTTTCACAGGCTTAAATAGCAACATTTGCAGGGCGAACATCATGCCCATCGACAGACCGAGCAATAAACCCAACACGATTTCCTGAGCGGTAACCCATGAGTGCCTTGCTAAAACGTCATATCGCTGTATCAAACGTTCAAATACATCGAGTGGAGCGGGTAGAATGAAAGCCGGCATGTCGAAGACAACCACCACGGCTTGCCACAAGCCAATGATCACCAAAGCACTGATCATTCCTCTTATCATTGGGTGAGCGTTGGTATCTTTACTAAGGCTTCGCGATATCTTATTCACTAGGGTTAGATCACTCATAGTCCCTCTCCAACTGTTCGATAATTTGTTGCTGAAGAGAGGCACATTCTGCATCCAGTTTTCTTGGGATCTCTGAGCTAGGGACAGGCAAAGATTGAACATACGCAGGCGAGCCCTGCATGATGTATAAACGGCTCGCAAGTCGAACCGCTTCTTGAGGATCGTGCGTAATCAACACCACCGTTTTATCTTTCAACAATTCGTAAGATAAATTTTGAAGACGATGACGGGTCACAGCATCTAGCGCCGAGAAAGGTTCATCCATCAATACAATCGACTTGTCTTGCATCAGCGTGCGTGCCAACGCAACTCGTTGTCTCATTCCCCCAGAAAGCTGCTGAGGTAATGCATCGCGTTTATCCGCCAAGCCGACTTGCTCCAACAAGGCCATCGCTCGGGATGCGTGGCACTGGCGACCGCTTTCAAAACGAGTACTCAGTAAAACGTTATCTAATACGGATAACCAAGGCATCAACAAATCTTGCTGAGCCATATAGGCAATATTATCGCTGATTGAAATCGGCTCTCTCGCCTCAGCATCGACGAGATCAATATCGCCAATCCACTCGGCTTTACTCCCCAAAAGCCCAGCTAAATGTCGAAGCAAAGACGTTTTACCGCAGCCACTTCTGCCAAGTAAACACGTCCATCGGCCTACAGGGATTTGCATATTCAAACCGAAAACGGTGGGGTGAGCACTGTCTAAATAGCGCAGATACCCTCCTGAAATTTCGAGCTGCTTAGCGAACATCGGCGTGGCCATTATAGAAATGATGAACAGGGCCATGGCCTTTCCCAACGTCGAGTTCGTCCGCATGGGCAATGGCACTCGAAATGTAATACTTACCAAGTTTCGCGGCTTCAATCAGTGAATAGCCTTGCGCCAAATAAGAAGCAATCGCAGAGGACAAAGTGCAGCCTGTGCCGTGGGTGTTTTGCGTATCAACGCGCTTCGCACTTAGTCGTTTCACTTTATCTGGGAAGATCAGTAGATCATTGCTGTTCTCGTCTTGCTCTAAATGCCCGCCTTTCAGTAATACTGAGTGCGCCCCTAATTCACGTAACTGAGAGATCATGTCGGACATTTCATCTTCGTTAGAAGGGACTTGTCCACCAATAAGTGCCGCACCTTCCGGTAGGTTAGGGGTAATGACGTCAGCAAGAGGAAGAAGCTCAGACTTGAGGGTGCTTATTGCAGACTCTTGCAACAACAAGTCCCCGCTTGTCGCGACCATGACGGGATCGACCACCAAAAATTCAGGACGATATTGTTTAATTTTTGCAGCAACCGTTTTGATGATATTCGCGTCGGCCAGCATACCCACTTTGACCGCAACAATATTAAGATCAGAAAATACGGCATCGAGCTGCTGCTCAACATGTTCTAGAGGAATTGGGAAAATGGCTGAAACGCCGAGTGTATTCTGAGCTGTAATCGCAGTGATTGCCGAACATGCATATCCACCTGTCGCGGAAATGGCTTTGATATCAGCTTGAATACCCGCTCCGCCACCGCTGTCGGAACCTGCAATGGTTAATACGATTGGAGTGGTAACAGAAGAAGATTTTGTCGCGGTAGAGTGTGGCATAAAAGCTCCTAAACCGACGTGCAGGAACTTTCTTACCATGGCAAAAGTGGGATCACATTGCCGATCGCAAGACTAATAGTTCCCTACGCCAGTATTAACTGAATCAGGTTCAACGGGTCTCGCAATTGCGATCTCAGCCTAGTGGCCCCCCGACTATGTATGCGACGATAGTAACAACTTTTTTATCAACTACAAATCATTTCACCGTAATTCTGCCAAGTTACTACCACCTTGTTTTACTTTTTATTCACGATTCGATGATGCGCTTTCAAACAATTAGGCAGCGCCAAATACGATACAATCGGGACAATGATAGCGACTGACAAAACAGTAACAAGTCCATGGTTATCAGTTATATAGGTCATCACCAAAGGTGGGTTCAAATACACTAACGGCAATAAAATAACAAAAGTATACAGTGCCACCCAATGCCGGTTGGGTAGCGAAATTTTCGGTTCGCCACTCATCATATTTACCCTTTGGCAAAGTAACTGTTCATCACATAACCATACTTAGTTGTATGCTCGGCGAGCACTCTACCCAGTACTTCCCCGTAATCACTACGCCAGTCGTTCATCAATTCAGCCAGTACAGATGCCCAGGTCGTCACTTTTACGCCCGCTTGTGTCAGGCGTTGAATTGTTACTTCTTGAACCGTTTTGTTCCAAGTGCCAGACGCGTCTATCACAGCGTAGACATCGTAACCTTCTTCTACCGCAGAAAGCGCAGGGAAAAGTAAACAAACGTCGGTAACAATGCCAGCCGAGCAAACTGTCGAAACCTTACTGGATAAGCCTCAAGGAACGATTAAGGTATGTGTCTCACTCGCAATCGGCCAAAGCTTGCTCGCCCCTAAAATCACTCAGTTCTGCCAGCAATACCCTGATAGCGCGCAAAATATGTCAGCTGCCTCTTAAACTTTATGCGTCCCCTAGTTACATGGCGAACCACCGCATCATGCAGCCAAGTGATCTTCAGCAAGTTCAATGTTTGTGGATGAACATGAAAGAACAAAAAGCGCAGTGGCACTTGGTGTCAGAAACGCAGAGAGAAACCGTCAATTTTAACCCTGCTTTCAAATGTGATGACTTTTCCGTTCTCAGACAGCTCGCGCAAGATGGCCTGGGTGTTACAGAGTTACCCGAATACATGGCGCAGCAAGCAATCGAGAGGGGCGAGTTAATGAACGTACTTCCAAAATGGCAATTCGAAAGTGTGGATATGTTCGCAGTTTACCCAAGTCACCGCGGCGCAACGCCAAAAGTCAGAGTGTTTCTAGAATTCTTACCCGATACCTTTCGCTGCTAACAATAGAGGCATGTCGACATATTTGGGCTCACTTCCTTACATAGCCTCCAAGCACAAAAAAGGAGCCTCTGACGGCGCCTTTTTAGCTTGTGGCTACTTAGTTGCAGGTAACCATCGGTTAAGCCACTGTTCAACCTTGCCACCTTGAAAGGTTGGCACCAGCAGATAGATCATCGCGCCCAAAGCTAACGAGCCAACCAAATCCATTGGTCGATGCATACCGAGCCACAAACGGCTATAAGCCACTATTCCGGCCCACACAAGCAAGCCTGTCACCAACCAATACTGTTGGCGTTCAAGGAACAACCCACCGAAAAATGCCACGCAAATCGCAACAAAAATCGTATGC
This sequence comes from Vibrio profundi, assembly GCF_043642225.1. GTDB lineage: Bacteria > Pseudomonadota > Gammaproteobacteria > Enterobacterales > Vibrionaceae > Vibrio > Vibrio profundi_A. The sequence continues at coordinate 713,182 of NZ_JBHZSF010000001.1, read as the reverse complement.
CCAGAAGGGAATGAATAGTCTTTCTCACCTTGCCAGTGCTTCGTTCTCCACTCGCTTACATAGCCTTGAGTGGAGTCAATCGCACTGTTCCGTTCAATCATATTCAGTTGATAGAAATCTTCTGGAGCATTGATCACTCGTTGTTCGGAAAGATACTCGACATAAGGTCTTGGACTTTCAGTAACCGTTTTAAGGGTGGTTTTTACCATAAAGCTCAATGCTAATATCATCGCCAATTGAAGCCCTAGCCCTATGATTCTATTATTTGGGATTTTTAATGTTGCTGTAAGCGAGCACAAAACGGCTAAGCTCAGTAAGAAACCCTTGCTACCTGCTGAATTTGTCATCACTTCGATGAATCGACCAAAGCCCTGACCCACTTCACTGGCGAGGTCAGCTGACATTCCGACAAAAATGATTGGAAAAAGCGAATAAAGGCTTAATGAAAGTACTTTCAAACCTTTTGTTTTAGAGGTAGGGAATTTAAACACAGACATCATTACCTGTCAGAAAATGAGCGCTGATTCTACTTGCGCCCTACTCTTAGTGCATCAGCGTTATGTCAACTTTCCCCCAATTTATAAGGAGTTATTTCGATTATTGAGTCAACCATCACCAAAATAAATACGTTCAGGTATTCAATTGATCCGAATTCTTGAAACTTTGCTCTTAGCCCTTTTCAAAGAAACCTGAAACCGATACCATCTGGTCTGCTCTCAGTAGCAATCAAATTATTAATTTTTATTCTCAGGGCGGGGCGAAATTCCCCACCGGCGGTATGTCCTTAGTAAAACCTAAAGATAAGCCCGCGAGCGCTCGATTCGTCGAGGTCAGCAGATCTGGTGAGATGCCAGAGCCGACGGTTATAGTCCGGATGAGAGAGAATGGAAACACATCAACAAACCTGCCAGTGATCCAATTGCTGGTTGTTCGTTGGTGCATTTCGTTTTGGATGAAAACCACGACGAGCTTTAGCTGACCGTAATGGGTTGGCTTTGTTGTGCTCGGTTGCCGTCCCTCATACAGCCCTGATTCTGGTGATATTTAGGAGTTTAACCATGAATCAGTCTTCACTACTTGCCGAATTTGGCGAACCAATTACACGCGTTGAAAATGCTTTAGAAGCACTGCGAGAAGGTCGTGGCGTACTGTTACTTGACGATGAAGATCGTGAGAACGAAGGCGACATCATCTACTCAGTAGAACACCTAACCAATGCTCAAATGGCGCTTATGATCCGCGAATGCAGCGGTATTGTGTGCTTATGTTTAACAGACGAGCAAGCGAACCAACTTGAACTTCCACCTATGGTTGTTGATAACAATAGCGCTAACCAAACTGCGTTTACGGTGACTATCGAAGCAAAAGTGGGCGTAACAACAGGTGTTTCTGCCGCTGACCGTGTAACAACGATCAAGACAGCTGCAAACCCAACAGCTAAGCCAAGTGACCTAGCTCGCCCTGGTCACGTATTCCCACTGCGTGCTCGCAAAGGTGGTGTACTTGCTCGCCGCGGTCACACAGAAGGTACTGTGGATCTTATGCAAATGGCAGGTCTTCAATCGGCTGGTGTACTGTGCGAAGTAACCAACCCAGACGGTACGATGGCAAAAGCACCAGAGATCGTTGCTTTTGGCAAACTACACAATATGCCAGTACTGACCATTGAAGATATGGTGATGTACCGTAATCAGTTTGATTTGAAACTCGCTTAATCATCAAACGATAGAATCCCCCTTTAAAGCCTCACTCTGCCGTGAGGCTTTTTTATTTCCCCGCTTCGTTATCGCAAAGTGATATCTTCCGACCAAGCCTGTGCAACAAAATCAATAAACTGACGAACGACAGGCAACTGATAGCTTCTCGATAAATACACTGCCCATAACGTGCTACTGGGTACAACAAACTCCGTTAATATCGGCCGGAGCAGGCCTTGCTCTATCACTGGGTTCGCCAAATCACACGGTAACCTTACCACTCCTTTGCCATGCTGAGCCGCTCGAACCAAGACCCCGACATCGTTAGCTTTCATTGTGCCACTCACTTCTACGGTGGTTGTTTGATTGTGTTGAACAAAACTCCAAGTCGCCGAGCCTAAATGTACAAAACAATTATGTTGTTTTAAGTCTTCAACCGTTTCCGGCTCGCCATATTCACGTAAATAATCAGGTGAAGCGCACACTACAGATTCTATTGTCATTAGTTTACGTGCGATTAAGCTGTCATCCGGTTGATCGGTGTAACGCAGCGCTATGTCGATTCTTTCATCCACTAACTGGGTGAAGTGATCAGACGCAAACAATTCCACCGTAATGCTTGGATGCAAATCGGTAAATTGCTCGACAACATCAAGTAGCATATTTTGAGTCAGCCCGATGGGAGCAGCGACTCTTATCGTTCCGGATAAGTGTTGAGATGAATTTAAAGCCGTCACCTCAAGTTCAGCGGTTTCGTGCAGAATTCTCTCACACCTTTTTAAGGCTTCTTCTCCTGCACTGGTTAAGCTCACTTTTCGAGTTGTTCTATGTAGCAGGCGTTGTTTTAACCAAGATTCTATATCTTGCACGTGACGGGAGACTTGTAGGCGACTTAAGCCTAGCTGGTCTGCAGCTTGAGTAAAACTGGAACAGTTTGCCACTTCCACGAAACTACGCATTGCATTCAATTTATCCATAAACCGCTTCAAACCATTCAATTAGCATCAAGAGTAGATACAATCTACATCATAAATCGATATTTATCGCCAAATAGCATGCTATTACACTGCAATTGTTGTCGAGATACAGACTTAATCAATTGGAGAACATCATATGAAAATTGCAGTATTAGGCGCTTCAGGCTGGATCGGAAACCACATCGCACAAGAAGCCAGCTCTCGCGGACATGACGTCATCGCATTAGTAAGAGACCCGAATCGACTTGAGCTTGCTAACGCTGAAGTTCGCACGATTGATCTTCTGGACTCACAGCTAGATCTTACCCAAGCCGTTTCTGGCGTCGATGCGGTGATTGCTTCGGTCGGTGGGCGTAGCGTTGGCAATCACGACATTGTTAAACGAACCGCTCGTCAATTACTGGACGCACTTCCCGCTGCTAATGTACCTCGCCTACTTTGGGTTGGTGGTGCTGGCTCATTAGAAGTAGCGCCCAACGTAAAGCTTGTCACCGTTCCTGACTTTCCTGAAGAATACAAAGGTGAGGCACTAGCACAAGGTGAAGCCCTTGAGGTGTTCAAACACTCTAATAGCGAGGTCAACTGGACGTTCGTTAGCCCTGCAGCAGAAATCTTCCCTGGCGAAAAGCTATCGACCTACCGTACCGGTGGCGACCAGCTGCTCACCGACGAAGATGGCAACAGCAAAATATCGGTCGCCGATTACGCTATCGCGATGATTGACGAACTCGAAGCAGGCCAATACCCGCAGCAGCGAATTGGCGTCGCCTACTAATGCTCTGATGCGTTAGAACATAAATAGCAAAAACTTAAAAGCCGCTGACTTCTGGTCAGCGGCTTTCTATTTTGTTTGTCGAGAAAATCATCATATCAGTGGCAAATGACCCGTTTTCACGAGGATGACCGTCTCTTCTTCCACATATGGGAAATGCTCGCTCATATGAGGGCTTCGCATCCAGGTGTGTTTCGGGTACACGCCATGTTCATCTTTAAAAGTGCCCGACAACACAAAGATCTCTTCCCCACCAAAGTGACGATGCGGCTGAAAACGCTCGCCAACTGGCCACTTCACTAATGCGACATGTTCGTGCTCAAATTCATGCAATGGCATTACTTGTAAACCACCAATACCAGGTAGCCATTCCGTTTCAAGCGTATTGATTCGTACTTGAGTTAAGTCTCTTGCATCAAACTGGTTTAGTTTAACTAAGATCGTACAGCCATCTTTACTCAATGGAGAGTGTGCACTGCCAGGCGGATTACGGATATAGGTTCCAGCAGGGAAATCACCAGTTTCATCTGAGAACACGCCGTCTAATACGAAGATCTCTTCGCCCTGTGGGTGCGGGTGCTCAGAAAATGAAGATTGAGGGTCGTACTTCACCACGCTAGTCGTGTGGCCCGATTCTTTCTCTTCTCGCTCTAACGGCTTGCGCCACACCCCTTTGGCCGGGCTTGCGACCCAGTCGAGCTTGTCGGTTTCGATAACCAGTCTCTTTGAAAAGTCCATGTTGAACATAATGACGACCTTACTCTTAGTATCGTTTTAATTATTATTGTCTTTCTAATGTCTATTCTACGTGAATACTGAACGAGGGGGCGACTTCTCTGCTAATTACTGATACCCCCTCCATATTAAAAGCTAGGCTTTATTAGTTACGACCCGCGATCACGCCACCATCCACATCCCAGATTGCGCCCGTTACCCAATCGGCACTATCAGACAGCAAGAAAGAGATGCTGTTTGCGATGTCTTTGGGCTGACCGACTCGGCCAATCGGGTGGAATGCGTTGAAACCTTCTAGCGCTTGGTCCACCTCTTCTGGCTTAATGAATGATTCGTAAATCGGCGTTTTAACCACAGCCGGAGAAACCGCGTTCACCCGAATATTGTGCTCCGCTAGCTCCATCGCCATGTGCTGCGTTAAAGCGTGCAGGCCCGCTTTTGCCATTGAGTACGCAGAAGAGGGTGTCGCTTTGATTGCTTGCTTAGCCCACATGGAACCAACGTTTACCACGTTGCCGCCACCGTTTTTGATCATCAGTTTGCTGACGGCTTGGGTGATAAAGAAAGTCGCTTTGTTAAGCTGCATGTATTGCCCGTAATCCGACTCTTGATGCTCAATAAACGCTTTAGGATTAAAGTAGCCAGCCGCATTAACAAGGTAACCCACACCACCATCAAGCGATTCTAGATGTGCAATAAGATTCGACACACTCGCATCATCATAAAGGTTCGCTTGCCAGCCAGAAGCATGGCCTAGTGACTGAAGTTCTGATACCGCTTTATCTAACTTAGTTGGGTTATTACCGACAACCAACACATGGATGTTTTGAGCGACTAATTGCTTCGCGGTTTCATAGCCCATGCCGCTTGTGCCACCGATGACGACTGCAATACCGTTTTTAGTGAAGTTCATTTTGTTATCTCCTAAGTCATGTGAACGTGGTAATCTTAGGCTTTGAACTAACACTATGAATAGTAAGTACAAATCGGTTAGGTAAGTACTTATTGGTACATCTTTATGAAAAATCAGGAAAACTTTTTTTCAAGAAAATCGGCACCAGAACGTTCTGCTCGCATGGTCGAAACCATCTACGGCTGTAAATGGTCGCTCACGGTTTACCAATTACTGGCAAATGGCATAAATCGCCCCGGTGAAATGGTGCGTTCTGTTGAAGGGTTATCCACTAAAGTATTGAATGAATGTCTAAAACGAAATGTAGAGTTTGGAATTCTAGATAAGCAGATGTTCAATGAACTCCCCCCTAGAGTTGAATATCAAGTCACCCCTTTTGGAGAAAAGTTTCTGCTCATCTTGGAGCAACTTGAACAGCTTCAAAAAGAGATTGATGCACTCGAAGAGTAATTGCTAAATCAACGCAAAGCACGCTTTGCTCTCAAATTATCGACCTGCCTAGAAGTGTAGGGATTCGTTACATAGAGGATTCTTATCACTCAACGAATTATTCATGTCGATACGCTGCCCGACTGGTGACGCGTTTTTAAGTACAGGTACAAAGGCAGTCCACAAGAAACGCCTACACCGAGTGTGCCAACGATCGCTAACCACCAATATGGCGTCGCCGTCTTGCGGGCGTCTGAAACAATAAAGGCGATGAGCACCAGCGCAGCAACAAACACATCGAGCCACGCAAACAGGCTGATCGGATTGACGGTAACATCACGAGCGAGCGCAGATAGATCTAAGCCGTGCTCGATTAGCCAAGGAATCAATGCCCCATAAGGGATGAAGATCCCAAGAAAGGTCATAAACAAATAAAACTTCGCCATACTCAGTCCTCTTTAAGCCCCTACGAATTCCATTTACCACCTTTAAATCAAAAGGTTATGAACCATAAGTTTAAAATTGGCATAAAGGGTATGACATAGCACTTTAGTATGAATTCCGATCTACAGCTCAAACTCGTGATTATATAACTTCATTATATTGACCAAAGGTTCTTCCCAGCCTAGACAATCTTTTAACTGCTCAACAATGCTTTTCACAAAGCGACCTTCGACGTTAATTTCAATCTTGATCAATGGATAATTTTCTATTTGCCCTACGCCACCAAATACGGGAGCAGAACCTTCAAGTGCACAATGGGATCCTGTCATGCTGCCAATTGCCCAACAATGGTCATAGTCCCCAATCTTGTCGACACCTGCTTCATGCAATGTACTCAACACCAGCTCTTGTTGCTGTGGCTGGCAAAAAATCTCTAGCTTATACATACTCTATTCTCTTCATTAAACCGATAACGCCTTAATGGCTCGGAGAACACCGAGCGTCGGACTACTCAACACAGGTACTTCTCCACGATGTAAAGCGCTTACCCCCGCCATAGAAGCCTGCGCTAACACGATTAGGTCATGCCTGTCTTCGTCCTCATTGATGGCTTTCGCTATAGCATTCAAATACTCTGTCTGCTCATTGTTTTGAAAATGTTCCCATGCTCCTTCAACCAGTTGAACTGACACTCTGGCACTTACATGCAACGCCAGTTTTGAGTCTTCTAATAAACGCTGAGTTGGTTCTAACGTACTTTCTAGCGCGGCCAATACCAGAATATTGCTTCCTTGTTGAACCGCTAAATCCGCCATTGCTCTGTCCACTCGATGAACACCACAGCCGTTCGTCCCATCTAAGGCTTCTGCAACACCACCAATCGATGAACATGTCACTACAATCAACTGACTACTTTTCGCTAAGGTTTCAATATCGCCAGTAAGCCGTTCAACCAAAGCTGTATCGACCCCATATTGTTGAACATGTTGAAGGTAACTCGGCTCAACCACATGCCTAACATTTATTTGTGGGGCATATTCGTCTATCAGGTTTTGAAAGGTTTGAACATGGACGTCAGCCGTATGCAGAAAAGTAAGCGGGATTTTCATCACGATCTTCCTGCTTCAAAGTGAAAGAAATGCATGGTCAAATCAACGTCTATCGACTTGCTATACTGATAGTCATTGGAGAGCTGACCAATGGCCGATTTCCAAAAGCCAAGACCAGCTTTATTATCGAGCATAACCCTCACCTGCCAGTTTCCTGGGAAGTGGGTAACAACCTTTTGCAAAGCTTGTGTTCCAACACCATGCCCCTTGTATTTGCGTAATACAAAGAATTGTTCAATGTCGTAGATGTAATACGGGAATAAATTTTCTAATACATGACGAGATTGAAGAGGGATTGGTTGTAACTCTACGTACATAACACTCCTTATTCACGTAGAAAAAAGCAGTACAAAAACAAGAGTACTGAATTGATAATTCACTATTTCATAAAGAGTTTACAATGTAAATCGCTCTTATAACGCTTAGCGAGTGGTTTGTTAAAGTTGGAGGGATTGCTACATCCGTGTAGTGTGGTGTTAAAGAATAAATTTGCAAAAACGCTCGTCCCTGAGCCCTGTTTTATTTCACAGGCACTGCTGCTGGCAGTTCGTATGATTCCATCATGTCTAGGTTCGGCTCATAAACACGTACTAGGAAGTTCCACCCTTCCGTGACTGGCAAATGATTTTTCATATCTCTAACACCGTTACAATCGCCGAAATGGACCGTAAATGTGTCGTCAGAATTAAATTGAATATTGTTCTTATTTAAAATGGCTTTCTCATTCATCATCCACCCTTCTGAACCGTACATTGTGATAGAGAAAAAGCCTTTGCGAGTGTCGTCGTTATAAAAAGGCGGAGTGTCATACGTCGCGACAGAACATTCAGTGGAACCACCATCATGAGTATAACCAACATACTGAGCAGCCGCATCAGGAAGTAAGCCCCACCCTGTCGCCGTACCTAAACGGTGCATGAGCGGATTCATATTTCCTCGGGCTCCTTGCATATCGTTTAATGAACCAATTCTAGCGCTCACTTCATCAAACATCGCGCGCCACTTAAGCAGTTCATCTCGGTCATATTGAGGTTTGACATAAGGGGCGGTTGAATTACTTGTCACGACTAACCCATCTTGAATACGATGCACTTCTTTAAGGTCTTCCGGGTTGTTCGCATTCACTTCTGTTCGTACCACAATCATGCCGTGAGTCTGCTCAGTGTCAGCTTCAATTTTGTGCGTGCCAGCTGTCGTAAACACCTGATTGATATAGTGATCCCCTAAAACAACCATCACCGAAATATAACGGTCTCCCAAATCTGGAATGGTGATTTCAGCCTCTTTACTCAAGTCCGTAACATAGGCACTGTATAGCGTATCTTGATTCATTCTGACAACCGTTTGATTGTCCAAAGGCGTGATTGCTCGGAAGTGAAAGAAGTTATTGTCACCCGCTAGATCCGTAATGCGGCTCATCGCTTCGTGAGATTCCATTACCTCATAATTGTCATAAGTAATGGCAATATTGTTTGCGTAGGATCCAGCGGAAAGTGCGGCAACTGTCGTTGCTATCATTAATTTTTTCATAACGTCGTTCTCATTAGAGGTAGATATAATGCTCAGATAGTTCTGAGCTTTATATTGATTGCAATTCTGCAATTCGCTGTAGGAGCGACAAATGTACAAAGTTATGAGCAACGGAAGTAGACACGCAGAGTGATGCTCTACATAAACACCATTTATATAGAGCACTACGGATAAACAGAAAGTGAAATTTATGATGCGAGGAAAGGAAGTACGCTCAAAATCACGAGCAAATCGTTTTAGCTACAAGCAAACAGATTATGAACAATCACTGAGATATTGGTGAAGTAAAGCCCGCACCTTTGCATGCTGTTTATTTTCAGAAAACTTCTTGTGATAAACCAAATCCAATTGAATGGCGGAAATAGGAAACGGGACATCGACAATCTTTAGGCCTAGCTGTTCAATTAGCGCATCACTGCGATTGGTGGCGCAAATGGCATCACTATTTTGCACGCATAACAGCATGGAACTAGGACTGGTTACCTGTTTAACAATCTTTCGGGGCAAATTCATTCCCGATAATTTTTCTACCCCAGACGCTTCACGTTCACTATAGGTCAGAGTCACATGCTCGAGCTCAAAAAACTCTTCTAAGGTTACGGAGTCGTTTATCGTAGGGTGGTCTTGCCGACACACATAGACGAGGTCTATGTCTTGAATATGCTCGTAAACGAACGAGTTTTCTTTATCTTGTTTAAATCTAGACTCTATCGCCATATCAATCTTATCGTGTCTCAAACTATCCAACACTTGATACTCCGAGAGTGGATTTTCGATAAGTTTCACTCCTTCAATAATCGGGAGCTGAATAACAATATGTTCAGGCGCATAAACCAAAATTTCCCGTGGTTTATCGAGTGCCAGTAGTAGCCGATGTTCTATCTCTTTGAAATGAGAAGCTAAGGTGTGAGCCTCTGAAGTGGGTTCTAAGCGGCGGCCGTGGCGAACAAACAAATGCTTATTAAGCTGCTGTTCTAAACGCTTTACCATGGCAGACATCGCAGGCTGCGTCACCCCCATGACTTCCGCCGCTTGAGTAATACTGTTCAGTTCATAAACTCTTAAAAACGGAACGATGAGATTTAAATCCATACCGACCTGCTTTGAATCGCGCAAATGTAGTTCAAGTTACCTTATACCACCTGCACTTTGATTAACATTCAGTCATAGCGCCTTGAATAGCCACTAAGACAACTTATCAAATTGCTCTTTAACAAAGTCTATAAAAGTTCTTAGTCGTTTAGGCTGGTAACGATCACGGTGGTAAATTGCAGAGAAATCAACGCTAGGGATCAACCATTGGTCAAACACTTCCACCAGCTTGCCTTGAACAAGCTCGTCCTCACAATAAATTCGAGGCACACGTATGATTCCATTTCCACTTAACGCGCCATTCACCAATACCCGTCCATTTTTACATTGAAGCCGGCCTTTTACCGCCACATCAAGATTTTTGGATGTATCTGCAGACGATTGAAAACTCCACTTACGAACGGACCCCGTTAGGCAATCATGCTCGACTAAGTCTTTAGGGTAAACAGGGCGACCTTTGCGAGCTAAGTAATCTGGGCTTGCAAGTGTTCCCATCTCAATATCGAGCAACTTACGTGCGACGAAGCCGGCATCTTCCAACTTGCCCATACGAAAAGCAATATCAAACTCATCTTCAATTAAGTCGACTCGATGGCTGCTGAAATCAAGGCTCACAGTGATATCAGGATGCTGCAACATAAAGTCATTGACTATATTGGCAATGATCACTTCCCCTAGGTAGCCGCCAACGCAGTTCACTTTTATCTCACCTCGGACTTCCTCGATATCATCAACCGCAGCAATCAAAGCCTGATCAATATTGTGTAAAGCTTGTTCGCATTGCTGGTACAACGCCTTCCCAGCTTGAGTCAGCCTTAACGTGCGAGTCGTTCTTACAAACAAGGTCACACCCATTTGTTTTTCTAAGCTGCTTATTTGCCTGGAAACATGTGAGCGGGATACATCCAATTCTTCCGCGGCTTTTGTGAAATTACCTAAACGGGCAATCAAGACAAAAGAGCGAACATCAGACAAGTTAGTTTGGTTGAGCATGGTGACCCCTTTGAATTAACAACCCTCACATTGTTGCAGTATGGCAACAGTGCTTCAAGTTAATTGCAGTACAACACTTCATTGATTTTTAATGCGAGCCCTATGAAACACATTCAGCTCAAAAATACCGTGTCAGATCAAAGCAAGTTCAGTTGAGTCCTTGACTCAATGGCGTTTCAAGCACTGTTATCTATAGTTTACTAAAGAGCAATTGTAATTCGACACTTATTGCAGGAGGCAATATGGCTTTTAATCAGCTGTTGGTACCGATTGCGCCAGAGCAAGACCTTAACGACTCACACCACCAAGCATTTCAGTTTGCTAATCAGTGCGGCGCAAAAGTGACGCTACAACTCGTCATCAAAGAACTGGCCGAATATAAGGATATCTACCATTTATCCAGTTCAACACTTAATGTTCTGAAGCACGCAACCAAACACTACCAAGACACGTTAGATAAACACATTCTTACCTTGAACAACCACTACCCAAAGATCGAGTTCACCAGTAAGGTCGACGTGGGAGTGCCATTTATTGAAATCATCAAAGAGGCGACTCAGCTCCAAGCCTCTATGGTCATTATTGACTCTTACCGTCAAAGTAAAAAAGAAGCATGCGAACGTGGGAGCAACACTCTTAACCTGATGCGTAAGTCCGAAACGCCAATTTGGTCATTGAGCAAAGATTCAGCGCCGATCAATCAAGTAGTTGCTGCAATTGACCTCACTAACGCTGACTACCATGAGTTCAATACGAAACTTGTGGCGATGGCCGTCGAGTTTTGTTCGCTGATGAACGCCAAACTCACCTTATGTCATGTCTGGCAACTTGAATCTGAAGGCTTTCTACGAAACTGGAGTGGTTACAGCGATATTGACATTGCGCTGCTAGCGAAAAATATGCACGAAGAACGCCTGACTAGGCTTAATGCTTTGCTATCCCCTTACGCCGACAGCGATACAGAAATTCATACCGTTTTACTAGAAGGCGAAACCCGAGACGTATTCCCTCAATATGTGAGTGACAACAGGATGGATCTCGTGGTGATGGGGTCGATGTCCCGCTCTGGTATTTCAGGCTTAGTACTGGGCAATACCGCCGAAGACATGATCAACACACTAAATTGCTCAGTCATCACACTAAAACCGGATTCCTTTCAGTCACCAGTTCAGATCTAGGTTGTGCTAACTGCAATAACAAAGGCCCTCAATGGGCCTTTGTAGTCTACAGCTTAAACATTGTTGCAGTATGACAACAGTGTTTCAATTGAATTGCTATATATCAACAATCATTCTTTTCTTAATATACCTCCATCGCAACGAAGCACGGCACTATCCCATCTAGGCAACGCTTTGATTGCCTCTAAACAAAAAGACTTCAAATGAAGATAGAGGAATAAAGAATGAAAAACTTAATCGTAATTACAGGTGCAAGCTCTGGTATTGGTGAAGCAATCGCTCGTCGTCTTAGCGACGAAGGCCACTCTCTACTTCTTTTGGCTCGTCGTGTTGACCGCCTAAAAGCACTTGACCTACCGAACACCATGTGCGAGCAAGTAGACGTAACTGAACAAGCGACCTTTGAAGCTGCTATCGCAAAAGCGGAAGAAAAGTTTGGGCCTGCAGACGCACTAATCAATAACGCTGGCACTATGCTACTAGGTCAAATTGATACACAAGATGCTTCTGAATGGAAACGTATGTTCGATGTTAACGTCATCGGCTTACTAAACGGCATGCAAGCGGTACTTGCACCAATGAAAGCGCGTAACAGCGGCACTATCATTAACATCAGCTCAATCGCTGGTAAGAAAACGTTCCCGAACCATGCAGCATATTGCGGTACTAAGTTTGCAGTTCACGCAATTTCGGAAAACGTTCGTGAAGAAGTCGCAGCGTCTAATGTTCGTGTAACCACAATTGCACCTGGAGCAGTTGAAACTGAACTTCTGTCTCACACGACTTCTCAAGAAATCAAAGACGGATACGGTGAGTGGAAAGAAGACATGGGTGGCGTTCTTGCTGCTGATGATATCGCTCGTGCTGTTTCTTTTGCTTACCAGCAACCACAGAATGTTTGTATTCGTGAGATTGCGCTAGCGCCAACAAAGCAACAACCATAAGCACCAACCATAAGCACCAACAGAAATATTGCTAGGTAAGCAATAAAAAGCCCGCAATAGCGGGCTTTTTTGTTCTTCTCTATTAAAACTTATAGCCACCGCCAATCATAAATACCCACGGATCAATGGTCACATCGGTCGAAAACTGGGTCGCACCTGCTTTATACTTCGCCGTCGTTTCAATATTCGCGTACCAAACTGACGCATTTAAAAACCAATCTTCATTGATCATATAATCAGCGCCAATGTTCGCCGCTAAGCCCCAAGAGTCATCAAGCGACAAATCACTGAGCCCTGCGTTTTTACCCGTTGAATTCAGCTCTTCATCAAAGAATACCGTGTAATTAATACCCACACCTACATATGGGCGGATATCGCTATTCGCTTCGCCAAAATAGTATTGAAGCATAAAGGTCGGTGGCAGGTGCTTGGTGTCTGCAATTTCACCGAGATCACCATGATTGGTCGAAATACTGTGTGAGAATGGTGTGGCGGCAAGCACTTCGAAGCTAATATTATCGGTCAGCATATAACCGAACGTTAAGCCTAATTGAGTATTAGAATCGACAGAAAACTTAGAACCAGAGGTGTTTAATACATCGCCGCTGCTATCATTTGGCGCGACCGTCGCAACTCCTGCTCGTACGATAATATCGCCTTCCTTATGTGCAAGAACATTGGTAGACATAAGAGCAGCCAGTACCGCGAGACCACATACTGTTTTTTTCATTATAATTTCCTTTTGTAGGCTTCATTTTATTGGTGAATGAGTCATCATTTCTTATTTTGCGTGCAAGGTATCACACAAAAACCCTACTTTTTTGATGGAAATCAATTTGTGAATTTATAATACTTTAGAGTTACATTTACACCGAGTCGATCACTTTTCTGCTTCATTTTATTGATAGTTATGTAATGCAATTTTTCTGTGCTTCCTCCCTCTCACCAAAAATCCGATGAAGTTGTAGATTTTTCAATCATAAAAACTACGAATAGATCACATTAGATATATTGAAGAGCTGCAATTTTTTGCTAATTATTAACTGTCACTCGAAAAACAAATCAATATTAAGAGGATTTATCCATGAAAAGGATTCTAGGCTTAACAGTACTTTCGGCTGCACTGATTGCAGGTTGCCAATCCACCTCATCCAACTTAACCGCAGAACAAGACGAGTTAGTCAGCAATATTTGCCGCTCTGGTGATAGCAGAGATAACGCGAATAGCGCTACTTGGGGTCAATTCAAGCAAGCCTTATTCGATTGTGGTGGCTACGACATTTTCACTGAAGATATGCTGTTAGCTGGGGATGTACTGCGTACTAACAATAAAGGTATAACTCGTGTTTACCAGTTCAATGAAGATGGAACAGGGACTTACGCGAAAGATATAGGCCAACCAAGTAACTTGCCTTTCACTTGGGAGATTACCCAAGATGGATACGTATCATTTGTTGATGAAGAAGCGTGGACATCGACTTGGGCGCTATTAGGTGAGGTGGATAACTACTGGGCTGTGAAGATCTTCTCAGAGGCGCCGGATGGATCCGAACAAGTCATTTGGAGCGATGACATGATGGTCAATATCACCGAATAATCGCACCTTATTTAACACAGGTAGCTTCGTCTACTTGTGTTAAGTATAATTCTATCGAGATTGATACGAAGTAGAAATAACAGAGTTAAAGAATTACGGGCTACTTTAATAATCGATGTGAATAAATATATTCTATAAAGTGCTATATAAAATAAAAGCGTAAATAACAGCTAAGTTATTTACGCTTTTATTCTAAATTAAATATAAATCTTGAGTAAGATCTAAGTTTTAATTAGATAGTTGTAACGTTCGCAGCTTGAAGACCTTTTTGGCCTTGCTCAACTTCGAAAGATACTTTTTGGCCTTCAGCAAGAGTTTTGAAGCCTTCAGAAGCGATAGCACGGAAGTGAACGAATACGTCAGCGCCGCCGTTGTCTTGAGTTAGGAAACCAAAACCTTTCTCTTCGTTAAACCATTTTACTAGACCAGTTGTTTTAGTAGACATAATGTGTCCCTTATTTTGTATTTAAATTCATATGATTTTTCGCTAAATGCGAAGCGCTGAGAGCTTGAATTATTTAATGTGACGATGAAGCTAAGGGAAAATCTGAGGATAACAACAATAACGAAGGAATTCTGAGGTTTTGCGTAAACTTTCTGTTTCATTTAATAACTCTGAACAACAGAGCGAGGTGAATAGTACGCTATTAATACACATTGTAAAGCGATTTCGTTAAATTACTTTTTATTCAACACCCAATTCAAAGAGTATTTACCTCGCTATTTTTCATAAAGCTTAGGTACGGCAGTACTTCAAATTACTCGCCACAATAGGTTTTTAACACTTGCCAAATTTATAAACTAAGAGCTTGAAACGCGCAGGATTCAAGCTCTTAGTTAGGTTGGGTTACGCTGCGTTAGTGGTCAGTTCTCCCGCCCCTTGTATCGAACGTTGGCTGTTTTCCACCAGAATAGCGGTCGCCGTTTCTTTCAAGCTTGCCCATTCCGCATCGTCCACTTCGATTCCATCGCGCCAAGCGCGCTCTTGCGTTTTTGCCAATGAACTTGAAGTGATGTGACGCTTATATCCTTGAGATAAGACCTCCAAATCGAAGTCATGGACGGACAGCTCAATTGTCATATTGTGTACGTTATCCGTTGTTTCCAGTGCGGAATCGCAGAAAAACAGCTCAGGAGCCACACAACCACGGTTCAAAACATATAAGGTGTGCTTTGGATCAGATCCGTTCTCCCATCGAGCAGTACAGGCGATGCCTTTTGCCGCCAATTTGACGAGTTCGCTATAAGCTAACCAACGATTGTGACAATTATTAAGTTCAATTTTCAAGACTTTACCACCGACCATCTTCTCAATGGCGAAATCTATGATCACAGGCAAATGACAAGCCAAACTACCGCCATGTAAATCCACTTCAATGCTATTATTTGATGTGGTGTTGATGTCTACAGGGCTGTCATCTTCCAACCCCATGAAATTGCTCGCATTATTAAAGTGGCGAACTCCATCTAGCCCGGCCATTTGCAAGTCTGCCACCATATTCGCGATGACATCCGCTTCGCCGCACGTACGACGCATTCCTAGAAACGCTTTGTTCACCGCCGCAACCAATTCATTATGAGAAACGATCATTAGCATGTACCTCCCTTTACGTGGTTGTCTTGGAGCTCTATTCCCGAAAGTTCAGCCTGGCTCGGCAGTAGAGGGAACAGCCATTCATCTTCATGAATTTCATCCAGCAAAGGCGAACCTTGGAAGAAAGTCACTCGCACCCAACGTTCCGAACGCGGGTCAAATTTGGTAGCCCCAAACACTGCCAATTTGCAGCGAAGTAAGTGCATTGGCAAAGACGATTGATGCAAGACATTCATTTGGATATCACCCATCGCCTTATGCCCTAACGTCCAGACACGGCGAGCAATCGCACGAAACTGTGGGCGTTGAACCAAAAACTCCGCCAGTGAGGTTTCTGGTTTTTCCTCAAGCAGCGCGTGATACAAGCGAAATGCCTGACGACCGATATCAAGGGGTAACTCACGCTCCTCTCCCGGCTCTTCTCCACGAACACCGAGTCTTGGCTCTTCTTTGTCTTGTGAGCGATACCAAAACCAATAATTGTTTTCAGGTTTATTGAAATCGGTGTTAATTGCCCAGCGGTAGTTTTCTTCGAGGGTCACTAGGAGATCTTGCACTTTTTTGCCACTTGGTAACGATAACGTCTCGTCACAATTCATTTGTTCTTGGTAGGAATCCACTAGATCTGGGTACAGCTCCATCAAACAAGAAGTTAGGATTTCTTGGGCTTCCAAACTCATCTGTTGTGACTTATCAACGACGCTTTGCCAAGTCGCAAAACCTAAATCGTCTGCCTGTACTTTTACCAAGGCGTCGAGCTTACTGAGCAACTGGGTGAGATCGTGAACCGCAATCGCGTTCAATTCTTTTTGTAATTCGTTAATCGTAATCACTTGTTGTAAGTGATGAATGCCTTTTTCAACCAAAGCACTTAACCATTCGACTTTGCTAGCATCAGCTTCACATGCCAGCACCGCAGCCAATGCAGTCTCTCGGGTTGTCATCCATTGATCAACAATACTTGGGTGGTTGATCAAATAGGGTGCCATGCCAAGCCCTGTTGCGTTCCCGACGCCTAAATAACGCTGTAAACCACGATGTAGCGTCGTCGCTTGTTCCTGACCTTGCTGCTCTGCAAGATAATGAACCCAATCTAAGCTGAACTCACGCAACATATAAACCGCGCACATTTGCGCACTGAACGACTGATTAAAATCTGGGTTGTTTTCCAGCACTTTAAAGTCAGCAATGCCAAACTTTCCGTTCCCGTACACTGCCGTGGTACGCAGTATATACCCCACTTCCGCCAACTCTTGAGGTGACGGCTGCTCTCCTTTCGCTAGATGAGCAACAATGTGTTCAAACACACGAACACTCTTGTTAGCACGAGCTAGCACTAAAACATTATTGGGATTTCGCCCTGCTTCTTGAAGTGGCACATTAGCGCGAAGTTGTTCTAGTAACGCAACATCCACCCCCCCTAGGACGAGTGCAAAAGTCACATCCCACTTTTCGGCAATCACACGATCGTTTCGTTCGTCATCAGCAATTTGATCGCAAAACACAACCAAATGATACACGTGGCTTGGTGTCGCTAATTTGTAAATCACATGGCCGTAACCTTGCGGGCAAAGCTGCCAATCATGCTTAGTTACTTGCCAGTTTTGCTGCGCCATTTTACGGATCAATGTTCTTACGAAGCTGATTCGAGTTTGGTGCATTGCCCCTAGCCTGTCGGGAGTCATCACGGTGTCTGCATTGCGCAGTGTTGTTTCAGTGTAGGTAGAACGATGTGCATCCATTTTGCTCACCACCATTTGTCGTTATAAGAGTAGTAATAACCAGTTCGCATAGCGCTGCTCCATTATTTTTCAGAGCTCTAGCGGTCACACGCTGGTTAGCCTTTGATGTTCTATTTGGGCGAGCATACCCGCCCCTTCCTTTTGATTGACTCTACTTTCACGCCGTCTAATGTATGCTCATTAGTACGGTTATTGCTTTTCTAATAGCCTTGCTCTTTCGCCATCTTGATTGCGATTTGTGGCGCATTCCAAAGAGACGGTAAAAGAATTAAAGACACAGGAACCGCGGTAATAACGATGAAAGATTGCAGCGCGGAAATACCACCTGAACCCAGGGAAATCAGAATCAAAGCGGTTACCCCCATCATCACACCCCAAAATGTTCTAATAATCGCGTTAGGCTCAGTTTCACCACTGATTACCACGCTGATCGTATAAGTCATTGAGTCGCCCGTGGTGACGATAAAAATCGTGGTTAATATGAGAAAGAGAATTGAAATCAGCATCGGTAGCGGTAATTGCTGAGTTACAGCGAGCAGTGCACCAGGTAGGTTGAAGCCTTCAAATGCTTTACTCACACTGCCCGGTTCTGCAATTTCAAACGCCAAGCCCGAACCACCGACAATGGTGAACCAAAAGCACGTCACTAACGGCGCGACAATGCTAATTGTGGAAACCAATTGGCGGATGCTGCGACCACGAGAAATACGCGCGATGAAAATTGCCATCATTGGTCCGTAACCTAAGAACCATCCCCAGAAGAATACCGTCCACCAGCTCAGCCAGCCTTCATCACCACGATACGTAGCCATTGGGATAAAGTTGTCGAGCATGCTACCAACGCCTTGGATGTAGCCATTAAAAATGAAGTTAGTTGGGCCAAACAGCAGGATGTAAACCATCAAAGCCATTGCCAAAATCACGTTGTAGCGACTTAACATCTGCATACCGCGATTAAGACCACTGAGCGCTGATAAGGTGTAAAGTACAATCGCGAATAAGATAATAATCAGCTGCGTCGTGAACCCATCAGGGATCTCAAACAAGGCGTTTAATGCGTAGCTCACTTGTAGGCCTAGGAAACCAATTGGCCCAATCGTTCCTGCAGCGACCGCCACAATACAACATGCGTCAATCAACGCACCGGTGTGACCTTTTAGAGCTCGTTCGCCCAACACTGGGTAAAGCAAAATGCGCGGTTTTAGTGGTAAACCTTTGTCATAATGAAGGTGCATGACAACGATTGAAGTTAAACTACCGACAATCGCCCACGCTAAAAACCCCCAGTGCATGAAAGATTGAGATAAGGCGTTGACCGCACCTTGCTGAGCATTTTCTTGTGCGCCATACAAAGGTGGCGGGCTAACAAAATGCGCGATTGGCTCAGCCGCCGCCCAAAAGACCCCGCCCCCGGCAAGTAGCGTACAAAAGATGATCGCCATCCAACGAAAGGCATCCATTTCCGGTTTAGCACGCCCACCAAGAATCACTTTGCCTGTTCGCCCCGCTGCCAATCCAAGACCAATAAGAAAAGTCAGAAGAAGAAGTAGCTGCCAATAAGGCCCAAAAACTTTAACCGACCAAGCAAACCCTGTGTTTACTAGGCTAGAGAGAAGCTCTGCATCATAGAGAGCAAGAGAGACAAACAGCGCAATAAAACCGCCGCTATACCATAAGGCTGGGTTGCTCAGTCCGAGTTTATCGGAAGTGGATTCGGTCCCTTTTGTTGTTGAGGTTGACTGGCTCTTCATTCCTGCCGTTAACGAAGCATTCATGCTTGCCGCGTCTAAGTTTGAAGGTTTCACGCTATTGGTTAAATCAGACATACTCTGACTCCAGAGGTTTCATTGCAGCTGTCATTTCAATGATGACTACAAGAGGTGTATTTAACACCTGCCCTATTGTTGTTTGTATTGAGCAGGCTGTTCCATGTTTGGGTTACGCGTTACGAAATAGGCTAATTACCTTGTCTTTAGCTAGGCCTGTGAATCGGCTCTAAGCCTTCTTTAAGGAAGTTAAACCAGTTTTCACCCATTACTTGTCCCGCCTCGGATTCACTGAAACCGTGACGCATTAATCCGTTGTAAATATTTTCCATACCTGCACTTCCGCAGAACCAAGGCAGCGCATCAGGCCAGCCAGAGTTGTTTGCAGATCCTTCGCCGTAATCCATCGCTTTTGACCAGCGCCCGTTGCGCATCCATTCCAACACGGCTTGCGGCTGATTCAGGCATAAATCACTGCCGATCCCTAAATGTTCAACACCAACCATGTCCGCAGTGGTTGCGACCATTTGGCAAAAATCTTCCAGTGAACATTGGCTGCCATTGGGTAAATGGAACGGGTATAAGCTGAACCCGATGAGACCACCACGAGCGGTCAGCGCTTTAATCACATCGTTCGATTTATTACGTAGCGCATCGTGTGCAAATGTCGGGTTAGCGTGACTGATACAAATAGGGCGTGATGAAAGGTCAATCGCCTCAAGCGTCGAACGCTCAGCGCTGTGAGACATATCGATGATCATTCCGACGCGGTTCATTTCTTCAATCGCTTGTTTGCCAAATCGGGTGATGCCAGAGTCGTGCTGCTCGTAACACCCTGTTGCGAGTAAACTTTGGTTGTTGTACGTCAGTTGCATGATCAGCAGGCCTTGCTTACGCATCACCTCAATCAAGCCAATCTCATCATCTATTGGAGAACAGTTTTGTGCACCAAGGAAAATGCCGACTTTGCCGGTGGCTTTTGCCACTTCGACGTCAGCCATTGAGTGAATCGGTATGATCAAATCAGCATTTTGCTCAAATCTTAAATTCCACTCAGCGAAGCGAGACAGCGTTTCGCGAGCCGTTTCGTGATAAACCATGGTCGCGTGTACTGCGGTGATCCCACTTGCTTTTAAGGTTTGAAAATACTCTCTGTCCCAATTGCAGTACTGCAATCCATCGATAACAATCCGTTGTTGGTACATAACCACTCCTTAATAAACTGTCTTAAATTGGGTGAGTGATGGTGGCGTTAAACCCGCCACCAGAACACGATTAATAAGGACGTTGGTAAGCGGTCTTCACCACGGTGTAGAATTCTTTGGCGTATTGCCCCTGCTCACGCGGGCCAAAGCTAGACTCTTTGCGGCCACCAAATGGCACGTGATAATCTGTCCCTGCGGTTGGCAAGTTGACCATCACACACCCAGTTTGCGCTTGCTCTTTAAATAAGGCGCTAGTACGCAAGCTCTGAGTAATGATCCCGCCAGTTAAGCCAAAGCGAGTGTCATTGGTCGTCGCGATCGCTTCTTCTAGGTTGGCAACGCGAATCACACTTGCCATTGGAGCGAACACTTCTTCTTGGTTCACTTCCCAATCATTTTGAGTATTTAAGAACAGCGTCGGTGACATGTAGTAGCCATCATGCACTAGGTTCAAACGCTCTCCGCCAAAGGCTAGTTCACCACCGCTTTGACGTGCTTTTTCAATCCAGCTGAAATTCGCGTCAAGCTGATTGCCATCGACAACAGGCCCCATGAACACGCCTTCTTCTAATGCGTGGCCAACTTTCAATTCGCTCATTCTCTTGATCAAAGCTTCAACGTATTGGTCGTGGATACTGTCCATCACCACAAGACGAGAAGAGGCAGTACATTTCTGGCCCGCACCCGAGAAAGATCCGGCAATGGTTGCGTCTACCGCAGTTTGAATATCGGCATCATCAGCAATCACCAACGCATTCTTACTGCCCATTTCTAACTGGCAACGCACAAAATTCGGCGCGGTTGCTGCTGCAACTTTACGACCAGTTTCTACCGAACCGGTAAAGCTCACGCCATTCACATCTTTTGAATGAATCAGCGCATCCCCAACCTTTGAACCACTGCCAAGTACTAAGTTAAACGTACCGGCAGGAATACCTTGGCGATGGATGATTTCTGTCAGTGCCACGGCACTTGCTGGCGTCAGGTTCGCTGGCTTCCAAATCACACTGTTGCCAAAGGCTAACGCAGGGGCAATCTTCCAAGCGGCTGTTGCTGTCGGAAAATTCCAAGGGGAAATAATGGCGATAACGCCCACGGCTTCACGGGTCACTTCAACGGAGACCCCTGGACGGACGGAAGCTGCGTTATCACCAATTTGACGCAGTACTTCTGCTGCAAAATACTGGAAAAACTGTCCAGCACGGTAAATTTCACCGCGCCCTTCAACAAAAGGCTTACCTTCTTCACGAGAAAGTAAGGTGCCTAGCTCGTCGCAACGGGCAATCAGTTCATCACCTATTGCTTGCAGTACCGCTTGCTTACGCTCAATAGGCGTTTTTTCCCACTCAGGCTGAGCATACTTAGCTGCCGAGATTGCTTGTTGAACTTGAGATTCGCTAGCCTGAGCAAAGTGACCAAGACTTTCGCTGATATCTGAAGGGTTAATATTTTCAACAGTGCTCACGCCCGCTTGCCATTCTCCAGCGATATAAAGCGCGTTTTCTGGTTGAATCATGTTTGCTTGAGTCATCGTTCTGTCCTTGTCACGTTAAGGTTGCGTTTGAGCCTGGCAACCAACTTAATTAATCGGGTTAGAGAGGTTGTTAATTTGGATTAGAGCCCATTATTCCGGTTGTGAAGCTGACGCGTACACCACAAACTCCACCAGCATTTCTTCACGCGCCAACCCTGCAACCACCATCGCTGCTCGATTTGGGTAAGGGGCCTCAAAATACTCTGCATACACACTGTTAACGGTTTTCAGGTACTCTCGATCCGTCACATAAATCAGCACTTGCAGAACAGAGTCGAGCGACTCACCCGCACATTCCAAGGTGTGAACAAGGTTATTGAAGGTTTGGCGTGTTTGCGCCTCAATTCCCCCTTCAACGACCGCACCAGTATCATCAATTGGGATTTGAGCGGTATAGAGTGTACCGTTACTGACGATCGCCCATTCCAGTGGCGCTTTCGATGCAAAAAGAGAAGTTTTAACAGGGTGTTTTTTGGTCAATTCGTTCACGACTAAATCCAACTTTGTAACAAATATGTTTCAAGATGGTTAAATACTGCCAATTGACACTTGATAAATCTAACGGTAAATTTTTTACATTTGATAAAAAAAACTTATCACCTTGCTAAAAGTAAGGTAAATAAAGGGCTGAGAAGGGATTGAGCAAATGAGTATCAAGCTGCAACAATTAAAACATTTTGTTTTGGTCGTCGAAGAAGGAGGATTTCGCGCGGCATCCAATCGAGCAAATCGCTCTCAAGCGGCCCTTTCAACCTCAATAAAAGAGCTCGAAAAAATCCTAGGTCAGCCGTTGTTTGAAACAGGAAACAAATCAAACCTCACTCCTTTTGGCGAAATTTGCCTGCCAAAAATCATTCAATTCTTAAATGTTTACAAAGCTTTAGATAACGATTTACGTGCAGCTGCGGCTGGCCAGCAAGGCCGCGTTCGAATCGCGAGCGTTCCTTCCGTCGCAGCAAAATTGATCCCTAGCGTATTGGGTGCCTTTTGTGAGCGGTTCCCCAATGTAGAAGTGAGTTTGATTGATGATAATGCAGCAGGTGTCGAGGCGCGGTTACTTTCTGGCGAAGTCGATTTAGCACTTGGAAATAGCTCTAATCTAGAAGAGCAGACCATTGATTTCACCCCCTTGATAGCCGACCCAATAGGAGTGGTATGCTTAAAAGACAACCCTATAGCGAACCAGCCAGAGGGTATTGAGTGGCAAACTTTGTTAAAACAACCTTTCATTCGTAATGGGACTTGCACACTGCTCGACCCTACTCCCGCACGAACGCTCAGTGAGCAAGCTTTGTACTCTGTCGAAAATATTACATCTCTATTTTCGGTTTTAGAGTTAGGTATTGGGGTCACAACACTGCCTAAGCTCGCGTTCCCAACTAACGAAACTCGGCTAGTCTGGATTCCATTGATTGATCCACCATTACAACGCCAAATTGGGATTTTCCGATTGGCAGACAGAACCATTTCCCCTCAAGCCCAAGCTTTTCATGATCTCTGCATTCAATACCTCAACTACACGGATTAATTCATAAACATTTAAACGGGCGCGTTGATAAACTCCACGTCGTTTTGTAGCAGTCAGGCTATAGATTCATACAAACATCACGCAATGGGTTGAAAGCAATCCGAAAACGTCATGTCGCTATTTACATAGCGGAAGCATTTATCGGCTTTAATCAGAAAATACCGTTAGATAGCACACAAAGGTGGGAAAACTGACTAAGCTAAAAAGTCTATCGATAAGGGGAGTAATAAAACACAAGAGGGGCTAACGCAGAGGAAAGAGTAGATTTTAGCCATTAGCCGAAATCACGAAACATAATATGCTGATGACTTTGCTGGGATTCAAGGGGTAACCGCGAGATTATTTGATAACACTGAACTTAATCACACATGTGTAAATCCACACTTGGTCAAAATACACTGAGTTTGCTACGTTTAAATGACACAGTCATTGGAAAGGTATGATTTATGAAAGTAAACGTTCAAACACATCACGTATCAATTAACGACGACTCACGTAAAGAAATAGAACAAAAATTTGAGAAGGTATCAGGTCACTTTCCACAACTGATCAGTTGCGACATCATCATTACAAAAGAACACGGCCAACACGAAGTAGAAGTATTCACTAATTACGAAGGCGTACGTGTTTCAGCTAAAGCAACAAACGACATTATGTACCCTGCTATTTCATCAGCACTGAAGAAGCTCGAGTCAGGTTTGAGAAACCGAAAAGGCCAGCTAAAGTCTGATCTACACGAGAAGCCAACCAGCACGAAGCCTGAAATCGCTTCTGACATCATCCAAGAGATGAAACTCGTTTAAACTTACATTGAAGAATTCGAGAAGCCAGCAGAAATGCTGGCTTTTTTCATGTTTGGCATTCTTAAACATTGGCGTTACGATACACAAATGCATGGTTAGATTAATTTCAACGGAAAATGAGAGAGTAGTATGAAGAAGATTTCATTAATCATAGCGCTAGCAATGACTTTGATGGCTTGCACTGAAGTCGGTAGTGAAACCTGGTGTGAAGACATGAAAGAAAAACCAAAAGGCGACTGGACAGCCAACGAAGCCGGTGATTTTGGCAAGCACTGTATCTTCTAGACTCAGAGTTATCTCGATACGAAGAAAAAAGAGCGGGTAATCAACCTGCTCTTTTTACATCTATGTCAGTAAGCTGCTTGTTCTTATTTATGAGAATTGAAAAGTTCTACTCTATTACCTAAGCTCTAAAGTAATAATGGGGCGAAGAAACCTAAGATAATCAGAGAGGACTCACAATGCACTTTAGTTCACTCGACAAAGACCCGTCTGATTTGGAACCTAAGCAAGCTTATTTTCCACTCGAGTTTTTTGATGAACTGTCTCAAGCTAAAACGCTCGGCGAACTTCTACACAGTACCTCTTATTGGATCAATCAGATCTTTCACTCCGATCGCGTAAGTGTAACTATGCAGCAAGATGCTAATTATCTTTCTCTATTTGCAATTACGGGCAATAAAGCCATTCCTGTCGATCGCCCAATTCCAATTGAAAGCACCATGGTCGGTTCTGTCTTCGCTCAAGAAAAACTGGCGATCTGCAACGACACCAGTGCCGAAACCTACCTAGATTGCCAATGGCTTGCAGAAGGTGGAATGATGTCTTGCATGGACGCTCCACTAATCAGTGAAGGGAAGTGTTATGGCACAATTAACATAGCTCATCACAACAAGAACCATTTTTGTGAACAAGACGCCCGAGTACTGAGTAGCTTGGTTAGCTGGATCGCTTCACAAATACGAGTGCAAAAACAAGTCGTAAAAATGGAGACCTTGGCAAACATCGATACCCTAACCGGCATACTGAACCGCAGAGCTTTCATAGAAGCCACAAAACTCATCAACAACAAACCTAGAGCGTTCGACAAAAACCACGCGTTATTAATCATCGATATTGATAATTTCAAATCCCTCAATGACAAGTACGGGCATTTAGGTGGCGATGAAGTCCTGATGGCTATGGCGCGTAAAATTCAAAGTATTAAACGCAAAGATGACGTGTTTGCTCGAATCGGTGGTGAAGAGTTCGTGCTATTACTAGGGGATATCTCAGAAGAGGATTCATTGCATCTCGCAGAAAAATACCGCCAATCGATTGAGGAAATGACGGTACTGTTCAACAAAAAGAAGCTCAAATGTACCGTCAGTATCGGGATTTCTAGCCCTAAACCCAACGACATCAATTTTCGAGATGTCATTGCTCGGGCGGACAACGCCTTATATAACGCGAAAAAGTCCGGCCGCAACCAAGTCACATGCTGGGTTCAAGGGATCTAATCTGCGCTCGACTCCTAGCTAAATAAGGCCAGAACCTTCGAGTTCTGGCTCCAATACCTTTAACCAATTTACATACGCGCACGACGTTAGATGCAAATCATCACAGCTGAATTCATTCAATAGTAATTGCTCTGGAGCCAATACGGCATTGATATCCAAGAACCGTAACGCATGCGTTTGGCAATAAGATTTTAATCGCTGATTGAGTTCAGCCACCATCACATTAAGTCCAGCTAGCCTTTCACCGCCGTAAAGGGTTGATTGAACGATGACATCAATATCATGCTTGCGCCAAGTATCGAGCATCTCTTTATATTGAACGTACACTTCCTCTGCCGAGTAACCTTGGGCTAAATCGTTAATGCCAGCCATAACGCACACAAGCTTAGGGCTCACATTCAAGGTCGTGTCGATTCGGCGCAGCATTCCCGCTGTCGTATCTCCAGCTATACCTCGATTCACAAGTGAATACCGACGAAGAGCATCGAGCCACGGCCCCCACTCAGTGATCGAATCCCCAAACATGACTAAGTCGGCTTGAGGGGTAAAGTGTCGGTGTCCATCGGTCGCTAAGATATAACGACTCATACTATGTCCTCTCTGCTCAAGCTCAAGTCGCTCAACCAAACGACGTTTAGACATAGGGTCGTCACCTGCAAGCTCCGGAGATTCTAATAAACGTTCAATTTGGGTTTTAAATGCGCTTAACCGAGTTTCTAAGCCATGCTCATTTTTAATCGCAGTTAAAGCATCCAATAAGGAATACAGAGAAATGTCCGCACCGACTTGCTGATAAAGTGAATACAAATCAAGAGTTGTATCGGAGTGGAGTGCATTAAGAAGGGAAGCCTTATCCATAAGTATGAATCTCAATTCAAAAGATGAATCTACATACTAAAAGATAAACAGGGAAAATACAGTAGAAGCAAAATGACAGATAACAAGGCCTGAAAGGTCTTCAGGCCATTGACTGTCTCGGTATGCTTTCAATTAGAATGAAGACAAGTAACGCTGCTCTCGAACAACAGTACCATTTTCATCAACAATTTCGAACGTAAATGAGCGACCGTTATCGAATAAGTTCGCCGCCATGAATGAGCCTTTCGAACCAGTCACATAGTGCTTGGTACCATTGCCAATCACTTTCACGGCAACATCACTAACAGGTTCACCAGATTTCAATACCGTAACATCTGCGCGGTTACGGTCAGCATTGACTCGAATGGTGTAGTCACTTGCTGGCATTGCGTAAGCTAAAGTAGAAGTTAGAGCGGTAAATACGATTGCTTTGATTAATGTTTTCATAATGATTCTCTCTTGAATATTGGCTGATAATACGTTTTTGTAAATTGCGTCTAAGCGCTTGAGATAAATCATATGCGTGATTCCAATCGCAAAAAACCATAGTAAATTGTTATTGATGTTCGAAAAAATTGAATAACTTTTTAGTGCTAGCTTATGCCCTTTTTTTGTTCTGACTGAACGCAACGAAAACCCATCGATTTCAATTTTCTAACATGAAAACAAAAAAGCAGAGCCATATGGCTCTGCTTTTTTAACAACCCTTTCTCAAAGCGAACACTTTAAGATTTACGCTTCTACCGGTTTCACTTTTAAGTGGTTACGATTATCGCGGCTGCTACGAATCAATTCTTCACTATCATCGAGTGTGTCTGATTTTGCCAAGCGATCGTAGAGCAGTACATTCACTGTCGCGGCTAGATTCATGCAGCCAACGGTTGGAACGTATACGACATGGTCAGCTCTGTCTGCAACATCTTGGCTGATTGAACCGTCTTCAGGCCCAAAGATATAGATAGCTTTTTCAGGATGCTGGAAGCGCGGAAGTGGCGTTGCACCTTCTGCCAATTCGACACACACGATTTGAGTGTCTGGCTCTAAGTCATCTAAAAAAGAATCTACCGAAGAAAGTGGAATAGTGCGTGTCGCACTCTTAGTATCCGTATGAAACTTAGCGGCTTTAGCATAACGTTGCCCGGTGTATTTCACCTCGTCAACTTGGTAACAGCCTGCAGCGCGCATTACTGCACCGACATTGGTTGGGCTTTTGGGGTTCGTTAGACCAATCGTGACATGGCTCGTTTTCATCGTAATTCTCACTTCAACATCAACTTCAGTACATAGGGTACTTGCTAGGGCGGCATTCTAGCAAAGAGGCTCTCAAAGCTAAAGTTGCGCTGAATACCGCTTTATGTCGAAGAAAGTAGCAAAGCTAGTTGGATAGCTGATCAGAAAGGAAATCGACAAGCAATCTTACTTTTGGTGATAGGTTTCGGTTCTGAGGGTACAGTGCCCAAATGCCTTCTTTATCATCACGATAATCCGTCAGCACTTCGATTAATTCACCAGATTCCAACGCTTCATTCACGTAGTAATCGGGCAATTGAACTAACCCTACGCTTTGTTTCGCAGCATCTAGCAGAGCCAAACCACTGTTGCATTTAATACGACCACTCACACGCACTGCCCGAGGCTGTTTATTTTCCTTGAAACGCCAATGGGCAAAGCTCCCCACCAAACACTGGTGATTCGCTAATTCCGATAATGTATGCGGCTCACCATATCGTTCTAAATATTCAGGGCTCGCACACACGAAGAGTTGGCGCTGGGATAAACGTTTTGCAATTAAGCTGGAATCTTCTAAACGCCCTAGCCGAATAGCGACATCGACACCTTGATCGATCAAATCCAGTTTTTGATTGGTCAGCATTAAGTCGAGCTCCACCTGTGGGTGCAGCTGAATAAACTGGTGTAACAGAGGCGCCAGTTCACGTTCCCCATAGGTCACGGGAGCCGTCACTTTAAGTAGGCCTTTAGGCGTAGATTGCATTTGGGTGACCGCAAGCTCCGCTAACTCTAGTCCTTCCACCAATTGCTTACATTGCTGGTAATAGACATGACCCGCTTCGGTCAGCGAAACTTTACGCGTGGTACGGTTTAGCAATTTCACCGCTAAACGTTCTTCTAAATGGGAAACACGACGACTAATTTGAGCCACTGATGTCGCTAACTTTTTAGCCGCGCCAGTAAAACTTTCCAACTCCGCAACGGCGACAAATTCGCTCACCCCTTCCCAATTAGCCATTGAATCGTTTCTCGCTCTTAATAAATACTTTAATTTCAGAGGTTAGTGTATTTTAGATAATACGGTATGTCACATGTTGATGTAGGATCGCAGGTGGATTAGACAAACCGACACCTAACCTACCCATTAATAGTTGGGCAAGTTCTACTCAGCATCTGTCAGAGATTGCGAAACCATCAGCAAAATTATCGACTTAACTTGAACACTTAAATTCAGTTACTTACACTCACTTTAAGTCTCGTCATTTGTAAAGGATTAACAGTGGAGATAAAAACGCAGTACCTCGATGATATCAACATTCTCATCATTGATGACTCAAAAACCTCTTCAATGCTAATCAAACAGCAGCTCGTTGGCCTGGGGCTAAGGTACGAACAGATTGTTGCGGTCGATTCTTACCAAGAAACAATCAAAGCCGTAGGCGTTCGCCACTACGATATTTTGATCATGGATTACCATTTAGAGCAGACGCTCACTGGCCATGAACTAACAACTCTCTTATACAAAAACCGTCTTATCGATGAATCTACCGGTGTATTAATTATTTCCGGGGACTCGAGCCATGAGACAGTGTTGACGTCACTTTCGGGCAAAGTTAAGCACTTTATAACTAAGCCGATTAATACCAAGTCTCTCGGCGACAAGATCAACGCCATCTATAAAGAAAGTGAACTGCTGCAACAAATTATTGAACGGCTCAAATCGCCATCACCTTCGCTAACTGGTGATCTTATCGTGCTGATGGAGCAAGTCGATTTCGCCATCAGTTTAGAATCGAGCCTAATCGATTTATTGATTCAGAAAAATCAGTGGGACACTCTCACAGAGTACCTCGCGTATTCTACGTCCTCTAGCCATCCAACCAAGCAATACGCACACGCTATGTTGGTGTCAAAAGAAGGCAACGTAGATGAAGCCATAAATCAGCTTTCTGACTACATTGTTCAAAAACCTCTATCGCTTAAAATCATGGATTGCTTAGCCAACCTTTACGAGCAACAGGGGAAGTTTTCCGATGCTCTAAACTGGGCATTAAAAGGATTTGAATTAACACCTAGTATCAGTGAACGCGCGATACATGCGAGCCGCCTCGCTGCGCTACTCAATAGACGAGAATGCCTCATCACAATTGGTCACTCATTCTCTCGCCACCTTTCATTAGCCGATAGCCACTGGCTAAACTCCATCGTTGAGTATAGCCACTACCTTGAAGCCGTTTACCTGCACAGTGAACGCAGCAGTGCGAAACGAGAGCTCCTTGAGCACTTCAGCGTATTTGTACAAAATGCCGAAAAAAAGCTCACGACTTCTCGTAAGGCGCACTTACTGTGTTATCAGCAGTTATTCCAATGCCGTATTTGGATACATGAACAAAACTTCAAAGGCGCCCATAAGAAAGTATTGCAGGCCGTTTCAACACACTACGACAACTTGTCTAAGTGCCCAGCCACCATCGTGCGGGAAGCACTTCCAATCTTAGAGTTTTTAGGGGAAAACTGGTTACGTCAGTACATGGAAAAGTTGCTGCCTACCCACTCTACAAATAACTCATCACCTTCACTGACCTTAGGTAACTCTCCTTTTGATCATCAAATGCTAGCTCGCCTAACAGGAGAGTTGAAAAAATTGGATAAAAACGACGCTCACTTGATCACAGCCTATGAAAAGGTCATTGCACAGTACCCCTATTCAACTGAAGTCAAAATGGAATATTTATACGCATTGAGAGGGGCGAAAGAGCGGCCGAGCCTAAATATCCCAGACTTACTCTTTGAACTCGATCAGCTCGCACTGCCGCCCAATTGGGCTCGCTGGCTTCACAGCCTAACCAACGCTGAACCAAGAACGGCTCTGCCGCCTGCATTCTCTATCTCGTTATAGAAAGAGCTGCGACTACTCGCTCAACTAGCCAATCTCTGTGATTGGCTTTTTTCATTTAAAGCTTCGCTTTGTCACCATAAAGTCAGGCGCAAATTCCAAGCCTAAATAGATATTCATCTAGAGAATCACTTAAACAATTCCTTGACATAAGTAAGGTTCTCTTTACTAAAAATGACCGCTACTTTACGTTCACTGACACCCAATTTACCTGGGGATTGATAGGATTAATGTCACCAACAAACTGGTAATAACTATTACAAAGAAGGTAATCCTATGAAAAAACTAATCATCCTTACATCAGCTCTTGTTCTTAGCTCAACAGCATTCGCAGCGACCTCAACATACAGCACAGGTACGCAACTCAAATCAGACGGCTACGCGACTCAAGAAGAAGCATTTGAAGCTGGATACGACATGATGGACGAGCTAAACACTAAGTCCTCTTACGAACTCTCACAAGCATTGCCATCTTCCGGCGCAACGCCTAAAGCACAGACATTCAAAATTGATGGTATGGAAGTGACGGTTGAAAAGTTCGCAGTAGAGCGTGGTGAAATTCAATATCGTGCAATCCTAGATGTTGATTACCAATACAAATTCAACGACAAGCGCGACAGCTAGTTCACCTCAAGAAGAGAACGTGATAATGCAATGGAAAGCAGCCTAGCCCGCAGAGTTAAGCTCTGCGGGTTAACTCGTTTTTGTTCGCAGAAAATAGCACCTCGTTTCCCTCCAAGAAACCCGCCAATTAAAACCAATGAACAGACTTGCACGTAAATCAGATTTACAGCAAATATGCGCTTAGTTTATTGAGTTTTACATCAACTAAAGCTATACCATTAAGGTGCACAAAAAATATAACTAACGCACCTATTCAACGTCCGAAGATTTGGCTTTTTCAATAACTCAAATCCCTGCTCGAGGCGTTCATGAGAATCAATCAACCTGTCACACAAAAAGAAGTGACTTACCCAGCCAGTTTCAACTTACTGTCCGTCACCTCTCCAAGCAGCCACATTACCTATGCCAGTAAAGAATTCTGCGACGTAGCCGGTTTTACGCTCGAAGAGCTAGAAGGTCAACCTCACAATATCGTCCGCCATCCAGATATGCCTTCGGAAGCATTTAAAGACATGTGGGAGCACTTGAAGCAAGGTAAATCTTGGATGGGCATCGTAAAAAACCGATGCAAAAATGGGGACCACTATTGGGTGGATGCGTTTGCCTCACCAATCAAAGAAAATGGCAAAACAATAGAATATC
Organism: Vibrio profundi; assembly: GCF_043642225.1. Lineage (GTDB taxonomy): Bacteria > Pseudomonadota > Gammaproteobacteria > Enterobacterales > Vibrionaceae > Vibrio > Vibrio profundi_A. The sequence continues at coordinate 680,851 of NZ_JBHZSF010000001.1, read as the reverse complement.
AATCGGTTCGTTTGTCTCCGAGTCGTGAACACGTCGACAATGCCGAAAAAATTTATGCGCAGTTAAAACAAGGGAAAGTACCTTCTAAGCTCAAAGGGCCACGTACTCGCTTGTGGCAGCGAGTCACCCTCGCTCTAGTGCCACTTGCTACAATTAGCGCGTTCATCGACTCATCTCTGCTTTCCGGTGCGGGTATTTGGTTTTTCTTAATAAGCGCCGTCGCGACAATCTACAGTATGACACGTCGCCTCGAAAGCCTAACCGAGCAAGCAAGAAAGGTGTTCGACAACCCGCTTATGGAATTGGTTTATACCCAACATATCGATGATTTTGCAGAGCTCGAACTGGCAATGAAAATGCGCCAATCCGAAATCAATGCTATTGTCGGGCGCATACAAGACTCTAACGAGCAAATAGGTAATGCCGCTCAGTCATCCTCTAAAAACTGTGATACCACCGCCGTCAATCTCGAAGGGCAAACAGCTGAAACAGAGCAAGTTGCAGCAGCCATCAACGAGATGCACTCGACTGCCAATGAAATTGCTCATAATGCACAGAGCGCTTCAGAAGCGACCATTAGTGCTAATACCGCTGCTACTGAAGGCGTTACCGCGGTTCAGCAAACTGTTGAATCCATTCAAATGCTAGCCACACAACTCAATGAAGCCTCAAGTGTTATTGGACAGCTAGAAGAGCATGGAAAAACTATTGGCGACGTACTGACCGTAATCCAAGGTGTTGCCGAGCAAACCAACTTATTGGCACTCAATGCTGCAATAGAAGCCGCTCGTGCTGGCGAGCAAGGCCGAGGTTTCGCTGTCGTGGCAGATGAAGTAAGAACACTTGCCCAACGAAGTCATGAATCCACAGAAGAAATTCAAGCAGTCATATCTCTGATTCAAAGCAGTACTCAAAAAGCCGTGCAAGCCATGGATGAAGGGAATCAATTGTCGAAGATTTGTGTCAGCAGCGCAGAAGTATCCGGGGAAAAGCTCGACGTACTGATCCATCAAGTCTCTGATATTTCAGACCGAAACAATCAAATTGCGACTTCGATTGAGGAGATGGCAAGAGTGACCGAGGACATGAACTCAAGCGTACAATCCATCAGTGAAGTCTGCGCGGCAACCAGCATTTTGGCAGGAGACACACGAGACGAATGCGAAGGCTTAGTCACCAACTTAGACTCCCAGGGTAAACTCGTCGTTCAATTCAGAAAAACCAGCTAAAGCATACATATCCCACCTTCTATATAAAGATCCGATTCTCTACTCGGCTCTTTATCAGGGTGACAAATTTGGAAACATGACACAAATGTCATTTTCGCGACCCATTGTTGTCAGCCTCACATTGATAGTCTTATTTCGAACCAAAGACTAGGAACGAAATTATGAAAAAGACTATCACCTGTATACTAACTTCGGCAGCACTCGTACTTAGTGCCCCTTCATTTGCCGCTTCACTTAATGCAAGTGGCAACTACACGGTTGTATCAACGCAGAAAACGATTCAAACTACCCCAACAGAGACCAAAGCTACCGCTTACGAAGACGCTTTACAGCTTCTAAATAACCTCAAAGAAAGCTCTCCAATTGAACTCAAGCAGGAATTCAATGTCTACACGTATACTTCCAAAGAAACTAATAGCATTAGTTTGAAAGATGGCGCTTATGTCACCACACAAGAGTTCATGAATGAAGATGGCAAACTGCAATATAAAGGCATCGTCAACCTTCATTATCAATACCTACGACGTGATGGAAATAGCTAACCTACTGGTCAATGTGTTGAAGAGTCTATACCTTCAACACATTTTTCAAAATTCAACCTCGAAACTAGGTGGTACATACCTCGCCACAATCTCCTTATAGGCACCAATGAAAATACTGGTTATCGAAGATGAAGCCAAAACTGGCGAATACTTAGTAAAAGGGCTATCCGAGTCTGGATATAGCTGTGTGTATGCTTCAAATGGCGTTGACGGCCTCTATCAGGCTACGAGCGATAACTTTGATATCATCTTACTTGATGTCATGCTGCCAATGTTAAGTGGCTGGCAAGTTCTTCAAACCTTAAGAAGCAGCGACATTGAAACGCCCATCATTATGCTCACCGCTCGCGACCAAGTTGAAGACCGAGTCAAAGGATTAGAGCTCGGCGCCGATGATTATCTGGTTAAGCCTTTTGCATTCGTTGAACTGTTGGCACGAATCCGCAACGTATTAAAACGTCAATCTCCCACAAATCACACACCGTCTACTCTCACAATCGCAAATCTATCCATTGATTTACTGCGTAGACGCGTAACCAGAGAAAGCCACATCATCAATTTAACTGCTAAAGAGTTTTCCTTGCTTGAGCTCTTTATGCAAAGAAGAGGAGAAGTGATGTCGAGAACGCAAATAGCCTCTTCCGTTTGGGATATGAATTTTGATAGTGACACTAACGTGATTGATGTCGCGGTCAAAAGATTACGCGCCAAAATAGACAAAGACTTCGAGCCTAAACTCATCCATACCATTCGTGGGATGGGTTACTTACTTGATGAACCAGAAGCCTAACTCCATATTTTAAAGCCTAACGCAATGTTATTTAAATCCATCACCAACCGATTAGTTTTCTCCTACTTTACCGCTTCCTTAATTGTACTGTGCGTCTTTAGTGGGGTGACTTTGTACTCTATTAAGCACCATTTTTATGAGCAGGATTACTTCCACATCGATCAAAAGTTTCGAACAATCGATAAACTGCGTATGGATGGCAACTTTATCGAAAAGTTTGGGGAGTTTTTCGAAGCCGGCGATACAAAACTATGGCTAATTGAAGACGAAAAGCTCATATACCGTTCTCAAAATGTCTCTTTACCGGATGGGTTTACGGTCAGAGATAGTGATATGAAGTTTGAATGGAGCAACGGGCAAGATAGCTTTCGCGCTAAGATGTATCACTTAGAAAACAGCCCCGGTGTGCACGCCGTCATCGGTGTGACAATCAACCACCATAAGGTTTTTATTCATGGGTTTAGCAATGTGCTGATTTTCACTACCCTACTGGCTAGTGTGATCAGTGGTTTACTTGGCTGGCTGATCGCTCGAAAAGAGCTCGCACCTATCAAACGTTTAGAACGTCACGTTAGCAATATCACGACTCATCAGCTCGATATTCGCGTTCCAGCTCACGGTTTCCCTAAAGAGCTCATGCCATTAGTAGTAGGGTTTAATGAGATGCTAAATAGGCTTGAAGGCGACTTCGAGCGCTTATCTGAGTTCTCATCGGATATCGCGCACGAGCTCAGAACCCCAGTGGGCAATATGATGACTCAAACGCAAGTCGCACTTTCCCAACCTAGATCGTCTGATGAATATCAAAACATCCTGATTTCAAATATCGAAGAGCTTAACCGAATCACAAAAACCATCACTGACATGCTCTACTTGGCTAAGTCTGAACATAATTTGCTGCTTAAGACAAATGAAGCCTTTGAGTTAGCCGATCTTGCTGAAGAGCTCGCGGATTATTACGAAATGGCGGGAGATGAAAAAGAGATAACGATCGCTTTATCTGGCACGTCACGCGTCACCGCGGACAAAAACATGATTAAGCGCGCGATCGGTAATTTATTATCTAATGCCGTTCGTCACAGTGATGATCACTCCAATATCGACGTCACTATTAACCAAAGCGCTTCCCACAGCCACATTGCGGTATCAAACTTTGGTGAAGTGATACCAGAAGCCTCGCTACCCTATATTTTCGACCGTTTTTATCGGGTAGATAAATCAAGGGCCCACACTTCAAGTGCGGGAGCTGGGTTAGGGTTATCCATTACTCGCTCTATCGCTCGGCTTCATAATGGCGACATAGATTTAGTTTCAGAAGAAGGGAAAACAACGTTCACGTTAACCATCGAAACAATAGGAAGTAATCCTTAGACACGCTCTTAACCGATTAACTTTCTTTCCAATCGAAAACCTCTGGTTCGTCACACACGATTGCTTGTACTTCTCTGATTAGCCACTTAAGCGCTAGATTACGTTGGTTGCGCTTATGCCAAGCTATCGATATAGGGGCTGGCATTACCTTTAAAGGTAATACTTTCTGTATCAGCTGACCTTTTGCAATCGCGTTACTGGCCATTGAATATGGCATCACACAGATTAGATTGGCACTTTGTAGCAGTTCGATGGCACACGAAAAGCTATTCACTGTCATGGCCACTCGCCTTTTCAGACCTAAGTTTTTCAAGCTGCTGTCTACGACGCCACTTGGGTCGCCCGATAACGACACCAGTAAATGGTCAGCATCGCAAAAAGATTGCAGATCAAGCTCCCTATCCGCCAATTCGTGATCAGCTTTCATTACACACGTGAAGTTATTTTCGAACAAATCATTCACAGTGATATGAGGATGAGTGGATGGGTAGTAATCGAGAACCAAATCCACTTCAGCATCCAGTAACAGCTTCTGTCCATTGCCTTTAAAAGGGACAGAATAGAGATCGATGGCCTGCGCTCTTGATTCAATAATCTGCCTTAGCCTAGGCCAAAACAGACTGCTAATCCCATCCGTAAGCGCCACTCTCAATTGAGTCGATGATGTCATAGGGTCAAAAGTTGGAGGGGACACCGAATGATTAATCAGGTGCAATGGTTCAGAGATCTCTTGCCACAACTGCTTCGCATAAGGCGTGGGAGTAATACCTCGTCCATGTTTAATAAACAAAGGATCTTGCCACGCATAACGCATTCGAGACACCGCTTTAGAAACCGATGGCTGCGTCATGGCAAGCTGCTCAGCAGCTATCGAAATCGACTGCTCCCGCATAATCGCATCGAAAATCACTATTAGGTTTAAATCAACTTTTGCCATAAATACATTCCTTTAGGGAATAATGGTTATATCAAGTATCAATTAGAAGAAATAGTTATTCCCATGAATACTGAAGCTGTCTTTATCACAAACAAGGAAGAAAAATATGAAAGCAGCATTCATCAAACAATACGGTAATCACTCTGAACTGACCGTTGACGAGCGACCGATCCCAGTCCCTAATGCTAATCAAGTATTAATCAAAGTCGTCGCGTCGGGGGTTAACCCTGTCGATTTTCATCTGCGAAATGGCATGATGGCCGAGACTGACACTCATACATTACCACTGATACTCGGCTGGGATTGTTCAGGCATCGTCGAGCAAGTTGGTGAACAAGTGTCGGGGTTTAGCCAAGGCGACAAAGTGCTTTCATTTACCCCGATAGACCAACAAGGCACAAACGCTGAATTTGTAACGGTTGACGCTACCCTAGTAAGCAAAAAACCAGATGCCATGACTTTCATTGATGCAGCTGCGCTTCCTTTGGCATCTGTCACGGCTTACCAAGGCTTGCATAAACACGGGAAGATCCGCGCGGGCCAAAGAGTGCTCATTCACAACGCTTCTGGAGCGGTTGGCTCGTTCGCAGTTCAAATAGCCAAGGCCGCGGGTGCCTATGTTGTCGCCACCGCTTCGCAATCTAAACAAGATTATGTCAAAAGTTTGGGGGCTGACGAATTCCATGTCGAGGGGGATAGTGAATGGGAAAACTTAGGCTATTTTGATCTAGCCTTTGTCGCGAAACCTGGGGCAGCTTTGCTTGATAAAACAGTGAGTTCAGTGCAATCAGGAGGAAGGCTGATCTCAACATTTGATGAAATCCCAGATGCAAAGACAAGTGTCCACGGGATAGCTTTCACTCGAATGTGGGTCGAAAACAACAAAGAAGATCTCGACAATGTTCTCGACTTAGTGGCGAGCCACCAGTTATTTGTCCCGATCGATAGCGTGTGGCCACTCGATCAAATCCAACACGCCCACCAGCGCAGCGAACAATACCTTGCCCTCGGCAAAATTGTGCTTATCGTCGACCCTTTATATAAACGCTGAAACTATGTCCTGTTTGTTCCCTCAATCATGGCAGCGTTCAAAAGCTGCCATTAACTCTCATTGGCTTGGTGATCCTTCGGCCTTAGCGGACTCTAATTCCTTCCAGATTTGTTGCTGTTTATCGGTACTACTTTCCAAGGCCTGAGCGGTCACTTTGATCGCAGCAGCCATGTCCGAAATATTGGCGGTAGCTTGAACCAGTGTCGATTGCATTGGCTTTAGGATGAGCAGATAGATACAAATGATCGTCGCGACGATGATCGCAGCGATGGCGATAATCACCAACATGATATTGAACTTCAAATTGGCAAAAAAAGACTCGCTACTTTCCTCCAATTAGTATCAGTATTTTCATAGTGATTTCAGTTATGTATCACCTTTTTCTAAACGATAAATTTTTACGTTGGCCCAAATAATAAAAAGCGAGCCTAAGCTCGCTTTTTAAATAGTGGAACGGGTTAGCTCGCCTTACTCACCTTAAATTGCCCAACAATACCCTGTAATTGCTCGGACAGGCTCACCAACTCTTGGCTCGATTCCACGGTTTGTTCGGCACCGTCAGCACTCTCGCGAGAAATCTTATTCACGCTCATCACGTTTTGATTTATCTGCTCAACCGTGACACTTTGTTGCTCTGATGCACTGGCACTTTGCGTGCTCATATCGTGAATTTTTCCAATCGAATTAGTAATAGTGTCAAATGCGCCACCCGACTTCTCAGCTTTTACGACGCTTGAGCGAACAATATCACTGCTCTTTTGCATACTTTCGACAGCATCTTGCGTACCACTCTGTAAGCGTTCAATTAAGCTTTGAATTTCAGAAGTCGAGTCTTGGGTTCTTTGCGCGAGGCCGCGTACTTCATCGGCAACGACCGCAAAACCTCGCCCTTGCTCACCAGCACGTGCAGCCTCTATCGCCGCGTTCAACGCAAGTAAGTTCGTTTGAGCGGCAATATCCAAAATCACATCCAAGATCCCACCAATGTTATTGGCCTCTTGAGCTAAACCGTTTAATTGCCCCATAGTGCCATCAAGCTCAGTTTCCAAAGTATTGATGCTTTCGATTGTTTCTCTAACCACCGCCAAACCTTGCTTGGCTTCCGCATTTGCATCACTGGCAAATTGCGCCGTATCAACCGCATTTTTCGCCACTTCTTGTACCGAAATCGACATTTGATTCATCGCGACCGCCACTTGATCTGTCATGTGCATTTGCTCATTCGCCCCATTATTGGTGCTGACAGTAATACTGGTTAGCTGACTCGATGAACTACTTAACCTCTCACTGGCGACCGCCATATTGCCGATGATCTCTTTCAAACTGTCTGCGGTTGATTTCAACGCATTGGTTAATTGGCCGATTTCATTATCCGCACCTTTTTCGATCTTCAGCGTAAGATCTCCCTTCGCTAACTGTTTAGCAATATCAATCACTGCACTAATTTGCGAAGTAATGTTTTTGGAAATAAGGGCACTGAAACCAAAACTGAAGATGGCGGTAGAGATTCCCCCAACCGCTATTACCGTCAGCGCTAAGTTAGACGCGGAGGCTGCTGCTTGTTGACGTTGCTTCATCAGAACTTGCTCTACAGCCACAATTTCAGCAACTTTATCACGCAAGCCATCCATGTATTGCTTGCCCTGCTTCTTCGTTAATTTGACGTATAGATCATCGATAGAGCGATAGCGATTGACCTCTCTAACCAAACCAATTGCCTTGGTAGCATAATCGTTAATCCAACCATTGATATTTCGAGTCAGACGGGATGGAGGCATAGTGCTGAGTAGCTGTTCAATTCTCTCTTGACCATCATAATAAGGTTCCAGAAACGTCTCTTCTCGATTGAGCATGAACCCGCGTAATCCAGTTTCCATATTCACGATACTTTCGAGCAATTCGTCTCCATTTTCGTGGAGACCAATATCGATCTCGGCTCTTATTCCGTCCATTTGAGCTTTACCGATACCACTAGCAATGAGCCCTTTGAGTGCATTAACGTAAGACTCCCCTTCATAAATATTCGCTCGCAGCTCAATGGTATTTTGTGCATATTCCTGCCAACTCGCAGCATCTATCGCCACTTCATCAAAACGCGCTTGTTGCTCTGGATTATCACTGGTTAGGCCTTTCACTATTTCTAAATGTTCACTAAACGCCTTTTTGCCCGAGTGATAAGGTTCTAAGTAGTCTTCTTGGCCCCCTATCGCGTAACCTCTTAGCCCCGTTTCTTGATCGACCATGGCATTCACTAAAGCGTTTGAATGATCAATCACGTTGTAAGTATGAGTAACCATATTGTCCGTTTGATTCATCGTTCGAATTGAGTTCCAAACCACGGTGCACAGTATCGCTATAATCCCGACAGTAACGATGTTGCCAAACAGCAGCCTACTCCTGATTGTAAGATCTGATATTTTCTTCATATGTTGTCCCTAACCTACTTATATCCCTGACGTTTAAATTGGCCGTATGAATTGTTTTTATGGCGCGTATTCATACTAGACACCCTTAACCACAATAAGCAATGGGTTTCTTAAGATTTCATTTATTAACCTTTTACTGTTCTAAAAACAAAAAGCGAGCGGTGATTTCTCACCGCTCGCTTCATTGTTTCTATTCTATCTTTATCACCCTTTACCACTCAGTCATTCAGTTTCTATTTCGCATCCAGCGTACGAGTGGTAATAGCAATAATACTCCCCAGCCTAAGCTTCCCCCACCACTTCCAGAATGGCTTGGCGCAGGTTGGTTAAACATAGGTTGAGCTTCATCGGCTCGGCGTTGGTTACTTGATTGACTTGCTCTCTTCTCTCGAGCCAACTGCTCTTTTTCCACGCGCAGTTTGTTGGTTCTGTCGATGCCAAGTTGGTCGAACACCGCATCTTCTACCACTAGCAGCGAGGTGTAATCCGTTAGAAAACCGTACTCTAGTGCCAACGCTTCAATCGCTTTTTCCGAGTCAGAGTCCGCTTGCTCTAGATAGTTCATGCGCTGATTAATATCTTGAATCGAAGAGAACGCCCACAACCTTTCTAATTCGGGGTTGGTATTGGCCACTTCTGGTAACTCAATTTGTGTGCGGTACTGGCGCTCTTGACCCGCTACCGTCGCAGTCAATGTCACTTTTGAAGTCCCTGATTTGAAATAATGCCCAAACACGGTTAACTGCTCACCACGATACAAACTATTGATTTGAGACGGAGTAAGATCGGCAATCTTCACGCCATCCACATCAAGCTTAATATTGCGATACGCTTGGTGAGAAAGTTTACTGGTTACATTCATCATATGACCAAGAATGTCATCTGAGTTAGAGACGACCGTCGAGAATCCATTTGAGATTTGAGTCATTGGCTCTAGCAATGGCTTGTTTGCACTGTTACCCATAATAAAAGTAAACAAACGCACATCGTGATCTTTCATTAGATCCAAAAATTTCTGTTTATGTGTTACCCCCACATTAGCGACTCCGTCTGTCACTAACACCACACCACTAGCCCTATCGGCATCTAAACTCCCGAACCCTTCGATTAAGCCTGCATATAAATTCGTCCCTCCTTCCGGAGACGATTGGCTAACTCGATCCAGTACTGCTTGTACATTTTGTGGGGTGACTGACTGGTAACCTTGAGACAAATCTTCTGTACCATTGTTAAACATCACAACACGGAATCTATCGTTGGCTGGCAGACGCGCGAGCCCTTGTCTCACTCCCTCCACTAAGGTTTGATACTTACCAGCCATCGAACCCGACTTGTCTAGAATGAATATCCAATCACGGCCTTGGTTCACAACAGAAAGGTCATCACCCGGCGTAAAGGTCAACTTAACCGTGCCTCGCGAACTTTGTTGAGGGTCGCGATAAGCCACCATATCTAATCGACCCGGCAAACCACTTTTCAAACGCCAGTAAACCGAAATATCTTGGTTAAGCTGAAACGGCGTGGTTTGGGCGGAGTGGTTGTCATCATCATTGGTATTCGCAACATCTATCGCTGAGCGATTTGAGAGGCCAGCTTGCCAAATGGTTTGCTGCTGCACTTTATATTGACTAAACGTGGCTTGTGGGTGTTTAGGTAAACGCACGCCATCAACTGGGTACGCCGATTTAATCTCGATATTGAATGAAAAGTCCTGCTCTACCGTATCATTTCGGCTCCAAAATGCGGCTTGCTGTTCATCGACACCGCCTTCCTCCATTGGATATACATAGTGACCAACGGAATGATCCAGCAGTGAATCTTGCAGGTAGACCAGCCTTACTTTCACGGATTGCTGTGGTTGGACAGGGAAGACCCTCATTTCAAACGTTTTATATTCATTTTTCTCGGTTATTGCGGTCGCATTCCCCTGCGCTTTTTGGTCTTGATAGATCTGCTCCGCTTGGGCTTTAGCAACGGCTTCCGCTATTACCGGCTGTCCATTTATCCAATAGATGAACTCCCCGACTACCGCTTTATCTGGAATCGGGAAAGCATACAACGCCTCTAACTCAGATTGGTTTGGGTTATAGAACTCCTGCTCGATGGTCGTTGTCGCGTAGCCATCTTCAATGACAACGTTAACGTGATGGGATTGGATTTTAAGCGCTTGATACTGACTATTGATCGGATTGAGTAACCCGCTAGCAAAACTAGAAGTGCTCACTATCAAAAATAGAATCGCGAGTAAGCACTTCCAATAAAATAGGTATGGTTTAGTAATAGGCATATTTGGCTCCTTGGCTAGAACGCAGAATGTATTCCGCTGTTTCCTTGACCTGAAGAGTGCCTAATATTCCATCATCGCAATAGCAATAAACGCCAAGTCACCTTATAGGTAACTTAGAGGAGTGTTATAGGTAACTTTTATTTGGGATCGCTGGATTTATTCTCGAGTTGATCAAATAACGGGAAGTTCCAACGACGAATAGCCACTATCATCGACGTCCCATGACGCTGATCCATATCTAACTCATCGTCTTGCTGACAAGTGGAGTAAAACTCCTGAACCAATTTATGAAGACGTTGCTGAAGCTTTTGATTGCTCGGTATCGACATCAAGCCAGTAGCCATCAACAGCTTTTCGTCTGGCTGAGTAAAATTAGATTTAAAGAATTCCGCTTGTACCTGTTGCTGGAAAAACTGTTGGATTGGCCCTCCCGCCAACCAAGAAAATGATGGCGATATTTTGAGTCTAATGCGATTTCCAGGTAACAGTTCAATCACTTTAAGCCGGTCTAAGTGAGCCAGCATTTGAATCAATTCGGTTTCACTAAAGCAATACTGCTCCACAATTTGTTCAAACTTGTAGCCATTGACCACGCAAACTGCAACGAGCAGTAAACCTTTGTCTGCCACCAGTTGCTCTTCTTGGCGCCACTCCAAAGACATCAACTGTTGTGAGGCACGACTCGCCAATCTAAACAGCTCTGCCATCTCCAAGCCGATCAACTGACAAATCTGCTCAAGCCTGTCTAGGCTCAATTGACTCCCCTGAGCAAATAAACGCTTCACAGATCCTTCTGTTAACGACAATGCCTTAGCAATGTCTTGATAAGTCACACCGTGTAATTTTAATTGCTTTTTAAGCTCTGCAACTAACTGAATAGATTCCGACAAAACCGTCCCCTCGTCCGTTTGTAATTTCTTGTGAAGCCGTTTGGTGATTAAGGTTTCATTGCCTATAGTTATTACTGATGTATTTATCATTAAAGGGAGTTTCCGATGTTATCTTTCTCACTTATTCAACGTATAGAAAACACTTTCTAGACTTGGACAATGAGTCTTTCGTCGGCCACCACCTCCAATAAACTATGGTTAATCGTTAGTGTAGCCTTAGTTTGTATCGGGCTATTTGTAATCTCTGTGAATTTCCAACCTAAGTCGCAAGTCGCAATTGAGGAAATTTCACGTCAAGTCGACTCTGCCACCCAAGAACATTCTCAAGTTCAAACCCAAGTTGCTACTCCAGAAGCCGCAGAAAACAGCGCTCATCACACGACTGATATTCAAGGTCTGGTCGTGCATAGCAGTAATGAGCCACTCTCTGGGATAAAGATCGTTGCTCGCCGTATTAGAGATGACGGGAGCTCAGGTGCGATCTACCCATTAGGAAAACCGCTTTATACCTTGACTTCATCTGATGGAAGCTTCGCTTTCGAAGGGGTCCAAGCCGGTCGCTATCAAGTGAATATCGCGAGTGAACAAGGCTTTATCACCACGTCTCCTTTAACGTACCCCGAACAAAACTTAACCTTTGAGCTCTCATTAATTGCCGAGATTCAAATATTTGGCCAAGTCATAGATACGAACTATCAAGGCGTGGCCAACGTTGAAGTTTCAATGGCAGGCAACCCTCAACGTTCGATTTACAGCGATGAGCGAGGTTACTATGAATTTACGACAGAAACCTCGCGGCATTATTACCTATCTTTTAAAGCTCAAGGTTACCACCCAACCCATAAAGTCTTTTCTAACAAACCAGACAGCCCGACAATCGATTTACCGGCGATCACCTTGCACAACATTGAACAACTGCACACGCTTACCGGAAAGCTCGTTGATCATTTAGGAAGTCCAATAGCCAATGAAAGCATCCACTTGCTTTCTTCATCTTTCAACATCAATAAAAAGGCCACTAGCAATGCTGAAGGAGCGTTCTACCTCAAAGATCTTCCGACCACTAATGACTACCAATTGCATGTTAGAACGCGAGGCCCTTTTGAAAGCCACCAGCAATCAAATCTAACTATCGATGAAGGCACGCAAACACTTGTGATTCGCTTGCAACCTGTCTCCATGGCTGAATTGTCGGGGCAACTTGTTGACGAAAATGGTTACGCGATTCCTAATCTATCCTTGCAGCTATCTAGCACTTCATTACGTGGCGCGAACATCACACTCAAAGCCGACGAACATGGCTACTTTTCTGCTAGTAACCTCCCGAGTGGTCCCATTAACCTGACTTCTTACTCCAAACCCCTCACTCATATTAGTGGTGTTTCGTTAGACCCTTTTGAAACCACCAACATTCAGATTCAGCTCGATGTTGGAGACTCATACATACATGGAGAAATCACAGATATCACAGGGAGTCCGGTTGCAAACGCTCAAATTACGATAGAGAAAACCGTCGTGAACGAGTTCAAAGTTCGTTCTCTCCGCACGACCAATTCAACGTCAGATGGCCGTTTTAATTTTGAACAGATAAGCGGTGGAGAACACCTCATCAAGATTAAAGCGGCAGGCTTTACAACACGACAAATGCTGGTTACCCCACAACAAACGTGGGTCAGTATTCAACTGCTTTCTAATTGATAGAAAGTGCCCTTACCACCCCAGAAAAAGGAGATACGTAATGAACAAGATATTCGTTCTTTCTGGGATTTTTACCACTTTGCTTGTTGCGGGCTTTAGCAGCAACGTATTCGCGAAAAGCCCTCAGGATGCAATTGATGATCTGCAAGCACAGATAGATAACATTCAACTCATTCCAGGCCCAGAAGGGCCGGCTGGTCCTGCAGGGCCAATTGGAGCCACAGGACCTGAAGGGCCTATCGGTGCAACCGGACCAGAAGGACCCGCTGGACCTGAAGGGCCTATCGGCGCAACCGGACCAGAGGGACCCGTTGGGCCTGAAGGACCTATCGGTGCAACCGGACCAGAGGGACCCATTGGGCCTGAAGGGCCTATCGGTGCAACCGGACCAGAAGGACCCGTTGGACCTGAAGGGCCTATCGGTGCAACCGGACCAGAAGGACCCGTTGGACCTGAAGGGCCTATCGGTGCTACCGGTCCAGAAGGACCCGTTGGACCTGAAGGGCCTATCGGTGCAACCGGGCCAGAAGGACCCGTTGGACCTGAAGGGCCTATCGGTGCGACCGGTCCAGAAGGACCCGTTGGACCAGAAGGTCCAGCTGGCGCTGATGGTTTAGATGGCGCCGCCTCTTACACAGGAATCGCACCTATAGTGGTCGATGAACAAGCACAAACCATCGGCTTAAACTCAGCAAGTAATGCAGGCGACCTTCTTCAATGGGATGGCGGTAACTGGGTTGCTACCTCTAGAGACCAAGTCTTGATGGGCGTGAACAACATGCAACCATACAATACCGTAAACTTCATTATTGCATTGCAAGGGCTGTTCCCTTCACGTAGTAGTGCCGAGCCATTTATTGCTGAAATTATCATGTTCGGAGGAAACTTTGCTCCACGCGGGTGGGCGCTGTGTGATGGTCAATTACTTGCGATTTCTTCCAACCAAGCACTATTCTCATTACTTGGGACGACCTATGGTGGCGACGGACGTACAACATTCGCACTTCCTGATCTTAGAGGCCGAGTTCCAGTGCATGCCGGCAGCGGTCCTGGCCTGACGCCACGACGTCTAGGTGAAAAAGGTGGCATTGAAATGCATTAATCAACAAAGCAATGAACCAAGATCCATTGGGAGACACTATGAACCTCAACCGTTTATCTAAATCACTGATGGCCTCTTGGTTCGGAGCTATTGCTAGGTATATTAGGAAAGTCACGTTCGTCAGCGGCATCTTGTTGATCGGGTTACAAACAACGATAGCGTCCACTGACATGACCAAAAGCCAACCAAAGAGCCCGGTTGTCCTAGCCATCGTCGATGACGCTTTTCTATATTCACACGTTCACCTTGCCCCTTTAATTTGGACCAACCCAAGAGAAATTCCAGACAACAATATTGATGACGACCTAAATGGACATATCGATGACGTACATGGATGGGATATCAGTGACGCCGATAACAATGTTGCACCCCCGAATGGCAGACCAGAGTATTATCACGGCACACATGTCGCCGGAATTATCAGCGAACTCGTTGCTCATGTTTATGGGGAATCAAGCCCGCAATATGCACAAATATTGCCAGTCAAAGCCTTAGAGGATCAGGCTGAAAGCTTCTACCTAAAAGATGCATTCAAAGGGCTGGAATACGCCATAGATACAGGTGCTGATATCATTTTGACAGCGTGGGGAGTCGAACACTTAACAGAGAAACAAGAAGCTATTCTTGATAAGGCAGAAAAACAAGGGATACTCATTATTGCGTCGGCTGGGAACTTCCCTACCGAAAAAGATCTATTCCCAGCAGCTTACCCAAGTGTACTGGCTGTTGGCGCGCTTTCAGGTGATGGAAAAAAGATGGAAGACGCTAATTACGCCGACTTCATTGATATTTCAACCATAGGTGAAGACATCACTGCCGCTGGCATCAGCTCTGATACGGACAAAATAACAAAAAGTGGGACTTCAAGTTCGGCGGCTATTGTTGCCGCAGCGGCAGTGCTCATAAAAGCGAAACATCCAACGCTTACCCCTTTAGAAATCAAGGCTTGTTTAGTCAGCTCTGCCCACTTATTAGCTCACTCGCAACCACAATTTCTGGGAAAATTAGGCTCTGGTTCACTGAATATGGCGAAAGCCATTGAGTGCCCATTACTGTTTGAAGGAACGGAAAATCATCAGGCGCTTAATACATCAAAAGGCTATATCTACCCCGCCGACTCGATAAAGCAGCCGATGGAGTGGGAGCTCCACCCACAAGGCACCATTAAAGGGATGAAGTTCAATATCAGCCATCTCAACGACCCTAATGGCACACTAGCATTTCTCACTCTACCGACTCATCAAATGATTGCGCAATACTCAGTGTCTGATGTTCCTAAAGACCTTTACTTGCAACACCCTCAGTTGCTCGTGCGCTACACGTCGTCGAGTGCAACTAAACAGCCTTGGCGGCTTAAGTACCAAGCAATTCATAA
Organism: Vibrio profundi; assembly: GCF_043642225.1. GTDB lineage: Bacteria > Pseudomonadota > Gammaproteobacteria > Enterobacterales > Vibrionaceae > Vibrio > Vibrio profundi_A. The sequence goes on along the minus strand of NZ_JBHZSF010000001.1, from coordinate 665,153 downwards.
AGACATGGTGAATGCGTTTTGTTCTGGCACCGCTTACATCACCACGCCTGCAACCATTAGCGATGGCAGCCAAAACCAGCCATATTCGTATAATACAAGCTGCAAATGGCAAATCACGGCACCGAAAGGAAAAGTGGTTCAAATCGACTTTTCAGAGCTTAATACTGAAAGTCGCCATGACATGGTTTACCTTTTCAGTGGCAAAAAAACCAATGCGCCAATCATGGCAATCTTCAGTGGTACTGAACTCCCTCCGTCACTGACGAGCTGGACGAATGAAGTACTCATGTGGTTCGTCGCCAACGACAGGACACAAGGTCAAGGTTGGCAAGCGAACATCTCGTTTGTCGATCCTCCAGCTAATCAGTGAAAACCATTATTGATTCGGCTCGAGGTTCGCCATCGACTTTCTACCCAAACGAAAGTTCGGATTTTTCACCACAAGATAGACGGCGCAAGCTGCCATCAAGAATCCAAGTGCGCCCAGCGCATCAAAGGATTCACCAAACATTAGCCACGCCTGAATCGCAGTAACCGGAGGTACCATATAAAATACCGAAGCAACAGCGGAAGATGCACCGTGCTCCACCATGTATAACAGCAGCAAAATCGCAACACAGGACAAAACAACCACTAACCATGTCATGGTTAAGATAAACTCAATTGTCCATTGCACTTCCATCGTTTCATAGTGCAAAGCAACCGGTAAAAACAGTAACCCAGCAGCGAAGTATTGGATCATCGCACTGCCAACCATATCGGTTCCGCGGCAAAAACGTTTTTGATAAAGCGTGCCAAAAGTAATACCAATGAGCGCCAACATACTGGTACCAAACGCAAATAGCTTATGCTCATCATTCTGCCACTCGATATCTCCGATCAAAACCAAGCTGATACCGATAAAGCCAAGACCTAAGCCTATCCATTGAGATAACTTAAAACGCTCCGCCGTGAACCCCACGATCACCAACGCCGTCACAATCGGTTGTAAGCCCACAAGCAGCGAACTCAGTCCTGCCGGCATGCCTGAACCGATGGCAAGGTAACTGCCCCCAAGGTAAAAACCATGAATGAGTATGCCAACCACAAAACTGTGCACCAGCCCCATTCCTGTCGGGATCTTACGTTTTAACAGCGCAATCAGCAGAAGAAAGAACCCAACATTGAGCACCATGCGAATCGTAAGCAAAGTGGCTGGCTCTGCATATTCCAAGCCTAAACGTGCACCAATAAAACCAGAGGCCCATAGCATGACGAAAACGAAAGGAATCATTTTTATTAGCATTTATAAACCTCTGGTAATTTATGAATTATGTGATTACTTTAATAAGGTACAGAGGCGTTAAAAAGAGACAGAAATAGAAACTTTAATGGGTACAGAATGGAAACGAGCAATAAATACCTGCAAGTGGAAACGTACATAAAACAGGCAATCGACAAAGGCGTTTTTCGTGCAGAAGACAAATTGCCCTCGATTCGCCATCTCTGTGAGCAATTGGATGTAAGCAAAAATACGGTAATCCGTGCTTACCAAGAGTTAGAAGCGGTGGGTTGTGTTTATTCCGTGCCTCGGTCAGGGTATCGGGTGTCGTCGGCTCAAGCGACGACCAGTACGAAAACGTCTGCGCCAATGGAAGTCGATTTACTCTCTATGGCTAAATCGATTTTAGGTTACCCTGAGGGCAATCAACTGCTCGCCACCGGTTCAGCTCACCCCAATACCGACTTTCCCGCAATCAAAAGCCTCTATGCCACAATTGGTCGACATAGCCGCCATCAAACCCAAATGCCAAGCCATTACCAACTTCCTCCGGGGAATGAACGTTTGGTGCAACAATTGCTTAAGATAAGCCAAGACTTAGGCATCAGTTCTTCAAAAAATGAAATCGCCGTCACCAATGGCGCTCAACAAGCCATTACCTTAGCACTCAGAGTCCTCACTAACCCCGGAGACATCGTCATTGTTGAATCTCCTTGCTACTTCGGAAACTTACTTTTATTGCAGTCATTGGGCTTAAAAGCACTCGAAATACCAAGCCAAGTAAGCACCGGAATCGACATTGAAAGCGTCAGAAAAGCGATAGCGTTATGGGACGTGAAAGCCATACTAGTAACCCCGAACTTCAATAATCCAACAGGCTCTCAAATGCCGTTAGCCAAACGACAAGCGCTACTTGATGCGACTCAATCGATACCGATTATTGAAGATGATGTGTTTGGTGGGCTAACCGCCGGGAAAATGGTTCCGAGCCTGAAAAGCCTTGATAACACCGGGCGAGTTATCTACGTCAACTCACTCTCAAAAACGCTCGATTCCCGACTGCGAATTGGGTGGCTATTGTCCGATGGATTTCAAAAACAAATAGAAGCGCACATGATTTGTGAAAACATGGGCAGCCTAAACTTGACTCAATCGGCGACAGGCGAATTCCTGACAACCGGTAAATATCGAACTCACGTCGACAAGATGAAACGTTTTTATCAACATAACTTAAAGCAGTTTTCAGCCAAGTTAACTCACGCTCTTGACCACTATGAAGCATTAAAAGGGCAATACCACTTGAGCCGCCCTAATGGATCATTTTTAACTTGGTTAACATTACCCGCACACGCAGACAGCCATCAGATTTATTTGGAATGTAAGAAGCATAAAATCAACATCTTACCGGGAACCGTTTTTGCTACTAACCAGCAATACATCAACTGTATCCGCTTGAGTGTGGCTAATTTTAAAGATGACGCTCAATGGGACAAAGGAATACAAAAGTTGGCAGAAATCATCTATAGGAATGTCCAACCCTAAGACCAAAATACGCGCTCCAGAATCATATCGGTCTCGATAAAACAAAGCCCCCTAAACCTAGCGATAGGTTTAGGGGGCTAAACGTTCAAACAATGTTGTGATTAAAAAAGTTTAAACTTCAAACTGAGAAACTAGCTCATCCAAGGCTTCACATTGTACAGCGAGTGCCATACAAGCATTTTCAGCGCTACTCGCCATTTCCACCATGTGCATGGTACTTTCCGCGATACGCTGAACATTCTGGTTCACATCTTCCGAAACATTCGATTGCTGTGAAGCCGCTGTCGCGATTTGAGTGTTCATCTCATTCATTAAACCGATTGAGTTTCGAATTTCACTTAACGACGACGCCGCTGTTTCCGCTTTCTCGATTGTTGTTTCGCTGCTTTGCTTACTTTCATTCATGACACTTACAGCTTGCTTCGCTCCGGCTTCTAAGCGTTCAATCATCGACTCAATTTCACCGGTACTTTCTTGAGTTTTACTCGCAAGAGCACGAACCTCATCCGCCACTACCGCGAAGCCACGGCCTTGCTCTCCGGCACGTGCCGCTTCTATCGCCGCGTTCAATGCCAGTAAATTGGTTTGTTCAGCAATGCCTTTAATCACATCTAAGATAGACGCGATATTCTTAACATCGGTATCTAGCTCATGAACCACACCACTCGCGTTCTCAATATCGTTCGCCAGTTGCTCAATCGAACCAACCGTTTGAGCAAGCGTATTATTCGCCGACTCCACTTCATCGTTCGCACTGTTACTTGCGCTCGCGGCGTCTGTCGCATTGCCACTAACCGTTTCACTGGTAACCTGCATTTCATGCACTGCGGCCGCAACGACTTCACTTTCTTGCTGTTGATTCGAAGAAAACTCAGCGACACTTTGAGTCAAAGACTTAATGTTCTCCATCTCTGCACGCACAGCATTTGAAGCAATAATCACCTGTTCTACCGTTAGATGGATTTTGCCCACAAATTGATTGAACGCCGCACTTAAGCGAGCAATTTCATCGTCTCCATCGACTTGCATACGTTGTGATAAATCGCCGTCACCTGACGCAATTTCGCTCATAGCTTTTTCAACGTTTTGAATCGGCTTAATAATAAATCGATTCGATAACCACATGGCAACCAACGCCGCCAAAATCGCAACGCCCATCCCCACTTCAATCACCAATTTGCTAGATTGAATTGACGCATTTGATTGAGCTCGTAGCGCGCCCTGTTTCACTTCAATAAGGCCACGGATTGAGCGTAATTGATCTCTAACAATGGCGAATTCACGGTCAATTTCGGGGGTAGTATCGGCATTATATTGTTTCGCATCAGCAGGATTCGCGAACAAAGGCTCATGCAAAGCAATCCACTTTTTCGCCGCTTGAATGAGCTTGTTGTATTCATTGCGAGACTCGTTACCAAGCACACCGTGATCTAATAACGTTTGAATACTTTCAAGGCGCGGGACGGCTTTATAAGCATTGTCCTTAAATTCACCGATTTGGTATTGAACGGCGGCGGAATCCCCTTCAGCTAACAATAGCCCTTGAGCAGCCGAAATAACTTGGTAAATATCTCGGTACGCATCTTCTAAATCATCTAAGACTGGCTGAACAACATTGTTCAATTCATGGTTAATCGCAGCTTGTTGATTAGACTTCACAACATTAAGAACAGTCACCGTAGAGAAAACAAACACAATCACAATTAAGGGAATTGCAATTTTCGTTTTGATAGAAAATTTATTTATATTCATAAGCTTCATAACCACACTGGTTGTAATGTAAACTCGCGTACTATAAACCATCCTTATGAAACTTAGATAGCTATTTCAGCGACGAAGTTATATTAAGCGTAGCAGTTATCAAATCTCTTGTTGGAACAAGATCTTCCGTTCATTTACTCGTCGTTCAATTTGCCTTTTCTTTGGACCAATCTTACCTATACACCGGCGTGCGCTTTCAATTTTTTTACATCACGGATATTGAGTGCCATTAGAGTTAAATTAGTAAACCCAGCGATCAATTCCACAATTTGAACCACATAAAAAACCTCATCAAACTGCCCTACACTGGCTAAATGCTGTAAGTAAATTGCCGCAGGTGTTAACACCAACAAACCGTTTAGAGCCAAGAATGGCATGCGTTTTTTCTTTCTTCCTAACGCGCCCGATTTCGCGTTCGGTGCCATCTTTGCTCCAGTAATGCCCGTTATTGCCATAGTAGGGATCAACACCCAAATCGTATAAAAGATAGCGGTTTTAACCGCCAATACTTGTTGCTGGTTGCCAAAAAGTTCAACCAATAATGAACTCAAAAAGAAGCTCAAAATTAGGAGAAACGCCAACATTGCTGCGCTGCGATGGACAATCTGAATGGTATTTTTCATGGTGATGCCTTTTATATGTTTTGCAGGATTACAGAAGCTAGTTTGAGTGGAGACGATTGCTACCAACGCGAACGGTAAGAACGGTGGCAGCTCTTGCAGGTTTTTTCTGCTTGTTTGATTCCTGCGCTAGCCTTGTTTGGGTCTTGTTGGGCGCTAGCGTTATAAAGCGCTTCGAAACCAGCATCCATCTGCGCCAGCAAAGTGTTGAACTTACTCGGTGACGTCCATACCTCTTTTTTCGCTTTACTGCCTTTTTGGCTGCCTTCCGGGAACGATTCGTTCAACGTATTTCCATGCTCGATCAGTTCACGGCTAACTGCAGTCAACGCTTCCCAATCCGTACTCTTACCGTCGAGTAATCGACTCGCACTTTTTAGGTCATCTTCAATCGAAGAAAATGCCGTTTGTCTTTGGCTTATTTCAGCCTCATAAGCGTTTGCTACCGCTGACGTTGAAAATATTGGCGAAGCAACAGTAGTCAAAACAAGTGAAAGAGTAAGTGCAGAGTTTTTCATTTTGGCATCCTCATGGTTCGGTGAGTGGTGTTGTTTTCTTGCTTACCATTTAATTTACACAACAATAGTTGCGTACGCAACTATTGTTGTGTAAATTATTTCCATCACTGTTTTAAATAATGAATTGGGAGAAAGAAAATGAAAGTATGGGACTTAGCCACTCGCCTATATCACTGGATACAAGCTATTGTTTTTATTGCCTTGATTGGCACTGGGTTTACGGGGAATGGCCCTCACCTACCTCTTGGGCTTGCACTGTTTACCTTAATCACATGGCGAATTCTATGGGGATTCGTTGGTAGCGAGACCAATCGTTTTTCTCAATTTGTCCGTTCTCCACTGGCAACCGTCCGCTATTTACGTGGAAAACAAACACAGGATAATGCCGCTGGTCACAACCCCGCTGGCGGCTGGATGGTCGTCGCATTAATCACAGGCCTATTGATGCAGTGTTTAAGTGGATTAGCACTAGCCGGCATGTTAGATAACTTACCGTTCGCGCAATGGTGGTTAACCGATACACTGTTTGATCTTTTCGAATCCATACATTTCATATTAGCGAGAGTACTGCCTGCACTGGTTTTGCTTCATGTCATGGCTATTTTAATATACAAACTCAAGCGAAAGCCTTTGGTTAAAGCCATGTTCACAGGTTTTCAAGATCAAGCGTTAACAAAGGATGGAGAGAGTATTCAACCAAGTTTTGTCTCGCAACGCCGCGCTTTTTTGATGCTAGTTGCAGCGGGATTAGTTACCATGACAATTATTGCATCATCCCTGGTATAACACGCATGAGTGAAAAATTTGATCGACAATCGAGCTTTGGCTGGCTGATTAACGTAGTTGCGGGCCAAGCTGCCAAAAAATTTGAAGCGCGCCTGAAAGAGCAAGGCATGACTCTCGCTTTATGGCCGACACTAATGTGCTTATGGGAAGAAGAAGGCGTGACTCAGCGAGAAATCTCCGCAAAGTCTAAAGTTGAAAACTCAACCACCACTCGAACGCTCGACAAACTGGAAAAGCTTGGGTTAGTTGAACGACGCAATGACCCGAATAGCCGACGCTCATTTCGCATTTACTTAACTGAGCAAGGCCATGCGATCAAATCGGATCTTCTCCCACTACCTGTAGCGGTCAATGAAGAAATGTTGGCGTCATTAAACGAAGAAGAGCAGCAGCAGATCATTAAGCTTTTACAAAAAATGGTCGCAGCCGTTTAAGCATCTTTCCTCTCCCAAGTGCCAGCGAATCGCTGGCATTTTTTTTCTCCTTTCCGTTACATTTCGAAAACACCACCTTATAGCTCACTGTTTTCTTAACGCCGAATTGATAGAGTAAAAATCACAATAATCACTAAATAAATCTGGCAGAGTCAAAGTCATGAAGGATCAATTAAGCCAAGAATGGAAAGACATCAAATGGGTATTTACTGACGTCGATGACACCTTAACTTGGCAAGGTTCATTGCCACCCGATACGCTCATCGCTTTACAAAATCTACGCGATAGTGGCATTAAGGTTGTTGCGGTAACAGGGGCATGTGCCGGTTGGTGTGACCATATCGCTCAGCTATGGCCAGTGGACGCGGTACTTGGCGAAAACGGAGCGTTTCTCTTAGAAAAAGAGACGGGATCTTTACAAATATCAACCGAGGTCCCTCTAGAGCAAATTCGCGCAAATCAAGCAAAGTTAAAACAACAAATTGAATCTATTTTGCTCGATTACCCAGACCTTTCGTTAACGCTCGACCAGTCATACCGATTATGCGAAGTAGCGATTGATATCGGCCAAAACCGTTCTCCTGTAGATCCCGAGATCGTTCAAGCGGTACTAAGAAGAATCCACGCGTTGGGCGCGCATGCCACGGCAAGTTCGATTCATATTAACGCTTGGTATGGTGAGCATTCGAAAAGAAATGCCGTAGAGCGCTACTTAACCAATCAAGGTTTCTCAGCAGAACAGATCCGAACGCGGGTTTGCTATGTGGGCGATTCAATGAACGACGAACAAATGTTTGGTTGGTTACCACTGACCGTTGGCGTGGCCAACATTCAACATTACTGGGATAAGCTAGAACATCACCCGAGCATGGTAATGTCTGAATCTGGTGGGTTTGGTTTTGCGCAATTTAGCCGAGATTTGTTAGCAATCCAGCGCTAATACGGCGCTGTTTTAATGAGTAGAAAAACAGCCTAAGGTTGACAGAAAGTACCTTAGGCCGCTTTATGTTAGCGTATCAAATAACCGCTAGATAAGTTTGTTTCGGATATGAATAACCACTGCTTCCGCAATAATTACCACAGCAAAAATACTCACTAAGACCATTGATACTTTTTGCCATTCAAACAAGTTTTGTGCGTCGTTAAGAATCACACCAATACCACCGGCCCCCACCAGTCCAAGTACAGCAGATTCACGAACGTTGATGTCCCAACGGAACAAAACTATTGAGTAAAATGCAGGCATGACTTGTGGCCAGTACCCTTTAAGCAAAATACTCATCCATGAAGCACCCGTTGCTCGCAGTGCTTCGATCGGCCCCATGTTCACTTCGGCAATGGCTTCCGCTAACAGCTTCCCTACAAAGCCGATACTGCGGATTGCAATAGCCATAATGCCTGCAAGAACACCGGGGCCAAATAGTGCGATAAATAACAGTGCCCAGACCAATGAGTTCACAGAACGTGAAGACACTAGGAAAAACTGAGCCACCCAATTTAGCGCTTTATTTGGGGTGATATTTGGCGCATTTAGTAAGGCTAAAGGAATCGCAAATACCAAAGTAAATAATGTACCTAATGTCGCAATGTGTAGCGTTTCGATCATCGCGGCATGAATGGATTCTGGATAAAACGCATAGTCCATTGGCACCATGCGTTGGAACATGTCTGCAAATTGCGCAGGTGCGTCGTACAAAAATTCAGGAATCACTTCCACCGTTTGCCAAGACCACACAATGGCCATTACCAAACTCAAGTAAATAGCAAAGCGGGCAATACGTTCATTCGGTGTAAAGCGTTGCCATTCTTTATCAATATTTGCCGTTGTCATTAGAAGATTCTCCTAACAATGTTCGATAGAAACTCACCCACTAGAATCAATGCGATAATGGTGATCAAAATAGCGGCTACAAAATCGTAGTCGAAGCGTTGGAAAGCCGAGAATAAGGTGCCACCTAAGCCGCCTGCCCCTACAATGCCGACCATGGTCGAATTACGCAGATTCGAGTCCAGCTGGTAGCTAGCAAATCCAATAAAACGAGTAAATACTTGCGGCATTACCGCATACAAAATCACACTCACAAAGCTTGCGCCTGTCGCTTTAATCGCTTCAACAGGTTTAAAGGAAATCTCCTCAATCGCTTCGGCAAATAACTTGGCAATGAAGCCAATGGATGCGAATACCAGAGTAAGAATCCCGGCTAGCGCACCAAAACCGACCGCCTTTACAAACAAGATGGCAATAATCACAGGGTGGAATGAACGGCATAATGCGATGAAGCCACGAATCGGGGTAGAGACAATCGCAGGCATCATATTACGAGCCGCCAGTAAGCCTAAAAACAGTGAAATCACAATGCCGAAAAAGCTCGAAATAATGGCGATTTGTAAACTTTCAGCAAGGCCACTCAGCAGTAAACTGGTACGAGAAAAGTCCGGCGGAAACATTCTAGATAGTAAGCGTTCACTTTCACCAAATCCGATAATTAATCGGTCAAAAGTTAGGCCTAATGTCGAAACGCTGTAAAAAAGATAACCGACAACCGCCGCTATGATAGCTCGGTTCATCCATGAGACTTTAAAGGGGTTATCGTAATTTTTAGACGAACCGCTTGCTGCTGCGCCTTGGGTTAATCCAGCCATGATTCACCTCCATAAATGATCTTCAGATCTTCTTCGGAAATGCCTTCAGGGCTACCGTCATAATGCACCTTACCGTTACACATGCCGATGATGCGTTTTGCGTATCGCTTAGCAAGGTTCACGTCGTGGATGTTGACTAAAACTGGGATGTTCTTCTGCTCAGCGAAGGTTTCCATTAGTTCCATAATTTCAACGGCGGTTTTAGGATCTAGCGATGAAGTCGGTTCATCCGCCAGTAGAATATACGGGTCTTGCATGACTGCTCTAGCAATGCCCACACGTTGGCGCTGACCACCAGACAGGCTGTCTGCACGTTGATTCGCGAAATCTTGTAGGCCAACGAACTCTAGCAGTTCAAATGCTTTAGCAAGGTCTTCTGAGGAGTAGTTACGTCGCCACGCGTTCCACGCTGACATGTAACCTAAACGGCCACTCAGTACGTTTTCGATAACCGTAAGTCGCTCAACTAAGTTGTACTCTTGAAACACCATACCAATATGGCGGCGCTGTTTACGTAGTGCCTGACCTTGAAGCTGAGTTAGGTCTGCACCGTCAAAAAGGATTTCTCCTTGGCTTGGATCGTTCAAACGGTTGATACAACGCAGCAAGGTACTTTTACCTGTGCCCGATGGGCCAATAATTGCGATGATGCCCGGTTCGTCGATATCAATGTTAATGCCTTTAAGGATTGGCTTGCCTGCCACATATTCATGAAAAAGGTTGTTGATCTTTATTCCGTCATAGCTTGCTACGGCCATACTGCATTTCCTTATACAAAAATTTAGGATGAACTATGCCCTACCTATGAGGGCATAGTTTTTTCGTTGAGATAAGTGCTCGGGGGAGAGCTAAGAATTAACCGTTGTTTGCTTGCTTAGCCAGTTCCGCTGCTTTTTTCTTAGCGCGTTTAGCCGCATCTTTTTCAGCCAGTTTTTTCAAGCCCGCTTTTGTGTAAGCTGTGCCTGTCGCGTGTGCGATATCACGAATCACATCCCACTCTTCTTGGTATGTAATTGGAGAGAAACGGTCTGCACCTTTGAACGCTGCGCTCATTTCTGGCGTAAAGCGGTAGCTGAAGAAAGCTTCGTTGATCTTTTCAACAAGCTCAGGTTTCAAGTTGTATGCATAACCGAATGCCGACGTTGGGAAACGTGGGCTGCGGTAGATGATTTTAAGCTCAGAGTCGTCAACACGCCCTGCTGCCACCATACGGTCGTACACATCAGATGCCACAGGTGCTGCATCATAGTCTCCGTTATAAACACCTAGGATAGATTGGTCGTGCTTACCTGAGTACAACACTTTGTAATCTTCATCTGGCACTAGACCTTTAGCAGGGAATAGCGCACGTGGAGCAAGGTTACCAGAGTTGGAAGACGCAGAAGTGTGAGCAACCTTTTTCCCTTTCAGATCAGCCATAGTGTTAATACCGCTGTCTTTACGAACGATAGTAATTAGGTTATAGCCTTGGAAACCAGACTCATCACCTTTAACGGCAATTGGTACGTAACCCGCTAGGTTAACCGCGTAGCCTGTTGGCCCCGTTGAGAAACCAGCAACGTGTAAACGGCCAGAACGCATCGCTTCTACTTGCGCAGAGTTCGAGTGAACCGTGTAGTAAATCACTCGTTTGCCAGTGATCTTGCTTAGGTGCGCTTGGAAGTCTGCGAATGCATCTTTATACAATGCAGGATCTTCTACTGGCGTGTACGTAAATACAAGCGTGCTTGGATCGTTCCACTCATCAGGATTTTTCGGTGAATCCGCCACTAAATCTTGGTTTTCATCACAGTATCGATCGTCTAACACACCACGGCTAGAGCAGTCGCTTGCCATAGCCATTGAAGGAAGTAGTAATGAGCTAGCGATTAACAGTCCTTTAACACTGATTTTCATATTCAAACCTTACTTTTACTTATTGTTGAAAGTCACAAGTTCTATTGCAGCCATCATGCCAACAATTAAATCATTAAAATTCAACAACTTAAACAAAATACTCAATTCATCAATTGATTATGGGTCACTCGTGTCCAAGCGCATAGACTGCATTTGGGTCATTTATGTCCCATGATATTTATGGCTAAAAAAAGAGCCAGAAGGCTCTTTAAACTATCCATTTTTTAAACCAAGGACCTTTATGTCTATGGCTTTTAAACCCACTTACAGGCCATCTATTAAGATTGGCTGTCCATGCAGTTTGCGTAGTAAGTAACCGTTGCTGGCCAATCACTGAATACGCCAAGCACGCCCACATCTTGCGCTAGTACGTCCAGCATTTTCATCATATCGCCATCATTGTTGATGCCTTGCTTAACGCTTTGGTAATACCAACCGCCACCTTGTGCTAATGGGCCAGAGCGCTCTAGCGTCCAAGCAATGATATCGAGGTCCGCTTCTTTGGCTAACTTCGCATAGTTAGACGCCACAAGGTCGTTTTTGTCATCGAGTTCAACAAGAGCAAACAGTGGTGGCGCAATGATGTTGACGCCGGCATCACGCAAGTCTTTCATATTCTCAACAGACGCCACGAAATCAGCTTGGTCATAAACACGATCATCTAAGTACACCGCTTGTTTACCAAACTTTGGATTCTCGTTAATCCAGTACTTCACGTCATCTAAGTTAAACGACTGCAAATACGTTTCAGATGGCTTAAAGCCAGCCGCTTTCAACTCGTCGACTAACTTTTGCGCGTACATTTCTTGAGTAAAGCCATTGAAAGGCATGTCGACAGAAGCAGACTTCAATTCAGGTGTCACTTTAACTCCGTGCTTTTTAAATAAAGCTGCACTTTCTGCATGTGTCATCAAAGTCCCGCTTTGGCTGTACAAATCAGTGCGCCAGCCCGGTGTGCCATTCATGTATTCCTCAACCGTGGTTGCCTTCGGGTTTGCACCATCCATTTTTCCTTTCAGCGTTTTAAATTCCGCCAAAGTAAAATCAGACGTACGACACTCTACTTGCGCATCTTCGCCTGTCGCTGGGTTTGCTGGCTTGAAAGGCACTGAACATTTCTTCGCAAGATCTGGGTGCGCTAGCACATCCGTCGTAGTATGAAGATCGCTTTGCGAGTGGCGACAAACAAGCTCTTTGTCTTTGGTGAAGGTAACGTCACATTCCACGACACCGGCACCCATTTGAATCGCCGCTAAATACGATTCCTTAGTATGCTCTGGGAACTGCATGGCAGCACCACGGTGGCCAATTGAAAAATCACTTCGATGAAAAGGCCCTTCACTACAACTCAGTAGCTTAGATTTCAAAGGTCCTTCGTCCATATTGTTGACTAAAAAGAGGGGACGAGGCCCTAAATCAGCAGACTTAGGCGCAGCAGTTGCTCCCATCGCAGTCATACCTAGTATTAGAGCAATTGAACCTTTCAGTATTTGCTTCATGTTTGTATCTCCTTGCAACAAGCAATGTTCTTGTACTTTCCGTTGTTCGGTCAGCGAAGCGGAGTGCTACCGTGATACAAGCTTTCGGTAACGGCCGATGTTGACCTCCTGTGGACTAACGCCACAGCCAGTGAATTGCACGCTTCATGCCAATTATAATTTCACTTAAAATACAAGCACTTGAAAAACACTCAAGACTATTAACTCTAATAATGGGTCATTCTTGTCTTGTGTGTTTTATCGCTTATCTAGGCTTTAAAACTCTCTTTATCAAGCTGATGTTTTTTCATTTTTCGGTACAAGGTTTTACGGGGAAGGTTCAGCTTCGCTGACACTTCATTGATGTTGCCAGAGCTTTCAATCAAGGCCTCTGTCAGTACATTTCGCTCGTATTGTTCCATCTGTTTTTCAAAAGCAAAATCTTCATTGGTCGATTCACAAATGGGGGATTGAAGGTCAAATCCATCACCAACAATGCCAAGTACAAATCGGTCAGCAACATTACGAAGCTCTCGAACGTTGCCCGGCCATTCGTGCCTACTAAGCTGCTGGATTTGCTCAGGATAAATCGTAGATGGGCGGGTTTTATATTTCTTACTCGCTTGGATCACGAAATGGCGAAACAGCAGCTGAATATCTTCTTTCCGTTGGCGTAGCGCTGGCAAGTTTAGGCTAGCGATATTCAATCGATAAAACAGATCGGCTCTAAACTCACCCGATTCACTGAGGCTGGCTAAATCGGCTTTACTGGCAGCGACCACCACAATATCGACAGGGATCAATTCATTACCGCCCACTCGCTCAATCACGCGCTCTTGGATCACGCGCAATAGCTTGATTTGGACAGCGATTGGCATACTCTCTATTTCGTCTAGGAACAGGGTGCCACCATTTGCCTGTTCAATTTTGCCAATGCGCTTTTTGTTGGCACTGGTAAACGCTCCCGCTTCGTGGCCAAACAATTCACTCTCAATGATGCTTTCTGTCATGCCGCCGCAGTTAATCGCAACGAACGACTTGGGTTTTCGGCGGCTAAATTGGTGTAACGCTCGAGCGATCACTTCTTTACCAGTCCCGGTTTCACCGTTGATGATGGTATCTACGCCAGTATGAGCCAGTGCCAACACTTGTTTTCGAATCGTATCCATACTCTTGGATTGGCCAATCACGACCGACTCAATAGGTAGTTCAGCGCTCTCTTCACCATCTGGTACCTGAGGTAAATTTTGCTGACTTTGAGTCAATGCTAAATCGAGTTTTTCCACTAACTCTGAGGTATTCAGCGGCTTTTCGAGAAAGTCGAATGCACCAAGCTTCATCGCTTCTATGGCCATTGGAATATCACCATGCCCACTCATTAATAGTACTGGTACATTCGGCGCTCGGTGCTGGATAGAACTCAGCAGTGTTAAGCCATCTATTTTCGGCATCCGCACATCGCACAACACCACAGATTGGCAACTGGCGGTTAATGATTTCAATCCCTGGTTTGGGTCTGTAAACGTGGTGACATTAAAGCCTTCCAGTTCTAGCATTTCACTCACGGCTTCCACGACATCTATTTCGTCATCGATAAGAACTATGTGTTTTTCTAGGGTCATGAGTGAGTGCCTTTTTGTAAAGTAACGATAAATTCTGTGCCTTGATGCTCTACCGATTCAACATGAATCGAGCCACCAAAATCTTTAATAATGTTGTATGCGATGGATAAGCCGAGGCCTAACCCTTTACCCGATGATTTACGGGAATAGAAAGGGTCGAACAAGTGTGGGATGTCTTCTACTGGAATGCCGAGACCATTGTCTTTGACCGAAATGGTGACTGTGGCATCCGATTCTAAAGTTGCGATTTCGATGCTCGGAGCGTCATTCAATTCGACCGCATCTAACGCGTTGCTGATCAAGTTCACCAACACTTGCTCAAGGCGAATGCTGTTAGCTCGAACGCTAGGAATCGGGCCTTTCTTATAAACAATCGCCACGTTATTACGTCTGGTTTCGAATAGCTCAATAGCATCGCTGATAACGCCCTGCAGTTCTACACTCTCGATTTTGCCATCACTCTTGCGTGAAAATGCTTTCAGATGGCGAGTAATAGCAGCCACCTTTTCGAGTAAGGTTTCAATTTTTTGTAGATTGAGCGCAGCTTTGTCTGGCCTATCTTTATCCAGCCACAATTGAGCGCTGCGCACATGGCTGTTTACTGCGGTCAACGGCTGATTGATTTCATGAGTAATTCCGACACTCAATTGCCCAAGCGCTGCCAGTTTCCCCGCTTGCACTAGCTCATCTTGAGTCACACGTAATTTCGCTTCTGCCAAGGTGCGTTCTTCGACCTCGGCTTCTAGTTTTCGGTTGGTCTGCTTAACGATTTTGGCGGTGGTTTGGAATACTTTTAAATACTTCGCCATTTGCGTTACTTCATCCCGCCCGCGGATCGCAACTTCGGTATCTAAATGACCCGTCGAAATCGCGAACATGTTGTCTTTTAGCTGCAATAAACGCTCTAGAATGCTTTTACGAACGTAGAACCAAGAAATCGCAGCCGCTGCTAAGATGCTGAATAGAGAAAGGAATAATGATAGACGTTGATTTGAGTGCAGCGACTCTTGAGCCTGATTGATCGATTGATCGATATTGCGGTTTACTTTGCTGGTGTTGCTTTCGATTTGTACGGTTAGCTGATTAAGGTGCTCTCGGCTATTTTGTAGAAAGTATTGTTCTTGATAGCGATAATCTAGCGCTTTATTTTTCACTGAGTACAGACTACTTGAGCTTGAGGCTAAGTTGTAAATCACCGCTAATTGTTTATCGAGTTCAGGAAATTCACTGCGTAAATCACCATTCACCCACAGTGCCCACCACTCTTCACCCACTTGCTCTAAACGATAGCTGGTGTAATCCAATTCATTAAAACTCGAATCGTTATATAACTTCTCTACCAAACCCAATTGATAATAAAGCAGCGACTTTAACTGGGTGTATTGAATTCTCTCTTTGCTGGCCTGTGGCAGTGCATCCAGTGAGTTACTGGCCAATTGCAACAAAGGATAAAAGCCTTCGAGTAAGTTGCGTAATTCTTTATTCAAATGATCGGACTCGATTTCACTTTGGTAGAGTAAACTCAAGCTGTTATGCACTTGCGCGATCAGGTCTTTAAAATAGGAGTGATATTCAGGGAACTGAACCATGATGCCATCCATCACAGCAATCGCTTCTTCAATGCGTTGAAGAAACTGTTTTCGCTCAAGGTTAGATTCAGCATCACTCAATTGAGAAGAAGCGACAATGATCACGCGCACCATGTCGTTCAAGCGTGCCGCTTGATCCAGTGCGGGAATCTCACTTTCTTTGAGCTCAACGAGGCGCTGGTTAAGATCGTTAAAGGTAAACGTGGAAACCACCGACAGAAAGATCGTCGTCATTGAAAGCATGGCCAACGCGAGCACTAAACGTTGCTCAATACCTTTCCAACCAAACCATTTTCTTCGGGGTGATTTCAGCGCACTTAAAGGTCGAGAACTCACATTGGGTTCAGCGATCTCTTTGGCTGAATAAACGTCACTGTTCACTACACCACCCTCTTGATAGTTCGACTGCGCATGGTTTAAATGAATAATTTTGCTAATTATTTTCGTAAGTTAGAGACTAAACCTTCGATGACTCACCGCGGTTTACTCACTCCAATCACCTAGTGACACTATATAAAACACCAAGCAATCATTAACATTTCTTATAAAACACCATAACAATTCACTAATAAAGTGTGGGGGGCTTTTTTTGCGATAATCGCTTGTGTTGAGTCCACAATTTTTGTCTTTAATAGTCAAAAAAGGTGGCTTTTTCCTCCTAACTCTCAGGTAAATTAACTGGCAGCTCTAAGGTAAATTCAACACCTTGGTTTGGTATGGATGAGAATTGCAGTTTTCCTCCAAGCTTTTGATTAACCATATTAAAGACTAAGTTAAGCCCGAGCCCAGATCCTCCTTGCCCGCGCTTACTGGTATAAAAAGGTTCGAAGATTTTTTGATGGAGTGACGCATCAACCCCGATGCCATTGTCTTGATAACAAAAGGTCACCACGTCTGATGCTTGTGTAATTACGAGGGAGATATTCGGCATGATATTTTCATGTTGAAGATAGTCGAGGTGCGCCTGCGGAAACCCATGGTTCACACTGTTCATGATCAAATTCGAAACCACTTGAGTCAGTACCCCAGGCAAACTGTTCATCACAAGCTTTCCCTCAACCGTCAGCAATGGCGTCACTGGAACTTTCGCGGTTTCAGAGTGCAAGCTACTGACAAGTGCCTTTAGAGCGTCTTCTATCAAAAACTCACTTTGGTTCTCAGAAACCTGATCGACTGCGGTTTGCTTAAAATCCTTAATCAATTTCGTCGCTCTGGCTAGATTACTTTCGAGCATGGCTTTCGTTTCAACAAGTCGCTCCATCAATTCTGAATATTGCACGCTGGTTAACGTTTGATTGAGAAAAGCTCGATTCAGCTCATCGATGATCTCCCCGATCAAAGAAGTGGCTGTAACTGAAATACCTAACGGCGTATTCACCTCATGCGCCACTCCCGCGACTAAACCTCCTAAGGCGGCAAGCTTTTCAGCTTCTACCAACTGCTCTTGGGTTTCTTGGAGTTGCGCCATACTGACTTGCAAGTCATGAGTTCGTTCTACGACTTTGTTCTCTAAGCTTTGGTTTAAGTCTTCTAGCTGACGGTTTAAATCCATTTGTTGCTGCTGCGCTTGAATTTTTTTCTCGATCTGAAGGTGCAGCTCTTTGTTTGATTGCTCTAATTCATGCATGAAGCGATTAAAATAATGACTGAGTTCATTTAACTCGTCATTGCATTCTTCTCGCTCTTCCATTCGCGTATCGTAACGCCCAGAGCCTGCTGCTTTTAATGATTCCATCACTTGCTTAAGAGGGATCACAATCGAGCGGCTCAACAACAAGTTAGAAGGGATAAGTACCGCGACCGATACGAACAATATAACCAAATAGATCTGCGATAACTCTTCCACCGGTCGGAACAACTCTTCGCTGTATGTGGCAGACACCACGTACCAATCATAATCCGGGATATATTGAAAAATGGCGTATTTCTCTCGATAAGAACCTTCATTTGGGTTACGCCAGGTATAGGTAATCGCCCCATTTTTTTGCGCCAAAATCGCTTTCACAAACGCGAAGCCATTCGAGTCTTTTACATCAAGAAAATTACCGCTGATAAATGGATGAAGCACCACGTCACCTAGTGAATTAATCACATAGGAATACCCGGTTTCACCAAATTTTTGAGAGGAAATATAAGTTTGAAAGTCAGTAATATTAATCAATGATAGGAATTCTGAACGATAAGAGGATGAGGAAATAATCCAATCCCACGGTTGGAAGTAAATCATGTGCAACGCTTTCGGCCGCTCTTTGCTCTCCCCAGGGTTCTTCCAGTCGTACTCTAAGTAGCCTTTCTTCGTTTTCACCTGCTGCTGCATGAAAGAGAACTCCATTAAGTTCTGATCGATCAATGCCGTTTTGGGGTGAATTTGAATGATACCTCTTGAGTCGACAACATACGGGTAACCACTTTCTCCGATCCTTTGCTGAATAAACATTTGGGACACATTTTGCTTAGCTTCTGATTCCGTGATCTCTCCCGCTTTAAATCGTTGATATTGGGTTTGAACGTAGATCAGATTGGTTTCGCTGATTGCTCTCAAGTAATTACGGATGGTGGTATTCGCAGTGGTGTGAATGCTGTTGGCGATAGAAGACGTAGTCAATTGAAGCTCACGTTCAATTTTATTCTGCAGTAAATCTCGGACGGTTAAGTAATGAACGAGATTCGCGCCATTTAAAATCAGCAGAAACAAAGCCAAATAACCAAACATCAGTCTATTGCTGATTTTCAATTTACGTAATAGCCCTATCACTACTTTCATAGTTAGCCCTAATTACCCCAAGCCGGATACTTGAGCGTCTGCGGATATAGCATTGAGTATAGACGTTTCATCGTTTATCTAGCCCCACCTGCCTTTATTACATATACGTAAAAATCATTTTCATTTTGGTGGGATTATCAATTTTCCACAAATACCTATACTGGCTCCAACAAAACGAGACAGCGGAAACAAACAAGCTCGACTAACCTTAAAGCGAATGACTTCAACACTTACGGTGAACTCTCATTCCCAACAAGCTACTGAGCCTCCGCTTCCACGACTTATATAGGAAAATCCAATGACGATTGAAATCAAACCGGGTCAAACTCATATCCAATCTAAAGCTATGGTCGCATGGGCTGCTGGCGAGCCGCTTAAGCGTGAAACGGTTGACGTTGAACTGCCTAAAGCCGGTGAAGTACTGGTTCGTATCGTTGCGACTGGTGTTTGTCACACGGATGCATTCACGCTTTCTGGTGACGACCCTGAAGGTATCTTCCCTTCAATCCTTGGTCACGAAGGTGGCGGTATCGTTGAAATGGTGGGCGAAGGCGTAACAAGCGTTGAAGTCGGCGACCACGTTATCCCACTGTACACTGCGGAATGTGGCGAGTGTAAGTTCTGTAAATCGGGAAAAACTAACCTGTGCCAAGCGGTTCGTGAAACCCAAGGTAAAGGCCTAATGCCTGATGGCACAAGCCGTTTCTCTATCAACGGCGAGCCAATCTACCACTACATGGGGTGCTCGACTTTCTCTGAGTACACAGTACTTCCAGAAATCTCACTAGCAAAAGTAAGCAAAGAAGCACCACTTGAAGAAGTGTGTCTTCTAGGCTGTGGTGTAACAACCGGTATGGGCGCAGTTCTTAACACGGCTAAAGTAGAAAAAGGCGACAACGTTGCGGTATTCGGCCTAGGCGGTATCGGTCTTTCTGCAATCATTGGTGCTCGTATGGCGGGTGCTGAAATCATCATTGGTGTTGACATCAACGAGAGCAAATTCGAGCTAGCGAAACAACTGGGTGCAACACACTGTATCAACCCTCAGAAATTCGACAAGCCAATCCAGGAAGTGATTGTTGATATGACTGACGGCGGTGTTGAGTACTCTTTCGAGTGTATTGGTAACGTCAACGTGATGCGTCAAGCGCTTGAGTGTTGTCACAAAGGTTGGGGCGAATCGGTCATCATCGGTGTAGCCGGTGCAGGTCAAGAAATCTCAACGCGTCCGTTCCAACTTGTGACTGGTCGTGTATGGCGTGGCTCAGCGTTCGGTGGTGTTAAAGGCCGCTCAGAGCTTCCAGAAATCGTTAACCGTTACATGGCAGGCGAGTTTGGTCTTCAAGAGTTCATCACTCACACAATGGGCCTTGAAGATGTAAACGAAGCATTCGACCTGATGCACAAAGGTGAGTCTATCCGTACTGTTCTATACATGGACAAATAGTGCTGCACCATGCTGGTCATAGACAAGGCATGATGAAATAGCATTTAAACCTTTCTACGATATTAAGCCCAAGAGACAATCTTGGGCTTTTTTCATTTCCGCCCACTTTTTCATTTCCATAAGCGGTGGCAAATCTTAGCCCAATGCCCACTTAATGAACGGATTCATTTTCCGGACGATACGGCTCTTCTTTTAGAATATGACTAACCAACAACTTAAGGTAAAAAATTGGCAAAAACCATTCTAACCCCGGCACCGTTTCAAGTACGTATAGGGAAAGTAAAATGCTCACCGAATACAAGATAAGGGCGACCGGTCGCTGCAAGTACAGTGGTGTCAGTAAAATCAGACAACTCGCGAGCATTACGTAACCACCAGCCAGTGCGATCCACCCCCAATTTAGGTCCAAAAATGCCCAGCTAAACAAACCTAGCTGTATAAAATGCGTACCAATAAAACTCATATGCTGCTTAAAACCTTCACCTTCGCGGTGAAACCAACGTTTAGCGCTGGAGGTCGCATTCGTAATAACCCCACCGAGCATATCAATCGTAAGCAAAGCCGCGACAACATATTGGGTTAAAGTCCAGGACAAAGGGGTACTCCACGCATAAAACAGCATCGCAGCACCGGCTATTAAAGGTAAATAGCCTTGTAAATTCTTCTCTGCTGATGTTGCGCCCGGGCCAATAAACTTATCTAACTTTCCGCGAAAGCCATCGCGAGCTTTTGGAATTTCCCAGTCAATTTTCATGTTTCTCACCTATTTTAGAACACTTGGTCTTTTTAAGGTAAAAGATCAATTAAACAAAGTAAACCTAAAAAGACCAATTGGACTAAAATGAATTTGTAAGACATCCTTGATGGAAGTGAAGGTTGCAATGAAGCAGCATCACCAACAAGCCGTCCGAAACGGACGTTCAGAGTATTAGCGTTTTCTCTTATATTCTGGTTTACTTTGCCCCACCAAAGAGCCGAGGCTCTACGTTATTGAAAAAGGAAACCTCATGCCTAAGATTGTCGATCATGACAAAAAACGCGAAGAAATAGCCTTAAAAGCAGCGACGATTTTTCTTGAGTTTGGATACAAAGATCTCGGAATGAGACAACTTTGCACACACTTAAACATGAGCAAAAGTGCGGTTTATCACTACTTTAAAAGCAAGGATGCGCTTTTTAGAGCCTCTACCGAAGCGATGGTGAAATTCGATGAACTCGTACTGGCAAATAATCCCTTAGCCAACGCTGCCAATCTGGATGAGAAAGTGAATAACTTTATCCAAATTTTCAATATATTAGCGCCCCGCCACTTTCAAGAAATGAAGCTGGTAATGGAATATATCGATGTCATTGGACAAGAGCATGTCGCTCAAGACAGCAACATGATCTTAGCAAATGATAAGTATCAAAATTTATTGGCTAGCTACGTTGATGACAAGCAGCCAGAAATGCTTTATACGCTACTGCTCGGGTTGCTAACTCAACAGGTTGTCAGCGGTAAACCAGCGTCTAGGGACTCAATTTCGTCGATAGTCGAGAAACACTTAGCCCCTTAGTTTTTAAGTTGCTAAGTGCATCTTTAGTATCGCCGTTTGTCTGTTTCGCACTATGCGTCAGCGTGGCTTATAAGATCACCAGTATGCCGCGTTGTTGAGTGCTTCAACACAAGTTGGCGTCTCAGAAATGAGTGGGAGTGACTCTCCAACTAATGGTTGAGCCAACCAACCGTGTGGGAAGCTCAATGAGAAAGGTGCTTTAATCACTTGTTCCGAAACTGATTCAAACCCCACTTTCGAATAGTAATTCGGATCGCCATAAGTCACGACGAGCTCAACGCCACTTTCTTTAAGAGCATTAAGCCCAAAACGAATTAACGTCTGCCCAACCCCTTGTTTCTGGTTTTGAGTACTGACTGCCATTGGAGACAACAAGTAAACGCATTGCCCAGCAGCAACAGACATTCTAGAAAAAATCACCGCCCCCAGAAGTTGCTCATTGTTCTCAGCAACAAAGCAATGCAAATCATCTGCGGGGGTTGTGGTCAATAACTCGTAGCTCAATTGACCAACGGCGATGCCTTCTTTCTCCCCTTCAGAATCTGAAAAAGTATCGGTATAAAGTTGTTTTATTGTGTCGATTTCACTCTGGGAAAACGGTCTAAAATTCATCATATTCACTGTCCAATCATGCTTTCTTAAGCACAAAAAATTGATAATCGTATTCTTTTTGAGTCGTAAAGTAGGTGTCCACTTCTCTTTTCATATCTTGATAAGCCATAGAGCTTTTCATTTCCGTCTCGAGGGCCATCAAGCGTGCTTTTAAGGGAAGATAATAAGCATCCCACCCAGCACGGCTTAAAGGAAACTGACTCAAAACTTGATAACCTAGCGCCTGTGCCTGCTTGACTCGCTCCTTAGCTGTCGTCATATCCGGGTATTCTTTTTGCCAGAACTCCAAAGCGGATTTACTTGGTGTTTCGGTTGACCAAACCAAGTCATTAACCACCAGCACACCACCTGTATTCAAGTATGGCATCCACTGCTTCATCGCTTGTTTAACCCCCATGATATAGGCACTGCCCTCACTCCAAATAACATCAAATGCCGGCTTCTCAAAGGGTAAATCCGTCATGCTTGCACATACCACACTAACCCTATGACCGTTATCTTGTTCTAGCAGCCGCTGCGTCAACACCTCTAGTGCGTTAGCATCGTTATCGACAGCTGTGATTGGGCAATCGAGAGAGGCTGCGATGACTTGAGTTGCTACTCCTTTACCACATCCAATTTCCAGTAAAGATTTCGGAGTACAAGGTATTTGGCGTAACGCATTTTCGGTATCTTCGGGTGCTCCTGGGCCTAACCGTTCAATGCCATCAAAAATGTGCTCAAAGTCCGCCATGTATTGATCATGCTCGTTCATATCTTTTGATAACCATTTCAAGCGCAAAGCTTGTTTCTCATCAAAACCTTGCTGTATTAACCAATCGAGGTGTGCATCTGGCGCGATTTTGTCTATCGACTCATGCCAATCTTTTAAGTCTCCTTGACCTAACATAGCCGCCAGTAGATCTCGCGACTGCTGCTTTTGCTCAATTTCATCGTCTAACTTTTCTAAACGATTCAGCAGCAACTGGCGATCCACTTTTGCATCCAAGCAAGCTTGGCACTCTTTTAACGTTAATCCGCCTGCCTGTAAGCGTTGTAATAAACGTACGCGTTGCAGGTCTCTTTCAGAATAAGTTCGATACCCATTACTTTGGCGTTTCGCCGTAATCAAACCTAACTTTCCGTAATACAAAAGCGTTGAGCGACTCAAGCCCACTAAGGCAGCCAATTCAGATATTCGGTACATGCACTTTCCTCGTCATTCGGTAAGCAAGATAAACTATGAAGCTTTAGTCAGGTCAACACTTAATATAGTCATTCTTTCACTGTTCTACGATATGCATTGAAAACACTGAGTTTAATAGCACTATTTTTCAATCAGTTACGCTTCACTCAAAAAGCATTATTAAAAAATTCAGTCTTTTTTCGTCTTTCTCGATCCGCTGTCGTCTTATTAAGTACAAGACAGCCAAATGGCTCAAATCAATACACATTAGGTAAATTAAGATGATCAAAATAGTAAGCTTTAAAATTTGTCCGTTCGTTCAACGTGTCACTGCCGCTTTAGAAGCAAAACAGATTCCGTACGAGATCGATTACATCAGCTTAAGTGATAAGCCAAAATGGTTCTTGGAAGTATCACCTAACGGACAAGTCCCTATTCTTATAACTGAATCTGGCACAACACTGTTCGAGTCGGACGCGATTATTGAGTATATTGAAGATGAGTTTGGTTCCTTAGAGCAAGGGGTAACAAACGAGCAAAGAGCATTAGACAGAGCATGGAGCTACCTAGGTTCAAAGCACTACTTACCTCAATGTGGCACCATGAGCAGCAAGAATTCAGTAACCTTTGAGGAACGCTCAGAGAAGCTGATCAAAGCTTTTAAAAAGGCTGAAGATAAACTCAGCGGAGAGACGTTATTTTTCAAATCAAACGCGCTTAGCAATGTGGATATGGCTTGGCTTCCATTACTTCACCGTGCAGCAATAGTGAAAGACAAAGTAGGCTACGATTTCTTGTGTGGTTTACCAAAAATGCAAGCATGGCAAGCGAACTTGCTGTCTACCGGCCTTGCAGAAAAGTCGGTATCGGAGGATTTTATCGAGTTATTTAGTGACTTCTACTTAACGAATACTTATCTAGCAGAAGGCAAAGATATTCAACAACAAGGTGCGTGTGCTTCTAGTAGCTGCTGCGGCTAACCTTTAGATGCCTGCACATAGAGACCAACCAACTTCTATGTGCAGTCTGCTTCAAAACCTACCAACTTAAGCCCCGCCATTTAACTAGTCAAATGCCTGCCACCGTACTTCCCATCTCCAGTAAAATGTACAGCCCTCTTTTATTTGCTGATTTTATAAATATAATAACTTTTCAAATGCAACTTATTTAGTAGTCCATACCATGAGACACTCGTTTGTTTTATGTCTCTATCTCATCTCATTTATCCACTGATGGCATCTGCTCACACTTTTTAGAAACATGGATGATTGAGGAGTTGCTCTCATTGGCATTACAAATTCAGTGAGCACTCGGTAAGTGCATTCCAAAGTTTTCGCTCAGATAGAGCTCCCCCTTTCAATCGCTAAGGGGAGTTGGATAAAGGAGCAACGCGTTACCTCAGGAGACATGATCGTCAACAAGGCTTTTGGTACACATGGGTTAATGAATACCTCTGAGAAAGATATCGAACTGCTGATTATCCAAGCGAGCTTAAAGTAGCGCACACGACAGCAAAAATGGAATTAATTAGAGCTTCCTCAAAAAATGATTGGGCTTCGATGTAACCCGCTATCAACTGCCGATAAAAGATAATGAACCGGAAAAACAAATAGGAGCGAAACATGTTTGAAATGTTAGTGGGGCTAGAAGTCTCTGATAACAAAATCTACGCACAATACCGTGCCGCAATGAAACCTATTCTAGCTCGCTACGAGGGAGGGTTTGGTTACGACTTTGTAATTTCCGAAGTGCTTCTTTCTGAGGTCGACACACCGATTAATCGCGTATTTACCATTCGCTTCCCAACACAATCTTCCGCAGATGACTTCTTCGGCAATGAAGAATACCAGGCCGTAAAGGAGCAATTTTTTGTAAAATCAGTCTCCCACATCACGATTATTGCCAGCTATCACAAAGAAGCTGCATAAAGTCGCGGGCAGCTCGTCTATCAATAGATATGTTGTAAGAATGCTCAGTAATACTTAAACAACCGCAGTCACTGAGCAACATCCTACAAACTATGCCTTCATGAGCGGTGACATCATCGTTCAATCGGTTTTGGCTGTATACATTGACTGCCATTTAATGGAATTAACAGTGTAAATTGAGCTCCACCATACCGACTTTCGGAAACCTCAAGTTCCCAACCAGACCGCTTAGCAGCCGCTAGCGTGATGGCGAGGCCTAGGCCAAACCCACCTGTTTTAGAGTTACGACTTTTGTCCAAACGAGAGAATGGAACAAAGACTTCCTCGCGCTTCTCTTCAGGGATTCCTGTTCCGTCATCTTCAACAGTGAACAGTAGCTGAGTAGTGTTGCTTTTCAAGCTCACAAGAACGCGCTTAGACGCATATTCCACAGCATTTTTGATCAGGTTATCAATCACTAATCTCGCCATCGTTGGATCACAATAAAGACTAAAACAATCAGCGACTTCGCTTTCAAGTGCAATTCCGTCAGCTTGCAAAGCACTGATTCTTGAATTCAAAAAATTCGTCATATCCAACTCTACCTTTCTTGCCTCATAGTAAGAGGATTCCTGAGACGTCAGGCGTGAAAGCTGAATAATATCTTCCGTAAGCGTGTTGATGTCTTCGACATATAAATCAATGTCATCGAGCAGCTGAGTATCAAACTCTGGGGATTTAACTCGAATCAGGTCACAAACCAATTGGATTCGGCTCAGAGGTGTCCGGACTTCGTGAGGGATAGCTTGAGCAAAAACCTGACTCTGGATCAGTCGAGCTTCTATTTCATCCGCCATTTTATTGAAGTTCTTTGCAACATCGCCTATCGGATAGGGTAAAGCGGTTTTCGCACGTTTCGAAAAGTGTCCCTCACTGAATTGCGCCTGAGTTTTCTGGAATTCGGCCATTTGTAACTGCAAATGCCGAGTTGGAAGGTAAATGGCAAAGATAAAAATGGGGATCACGCCACAAATAAACGACAACAAAAACAAAAATGAAGTCGCTTTAAACCAAGGTGTAGAATAGGCAAAATAGTTTTTATCTTTAGAAAACACTAAGTAGTCTGTTGAATCGGGTATCAACATAACGGTCGTGTAGTACTTATCGTCAGCATAAATCGGCAGACCATCGATGACTAATACTTGTTTACAAAGGTTACACGGCGCTTCTTGATCCCATCCGGACACCAATGCCACTTGAGCGGTGTAAGTCCGAACCGTTCCACTTTCCTGAAGATCAACAAACAAGCCGTTGTCATCAAGTTGGCTCGCTTGGTAATTATCTAAAAAGAGATGCCCATCCCTTAAAAACGCTTCTACGTTACTCTTGTACAAGTAACTTTCGCCAAGACAAAAAGCGAACATGACAATCGACAAAATGGAGAGAGCGATGCCGATATACAGCCTCGAAAACATATTGGTCACCGATTCAAGACTCAACAAGCATATACCCTTTATTTCTAATCGTTCTTAATTACCGTTCCTGAACATTCTGCACGCGCCAACTTCTTTCTTAGCCCAGAGATCCGCATATCAACCGAACGGTCATTAAACCCCAGTTCGATCCCTCTAAAAAGCTGACAACAGCTTTCACGCGTCACTACTTTTCCTCTGTTCTCAATCAATATCTGAAAAATTTCAAACTGCGAAGTGGTTAAGCCTAAGTCTTCACCTCTATAGAAAATCCGTTTACTTACAGCATCAATAACCAAATCAGACGATGAGGTTTCTTTGACGTTTGCATCAAAGCTTGTATGTGTCAAAAGGCTTCTATGTGCCAAAAGACGACCTGACTTTCTTCTCAACAAAGCGTCAATTCTCGCTAACAAAACATGCCCCCTGACGGGTTTTGTCAAGTAATCATCAGCACCAAATCGTAATAGACTCACTTCATTCATCTCTTCTTCTGACGCGGTAAGCACTAAAATCAGCCCTTCGTAAAACTGCTTCGCTTGAATGCAGATATCCGCGCCACTTAATCCAGGTAACATTAGATCCAGTAAGACCAAGTCAGGGTTAATGGTTCGAATGGCTTCTATCGCTTGCTCACCATCACTAACCAAGAACACTTCAAAGCTGTCCGCTTCCAGATACAATTGAATTAAGCGGCTGATCTCTAAATCATCTTCAATGATCAGTATTGTTCCTTTTTTCACTAACCACTCCTTAATACACACTAATTTTGTGGAGTATATATAAGGCTGTTTTAATTAAAAGGTGAACAAATACACACAATGAGTACATAACTTACAAATGAGCATTCATCGCGTATTAACTAGCACAAAAAAACACAACGACCCGTTAACAAGTTTTAGGTTTTAAATATAATTCTTCATATTTACTTATATAAAACAATGCAACATCACAATATTCGTGAAAACTAAAAAGATTCTCAAAGTTAGAGAAAAAATAAAGTGCTTTATTATGCTTAGTTTTATCCCGATGAAAGATATCGCTTACAAATCTTACAACTCTTCATTCGAATAACTCAGCAAAGGATTTTAATATTCGATTATCCGTTTCCTACCATGAGTTATTTCAATATGAACCGAGTTTTACTTAATATTACTGCATTAACACTCTCTTTCCCATCTTTTGCGAGCAGTAATATCGTTAACGAGCTTTCTTACATTGGTTTTGGTTACAAACAGACTACATTTGAATCAGGCGCCCTTTCTCCTTACCTCAACAACCAATACGAAAACGATGAAGACAAAACACTAGGCGGTTTGTACCTTGACGTAGGGCTAAATATCGCTGAAAGGTTCTTCATAGAAGGAGAGGCCGATTTTGTCACCAGAATGAGTTCAGAGGTTGACAAGTGGAGCATAGGTGCGGGTTTTAACGCCCCAATCAACGAAGCGTTTTCTATTCCTATCTCTTGTGGTGCCGTTAACTACCGCGCCGACAGCGACTATAGCAGTTCTTACAGTGAACAGGCGGCCTACTGTAAATCAGGCGCTCGGGTTCAAGTGGCGAAGCATTGGCTAGTCGACCTCTCATACCAAAGAGACTTCTTAGAGCAAGAAAAAGACACCATCAAGTTAAAGAACGTATTCCAATTTGGACGAGTATTTGGACTTGTTGCGGGCTTTGAAGCGGCAAAACGGCAACGCTCTGAACGCTCATTTAACCTTGGAATCCAATTTACCCTTTAACTCATAGCCCTTTAGACTGAATACGAGGATTATCTAGCCCGTATATTGCACTAAATGCTTCGCACCCCTTAACTTGAATTGTGGTAACCACATGATTAATTCGAATGAAACGATGCGAAAGCAAGTCCTTACTGCTTTATGCATCACTTTGGTCATCCTTGCGATTCCGCTATCAATTGGAAACAGCTTTCTGTTTCCAAATAAGTCTTATATTTTATCAGTCTTAGAATTATTCTACTTATTCTTGGCCTTATTTACTCTGTCTGAAATACGAAAAAATAAAAGCATCACTTTACACTCCCATATTCATGTGTTTTTTATCGCGGTGGTTTCATGTTTCGCAGAATATGACAAACCATTAGAAGAAGGGATATATATTTGGTCAGCCTGTGTACCTATTTTATTTTATCTTCTTCTAGGCAGTAAAAACGCACTCATATATTCTGTTGCTTTATTACTCGCGCAAGTCTCTATTTTACTTCATGAAATAGCACTCTACAGTAAGTATGACTATCTACTTTCTGTTTTGAATTTCTGTTGCTGTTATCTCGTTATCACAGCGGTGAGCCGAAAGTACGAAAGTGAAAGAGAAGGCTCTAAGTCTTATGTGCAATACCTCGGAAGTCACGACCAACTCACCGGCGCATTGAGTCGGAACTCTTTAATACAGATGCTGAATAATGATTTTAAAACCTATAACGCTTTTATTATGTTTGACATTGATAGCCTCAAATCAATCAATAGCAAATTTGGCTATGCGTTTTCAGACAAGCTTTTTATCGAAATCATACAAAGAGCCTACACCATTATTGATAGGCAGTTTTTGTACTACTTAGGAGAGGGGCGATTCGTTATTTTAGTGAAAAACGATAACTTTGGCGAAAGCCCTATCAATGAATATCGGCTGGTCAACGACATACAGCAGACTGTCGCTTCAACACCGTTCTCGTTCAACGACCAAAAAATAACAACAACGTTGAGTGCGGGCATAGCAGAGCTTAAAAAGTTCGCGACCATAGAACATGTTTGGTATGAAGCGGAAGACAATCTGCTGCTTGCTCGTGGTCACGGCGCATCCAGTATTTTCAAAAACCGAAGCAGCCTGATTGTTTAATTTAGGCGAGAATAAAGAGCCGTAATCCAATACGGCTCTTTATTTTTACTAGAAGTTGTATTGTGCACCAATGTTAATAGCGCTGATTTCAGTGCTATCAATGGTGATGACTTCATACGTTGTTTGAGCGGTAAACTGCCCGAAGTGGTAACCAACACCCGCACCGAACCCAAATTCAACAGAAGAGTCACTCACCTCTTTCTGGGAACCCATTGCGACATTCGAATCAAATTTAGCTGTGTAGCTTACGTTGTGCATTCCCACTTTACCAAGAATGTAGAAGTTATCATTCATGTAAAATTTAGGCACAGCGTTTACGCCAACTGAAGTAGCGGATAAGTCCATTTGCACATAGTTGCCCGTACCTACACTTTCTTTCTCAACTACGCCGCCAAGATCTTTGTACTCAATCTCAGTTCCTAAGGTAAAAGTGTCGCCAAAAATGAAGTTGTACCCGAGAGTGGCGGCAAAGCCGTTATCGCTTTCTACTTCAGTAGAATAAGCCACTTTTCCGTAACCCAACTGGGAATAAGCAGCACCTACATAAACTTCACTCGCCAACGCAGTGCTAGAACCAGCAACTAAGGCTAAAGCTAAAATACATCTCTTCATTTTTACCTCAAAACAAAATCAGTTTGAAAATCGCACCAATAATTGGCGCATTTATTTATCGGTAATTAGGATAACAATTCCCGTAAAATCGATGGGTAAGGCGTTGTAACCGATGTAATCAAAATGGATTACAAAGCTGTAGATGTAGGAAGCAAAATCACAGTTCTGATCAGTCGTGATTTTGCATAAACGTGAGATTGGGAGAACTATCAGAAAAAGCGTTTAGAATGACACTACCTAAACGCTAAGAAGGAACGCGGCTAGGACACCTCAACAGGCTTTAACTCCTGAATAGGCACACCTAAATCAATACCAAAGTGATGTTTAATTGCCTCTAAATAGGAATCATCTTCTTGCAACTCAATTTCCGTTATCGCTCCTTGGCTGACCAATTTAAGGCTGTGATTGAACAACAACACGATACCATTCTCGCTAGGAAATGCCGCAATACGATTCTTGAAAAAAAACGACTCAGGATAGCAAGATACGAAAAAGTTACTGGTTTGAATATCCCCAGCACAAACATGTGCGAACTCGAAACTGTATAGGTTTTGCCAATCTAAAATGCCTTCTTCATTTTTTTCATAAACCTGAAGCATCGATCCGTATACTTCGCTTTTTACAAATCGAAAAGTTTGAATATCTGTCTTTATTTCCACACCGTATTCTAAAGGTAATGGAGTGCGAGGAGTGTGTGAGCCAAACCCGGTGTCCACCACCCATTTTTGATCATTCAATTCTACTAGTGAAAACTGATGGCTACGACCCGTTGGCTCTGGGCCTTTATGAACACGAGCAAGCTGCCTCGTGACCTTAAAACCCGACGCATCAAGTACTTGATACATCAGCTCGTTCAATTCAAAGCAGTACCCTCCACGTTCGTTGTGTACTATTTTTTCGACGATGTCGGTAAAATCTACGGAAACGCTTCTTCCCAATTGAATGTCAAAGTTCTCAAATGGAATACGACGGTGCTGTGCGCGATGTAACGTCGTTAACCCTTCAACAGTGACTGGTGGGTTATCTACTAAGCCCATTTTTGTAAAGTAAGCCGCTAAGTCATTTGTAGTCATCATTATCCAAGCCTCTGGTGTTGTTGTGCTTTGGGCACAAAGGTCATTCGACACTTCTAACCCAATCCATAATCAAGATGGTACCCACCATAAAACCTAAACCTAACTTGAGGTCAAACACTAATTTGTCGACATGAGGAGTGCGTTTGACAATGACACTTTTTTCTAAAGTGGGCACGTAATCATGAAAAGAATGAAAATCAAAGAAAGGAGCAGTTATCCCACTCCCTTCTTGAAAGCCCAATACAATCCCTAAAGACTTATCTCGCCATTACACCTTCATATTGACACCGATATACAGGCTCTCAATTCTCGACATGTCGCGGTCCTTCCAATTACTTACTGTATCCTGAGCACGGTATCCAAACTCTAGCTTTAAGTTACTCACCGGCTCATAGAGAGCCCCGATTCTCGCACCGGCTAAGGCGCCATCTTCATAGCCCGATGAAAACGCAACACCGGTAGTGACCCCCGCGAGCAATGCCCACCTATCATTTAAATCATAAAAATAATCATATCCTCCTACCAAGGTACTGTAATTGGAATCAACCCCATGAGAAGCGCTGATGCTCCAACGATGGGTATTTTCGCTTACATACTGATAGCCAATATTTGGATTAAATTCTGACGAGTAGAACGCGGTGTGCCCGTCAGAGACACCAAAACTCACATAATGGTCACTCTCACTAGCCACTGCGCATAAAGAAAGGAAACAGAAAGGGAAAACTAGATACTTCATTGCAACTTCCATAAATATAAAACAATGTTCAATTGTTAGGTAAGACTCCGCCGTAATGAAAAAAGTTAAACAGAAAATTAAACACCATCACACAGAAACAGAGTAGACTAAAACACTAACATAGGTAGCGTTTTCGGGATTTTACATGGCTACTATCAAGAAAAGTCAGGGGGTTGCAAAATATGGTAGAAGGAAAGGAAGCCAATCCGACTAGAATAAAAAAACGCCTTAATAAATTAAGGCGTTTGTTTGTCGTTTTAGCTTTTAGCTTTTAGCTTTTAGCTTTTAAAAGTGTTGGCCATGTTTTTCAAAGAAGTGGCTAGCTCAGCTTGCTCTCTCGCGGTTGTAGCAATTTGAGTCGCGCCCGTGGTCGACTCTGTCGATTTCTCTTCAACTGTCATGACATTCTTCGCAATGTCCTGAGTCACGACAGCTTGCTCTTCTGTTGCGGTGGCGATTTGATCAGCCATGCTGAAGATTTCACTCACTGATTCAGAAATGCCTTGTAAGGTTTGCTCGACATCTTGTGAGTCGGTCACTGCAGTACGCGCTTTTTTCTGACTGTTATCAATCACGCTGAATGCTGCTTCGACATCGGATTGAAGTGAAGAAATAAAGCCTTCGATTTCTGAGGTCGATTCCTGAGTACGTTGAGCCAGTGTTCGAACTTCATCCGCCACCACTGCAAACCCACGGCCCTGCTCTCCCGCACGAGCCGCTTCAATCGCAGCATTCAAAGCCAGCAGGTTAGTCTGTTCTGCCACCGACTTAATCACATCAATCACGTTATTAATGTTATTGCTGCTCTCGTGAAGGTGAGTAATCTTCTCCGCTAAACCGTCAATCTCAGCGGCTAAGCTTTCAATCGATTGGTAAGAGCTTTGAACCGTTGCAAGGCCACCTTGTGCCTGATCGTCTGCCAGTTTCGCTGATTCAGCGGTTTGCTGAGTTTTATCTGCCACTTCATTAACCGTTGCTGATAACTCTTCGGTTGCTGTTGCAATCAAACCAATTTGATCTTGTTGCTCCAACATCGACGTTGAGTTGTATTCACAAGTCTGAGACGTTTCTTCTGCCGCCGACGCCAATGTCATGCTTGAACTCGATAGGTTATTAATCACCTCAGAAAACTTCTCAAGTGTTTCGTTCAAAGACTCTGAAATTTGACCCAATTCACTGCTACCACAATGTAAGGCTCGAACTGACAAGTCATTATCATTTCTCACGCTCGCCATTACAGAAGTCAGGTTTTTCACACGCTTCGTTAAATCACTCACTGTTTTGTAGCAAATGAATGAAGCAACAATAACGATAAAGGCAAAACTCGAAATACCAAGAATTAACTCACCTTTCGCTTCACTAGCTTTTTGTTGTGTAAGCTCAATCAGCGACTCTGCAATTTTATTCTCTGTACCTTTAAGTTGAACAATTCGCCCCGTCGATTGAGTAAACCAGAACACAGGGTCAACATCGAAATTACTGGTTTTTAACTTTGCGATTTGACGTAACTTCGTCACTTCAAGCACTGCATTGTTTTTCATCTGCTGTTCAAAGAAACGCTTGTTTGCGTCGTTACTAAGCACGTTGAAGTTCCTAAAGTACGTATCTTGTTCCGTTACTAAAGAAATGAATTTAGTTAGCATTCCAGGGCCAAACTCATTTTTAGAAAACGTATTGTTAAGCACCGCGCGCTCAATACCCGCTCGTTCTTTACCTTGAAGGAAATTGTAGTAAGCGATGGTTTCATTGGTAATTTGAGAATCTGTACTGAGCTCAGCAATCAACCCAGAAACACTCAACAACTGAGCATTAATTTGCGTGTAGTAAGCAAGAGCATCAGAGAGTTTAATCGACTGAGCGTCTACCTGACGGCGGATTGTGTCTATCTGATTGAGGCTTTGAGAAATCGATTGGTTTAATTGAGTGATCGTGGTGAGTTCAATTCCTTCACTCTGCCAAAACTCATTTCTTGTCTGACGTTTACCGTCCGAAGAACGACGCTGTGATTGCAGTTCACTAACAAACTTAGTGCCTTTTGAACCAAGATAACCCGCGGTCATCCCTCGCTCTTTTTGTAGCTCATGCACTAATTCACTGTACACAACAGATAAGCGCGTCATTTGGTTGAGGGAAGACATTTCGTTGGCTGTCGAAACACTCTGAGAGATAGAGGCTACACTTAACCAGAGAAAGCCCAAGATCGGTAAGGTAAGCAAAGCGATAACTTTTTGCTTAAAAGATAGGTCAGATATACTCATTATTATTTTCCTAGCTACACGTCGACATTCACGTCTCAATTTTTAGCCCTAGATACTTCGTGGCTATTGGCTTACGCACGAAAATATTGATTTACGAATCCAACTGCAATAACCCTAAAGGGTTAGCGTTTAAAATGTATGTTTCCCAAAAGTAAAACACGAACAGAACATGATATTTTATAGATATCGATCACGCTCGGAGTATGGGTTGATTTTATAAAATTAGTAGCAGTCAAATTAGAAATACCTTAATAATTGTAGGTCATTATTCTACTTTGCCATCACTCTTTTCTATGCTTTCCTGACCTAGCGCAACAATTAAAACTGAATGAACAAAATGGCTTCCTTTTTCGATCTTATTGACCAAAAAAATAACCTAATAGAATGCGAAATCAAGCGCTTCATCTGACAGAGCTTTGATCCCCTTCCCATCACCTATCTGTTTGAAACGACTTCACTGAGGTATGCTAAACATGACTTCCTGAAATCTGGATAACCGATTGTGTCGAAGCAAAAGCATTTTGATCTTAACCTTCTGCGTATCTTTATCGCGGTATACAAACATCAGTCAGCAATGCTATCAAACGACTGCAAGATAAGACGGTCGGAAAACCGCTTTTTATTCGCTCAGGAGGTGGGATCGTACCGAGCTCAGTCGCGAATAGTTTTTATGCGCAAGTGGAATCTTCCATGCTCAATATCGATGACGCCCTTTCAAGCTTGGATGACTTCGATCCAACCCAGCACCATCATCAGTTTGTGGTCTCGGCTTTTGACTCGTTGATTCAACAGATCATCGGTAAATCAGAGCAAACCATCGCGGGAACTAACATCGCCATCCGTTATCAGGAGATCCCCCATCGTCAGGAGTTAATTCGTGAGTATCTCATCACTGATCAGGTAGATTTAATTCTGGATGTGAAGCCACCTACGTCAAAAAGCTTTTCCTACGAACATTTCGTACTCACGCGCCCCTTCAGTTACAAACGTTGATTTATTAATCGATAACAAAGCTCTCACGCAATATTGAGAAGTTCCAACAGCCAAAAATTAGAGAACCTCCATACCATCATCATGACAATATGGAGGTGCTTACTGGGGTTTGTGAATATCAAGACTGGAACCAAGTGTTAGGTACTTTTACCGCAATTACGTGGCTTTCAGCACACACTTCGCTATTGCTCATAAGCTGACACTGAAGTGTTATTTTGGTCTCTTTCGCTTCTATGATCGTCGCTTTCAACACCACTTCTTTGTCTATGGGGACAGGTTTAAAAAATGAAACCTCAAGCTTACCCGTTGCAAACCAAATCGTTTTGCCTTGCCCTATGTCTCTCCCTTGCATCTGATAGCCTTTAGCAATCGCTGTGCAAACACAATGGCAATCAATAATTGTCGAAATCACCCCACCATTTAAGTAGCGCGTTGGCCCAGCACAGTGATGGGCGCTCGGTGTGAAAACGCATTCTGATTCGTTGTCGCCGACCCAGTAACTCTTTATCTGTAAGCCATGTTCATTGTGCGGGCCGCAACCATAACAATGATTATGGGGAATTGAATCTTGAAACATATGAGGGGTATTCATAGCACTCCTTACTTCATCGCAGTTCACCTCATCAAGTATGACTCAATTAATAAAACGCGCTGTAAGATCGCTTTCAAAACAAGACTAATAGAATAGAAGTATTTAACCGATTCTAATCTTTGACTTTATTCGGATATCACTCAATAAGAATCACGGCAATTTATAAATCTGTTAATATTTATATATCCATACTTTGTGTTTCGGTGGCTAGAGTGAACTTACCCAATCGGTTTATAATTTGTGCAGCGCTTTTTATTCTGATTGGATCAGTCGGTGTGTATTGGACGCACATGAGCAAAGCTTTAAATGCTCATCAGCAACA
The DNA here is from genome assembly GCF_043642225.1 of Vibrio profundi. Classification (GTDB taxonomy): domain Bacteria; phylum Pseudomonadota; class Gammaproteobacteria; order Enterobacterales; family Vibrionaceae; genus Vibrio; species Vibrio profundi_A. The sequence goes on along the minus strand of NZ_JBHZSF010000001.1, from coordinate 628,632 downwards.
CATACTACTTAGCGACATTGTCAACGCACAAGCCAATGCATTTGAACGTCAGCTTACACAGTCTTTAGCAGCAACTCACATACTTGCGCTAGAAGTTCGTCAGCAAGGTGGTGACATCGAAGACTTTGAGCTCATGTCAGACGAGATACTGAAAACCGTAGGCGGAATCTCTAACCTACAACTGGCACCTAATGGCATCATCCAAAAAATCCATCCTCTCGAAGGTAATGAAAGAGCCATTGGCCATAACATTTTGATGGATGACAAACGCCGAGATGAAGCGCTGCTTGCCATCGAACAACATAAACTAACTTTAGCTGGCCCGTTTGAATTGATTCAAGGCGGCGTGGCTGTGATTGGTCGTAACCCCGTTTTTCTTGGTGAAGGATTAGAGCAGCGTTTTTGGGGCTTTACGTCAGCTTTAATCTTCTTAGAAAACTTACTCGATTCTACCGATTTGGCTCAACTGGAAACTAAGGGTTATCGCTACGAATTATCACGTGTCTCTCCCGAAACCAAACAAACAGAAACCATCGCCCAATCAAAAGGGGCCCTTACCTCCCCTTCTCGCTCTAGCATCATCAATGTTCCCAATGCCACTTGGACGTTAGCCGTTAGTCGCCCCGACAACAGCCACGCTTGGCTCTCATTTCTCGGCTACGCCGCCAGTATCATCATCGCGTTCGCCTCTTCTTGGGTCATGTGGTTTGTGCTACGTCAACCTGAACAATTGCAAAAAGTCGTTAAGCAGAAAACTCGTGAGTTAGAGCAAATTGCGTTGTATGACTACTTAACAGGGCTAGCGAACGGCCGCCTACTCAATATGTATTTGAAACACACGATTAAGCAAACCAGTGATGGAACCCAACTAGCCGCATTGCTTTATTGCGACCTCGATGACTTCAAACGCATCAATGATTCATTAGGACACGAAGCCGGCGATAACCTACTCAAGCAAATCTCTGAACGTTTAACTTCAATCGTGGGTAAGGATGATGTCGTGGCACGACATGGCGGTGATGAATTTACGATTTTGCTCAGTGAGTACGGAACCGTCGAAGAAGTAGAGGCAATTGCCAACAAACTCATCGAGATCATTTCTCAGCCCGTGGTAATCGGAAAAAAACAGTTTTCGGTGTCTGTTTCCATTGGTATCACTATGCTCCCGTCCGACGGGCAAGACGTCACTACCTTAATTCGTAATGCCGACATGGCAATGTACGCTGCGAAGAAAGATGGTAAAAACAATTACTGCTTCTTCAATAGCACATTGCGTGAGAAAGCCATGCATAAAGAATCTATTGAAGAAGGGCTAAACAACGCCATACTCAATAAACAGTTCGTTCTTCACTATCAGCCAATTGTCGATTTCAGTAACGATAAGATCTGTGGTTATGAAGCGTTAATACGCTGGAACAGGCCGAAAGAAGGCCTACTTTACCCCGACCAATTTATCGGTATTGCAGAAGAGTCAGGCAAGATCATTGATATCGGTTACTGCGTGTTTAGAGAAGTGTGCAAAGTCGTAAAAATGCGCCAACAGCACACCGCAGAGAGCTACCGCATTGCGGTTAACCTCTCCCCCAGACAATTTACGGATGTCGACTTGCTCGACAACATTCGCCAAATCATTGATGAAGTCGGCGTCGAGGCCAGTTATCTTGAAATCGAAATTACTGAATCGACATTGATAGAAAACGTAGAAGAAGCCATCAACATATTGCACCAACTGAAAGAGCTAGGCGTATCTATCGCCATCGATGATTTCGGTACGGGCTATTCGTCATTAGCCATGCTGAAGCGACTGCCCGTCAACAAACTCAAAATCGATCGTAGCTTTATCAACGAAATGGATTACAACCGCTCCGATCAAAAAATTGTTCAGGCGTTAATTTCAATGGCACACACCTTACAAATTAGTGTCATTGGCGAGGGCATCGAAAGCGCCGAGCAACTCAAATTACTCAAGCAATATGGTTGTGATTACGGGCAAGGTTATTTGTTTAGTAAGCCCGTTCCTATCGCACAATTAGAGAACTTCACTTAAACGATAGTACTGGTTGCGCTTATTCAAGCACCACCAATCAATAATTCATGTGAATGCAAGAGCCAGAAAAATAACCCGATGAAAACTAAAGACATATTTCTATAACAGGCAGCGTTCTCTATCTGGCACCAATATTGAGACACCTCCCACAAGTGTGCAACCTAATTCATTTTGTTTCACTTAAAACCCTACATATCTCTTACTTTTAGTGGCAATGAACTCTTACTATTCGCAGTTCCTTTTCCGATAAAAAGTAATCACTCCATGTTAAAAAAACACTTTTTAGCTTCAACCATTTTTCTTGCGTTATCTGGTAACACCTTCGCTGCAGATGGCGATATTGTGGATGTTACGATTCTTGGCACCTCTGATTTGCATGGTCATTTCATGCCTTGGAATTATGCGGCCGACAAGCTCAACATGCGTGGTAGCCTTAGCCAGATCGCTACAAAAGTTAAGAAAATTCGCAACGAACAAGATAACGTGATCTTGGTAGATGCCGGAGATACCATTCAAGGTAACTTTGTCGAAACCTTTAAAGATGAAGCCACTTCACCAATGATGTTGGGTTTCAACGAAATGGACTACGACGTCTGGGTTCTCGGCAATCACGAGTTTGATTTTGGCCTTAAGGTTCTCAATCGTTCATTGACTCAATTTCAAGGCGAAGCATTAACAGGCAACATTCAACGCCCTGACGGTAATCCTTTCTTACCGGCTTACAAGATCATCGAAAAACAAGGGATCAAAATTGGTGTTATTGGTATGGATACGCCAATGACCCAAGTGTTTGCCGAAGGTACAAATCGACTTGGAGGCATGACCTTCACCAACCCTTCACTTGAAGTGAAAAAGGTTATCTCGAAGATCGATGACCAAGTGGATGCGATCGTGCTCGTCGCTCATATGGGGCTAGACAACGAAAACAACATTGCCGATACCGGCGTCACCGACATTGCAAACGCAAACCCAGAATTGGACGCGATTATTGCCGGGCACATGCACACCAGAATCGACAAAGTCACAGTGAACGGCGTTATCGTAACGGAACCAGATAAATATGGCCGCGCCCTTTCACGAGTGGATTTGCAGTTTGAAGAAAAGAATGGCCAATACACTTTGGTCAACAAAGACAGCTTTACCTACAAGATCAACGGCATTAAGTCAGATGAGAAAATGGAGGAGCTTTACGCACCTTACCATAAGCGCCTGCGTGAAAACGCAAACCGAGTGGTAGCGCAGCTAAGCGGTGTGGATCTGGTTCCTGAGAACGAAATCAAAGGCATTCCTCAAGTTCACATCCAAGACACTGGCATCAGTGCCTTATACCAAGAAGTAGGGATGCATTACGCGCCAAAAGCTAACGTGATTGCGCTACAGATTGATAACGATCGTGCAGAGCTTAACGTCGGTGAAATCAAAGCAAAAGACATTGCCTACAACTACCAATATGCTGGTGGTGAAATCACGGTTTATGAAATGACTGGCAAAGAGCTGAAAACCTACATGGAATGGTCAGCAGGTTATTTCAATAGCGTTAAGCCTGGCGATGTGACTTACAGCTTCAATCCAGAGCGCCGCGCATCTAAATACTCTACCAATGATTTCTTTGCGGGTGTGACGTACACCATCGACCTCACACAGCCAGCAGGTCAACGTATCACAGATTTGCAGTTTGCCGATGGTCGTGGCATCACCAATGACACCCCGATTCGCATCGGTATGAATAGCTACCGCATGGGCCACCTAACCAAAACAGGCGGTATTTTAGAAGGCAGAGAGTTCCCTGTTTTATCGGATACCAAAGAGGAGTTCGGTGAAGAAGATGGCACAATTCGTAACCTGACCATTCGTTATCTAACTGAAGTAAAGCAAGGTCAATACCAAGGCAAAGCGATGCAACGCTGGAAACTGGCGGGCTTAGAAGGATTTAGCGGAGAGCGCGAGATCGTAAAAGGGCTTATCAATAACGGTGAAATCAGCGTTCCGACAAGTGAAGATGGCCGATACACCAACATCGCTTCGATTAACGTCAGCGATAAGAAGTTCACCAATATTAAAGCGCTTGAGTCGTACCTCGCAACCAAGCAAAGCCAATTAGCAAACGCCACCACCGATGCAGAAAAAACACGCATCCAACGTGACATTACGATTGCTACCGCGATTAACTAACGCGTTCATCTAGTCGGTTCCCGACTCCAAGTGATTACTCCTATTGAGCGTCATAAGATAGGTAAAACATGAGGTGGATGTGAACTACGCATCCACATAAAGAAAGCCCACTCTCGCTATACAGCAATCAGAGTGGGCTTTTTGTTTACTAATCGTTTAAGGCGCGCCAATCACGATATTCCAATATCCGTAGACCTTGGGGAGCGGTATCGTCGTCTATATCCGGTAGTAGCTCGTAAGCGTATTTATTATGTTCATCTCGGCCGCCATGATTAACAGACAACTTGACGAAATCATTGCCAATATCGACGGGCAATTCAAACGAGGTACATATATCCGCAACATTGACGTTCAATTGCTCAGCATACTCGGCAACCGAATCTACGTAAGTTATTTCGCCAAATTCGAACTTACTGTATACCGATGTCAATTGTTGGCAGTTTAAGTCGCCACCCAAACGAGTCATGATGATCTCTGCTCTATCACTATAAAGAACAGGTATCATGTTCAGCGAATGGTACTCACCATTGATCGGAGCGGATAACTCTACCGCGCGATAAAAGTCACTATGATATGAATAAACCTGAGCGACTAATCGATTGACCGTAATTGGCTCATCGTAGTATTGAATGGCGTTAAATTCAGATTCAGGGGTTAGGCCATTGCTGACTAAGTAACGCTGAACCTGAGTATTATTTACTTCATGATCTAAGATGTTACTTACAAGTTCGCGATCGCTTGTTGAATGTTGCGGATGCTTATCGTTGTACGCATAGAGCTTAGCATCAGCCATGGAATACTGACCCACAATATCGCTTGGTTCTTGTGACGGGCACCTTTCCCCAGCTTCACCTTGCAAGCGATAAATCGTGCCATTGGCAAGTTTAAGCACTTCACAATACGTCACATCGGCGTATTTGTTGTTCACCACACGGTACAGCTTTTTGCTTTCTAAGTGCTTGAGATCTAACAAGCCTGTCGGTTCTTGTTCATCTTGAACAGCAGGTAGATTCAGCGCGACGGTTTGCGCCGCCCCCTGATTGGTTGTCGCGGTCACCAACAATGAATAATCAATGCTATCTTCTGAAGCCGACTTAGCCGGTGTTCCTTTCAGCACTAGTGTGTTTGACGCAGAGGTTTCCACGTTCAATCCATTATTCACAGCATTGGTGGAATAAGAATACGATAATGCTTCGTCATCTGCCGTCGAGAAAAGAGAACTCACGTCCAGAGTGTAGCCTTCTCCAAGGTCATAGCCTTTGCTTAACGCCCACTCATCAACTTGCGCTTGCAGTATTTGTTTCGCGTTTTCATCGACCTCAGGAAACTCTACATCGGTAGCATCGATATGAAAGGTGAACATCGCGACTTGACGGTTGATTTCATTAGATTCCGGATTCAGCGTCACTTTTAGCCTGAAATCTCCCGCCTTACTGATCGCATCGGTTGAATTCAACCCAACTCTCAATTCTTCATCAAAGATGTACGCAATTAAGCCGATTTCTTGCCCTAAGGTATCCAAAATAGAGGAGTTTTCCGAGGTATTGAGAGACAGCAGACTGGTATCAACTTCGTCGACATCTTTATCTTTAAATAGCGCCGAGATATCGATAGAAAATAGAGTGACAGGAGTTGTTGAAGATTGCCCATATGTCAGTTCGAGTTCATCAAATTGCTGCTGAACCTCTTTAGAGACCGCCTCATTGACATAAGTTTGATGTGATGGGCGCTCTACATCGCTTGGATCCCCGTTGACTGGAGCGCGATAGTTCGGGTCTGACTTTTCGTCTTCCGTCATACCATCGACCGCTTGCCTCGCATCTTGCGCAAACTCTTTTGCTTTTTGTCGATATGTTGCTGGAAAGGCAACTTTTGAAGCCGTCAATATTTGCGCTATTTTGTGCAAGGTGACATCAGCATCCTTACCAGACACAAAGTCCTTATAAAGATCAGCATCATTATTTAGCCCAAGAGCACTTCTAATTGCGGTAAGTGCGTCCTCTTCTGTGATTGGATTGTCGATCGTACCCATGCTCATTTCTGAGTGAACCAAATCTGACAGCGGGGAAATCGTATTCGAAGAGTTAGGGCTGCGCAGTACAAACTCACTATCAAGAGGTTGTGATGGCCTATCCATATCAACGGTAAACACATTCTCGTATTTCGAATCAATAGAGACCAAATAGGATTGTGCCGCTTCCCCTAACACCAAGGTTTGCACCGCTAATGTCCCCGTCGGCTTGGTTGAACCTACATCCACTTGGCCATTTTCATCGGTTAAACCCAGTAATACGTCGTCGTTAACGTTAAATACCCCATCGTCATTTTTATCAACAAACATTAACGCATTTTTCAAATATCCATCAAAAGCAGTAATCGACACGCTGCTTGCAGAGGCATCTTGAGATTCGCCATCACTCGAACCACCACATGCTGCCAACGTAAGTAACGATACTGGCAATAAAGTCTTTTTAAACATCTACCTAGGTCATCCATAAACATGTTGAATGCATTTTTATATCACATCAAATTTATAAATTATTTGAACTATTGAATGATTTTCATTTGAATTAACTGAGTTAATTATCAGGAGAAGCACATATTTACCATGCCACAATAAAGAAACAGCAATTATTACATATACGTAAAAATAATTTTCATTTTGATGGGATTATCAATTTTCCACAAATACCTATACTGGCTCCAACAAAACGAGACAGCGGAAACAATCAAGCTCGACTAACCTTAAAGCGAATGACTTCAACACTTACGGTGAACTCTCATTCCCAACAAGCTACTGAGCCTCCGCTTCCACGACTTATATAGGAAAATCCAATGACGATTGAAATCAAACCGGGTCAAACTCATATCCAATCTAAAGCTATGGTCGCATGGGCTGCTGGCGAGCCGCTTAAGCGTGAAACGGTTGACGTTGAACTGCCTAAAGCCGGTGAAGTACTGGTTCGTATCGTAGCCACTGGTGTTTGTCACACGGATGCATTCACACTATCTGGTGACGATCCTGAAGGTATCTTCCCTTCTATTCTTGGTCACGAAGGTGGCGGTATCGTTGAAATGGTTGGCGAAGGCGTAACAAGCGTTGAAGTGGGCGACCACGTTATTCCACTTTACACCGCTGAGTGTGGCGAATGTAAATTCTGTAAGTCAGGCAAAACTAACCTATGCCAAGCAGTTCGTGAAACGCAAGGTCAAGGCCTAATGCCAGATGGCACGAGCCGTTTCTCTATCAACGGTGAGCCAATTTTCCACTACATGGGTTGTTCGACTTTCTCTGAGTACACAGTACTTCCAGAAATCTCACTAGCGAAAGTAAGCAAAGAAGCCCCTCTTGAAGAAGTTTGCCTACTAGGTTGTGGCGTTACCACTGGCATGGGCGCAGTACTGAACACAGCGAAAGTTGAAAAAGGCGACACAGTTGCGGTATTCGGCCTAGGTGGTATCGGTCTTTCTGCAATCATCGGTGCTCGCATGGCAGGCGCTAGCCGTATCATCGGTGTTGACATCAACGAGAGCAAATTCGAGCTAGCGAAACAACTTGGTGCGACGGATGTGATTAACCCACAAAACTTCGATAAGCCAATCCAAGACGTGATTGTTGAGATGACTGACGGCGGTGTGGATTACTCTTTCGAATGTATTGGTAACGTCAACGTGATGCGTCAAGCACTTGAGTGCTGTCACAAAGGTTGGGGCGAATCGGTCATCATCGGTGTGGCGGGTGCAGGCCAAGAAATCTCAACTCGTCCGTTCCAACTCGTAACGGGTCGTGTATGGCGTGGTTCTGCTTTCGGTGGTGTTAAAGGCCGCTCTGAGCTTCCAGAAATCGTAAACCGTTACATGGCGGGTGAGTTCGGACTACAAGAGTTCATCACTCACACTATGGCTCTGGACGATGTAAACGAAGCGTTTGACCTAATGCACAAAGGTGAGTCTATCCGTACTGTTCTACATATGGATAAGTAACCGACTCGCAATAAAGTAACACTGGGTTGGTAACCGTTATAGCTACGCATTACCAACCCGTTCTCTCCCTCGTGTTCCACTGCCTTTAAACGCGAGGGGAATAACATCTATACTCATTTAGACGCCATTAAATGGAATCACCATTTACGCTGTCGACCTCGCCACGCGAGCATTACACTACTTTGGAGAAATCATGTCTCTTGAAAATATCAGCCAAGCCAAAGTTGCTGGCGGTTGGCACAAACAATACAACCATTACTCTGCAACACTAGATTGCAACATGCGCTTTGCGATTTTCCTGCCGCCAAACGCGAGCAAGGAAAACCCAGTTCCTGTTTTGTACTGGCTTTCAGGCCTAACCTGTACCGATGAAAACTTCATGCAGAAAGCAGGCGCATTCAAAGCCGCGGCTGAACTAGGCATCGCGATTGTTGCACCAGATACCAGCCCACGTGGTGATAACGTTGCTGATGATGAAAACTACGACATGGGCCAAGGCGCAGGTTTCTACCTAAACGCTACTCAAGCACCTTGGAATACACACTACCAAATGTATGACTATGTGGTGACTGAACTTCCAGCACTAGTAGAAGCTTACTTCCCAGTGACACCTGTGAAATCTATCTCAGGTCACAGCATGGGCGGACACGGTGCTATCTCTATCGGTATTAAAAACCAAGACAGCTACCGCTCTATTTCAGCATTTAGCCCGATCAGTAACCCAATGCAATGCCCTTGGGGGCAAAAAGCATTCAGCCAATACTTAGGCGGTGATATCGAGTCTTGGAAGCAATACGATTCTTCTGAACTATTAAAATCGACACCAATGGCATTGCCGATCCTAGTAGACCAAGGTGAAGCCGATAACTTCTTGGTTGAACAGCTAAAACCAGAACAACTGATTGAAGCCGCTAAAATACATGACACGAACTTAGAGCTTCGTATGCAGCCGGGTTACGACCACAGCTACTACTTTATTTCGAGCTTTATCGACGATCACATCAAGTTCCACGCGACTTACTTAAACCAGTAATTCACGACAACCTAAAGAGCTGCCCGCGCCTCTTAGGTGCGGGCTTTTTTGTGTCTGAAACTAACCGCTACACAACCAAAGTTCTGACAACTGATAATCAAAAAATTAATAGGAAATAAGATATGAGCTGGTTCTTTTTACTGATGGGCGTAATGGCCGAAGCGTTATCTCACGTAGCATTAAAAGCCACAGATGGCTTTAGCTTAGATAAACCCGTACCAGCCATTTTAGTCATCACTGGCCATTTGGCAGCATTCTTGTTTCTTGGGCAAGCAATGAAAGAACTACCCGTTGGTATTGTTCACTCATTATGGGCCGGATTAGCGATTGTGACAGTCAGCCTAATTTCAACTTTTGTTTATCGCCAGCATCTAGATACAACGGTTTGGATTGGTATGTTATTGGTTGCATCAGGCGTGGTATTAATCAACCTGTCTCAAGGTCACAGCCACTAAATAAAGCTAGGTTTGCACTCACTTGCGCCTAAGTTGATTTAACGCAATCATTCGTTAAACCACGCATATCAAGGCTTACCATGACAAAATCAAACCTGATACCATAGCAACCTCATTATTCATTTGTGCAGGTTGCTATGAAAGCAATAAAGTATTTCTTCTTTCTTGTGGTTTTATTGGGTGGGCTTTTTACCGCGTGGCTTTTTGTTCCTATCCCATCGGTTTTAGACCAACAAACCTTCGAGCAACCACTGACTGAACCTTTCAAGTTAGTTGCCTATCGCAATAACCCCAACGATGCCAGTCAGCCATATACTTACCACTATTTTGTCGTCTCCGATGTCAGTGACATTAAAGAGATGGAGCCGTTCTTAATCACAACGGACAAGTTCGCTAAGCTCGGCGAGTTTGACGAAAACACATTTTCAATGTCTGTAAACGGAAAAATAGAGCAGTACACCAACGACTTATGGATAGAGAAGTCAGACGGAAAATTGCAGCACTGGTATGTGAGCATTCAAGCCAATTACGTACGTTAGCCTAGAGGAACATCGATTTAGCCAGCGGATTCAACTTTGCAGGGTCAAGCCACTAAGACGCCTCTGGCTTATCCGAAACATCGTCATCCTGAAACTCATCAGCGATTGATCGGAACGTTTGGTCCATTGCACTAAAAATATCGATAAGCACAGGGTCAAAATGCTGGCCCCGCCCTTCCATAATAATTTGCACCGCTTTCTCATGACTAAACGGCGGTTTATATACCCGTCTTGAGATCAGCGCGTCGTACACATCAGCAATGGCCATTAACCTAGCGCTTAACGGAATCTCTTCGCCTTTTAAACCTTGAGGGTAGCCGCTGCCATCCCATTTTTCATGATGACAATAAGCAATTTCTTTGGCGTAGACTAAAAAGTCATTACTAAAGTTAATAGACTGCTCAACCGTTTCTATCACTTCTTTGCCTAACTTGGCGTGATCTTTCATGACCTCAAATTCTTCTTCGGTCAGTTTACCGGGTTTAAGCAGCACTTGATCAGGAATCCCCACTTTACCAATATCGTGCAACGGCGCTGATTTATACAAAGGGGTGACGTGTTCTTCACCCAGTTGACCTTGATACAGGTTGAGCCTTATCAGCTCTTCAGCTAACGCTTTGACATAACGCTGGGTTCGCCGGATATGATTACCCGTTTCGTTGTCTCGTGTTTCGGCAAGCGATGCCATGGCACTGATGGTCGCCCCCTGAAGGCTTTCAAGCTCATGAGTTCTCAGTTTTACTTTTTCTTCAAGCTGATCATTGTGCCGAGAAAGGGAGTTCATCGCTTGCTTGAGCCTTAGGTGATTATTCACTCGCGACAATAAGATTGGAGGACTGATCGGTTTTAAAATGTAGTCCACGGCTCCCATCGCGAAGCCTTTTTCTTCATCTTCAATCTGAGATTTCGCGGTAAGGAAAATAACAGGAATCGTTTCGGTTACTGGATCGCTTTTCAATCGTTGGCACACTTCATAACCGTCCATCACTGGCATCATAATATCGAGCAATATGATATCTGGCATATGCTTTGAAGCGGCTTCTATTGCTTGCGTACCGTTCTTAGCGATAAGCACCTGAAAATGAGGCTTTAACAAACTATGCAATAAAACCCGATTTTCGGAATTATCATCAACCACTAGCACAACATCTTTATTCATCTGAGCCTCTCGAACCTCGTTCTCCCTCGATTTTTTCAAGGTCGAATGGGTAAATACTGACGGCTTTCCTTAGTACCGTACTCGCTTGCTCAAAGTCACAATCGTTTATATATCGACAGCAAACCTCAAAATCTTCCGTTGTAAGTATAGTCTGGAGCTGCAAATAATGTTCTTCCAGAAAATCTATCGCTTCTGAATTTAGATCATGCAACAGCACATAGAGTTGATGAGTTACTGCAACTAATTCTGGATCCAGATCTGAATCACGATTACTGCATGGCGGAGGTCGGTTGAGCGCCATTGCTATGTCTTTGAAAAGTGAATCAATACATTGTTGGGCTTCGTTGAGCAACCCTTGTTTATTTTCTATAAACTCAACTGCGTTGCTAAGCTCTGCACTCTGTAAATCGTTCTCTAAGCGCGCAGCAATATCAGACAATCGCACCACGCCTAAATTGGCAGCAGCGCCTTTTAAAGTATGTGCATGCAGTTTGGCAAGCGCTATATCTTTCTTCTCAAGGGCAATTTGGCATCGCTCTACGACGTTATATTCGCGATCAATGAACTGCGATAACAACCGTCGATACAACTCTTTATTCCCGGCAACACGCAGTAATCCGTTCTTGTAATCAAGTGATGGAATATCGCTCAAATCTAAGTTTTCTTTATCTTCAGCGCTACTTGGTTGATTCGATCTCGGTTCAGGCTCATCACGACACTCTGAAATCGAGGGCCCACCGCCTAGTGCAGAAGGGGAAATAGCATGATCTTCATTGTCTGCAGGGCTACGACCACTCCACTTTTGGATAGTATTGAACAGATGGTCAGGGTCAATGGGCTTAGATACATGATCATTCATGCCGATACTCAGGCAACGTTCTCGCTCTTCAACCATGGCATGAGCGGTCATGGCTATTAATGGCGTGTCATCATGTTCGGGATTATTACGAATATTCCTCGACGCTTCATAGCCGTCCATGACTGGCATTTGCAGATCCATAAAGATCATATCGAAGCGCTCTTGCCGCTCAATCGACAGTTTCAACTGCTCTAATGCTTCTAATCCATTATTGGCAACCGTGACGTGCATGCCTTCAGCTTCCATTAGCTCCATCGCGATCTGCTGATTAATTTCATTATCTTCGGTCAGCAACACTTTTAGGCCATTGAAAATAGTGGCATCCCGCTGCTTAGATTTGGAATGGCGGCTGATTTCTTTCCAAGGCTCGTCCGAGAAGAGCTTAACCAATATATCGAACAAGTAAGATTGCCCGACAGGCTTTGATAAATAGCCTGCCACACCGATTGAGTCATAAGTGTCCGCAATTTCCTCTTTGTCGTAAGCGGTAACAATCACGATCTTGGGCTGAGCTTGATCACTGATCACTCGGCGTATTTTCAAGCTGGTTTCTACGCCGTCCATCTCTGGCATATTCCAATCCATGAACACTAGATTAAATGGATCGTCGATAGCAGCGGCATGTTCTAATTTCTCTATCGCTTGTTGGCCACTGCTTGCTAACTCTACTCCTTGAGGCAAAATATTGAGCATGTCTTGCATGATCATCAGGGCATGCTCGTTGTCATCCACCACTAAAACTTTTAGCTTGCCTAAAGAAGACGGTACTAGAGCATGAGGTAATTCAGGGCTTTCTCCCGCTTCAAGCCAAATATTGAACGTAAAGCAGCTGCCTTCTCCCGGAGAGCTCTCTACTTTCAGATTCCCCCCCATTAACTCAACTAATCGGCGGCTTATCGATAACCCTAATCCTGTGCCTCCATATTTTCTTGTCGTACTGCCATCGGCTTGAGTAAAAGCCTTGAACAGATTAGAGATCTGCTCATTCGACATACCGATTCCGGTATCGACCACAGAAAACTCCAACTCAATTCGGCTATCTTGTTGTTGTAACGATTTAACCGATACGGAAATTTCACCGGCATCGGTAAACTTCACCGAATTATTTACCAGATTTATGATGACTTGACCTAAACGAAGTGGGTCGCCATAAAATTTATCTGCAGCGTTGCGTGGCAAACTGAACAGCAGTTCCAACCCTTTTTCAAACGCTTTTTGCCCAGTCACCATTGAGACATTGCGCAATACGTCATCAAGGCTAAATTCAATATGTTCAATCGACAGCTTACCCGCTTCGATTTTGCTGAAATCCAGAATGTCGTTAATAATACCGAGCAACAGCGTCGCAGAGGCATTAATCTTTGAAACATAATCGTGCTGTTTGCCGTTCAAATCCGTTTTTAAAGCTAGGTGAGACATCCCAATAATGGCGTTCATTGGTGTGCGAATTTCATGACTCATATTGGCCAGAAACATGGATTTCACTTCCACTGCTTCTTCAGCACGATCTCTCGCTTCATTGAGTTGATCTTCAACGAACTTCCGAGAAGAAACATCACGAAGAAACATCGCCGCTTGGCAGCGTTCGTTAAGCTGAAAAATGGAAATACCTAAATCAATAGGAATAGTCAGGTCACGGCGCGTATAACTATCAAGTTCGAAGAAGCCACCTGCCACCAGTTGATGATCTTCAATCATAAGTGGTTTAGAAAATATGGCTTTTAGCTCTTCAGGAAGCTCCATTTTCAATAAAGAGATGAGATTTTGACCGAGCGCTTCTTCCACAGAGTAACCGTACACTTCAACAGCCGTTTTGTTCCACAACAGGATGCGGCCGATGGAATCAATAATGGCCACGCTCGACGGCGCACCATCAATGATCGTACGAGACAGCTCCTCACTCATTCTTAAATCGTGGGTTCGGCTTTCAATTTCTTTCTCTAAACCATCACGATGAACCGCCAGTTCTGAGTTACGCTCTGTCAGCTCTGCCATTAGTTCTTCACTGGTTTTTACTTTGACAAGCGAACAGAGGTTGTCCATTGCTTCAATAGATAAGCGAGATTGAGTCGGCAGGTTCCACACAAAAGAGTCTGAGTAGACATCAAGGTTCAAACGTAACTTAGACAACAAAGAGACGGTTTCATTGGGCAACGCAAGTTGCCCCTCGATCGAAACCATGTCTTCACTTATCGCCACATGTAATGTTAGATGAGAAGTGAGCTCAATGAGTGCGCTGACTAATTCACCCCCATTCACCATTAAAGCATCTTGCTCAAAAGTACTGTAACCAAGGGCCTGATAAATGGAGGTCAATTTGTGCCTTAAAGACAACATACTGACGTCATTTCGATACAGATCAAACGACACTCGCTTACTCATCATCGTACCTCACAACAATTACCGTCGAGTCGTCATATTGCTTGCTAAAGTGCTCAAACAAATAGTTAGAGAATAGTTGCAACGATTGATATTGCACTGGCGCGCATTCATGGGCATCAATATTTTCTTTGATGCCATCAGTCGTAAACAAAAAGACATCTCCACTCACAAATTTTCCTTCGAAACATCGTAATGTAGGTAATAGCTCGCCAACAATTCCGGGCTGAGAATGAAAAGAGTGCCAAGGCATTCCACACTTCCTCACTAAAGTATTACCAACGCCTACTCCTTTTATCTTCTTAGTTTCGCCATCGAAATACACCATAGTGACCGCTGCCCCTTGATGCCCCAAAAACTGCGTATGTAACTTGGTCATCAACCACAGTAAATCGAACGTTAAATTGCATTCGATAAAACTTTCCATCTGACGGGCTAATTTAGCGGCTTTAGCACCATGACCAAGCACATCGATAATAACCACCAGCAAGTCTTCATCCGATTGCTGAATAACCAAACCATCGCCTGATTCAATTTCACCCAGATAAGGTTCAATCCGGTGATAGTAACTAAAGCCCACAGCCTGAGTTCCATTTTACCAGTTGAATGGTCGTTCCATGCTTAGAGGAAGATTCAATCGAGAACTCATCCATCATACGTTTTACCCCAGGTAACCCTAAACCAAGCGAACCTTGAGTGGAGAAATTATCTGATAGAGCCAGGTCTATATCCTGAATCCCTTCACCCTGGTCTTTCACGACAACTTGGACGCCAGTTCGTCCACAACTTTCGATAGACGATAACTCAACCACGCCACCATTAGCGTATTTCACTGCATTGGTGGCGAGCTCAGATACCGCAGTAGATACCTCACTCATTAAAGCAACAGAAAAACCTAAGCGTTTGGTATAAATGTAAGTACTCATCACTGCCGACATCACATCGGCCTCATTCTTTACAAAAAAACTATCGTAGCTTGGTTTTGGTGTTTGAGACTCCATGTACGCTCTCTCACCCTCAATCTAACAAACGTTGTAATCCGCGCTCTAAATTAGCGGCTGAATCTATCTCTTCCACATTAAATTCGATGTCGAGTAGTCCCATCACTACGCCGGGTCTTAGCCCGACAAAAATGCACTTTTTCCCCATGACATTGACCATATGAGCAGTATTGACCAACTCGGACATTTCGTTTCGCCCAAAGGTTTTCACACCGGACATGTCCAATAACACTCCTCTCACCACATTATTTCGAACTTTCTCCAGCAATTCTGAACGAAAACTGTTTAATAGCTTTAAGGTTAGGTCCACCTGAATAGACACCACTAAAGCGTGTTCTATTTTGTTGATGGCAATTATGCTTTGCACTACAGAGGCACTCGTTAGTTCACGTCATCGACAGGGCGTACATTCAAGTCCAAAATTTTAAATGCATTCTCTAGCGCATCTCGTAAGGTCGCATTAGTGCAGACCTCACCCACATTGATCCCCAAATGCACCATGGTTTGCGCCAAAGATGGCGACACACCAGAAACCAGACATTCACAGCCCATCAGCTTCGTCGCCTTGGTAATTTTAATAAAATGATTGGCGACGGCAGTATCTACAACGGCGACTCCGGAAATATCCATGATCAGAATTTTGGCACGATTCTCTGCGATCTTATTCAGCACAGTCGTCATGATATCTTGCGCGCGCTTCGAGTCGATAATGCCTACAATAGGCAGCATTAAAATGTCTTCCCAAATCATGGTCACTGGCGTGGACATCGCCATAAGCGCTTCGCTTTGCTCGGCAATACGTTTGTTAATCAAGCGAGAATAAGTTTCCACCACTAACGTGGTGTCGAAATGTAATAATTTAGTAAACGCGGTCACGAGAGAGCTGTACTCATCGCTGTATAAACTGCCGTCATACATACGCTTGGTGTAAATCACCATCGAAATGTTCATGCTGGCAAAATAGCTTGGAAGCGGCAGCCCAATACGTGCATGCACCTCCCCGACTTCACGTCGGCTTAAGATATATTGCTCGTCAACCTTAGCATTAAAAAACGCTTTCCAATAACGAACCTGAGCGTCTTTCACTCGATTCAACTTCTGTTGGTCGGTAAAAAATTGTTCGTGCTCTGGCATAAGCTCAAGCCAGTCGTAAAAATGCTTCACGTATTCATCAAGTCTAGGGACCATGATTTGACCGAACTTTCTAATCAAGGCTAAATCTGTTTCGGTTAAATCATGCAGTTTCAACAAAGATTCAGTGTCGACAACAGTAAAGGTACTTGAATTTAGTGACATTTGATTCTCCCCGCTCAATGATACATTTGCTCGATCTGCCAGTATTCCTAGGTGAGATATATTTGGACATTAGAAAGGCAACCAGTTGCGCTATTAATAGAGTAGTAAATAATTTGACAACCTGAGCAATTATTAGCCAACCAATTACCACGTAAGAGCGGTATGAATACCTGACTTAGCAAATTAGTCTTTGCAATCCAAATAAGTAACTCACCATCCAAATACAGTAAGAAAATCGAAGAAACTTGAGAGCGATAGACCGAACAGGTGACATTACGGCAAACATATCTGTCTTGTTAATTTTATAAATACCAGTAATCCCCTTGATTTACCTCATAAGTAAACAATTCTCATTCAGGTAGCTTATGCATTAAATAGAAAAGAGGGGTTAAGCGATGTTTGGAATATTGTTACTGCTGCACGTGATTGGAGCAACGATTTGGACAGGTGGCCATATCGTACTTTCCGTTGTTGTTCTACCTAGAGTTATACAACAACGCTCACCGGAGGCGCTGCTAGAATTTGAGTCCGTTTACGAAAAGATCGGCATGCCAGCACTGGTCACTCAGATCATTACGGGAGTATTGCTCGCCTTCCATATGATTCCTGACATCGGCCAATGGGTAGATTTTGCAAACCCAATCACGCATGTATTATGGCTAAAGTTCTCTCTGCTATTGATTACTTTTTGTTTTGCACTGAGTGCCAGATTCCGCGTCATCCCTAATCTATGCCCTGACACGTTAAAGACAATGGCATGGCACATCATTCCTGTCACAATCCTATCTGTTCTATTCGTGATAGTAGGTGTCTCATTTCGCACCGGTTGGTTTTATTAAGTTCATGCGATAACCACTTGAGCCATAGAAGATTCGACGGTCTATAATTAGTTACAGGCACACGAAACAATTACCCTTTCTCTATAGAAGGCAGGGCAACGTTATGTAAGAATGCGAGCTTCGCTAAATACAGATAAGAAGTACTGATATGACATTCCAAGCCGCCATTTTCGACATGGACGGATTACTCCTTGATACCGAGCGAGTATGTAAGCGTATTTTCCAAGAAGCGTGTGACGCTCAGAATGTAGAATTTTTAGAAGACGTCTATCTAAGCATTATTGGATGTAACTCAGCCACTATTGAGAAGCTTCTGCGCGAAGGCTATGGACCAAGCCTTGATTACCCAGCATTACATGATGAATGGCGTGAACGTTACAATGCAGTGGTGAAACACCAAGCGATTCCCGTTAAAGAAGGCGTGATAGAACTCTTAACGTGGCTAAAGGCAAATAACATACCCACAGCGGTGGCGACATCCACTCAAAAAGATGTGGCTGAAATCAAACTGCAACTTGCCGGACTTGACCAATACTTCGACTCCCTTAGCACAGGCTGCGAGGTTACCCACGGAAAACCTCATCCTGAAATCTACTTGTTGGCCGCTCAGCGTTTAGGCATCGAGCCTAACCAATGTGTCGCATTTGAAGATTCCAATAATGGTACTCGTGCCGCAGTAGCCGCAAATATGATCACTTTCCAAATTCCTGATTTGGTTGAGCCATGCGATGAAGTAAAACAGTTAGGGCATATCATTCTCCCTTCACTTACAGATGTACTGGCGCAATTAAAAACAGCACAGTAATCGCTGAACATTAGTTCTGCTCGCTCTCGAGCACATTCCTGAAATTTCATTGGTCGTTCGCAGTAACGACCAATCGTTCTGCCCACTCGACTAACATTGATTTTTCGCTGTAGCACAATTTTTTATTGCAGATTTTCTCGCTTTAACGGTAATGTGGCATCAACAGTATCAATCAAGGAAGTACAGTGGAATTCGAACTCGATAAGTTTAATGGGATCATTATCGATCCAACCACTTTGCCCGCAGAAGAGACTGACTTTTCTCAAGAGCTGAAAACCATCCTGCAATTCTCTCTACAACAGAACAAAAGCATTACCTGGCTTACGCTACCTATTACCTCTGCGCACTTCATTCGCTATGCGACTGAACTCGGTTTTGTGTTCCACAATTGCTTGGAAACAGAAATTACACTCATTCATAAGCAAGAACCATCAACCTTCGTCCCATTTGTACCGACTCATACTTTGGGTGCTGGAGCCTTTATCACCAGCCCTAACAACGAAATTCTGATGATCCGCGAACACGGTATGACAGGTTACAAACTCCCAGGTGGGCACATTGAACTGGCAGAATCCATCGAAGAAGCGATTGTAAGAGAGGTCTACGAAGAAACTGGCATCACAGCGACTTTCCAGTCCATTCTTGGCATGGCGACTCGTCACCCTTACCAATTTGGTAAATCAAACCTGTATTTTATTTGTAGCCTAAAAGCGCACTCTTACGACATATCCATAAAAGACACCGATGAAATCGCTGAAGCAAAATGGATCAAAGCCGAAGACTTTCTCGCGGACACCAGCAGCCATTTGTTCAATCACCAATTAGTTGAGCACCTTTTGAACAAGCGCGGTTTACCGCTGATCGACCTCGATAGAAATCAAGGGCCATACAAAAAAGATGAAGTGTTTTTCTCTGACATTCCGATTAAGTAGTTTGGTTTAGAGTAAGGTTATTCACTCAGAATTAGACACCGTAGGTAGTTAAGCCGCCGGAAGCACTATAGAATGACGGCCAATTATTTAAGGGGTTCAATACATGAATCGAAGAACCGTGTGCAGTATTATTGCTGCTCTTCTGGGTCTATTTGGCCTTATTTTTCTGATTGTCGATAGTGCAAACTTTGCGGTGACACATTGGCCTCAGCAAGCCTTTCAAGACATCGTATTTAGCCTAGTCATGGGCTTTGGTATTTCCAAATACATTGCCTACGCCTACGCGGGAATGGTGTTTGTTACCGTGGCAGTCGTAAGCTATGCCATCGGGTTTAAAGTCTCGGGTTTATTACCAGACAAGCAAACGAAATAAGCCCGTTAACGCTAATCAGATACAAAAAAGCATGCGTCATACGCATGCTTGATTCTTCACTTCCCACTCTCACAGCCGATTCTGAGTTCTCTGCTGCTTGATAAATGTCGTCATAACCTGGTAATCACGCGATTGTAGTTGCAGTGATTCTGCGCGACTCAACTGCACAGTTTTGGTCTTATCATCTAACTTAACATGGCTTAACGGCACGTTGGCAGTCAGCTCACTATTACATAAACAAAGAAATCGATTTCTAAGCACAACGATAGATTTCGATTCCTCCAAATACGCGTGGTTATTGGTTTTCATTTTAATATCCATATTGTTTTTATTGTCGAAACTAGCCTAACTAACATACTTCTAGACCTAGGGGTCGAATAGAGTATAGACACTGATATACATTACGTCGGGCGATATAATTTTCGATGCAAATAAACCAAGGACAATTGCCCGAATGGATGCTGCCAAATCAAACCTGTGCCCAATTCGAGGTAACTCTGAAATGATTCATTTATGAGTTTCACCGTTCTTCCATGTCTCTCTCAAATTCTTTTCTCTCGCTGAATCAACCGCCTTTAACAATAGCGAGATCGTTGAAAAGACCCAATACTGGAGAGCAAAGTCATCATGCCATGCAGATAAATTCAGAATGCTTGAACGTATTGAACAAATCCTAAGACTCAATGAATTGAGATACACCTCCTCTACCAATATTGTGGATATAAAACTTGGAGGGCTAGCTTCCAACATCACTATTCATTACAACCACTCCACCAATAGCTACGAGTGTAACTCTCGAGAGACCTTTTCTGCCTTTAATGCGCTTTTTTTCTTTATGCTAACCATTCATTTTCTATGGAATATAGATAACGAACCATCCAACCTTCTCGTCGCATCTGGTTTCTTTTTTTGTTCCGCTTCGCACGCGCTGAGCTTAATCATCACTCAAATAAAATTACTCGACTTGAAAGCTCAGCTAAGAGAGGTTGGGATTTATTTGGTCAATAAGAAAACCAAATATCAGTTGCCTTACTAAGATTAAAAACCGCCAGCCCAAGCATCAAAAGCTTCAATTTCAGCTAACTCTTGCTGGGTTTTAGGACGAGGATAATAAGGCAACCTTAACAGCGTATCGGATGGCATTAAGACCCAATCTGGCGTCATTTTTAAACGGGTTAACTCGCCATTCAATCTCACAAACATGTAATAACCATCATCGTGAGTGTTAGCATAACTTGCTGTCGTCACGACACTGCCGCAAGGTAATTTTACCTTACGCCCTAATGGATAGAGTTGGTGTAACGCAAAGCTCACCGCCGCATCTTGAATTACGCCTTGTTTAAACTTTTCTAGCCCCATCGCTGTAGAGGTGCTTCTATTCGTCCAACCTGTCAGAAACAGCCCTGTCATCGAATCATTAAAAGGCTTACCTTTGCGAACTCCTTCGTTACTAATGAACTGTACACGAACCGAATCCCCCAACTCTTCGAGTACTTCTAAGAACTGCTCGCCCGTTTTATCCACCAGTAGCTTCATCTTGACCTCCTAACAATTTATACCGACCTAAATACTAATTATATTTTTCAATGTCACTATGTTTTTTATCAAACAAAAGCCATTGCCGAGCTGCCAACCTTTAGGTAAGTTAAACGTCGTTGAGCCCCAAAATTGGAGTAAGTGCATGATCAGCTGCAATCAATACGACTACATAGAGATCGTGTGTATGTATCGCTACCCTATTACGCTTCATTTAAAGTCGGGACAACACCTTGAATGTACGGCAATCGATACCAAACGTAATGACCAAAAAGAAGAATGTATTCAAGTCTCTATCCAAGATTCGCTTGAACTGGTTGTCCTCGATGATATTGCTAAGCTCGAAGTTCGCGTTGAAAACCCTCATTTTCAACAAGTCTCTTTTGAGTGATGGCTGACGAGCATCAGTGTTCAGAGCACCACGTCAGACACCGATACAAAGAAGGCAAAAAGTAAAAAAGCGCTGAACTTTGAAAGTTCAGCGCTGTGTTTCACGATAACTCGTGGTGTATTTTGCTTTTATTACCGGGAGCTAAATAGATTGACTCCCTAAGCCAACTGCGTGTTACGTGAATTCAGTATTTCACCAACAATTAGAAGAAACCTAGAGGGTTGGTATCGTAACTGATCAAAAGGTTTTTGGTATTTTGGTAATGATCGAGCATCATTTTGTGAGTTTCACGGCCGATGCCCGATTTTTTGTATCCACCGAATGCAGCATGCGCTGGATAGGCGTGGTAACAGTTAACCCAAATTCGTCCCGCTTCGATCTTACGACCCATGCGATATGCAAGGTTCGCATCGCGAGTCCATACTCCGGCACCTAAGCCATACTCAGTATCGTTGGCAATTTCCAAAGCTTCAGCTTCATCTTTAAACGTCGTCACCGCGATCACCGGGCCAAAAATCTCTTCTTGGAAGACACGCATTTTGTTATTGCCTTCAAGCATGGTTGGCTGAATGTAGTAGCCGCCACCAAGATCTTCTGGCTGAGGTGACACCTCACCACCCGTTAGCACTTTCGCCCCTTCCTGACGACCGATTTCCAAGTAACTTAAAATCTTATCGAATTGCTCTTGTGAGGCTTGCGCACCAACCTGAGTATCAGTGTCTAATGGGTTACCTTGCTTGATCGTTTGAGCACGCTCGACCACTTTGCTGATGAACTTGTCGTAAACCGATTCATGGATCAACACACGAGATGGACACGTACACACTTCACCTTGGTTAAAGAACGCTAGCAACATGCCTTCAACACACTTATCTAGATACTCATCTTCATGATCAAAAATGTCTGGGAAATAGATGTTCGGTGACTTACCGCCCAACTCAACGGTTGATGGGATAAGGCTTTCGGCCGCACACTTAAGAATATGATGACCCACTTCTGTCGAACCGGTAAACGCCAGTTTCGCGATGCGATCACTAGTCGCGAGTGCTTGTCCTGCTTCGCTACCAAAACCGTTCACAATATTCACAACACCAGCAGGCAGTAGGTCAGCAATTTTCTCCATCAAAACTAAAATAGATGTCGGAGTCTGCTCGGCAGGTTTCATCACCACACAGCACCCAGCGGCCAAAGCAGGAGCGAGTTTCCAAGCTGCCATTAGAATTGGGAAATTCCAAGGAATGATCTGCCCAACTACACCTATTGGCTCAGGAAAATGGTAGCTCGCAGTGTTTGAATCTAGCTCTGCCGCACTGCCTTCTTGCGCTCGGATACAACCCGCAAAGTATCTAAAATGATCCACAACAAGTGGAATATCAGCAGCAAGAGTCTCACGTACTGGCTTACCGTTTTCCCACGTTTCAGCCACGGCAATTTCTTCTAAATTCGCTTCAATACGGTCCGCTATTTTAAGAAGAATATTAGAACGCTCTGTCACGCTGGTCGCTGCCCAGCTTGCTCGCGCCGCATGCGCTGCATCAAGTGCCAAAGAGACATCCGCTTCTGTAGATCGAGCGACCTGACAATAAGTCTGACCATTGACAGGAGAAGTATTATCAAAGTATTCGCCGCTGACAGGTTTTACCCATTCGCCTCCGATAAAGTTATCGTACTGAGCTTTAAAGTTCACCACTGCATTATCACTACCCGGCTGCGCATAAATCATAGTTAGATCCTTCTTTCATTCTCATTGATGAGTTGTGTCATGTTTATGTTTTTTGTTTAAAACACTGATGCTTCGTGTTTTCTTCACATCAGTAACAACGCAAATCACACGCCATAACTTGAAAACTTGTTGTTAATAAAATGTAAAACTATGATTAACAAACATTTAAAACTTAAAGTGAGTTGGCATTGAACGGCCGTATGGAAAGCAGTCCATTGTTCAACTGTTCCAATTTGGTACACCCTCACTGTCACGACATGGAACAGTCATGCAACTTCAACACACACATTCATCAGATTGGCTTTCATCCTCTTGGAATCGAAGTACGGCAGCAGGGTTAAAGCAGCGAAAACTGCCCGATGACATTCGTTTATCTCAATCCATGCTGAAACAGCGACGTTATCAATCTTCAGATTTAATACAGATTGTGGAAGGGGTTGCCTTACCACTGTTCAACCAGATGTTTGCTCGTACCGACAGTCGATTGATCCTCACCGATATCGAAGGCGTGATTCTGGCCAGCTGGGGGCAAGAAAGGTTTAAGGAAAAGCTCACAACGATAGCCTTGAGCTCTGGAGCTTGCTGGCAGGAGCAACTCAAAGGAACGAATGCCATTGGTACGGCGATCATCGAAGCCAAACCCGTATCTATCATCGGTGAGCAGCACTTTATCCACCAGCACCGTTTTATTAGCTGCTCAGCAAGCCCAGTGTTTGATCACCAAGGAAATATGGTCGGCATTTTGGATATTACCAGTGAGCAACAACAGCACGACGCGTCAGTTCAACTTTTGGTTCAGAACATGGTTCAGCTGATAGAAAACCAATTGCTGAGCCATATCCCACAAGGCTCAACTCGCATTGATCTCGCGTGTGAAAAGTCATTACTCCACAGCGGTTGGCAGGGCATCGTTATCGCCAACGAATCCGGAGAAGTGTTAGCACATAATCAAGTCGCGTCCCAATTACTGGATCACCCTTCAATGGTCGGTGAGTGTATTGATACTCTATTAAACAGAAATGCTTCCCAGCAGCCATTTGTATTCGAAAAGCAGCAGTTGAAGCGCGCGACAAGGCGTACCCGTTCGCTGTCCGCTTCTTGCGATCTCCACCATGGAGAACAACAAATCGAGCACGCGTGGCAGCAAGCCAATAAAGTCGTCGACAAGGGCATTAGCCTACTTATTTTGGGTGAAACAGGGGTCGGAAAAGGGGAGTTTGTTAAAGCGCTACACAAGCAAAGCCAAAGAAAATCCTCCCCTTTGGTTGCGGTTAACTGTGGCGCATTACCAAAAGATTTAATTGAATCGGAACTGTTCGGTTATGCCCCAGGGGCATTTACTGGCGCCAATAACAAAGGCTTCCAAGGGAAAATTCGCCAAGCCGATAAAGGCATGCTGTTTTTAGATGAAATTGCCGATATGCCTTTGGAAGCTCAGTGTCGGCTTTTGCATGTTCTGCAAGATAAATCTGTGGTGCCTGTTGGATCAAACCAGAGCTTTTCCGTTGATTGCCAGATCATCGCTGCCACTCACAAGAACTTAGAAGAGTTAGTCGCTACTGGTGAATTCAGACAGGATCTCTATTATCGACTGAATGGGTTAGCGTTTACTTTACCTAGCCTTAGAGACAGACAAGACAAACAAGCACTCATTGAACACATTCATTCTAAACACGCGCTTTCGAACCAAGCGATCTGCCCGCATCTAATGGACTTGTTCTGTGGGTACGCTTGGCCAGGCAATATTCGTGAACTCGACAATTTACTCAAAGTCTCATCATTGCTATCGAGTGACGAGCCTCTGCTCACACTCGAACATGTCCCTAGTCAGCTCGCTCAGCAGCTTACAGGTCACTCTCAACAAGTCACGGCCAACATTAACCTGAACTCAGCAAGCACTGTTGCCAATCCCGCGACACCGCCACAAACCGAGCTCAAGCAAACCATTGAAGACACATTACTTCAAACCTACCAAGCGAATCAGGGGAATATCAGCAAGACCTCTCGTATATTAGGCATCAGCCGCAACACCATTTATCGAAAATTAAAAAGCCTTGGGATCTTATAGCGACGACACACTCCGCTAGTGTAAAAATGTGACTCTTTTCTTAAAGCGATCAATAGGGCTACTTACAGTGGCCCTATTGTCAATTACACTGGATTTAACCAAAACTCATTGTGAACTCTATGAAAATGACCGCTCATTTCACTCGATTATTAGCTTTCATCCCGATTCTTCTGCTCACCGCGTGTGGAGCTATTCCCCAACAAGATCTTGAAAGTAAACACGCGAGTTATGTGTACGGATATCAAGCAGACTCAACACTATCTAACTATCTGACACCAAAAGAACCCAAGCCGGATAATCAATCTGGCTTCTTCCCTTTAGTCTTAGGCCACGATGCGCTACTCGCACGATTAGCACTCATTGAAAGCGCCGAAACAAGCTTGGATTTGCAGTACTACATTTATCGCAATGACGAAACAAGCCAGTTACTCACTTGGCGTTTGTTTGAAGCGGCTGAACGCGGCGTTCGAGTGCGCTTGCTACTGGATGACATGCAAAAACGTGACGACAAAGGATTAGGTTATATCAACGCGCACCCCAATATTGAAGTTCGATTGTTCAACCCACACCACTACCGTTCTTCACGTGCGGTCGCCTTTCTTAGCGACTTCGACCGCCTTAATCGACGGATGCACAACAAATCTTTAACAGCCGATAGTGTCACTTCAATTGTCGGCGGCCGAAACATTGGAAATGAGTATTTTTCATTTGAATCAAGCGTTGAATTTGGTGATTTTGATGTACTTCTCTATGGCAATACTGTCCAAGAAATAGATACCCAGTTTGATATGTACTGGAACAGTAATTTTGCGATTCCCATGGAGTGGATATCGCAATCCGATACTCACATTACCCAGAAGGAAGTCAATGAATGGCTAGAAAGCTCTCAATTAGATAAGAAGTTTTCATCAGGTGAATACGACTTTACTGAACTGAAGTTTTATCAAGAGATGCAAGAAAGAGATATCACTCTTTATTGGGGAGATGCCCACTTACTTTACGACGATCCCAGCAAGATAAGCGGAGAAGGCAGCAGCCTTGTCGATAACTTATCGACCTTGCTAAGAGAAGTCGAAACCTCATTAGTACTGATTTCACCCTATTTTGTCCCGACAGAAACCGGAACAAAAGAGTTGGTTGATGCCGCTCAATCAGGTAAAGAAGTCATCATTATTACCAATTCACTCGCATCAAACGATGTGTTCGCGGTTCACGGTTGGTATGCCAAATACCGTCAAGACCTAGTCGAAGGAGGCGTGCAGCTATGGGAAGTGAAATCGAGCGCTAACTTAGAATCGAGCTGGAGCATGACGGGCAGCAGCCGCTCTAGTCTTCACGCAAAAGCAATGCTTCTAGACAAGGACACGCTATTCGTTGGTTCAATGAACTGGGATCCTCGTTCTGCACTGCTTAACACCGAGATGGCCGTCATCATAGAACAGCCAGAATACGTAGGGCAGTCATACCGAGAACTAGACGAAAAACTTAAACGTAACGCTTACCAAGTTGTCATTGAAGATGGCGATGTGGCTTGGCGCGATCATAAAACCAATACCACGCTCTATACGGAGCCCAACGCCAGTGTTTGGAGAAGAATGGGGGCTTGGATAAGTGGGATACTGCCAATTGAGGATCAACTCTAACCGGTGTGAGGTTAAGTTGGTGGGCAACTAAGTTATGGGCTTAGCATTACTTAATCAAAGGGGCGCGGTTTTTACTATATACTCAAACATCGCCCCCTTTTTTGCATTATTTTGTCATTTAAGTCGCTAAGTCAGCGATTGGGTCACGACTCCCTTTCCTGATTTCACCGTCACATTAGCGAGCGCACCATTGACCAAAGTAAGGTTTGGGGGAAGGTGCCCTATATCGACGTCGTAAACAATCGGAATATCGACATCCGTTAACACATCAATCGACGCGTCCAACCCAGAAATGGCTTTTCCACCATTATCCATGACGGCATTCCGGCCTATCAATAACCCGTTGATAACGTCAAATACACCTTTAAATTTAAGGCTTAACAATGCACGTTTTAAGACCGTCGGAGACATTTCCGCATTTTCTAAATACAGGATCACGCCTTCTTCCTTCACACTCGCTGCGTATCGATCTAGGTCAAAGTGTTCGGTACCAATAATGTGCGTGAGAGTATCAAAACAACCGCCGATCAAGCGCCCGCTGAAGGTCACTTGCTCGTCTTCTCCAAGTATTTTCCAGCACGTTGGTATCTTACAGTTCAATAAAGCATGCGGATTATCAGCAAATGATTCCCCCATAGACTCAAAATTGGCTGATGAGTGCTGAGTAAAACTTTGCGAGGGCTCTAGCCCCAACCACCCCAGAAGATTAGCGGTCAACGGTTCTGATTCATTGGGATGAAGCTGGAGCAAGTTAGCAGCATGCGCGGTTCCCCAGCCTAGCCGAGTGGTTAATGCCATCATAATGGTGCTGACATCTGAAAAGCCCACCACCCACTTAGGTGAAACTGAACTCAGCTTGTCAAAATCGAGTAAAGGCAGAAGCTCCATGGCGAATTCGCCCCCCCACGGCGGGATAACAGCGTCAATCGAATCATCGCAAAGAAACGTCATCAGTTCTTCTGCTCGCTCTTTTTTAGGAGCGCTGACATGTTGAATATCCTGACGCAGACATTCCCCTTGGATCACTTGAAAGCCGAGCGCTTTGAGCGCAGAGATAATAATATCTAATCTCGCATGGCACGCTTGTGGCACACCCGATGAGAAAGCGGTGATGGCAATGGTGCTGCCCGGTTTCAACGGGGCTGGATACTGCATAAATGGCTCCTATTTCAACAATGATGACGCCATGAGAAATGACATTAGACGACCAATGTGCCTTTAAGCGTGGTCACAGCCGCACCGACTAGCGAGACCCGGCTATTCGAATTTAACTCAACGTCAACATAGCCCCCACGTCGAGAAGCTTGGTAGCCTCTTAACTTGGTGTGTTGGAAGGTTTTCTGCCAATGCACGGCTAACGCACAATGCGCCGACCCAGTCACAGGATCTTCATTAACGCCGACCCACGGAGCAAAATAACGTGAGACAAAATCTAACTCACTTGAACTCGCTAGCGCCGTCACTAGTATGCCTCTGCCTTGCATGCGCGATAGCTCTTCGAAGTTGGGCTGCAATGAAAGCAACGTTCTCTCATCTTGTACTTGAATCAGCTCTTTTCCATCAAAGCAGCCGTATGCCAAGACTTGAGATTCATCTAACCCTAATGCGGTCAACTTATCGCCGTTCGAATTGACTTCATAGTTTATCGATGGCGCTGGAAAGTCCATTTTAAAGTCTTCGTCACGAACCTGAACTTGAAGTACACCCGAAAGCGTTTCAAAAGAAAGCGTTTCCCCAACCTTCACAAGCCCCTTCTCTTTCAGAATATGAGCCGCTGCTAACGTGCCGTGACCACACAATTGCACTTCAAGTCGCGGAGTGAACCACTTGAGGTTCATGTTCTCTAAATTAAGGAATGCGGTTTCAGACACCGCCATTTCGTCCGCAATTGATAACATTAACGCTGAGTCTAATGAAGAGTGGGTAATGCAAACACCAGCTGGGTTTCCTTTAAAGGCCTGATTGGTAAATGAGTCTACTTGATAAGTTTCAATATCCATTCCATCTCCATGAGCTTAAATTCATAACGTAAGAGTTTGAACATAAACGCTTAAATACTTCTCCGCAATAATAAAAGTCGATTTTAGCCCTTCTACGAGGTTCACTCGAGGTCGCATTTAAACCCACTCAAGAATGACACGAAAATGCCGTGGGACATCAACATGTTGTGATTTCAGATCAATAAATAGCCAGCACTCATCCACCAATAGAATAACATTCTGTAAATATCATTTTATTGATCTATGTTAAGTGATTAGTACCACCTTAGGGTTAAATTGCAGCGCATAATAAGTCAGTCAATTAAAGGAAGTAATTATGAAAAAGATGTTAGCTCTGGGCGTTGCAGCCGCGCTTTCCATGCCAGCGATGGCCACTCAAAGCACCG
This sequence comes from Vibrio profundi, assembly GCF_043642225.1. Taxonomy (GTDB): domain Bacteria; phylum Pseudomonadota; class Gammaproteobacteria; order Enterobacterales; family Vibrionaceae; genus Vibrio; species Vibrio profundi_A. The sequence goes on along the minus strand of NZ_JBHZSF010000001.1, from coordinate 599,012 downwards.
AAATTAACGGTTTAGACTTTGGGCCACTTGCTCAATTAGTGGGTACTTGGGAATCGGTTGACTCTGGAGGTGTAGACATCGCGCCTAGCCAAGAAGGATCTGCAGTAGGGGTTGGCGCATCAGCGGTGACGCCATTCTACGAAGTCATGACATTCGAAGTAGCAGCGGATGCGACCAATGCAAGTGATCAGTACCTAGTCGCGCTGTATTACAAACAGGAAGTGTTCAGAAAAACAGATGACAGTAAATTCCACGATCAACGTGGCTACTTCATCTATGACAAAGCGAATCAAACTGTTTACAACTCTTTCTGTGTACCGCGTACAACTTGTGTTACCGCAGAAGGTAAAGCCGGCAATATTATGACGCTAACAGCTTCTGGCAACGGTGTCGCAGAGTCGAACTACATGACAAAGAACGCTGCGACCACTGATTTCACAATGAACATCAATATTGCAGATGACACGCTCACTTACTCTCAAACCACCGCGTTAGAGATCTACGGTCAAGCGTTCTCACACACCGATGCTAGTACTCTAAAAAAGGTAAAATAGTCATAATGATACAGGCGGTTTGATGCTCAATTAAGTCAGCCTAATCCACAATGAGTAGCTACATGCAGAACAAAAAAGCCCCCTTTCACAACACGTGAGTGGGGCTTTCTTTTTAGCGCTTAATCGAGCTATTACGTATTCTTAATTCATGACTTAATTGATGCGTTGAATCACAAGGCTGATTGCCGATCTGCTTCATTAGTATCGATACTGCTAACCGTGCCATGTCACTGATAGGAAAGTGCACTGACGAAACCGTTGGGTAATACATTTCACATCGATTTATGCTATCAAAGCTTATCAACGCAATTTGATTAGGGATCGCAATATTGTGTTCATGGCAATACTGAACGGCTCCTGCTGTCATCTCTTCACTGCAAGAAAAAATAGCCGTCATATCGGGGTTAGATTGAATCAATGCTTTTGCCGCTTCATAACCACTAGCCTGCCGATAATCGCCTTCAGCCATTAATGATTCAGATACCGTAAGCTGCGCTTGCCGCAAGGCCAGTTGATAACCTTGAGTTCGCAGCTGACTGGAAACTCGAGCTGGCGATCCTGTGATGCACCCAATCACTTTATGACCTTGATCTATCAAATGATCGACGGCTTCTTTTGCCGCAAGAACATGATCAAAAGTTACGCAGCGTGATTCTAACCCTTCAACCATGCGATCAAGAATCACAAACGGCGTGGGTTGTTTGGCTAACTCTCGTAATTCATCATCGCTCAAATGACGACTATTCAAGACGTAGCCATCGCACCGTAAATCATTAAAACGTTGAATCGCCTCACGCTCTCCAAGCTCAGTTTGGTGCCCTTGAGCAGTGATCAAAAATTTCTTATTCAAATCCAATTCGGCTTGGACTTGGTCCATCATTTCGCCAAAAAATCCACCGGTATAGTAAGTCACCAATAATCCAATCATATTGGAAGAAGAGGTTGCCAAAGAACGGGCAATCGCACTCGGTCGATAATTAAGCTGCGCCATCGCCGCTTCGACTTTTCTTACGGTATCCGCACGAAACTTTCCTTCTCCGTTAATAATTCTTGAAACGGTCGAACGGTTCACGCCAGCCAATTCAGCGACGTCTTTAATCCTAGCCATGGATACTTAATTACCTTAGTGAACAACGGGTTGTACCGTTGGTGATGTAAATGAAAGAAAATAGAGTAGCAAACTGTCAGCATTATTTGCCTTTTGACTAAGGGGGGGCAATAGCTGACAGGTTGCTAACCTCTAATTTTTGAAGCGGCTATCGTTATTGACAAAATATTGAGTAATCCGTCACCGATACACGCGCTTTGTGGAGTGCTTGTTGCAGTTCTTCACTTATCAGGGTTTGTAATTCTGTCGCGCGTTGTTGGTGATAACTGCTTTGTGCTTTTAGTGAGTGATCAACATGAGCAGGATGGCACATAAATTCGACAACATCGGTATGCAAGCGACAACGTTTTATCTCATTAACAATCGTGGCCACATCAATCGAATCCCCATAAAACACGTCACTGAACTGATAACGCAATACTCTGGGGTTGGCCGCTAGTGTCTCGCCTCCCCGCAATGGCACGTTATGTTTCTGCGCCAATTCAAACACGACAGGAAACACTTTGGGGTGTGTATGCACATGATGGTGGCTATCTATATGACTAAGAGGAACACCTAATTTTTTAAAAGCGTCAACCTGCAATGAAAGCTCTTCATAAAGCTCACTTTCATCAAAATGCATTCGAGGCCAAAAATTATCTTGGCTAAGAAAGTGCCCAGCACCATCAGTCAAGGTGCCTTTTTTAGCCAATGCTTGGCCTGCAGTTAACCTGAGGTGAAGCCCTAATTTCAAATTAGGTGCACTTGCCAACAGTGAAAGCCCATGAGATTGCGCTTCCATTCCCACCATTAACGTTGTGGAGCGAACAACTCCATTATTAGAAGACTCAATGATTCCGGTATTAACCCCTCGGCTAAGCCCGAAGTCATCAGCGTTAAATATGACGTGCATTCTTGTTTTTCCTTATTGGAGTATTTGGCGAATTCACATTCACCAAATACTGAACGCCGACAATGAGAATCGACACACTCAAACCTTAAGCCATTTGAGAGGAAGACACTTTCTTGCCATGAAATTGAGGCAAATAGTCATAATTGACCTTCAAAATCTCGTCTAAGATATTCTTCGCTTTACTGATATCTTGAACTAAAGGATTACATGTCAATGCCATTAAACCTTTATCATAGTCGCCATATACGGCCGCTTCTACCGCCAACTGTTCGTAAGCCTTAACCTGAGTCACAAGCCCAGTGATAGCAGGTGAAAACTCTCCAAATGCCAACGGTTTTGCCCCCCAATTGCCAATCACGGCGCTGCACTCAATCACAACGTCGTCGGGTAATGCTGCAATTGCACCATTATTTCGAACATTAACCACATTGATTGTATTTAGGTTGTTATATAAAGCATCAACCAAGTTCAAAGACGCGTCGGAATAATACGCGCCGCCCCGCTCCTCTAGTAACTTAGGTTTATGATCAAGGCTCGTGTCTTTATACAGTTCAAACAGCTGCGCTTCCGTTTTCATGACTTGCTCAGCGCGAGTCCCCTCATTAAGGGACGCCTGTTTTTCTTCTGCCAACATGGCATCAGTTTGGTAAAAATATCGATGGTAAGGGCATGGAATCGCGCCAAGTGAATTCAAAAACTCTGGCTCCCACGGCTCTTCAAAAATATTCTTCATACTGAAGTTCGCCCCATCGCCCACTTTCTTCAGGACCGTCTGTGTGATGTCTTGCCCGCCTAGCCACACTTTATGAGCCCATAAGAGATGGTTCAATCCCGCACATTCTAACGAGAGTTGTTCTGGCTTACACTCCATCATGTCTGCGATCATCATTTGCATCGAAACAGGAACGTTGCACAAGCCGATTGTTTTTACTGAGCTGTACTTTTGCACCGCTTCGGTGACCAGCCCCGCAGGGTTAGTAAAGTTCAACATCCATGCATCAGGTGCCAATTCTTCGATGTCTTTACAGATAGCTAAAATGACCGGAATGGTGCGCAACGCTTTTGCGAATCCGCCCGCCCCAGTCGTTTCTTGCCCAATCACACCATATTTGAGAGGGATTTTTTCATCATTCGCGCGCGCGAATAAGCCCCCAACTCTGAACTGAGTCATCACGAAGTCAGCGTTACGAATCGCTTCACGCCTATCAAATGTCGCAACAACATTGATGTCTAAACCTGAACGCGCCACCATTCGCTTAGCAAGTGCTTCAATAATAAAGAGCTTGTCTCTTCCCTCCGCTACATCAACGAGGTGGACTTCCGAAATAGGCAGCTGTTGATGACGATTGATGATGCCTTCAATTAACTCTGGCGTATAACTGCTGCCTCCACCAATAATGGCGATTTTTAAGCTTTTATTACGCATCCCTGTCATGACTCCCCCTTAACGCGAAGTGCTCGAAGGTCGGCTCTCAGCGCTTCCTGATCAGATTGTTGCTCATCTAGCCGAGCGTGTAGCTCAAGCATTTCAACGGCGAGTTCTTGCACTGCAATGGTTGTCATCAAATGATCTTGCGCATGTACCATCACTAGCGTCATTGGCACTTTGCCCTCTCCCTGATCAAGTTCAATCAAGCGAGTTTGAGTCAGGTGCGCTTGGTTAATACACTCGCGTGATTGTTTTACCTTGGCGCGAGCTTCTTCCAACTGGCCTTTTCTAGCCAATTGCAATGATTCAAAACACAAGCTTCGAGCTTCACCTGCATTAACGATGATCTCCATCACGACTTGTTCTTGATCCAACGTGCCTTCTTCAATTTTCATACTCATCAGAACCTCAAAATTTCTGCTACGGCTGTGAATGAACACAGCCAATTAGTCAATACATTGTTAAATACGATAAACGTTAGGCCGTTACACCAGAGCCGGTCGGCGATGCTGAATCCTTCTTCGCTTCTTCCGCTTCACCTTCTTGCTTCAACAATTGCTTTTCAAACATTTTGAAAAATGGAAGGTAAATAAACAGATCCATAACCAACAGAATGACCACTAAAATAACCGGCGAAATGGTCCAGCCAGAGCCCCACGAAGCGCCCAGTAAAGCGGGTGCCGTCCAAGCGGTTTGAGAAACGCCCATACCCACAAACCCCATATGGACAGCGGTATACGCCACAATAGCGTTTAAAACCGGCGCAAATACAAAGGGAATAAATAACGTAGGATTAAGCACTAAAGGGCTACCAAATATCACTGGCTCGTTAATTTGAAACATGCCAGGGACAAAGCTCATTCGACCAAGGCTTCTAAGGTGAACAGAGCGGCTAAAGATCATAAGCAATACCAGTGCTAGCGTTGCGCCAGAGCCACCGATGAAGATATAGAAATCCCAGAATGGTTGTGTAAATACGTTAGGGATCGTTTCACCCGCTAAGTAAGCTTCTTGGTTAGCACTGATGTTCGTCAGGAAGATGGGTGACAATAACCCAACAACAATCGCCGCCCCATGAATCCCCGCAAACCATAACAATTGACAAAGCAGTAATGCCCCGATGATCGCGGGTAACGTATTGGATGCGCTGACTAATGGCCTAAACGCCTCTAACACCAAATCAGGAATCAACATATTGTATTCAGCTTGCAAGTAAAGGCTAAGCGGGAAGACAGTCGCGAAGACAAATAGCACCGGGATCAAGACTTCAAATGAACGGGCAATGGCAGGAGGAACTTGTTCCGGAAGCTTAATGGTAATGTGGTATTTCTGAAGGATTCGATTCAGTTCAACGGCGAAAAACGCACTGATCACCGCGGTAAAAATTCCCGTACCCGAGAGATGTCCCATTGACAATGCTCCTTCAGATGCGGGAGACGCCACCAATAAAAACGTCATCAACGCCAACGCACTATTGGTAATACCATCCATGTTATAAGCACGCGCTAAGTTGAAACCTATTCCCATGGAAACAAAGACCGCCATGATGCCCATGGTCATATTAAAAGGCATCATAATGTTGTCAAAATTGGCACTCGCAAAATCTAACCATGCTCGGCCAAAACTATTCGTGGTATCTTCTGAAAATGGAGGAAAAGCAAAAACTAATGCGAAACTTCCGACAATAATAAATGGCATGGCTACGATAAAACCATCACGCATCGCTCTTACATGTTTTTGGTTGCCAACTTTGATTGCAATCGGTGCAATTTTATTCTCAACAAAGTTGATCACCATATTATATAACGACATAACTTAATTCCTTTTAAATGTATTACCCCTACCCACAAATAAATGCAGATATGAATAAAATATTTAATTGATTGTATTTAAGTTTAAATAAACTTATTAATTAGGAATCAGAGATAACGCTTGATTGAGCGCCTCATCACCTTTCATCATTCCGTAGGTCATTGCTGGGATGGCCTCGACCCTTTTGTTGTAGCGATCCGCTACCTTCTGCAGTTCATCCTGCTGGAATCGAACCTGAGGCCCCAAAAGGCATACATCAAAATCTTGAATCAACTCATCAAAAACACTGACTGATACTGCTTCGATATGACACTCAATCTCTTTAACCACTGCTGCTTCCTGCATTTTCTTGACTAGCATGCTGGTTGACATGCCCGCGCTGCAACAAAGTAAAATCTTTTTCATTCTGCTCTCCAATATCTGTATAAACTATAATCACCTTGATGAACAAATCTTATACGATCATTTTGTAAACAAAAAGCGCAACCGGTTGCGTTGCGCGTGATTAAGATCTCAATATAGATAATAAACCTCTATTACAAAAAACATCCATCCCTTAACAGAGCATCATGAATGTTAATAACAAAACTAGCAGTAAATATTATCACTCCATTGATTTTTTAATTATTAACACCGAACTCTTGGATGTTTTCCTCCAACAAAAAAGCCCTAAACTTTATTCAAAGATTAGGGCTTTTTATTATTCAGCTTCTTGCTAAGTTTTTGGCTGCGTACGAACAAATGCCGGAATTACATAATCTTTCATAAATCCGTCAAAGGCATTGCTTCCTCGAAAGTTCGTTGCTGTTCTCACTGCGACAAGATCCAGTTCTTCTACAATTGCCAAAACTTGTCCACCGTAACCTAACCCATAAACAACATTATAAGTCTCACCTTCAATGATGTAGTCCTGCATCCACCAGAAGTATCCATAACGCATTCCATTCCAGTTGGTCGTCATTTCTTCTTCTAGTGAGTGGGCTACCCACTGCTTATCGACCAATTGAGCCCCATTCCACGCCCCATCATTTTTAACGAGCAAACCAAGTTTCAACAAATCTCGAGAGCGCAGATAACCACCACCAGCAAAATTGTAAGTACTCTGATTTTGAATATGCATGTAAGCGTTCTTAAAGCACAAATTTGAGAGTGGCCCAGACACCAAATACTCGCCAGCATCTCCTTTTCCAGAGTGCTCCTCGATGATCTTGCCCACGGCAGTGACTAGCCCTCCGTTATATACAAATTGCTCTCCGGGCTCTTTAACCAGCTTTTGTGACAGGACATATTCCACCGCATCAGGGCTGTTCATCTCTATATTACGAGAGTTGGTATCGTTATCGTAAGATGTACTCCATTCATCCCACTCTAGGCCTGCGCTCATGGTGAGGAAGTGTTTTAAAGTCAGTTCAGATTTCTTATCGGTCAACGCATCGGCGTAATCTGGTAACAATGAAGCCACCTTTTGGTCTTCACCTTCGATTTTGCCTTCTTGTACCAGCGCTCCAGCAGCCAGCGACGTTAAACTCTTAGTGATCGATTGGATCGTATGTGGGTAATCCGCACTCCAACCGTTCATATATTCTTCGATAACAATTTCGCCATTATGTGCAACAACAATACTGGTCGTTTTGTTGAGTGGGTGGAAATCAGATTGGGCTTTCTCGACTAATCGACCAATCAAATCGCTATCAAATGACGAGTTATTCAAATTGGTCTGTAAGGAAGTGCTACCACACTGCGTATTGCCACTGCTGATATTCTCGAAGCCTTCAATGCCTTGATACATTTTGCTGACAAGCTCAGCGCCTTCAAGCTCGTCGACCCGCTTTAAGCTGACCGATTCACCATAAATGGTGTAATCCAATTGCTCGTATAACCCATCTTGGACATTGCTAAATTCGCCTACTAGCCCCACAGATTTGTCAGCAGAAGACAGTTTTCCGTTCTCATCCACTATGAGCTCTATGCCGCCCCAAGGAGAAATCACATAATCTTTGTCATTAGACTGATAGATTTTGACGTAAGGGACATCTGGACGAGAAGAAGAAAATGTACCGAGATGGGAGAGATCGTTAGGGGGAGAAGAATCCGAACAAGCGGCGAGTGATACAGCGCTAATCAAGGTTAAGCTTAACTTCAATACCCTCGAACGGGGCATGAACAAAAATCGACTCATGGCAATACTCCTTTAGGTAAACGAGACAATTCATGAGTCGCATTCTATAAAATAAATATACACTCTATTTAATATTGCATCTTATTTGCGACAGGCAAAACAGATTGAATATATTAATAAGTCATTATTTTTAAAGCAGTATTTTCTTAATTTTGATATTTATCGCCAGCTGCCGCAACGAACGCCATTTCAACCAATAGATTTGGGTCTGCCAATTCTACTTTGACACACGCTCGGCTTGGCGCGCAGCCCTTAGGAAACCACGCTTCCCAAACCTCATTCAATGCGTCGAAGTTCGCGAAGTCAGTAACATAAATGGTTACCGACATAATTCGTGACTTATCACTATCGACTAACTCAAGCATCTGCTCTGCTTGATCAAATATCTGCTGAACTTGGCTTTTCATATCGCCAGACGTATCGCTTTCTGCCACTTCGACAAAATTGGCAATCCCATTGAATACCGTTACGTCAGACCAACGTGGGGTTGGGTTAATGTGATGAACCTGCATCCTATATTTCCTTCATACCTCAATAAAACTAGCCACTTTTTTAGCATGCTTTTTCAGAGAAAGGGAGCAAATCGTTTACAACTCAATATCAGAACTAGCCTAAAGAGATTCTCCCTGTAAGAGATCTCTCACAAGAGCTGTAAGACCGAAAGGATTGTTACCTAAAACACAAACTAAAATAAAGACTAAATCATTGTTTATAATAGTATTTTAGTTAATTAACATCACTGAAACACAATTATTACTTAAACGTTTGCTTGGTAAAAAAGTTCAAAGTAGTAATATGAATTTATCGACAGGAAGTTGGCAGGATTGGACAGGTTAATGGAGTAACGACCTTCAGGAAGAAGGGGGGTTACTTAGGAAGAGTAATCCGCATGGATGTAATTCACTGAATGAACTAGAAGTACCTTTGGTGACATAAGCTCACAGACGTGAAAATTTCGGGAAGAGATTCAGCTCATCAGGACGATAGGCAAGTAAGGACACCGCTAGGACGGCGACGGATTAAACGGAGATGGGTTAACGGATCTAACCAGTAGCACGGAAGATGCTTGGAGCACCTTACCTCTTTGAGGTAAGCAGTAGCTGGATTGCTGCGAAGAAACTTTACCCCGTTAGGCGAAAGCCAAGCGGGGTTTTCTTTATCCTAAGTACTTTGACACTTCCCTCCCTCGTTACTTACCTACAAGATATTTTGAAAGGGTGCAGTCCTAAAAAAAACAAACCCTAATGAGTAAAAAGTTAATAGTGGAACTGAAAAATACATCATCTAACACAAATCTATAAAATTAAAAAACAAACAATTGACGGGATCAATTGTTAAATATACAAACACCATCCAATTTTATATACCCAAACCAAAATATGAACATAAAAATATCACACACTCTACGTATTTCGATGGCGAGTTTTATCATTTAGAGGCTCTATTACCTATTGAGCTAATTTCTGGAGATACACCTTATTTGAATATACTAGCTACCAATAGATACTTTGAACCCGCCCCAACACATAATGTTAACTCACGCCGGGTTCGTTCAAGTGCCCAATGCGGATCTCACTGTCCGCATCCGTCGAGTTGGGTAGAACCGGAAAAGATTGGCGCAATTCAAATGGGAGTCAGCGCTCAAGCCGGAAATCAATCTCTTGGCTTAACAGTAACATCAAACATGGAAGACATTGTTGTTGCAGGAGAATATGGCATCCACACAGCATTGGATGCAGAAATGACAATGTCTATTGTAGCGTACAATTCTAGAGACGTTCGTGGTGTTGCTGAAGGCCCAGTAGCCGTTTTTTCAGGAGGACCATTTGTTGGAATTGGGCTAGAAGGTGTATATGTTCAAAGCCTCAATAGTGAAGTATGGGGGATGGGGGTATCCGCAGGATTCCTAGGTCTGCCAGGCGTCGATATGGCAATTGTAACCGGGAAGATCGTCAAACAGTACAGTTCTAAGAAGGAGCTAAACAAAATCATCGCCCTATTCTCTGACCCTAAAGCCGAAACCTGCGGGCTAGATATCTCTTGGGAGTTCTTACGAGGGCTTCGTATTCAAATCCCAGAATGGAATAATAGGATTATTGAAGTACCTAGCAAGTATTACCGCAAAAATTCTAGTCAAATATACACGCCACCAGCCTGCAGCTATACAACAATTTCACCAGGTTGGATAAAATGGATGAAAACTGATCCTGAGTTAAAAGATATATTTAATACAAACGATAGAATTATTTACCTTGATGTATTAGCTCGGGAGTCTTGGTGTTCTTCTTACAACACAAAACAAAATGATCCAAGAAACGAGGCCCATTGTCATGGTATTTGGGATATTCATCCAATGTCCTGGCCCCCAAGCTATGGTTTTATTCAAGCAAATGCACTCGGACACAGACTTTATATGGGTGCGAATCCCCCAACACCTCTAAGTAGTAATTGGATCCAAGGTAATGCTTGGTCTCAAGCAGAGAGATAGATCATGAAATACACAACTTACTACGAATCCTCTAGCTTGGATCTTGGGCAATTGGGCGTTGTTACATTAATGCTTGCTTTCTTTCTAGGATCTATATTTTTATTTTTCCGAGCAAAGCATATTTTTATTAAAAAAGAACAAATTCAGAGAGGTAAATTATTTTCAATTGGTATGGGTTTATTCACAGGACTTCTTTTTATATCTTCATGGTTTAGTATAATATATGAATATAATGAGATAATGAAAAAATATAGAGAAGGGGACGCTTATGTAAGTACAGGGATTGTGAAAAATGTCAATTATATTGTTAAAAATGGTAATCAGGAATCGTTTTCCATCAATGAATATACATTTAAGTACTCACATAATGAATTCACGAGCTTTTTTAATAAAACCAAGAACATTGGAGGCCCAATTAAAGAAGGGCTTCCAGTCCGCGTTACCCATTATGAAGGACAGATTATTAAACTAGAAATTTCTGAAAAATAAATTGCAACACTAGATTGCCATTTTTCTACGAAGAAACTTTACCCCGTTAGGCGAAAGCCAAGCGGGGTTTTCTTTGTTTGCAACCTTTCCCCTCTAGTCCCCCAATCAGTAGCTTCTTTCTTGGCTTTAGTAACCAGACTTCCCTAGAGCGTCTAAAACACACTTAGTGTCCACTGAGGCGCAAAGTGTCACTCGACAAGTAGACAAAGTAATTCGTTCAACCATTAAAAATCAATATAAAACTAAATGAATATTAAACGTTACTCTTGATAATTGATGTGGCTTGGCTAAGTTTAAGGAGAGGTACAGAAAGGCGTACTTAAAAACAACAATGAATACAGACGGCTATGTCATACGAGTGCCACGTACTTCGACAAAAATAACAATAATTTAGAACGATGAAGCGTCAAGAATTTACCTAGGTTGCTGGCTTATGAAACAAAAGCATATCGTCGTCATCGACGACTCTCCTGCCATTCTTATGGTAGTCAAATCCCTGCTCGCTGAATTGGGCTTCTTACATGTGGTTACTTATTCTAATCCGCGGAAAGCCCTTTCTGAAATTAAAGCGAATCCCGAGAAATACAGTGCCGTGTTCACCGACCTTAACATGCCCGATATTGATGGCATGGAAGTGATCAAACAACTGGGTGAAATAGACTATCAAGGTGGCGTGTGCATAGTTTCGGAGATGGATGCCAGAGTGATCAACCTCGCTGCTAACATTGCAAGGCAACACCGAATTCATTTAATCGGAAACATCACCAAACCTGTCGACACTGAGAAACTCAAAACTGCAATTTCAAAAATCCATTATCTGAATTTACGTCGCAGCAAAGACACAACCGCGCTTTTACCTGCAGACCTCAAGCAATGCCTTAACGAACACTACGTCACCCCTTACTACCAACCTAAGGTTGATATACATACCCAACAAATTTCGGGCATCGAAGTGCTCGCTCGAATTTGTAAGCCCGGAGAAGCCAACGCAATCCTTCCTTCACGATTTATTCGTGTCGCTTCTGAACATGGACTGCTTGACCAAATCACGGAACAAATCATCGATCAAGTACTACACGATATGCCGATGATAATGAAAGTCTTTGGTGCCGATATTCACATAGGATTGAACCTTTCACCAAGCCAACTAAATGACAGCTTTCATGTCGAAAACCTATACAAATTGGTCAATCAGCACCATCTTAAGCATGAGCAGTTCATCATTGAAATCACTGAAGAATACGCCGTAAAAACTACAGAGCAGCTTGAGTCACTTAATCGCTTTCGGTTGCGAGGGTTTGGGCTGTCTTTGGATGACTTTGGGGTTGGCTTTACCAACTTACAACAGCTAAGGAGTTTACCATTTACGGAGCTGAAAATAGACCGAAGCTTAATCTTAGGCATTCACGACGATCCGTTTAACCAAGTCATCGTACAAACACTGGTTGATATTGCCGACAATCTCAATTTCTTGCTGATAGCGGAAGGGATGGAATGTATCGACGAGCTCAGTTACCTCGAAGAACGGTATCAAAATATGCTTGTTCAAGGATTTCTGATTTGCCCGCCAAAGCCATTAGAAAGCTTAATTCATTGGTACCATAGTTGGACCAAAGTTCGCGCCTAATTTAGCTACTTAGGGTTGAACGTGACATGCATTGCGCATAAAAAACCTCAGGGAATGTCCTGAGGTTTTTTGGGCTTCTAATCTGATTATAGCTTCTTGGTGTACACCTCTGCGCCATCAGTTTCAACATGATAATGAAAACCCACCGTTTCCAAATATCGACGATGTTCTTCATTCGATGCAACCGCCTGTAGAGAAACAATTCCTCTTGCTCTCATCACTTCAGGGTGAGCTTCGTAATAGTATTGCCCTAACTTAAAGTCACGAAATTCGGGCGTTACGTAGTCCAGAAGAATACTCATGGTGCCATCTAATGTCTTATTGCCTACCAGTACGCCAGCGATACTGTTGTTGCGAAGCATGTAGAAAGAAGTATCCGCGGATTTAAGATCAGCAATCGAGATTTGTTGTTCAATCTCACTTTGATTTGTGGTGATGAAATGATCGAAATACTCTGAGTCAACAGAGGCAGAGATCAACTTAAAATGCTCTTTGGTAAAATGCAGGTGATACAGGTAATACACATTTATCGCTGCAATACCTAAATTCATCAACATGGTCGGCCATGAATCAATAAAATAAGCAAAAGCCGCAAAGAGCAAACAACCTATAAAGTTAATGACCCTAAGTTTCACTATCGATGTCATGGTGAGTGACACTAATACCACCAGAGATGCTAGGTAACCAAACCATTCAACCCAGTCAAATTCCATTTTCTATCCCTCTGTTTTTGTTATGCATTAACCATAGCACATACAATGATTTGCTCATTCCAATCAGCGAATCGCGACACGCAAACTTTTATTTTTTTTGAGATGACGCTACTATTGAGAGCCACATCAAATTGATAAATCAAACCTATGCCTCAAGAAAAATTTCAAAATATTTATGAACGCGCAGCTCACCGAAAAGGTGGAGTAGAGCAACTCGAAAGCATAGTTCGTGCGCCTTTGGCGGTTGAAGAACTCAAACAGATTACCGATGATCGCTGGCTAGCGGCTTTCACCGAAAAAGTATTTCAATGCGGCATTTCTTGGGAAGTGGTGCGTAAGAAGTGGCCTAACTTCGAAGAAGTATTTTTCAATTTCAATATCGAAAAAATGCTGTTACTTCCTAATGAGATGTGGGAACAAAAAGCGCAAGACCCTCGAATCATTCGCCATTTAACCAAAGTAATGACCATTCCTGCCAATGCCGCGATGATCAATGCTGCTAAGCAAGACGCCAATTCGTTTGCTGAAATGGTGGCGCACTGGCCTTCAGAGAACATCACTGGGCTCTGGGCGCATTTAAAAAAACATGGCAAAAGGTTAGGCGGAAACACAGGTGCTTACACGCTGCGTCAAATGGGGAAAGACACCTTTATCTTGTCTTCAGATGTGGAAGCCCATTTGAGAAATACGGGCATCATTGATAGCGGCAGAGACACCAAACGAGCCCAACTTGCAGCCACAAAGGCATTCAATCAATGGCAGCAAGAGTCGGGGCGCAGCTTAAGTGAAATCAGCCAAATTATTGCCTACAGTGGCGGTGACAACCGAGTTTAGCGCGAACCTAAGCGTCGCTTTGAATACCCAGAGTAATGCGAACTGGTTTCCATACCAGTTCGTGTAAGTTCCCTTCTTTTTTGTCAATTTATTCCCATGATGTCAGCATAACGTGAACTCAAAATTGAGGGTCCAGACACTCAAATTTTAGTCTGACCTTTCAGTAAGCTTCTTTCCATTAACCCCAAATGAGAAAGAAAACATCATGAAAAAGAATGCGTTAATCCTACCTGCTATTGCTATTTCTTCAGTGTGTGTATCGCTGCCTTCATTCGCCAATGATCGAAACAATTCCATCGAAGGTGGTGCTACCTTTATCGGTAATCAAGAACTCGTCACTTTCGGTTATAGCCGTGAACTTTCCAACAATATCGTGGTAGGGAGCGGCTTTATGCTAGGAACAGATACCGTAGAGCTAGATGAACCTAACTCACAAGACGCCTGGGGCTTGTACTCAAACATTGGTTACAAATTTGAAGTCGCAGAGTTCGATATCATCCCCAAAGTGGGCATCAACTACTTAAATGCCGACGTGCGCTTCGATGATTCCTCGACCAGTGACATCAACATCGACAACGTATACGGCTCTGTAGGCGCTACCGTCAACTGGCGTATGATTGGCCTAACCGTTGATTATGGCAAGATCAACGACTCCGCTATGGTCGATGGCAAACCATTCGAAGAAGACGTAGTTAAAGTCACCGCAAGCTTTAATTTCTAAACGTTGTTTCTTCATAAATCATTGAAAAACAAAAGCCACTTCGCAAAGTGGCTTTTTTGTTTTGTTGTAGTGCTCAATTTTGAGCCTACCGGATATCAAATTTATTTTGTGAGCTAGCATATAGTTAACCCATCAACATCGACCCACAAGGTGAACACATGCTTAAATCCAAATTGAAAGCTCTTGCATTAGCAACCAGTATTATTTTCTCTAATCAGGTTCTGGCAGCTGAGAACTACAATACCGATATCCCCGCGAGTATCATGACGCCTGACACCGTAGAAACAAGCATTGGGGAACTGAATTTTATCGATGGTGCACCGACGCTAGAAACCACTCAGAAGGTTTATGACAACCTAGACACCATTCGCTCAACAGAAGTTTTTTTAAACGCCATCCCTATGGCTTCTATCGAGGCGCTTAGACTAGGACATGAACAGATTGGTGTTAAATCTTCAAACCAAGTCGTCGTGTTCGACAAGTTGATGGACTCAAACCCTCTGTTTTTAACGGGTAACACTGACACCGTTTACGCTTCAGCTTTTCTAGATTTAGAGAAAGACGGCCCGACTGTCATTGAAGTGCCGGAAGGTATGGGGCCGACTACCGTCAATGACGCATTTTTCCGCTTCGTCACCGACCTAGGTATTGTTGGGCCAGATAAAGGAAAAGGCGGTAAATACCTGATCCTTCCGCCAGATTACAAAGGGGATGTACCCGAAGGCTACTTTGTTTCTCGCTCTACCAGCTACACCAACTGGTTTATCGCGCGCGGTTTCTTGAAAGATGGCAAAACCGATGCAGCGGTCACCGCTTACAAAGAAAAACTAAAAATTTATCCACTCGCAAAGAAAAACGATCAACCAAAAATGGAGTTCATCTCGGGAAGCGGCAAGTCGTTCAATACCATTCATGCGAATGACGAGCATTTCTTTACCGAGCTAAAATCAGTATTAGATAAAGAACCGATTTCTTTCATTGACCCAGAGCTACGCGGATTGATGTCGAGTATCGGTATTCAAAAGAACAAACCGTTTGCACCTGATGAACGCATGCAAAAGCTGATGAAAGACGGAGTCGCAATTGGTAACGCAACCGCTCGTGCATTGCTGTTCCAACCTAGAGATAAAGGCGCGTATATCTACAGCGACCGACTTTGGAAAACCGCATTTATCGGAAAAGATTACCAATGGTTGGTAGATAAAGGGGAAGGTGGTCGTAATCTAGATGCACGTACCTATTTCTTCTACATGGCCACGGTGAATACGCCAGCGATGGCACTCAAGATGATCGATAAAGGCTCACAATATGCTTTAGTCGACAAATCAAAAGGTGGCGACTACCTAGATGGCAGTAAAACGTACAAGTTAAACATTCCTGCGAATGTACCAGCGAAAAATTTCTGGTCTGTCGTGGCTTACGATCCACAAACACGTTCTGAATTGCAGACAGGTCAACCGTGGCCAAGTAAGAACAACCAACGAGATAAACTCGTGAAAAACTCTGATGGCTCTGTCGATTTATACTTCGGGCCGAAAGCTCCTAAAGGGAAAGAATCTAACTGGATCGAAACCGTACCTGGAAAGGGATGGTTCACGATTTTGAGATTGTATGGCCCGCAAGAGGCTTGGTATGACAAAACTTGGAAACCAAGTGATATTGAGCTGGTAAAATAATCCAAGTCCTCAATCAAAAATCGCGCCTAGATGGCGCGATTTTTTTAAATATTCTTTAAGCTTTTTGCCAATATACCTTCGATTCGTTTTACCACAGGGTGTTGGTAGCAAGCTCGGTGATACTGCATTCCAACATCAAACAAGACTCTCTCACCATTAAAGTTGAGTGGTACTTTGCTCACCCCTTCCGGTAAGCTGCTCGCCTCCATATCAAAACACACAAACACTGACTGACTCACTTCAACACACTCTAACGCTGAAAATACCGACGCCACTGTCAGCTTCTGATCCAATGTCACCCCCGTTCGCTTTCTCAAGCGTTCATAATAAGAGCTTGAGTCGAGTGTCCCCATGGAAACACGCACGGTTTCCCAAGCTTGCAGCTCACTCAATTCAACAGAATCATTAGACGCCAGCGGATGAGATATAGACACGTATAAGTAGAGCTCTAATGACCCAACTTTTCTTTCTACAATTCGCTCATTTACATCGTTGGGGTATCCCGCAACGCCAATGGCCAATGAACCCGCTTTAGGAAACTCGACGCCTTCCAAGCTCCAATCCATCATTGAGATCTTTGGTGCTTTGCCTTCTTTGGTCAGGCCCTGTAACAGCGGCACTGTAAGCAGAGTGCTTAATGGGTTCGCAGCATGAAACACGTACTCGATATTAGAATCCGTACCTTCAAAAGACTGAGACAATTGTTGAACCTGTTCAAGCTGCTCCAACGGCTCTTTAACCACGGCCATAAGCTGTGTGGTAAACAGAGTCGGGGCATAGTTACCTTTCGTCGCGATAAACAACTCATTACCGAACAAATCCCGACAATCGGACAAATGGCGATTAAACGTCGCACGACTAATATTCAAAATGTGGCAGACTTTTGCTTGTGTCTTTTGCTCATAGAGCAAATCTAAAAACCGATACAAATTTAGGTCGATTGTGTTTTTCAAAGACTGCTCCCAATTTCACTGTAAGTCGATTTGAGTCACTTTAGTATTAACGTGAACTATTAAAACCTTCAACATCAAATACTTTAAACTGCTATTAAGTCCTGAAAAACACCAAGAAGTTCAACTTTGAATGTTAACACTCAGTCAAGTCTTCTCACAGGACTAAACATAAGACTCAGCGCCACTAGCAGTTGAGCGACAAAACAGCCAATGAACACGCTCTGAATACTGACTAAGTCCACCAAATAACCTGACGCGGCCAATCCAAAGGGCATGAGCAACTTAAATAGCGAGCCAGTAATGCCTGTCACACGTCCTAAATACTGCTCATCAAACGCCTCTTGGCGGTAGCTCCAAATGCAAATGCTACTGTATAGGCCAATCGCACTTACCCATAAAAAGGCCAAAGTCAGCGCCCACGAACCATCAAAAACGACAGGTAAAATAAAGCCGACCGACTCCAAGGCAATAGACCAAATAAGCAAAGTTCCTAACCCCATTCGTAGGCGAATTCTATCGGCAGTGAACGAGCCTAATAGCCCACCAATACCCGAGGCGGCAATTAAATAACCGACTTCCATGTGTGTGAGTGCTAACTCTGATTTTGCAAAGTAAATGGCTTGAATCCAAAAAATTGCCCCAGTGGTGTTAATCACCATCACTGCCAAAGTAATGTGCCACATGTTTTTATTGGCGTAGAGGATCGTCCAGCCTTCAGCCAGCGCTTTGAATACAGGTTGAGATGGCACGTAACTGCTCGGTTTTAGCTCCAACTTGTTTAACTGCCAAAATGCCAGTAAATACAAAACCGCCACTAACAAGAACACATTGTGAATCGCAGACATCAATAGCAAGCCACCGGATAGCACTGGGCCAACCGTTTCTAAAAAGCTATACAACGAACTTATACGTGCGGTAGCGGTGTTCTGCTGCGCTTGTGGCAACACGTTTTTCATCATGCCCATGCGTGCGTTGTGATAACCGTAATTAAACGCCATCATCAAAAACGCGCACGGAAATAAGGCAATCAAAGGATTAGGCAACCAGCGAACAGCCAAGTAAGACACCACCAGCATCAGCATTTGCCCGAGCAACATACACTGCGACCAGCGCTTTTTATTAAATTTATCGACCCAAACTCCGATGAACACCGCGAGCAATAAATTTGGCAAAAACTCGACAGCGCGCATCCACCCCATCATCTGCGACGACTGAGTCAGTTCATACACCAATAATGGCAACGCTAAGTCATAAATTTTCGCGCCAAATGCTACGAAAAACGCACTTGAAAACAACACCATAAAACTCGGAACTTGCCAGATGGAAGGTTGTTTATGTTTATGTCCCTGTTCTACCGTTTCCATTTTTCTTTCCTTTTAAAAATCAGCGAGGGGTTCTATTATCGAAATTAAAAGATGAATAAAAATAGAAATATAAAATAAGGATTTCACCTTTATGCATTATTGGAAGGCATTGGCATTTCTTCGCACGCGACTTGAAATCAATCAGATCACCAATTTATCGTTAGATGAATTCACCGAAGCCCTAGGCTGCACTCGTCGCAATGCACAATTGATTGTGAAGAAACTAGTAAATGAAAAGTGGATAGATTGGCAATCGGGTATAGGACGAGGAAACCTTCCTAGAATCACCCTGCTTAAATGCCTCAATGAAACACTCCAGCACAGAGCCGATGCTTTACTGGCAGACAACAAGGTTGAACAGGCTTTAGAACTGGTCGATGAACACAAGCGCGACTTATTCCTACGTGGTTACATCGACCGCTACCAAGCTTCGCCAGACAAACTCGACATCTTGCAAATACCCTTTTATCGCGGCACTCACTGTCTGGATCCCATATACGTGTCAAGGCGCACCGAAAGCCATATCACCAGCTACCTATTCAGCAATTTATTGAGGTTTGACGCCAAACAACACACCTTTGTGGGTGACTTAGCGATGCGCTGGTATAGAGAAGGGAACACTTGGCATTTCATCCTACGTAAAGGGCTAGTTTTTCATGATGGTTCCACCATTTTCGCTCAAGATATAAAGAATCATTTTGTACGCCTAATCAACGCCAATCATCAAAATAGCCAGCAATTTCACTGCATTTCGAACATCATTGTTATTTCTCCATTACACATAGCGTTCGAAACCAATGCTTATTCTGGATACTTAGAGGGGCTAGTCAGTAGCAGCGCAGCCGGGATCACCAAAGTGCATGAGGAGCGCGTGATCGGCAGTGGTAGTTTTGAGCTAACAGAACAAACTCAATGGCTGACAAGACTCACCGCTTTTAGACACTATCACGGGCTACGCCCATGGGTAGATGGCGTAGAAATGTGGAACATTGGCGACCAAGCCAAAGACTTCGAATTACACTGCGACATCATCAACGCTCACCAGCACTACCAATCAGCGGATGCACTTGAGTTTCAAGAGAGTGAACAATGGGAGCGAGGGTGTGAGTACGCCTTGATTAACCCAAAAGGTAATGCATGGTTATCCGAGCCAAATAACTGCGAGCAACTCAGTGAGCTACTTCTGTTACTCTACATTCCCCAATCATTAATTGTCGGCGATATTAAACCAGCGAAAGGCATGCTATCCACTCCGAGCTTAAACACCTTAGAAGCTAACGCTCAATCGAAAGCCAACCTAATTACGAGTGATTGCCCGTCAAATTTAGCCAAGAGCATGAGTAAGCCGAAACAGGCTCTAAAAATTCTCACTTACCAGTTATACCACCACATTGAAGTGGCTGAATACTATTGCAAGCAGCTGAATCTGCTCGGGTTATCATGCGAATTTGAAGTACTAGAATTTCCCGAATTCTGCTTATCAGAGAACTTAGAACACGCAGATATCATCATCTCTGGAGAAGTATTTTCAGACAATCTAGATAGGAGTTGGATGGGGTGGCTACTCGGGACTTCCGCTCTGACAACCTGCCTAACCGATGACAAGCAAACCTGGCTACATCAACAAATTGAACACGTGTGGTCACTCAGCGATCACCACCAAAGACAAACCGCTTTTCTTGAGATCGAACAGCAACTAATTAATGCAGGGATCTACCGACCAATTTTTCATGTTAAGCAGCAGCTGAATCAAGCAGAAACCGTCAACCCTATGGAGTTACTCGCCAATGGCTGGATCGATTTTAATCAAGTGACCATGCGTAGGTAGCATTCGCATAACAAAAAAGCCGCTAACTTAACGTCGCGGCTTTCCTTTAAAGTCAATCATCGTCACTGAATTTAGCTATCGCTTATCGCCAGCTAAAGACTCGCACTTCATTCCCTTCTTGCGGCGTTTTAGGAATGTTCAATGACAGTAGTAAAGAGACCGCAGCCATTGCCGCGCCAATATAAAATACCGTGGCCGGAGAGCTCAACCAAATGATGCCAAATGTCACCGGGATGACCACAGCAGCAATATGATTTATCGTGAACGATACACCTGCGGTTGAGGCCATATCTGCCGGATCGGCGATTTTTTGAAAATAGGTTTTAATCGCAAGCGCCAACGCAAAAAATAGATGATCAATGACATACAGCGCCGCAGCCCATTCAGCACTTTGTACCAGTCCATAGCCAACAAATACCCCAATCAAGCCTATGTATTCAAACATCAGCGCTTTACGTTCACCGACCACGCCAATGAATTTACCAATGCGTTTAGCGAACAAGAAATTGAACAAGTAATTGATCAAGAATAGTAAGGTGATATCTGCCGCCGAATAACCAAACTTCTCTACCATCAAAAAGCCAGCAAACACTGTGAATATCTGCCTTCTTGCGCCGCTCATGAATGTCAGAGCGTAATAGAGCCAGTAACGTTTTCTAACCACCAGATGTTTATTTTGCGGGGTTTCTGTTTTGAACTCAGGAAACGCAAACGCCATCACCATGACTAACACAAAACCAATCCCGCCCATGATGCTGTATACCCAAACAAACTCGAGCGCGAATTGCTCTAACATGACCCATAACGCACCGTACGTCAGTAATGAAGCCAGCGCCCCGACTGAAATCAACTTACCCAACATTTCTGGAGCTTCTTCTTTGCTTAACCATTGCAGAGAAAGAGATTGCTTGAGGGTTTCGAAATAATGAAAACCAATCGACATTAAGACGGTTGTGAACAGAAGACCGATCAGAGAAGGAAAGAAGCCTGTCATGGCAGTTCCCAGAGTCAACATCGCGAGGGAAACCAACATGAACTTTTGTTCTCGAATGAACAATAAGACAAAAACAGCGGTGAACGCGAGAAAGCCTGGAATTTCCCTAACACTTTGCAACAGACCAATGTCCGCGCCATCAAAGTTCGCTTTCTCGATTACAAAATTATTGAGTAACGCCATCCAACTCGAAAACGCGATGGGAACAATTATCGAGATAAGCAGAAGAAAATTCTGAGGCGTTTTCCAGGTTGCTGTTGGCTGATTCATGATCGATTCCCTTTGCCTTTAATGCTCCATCATACTCCTGTTTTATTTATTTTAACAACCTATTAACCTTGCATATAATTTCAAATAAGGTTATATCAATCATAAGGTTAGTGAAATATCTCACTAATTACTTAGTTTTAATGGGAGTTCAAAAATGGAAATTAATATTCGTCCGACACTCGTCTCTGATGCTGAAAGCTTGTGTGAAATCTATACCCAACCTCAAGCCATCCGAGAGACATTACAACTCCCAAACCCTTCGATCACCATGTGGCAGAAAAGACTCACCGACATGCCAGAGGGTATTTATAGCTACGTTGCAGAAGTGGATGGCAAAGTCGTGGGGAATATTGGGTTTCACCATGCTCAAAGGCCAAGGCTACAGCACACCGCGTCGTTTGGTTTAGGCATTCACGACAAATATCATGGGCTAGGTATTGGCACTAAGCTCATTGAAACGGTGATCGATTTGGCCGATAACTGGCTAAATATTCATCGCATTCAACTCGAAGTAAATGTCGACAACGAAAAAGCCATTGGATTGTATAAAAAGATGGGATTTGAAATCGAAGGGGAAGCAAAAGACGCTTCATTCCGAGATGGACAGTTCGTCAATACTTACTACATGGCAAGAATACGCCCTCAAGCATAAAACGCTGTGGCCTCGCCCTAGCTATACACTCGCGAGGCCAGAAGCTGAACATAAAGCTATGTTCAGCTTACTCTTTTCACTCCTACTTCAAGTTTAATATCACCTGCTGCGTTAACTGCTCAGTGTAAGGGTTTATTTTCCAATGTTCTGGGCTCCACCCTTTAACAAAGCGATGAAAATCAGCCCAAGCAATATAAAACAGTGGGCGCCAAACTTGAGCGAGCAATTTGAATTCAATATCAGGTCTGTATTGCGCCAAAGCCACCTCTAAATGACCAAAGTAGCACTCTAGCAGCCTATGTTCTTGCGCTTCACATTCGCCTGGTGGTATCGCACTACTCATAAATAAAGCGACGTCTTTCATTGCGCAGCCGCGCCCAACATATTGAAAATCGACAGCTGCCGCTTGAGTGCCGTCTTCACTAAAGCAGAAATTTGCAAGCTTGGCATCACCATGAACTAGCGTCTGATAGGGGGCGGTTTGTAATATTTCATCGATGCGATCAGCTTGAGCCTGCAAAGCCACATCTGTCATTGAAGCAAGTTCATCAGGGCGTGTCGCTAAGTGCCAATAGGTACCTTGCTCCCATAGCCCAGCTCCCGGATTTTCGATGTTCTTCGCATGAAAATTGGCTAACCAACGTAAACAGCTATCAATAATAGTAAAGTCTGCCTCAGCATGGGTATCGATAAAACCTACCTCAGCCAAGTCCTCCATTACAATTAGCCACTCTTTATCGGACTGCTCGCACAACAAACCTTTAGGCATTGGACATTGCGGATCTGGCTGCTGTGTGTAGTGTTGGTACCAAGCAGTTTCTACTTGATAAGAGCGAACCTTACGTTGGTGAGAAAGTTTTGTATTCCACCCTTTAGGGTGCTCAGTTTTATCCGGTAAGCATACGTGCTTAACAATCACATTCGGGTAACCCTCGAAATGTAATCTGACTAACTCACCATACCCACCCCATAACGTCTGGATCACAGAGGCTTTAACCGGAGGCTTGGGAATCCCCAGTTTTTTTGCAATATCTACATAAATCGGTTTCAACTTATCCCTTTTCCACAACTAGGTGAGCCCACTGCGGCGCACGATTTAAATAGTGAATAACATAGCTACAAATAGGCTCGATTTGGTAGCCTTCTTGCTCGATAAGTGGCAACACTGCTTGCATCATGACTTTACCAAAACCTCGCCCTTGTAACTCATCGGGCACACGGGTAGAGGTAATATGCAGTATATTTTCGGTCTGCGTATATTTCACTATCGCGCTATAATTTGCTTCTAAATGGACGCTAAATTGGCCGTTTTGTCGATCCCAAAATACTTTTTCCATGATGAACTCCACTAATTTGTTATTTTGTTAGTAACAAAGATTTGAAGTTACATATCTGTAACCATAAAATCTATGCCGTATGCATACCTCTGGTGCATCTTTTAAAATTATAAATAGAACGATTACATCAATACACGTCACTGGCATATCAAGGAGAGAACTTGCAATGAACCTACCTATGAAGAAGCTCTCTTCAAATAATACGGCTATTCAACAGACTGTCTCTACACTCAACAGTACTGACGCGTTAGCAATGGTAGAACATGGTAGCGAGTTAACACTGAATGTCACCACTCCTGTTGGCACTAAATTTTTAACCACGACTCACTTTGTTGGCAGCCACAGCGACAACTGCATCATTGTTGAAATGCCAAAAGTGTCGGCTGATGATCTCGCGTTCTTTTTCCAAGAAGGTTTCATTATGACGGTGCGCGCACTATCGCACCGTGGCGAAGGAGCTCTCGTCCATTTCCGAAGCCAGATCAAACATAAGCTTTCAGACCCTTTCCCTTTGCTGATCATCACTATACCAAGCACGATGCAAGTCACTCAGCTACGCCAAGAAGTGCGCTATGAAGTCAATTTAGATGGTAAAGTACTGTTAGGTAACCAAAGAACCGATTGTGAGTTACGTGACTTATCCAAGAGTGGTTGTCGCTTTGTCACCTCGCCAACGACTCGCCCAATACAAGTTGGCGACCAAATTAGCATAGAGATCATTCCAGTCACTCAACGCGGACCGCTGATCGCGCCGTTACATGGCATGGTCTGCAACTTACAAAAATCAACTCACTATGCCCGTTATGGCGTTAAGTTTGATGACCTAGGCAAAGCCAGTGCCAAAAGTCTTTTAGGCAAGTTAAAATTCGATGGGACTAAACTTAGATTCCGCCACTAACCGTTTCGGTAGCGCCCCCCTATTTTCAATAGTCAACAATTACTAAGTCACTCACTTTAAAAGCAAAACGTTACATTCGTTCCCTCCACAGCAATTCACGCCTTGCGCTCTGCTCATCATGACCTAAATTAAAATATGCAACAAAACTCTTATTTGTATTCTTGGGGGATGATTTTGATGAGCAATGTTTCCAACCTTAAACCTAACGCTTCGATTCCTTTAGATGCCAATCAAGAGCAAGAAGCGGCGGCCAATGATGCTGGCAGTATCGTCTATGGTGAAGATGCTTTCTTGCACGTTTCGTCGCTGAGTGAGTTCGCATTCAATGTATCCACGCCTACAGGTAACACACTACTTTGTCGCTCAAAATTTACCGGGATCCACTCTAATAATCTGTTGGTCTTAGAAAAACCAGACGTGACTCCACAAGAGTTTGCGGTGTTCTTCCAAAGAGGTTACCCAATAAAGGCGTGCGCGATTTCCCAGAAAGGTGAAGGGGCGAGAATTTACTTCAAAAGTAAAATTGAATATGTCGTTCAAGCGGGCCCGCACTGTATTATTTTCATCTCTTTGCCAAAAGCCGCTCAGGTTAAACAGGGGCTTCGCTCTGAAGCTCGGCTTGAAATCACTTTATCCGGCTTAATTGCACCGGATAAACAAAAGTATCTCTGTGAGATCCGGGACATTTCAGAATCAGGCTGCCAGGTCGTCACTGACCGAGCAGTGAATGAATACAATGTCGGCAATTTTATCGATTTAAAAATCTTATCCAGTGATGACTCTGAGGAAAGCCCCACCCTTTCTGGCGTCATCAAAAACAAGAAGCTCTCTAGCCAATACTGGAAATACGGCGTGCAATTCGATGAAAAAAGCATAGACCTAGCCAGAAGCCTAACCGAACAACTCAGCTTTGATTTATCCGAGCACCGATTTGTTTTGTGAGCGACAAAGCGACAATTTACGCGATATTACTGAAACTAAAAAGTTGAAAACTAAAAAGCCACTATGACGTGTTCATAGTGGCTTTGATTCGTTTATTCGGGACTGCCGATTAGACTCTACTTACGAAGTGCGTTGAGCTTGGCTTGCGCGATACCAAAGATGGTATCGATAGGATAACTCCCCTCATCACTCGCCTCACCTGCCGCTTTGCCTGTAAACAGTTCTATGGCTTCGGTCACGTGGTCAATCGCCCAGATATGGAACTCACCTTTTTCCACCGCTTTTACAATATCCGGTCTAAGCATCAGGTTATGAACATTAGAGCGCGGAATGATCACGCCTTGTTCATTAGTGCGACCTTTGATTTCACAAACATCAAAGAAGCCTTCAATTTTCTCGTTCACTCCACCAATTGGCTGAGATTCACCAAACTGGTTCATCGAACCGGTAATGGCAATATCTTGTCGGTTGGGTTGTTTAGAAAAAGCAGACACTACCGCGCAAAACTCGGCCATGCTGGCACTGTCTCCGTCGACGCCTCCATACGACTGCTCGAAAGTGATGTTTGTCGTGAGTGGTACTTTTGCCGTCCGTCCGAATACGGATGACAAATAAGCAGAGAGGATCATCACCCCTTTAGAGTGAATGCTTCCGCCTAGGTCCACATTACGTTCAATATCTATGACCTCACCGTCACCGTAAGCGGTTGTGGCAGTAATTCGATTTGGCGCACCAAACATATGATCACTGGTACTCAGTACCGATAACGCATTCACTTGCCCGACGGCTTCCCCTTCGGTATGAATCAGCGTTGTCCCATTAATGAAGGTTTCCATTACGCTATCTTGCAGCCTACCCACACGCATCTGCTGATTCGCGAGAGCTTGCTCAACATGGCTAGAACGAATCAAATTCGATTTCGCGCTTTTCGCCACGTAATTCGATTCTCGCAGTAAGTTCGCGATGTGCGCAGAGTGTAAGGATAACTTGCCCTGATCGCCCGCTTGTCTCGAACTGTGCTCAATGATTCGACCAATGGCTTTTCGGTCACAATGCAGTAAACCACTTTCATGCACTATGCTCGAAATGAAACGAGCGTAATGCATTTCCGAATCA
This sequence comes from Vibrio profundi, assembly GCF_043642225.1. Taxonomy (GTDB): domain Bacteria; phylum Pseudomonadota; class Gammaproteobacteria; order Enterobacterales; family Vibrionaceae; genus Vibrio; species Vibrio profundi_A. The sequence goes on along the minus strand of NZ_JBHZSF010000001.1, from coordinate 572,136 downwards.
GGGGAACGCTTCATTTCATCTTCGAAATCAGCCGTGACTCGAAACAGCTCAGCAAATTCCGCATCATAATGCTGCAATAACTGGTAGGTGCGGTAATCACCAAACAAGATAATTTTCACATCCAATGGGATCGGTTCGGGATCTAACGACACCGCGCCAGTTAATGTGACTTCTTTCTCTAATGACGTCAGGCTCAATTGACGAGAACGTAGCGCCCGTTTTAAACCATCCCAAACATAAGGCTGCTCCAACACTTTCACAGCGTCCATCAGCAATACACCACCATTGGCTCGGTGCAAGCTACCTGCGCGGATTAAAGAAAAATCCGTAAACACTGTACCTTTAAACGTGGCGGTTTCTGTGTAGCCAAATAAAGAGTGATAGTTTGGATTTTCTTCCACCACAATCGGAAACTCTTGCGTTTTTTGGCTGACTAATACGTTCACTTTGTAGCGTCTTGGCAGCTTTTTATCCAAAGAAGCGGTGGCAATTTCGGCCTGTTCATTACTCTCTTCAAGGAAAATATCGGCATTCTCTACAATATCTTTTTGCAGATCCGTCAGATATTTTTTGATTTCAGAGTATTGGCTATAGTCCTTTTTCAACTGCTTAATAAAGTGAGTGATCACGTCCAGTGTCACTTCATCGTTCAGCTTTTGAATTTTCTCAGTGTAAGTTTCTTCTAGCTCGGTCAATTCACGCGACATGGTTCGTAGACTGATCTCTAGAGCATCAATAGTTTTATCAAACTTATCTTGCTCTTCAGGTGATAGCTCGTCGAAGCTTTCTTCGGTATGCAGCTCTTCGCCATTCATCGCAACGAATTGGTAATCCCCTTGAGTCGTGAGCGTCAGATTCACTCCGTTCTCTTTGGCCTCTTGGCTAATGCCTTCTAACGCGACTTGCTGTTTACTGGCGAGCTGGTTTTTGAGCTTATCAGCTCGGCTGAAATACATTTCGTTATCAAATGCGAGCGGCATGGCTTTCAGCAATTTGGTAACAAGCTTATCGATATCTTGTTTGAGCTGCGCACCCACACCGCAAGGAAGCTTCAGCACTTTAGGTGTACGAATGTCTTCGAAATTTGCGACATAACACCAGTCGAACAACTCGTCGACTTCATGTGGGTGACGGTTTAGATAGCGCAAGATCATGGTGCGTTTACCTAGCCCATTACGCCCAATCGCATAAATGTTATACCCTTTCTCTTTAATAGACATCGCAAATTCAACGGCTTTTTGCGCACGTTCTTGTCCGACTATCTCATCAATAGGAGCCAATTCCTTGGTCGACTTATAAGGTAGCTTCTCGAGGTCTGCTACTTGATACAGCTGATTTGTGTTGAGTCTTTGAATCGCCATCGCTGCCTCCTCATCCTTTATTATTTTGGGTATAGATAAAGTAAGTGTAGATGCAATTTATTTATATTTTAGTGACTTACACCAGATCATGGTTCAAATGCACAAATATCATACGATTTGTAACATTTTCATCGTCTTTTGCTATCACAATACAAATGACATTAACTTGCATTTGATAATAAATATCATTAACATCCCCAAATCTTATAAACAGGGGATGGGAAAATGGAACTTGAACGTTGCTGGATGTATTACTTAAAAGCTGAACAGTTAATGGAACAAGGTCATTGGCCTGAAGCTCAACGTCTATATCAAGATGTACTGACGCACTTGCCACATCACGTGCAAGAAGCTTCGTTCAATGATGACATTAAACCCTGTCAATTCGCCTGCCTGCTTGCAGGATTGCGCGATGCGACGGTTGCCCAGTCTGAAATTCTTAATCGCTTAGGCCAACAACGATTGGCGTTTAATACGTTGAACCAATCCTATGCGCTGCTGCAATTTATCTCTTTAGAGAACACCGATTTAATCAATCGCACCCACTCTCTGCTAGAGAAGCAAAGCGAAGACCTACTCAATCATTTGATCGCGTTTTGTAGTGCTCAACGTAATGCCCAATGGATGCTCGAATTAGAGCAGCTTCAAAAAGCGCATCATCATTTCGCTCAGCTGAAGACAACCCCGGAAACCCCACATTCACCTCATGTCTTAAATTGATAAGGAAGTATCATGTCAGACCAAGCCATTCTTCGCGTTCGTCACTTATCCGTTAGCTTTACTACTAATGACGGGATTGTCGATGCTGTGAAAGATATTAATTTTGATCTCAATGCCGGAGAAACATTGGCCATTGTAGGTGAATCTGGTTCGGGGAAATCTGTTTCTTCTAACGCGCTGATGCGCTTACTTCCAGACAACGCCATCATCTATTCCCAATCAAGCATCGAGTTCGAAGGTGAATCAATTCTGGAGAAAACCGAGCGCGAAATGCAGAATATTCGTGGTGACCGAATCGGCATGATTTTCCAAGAACCGATGACATCATTGAACCCGTATTTACGCGTCGGTACTCAAGTTGCGGAAGCCATCATGTGCCATCGTAAAGTCACTAAAGCTCAAGCGAAGCAACGTGTGTTGGAACTGTTTGATTTAGTTCACTTGCCAAATATTCAGCAAGCATATGACAAGTACCCACATGAGTTTTCCGGCGGTCAGTTACAGCGCATCATGATCGCTATGGCGCTGATCAACGAACCAGATATTTTGATTGCCGATGAACCAACAACCGCGCTAGACGTAACTGTTCAGGCGGAAGTGTTAGACCTGATCAAAGAGATTCAAAACAAGATGGGTATGGCCATTTTGTTTATTACCCACGATTTAGGCGTCGTTAAGCACTTTGCGGATCGCGTGATCGTAATGTGTAAAGGGGAACTGGTTGAAGAAGGGCAAACTCAAGCGCTTTTCAGTGCTCCACAGCACGACTACACACGCATGCTGATTAACTCCAACCCTAAAGGCAGCAAAGCCCCAATCCACGAATCGGCTCCTGAGTTGCTACAAGCGGAAGATATCCGCGTGAAGTTCCTGACAAAAACTCACTTCATCCCAAGCCGTTGTGAATACTTTGAAGCGGTAAAAGGCATTTCCCTCACGTTAAAGCAAGGGGAAACATTAGGAATTGTGGGTGAATCCGGCTCAGGAAAATCGACACTCGGCCGTGCACTTATCGGTCTTCTTCCTTCGACGGGCCGCATTGCTTACCGAGGCAGAGACATCAGCTTACTCACAGATACTGAACGTTTTGAACTGAAAAAAGATGTGCAAATGGTGTTTCAAGACCCATATGGCTCACTTTCACCGCGAATGACAGTTGGCGAAATTATCACCGAAGGCTTAACGGTACACCAGCCTCACCTAACTAAGAAAGAACGCCTGCAACGTGCGCGAGTTGCGCTTGAAGAGGTTCGATTAGAACCGAGTTCAATCAATCGCTACCCACATGAGTTCTCCGGAGGTCAAAGACAACGTATTGCGATTGCTCGTGCATTAATTCTTGAGCCATCATTCATCCTATTAGATGAACCGACTTCCGCTCTCGACCGTTCGGTTCAATTAACCGTTATCGACCTATTAAAAGACATTCAAACTAAGCACAACATTGGATTCTTGTTCATTAGTCACGATTTATCCGTGGTTAAAGCATTGTCTGATCGTGTACTTGTGATGCAAGAAGGGGTGGTTATGGAAGAAGGCACTGCAGAGGAAATTTTCCGCAACCCGCAAAATGATTACACCAAGAAACTGATCAACGCTTCATTCGATTTGGACGAAGACCCAAAAGAAAATGCAGCTTAAATTGAACTAATTAGAAAAAATAGCATCAGAGTTAGTATCGACCTAGAAGTTGATATAGCAAAACGGTTTGGCCGCCGACTTGAAAATGCCGCACGCTAAGTGCGGCATTTTTTATTCCATCAGATAAAAGCTGACATAATCAGACAGATATAGATACAACCAAATTCTCCTTCGCCCATACAACCACCTTGTTATCGAGTGATATGCTCCGTAAAGGGGCATGGCGGCGTCATTACCTCTATTATTAAAGAATCAGAATTGCCAAGTCAGAAGTGCTACTGAGTTAATAACTCGCTGAGATATCTCACACGTCGTTACACAAGATGAATGGTTAGGGCTTTACATATTTGGCTAAGCAAGGAACAATCCCCATGAACAGATATGCCCTAGAGCAACAATTGAGACACTATGAGTACCATGCAAAATAAAAAATCGAACCCTTTCTTAGAGATAGTCGTTAACGTCTTTCTTCCTTCTTTCATTTTGATGAAGTTTAGCGGCGACGAACATCTTGGAACAGGGCTAGCGCTAGTAGTCGCGTTATCTTTCCCAATTATCTACGGCGGGATGGAGCTCATACGTAATAAAAAGTTTAACTTTATTGCAGCACTAGGCTTTGTCAGCGTTCTGCTGACTGGAGGCATCGGCTTACTTGAACTAGATACTCGCTGGCTAGCATTAAAAGAGGCACTGATTCCGGGTCTGATTGGCCTAGGTGTACTGGGTTCAACATTTACTCGCTACCCATTTATGCAAAAGGTAATCTTCACACCGACATTAATGAACATGCCGTTAATCGAAGAGCGTTTGCAGCAATCAGGAAACCCAGAACGCTTTGAACGTTGTTTGATGACTTCGAACTACCTATTTGCAAGCACGTTTGCGTTCTCCTCAGCGATGAACTACTTCCTAGCGACGTGGATTGTCACTAGCCCAGCAGGCACAGCAGCATTCAACGAAGAGCTGGGTAAAATGACTCTGTACAGCTACCCAGCCATTGCTATCCCAAGTATGTTAATGATGATGGGTATTTTCTATTACGTGTGGCGTCAAGTTCGTGCGCTAACATCGCTAGAAACTGAGCAAATTTTCCGCCTCAAGTAATCTCTTAACACAAAAAAAGCCCAGCGAATCGCTGGGCTTTTTCATATCTATTGTTCCACACAATTCACTATAACGCCGTGATGCCCATATTAAACAAGGTAAAGGCATAAACATCTGCGGTAAGGTCGATCGCCTTATTCAAAGGCATACCAGCACCGTGCCCAGCATTCACATCAATGCGAATCAACACTGGTGAATCACCCTGATGTTTATCCTGAAGCTCAGAAATAAACTTATATGAGTGCGCAGGTACCACACGGTCATCATGATCTGCCGTCGTCACCAATGTCGCAGGATAAGTCACCCCTTGCTTAACATTATGAACAGGCGAATAACCCAATAGGTACTCAAACATTTCTTGGCTTTGTGCAGATGTACCATAATCGTACGCCCAACCTTCACCTGACGTGAACGTGTGGTAACGAAGCATATCTAAAACACCCACCGCAGGCAGTGCTACTTTAAATAGCTCTGGTCGCTGCGTCATACATGCGCCAACCAGTAACCCACCGTTAGACCCGCCGCGGATGGCTAACTTTTCACTGCTCGTATAGTTTTCGCTAATTAAGTATTCTGCGGCAGTAATGAAATCATCGAAAACGTTTTGCTTTTTAAGCTGAGTACCGGCTTTATGCCAAGCTTTTCCATACTCACCTCCTCCGCGTAAGCTAGGAACCGCAAACACACCGCCCAACTCTAGCCAGCTTGCCACTGCACCCGAAAACATCGGAGTAACACTAACGTTAAATCCACCGTAGCCGTATAAAATGGTTGGATTCGTTCCGTCTAATTGGATCCCTTTCTTATAGGAAATCGTCATCGGAACTTTGGTGCCGTCTTTAGAGGTATAGAAAACCTGCTTAGACTCATATTCATCAGCCGCAAATGGCGCCTCTGAACTTTCAAATTCGGAAGACACGCCTTGCTTTACGTCTAATGCGAAAATGGTCGGAGGGGTGACGTAGTTAGTAAACGTGTAGTAAAGCTGTTGCTGTTCTTTTTTACCCCCTAACCCGCTTGCAGTACCTTGCCCGGGCAGTTCTATATCTCTAACCAGTTGCCCCTGGTAGTCAAACTGTTGAATCTTAGAAACGACATCCACCATGTAATGAGCAAATAAATAGCCGCCACCAGTACTAATGCTAAGTGGCTGCGGCTTTTCAGCAATAAGGTCGCTCCACTCATTAGTAGCAGTATTGAAGCTCACCACCTTGCCATTTGGCGCATCTAAGTTGGTGTAAAGAATGAAGTGCTCATTGACGTTATCAACCAGATAAGTATCGCTTTCAACGTGGTCTAACACCGTCACCAGCTTTTGATCATCAGAGTGCAAGTCAATGTAAAAGAAGCGATTACCAGACGTCGACTCTTGACCAAGGATGATCAAGTAGGCGTCATCTTCAGTAGTGTAGCCAGTCACGTAACGGTGCTGCTCACCATCCTCAGCTCCAAAAATGACTTGGTCTTGATCTTGGGAAGTGCCAAGCTCGTGATAATAAAGCTTGTGTTGTTCTGTTCGTGCAGAAAGTTGGCTACCATCTGGTTTGTCATAGCTCGAATAGTAAAAACCACGAGTCCCAAGCCATGAAATATCGGTAAACTTTGCGTCGACAATTTCTGGTTCGAGCTGCTCTTTGGTTTCAGCGTCAATAACAAATATTTTGCGCCAGTCACTCCCACCTTCAGAAATACTGTACGCCACTAAGCTGTAGTCTTTAGAAAAAGAAACGGAGCCCAATGACGTGGTGCCATCTTCCGAAAACGTATTTGGGTCAAGGAAGATTTCCACGTCCGAACCGGCTTTCTGACGATACAAAATGCTCTGATTCTGCAACCCATCGTTCTTATAGAAATAGGTATATTCCCCACGAACAAACGGCTGAGAAACTTTTTTGTAATCTTGCGCCTTAGCGACTCGTTCACGTAATTCTGAACGGAAAGCGATGTCACTTAAATAACTAAACGTCAGTCCATTTTGGCTTTCAACCCATTCTGCCGTCTCATCACTGGTGTCATCTTCTAACCAGCGATATGGGTCTTCAATTTTCTGACCAAAATAATCATCGCTGATCGTTTGTTTTTTCGTCGCTGGGTATTCAGCCACCTTTGAATAATGCATCCATCATCCTTAATTTAAATGATTGTAATTCTCATCATCAGCATACGAAGAACCCACCAGCAATCAAGCAAAGAAATACTACAATTCGTAACTATGCGATCTATCAATTATAATCACCATGTAAAATGCTACCGACTAACGCCGTCACTATTGAGTCCCTCTAGAAATAATGAGAAATCGCCAAATATCGCGCTCTAATATGCTCAATCAATAGTTTTATCTTATTTGGGGGCTGGCGAGTGAATGGATACACCGCGTAAATACCTAGTTTTTTGCCCACTAAGTCAGGGAAAATATCCACCAACTGGCCGTTTCGAATGTCGTGATACACCAAGCACCGCGGTACATACGCGACACCATGCCCACCAAGCGCTGCTTTTCTCAATGCAGTCGCGTTATCCGTCGAAAACGATCCCGACACCCGCACAATGTAGCTACCGCGCTCTGATTGCCCTTTTTCTCGAATGAACTCCCATTCACTGGCTCCCGTCGTCTGATAGGCATATTGCAGGCAGTTATGATTGACCAGATCACTTGGCTGAAGAGGTTTGGAGTTTTTGGCAATATAAGAAGGCGAAGCACACACCACCCATTGGGAATCCAAGATATGGCGGGCAATTAGGCTAGAATCTTCTAAATAGCCCGTCCGTATCACCAGATCCAAGCCATCTTCCACTAAGTCGACAAATCGATTATCGAGAGACATGTCGACGGTTAACCCTGGATGCATATTGCAGAACTCAGCCACCGCATCCGCCAAGATCAAATCACCTGAAATCGTAGGTACGGACATTTTGATATGACCGCTAACATTCTCACCAAAGCCTGAAACTGCATCCATAGCCTCTTGGGTCGCCTGCTTCACATTTTTCGCGCCATGCAACATTGCCTTGCCCGCTTCGGTCAAGGTCAATTTTCGCGTAGTTCGATATAATAACTGCACACCGATCTCTTCTTCCAATCGCGCAATTCTTTTACTAACTACCGAATTTGTAAGGTTATTTTGCTCTGCAACCTTGCTAAACGTCCCCAGTTCAACAACCTGAGAAAACAAGATTAAATCGTCTGCTCGCATCTTATTATGTCAATTTTGGAATTAATTATTTTCATTATTTCCCTATATCAATAAAAAATAAAGGGGTAAATTCACGACAAATTAACAAACCCATTACAACTGATGCTTTTAAAGCACAGCGATTACTACAAAAACAATAACGTGTAGAACATTTCAAACAAGAATGTTTGAACCTATGTACGAGGAAGTACCCATGAGTGAAACATTACTAGCTTTATTGGCCTTTTCGCCAATAGTTGTCGCAGCCATTCTATTGGTTGGACTCAATTGGCCCGCTAAGAAAGCGATGCCTGTGGCGTTTGCCTTAACTGTTGCCATTGCCTTAGTTGCGTGGGACATGTCAGCAACTCGCGTAATCGCTTCGGTCTTTCAAGGCTTAGGCATTACAGTCTCTGTTCTCTGGATCGTGTTTGGCGCCATCTTTTTATTAAACACTTTAAAACACACTGGAGCCATCACCACAATCCGTAACGGCTTTACCGATATATCGGAAGACCGCCGTGTGCAAGCCATCATCATAGCTTGGTGCTTTGGCTCTTTTATTGAAGGCGCTTCAGGCTTTGGTACTCCCGCTGCAATTGCCGCTCCACTACTTGTTGCAATCGGCTTTCCGGCGCTTGCCGCTGTACTCATGGGTATGATGATTCAATCCACGCCTGTTTCTTTTGGCGCTGTAGGTACACCGATTATTGTTGGCGTTAATAAAGGGTTAGATACCCATAACATTGGTGAAGCGCTGCTTGCGAACGGTTCTACTTGGGATGCCTATTTACAACAAATCACCTCAAGTGTGGCACTAATCCATGCTTCAGTTGGCATCATGATGCCTGTGCTAATGGCGATGATGCTGACTCGATTCTTCGGCAAAAATAAAAGCTGGACAGAAGGCTTAGATATTCTACCTTTCGCTTTATTCGCGGGCGCTGCATTTACTGTCCCTTATGCGCTGACAGGTGTATTTCTGGGTGCCGAGTTCCCATCATTGATCGGCGGCCTCGTTGGCCTTGCTATCGTCGTGACAGCAGCGAAAAACGGCTTCTTGGTTCCTAAATCTAAGTGGGATTTCGAAAGCGAAGATAAGTGGCCAGCAGAATGGTTAGGTTCACTAAAAATCGACTTGAACGAATCCAAGTCTCAAAAGCCGATGAGCATGGCAATGGCTTGGACACCGTACGTGCTACTTGCTGTCACACTTGTCGCAAGCCGCGTTAGCCCTGAGTTCAAAGGTTTCCTAAAAAGTGTCAGCCTGTCGTTCAGTAATATTCTGGGTGAAACTGGAGTAAGTACTGCGATTCAGCCTCTGTATTTACCAGGCGGTATCTTAGTCTTTGTTGCACTGGTTGCCGTGATGATGCAATCACGCAGCGTCACTCCGCTCGCCAAAGCATTTGGAGAATCGAGTAAAACTCTTATCGGTGCTGGCTTCGTACTGGTGTTCACGATTCCTATGGTTCGCATTTTTATTAACTCAGGCGTTAACGCTGCTGACCTAGCCAGTATGCCGGTGACTACCGCAAACTTTGCTGCCGAACTTGTCGGTTCCGCGTTCCCTGCACTAAGTGCGACGGTTGGAGCGTTAGGTGCGTTCATTGCAGGCTCGAACACAGTATCAAACATGATGTTTAGCCAATTCCAATTCGAAGTCGCTCAAACCCTCACCATCTCAAGCGCGGTCGTGGTTGCTCTACAAGCGGTCGGTGCTGCAGCAGGTAACATGATTGCCATTCACAATGTTGTCGCGGCATCTGCAACCGTTGGTTTGCTCGGCCGTGAAGGTGCGACACTGCGTAAAACCGTAATCCCTACGTTCTACTACCTAGTCATGACCGGCATCATCGGTCTGGTGGTTATCTACGGTTTCAACATGACAGATGCTTTGATGCGATAGCTCAACAGCCAATAGAAAAAACTGGCGTTAATACCAAGTTCCCCGACGCCTTGTTTAGACAAACGAACCAATCTACCGACGATTCTTCACGTCTTTCTTGATAGGTTCAAACGCTTAAACAAAAGGTATTAACGCCACCTCATTTATCGAGTCTGAATGACATTACACTCTCTATATTCAGATTTTCGACAAGGTAAGTAACCATTATTTAGGATTGGCATTATGATTATTTCCGCTTCGACAGATTACCGTGCAGCAGCAAAATCCAAACTTCCTCCTTTTCTATTCCATTACATTGATGGCGGTTCTTATGGAGAGCATACCCTGCGTCGCAACACAGAAGACCTCGCGGAGATTGCTCTCAAGCAACGTGTTTTGAATGACATGTCTGAACTCAGCCTAGAAACTGATTTATTCGGCGAGAAACTCGCGATGCCCATCGCTCTTGCTCCTGTCGGGCTGACGGGCATGTACGCGCGCCGCGGTGAAGTTCAAGCCGCTAAAGCTGCAGCCAATAAAGGGATTCCCTTTACCATGTCAACGGTTTCGGTTTGTCCCATTGAAGAAGTCGCGCCAGCCATTGAACGCCCGATGTGGTTCCAACTTTACGTATTGAAAGATCGTGGCTTTATGAAAAATGTTCTAGAAAGAGCCAAAGCCGCAGGTGTCACCACATTGGTGTTCACTGTGGACATGCCAGTGCCTGGCGCACGTTACCGCGACATGCATTCTGGAATGAGCGGGCCTAACGCCGCCGCTCGCCGCGTATTTCAATCCATGCGTCACCCGAGTTGGGCTGTCGACGTTGGTCTACTAGGTAAACCACATGATTTAGGTAATATCTCTACTTACCGAGGTTCACCGACCAAGCTCGAAGATTACATTGGTTGGTTGGGCGATAACTTTGACCCTTCGATTTCATGGAAAGATCTAGAATGGATTCGAGATTTCTGGGATGGCCCTATGGTCATTAAAGGCATTCTTGATACAGAAGATGCGAAAGATGCCGTTCGATTTGGCGCTGATGGCATCGTCGTATCGAATCATGGCGGTCGTCAATTAGACGGTGTGTTATCCAGCGCAAGAGCGCTTCCATCCATCGCGGATGCCGTAAAAGGCGATCTCAAAATATTGGTCGACTCCGGTATTCGCACTGGGCTTGATGTGGTTCGAATGATGGCACTTGGCGCCGATTGCACATTGCTTGGTCGTTCATTTGTCTACGCCCTTGCCGCTCAAGGCCAAGCTGGCGTAGAGAACTTGCTCGACTTGTACGACAAAGAAATGCGTGTTGCGATGACGTTGACGGGCGCTAAAACCATCAATGATCTCACCTCTGATTCTTTAGCTGAATTTCATAAATAGCGGATAGCGATACTTAATTTTTAAACGGAGTCACACATTCTTACGCTGGGTGTGACCCGTTTTATGAATTGTGACAACGTTTACGTACTGGAGAACATAACAACTGCAAAAGCAGGAACCAGTGCGACAAGCACAAGGAAGCAATGATGGCGAACACCACACCCAATCACTCGCACCAAAACGATGTTGAGCATTTAGAAACGACAGCAAAATATCAAACGCTGGAAGCTACTCTTTCTACTCGTATTGATGTCACACGCATTATCACTCAAGAAGCGAAGCGGCTTGCCTATGGCACCGACGCAAGCTTTTATCGTCTGATTCCCAAAATTGTCCTAAAGCTAAATAGTTTAGATGAAGTTATTTTTGCCATTAGAAGTTGTCGTGATTTAGGTATTCATTTTACGTTTCGTGCCGCGGGCACTAGCTTGTCAGGTCAAGCCGTTTCTGACTCCGTTTTAATCACACTGACCGATGATTGGCGCGGACATGAGATTGTTGATAACGGCAATCAAATCATTCTTCAACCGGGTGTTATTGGCGCTGATGCAAACAAATACTTAGCCCCATTTCAAAGAAAAATCGGCCCGGATCCGGCGTCGATTAATACTTGTAAGATAGGCGGAATAGCCGCCAACAATGCATCAGGTATGTGTTGTGGCACGGCGCAAAACTCGTACCGCACAGTAGAAAGCATGAAAATTGTGTTGAGTGACGGCACGCTATTGGACACGGGTGACCAGTCCAGCATTGAAGCCGTTAAACAGTCACACTCTGCGCTTTTCAATGGCATAACCGAACTTCACCAGCAAACAGCCGACAATACCGAGCTGACCGAGCGCATTCGTCATAAGTACCGCCTAAAGAACACGACCGGTTACGCATTAAACGCGTTAGTCGATTATCACGATCCTATTGATATCATCAAACACTTGATGATTGGATCCGAAGGGACACTGGGCTTTATCGCAGAAATCACCTACAACACAGTAGTCGAGCACCCAAATAAAGCCTCCACTTTATTGGTATTTTCCGATATTGAGCAAGCGAGCCAAGCCGTCACGACCTTATCAAAAACACCCGTGGCTGCAGTTGAGCTAATGGATGGCCGAGCACTGCGTTCAGTAGCCGACAAACCGGGCATGCCAGCATTCATGCCAAACTTGAATTTAGAAGCTGCCGCCATCTTAGTTGAGTCTCATGCCAGCTCCCAGTCGGACTTAGATTTACAATGTAAATCTATTATGGACTCACTCTCAAACTACACCATTTTGGAATCTGTACCGTTTACTTCTGATGCCAAAACCGTCGCCACGTTATGGGGCATCCGAAAAGGCATGTTCCCTGCCGTCGGCGCTGTTCGTGAAGTCGGCACCACAGTGATCATCGAAGATGTCGCGTTCCCGGTTGAGAACCTTGCCAACGGCATTCGTGAACTCCAAGAGCTTTTCGACAAATATCACTACAGTGAAGCCATCATCTTTGGTCATGCCTTAGAAGGAAACCTGCACTTCGTTTTTACTCAAGGTTTTGATAGCCAAGAAGAAATCGACCGGTATGGCGGCTTTATGGATGACGTTGCCGAATTGGTCGCGGTTAAGTATCAAGGTTCTTTAAAGGCCGAGCATGGTACCGGTCGCAACATGGCGCCCTATGTGGAGCTTGAATGGGGGAAAGAAGGTTATGCTTTGATGCAACAAATCAAAGCACTGTTCGACCCTGAGGGTTTGCTCAATCCAGGCGTCATCATCAATGACAACCCAAATTCTCATATCACTGACTTAAAGCCTATGCCTGCCGCCGATGACCTTGTCGATCGCTGTATTGAATGTGGCTTCTGTGAGCCAGTCTGCCCATCTCGTACTCTGACACTTTCTCCGCGCCAAAGAATCGTGCTTTATCGCGAGCTACAAAGACGACGTAAAGCAGGGGAAGACATAGACGCCTCCGAACTCGAGAAAACGTTTGAATATCAGGGTATTGATACCTGTGCTGCAACCGGGCTTTGTGCCGAGCGTTGCCCAGTTGGGATCAACACTGGCGATTTAGTCAAAAAGCTTCGAATCGCTAAATATGAAAAATTTACACCAATCGCGAAATGGACAGCGGAACACTTTGCGACCACCACCAAGCTCACTAAAGCAGGGCTTAAGAGCAATCAGCTCGCAACCAAAGCATTGGGCGCAAACACGGTAGGGAAACTGACGAACGGCCTGCGCAGCATGACCAAAGGCAAAACGCCCATTTGGATACCGGAAATGCCTCAGTCGAATTCGCACCAACCGCAAGAGAGTGCTAAAGCCCATTCTTCAAGCTCTGATAAGAAGGTGGTGTACCTACCTTCATGTGCAAGCCGAACCATGGGTCAACAGGCGGATGCTCAAGACCAAAGGCCGCTGACTGAAGTCACTTTATCCTTGCTACAAAAAGCGGGGTACGAAGTCATCTTACCTAAGAAGTTAGATGACCAATGCTGCGGTATGCCTTATGACAGTAAAGGGATGACTGACCTAGCCCAATCAAAAGCTCAGCAGCTCGAGCAGGTGCTCTGGCAAGCAAGTCGCCAAGGGGAGTACCCGGTATTAATGGATACGAGCCCTTGTGCCAAGCGCAGCATTGAACAATTTACCAAGCCTTTGAAAGTGCTGGAGCCAACAGGTTTCGTGAATCAATACCTATTGGAACACCTAGATCTAACACCAAAACAAGAAACCGTCATGCTGCATGTCACTTGTAGCTCACGCCGAATGGGGCTGGAAAATGACATGTTGAACCTGGCCAAAGCCTGTGCGTCGGAGGTGATCATTCCTGAGCACATTCAATGTTGTGGTTGGGCTGGAGACAAGGGCTTTACCACTCCTGAGCTCAATGAAGCAGCGGTTCATCCACTCAAAGAGCAAGTGCCGAGTAACTGTCGCCGAGGCTTTAGTAACAGCCGAACATGTGAGATAGGCTTATCGCACCATAGCGGTATCCCTTATCAATCCATCCTGTATTTGGTGGACGAAGTTTCTCAGTAACTCAAAATAACCAATTACTGCTAAAACGAAAACAGCTGCCAATTTGGCAGCTGTTTTTATGTGATTGATACCCGCCTAGACAAGACTCTAATAGAGCAATCTACTTACTGTTGAGCGAGGGACGCCAATTCGGATTGGGTGTAATTTTCTGCTTCTGCACCTTTAGCGATTAAGTCCAAAACCTGAAACTCCTGCATATCTCCAAACTCCGCTTTTAGATAGTCCCTAAAAGCTTGTTCGTTAGGCCACTTGCCTCTCACGACATACCCTTCTTCGATATCAAAATCTTCAGTTTCTAGAAATGAAAAATCGGTCATCCCGATATTGTGACAATACAAAACAAGATACATCTTGGTTCCTTCATTCAATCGGACGCCTTACGTGTCATACCGCCCGGGTGTTCGCTTAACTGGAATCTATCTTAAAGCAGAATCCATATTGGTTTCCACGGTTAATGAAGCACTTAGCCCCAATCTAGCCTCCATACGATGCGTCAAAATCGTAACCAGTGAGCGAGTAATCAATAAACCTTATTTTTCTCAGTGTTATATAGCCCTATTTTTGGTTGGTTTTTGTCCTAGACTCGCTTGGCTATACTGCGCCTGATTTTAATTATTAAACACCGCTCTGGATTTACGTTCCAGCTCGCAGAAGGAAAAATCATGTCTCAATACGTTGTATGCGCACTTTATAAATTCGTAGCGCTAGACGACTACCAAGAAATTCGTCAACCACTTACCGAGCTATTAGAAGCCAACAATATCCGTGGCACCTTGCTACTGGCTAGTGAAGGCATCAATGGCACAGTTGCAGGAAAACGCGACTCTATAGATGCGTTGCTGCAATGGTTCAAGCAAGACCCTCGCCTCGCTGATGTGGTTTACAAAGAATCGTTCAATGAAGAGCAGCCTTTCAACCGCACGAAAGTGAAACTGAAAAAAGAAATCGTCACTATGGGTGTTGAAGGCATCGACCCACGTCATGTGGTTGGTACTTATGTAAAACCTAACGAGTGGAACGCTCTGATCTCTGATCCAGAAGTGCTATTGGTTGATACTCGTAATGACTACGAAGTGGATATCGGCACGTTCAAGAACGCGGTCAACCCAAACACAGAAACGTTCCGTGAGTTCCCGCAATACGTCGAAGACAACCTTGATCCTAAGAAGCATAAAAAGGTCGCGATGTTCTGTACGGGCGGTATCCGCTGTGAGAAATCGACCGCCTACATGAAAGAGCAAGGCTTCGAAGAGGTGTATCACCTTGAAGGCGGCATTCTGAAATACTTGGAAGATGTGCCTGAAGAAGAAAGCATGTGGGAAGGCGACTGCTACGTATTTGATGGACGTGTTGCCGTTAACCACCAGCTAGAAAAGAGCGGCTACGATGTATGTAACGCTTGTCGCTTGCCAATCACTGAAGAAGACAAGCAATCTGAAAGCTTTGAAAAAGGCGTCAGCTGCCCGAAATGTATCGATAAACACAGTGACGAGCAAAAAGCACGTTTCCGTGAACGTGAAAAGCAGGTGCAACTTTCTAACGCTCGTGGTGAAACTCACGTTGGTGGTGAAGCGGCTCACCTCATCGAACAGCGCAAAAAAGAAAAGCTAGCGTTGAAAGAACAGCAGCGTTCAAAAACTAAAGCGAAATAAGCTTAAAGTCATCTCCAATAAAGGCACTTTTCAGTGCCTTTTTTCTTCTTTCTAGTTTGGGTTTGACCCCACATTTCTTGCCATCAATAGCCTTTATACTGAAGTAAATTGACTGAAGAGGAAGTGCCAATGCTCAATGAAAACCATGCTTTTGTGTTAGATTTCCCAGACTTAAAACTCGATATTGTTCAGCTCAACCACGACGACCCCAAATTCAAGCAAGATATGCAAAAGTACCATCAGCTTGATTACGATATCCGTCAACTCGAAATTTCCGGCAGCCCGATAGACGACGACAGTATGCACAACCTGAAAGTTGAACGTATGGAGCTAAAAGATTCGCTCTACCAACAACTGACCAAGCACCATTCGTTAAATACAAATTAGTCTGCTGCTAACCTTTAATGACATTTTCCAATTTAGAGCTGCTTATTGGCAGCTCTTATTGTGCCGCCCCCCATAGCCTCACCTAAAAGCCCTCTTATTCGAGCTTTAACTGCGGCCATTAGCCTTCCACTTTTAGCGGGTTGTGTCACTCCTGGAGAAGACGACGCGAATGCGACCACCAAACAAGGTGCTGTCGGCGGCGCTTTATTAGGTCTAACGCTTGGCGCGCTGACTGGCGATGCAGATCTAGCCATGAAAGGGGCTATTGCAGGTGGTGTGGCTGGCGGCGTAGCCGGCGCAAGTCATGATATTCAAAACAATCGAGAGAACATTCGCCACGATAGCCGCAATGAAGCTATCGCGAAGTCAGGCAGCGGCTCAAACAACGCAGCCGACACTACTCCACAAAACTGGCAAGAGCTTAACCATTTTGTCGGAGAGTGGAATGTGACGATCCGCAACCATGTTGAAATCGCGAGCGACGTAGAGAGCCTAGAAGCAAAAGGGCAACTTAGCAGCATTAGCCAAGCCGAGGTTCAAGTCACGAACGAGCAAGGGATCGCTCTTAATGCTGCGTTCTCCTATACGGCTGAGCAAGGCTACCAACTCGATATCACCAACAAGGCTACTGATGCGAATGTAAACTTCGCAGGTGAACATCAGCCTCAAGCAAACCGCTACAACTTCTATCCAACTGATATCCAAGACGTCATTTACACTGGAATCAACAGCGCCGACGTACGTATTGAACTCGGTATGATCAATGACAAGGTATGGATTCTAGAAAGCTATGCTTTTGTAGATGGCAGCGAGCAAAAAATTCAATCTATTCGCTTCAATAAAGTGAGCTAGATAGCCCAAAAACAAAAAAAGCCAGTAGTTGGTATGACTCGTCTCAGTTATTGAGACGCTCACACCAACCACTGGCTTCACTAATACAGATCGCTATTATTAAGCCACTCAGAACAACGAGTAACTATTGAATGAATCCACCTATTCAATAATTAATACGACTCCCTCGTATGCAAGTTTGGCTCTCGATTGGGCAAGGCACCTCCCGTGCCTTTTCTTTTTCCTGCCGCTTAAAGCCCCTGTTTTGAGATATCTAACTTATCCAATAACGACGGATACCCCCAGCCATTAACGCCGACTTTAACCTGCTCACCGGTTAAGTACTCAAACAGGGTTGGCGCTAGCGACCCATTTGCTTCAATGGTTAACGCTTCTGGCTGCTGCCCGATTGGCGCTCCCCAAAAACCAATAAAGGCATCTTTCTCAAGGTAGTCTTCCCCAGCATGTCGCCCTGGTACTTTGGTGTTGTAGCCAATACCCGCTTTCGGGAACAAATTGACCGTTCCTGCACGATCTTCAAGATAGATATTCGCTAACTGATTGACTGAGTCTGGCCTTGGCGTCAATTGAGTCAACTGCTGCCATTCACTTGAAGAGCACCAAGAATCTACATTCGACTTAGTCGCTCGATTGATACACTTATCCACCAGCTTGGAGTACTCGGTAAATGCTCGATCACTTGGCGCAGCTAAGTAAGGGTTGAGCTTTTGAACATCGAGAAGCACAGGATGAACGCCTGGAGTTAGCGACTCGTAAAACAATTTGTCGCCTTGACGCGTAACAAGTTCATCGACTCTTTTGGTCTCACGGTTACCGACAACACGCACCGTGCAGCTTTCAGAATCACAGGTATTTTCACGCACGACTAAGTAATCTAATGTTTCCGGCAACCTTGTCGTGATCTGCTGAATGATATCAATGCTTTCACCTGCTGGCGCCGCAATTGGGCTCCATTTCGTCAGTTCTTGATAAACAGGTTGAACGCTCCACCCGCTTTCAGAATTGAAAAAGTCCATCATGAAATTACCGCCCGCAGTGGAAGCCACGACCACATCCACAGCTTTCAAACTTGGGTAGCTCAATGCGTTGGTAATTTTTGGCCCTTCCCCTTCATCCGACGAGATTTTTTTCACCACAATCGAGTAATCCAACTCTTCTTGTAGCTTTCCGAGCACCTGCTTTTCTGGGTTCAGAGCATAAAATACTGGGGTCAACCCATGATCGCCAGCCATTCCCCATAGGGTTTTGTCGTACACCCCTGCTTCACGGTAAGTGGTTTCAATTTGCGTTAACCAATAATCTAATCGGTTGAGTTCGCCTGTCGGCATCAGAATTTCATCACTGAATGGACCGGTGAAATGTGCGAAGTGATCCGGCCATGGATTGTAAACTAAGGTGTAATCAGGCATGCCTTGACCATCGAGATCAGCATACATTTTTATAGCTTGCTCAACTTGCAGCTTTTTGGCCGCCTTAGTGAACAAGTCAAAGCCTGATATCGAATGGTAAGCGTTAATGTCCTTGATCAACTCAGCGCGTTTCTGTTTTAGCTCGACTTCGACCTTTGCTCGTTGCTGAAGCTCTTTAAGACAGCGCTTCTCTCCATAATCACGCAGAGATTCTCCTAAACCTAGATTCACGAGACCATCGTAAGTCGTATGCGCGTTCCAATCATATTGTGCATTGCAGTTAAGTGTTTTTAGATAATCCAAGCGATCAAACATAGTTTGAACATTATTGTCGGCCATCAGTACGTCTAACTGCAGCGCATCATTACCAAAGAAGTAATACGCCCTGTCTATTTCGCGATCCACAAAATGAAAGTTAGGTACCCCTGTCCCTCCTTCACCGGACACTCGTGCGCCTGTTTTGATAATCGGCAGGTTTCTCACACTGATGGTAGGGGTCGATGACACTCCCACACGGCTGATGGAAGGCTTATGGTCGCGATACATCCTTTTAAAATAAGGTAAATAATAAGGGTCATTGTAGGTTTGCTCTAACAATAACCCCATGAACTTCACTTGCTGTTTATGCTCAGGCTCGACAACTTGCTCGGTTCTAGGCTTGTTCGCTGCTCTATTTATGTGTCGTTGATTGGCGACAGAAATAAACGGTGAAGCATCATCGACTAAGCCTTCGATTAGCCCTTGCTGCAGGCCATCAACCGTCACTTGCACCGCAAAACGCTTGTTCTGTTGGGACACCAAAAATTCGAGTAGCCTTGCCGGTTCATCATCGAAAGCTTGCTGCATCCAATCGTTCAAAGCCTCTCGGCGTTCATCTTTAAACACAAACTGACGATACGCTTTAAGTAAGTTCAAGCGAACAAAGTCAATCAAAGTTATCGTTAATGCCTGAGCTTTATTGTTTTCTTTATCGGCATTTTCTGGCAATCCATCTTTGGCAATGGCCATTAATGCAGATTTCATTTCACTGTCTTCCATCCCTGACGCAGCTTTATTGATCAAGCCAACGATAATCGGTTGGATTTGATTAATGATTGCCATGTCTTCAAGGCTGTCAGTTAAATACGTGTATGACTCAGGCAAAGTGTCCATGTCTTGCCAAACACCAATTTCAAACAACGCGTCGTAAATCACCACCATATTCGCAATGAACTTATCGTCTACCTGAATACCTTCATGATGACCAGTCGCCTCTTTGACTTCTTCGGTTACAGGTTCAACTGGATTATCACCATAATGATACAAACTGTGTTCGAAACCTTTGAGTACCTCTTCATCGTAAACCGAGGCTAAGTACTCTTTAAATACATCCTCACTCCCTAGCCCGGTATAACGGTCGTAATAGCTATATAGGAAATAACCAAGGGGGATAGAATAGGTAGGATTAGAAAGTTGAGCGATGACTCTTGCTTTGGTTTTCACGTCTAACGGCAAAGACAAAACATACGCATCAAGCGTCACCCCAGCAATCGTGAACAACGCGGCATCACGAGTCAGCTCGGTAGAGTATTTAAGTGTCGATAACACTTGGTTCTTAAGAATTTGCCCTGAGCTAAATACTCCTCCAATCACAGGGGTGGTCGAAACTTCAGCCAAAACGGGAGCACTGATGAACGATGTAGTAAGTAGACTAGTCGCCCAAAAACGACCAGTTTTACCTGAAAAACCCTTAGAATATTTAGTCATAGCCAAACTCTGTTTATAAATTTTAGTTATTGTTTCAGGTTATAGTGATTAGTCAATAAATTGCCACCTCAAGCATAAGCTAAGAATCAATAACGAAAATCCGATGCGTCAAAATAAACATACTCATATGCAACAATTATAAATATGACGAGACAAATACATATGAAACCGTGAGCGCAATCACAAGAAAATCAATGTGATACCCATTCAACTTCCTACTTATATCCTAGACTTAACTTGCACTAATAGCTCGAATAGGTCACGGAAGGCAATGACAAACTTGGTTGGAAGACACTTAGAAGAGATGGCAGATATTCGCTCTACGCGAAAACAAAAAGTCGTGTACTTATGCTCACTCGCGACAAGCGCTCTGTTTATCTTTTATGCGTTTTCTTATTTTCTAGCCAATGAAACAACGCTCGCAATCATTGATTTCTCATTTGCCGCGATTGCACTTGGAATCTGCGTTTATTTAAAGCGTGGCAGGCAGCCCGTGTACGCCGATCTATTGCTCAGCGCTGTTTTACTGGTCCAAGGCGTTATTCTCTTTCTATACAGTGAGTCCATCCCTGATCGTATTCTTTGGCTATACCCATTACTCGCCACCGTGATTTTTATTAATGAATTTAGAATCGGGTTAATTTTCAGTGCGTCATTTTGCTGCTTTATTAGTGGGTTGATCCTTTTCACTACCATAGATTACGCACTGCCTATTGAGTCGAGTAACCGTTTCATTCTTAGCATGTTTTCAATGGCTGTGGTCTGCCATACCTCTTCTTATTACTACAACAAAGTCGTCAGCTACATACAGTGCTTGTACCTAGAGGGAATTGAAGATCTCGCCTATATGGATCAGCTTACCGGTTTGGCGAATAGGTGGAGCTTCGAAAACTGGGCTACCGAAAAACTGCACACAGTGAACACCAATAAATCGGTTACTGCGTTAGTGTTTCTAGATATCGATAACTTCAAATCGATTAACGATAACTATGGACACGATGTCGGAGACCGAGTGCTGCAACACTTTGCCAAACGACTCAAAAACAACATCAGAACCAAGGACAGAAGAACAGAAAAACACGACTACTCGATTGCCCGATTTGCTGGGGATGAGTTCGTACTGATGCTTTATGATGTGCGTTCAAAAAGTGACTTGAACAATATCTTAGAGCGAATTTGTCGCCTTTTTGAAAATGGCTATCAGAACCAAGAAAGAATCAATGAATTGACGTTGAGCGTTGGGGTCGCTTTGTACCCTCAAGACGCCACTGAACTGCCTGAACTGACAAGGTGTGCTGACAAAGCAATGTATCAGGCTAAGCATTCAGGAAAAAATCGTTATGCCTATTACCACGACAATCCGATTCCAGTCTCAATAGAAGAGTTTTCCAGTACAAACAACTCACTGGTAGAGACCAGCAATGTTACGCCTATTACTAAGCGTCACTAGTTGGTCATATACATAACCCATAAGGCAAAAATGCCAGTCACCACCAGCCAGATAATTTGTCTGGCTTTGTTCGGTTTTGAGCTTTTTGATTTAACGACTGGTTTTAATGCTTTCTCTTTTGCAGAGCGCACAAAACTGTACCCGAGCTCTTCTCGCTCTTTGCGACGCTGGACGGCCTCATTCGCCACTTCAGTGAAACGATGTCTCTGATCAGTAGTGAAATCTGTTTCAAAACCAATCTGCCCATGTCTATCTTGGTGTTTAGGTTGTACTGCCAAAACGGCCTCCTCACGAATAGAACATAATTCAATTATAGTCAATTTTCTGATTGTCATGATCATTCGAATTTATTGAATATCTTACTCGAAGTATTGCTGTCTTCTTTGCATAAGCCTTTCGCTACACTGCAATCATTCAACGAGAGGGACACGATTATGAAAACAACCAGAACAGTTCAGCAGATCATTTCATCTCATGCGACATCCGATGGAGATGGCGTAAAGATCAGCCGAGTAGCCGGTTTCAATAACGCAGGGTTCTCTCCATTTTTAATGATTGATGAACTCAAGTCAGATGAAACGAAAGATTATGTCGGTGGTTTTCCACCCCATCCACACCGAGGCATTGAAACGCTCACTTACATGCTCCAAGGCCACTTTCAGCACAAAGACCACATGGGCAACGTAGGAGAGCTAAAAAGTGGTGGCGCTCAATGGATGGCGGCGGGGCGAGGAGTCATACACAGTGAAATGCCGATGATGGAGGAAGGCTCACTTCATGGATTTCAGATATGGATTAATCAGCCCGCGAAAAACAAAATGACGCCCGCTCGATATCACGATTTTCAAAGCGACACGATCAGTGAACTTAAGAATGTTGGTTCCGGATTACTTCGCGTGATATCTGGCAAGCTAAGTGTCACTGATACACTAGTATCTGGCCCGCTACAAACGACAGGAGTACCTCTGACCGTTGCAGATTGGCGCGGGCATGACGGCGAAACCATCGAATTGCAAACCACACCAACCCATAACGCGATGGTGTATGTATACAAGGGCAAAGTGAAAATAGCTGAAGATACAGTGGGTCAAGGGCAGCTTGCCCTACTAACACAAGATGATGTGATTGAGCTAAGTAGTGCAAATGAGTCTGGAGTATTGATCTTTTCAGGAGAGCCTATCGATGAACCCATCGTTCATTACGGGCCATTTGTGATGAATTCAATGCAAGAGATTGAGCAAACTATTGCCGATTACAACAGCGGAGTATTTGAGCGCTATTAGCACGCTAGAAAGGTTTTTAGAGGCTTGATTCTGTTCGTTAGAATCACCGCACGGTAAGACTTATCCACTGCAAGGTTAGTTGCCGATTCAACCACGCTCTAGGAGCGTGGTCTTTTTATTTTACCTAGGGGTTACAGGTACTCACATAGGTATGCCGTCGCTTGTTCTACTTTCAGGTCGAACGATGAATCACCTTGTACATCGAATGACTGACCCGACTCGTAAGTCGTCCAATCCGCATCACCCACACGCTTTACGATCAATGCACCTTTTACCACTGTCATCTTTTCAGGAGCAGCAGTCCCAAATGTGTATTCACCCGCGGCCATTACGCCCACGCTAAGCTCCGCATCCGATTGAGTGAACCCTAGTGACTTTACTCCACCTTCAAAGTAGGTATTTTCCTTGATCATATGACTTCCTTGTTAACTATCTAATTATTAAATCCGATGAATGTTTTTAACGAATTTCACGCCATCGTACAAGCATTTAATTCTTGTTAAGAAAAGTTCGCTGTCGATAGAGTCAACCAGGCAAACGCTTTGCTTGTCCGCTACACTCACTTCTCAGTGGTATTTCTCCCCTCTCACTATAGCTATTAGCTCGCTTCCACTACAATCAATAGAGGAACTTGGAATGCAAGTAGGCTTTTCACCGTCCATCGTCGGGAATATCTTTACAAATAAAGATAAATATCAATAGCATACTAAGTTTTCACTTTTGGGCGACACTTTAAGGGCAATTGATGGCAGTAGGAAAAACTCCGAAGCAGACGGGGAAGCAAGCCGAGATTTCTGCCACGAAACAAAAGCCCAAAGGCGTCGATATCTACACTAAAATCATTAGGCTGATCTTCGCCCTATTTGCCATCGCCGCCATGGCAGTAGTGGGTTATTTTTCTTACCAAAGCCACCAAGATTACGTCGACCCCAGTAAAGTCTATGGAGACTGGATTGAAATTGGGGCTCCTCCTTATAAAACCGATATCCTGACTTTTTCAGAGCAAGGCGTTAGCCGAAACCGTCGCTTAATCAGCACCCAATATGAGTTTGATGGTAAAGAGATCACTTTTACGACTGGTACGGGCACCACGGTCTACAAGCTCGCCGGTAATGTACGCTCCCCTCAAATCCGCAGAATTTGGCCAGATTTACCTGCACAAAGTTTTGTGAAAAAAGGCTACGAACACACGGTCACCACGACCAGTGGCGGACTTGGTCAGAAAAGAAGAGCATCACTCGCTGAACACTTCAAACCATAATTACTTTACCTTTTGACAGAAATCCGCAAAAATACAGAACACAAAGCTGTATAATAAAAGGGTTTCCATGACAGCTATCACTCACCGTATAAAAACAAAACCAGCCAACACTCCACTAGCACCGAGTAAGTTTAAGTTTTACCTAACATTAGCTAGCATGATCGCAGTCATCATTGGTGCTAACCTCGGTTCATATTTCTTGTACTTATCTTATATCGACCCAAAAAAATTCATGGTGACTGGGTAGAAGTCGGCTCTCCACAATACAAAACCGACATCATCACCTTTTCGGAACATGGGGTAAGCATAAACCAACGCATTGTCAGCACTCGATATGAGTTTGATGGTATCAACATTCGTTTTTCGACCGGAAAAGGAAAGTTTTTATACAAGAAACAAATCGGCTCTTTCCCTTCCAAACTAAAGAAAGTGTTCCCTAAAAACCCAACACAGCACTTCATTAAGCGAGAAAAAGAGCAAAGCATTAACAATTCAGCACATCAACCGATAAAGAATAAAAAGTCGCTGTCGGACATCTATAAGTAAAATGTCTCTAATTAGAGACATTCACCGATAGATAATTTTAAAATCAAATCGATAGCTGATATTTATCGCTCGCGCTTTGAATTTATAAAATCTGGACTCAGTAGCACATAGAAGATGTAACAACTTGTTATCATTTGGATATTTTTCAATCACCCATCGGAAAGCGATTTATTTCCATTTATAAAATAAAAACCCTCTCGAATACTGAAGGCGATGCTCCAATTCGTTTTGAAAAAGAGCAGCTTATGCACCTACTTTTGGGTGGATGACATTCAAGGAATGAGAGAAAAACTATGATTCGTTTTAACATGTGTGCGGCAAGTATCGCACTGGCTCTTTCGGGAGCGGCACTGGCTGCACCAAGCGCGCCTAGTATCGACATGTATGGTTCAAACAACCTTCAGTTTTCTAAAATCGAACTTGCGATGGAAACAACATCTGGCTACAACCAGATGGTTAAGTACAACGATTTAGCTAAGGTTGCAGTTAAGTTCAATCAATGGAGTGGCACAACTGGTGACACTTACAACATCTATTTTGATGGTGTAAAAGTAGCAACAGGCCCTATCTCTGGTAGCCAAACGACAGCTTCTTTTGAATACGGCCAAGGTGGTTTGTATCAAATGGAAATCGAAGCGTGTGACGCTACTGGATGTAGCAAAAGCGCTCCAGCACAGATTACGATTGCCGATACTGACGGTTCACACCTCCCTCCATTAGCAATGAATATCGACCCAAATAACAAAACGTACAACACAGATCCAAACACGGTTGTAGGTACTTACTTTGTAGAATGGGGCATCTACGGTCGTGATTACACGGTTGATAACATCCCTGCTGACAACTTGACTCACATTCTTTACGGTTTCATCCCAATTTGTGGTCCTAATGAGTCTGTTAAATCTGTTGGTGGTAACAGCTACAATGCTCTTATGACAGCATGTCAAGGCGTCAATGACTATGAAGTCGTTATCCATGACCCATGGGCAGCATTCCAAAAGAGTTTCCCTCAAGCTGGTCACGAATACAGCTCTCCTATCAAGGGTAACTACGCAATGATGATGGCGCTGAAACAGCGTAATCCAGATCTAAAAATCATCCCATCCATCGGCGGTTGGACACTTTCAGACCCATTCTTCGATTTCACAACTAAAGCAAATCGTGACACATTCGTCGCATCGGTTAAGAAATTCCTAAACACATGGAAATTCTACGATGGCGTAGATATTGACTGGGAATTCCCTGGTGGTGGCGGTGAAAACGCTAACCTAGGCGACCCTATCAATGATGGCCCGGCGTACATTGCATTAATGCAAGAGCTGCGTGCCATGCTAGACGAACTACAAGCTGAAACAGGCCGTACTTATGAACTCACTTCAGCAATTGGCGTAGGTCACGACAAAATTGAAGACGTGAACTACGGTGAAGCGATCCAGCACATGGATTACATCTTCGCGATGACTTACGACTTCTACGGTGGTTGGAACAACGTTGTTGGTCACCAAACTGCTCTAAACTGTGGTAACTTCATGCGCCCTGGTCAATGTGACGGCAGCGGCTTAGATGAAAATGGCGAACCGTACAAAGGCCCAGCTTACACAACAGACAACGGCATTCAATTACTGCTTGCTCAAGGTGTTCCTGCGAACAAACTTGTTGTCGGTACAGCAATGTACGGTCGTGGCTGGGAAGGTGTAATGCCTTCATCTCTGACAGATCCAACCGATCCAATGACAGGTGTAGGTAACGGCAAACTGAAAGGCAGCTCTGCACAAGGTGTATGGGAAGACGGCGTTATTGACTACAAAGGCATTAAAGCCAACATGCTTGGTGCTGATAACCAAGGTATCAATGGCTTTGAATATGGCTACGACGATATGGCAGAAGCGCCTTACGTTTGGAACCGCACTTCAGGTCAGCTAATCACATTTGATGATGATCGCTCTGTAAAAGCAAAAGGTGCGTACGTACGTAGCTTAGGTCTTGCAGGTCTATTCTCATGGGAAATTGATGCCGACAACGGCGACATCCTAAATGCAATGCATGAAGGTCTGGCTGGTGGTACAACTGAGCCAGTAAACCGTAAACCAACAGCAGCAGCTGGCGCCGATCAATCTGTTGAAGGCCCTGCTTCGGTTTCTCTAGACGGTAGTGCTTCAAAAGATAGCGACGGCACGATTGCGAGCTACGCTTGGTCTCAAGTAAGTGGGACAACTGTCGCGCTAACCAACGCTAATTCAGCGGTAGCAAGCTTCGATGTAGCTGAAGTGGCTCAACAAGAAACACTTACCTTTAGCCTAACGGTAACAGACAACGATGCTGCAACATCAACCGATACAGTTGTTATTACAGTAACACCTAAATCAACAGGCCCTGTAAATACAGCTCCAGTTGCAGCGGTTACTGCTCCTGCAGAAGCAAGTGCGGGTGATGTAGTTGTGGTTGATGCTTCAGCGTCTAGCGATGCAGACCAAGATACACTTACGTTTACGTGGGATGTTCCAGCAGGTATTGACGCAACAGTAACAGGTTCGTCAGTGAGCTTTATTGCCGCAGAATACACGCAAGACACTGCTCTAAACTTCTCTGTGACGGTTAGCGATGGTACTGATACTTCAGTTGCCTCTACTTCAGTAACCGTACTTAAGAAGTCTACTGGTGGGAACACATGTACGAACCTTTGGGATGCTGGCGCTGTGTACACAGGTGGCGATCAAGTAACTCAAGGCGGAAAAGTGTGGGAAGCGAAATGGTGGACAACAGGTGAAGATCCAACAACTACAGGTCCTTGGGGCGTGTGGAAAGAAATCGGTCCTGCAAACTGTGCAAGCTAATATCTTCTCATTAAAGGTATCTTGATTAGAGGTAACTAATCACGCTTACCTCTAGTAGAAAAGGCCAAGTCGAAATACTCTGACTTGGCCTTTTTGTTGTTCAAACTGTAGTCGCTACGCAGCTCTTGTTAAATTAAGCGGTCAAAACTTTCAAACACTTGTGAGCACTTCATCACTCTGCCATGCCCTTGTCCCTGCGTCGCCACCAAATCAACTCTAGCCATTTCATTGGCCGCCCGTTGCGACACGTCAAACTTAGTAAATTTGTCGTTTTCATCGTGAACGATAATAGTTTGGGACTCTCTCAAAGCGAGTTTTCCATACGGGTCAACGGACTGAATCGGGTAGTTAAATTGCTCTTCCACTTCTCCTACTACCGCTTCAAACAATTTCATTGAATAGCCCGAGCGCGCCACACTTCCAAACAAGTTGTCTAAATAATCCAGGACTGGAGCGATCAGCAGGAGTGGCTTATGTTCCAGCTTGGCATGCTTGCATTCTAAAGCAGAAGCGGTACCCATGCTGTGTCCTACTAACCCCACAACTTCATCAACAGAATCTAAAATGGCTTCTAAGCCGTTTACAAACGCTGGGATGTGCCCATGTACACCTTCGCTGCCTCCGTGTGCGGGGTGATCATACGCCAAGGCTGTGTAACCTTGCTTAGCAATATGTTCCATTAATGGATAAAACTGACTCGCTGTGCCAGACCACCCGTGAGTCAATACCCACACAGGTCCAGTACCTAATGAATAAGTCTTTAAAACGCCATCACGCCCGACGACTTCACCTTTTACCAATCCTTCTGGCTCAGCATTCTTCGGTTCAGTCCTCACTGGGGTCAGCAGTAACTTACGAGCCGTTTTCTTCGCATGAGAAGGGGCCAAGATGTAATGCAGATTCGTCGTTGCTCCAATAAGGCTTCGCTTAAAGCTGAACTTAGTCGAAGTGTTGAAGTAGATTTTCTCACTCATGATTCTGTCCTTGTGCCAATCGCCAAAATCGAACGACCGTGCTTTTTATGTAGTTAAAAAAAGAGGTTTCCCTCTTTTGATTATCGCTGTCATTGCTATTTCCAGCTGGCTATCAGTCTTTCTACGCCACTCCAAAAGTGATCGTGACTGGCTTGCTGACCATGTATGGAATAAAACAAGTTTGCACTCAGGTATAAACCATACAGCTCGAATGTTGCTTGTTTCGCGTCTAGATCACTTCGAAACTGCTCAGAATCTACCGCTTTTTGAATCTGAATAGTGAGATAATTAATCCAAACTGCAATGGACGCTTTTAGTGCTTTCTGAATCGGGCAAGCCGTTTCTGCCGCATCTTTCCAAGCATCTATGAACATGCAGCTTCCCTGAAAGGAGTGATTCCAACCGAGCCAATGTGTTAGAAGGTGCTTTAACTTCCCTTCGATATCAGCATCGCCCAACTGCCTTGCAGGAACAATTACTCGTTCAGTAAAAATGGCATTCGCATATTCCAATACCGACACTTGCAGGTTCTCTTTGGAATTAAAATGCGCGAACAAACCACTTTTCGACATCCCACACTCTTTGGCTAAAGCACCAATGGTGAGACTCTCTAATCCATTTTCACTGGCCAATGAAAAAGCACAGCTTAAAATATGCTCTTTTGTTATTTTACCTTTACTCATCATCAACCAATCAAATAACTCAATACTCTATTTTTAGCACGTTCGTTCTTTTTTGCAATTTATTTATTCTTTATCTTGAGTAATTAATGTCACCCAGTGGGAAAATATGGAAGAATGAAATACTGTTCAAAGGATCGAACTCGTTGATTAAGGAGATAAAATGAGCACTCTTTGGGAGCAATTTGCTTTTTCAGCCGCTATTACTGGCCCGATTTGTCTCATGCTTTTTCTTGGAGTTGCACTCAGACGAATCGGGTTAATCAACGAAAATTTTATCGATGTCGCCTCAAAAGTGGTCTTTCAAGTCACACTCCCTGCGATGCTTTTTCTCAGTATTGTACAATCAACCCATCGCTTTGGTGCCAGTAGCGCATTAGTGGCCTTTGGCTTACTCGCAAACTTTTGTTTTTTTATCTTTACCGTGTATTCAACGAAGTGGATGTTCAACAAACCGAAAGACCAAGGTGTGATCATTCAAGGTGGATTCCGTGCCAACACCGCGATTATCGCTTTGGCATACGTCTCTAATATTTACGGCAATGAAGGCGTCGCCTTAGCGGCTATTTATGTGGCATCAATGACGGTGCTCTACAACATTCAAGCCGTCGTGGCACTCACTCCCAAGGGAGAGGAGTCTGGTACTAAAGCGGTATCGGTAATCGCTAAAACCTTAACCAAAAACCCGTTAATCATTTCAATCATGCTAGGGGTGGTGTTTTATGCACTCTCGATCCCAATTCCTAAGATGCTCACCGACGCTGGGCAGTATTTCGCCAACATGACTCTGCCACTCGCGCTACTGTGTACTGGTGGGTCACTCGACATTGGTTCTTTGAAACACGATAAAGCTCCCACTTGGTTTGCGACAAGTTACAAACTCATATTATCACCATTGCTGATCACCTGTGCTGCGCTCGCATTTGGCTTTAGAGGCATGGATCTGGGGCTTATATTCTTAATGAGTGCTGCCCCTACCGCCGCGGCAAGTTATGTTATGGCGCGAGCTATGGGAGGCAACGCTACCTTAGCCGCTAACATCATAGCGTTAACAACCGTCGCCTCGCTTATTACTTGCACCCTCGGCATCTTCGCCCTAAAAGCAACTGAGTTAATATAGTCTCGAGTGACTTCAAAGTTTTACCCTCAAATAGAATCTTATGCATGTGATTGTTTGATTTAGCACTAACCACATGTGCAATAAGGCTGATAGATTTTAACCACGACTAATCTGAGGTTTCTATTATGTCTTCCTCTCAAACACCAAGAATTGCTAGTTTCGAACTTGGGCGAGTGATTGCCATCCTCGCTATCATAGGGCTGCACTGTCAAATGGCGCTGACTTATTGGCAAGTAGATCAAGTTCCATGGGTAGGTTATCTCCTAAACCAAAGTGCACGTTTCGCCGTCCCGTTATTTTTCCTAATTTCTGGATACTTAATCCAACCTAAACTCGAGCAAGACCCGTGGGGCACACTCAGCCGTTATTCCAAACCTTTACTCAAAGTATGGTTGGCATGGAGCATCATTTCTTTACTAATGCCTTTCAACTTAGCCACCGTTTTTGAGCATGGCTACCTAGCAGAAAGGGAAGGCTATTGGAGCTTCTTAATGACCGCGCCATTAAACTCTCTGTTAGAGGGAGGGTTAGTTCATTTATGGTTCATTCCCGCATTGGTGATTGCCGTTTTAATCCTTGCTGCGCTGATTGATATGAGCTTACATCGGTTCATTCTCCCTGTTGCCACAGTGCTCTACCTGTACGGGGTATTAGCGGGAAGTTACATTAATCTTACCGAATTTGAGCCTTCTTTCTTTACTCGAAATGGCCCATTTTTCAGCACGCTAATGGTTTCCATAGGGTTCATGGTTCGACAAAACCAATGGCGAATTTCATCCAAGTGGGCATTAGTAAGTTTGGTTCTTGGAATGGCGGTGCATTTCTATGAAGCGTTTTGGCTGATGGATTATGACATGGCGTTTAACGAGCACGACTTCCTATTTGGCACCGTTTTCTGGGCATTTGGGGTGTTCATGTTGTTGCTCGCCAACCCTAAAGTGGGCAACATGAAATGGGTATCTCTGCTCTCTAAGCGGATGTTAGGCATATACGTCAGTCATTTGCTGGTTATCATTTTGATGTTTAACGTGATGGGAATGCTTGAGATTGTCGGGTTAGCAAAAGACGCCATTGTTTATGTATCGGTCATTTTCCTGAGCTTTGCTCTTGTCGCTGGCTTTGAAAAAACGCCCCTAAAAAAATGGTTGTTGAGATGATAAACCAACTATGGATTTGGGGATGAGGTAAAAGAAGCCCACATTACATTCGCAATCCTGCTAGAAAGGTTATAACTTTTAGCTCACACTTAAATTAGTTATAACCTTTTCTTTTTACAGGATGAAAAATGAAAAGCACACTCGCTGGTTTGCTACTTTTTGCGATGAGTAGCTGCGTATTCACTGCAAACGTCTACGCTTCTGCAACACAACCTTGGCTGTTTGTAAAAAGTGAAGATGGCATCATCCTACACAAGCGGCCACATTCCGACGGGCTCATAGAAATCAAAGCCCAAATGCAGGTAAACACCAGTTACTCCGGCTTCTTGCTGTTATTGGAAGACACCCCAAATATCCCAAACTGGATAGAAAATGCTTCGAAAAGTGAAGTACTGGTGCAATTATCAAGTAATGAAAATATTGTTTACACGCAGTTTCGGGCACCTTGGCCTGCGCGCGACAGAGACATGGTGACCTATTCAAAATATGAAGTCGGGAATGGTCAATTTGAACTTAAAATTGAAGATGCATCGACGTATCTTGCCAAAAATGAAGACTACTTGAGAATCACCAAAGTGAACGCGCTGTGGGTTTTGCAGCCATTAACCTCGGGTACCACCCATATCACTTACACCGCTTTTGCTGATCCTGGTGGTATCTTGCCAGACTGGCTTGCCAACAAGCTCTCTATTTCAGCCGCACTCTCCACCTTCCAAGGGCTACGAGCCCACCTGCCCAATTACCAACATCTACAGCACCCGAACCTGCCCAGTTCTGATACCCCATAAATACCATTACGGCTTGCGGGCTAAATCTCGTGCGAGAATCAATGCCAAGCCAAAAATTTGCAAAAATAGCGCAACGTTTTTGTAGATAGTCATTTTATCTTCAAGAGCTTGCATCGTTTCAGACAGCGATAAGTTTTCTAGATAAAAGTCATCAATTCGGTCACGCTGGGATTGCTGTGCGGTATTTATTTGCATCATAAGGTTAGGCAAGTTTTCGAGCTTAATGCTTGGGACAGGCTCCCCCACCCACACTGATAACTGCCCTCTTAATACCTCATCAAGCGCAGGTAACACTGTTTTGTTAGAAGCTAAATTCAAATGAAGCAGCACAGACTCTCGCTTCCTTTCGAGTGTTTCCACCTGATTCCAAGCCAGTTGAATCGAATACACGTTACTGCTTTTCAATTCAGCATATTGGCTTTGCTCTGCCGATAGTTTGTCAATCACAACACTCGATACCACTATCGCGAGCACATTGAGAATAAGGCCTGAAAAGACTATCACCCAAGGAGGAGGCAAACGTATTGGCATATTAAGCCTTATAAAAATTGTTCAAAGGGTAGATATACCAAGTTTAGAACGATAAGGCTTACCATGCAGGCTAAGGTAAGTTTCATACCTAATACTCGACCTTTTAGATTTTCCCCTAAAATACCTTTGGCGTGAATGATGCGACCAGCAATGAATGCGATGCCAATGATATGAACGAGCCATACATGCATACCATTAAACTCTGCAAATCCCATCAAGATAATGGTGATAGGGATATAATCCATCGCGTTACTTTGCGCAGAACGCGCAATTTGAAGAGGTTCAACGCCACCATCGGCATACGCGACTTTGTTGGCATGTCGTTGCTTGATCACTTGAAGCGCAAGCCAAATCATCAATATGGTTAGAAGGGATGCATAAAGTGCAGTCATCATAAGTCAATCTCATTCACTTTTATAAAAAAGCCAATCTAATCCACTCACAATTCATTCAGCAAATTAATCACACCCCTTAATTTTAACAGTGTCGGTTTGGTCACTTATTCATCAGAAATTAACGCCAAACACCCCATTCACCTGTCGTGCCCGGCTCTTGACCTTTCGTCCACCACTGCGCGGTCCATTCTCGATTATTGTGGAATACGATATCGCCACTTTCGTACACTGCATCAGCACTCCATGTGCTGCTCGGTGGAATTGGAGGAATTGGATCAACCGCTTTAATCAAAGAAAGTTGGTAGCTTGGTGCTGCATCCGGGGCAAATACGCGGTTAGCGTATACATTTGAAGTATCGAACATGTAATGGTTCATTGCTTCATGCCAGATACCGATAAACCACTCTCCTTTCTTCGAGTCATTGAATTGACCCGCCAGCTCTGCGGACCAAGTTGAGGTATTGTTCGCAGTAATAGCCAATTGAATATCTGTGGTTTCTGTACCACTAGCATCAAACGTTCTAAATCGTACCGTATCTCCTGTTTCCACCGCTCCAAACTCTGTCGATACGAAGTAACCTAAATCAGTCAGGTTATTCGCAGGTGGTGTTGGGTCTACAGGATCCGGTGGTGCCGTGCCCGAGCCTGAAAAGGTGATATCACTACAGTTATAAAATCCTTCACCGACTGGGTCCTCGCGTTGCCAACGAGTGTAGAGCACCGCATCTCCGGCTCTGTCCGTCGGCAGTGTTACTTTGATACGATATTTTTTGTCTTCACCGACTGGCACATTGCCACTAGTATCCACCAGGACTAAATCATCCCACGTTAAAGGGACGGCAAGGTCGGCCGTAGGCTTGGTTAGATAGAATTGCCAGTAAGACGGGTTATGTGGCGCTGTCGCGTTGAACACCAAATCAATTTGACCATTTTCATCTAGGCTAACCGCGGTACGTTGCCAATGGCTCGAACCAACATCCAACCCCTCTTTCGCTTTTGAGCCTGCAGCACATAAGGTGCCGTCTGGTACTATCGCTTTAACGTGCGCCATATCTTGATGGTTAGGGACGTTCGCCGCTACTTCATTTCGCTGAACAAACGGGTATGCTCCAGAGGTATCATAAGCCGCTTGGCACGCTTGATTGGGAATATTGTTATCCCAAAAACCGCCGTCCAAATAACAGGTGTTCTGTCTCGCACTTGGGAACTCGACCCAACCGTGTGCACTTGCTTCGCTAATACTTCCCAACGATAACAAGCCTAGTATCATCGAGGATGGAATGGCTCTCATCTTCATTTTTCTTTCCTTCTAGGTGATTGAATGCTGACGCCAATCCAACGATACGGCCTTGGCTGTAGCACATAATTTAAGCTATCAACCTAGCAAGGATTTATAAAATAGCCCGGTATATTAAGGGAATAATTCGTAGCAACTGTCGGTTATGCAACCTGTATTCCATGTAAAAACGCAACCAATGAAAAGCGCTCCAACAGATTCGAGTCACTTCATAAAAAAGAATTCTCATTGGTTGGAGTATTTTCAGAATCAACACTAATTGATTGAATTAAAAGCAGATAAAAGACTAAACCATGAAAGTGAGAATTGACTCACAACTCAAATCACTCAGGAATACCCGACCTAATAACTTGGTTATGACTCACAAAATAATGCCGAGAACAAAGATAGAGTAAACAATCATAGTAACGTTACTCAAGGAGGAGTTATGTGGGCAGTAGAAGAACTCATCCCGTTTGTTGAGTTGGGTACTTGGATGAGAAATTTCTTTTATCTCACCATTGGGTTTTGCTGTTTAGCAACCGCCGCCGTTTTAAAGTAAAAATAAACGAGTTTAAAAAAGCCCGCTAGACTAGCGGGCTTTTTCACATTGCGTAGTTCGCTGGTTCTACAAAATCATATTCATAACAAACATGGCACCTAAGGCGTTGAGGACAGAGATAGCAATCATCACTGGAATGTATCGCCCTTCAGTACCAATCGGTCCCATAATGCGTCCCATGTACTGTACTTGTGAACCCATCAAGTAAATAGCAGGCGCTAAAATCGCGATATGGGTACCATTCAAAATACCTTGATCAAACAAGGTGATCACAACCCCTACCGCACCACCCATCGACATCCACGCACCAATCAGAACCGCCGCCGCTTCACCAGGAAGCCCAAACACTGCCATTACAGGAGCAAAAACACTGCCCATCATGTCCAACGCGCCAGTAATTTGTAATGCTTTGATAATAACAAATGCCATTAGTACATTAGGAAGAGTCGAAGTCGTGGCGATCACCCACCCCTTTTTCGCGCCCTCTACGAAGATATCTGTCACCATAGGTTTTTTCGCTTTTACTTCAGACATTATGCCGTCTCCTCTTTTAATGGTGCTTCTTTCTTCGTGTTGTCTTTATCTTCCTTTCCTTCAGTGATATTGAGGTAAATTCTAAATAGGTTCGCGCCTACAAATTTGAAGATAAACATCACCGCGACAGCTAAGCCGATCGATGAGCTCACCGCTAAAGAGCCATCTGCCATCGTTAACGTAAACAGAACCGCACCCGATGAGAAGAAGTTCACAATCGCCGCACCAGCCGTGAATTGGAACATAGTGAAGACATCCGTTTCACGTTTAGTTAAATGCCCTTCGTCTTTAAGCTGACGTGTCATTGCTGCGCCAGCATCGGTACTTTGTAATGAAGCGATCAACGCTAGACCAGAGTTACCTGGAATCCCCATTAACGGGCGAAGTAAAGGAGTAAGCAGCTTACGAGCCGCATCTAACGCCCCGTAATGTTCAAGAACATTGATCATCCCCAAAGCGAACATGACCGTTGGGATAAGTGTTACGGCAAAAATAAAGCCATCACGAGCACCGCTACCGCCCTGGCCACGTAATGTTGTCGTTGTCGCCTGAATGCCATCAGCCGTTTCAGTAACGCCTGCAGCAACTTGCCCAAATGAACCGTTAAGGGTTGTGAAATCAAATACGCCATACCACTCATTTGATTGCATCACCCCAGAGAAGAACACAATAGCGAACGCTAATGCGATATAGCAGCCAATCGTCACTTTACGATCGGTGTTTGCTGGATTTGTCATAGTTGCCTCTATACATATTGTTTGTGTGGAACAGAACACGTATAGATTGTGCTAGAGATTGTCTGAGTGGTTCATGATAAAAATCAAGCAAGTTTCCAAATAAAACACCAAACCTCAAACAAGAGCGAAATGTGTGATACGTGATAAAATTCAATATATTAAACTAGTAAATCATTAATCACACCAAGTTAACCACTAATAAACTAAAAAATAACAACCATATGAACCATTCGAAAATCCATCAAAATTCAGCAGCGTAAAGCGCGTCATTTTCTCTAATTCTTGTAAGAGATATCTTACAATTCATGAGTCAACATCCATACAATTAGTATAATTATCAATTAAAAACATAGCCTTAGTTTTCATAGCACATCATCACAGTTAACTTTAATTCATACGGTAAATATGCACTAACCAACCATCAGAATGGTGAGCCACAAAGTGAAGGATCTGAGCCTCATACAAAATATCAGAATGATTTTATTGAATACCATTCCTTTCAGAAAAATCACTGAATAATGGTTAAGAATATGGAACTGAAAACACTCAAGTATCAAGTCATGGGCAACGGCATCTGGATCTGCGCAACGGTATCTAACCTTGTTGCCGCTCAGCTTGCAGCGGAATACGAGTCATATGGTTGGCCTGTTGAAGTCTCACCACTAAGTGAAGATGCATCCATCGCAAACGCAGTGTAACGATTTAATAAAGAGCTCTCTTTCCAAAAAAGGGAGCTCTTTATTCGAAACTAATCCCCTACATTTACTGCAAGCTCTTGTGGTAATTCGATACAACTCACACTTAGCTCATTGATTTACGTCTACTATTTTTACGCTACTCAGGTAATTGAATATAAGGACGTGACAAATGAAAGGGATTGGACTGGTATTTTTTATTATTACGTGTGCATTTGCGCCTGCAGCTCTCGCGTCGGCCTCTAACACCCAATCCCCATTAGATCTCACTAACTCATTTCCCGGCTTCCTTGCTCTTGGCCTTTTCAGCATTGCTTACATCATTGTGATGATGGAAGAGTATTTAAAGCTTAGGAAATCCAAGCCCGTTCTTCTTGCGGCTGGTTTAATTTGGATCATCATTGGTATTGTCTACCAGCAACACAATATGATCGATGTAGCTAAGCAGGCACTGGAACACAATTTACTAGAGTATGCTGAGCTTCTGCTGTTTTTATTAGTCGCCATGACCTATATCAGCGCGATGGAAGAACGCCGACTATTTGATGCACTGCAAGCTTGGATGGTAAGCAAAGGCTTTAACTTTAGAACGTTATTTTGGTTAACAGGCTTCCTCGCCTTTTTTATCTCACCAATTGCCGACAACCTGACTACCGCCTTGCTCATGTGTGCCGTCGTTTTGAAAGTTGCAGGGAGCAACATCCGATTCGTAAATTTGGCGTGCGTGAATATTGTAATTGCCGCCAATGCTGGGGGAGCATTTAGCCCGTTTGGAGATATTACAACCTTAATGGTTTGGCAAGCTGGGCATGTCAGCTTTTCAGAATTCTTACCGCTGTTTTTACCTTCTGTCATCAATTACCTAGTACCCGCAGTGATCATGTCGTGCTTCTTACCTAAAGACATGCCAGATACAGTCCACCAAGAGGTTGAACTAAAAAGAGGAGCCCGTCGAATCGTGGGGTTGTTCATCCTAACCATCGCGACTGCCGTCGCGTTCCATGCTGCGCTGCACTTCCCACCAGTAATGGGCATGATGATGGGTCTCGCATACCTCCAATTTTTCGGCTATTTCCTACGTAAAACCTTACCTAGTTCATTAGCGCGTAAAACCGCTATTGCGATTGCCAATAATGATGAAAACAAGCTGAAACGATTAGGGTCTGTGGTGCCATTTGACGTATTTAGACGTGTATCTCACGCCGAGTGGGACACATTGCTTTTCTTCTATGGCGTGGTGATGTGTGTGGGAGGGTTGAGCTTACTCGGCTATTTAGGAATGGCTTCTGAGATTATGTATAGCCAATGGGATCCAGTATGGGCGAATATTATGGTTGGGGTACTTTCTGCGATCGTCGATAACATTCCAGTTATGTTTGCCGTGTTATCGATGGAACCAACGATGTCAATGGGCAACTGGTTATTGATTACGCTAACCGCGGGAGTGGGGGGCAGTTTATTATCGATAGGTAGTGCCGCTGGTGTGGCGCTTATGGGAGCGGCGCACGGAAAGTACACCTTCTTCGGACACCTTAAATGGATGCCGGTGATTTCACTTGGATACGCTGCAAGTATCGTCGTTCATTTGATGCTAAATCAGTCTTTATTTAATTAATAAACCTGAGTTGTCTTACTACATTTTCTGGTTCAGCCTGAATACGACGTTACTCAGGCTGAACAGCAGAGAGTTTCCAAACGTTGCTCATCAAATACCCCGCGCACATATTACAAGTCAGAAATTTACCACCGTCTTGAATACGCATAACTAAATCATCCCGAGTCTCTTTGCTGCTCGCCGCAGGTTGAATATTAATGAGGTCCCCCTCCACACGGTACATTCGTGAAACATTCCCTTCAATGGTGCGATATTCGACACGCCCATTATTGAATACGAGTGAGCTGTCATTAGATGAACTTTCGTACACACCCGAAAACATCACAATTGTCGGCATTTCAAAAGCGGTTTCTGTTTCCGCAAAGCACCCGGATAATGCTAATGAAAAGCCCACTATTCCTAATTGCCTAGTCAACATGAGCCATGATTACAGAACGGCATACCGCAGCATACATAGAACTCAACACAAAAGGCTTTTTTGAATGGGCTCCAATGTAAAATAGTGAACTACAACACACCTTCCAATTCTAATAATTTTTGCTTACGTTCCACCCCACCAGCATACCCTGTTAACTTGCCACTTTTTCCAATCACACGATGGCAAGGAACAATCACAGAAATGGGATTTTTACCATTCGCTAACCCAACTGCTCGAACCGCTTTAGGGTTGCCAATCGCATCAGCGAGTTGCTGATAGCTCCATGTCTCTCCAAATGGAATGGTTGTTAACGCTTCCCACACCTGCATTTGAAAAGCGGTGCCCTTAGCCGCAAGAGGCAAATCAAACTGCACTGCCCCTCCGCGAAAATAGAGCTCTAACTGTTGCTTAGTTTTTACAAGAATAGGAAAGCGGTCATCTTCCACGCCTAGCTCATCAGGCTGAGTGGTATGCACTTCAAACCAAGCGCCCAACAGCCCATCGTCATTCGCTTGCAAAGTAATGATCCCCAAAGGGCTTGAATAATAACAGTAACGGTTCATACAGAACTCCAACAATGGAATGTCGCATAGCTGCCCCAAGGCGCGACACTTTCTTCGGTTAACTCTGGAAACTGAACCATGGCTTTTTTCACAATCAAATCTCCAGTTAAAAAACAATTCGGCTCACTCAAACCTCGTAACAGCGCGTACTGAATAGTCCAAGGGCCAATGCCTTTCAGCGCTAACCACTCTGAAGGGTGCGCCTTATCATTGGCTCTCATATATTCTGCAAAACGTTTAAGAGTATCTTTCCTGCTTTGTGGCATTCTTAAAAAGCTTAAATCGAGGTTTGCAACGTCTTCTGTGCTAGGAAAGTGAGTTTGACCACCATTCGCTTGCGCGACGTTTTTTACCAACAAGTTCAGTTGCCCTATAGCAGCTTTCACCGAGACTTGTTGACCCAGTACCGCGCGAACTCCCGCCTCCCACTGGTTCCAAACTCCCGGAATACGAATGCCTGAACGACAAACCAATGTAGGCGATAAAGACTCAAGGTGAGCTTCAACTTGGGGCAAGTCGACATCAAGATCAAACATTCGCCGCACTTGGGTGACAAACGCTCTAAGCACTGCGTAGTCTTCTAACTCGAATTCAATATCCAGAGCCTGCTTACCTGAGTACGTCGCCTTAAACCACCCCTTTACCCCATCAATGTTAACCTTTCTCTCGTAACTGGTTTCATCGATAAGCTCAACGCCCTCAATCGCCCTAACCCGATAAAATTCGAGCAAATACGGCCAATCAAAAGCGCCCTTAAATGACAGTGAAATACGGTTACTCGCTGACACCGATCGCTTAGATTGACGAACTTGAGTCGGAGTCAATTTCAATGCCTTCTTAAATGAGTCGTTAAAGCGACGTGTACTATTGAACCCACAAGCGAAGCCCACCTCCTGAATACTCATTGAAGTACTATATAAGAGCTGTTTAGCAAACATAACCTGATGATATTGCGCATATTGCTTTGGTGAGACCCCAACATACTTTTCAAATAGCATCCTTACGTAACGATCAGAAACGCCTAGCCGTGCACTCAATTCGGGTAAGGTACTTTGCTGTAGCTCTCCTTGTTCAATCAAGCTAATGGCACGTAAAAAAGTGGTTTCGACACCCTTCCATGCCCAGGAACTGGGTGCACTGTCTGGTCGACAACGCAAGCAAGGGCGATATCCGGCTTTCAATGCTAAGGCTTGATTAGAGAAATATTCCACATTAATTTCTTTCGGTGGAGAAGCGGGACAGATCGGTCTGCAGAAAATTCCCGTTGTTTTGACAGCGATATAAAACTGCCCATCAAAGCGAGCATCACGCGCCAGTCGAGCTTTCTGATATTGCTCTACATTCAACGTATTCTCTAATGAATCCATACCTAACGTTGCTCCATAGCGTTCACCTAACCACTAAGAGTGTATCCCTTAATAAAAGATTCATTAGCCATTTTCGGAAGTGAATGTTAAAAATAGGGGAAAAATTTCTTTAGCACAATTAGAAAAATCACCTAAAGTTACTAGATACGAATTATTATTAACAACGTCAAACTGGTCGGTATCAAATCAACGATAAGAATTTGAGCCACCATGGATAAGGAAAATGGCTATGGATCTGCACACCTGTCGTATTATTTTAAAAAACCATCAAGTCCTCACCTGTCAATCTGTCGAACAGTCTCTCGGTTACTTAGAGTCCCAAGCTGAGGGTGGCATTTCAATGATTCAGATTGACGCGACGGACGGTCGTAATATTCACTCATACCAATGCAGTAGTTTAGAAGAGTCTATAGAAAATCTTATGAATCTATAGCCCGTTAGTATGAAGTGAAAAAGCAGCTCTATTGGCTGCTTTTTTTGTTTCTGTAACCGAGCGAATACCGCCAACCGCCTTTCCATTTTGAATAAACCTATAATTAATAGGTTTGATTACAATCATAAATGCAAATAATATTGATTATCATTAAGTCAATAGTTACCATACCGCCACCTGATTAAAAATGGATATGGATATGCTTAACAAATTCTTTTCAGCAGTCGCAATTGGCCTGTCGCTGCTCCTATCAAACCAAGCTCTAGCAGAACGCAGTATCGAAGATGAGCACGGTACTTTTTCCATAAATGGCACCCCTGAACGTATAGTCGTACTGGAGTTTTCGTTTGTTGATGCGCTAGCGTCTGTGCAAGTTTCTCCAGTTGGAATCGCCGATGACAAAAATATCGAACGAGTGATCCCAGCAGTCAGAGAAATCATTAATCCATGGACCTCTGTTGGTATGCGCTCACAACCGAGTTTAGAAGCCATTGCTGAGCTAAAACCTGATCTAATTATCGCGGATGCTGAACGTCATAGCGCCGTGTATGAAGACCTAACTCGTATTGCGCCAACTCTACTATTAAAAAGCCGCGGGGAAACATACCAAGAGAACTTAAAAGCTGCACAAAAAATTGGTATCGCGTTAAATAAAGAGAAATTGATGCAAGCGCGTATCAATGATCACAAATCCATCATGTCGACTTACAAGCAAAAGTTCTCTAACAGCGACACGATTCAATTTGCTGTCGTTACAGACAAGGGAATGTGGATGCACGGCCCAGCTTCTTATGCTGGTGGCGTTATCGAAACTCTTGGTTTGAATAGCCCAATCCCTAACATCACAGAAAAAGCCTACATTGAGACAAGCTTTGAGCAGCTATTGAAAATCAATCCAGATTGGTTATTACTGGGCCCATACAAAGAGCACACTGTGGTTGATGATTGGAAAAAAAGCCCTTTATTTAAGATGCTAACGGTAGCGAAAGAAGAGCAAGCGGTGAAAGTATCTCCAGCTCTTTGGTCTTTAAACCGAGGCATGATGGCAGCAGAAGGCATCGCCAAAGATCTTGAGACTCTGCTACTGAACTAAATTAACACCTTGTGTTACTTACGTTTATTTTAAAGATACTACTGATATTCTCGGATACTCATGTCCATCAATCTAAAAGTTTGTTTTACATGGATTGCACTTACCGGCCTACTATTGGCCGGTTTTTCGTTTTCTATGATCGCTTGGTCCAGTTTTGACTTATCGTTGTCCGACCTCGTCGGCTATCTCCTCCACTTCGATGACTCGAGTATGGAGCAGCAAATCATCGCTACTTTACGTGCGCCACGTGTTTACAGTGGGCTACTCATCGGCGCTAACCTAGCGGTAGCCGGAGCCTTAATGCAAGGCCTAACTCGTAACCCATTAGCCTCTCCTTCAATCTTAGGTATTAATGCTGGGGCCGCCTGTTTTATGGCTCTAAGTAGCATCGGCCTATGGGGGTTAAGCGCCCTGCCAAGTGTGGCAGTTGCGGCCCTAGGCGGTACGGTTAGTGGTGCGCTTGTCATGCTTCTTGGCGGATTCTTTTCAAATCGCCCTCATCCACTCAAGCTGGTGCTTGCGGGGATTGCTGTCAATGCACTGTTAATAGGTCTGACCCGAGCATCCGTTATCTTAGCTGACGACATGGCCTATAGCGTGATCAGCTGGCTTGCGGGGTCGATCTCAACCATCGACTGGGAACAATGGGCGACCTTATGGCCGTTCAGTGTTGCGGGGCTTTCTCTAGCGATGCTTATCGCGAGAGATATGAATTTGCTCGCGCTAGGGGATGATGTCGCGACAGGGCTCGGGCTTAATGTCACTTACACCCGCGTCTTATCGTGTATTGCCATCGTGTTGCTCACGGCATCCAGTGTCGCGATAGCGGGTCCTATTGGCTTCGTTGGGTTGTTGATCCCGCATATCGCTAAGAAAATCGTCGGCAATAACTTTTTCCTCGTGCTTCCTATATCCGCGATATTAGGGGCGAGCCTAATCACTTGGTCTGATGGTTTATCAAGGGCCATCGCCTTCCCTGCAGAAACTCCAGTTGGGGTTATCACAGCGTTGCTGGGCACTCCTTGCTTTATCTTCATCGCACTAAGGAGCAAACTGTAATGAATTCCTTCAAAATCTCGTTGCTTAGCGGCCTACTCATGTTCATCGCCGCATTAAGCCTATTCGTGGGAGCTGCTGATCTTAGTATTCAGCAAGTTTTGAATACTCTACGCTCTGGCGGTGAGTTTGATTTCATTATCAATCAATACCGCTTGCCTCGCTTGGTTCTCGCGATTGGAGTCGGTGCTGGGCTAGGGTTATCTGGCGCTTTAGTACAAGGCGTTATTCGCAATCCTCTCGCTTCCCCTGACTTGATGGGAATTAGTGCGGGCGCAGGCTTAGCAGCA
The DNA here is from genome assembly GCF_043642225.1 of Vibrio profundi. Taxonomy (GTDB): domain Bacteria; phylum Pseudomonadota; class Gammaproteobacteria; order Enterobacterales; family Vibrionaceae; genus Vibrio; species Vibrio profundi_A. The sequence goes on along the minus strand of NZ_JBHZSF010000001.1, from coordinate 528,139 downwards.
ACTTCGCTTTTGATCTTTTATCCGCAAGCTCCGCTTTATATGTTACCTGTGGCTGCCGTGATAGGTGGCATCTCTGCGGCAAGTGTCATTTTTATCATGGCCTATCTAACGCAGCCTACCCCGGCTCGCTTAGCTTTAATTGGTATCGCAATCAGTGCTTTTCTTTCCAGCGGGATTGATTTTTTGATGATCGTGAATCCCATCGAAATCAACACCGCGATGGTATGGTTAACAGGCAGCTTATGGGGAAGAAACTGGGATCAAGTACCTTTCATCTGGGTGACATTAACCCTACTTGTCCCGTTTTCTTTTTGGTTAGCTTGGCGTCTGGATGTGATGGGGCTCGGTGAAGAATCGGCAACGTCGCTGGGTGTAAACCCACAGAAAGTTCAAGTTCTCGCCCTAGTGAGCGCCGTGGTGCTCGCCAGTATTAGTGTGTCCATTTGCGGCACGATCAGCTTTGTCGGTTTACTTGCTCCGCACCTTTCGCGATTACTCTTTGGCCACAATCACAAATGGTTACTGCCTGCCACAGCGATCATCGGGGCGTTACTGGTACTGATTTCCGACATTCTTGCTCGTGGTTTACAACCGCCGGTCGAACTGCCAGCAGGCGTCCTTACTTCATTAATTGGCGCGCCTTACTTCATTTTCTTACTTCAACGCTATAAGGGCTGGTAATGTTAGTCACCCAAAACCTTGCGGTCGCTTATGGCGACACCACCATTATTCACGATTTATCTTTAACGCTGCCTAAAGGTAAGATTACTGCGCTAATTGGCCCAAATGGATGTGGTAAATCCACATTACTCAAAACGCTTTCGCGTATTAATGCCATCAAATCAGGACAAGTCTTGTTGGATAACAAGCCACTCAAGCAATGGAAAGATAAGCCTCTCGCACAGCGTATTTCATTACTTCCACAGGTGTTAGTAAGCCCAGAAGGCATCACAGTCAAAAAGCTAGTGGAATATGGTCGCTCTCCTTATATTTCTAACTGGGGAAAACTCAGCGAAGTAGACCACCAGCATGTTCATCAAGCTATGGTTGAAACGGGGATCTTAGAGTTTGCCGATCAACCTGTTGAGTCACTTTCAGGTGGACAACGACAACGAGCGTGGATAGCTATGATCATCGCGCAAGATGCCGATATCGTCATGCTGGATGAGCCGACCACCTACCTCGATTTGTCACATCAAATTGAATTAATGAAGCTAATGCGCTCAATGAACGACAAAGGAAAAACGGTCATTGTGGTGCTTCACGACCTAAATCAGGCATGTCGCTATTGCGATCATTTGGTCGTATTAAAGAAAGGGGAATTAATTACTCAAGGTGAACCTCAGGCCGTATTCACTGAGTCATTGTTGAGTGATGTATTTAGTTTGCAGGCTAAGGTCATCAACGACCCTATCGCCCATACACCTATGTGCGTCGCCCTCTAAATTCGCTCTATTAGCAAGCAAGTGCTTACTTCTATCACGTAGCTCACAATAAAAAGCCTTCTTCGAGAATGAAGAAGGCTTTTAACGTTATTGAGCTTAAATATCGGCGGCTTGTTGCAAGGTATAAGCGGTGGAAGGATCAATATCTTTTACTAACTCTTCAACCTGCATTATTGCTTCAACGGATGTACTGCTCTTACGATAACTTAGATAAATCGGGCGATACCAATCTTCAACGCCTTTAACCTTATGAAGCTGTCCCGCCGCAATAAACGGTTCCACCAAAGAGGCAGGCAAATAAGCACTTCCCCCTTTTTCAAGAATAAAGTCGAGCGCGATTCGAGCGGTTGAAGTACGTAAATAAGGCGCAGGTACTTTTGGGTGGCGCTCAGCGTGTTCCGATCCAAAGCGCGTTCCCCAGTCGACGTAGACATATTTTTGCTCAAACACACTTTCTAAGTCGTCAGGTTCCGTCGATACCAATACCAACACTAGATCGGCAACTTTCTTACAATGCAGCTCTTCCGCTTTGATCTGGTCAAACGCAAATGCCATGTCTAATGTACGTTCAAGCAAATTACGATTGAGCTGTTCTCGCCCCATCACTTCAGCCATGAACCCATAACCACCGAATGAGTCGGTGACAACGCTTAAACAGTTTTGCAGGTATGCATCCCAAATGTTTGGAGTACCGCCTAACGTTAGCTGTAAGGCTTTGCCACTTTCCAGCGAAAGCTCAAACTTGGCCTGTTGCAGTGTCGTGACCATCACTTCTGCATAACCGATCAGCCGTTCACCCGATGACGTTAACTTAATATTATTGCGATCACGAATAAACAGTTGAGTGTCAAAGTAGCTTTCAAGCTGCTTGATCCGCGCACTGACTGCCGCCTGAGTGAGATACAAATTTTCAGCAGCGCGGCCAAAATGTCTGACCCGAGCCACTTCTAGGAAAGTTCTGAATACTTTTACGTCCATCAAAAAACATCTCTGTAATAAATCCGCCAAAAAGCCGATTTAGGATTGGTTTATCGTAAAGACAAAAACGTTTTGTTTTTCATTTTCGTCTTTTAACCATATGTTTCGCGTAAGCAAATAACGCCGTAATTAATCTAACCACATACCGAGGTTAACATGTCTGAGACTGAATTCCGCCATGGAAAAAAACGTTTTTATGACGCTAAAAAATTCCCAAGAGGATTTGCTAAGTCTGGTGATTTTACTCTTGTCGATGAAGAAATCCTAACCTTGTTTGGAGACACTATGCTGGGTCTCGAAACGGGTGAAATTTTGCCAGAAAATGCCGAAGAAAAGCACTTTCTGAAAGTCCTTTCTCATCCTCATAAAGCCAAAACAAAATTAGAGCGTGTATGGCTGAAATACATTCAGCTTTCAAGAGGTCGTAAACGCTTCCACACTCTAAATGGCGGAAAACGAGGCGAAATAGCCAAAGAAGAATACGAATCAGATTTAGTGCTCGAAGACTAACCAAACCTATTGCTTTGCTCCAAAAACAGCAAAGAAGCCCAATAACTCATCAAGTATTGGGCTTCTCGTTCATCGAAACCTTTGCAGCGACAGCAAGAGATTAGAAAGCTATATAGATAGCTAAGTTCAACAGAGCCAAACTCAACGTTGCTTTCATTTTGCCATTGCAGCCACTCTACGAAGAAAGTCATCTCTTAATGCTTGCTCAGCATAATCGACATGATAAGAGTTATGACCACGCATTTTTACCTGTGCCCCATAACCTCGTAAATACACCTCGTAGTCTCCGCAATCCACCCTCGCTTCAACACCATCTAGCACTCTACCGTGCTCTGTCGGAATTCCACGAGACATGACCAAGTCATAAGTATGCTGGATGTCGTTTGGATCAATCTTATAACTCATCGCTTTCTCTCTACCTTCCATGGTTACTCATAAGTATAGTTTTTAATCAATTGATGACAACTATTCCTCTTCTAGCCATTGGTTACAATTTTTTCTTTGCAGTTAAAGTGCGTTAATCCTCCCTGATTCAACGGCTTATTCGCGCCATAAATCAAGTTGGTTAAAGAAAAAGCGAAAAATTGACCTAAAACAATAGCAGATCCCAAAAACTTATTTTATAATGCGAATTAATGTTTCAGCACACAATAAATTCTAATATCTAGGGGCAAATTAATGAGACTTATCCCGTTAAATCAAGCAGCGCAAGTAGGCAAATGGGCAGCAGCACACATCGTTAAACGCATTAACGATTTCAACCCAACTGCAGAACGTCCTTTTGTACTTGGTCTACCAACTGGTGGTACTCCGCTAGCTACTTACAAAGCACTTATCGAGCTACACAAAGCTGGTGAAGTTAGCTTCAAGCACGTAGTTACATTTAACATGGATGAGTACATTGGCATCCCTGCTGATCACCCAGAATCATACCGTACATTCATGTACACTAACTTCTTCAACCACATCGACATCCAAGAAGAAAACATCAACCTTCTAGATGGCAACGCGGAAAACAACGAAGTTGAGTGCAAACGCTACGAAGACAAGATCAAGTCTTACGGCAAAATCAACCTATTCATGGGTGGCGTAGGCAACGACGGTCACATCGCATTCAACGAGCCTGCGTCTTCTCTGTCTTCACGTACTCGTATCAAGACTCTGACAGAAGACACTCGCATCGCGAACTCTCGTTTCTTCGACGGTGACATCAGCCAAGTTCCTAAGTACGCACTAACTATCGGTGTGGGTACTCTACTTGATTCTGAAGAAATCATGATCCTAGTAACAGGCCACAACAAAGCGCTTGCTCTAGAAGCTGCGGTTGAAGGTAGCGTAAACCACCTATGGACTGTATCTGCTCTACAACTTCACCCTAAATCAGTGATTGTTTGTGACGAGCCTGCAACTCAAGAACTTAAAGTGAAAACTGTTAAGTACTTCTCTGAGTTAGAAGCTGAGAACATCAAAGGCTTCTAATCTGCCTTTCTGTTCCAAAATATTTAAAGCCACCTTATTAGGTGGCTTTTTTGTATCCTCCGGCTTTGATTTACCCCGAATAGACAACCGCTCAATATTGTGCGGCGAAACAACCACCCTCGCTATTTCTGTGATTCGATTCTTAAATCAATCCACTCTAGTTCGACTTAATTTGTGCATACGCCTATAAACGCCAAAGTATGAAAGGAGTTTGCCCGTGATTTTAGACCACCAACTTGCCCAACAAATTGTCGATAGAACCATGGCAATTATTGGCTTCAACATTAATGTCATGAACCATGCTGGCATTATCATCGGCAGCGGCGAAAAAGACAGGCTTGGTCAAATCCATGATGGCGCGATACTCGCTTTAAAGCACGGTGACTCTATTGAGCTCAACCAGCAAAGCTGTGCATCATTGAAAGGAGTAAAGCCTGGCATCAATATGATTCTGCGCAGTAACCTGCAAGTGGTGGGAATTGTCGGGATTACCGGAAACCCTGATGAAATCCGAGATTTCGCAAATTTAGTCAAAATGACCGCTGAGATGATCATTGATCAAGCCGCCTTAGTGGAACAACTTCAATGGGATCGACGCCACCGTGAAGAATTTATTTCAGCATGGATCTCAGACACCTTATCAAAAGAAGAACTCGCCGATTGGGCCGCCAGGCTATCTATCGATCTCTCCAAGCCACGAGTAGCGGTGATCATAGAGTTTAAACAGCAAAATACTCCGAAAAGCCTACAAAGCATTCGCAAAGTCGTCGATTTACTAGAATATCCTGAGCGAGATAACTTAGTTGCCGTGGTTTCGATGAACGAGATTGTCGTATTAAAGCCATGCACATCGTTGAATAAGTGGGACAGTGACCAGGAGAGTGGCCGGATCAACGCATTACTGGAGCGGCTCGATGAACACCACATCACTGGTTTTAACATCGCACTCGGTCAGCCCTTCCAAGAGGCATCACAAGTTCACTTATCCTATCAAAGTGCTAAGCAGGTGCTTCACATTGGCAAACAACACCTTCCTGACCAGAACAAGTTCTTATATGAAGAGCTCAGATTGCCGGTATTACTCTCACCCTTAAATAACTTTTGGCAAGGTGAACAACTTTGTGAGCCTATGGAGACTCTACGCTCACAAGATAAATCAGGGCAACTCATTAAAACCTTAGAAGCTTTGTTTCAAGCAAACGGCAATGCAAATGAATGCGCTAACTCACTGTATATTCATAGAAATACTCTCAGATACCGTTTGGATAAGATCACTCAAATAACTGGATTAACCACAACGGATTTTATGGGATTAACAGAACTCTATATTGCGTATCAGATCTCAAAACTTCGTTAATTTAGTGCATACGCACAAAAATGGATGTTTTATGAGCCAATTATTTGTTTGTCTGCCTAAAGGCACGGCAATTGATTGATTAGATAATAACTGCGTCCCTACAGACCTCTCGTAAGCCAAACCCAGCTTACGAAAGAGAACACTATAATAAACGGAGTTATCATGAGTCTTATCTTTATTCTGTTGGGGGTGATAGCCTTTATCGTCCTCACAACCACCAAATTTAAACTACACCCTTTCTTAGCCCTCATTATGGCGGCATTTTTAGCGGCATTTGCTTACGGATTGCCCGCTGACAGCATCGCTAAAACCATCGCATCTGGTTTCGGAGGCATTCTAGGCTACATTGGTCTGGTGATTGTACTTGGTACCATCATCGGCGTCATTCTAGAGAAAAGCGGCGCCGCGATCACGATGGCTGACACCGTCATCAAAGTCCTTGGTGAACGCTTTCCAACCTTAACAATGAGCATCATTGGCTACATCGTTTCTGTGCCAGTATTCTGTGACTCGGGCTTTGTCATCCTAAACTCACTGAAAGAGTCGCTTTCAAAGCGCCTACGTACTTCAAGCGTTGCTATGAGTGTGGCACTGGCTACAGGCTTATATGCCACTCACACTTTCGTCCCCCCAACACCGGGGCCAATCGCAGCGGCAGGTAACTTAGGATTAGAGTCTAATCTAGGCTTAGTTATTGGTATTGGTGTTTTCGTTGCGGCAACCGCTGCTATCGCTGGTATGTTATGGGCTAACCGCTTTAAGAATGTAGAACCAGATGGCGAAACTCAACCAGAAGAAATTCAGCAAGATTGGAAAGCTCTGAAAGCCTCTTACGGTGAACTGCCAACCGCTAGCCAAGCGTTCGCACCTATTTTTGTTCCAATTCTACTGATCTGTTTTGGCTCGATTGCTAAGTTCCCAAGTTTACCATTAGGCGATGGTGCGCTATTTGATGTGTTGTCTTTCTTAGGCCAACCACTTACCGCACTTATTATCGGCTTATTCTTGTCTACCCGCTTATTAAAATCAGACAATAAAGTGGAAGAGTTTGGCGAGCGCATTAGCCAAGGCATAACTTCTGCAGCGCCAATCCTACTTATCACAGGTGCAGGTGGCGCATTTGGTGCCGTACTCAAAGCTACGCCGCTGGGCGAATATTTAGGAATGACGCTATCGGCTCTTGGGGTAGGTATATTTATGCCATTCATCGTAGCAGCCGCGCTTAAGTCAGCTCAAGGTTCATCAACCGTAGCATTAGTCACGACCTCTGCATTAGTTGCACCTATGCTAAGCCAACTAGGTCTGGATTCTGAGATGGGCCGCGTACTAACAGTAATGGCGATTGGTGCGGGTGCAATGACGGTTTCCCATGCCAACGACAGTTTCTTCTGGGTCGTGTCACAGTTCAGCCGTATGTCGGTTGGGTTAGCGTACCGAGCTCAAACTATGGCAACCTTAGTGCAAGGTGTCACGGCAATGACCTTAGTTTATCTTCTTAGCCTTGTGCTTTTATAACAGTAAATAGGATTGTGATATGAAAGTTGTTATCGCCCCAGATTCGTTTAAAGAAAGCCTGAGCGCAAAACAAGTATGCGATGCCATTCGTTCCGGTTTACAAAGAGTATGGCCAGAAGCAGAATTTGTTTCCGTCCCTGTCGCTGATGGTGGAGAAGGCACGGTTCAGTCTCTTGTTGATGCAACCAAAGGTCACCTGACACACATCCAAGTACAGGGGCCTCAAAACAAACCCGTCGAAGCTTTTTATGGCGTATTGGGCGATAACAATACCGCAGTCATCGAAATGGCAGCAGCAAGTGGCTTACATCATGTCCCCGTCGAGCAAAGGGATCCTAAGACGACCACCAGCTTTGGTACAGGGCAACTCATCAAACATGCGCTTGATAGTGGCATGAAACGCCTCATCATTGGCTTAGGCGGTAGCGCAACGAATGATGGTGGGATAGGAATGCTTGCCGCTTTAGGTGCTGAATTTAACGACGCCAACCAGCAAGCGCTTGCGCCTATCGGAGGGAGCTTAGCTCAACTCGATTCCATCAACTTAGATAAGTTTGATGATCGCCTCAAGCACTGTGAAATTTTGGTGGCCTGTGACGTAGATAATCCATTATGTGGCCTACAAGGTGCTACATCGGTGTTTGGCCCGCAGAAAGGGGCGACAGCATCCGATATTCGTTTACTCGATGATGCCTTACGACACTTTGGACACTTAACAGAAAGCATAACAGGCGTGTCGGTTCTCGATACTGCAGGGGCTGGAGCCGCGGGTGGTATGGGCGCTGCATTACTCGCTTATACTGGTGCTCAGCTTAAACCCGGAATCGACATCGTCTTGGATACGGTCAACCTTAAAGAAACCGTTCAAAACGCTGACATCGTCATCACAGGAGAAGGCAGAATCGATAGCCAAACGATTTTTGGTAAAACGCCGGTTGGCGTGGCCAAAGTTGCGAAGCAATATCACCTGCCAGTAGTCGCATTATCAGGATGTACCGGAGACGGTTATCAAGCCGTTTACGACCACGGTATCGACGCCGTATTTTCTGCGGTTCCCCGAGCGATGTCTCTCGCAGATGCAATGCGGGAAACAGACTTTAATTTAGCGGATCTGGCTGAGAATGCCGCTCGGCTCATCAACCTCCATCGATAACATCTAGTTTCTTCGCAAAACAAGCCCTCATATGCAATATGAGGGCTTTCTCATTTCAGCCCTATCATTTTGCTATCGCGCTTTATTCCACTTCCTATTGGGCAAAGATCACACACTATTAACATGTTGCTCAATTACATATTTTGAGGTTATACGATAAGCTTCTTAATTATTATGACGAATTAACCAAAATTTAGAGATCTAGATCACTCTCAATATCATGACAATGTCATTAGATTCATTAAATGTGATTAAGATCACCAAATGTTTAATATATGGACAGCATAAAAATGAGATCTTGATCTTAATTTAATTATTGACAGGGTTGAAAGTGGGGTTTTGTAGGGAAATTACAGCGTCAACATGTGGATGAGATCACAGTGAGATAAGCAAAGCAGATTGAATAGTGGGGCTTTAGTCACAAAAAACCCGTCGTCAGTTCTAAACTGAAATCATGTGGTAAATTGATTGGGTACTAAGCAATCGACGGTTTTGGCGAACCGTTATCCACAATATTCAGAAGAACATCAAACGGGGAATCCTCATGATATCACCAGATGCAAAGATCAAGGTACAAAATTTTGGTCGATTTTTATCTAACATGGTTATGCCTAACATTGGCGCGTTTATCGCGTGGGGCTTTATTACCGCACTTTTCATTCCAACAGGCTGGCTGCCAAACGAAACATTAGCTTCAATGGTCGGCCCGATGATCACTTACTTACTACCACTCTTAATCGGCTATACCGGTGGTAAAATCGTTGGTGGTGAACGTGGTGCGGTTGTCGGTGCAATTACAACGATGGGTGTGATTGTCGGTACCGATATTCCAATGTTCATGGGAGCAATGATGGTCGGCCCTATGGGTGGCTGGGCGATCAAAACGTTCGATGCAAAAGTTCAAGGCAAAATAAAAAGCGGCTTTGAGATGTTGGTAAACAACTTCTCAGCAGGCATCATCGGCATGATCTGCGCCATCATCGCGTTCTTTCTGATTGGGCCATTTGTAAAAGTGCTTTCTGGCGGTTTGGCTGCTGGCGTAAACTTCCTTGTTGAAGCAGGCTTGCTACCTCTTACTTCCATTTTTGTTGAACCTGCGAAGATCTTATTCCTTAACAATGCAATCAACCATGGTATTTTCTCACCACTAGGTATTCAGCAAGCTTCTGAAGCTGGCCAATCTATCTTCTTCCTAATTGAAGCAAACCCAGGTCCAGGCTTAGGTATTTTGCTAGCTTACATGGTATTTGGTAAAGGTACGGCTAAACAAACAGCTGGCGGAGCATCGATTATTCACTTCTTCGGTGGTATCCACGAAATCTACTTCCCTTACATTCTTATGAATCCTCGTCTGATTCTTGCGGCAATCGCTGGCGGTATGACGGGTGTATTCGTTCTAACTATGTTTAACGCAGGTATCGTTTCTCCGGCGTCTCCTGGTTCTATCTTCGCAATTCTGTTAATGACACAAAAAGCGTCTATCGTCGGCGTTCTGGCTTCGATTATATCGGCTGCTGCAGTATCTTTTGCTGTTGCGTCTTTACTACTAAAAACACAAACGACAACTGAAGAAGATGGCGATGGCTCTTCTCTAGAAAAAGCAACGTCTGAAATGAAAGGCATGAAAGCTTCATCAAAAGGCCAAGTTGAAACAACAGCTCAAACAAAAGGTGACGTTGACCTAGCCAATGTTCAAAGCATTATCGTCGCGTGTGATGCAGGAATGGGCTCTAGTGCGATGGGTGCAAGCCTGCTTCGTAAGAAGGTGCAAGAGTCTGGTTTGAAAATTAGTGTAGAGAACTGCGCGATCAACAGCCTACCAGACAGTGTTGATATCGTAATTACACACAAAGATTTAACGGATCGTGCTCGCAAACACGCTGCACACGCTGAACATATTTCATTAACGAACTTCTTAGATGGAGCACTTTATAGCCAACTGGTTCTAAAACTACTGGCCGCTAAAGACGCACCCGCTGCAAATGATAGCCAAGTGGTTAAAGTACCCGCCGTTGCCGCTAATGATGATTTATACGAACCAGAACAGCAGTCAGTGTTCCAAATTGAACGTAAAAACATCCATATCGGACTACAAGCTGCCAATAAAGAAGAAGCTATCCGCTTTGCTGGCAACCAACTGGTAGAGCTTGGCTACGCTGAACCTGAATATGTTGATGCGATGTTCGAACGTGAAAAATTAGTGTCGACCTACTTAGGCGAGTCAATCGCAGTTCCACACGGCACCGTTGAAGCAAAAGACCGAGTACTAAAGACGGGTATTGTAATTTGTCAGTATCCATCAGGTATTCAGTTCGGTGAAGATGCAGATGACCAAGCAAAACTGGTTATCGGAATTGCCGCCAAAAATGATGAACATATCCAAGTCATCACTTCTATAACTAACGCTCTAGATGAGCCAAACGCAATCGAGCGCTTAACGTCTACTCAAGATGTGAATGAAATTCTAACCATTCTATCTGGTAGCCAAGCGGCGTAACGCTAAACAAAAAAGGTTTATTGCGCCTGAGCAATATGAGGCCTTGCTGTCACCCCCTATGCGGCAGGCCTCCCCTTTGAAAAACCGTCACATTCTCGATTCACATTTTTTGGTTTTATTTTTAGTAGGTAATAGTTATGAAAAAAGCAGTACATTTTGGCGCAGGCAACATCGGTCGTGGTTTCATCGGAAAACTTCTTGCTGATGCAGACGTTGCGGTTACTTTCGCAGACGTTGATGCACCATTGGTTGATCAACTAAGTCATGACCAGCAATACAAAGTAAAAGTAGTCGGCTCTCAATGCCAAATTGATACCGTCACGCACGTGACAGCCGTCAACTCTGCCAGTGAAGATGTCATTGAACGCATCATTAATACCGATTTAGTGACCACAGCAGTTGGCCCCACTGTTTTAGATATTATTGCTAAAACCATTGCCACCGGCATAACAAAACGCTTTGCTGCCGGTAATGAGCAGCCCCTTAACATTATCGCGTGTGAAAACATGGTTCGCGGTACCACGCACCTTAAAGGTGAAGTATACAAACACTTAGATTCTGCACTTCACAGTAAAACAGACGAGCTTGTTGGCTTTGTCGACTCAGCCGTTGACCGCATTGTGCCACCTGCAGAAGCAGCCAATGACGATCCATTAGAAGTGACGGTAGAAAGCTTCAGCGAATGGATTGTTGATGAACAGCAATTCAAAGGTGACATCCCAGCCATTGAAGGGATGGAAAAAACCGATAACCTGATGGCGTTTGTGGAACGCAAACTCTTCACCCTTAACACCGGTCACTGTATTACCGCTTACCTAGGTTGCCTAAAAGGCCATCGAACGATTCGCCAAGCCATCGAAGATCAAGATATTCGTGCTCAAGTGAAAGAAGCGATGCATGAAAGTGGCGAAGTCTTAATTCAACGTTATGGGTTTGATCGCGAACTCCACACCGCTTACATCGAAAAAATTCTAAGCCGCTTCGCCAATCCGTATTTGGTCGACGAAGTGGATCGCGTCGGACGTCAGCCGATTCGTAAACTTGGCGCAAATGATAGATTAATCAAGCCATTACTCGGTACAATGGAGTATGGCGTAAAAAATGATGTGCTATTAAAAGGCATTGCAGCTGCGTTGAAGTACACCAATGAATCCGATCCTCAAGCGATTGAACTGCAACAATCTATCGTTGAAAACGGGATAAAAGATACATTGGCAAAATACACGAGCTTAGATTCAACGAGCACTGAAGTTGCAAAAATTGAAGAGCTATTTAACCAGCTATAACTAAGCACACATAAAGAGGGAGAGCTTTTCTCCCTCAATAATTATTAGATCAGTATATGGCAAACACGATTAACGAAACCGAGATCATTGAAAAACTAAACTCGGCCTCTTCAGTGAGGGGGTTCTTTATTGCTTCCGTCGAAGTTTTTGAGAGTTCTATCGACGCACTAATTCAGCGTATTTTTCTTAAAGATGATTTTGCGGTGCAGTCCGTTGTCGGACCTTTGCTACAAGACACAGGGCCACTCGGCGACCTCTCTGTTAGGCTAAAACTGCTTTTCGGCTTAGGCGTTTTACCTAACCATATCTACCACGATATTGAAGCCATCATAAAGTTACGTAATAAATTGAATAGCGACGGTGAAGAGTATGAATTCACCGCCCCACAAATCCTTTTACCGATTAAGGACCTCAATTTAGTGAAGAGCATGGGGATGGTGCAACTCGAAGTCAACGAACCAGACGACGACATCGATATCGAATTCTACGAACTTCAGTTGATGCGCCAACGGCAAATCATACGTTCAGGACTATCATTGGCAATTGTCGAAATTTGTAACGAACTTGCCAAAGATAGTCCGTTCTAACTCACTGCCTGACCTTTTTCCTAAAAAACGACGCTAATTGCGTCGTTTTGTCTATATTAACGCCGTACCGCTTGTAATTGTTTACACTTAACAATACGCACTTCGAGACTATGATAATCTTGTTGAAACAACTTGTTAGAGGCATCTACTATGCGAATTGGCATCATTGGCCTTGGCGATATTGCTTGCAAAGCTTATCTACCAATCATCACTCAACTTCCGGGTATTGAGCCGGTTTTTTGTACTCGAAATTACGACCAGCTCAAGCACTTGTCTGATAAACATAGAGTAAGAGATTACTGTCAGGATTATCGTGAACTTATCGCTAAAAAAGTGGATGCGGTAATGATTCACGCAGCAACATCGGTGCATTTTCAAGTGGCTTCCTACTTTCTGACTCGCGGCATTCCCACTTTTGTCGACAAACCTCTCGCGGACTCTGCAAGTGAATGTGAAAAACTTTATGAGCTCTCGGCGAAGCATAATGCTCCGCTGTATGTAGGCTTTAACCGACGACACATTCCTTTGTATAACGAGCACATGCAAGGGGTTCAATCCGGTACTCGCGCAGACTTACGCTCATTACGTTGGGAAAAAAACCGTCACAACTTACCTGGTGACCTGCGTACCTTTGTGTTTGATGACTTTATTCACCCTTTAGACAGTGTGAACCTTTATGCGAAAGCCGACCTTCAAGATGCCTATATCACCCATCAGATGTCGGGCTCTCAACTCGCTCGCGTTGATATTCAATGGCAACATGAAAATACCATGCTTCATGCATCTATGAATCGACAGTTTGGCATCACAACAGAACGGGTCAGCGCCACCTTTGAGAATGAAGCGTACGAGTTCAACTCCTTTGTCGATGGAAACAAATGGGCAGCCAACCAACACTCTCAACTAACCTTAAAAGACTGGACGCCAATGCTCGCAATCAAAGGCTTTGCAGCGATGTTGGATGACTGGATTTCGGTTGTAGAAGCTGGACGCTTAGAGATGAACATCATCAATCGAAATTTAGCTTCACATCACCTTGCAGAAGCACTATGTGAACACATACAACGCCTAACTAAGCATTGATTCAGCGATTTTCAGGACCGCGATATGAAAGAAAAAATCTCTACGTCAGCCCTCGCTAAGCTCCGAGAACGAGATCCCAAAGATCTATTCAGTGAGTTAAAAAAAGCTGGCTATATCGTCCGTGCTCAGGACAGATGGGTTCTGACAGAGATCGGTGAAAAGTTTGGGGGGGAATACGTCGAGCACTCTAAATTTGGCACATTTATCGTGTGGCCTGAAAATCTACTCATCGACTTAGCCGCGACGGCAGGCAAAACTCTCACCGCCACGCAACTTGGCGAAAGCTTTAAGCTCAGCGCGAAAAAAATCAACCTACTGTTAAGTGAGTTAGGTTGGATAAAAAGAGAAGAACAACATTGGTTAATCACAGATTCAGGGCTACGAGTCGGTGGCGAGCAAAAAGAAGATAAAACTTCCCAAAATCAGTTCGTGGTATGGCATGACACTCTAACCAAGAATAAACGCCTCAAACAATCGGTCGTCGAATTCTTAGGGCAAGACGCTGAGGCTCATTCCACAGATGTGTCCATCTCGAGCTTTAGACAAAAATTCGAAGCGAAACATAGAACCTTAGACGGTCACTACGTTCGTTCCAAAGATGAGCTAATCATTGATAATTGGTTATATATGGCCGGTGTCGTCCATGCCTACGAAAGGCAATTGCCCATCGAAGAAGATGTCATCAGTGATTTCTACTTACCCTCAGGAAAGGTGTATTTGCAGTATTGGGGGACGGACAACGGTGCCATTAATGAGAAAGAAAAGCTAAAAAGATTAGCGATATATCAAAAGCATGAATTCAATCTTATCGAGATCTCGCCAGAAGATATTCCCAACCTTGATACCGTGTTACCTAGCCTGCTTCGTCCATATGGCATCAAAGCTTACTAGTGCCAGCGCTTGAATATTTGAGGTAAAAAATGGCAGTGCCCACAGAGTTTGAGAGAGCCTGGTGGGCACTGCCGAAAGTTAACTTGGGCTTACACCAAGCTAAAAAACAAATGCCGCACCCAGGTACACATTGTCGTTGTACTTAAATTCCTCTGAAGACTCTTTGTATCCTACTCTTAACGTTACAGGCCCTGTGATATACCCGACTTCAGCGCCATACATGAAGCCAACGTCAATATCGTTACTGAAATAATGCACGCCACCAATCGGAGCAAAATAGAAGTTTTGCTGCCTAAAAGCGGGCTTGATATTCAGACCAAAAGAGTTGACCTTTCCACTGTACTTGGCGTATTCCAGTTCATAGCCAAAGTCCAGTTCCGGACTCACAGGAAAGTAGAATCCATACTGAATCGCATAATTCGAATCATTCGATAGGTAGTCGCCACCCAAGTAAAGTTGGGTTTGCGCCTGAGTGCCGCCCGCAGCCAGCACAGCGCACAATAAAGCAGGTCTCAGCAAGGTATCACCGATGAAATTAAAAGGAGTAAATACAAGGTATCACGGCTTAATTCGAGCTGTTGTAAGCTCCTGTAAGTAAGGGCGTGTAAGGTATGTCCCCCAAAATATATTGCTCAGAAGTAGATAGATGCGAAACCGGCCCCTAAAAAAAGCTCCGCTGATAGCGGAGCTTTAAATGAACAAGTCTGCGTATTTACCCTATAAAGGAAATATAACCTTGTAAGATGATTAGGTTCACGATGTCGATGAAGAACGCCCCGACAATTGGGACCACCATGAATGCTTGTGGAGAAGGGCCAAAACGATTAACCAAAGAGCCCATATTCATAACCGCTGTCGGAGTCGCGCCTAGTCCGAAGCCACAGTGACCACCAGCCATAACAGCCGCATCGTAGTTGGAACCCATCACTTTGAACGTAACAAAGTACGCAAATATGCCTAGCACTACCGCTTGCACGCCGAGGATCACTAAGAAAGGAATCGCAAGGTCGAAGATGTTCCACAGCTTCAAGCTCATCAATGCCATAGCTAAAAACAGCGATAAAGAAACAGTACCCAAAATATCGACCGTCTCTGTGTCAATCTTATGAGCTTTTGTCACTTCCATTACGTTGGTAATGAACACACCAATAAACAAGGCGTAAACGAAATCAGGGATCATCAACCATTTGATTTCATAGGTGCTTACCCACTCTTCTAGATAACGAGCACCCGTCACACAGATCAACAAAATGAACAGCACTTCAATGACTTTCTTAGCGGTTACTTTATCTTCTTCGTATTCGTTATACGTCACTAACTCAGGGAAACGTTCATGAGTCGTCGTTCCGGTGCCGTAGTCAGATTCAATCTTGTTTTTATCAATCAGCTTCTGGGCAACTGGGCTACCAATAATGCCGCCAATAATTAAACCGAACGTCGCAGACGCCATCGCAATTTCAAGCGTATTCGCAATGCCATAGTTTTCTGAGAAGGTTTGCGACCATGCCGCACCGGTACCGTGTCCACCAGAAAGCGTTATCGAACCTGCAATTAGCCCCATTAATGGATCTAACCCGAGAGCGGTCGCTAATGTTACGCCAACACCGTTCTGGATGATGATGTAAACCGAAGCCACCCCCAAGAACAAGAAGACTTTCGCGCCGCCTTTCATTAATTGGGTGTAATTGGCGGCGAGTCCAACCGTCGCAAAGAACATCAACATGAAGGTATTTTGCAGTGGTAGAGAAAACTCTAAATCGACACCATTGAAGTGAAGTAAAGTGATGATACAGGCGACGATCAATCCACCTACGATAGGTTCAGGGATGTTGTACTTTTTTAGAACAGGAAGCTTGGTGTTCACAAAATGGCCTAGAAACAACACACTAATCGCGATTAGGAAAGATTCTAGTGGCCCTACTGAAATTAAATGATTCATATAACCTCTAATTATTTATGTCTCATCTTCCCTAATGAGATTGATTACTGGTCAATAACTGCTTATGTCGTCCTACTTATGGGTAATTTTCGTGGTACATGGCTAAAAAAGAGCCTTACGTTACCTAACTGAATAAGGCTAATGTTAGTAACAGGTTAACTTTTATATATAGCCTAGATTTTTGTGATTACTATCAAACTCACTGCTAATAACTTGGTTATCACAGAGGCTTAATATCACCACTTTTTATGCCCTTAAGAATGCAAAAAGGAGCTATCACTAGCTCCTTTTTTATTACCTATCAGGTAATTAGAATTTTTTCGGGGCATACCCAGTCATCACTTCGATACGAAGCTCTTTACCAATTTTAGTCATTGGATGTACGACAACTAAGCCTTTTACTGACTTCTTCAATTTACCCATATCCGCTTGCTCTGCTTTAGTGATTTCTCGACTAAATGGCATATCAAGAAGAGACTTGCGCTCTTGGTTGATATCGTAGCTTTGCTTATGCTTAAGCTGAGCAATCTTCTTATTCAACTTTTTGATTTCGTCTTCAAACTGACGAATAACAGGACCGTCTTTACGAGTTTTCGCTGCCGCAAGTTTATGGCGACACTTATCTAGACGATTGTTAATTTGTTGAATTTCGTTTTTACCACTCATAATAATTTCCTAAATTAAGCAAGCCAATGCGGATTGGGGCGCGGAGTATAGCACAGTGAATGCCGTGACCGAAATTTATCTTACCTAGTGAACTTACCTATCATCTCTGCTCAGGGTCGTACTCACTTAAAGCCTGATGTAACGCGTTTAAATCCGAACTACACAATTGCCTTTTTACTGCGTTGAACTTCTCTTCTGGCCAGTCGTATATGCTTAGACTCACTAAAGTTTCAGTTGTGTCTTCATCAAAACGATACTTAATCAATGAAGCGGGCGAACCTCCGACAATCGCGTATGGAGGCACATTTCGGGTCACTACACTATTTGCTGCGATAACCGCACCCTCGCCGATTGTCACACCCGGCATGATCATGGCTCTCATGCCAATCCAAGCACCATCACCTATCTTTGTGTCGCCTTTGCCTTGATAAGCTTCATCAATAAAGTCCATGAAAGGATATAAGGTAAACCAATCAACTCTATGAGTATGATTTCCCCCCATGAGAATCACCGCTTCCGCTCCAATACAGACATAGTTTCCGATATAAAGCTGATCCACCTCCCAGCGAGGTTCCCATTCTTTACTCACTGCATCGCCATGTAAGTATCGAACAACGGACTCTTCAAAGCCCTTATCCCAACAATCGCTGTAATAACTGTGAGTACCTTTGATATGGATATTTCTGTTTTGTACCACTTCATGAAGAAGCTGATATTTTGACCAGTGTTTTTGAGTCATTTTTTCATCTCTTTAATAGCAATAAGTCGTTCACTACAGAGAAGCCTGCAGCGCTGTTCTAAAATGAAATAACAGCGCCTAATGAATCCATGGTTGAAGTAAGTAAGCGATAAATAACATTGAAAGTCCTCAGTTTTCTCAACTATAACTAATACGTATTGCTTGCATGTCAACATCCAGTAAAGTGATAAGACTAACTAATTAGTATAATAAAGGGATTTCAATGAAGCCATTGCTAGTTATTGGGCTCAGCAGCCTATTTACCCTACCATCAAGTTTCGCCTCTGAGGCTGTAGCCGGAGAGAACATCACCTTCGAGTTTTTACTGCCCCAAACTCAGGAAGAGAGTCAACTTAAAGAAGACATTAAACAGAGCGGCATTAACCAAACGGTTGCTGAGTTATCTGACCAATTGTTTCCTTTCAATAGCACCTTAACCATGCAATATGGTGGTGAAGAAGGCCCAATGTACGACCCAGAAACCCATACCGTGCATATCCCTTATTCATTCTATGCCGAATCCACTCATTACTTTGCTAAGAATAAGTATGATGAAAAGTATGGTAAATCGGCTCAACTGGGCGCGATTGATACACTACTTCATACTCTGTTGCACGAAGCGGGGCATGCGTATATTGCAGATCAAAAAATAGCGGTATTGGGAAAAGAAGAAGATGCGGTTGATAACTTCGCAACGCTCTTAATGCTCAATTATGTAGAGAATGGGGATGATGCCGCGATTAGCGCAGCCGACATGTTCGCTTTTGAATCCGATGATAGACCTGACTATTACGACTTCGGAGAATATATCGATGAGCATAGTTTTGATCTTCAACGATACTTTTCGACGCTTTGTTTAGTCTATGGCAGCGATCCAGAAAAGCACGCTAAGCTGCTTGATGAAGTGGAAAATGATTATTTAAAAGATCGAAAAGATTTCTGTATATACAATTTTCAAACACTGGATGACAACTGGCATCGTTATTTCTCTGGCCAGACAGACAATTCGGAATAGCCAATAACTGACACAAACCTCCCCCTCCCCAAATTATATCGCGCTCATATTTTGACTTTAAGTCAGAGCGCTGTTTTTATCGTATTTCTTAAAAAGATTAGACTTTAGTTTAATAGACTTTAAAAACAAATACTTAAACACTAAAAATAATTTCAAATAAGTTTTATAAATATTGTTCCGTTCACATTTCACCCAAAAGTTTAAGAGTAAGCTAAAACTATAACTATCAGTATAAAAAATATGATTTTGCTGTGCTCGGCAATTTCATATTAATTGGGATACATAATATGAGTCTAACTATTCGCAAGCGCCTATATATTCTTTCAATTGTTCCGCTGTTGCTCATTGCCATCAGTATGATGTCTTTGATTTCCATAGAGCTCAACAAGCTTAATGAACAGCAAATTCAGACCACACGCGAAAGCATGATGGATATGAAGAAAGCTGAACTAAAGTCGTACATCGATATTGCTAAAACGGCTTTAAGCCCAGTCATTGCTGCTAATGGCACAAGAGAAGAGGCCATTAAAACCCTAAAAGAAATTAAGTTTGGTAAAAATGGCTACATTTTTGGTTACACCTCAAAGGGTATTCGTGTCCTTCAAGGTCAGTCTGATAAAGGGTTGGGAGAAAACTTCTTTAACCTTCAAGACAAAAAAGGCAATTACTTAATTCAAGACCTGATCAAAAACTCCAAACTCGACAAATTTACCACTTACTACTTCCCTAAACCCAACCAAACAGAACCTCTACCTAAGTTAAGTTACTCTGCGTTCTTTCCTCAGTGGGACATGATGATTGGCACCGGTTTCTATACTGATGACGTAGAAGCAACCATTAAGCTAATGGATGAGCAGTCTAAATCGGTTGCGAGCAGCAGCCTTACCACCATTGGGTTGTTCTGTTTAGCCATTGCTGTCGTCGTGAGCTTCTTCGCCGTTTATGTGAATCGCAGCATCATGAAACCTTTAGAGCAATTCGATGATTCTATTCGCAGTTTTGCAAGTGGTGACGCTGACCTAACCGCTCGTATGGAGATCTCTAAGGTTCCTGAATTCAACGAACTGACTAAAAACTTCAATACGTTTGTGGCTAGCCTGCAAGACATCATCAGCAAAGTCAGCTTAGTCGGCCAGCAAGTCGTCGATGAAACCAACAACATGTCGAATCGAGCGGCTCAAGTCGATGAACTCGCATCAGGCCAACAAATGGAAACTGACCAAGTGGCCACAGCCATGACAGAGATGACTTCTACCGCGCATGAGATTTCGAACAATGCTAATCAAGCGGCAGATTCAGCTAAAGATGCTGAAGACAATGTAAACGAGGCGAACTCGATTGTGACGTCAGCAGTAAACTCCGTTCAAGATCTAGCGGCAGAAGTCGCGCAAGCCAGTGAAGTAATTTCTAAACTAGAAGGGGATGTTCAAAACATTTCGTCTTCACTGAATGTGATCCAAGATATCGCAGAACAAACCAACCTACTTGCTCTCAACGCTGCTATCGAAGCGGCTCGTGCAGGGGAACAAGGCCGAGGCTTTGCGGTAGTAGCAGATGAGGTTCGTAAACTGGCTAGCCGAACTCAAGAGAGTACGGGCGAAATCAACCAGATGATCGACCAACTTAAAGCGGCCTCTGACAACGCAGTGAAAGCGATGGACTCCAGCCAATCTCGAAGCAGCAATGCAGTCACAGAAGCCAACTCAGCCAAAGAAGCGCTTGAGAAAATTAAAGGCTCTATCGACATCATCATGGATATGAACTCGCTCATCGCAACGGCAACCCAAGAGCAGAGCCATGTTGGGCAAGAGATTTCTCAACGTATTACGGTCATATCAGACCAAAGTAATCAGTCAGCAAGCTTGGCTAATGAAAACCGTTCTGGCAGCCAAGACCTAAATGGCAAAGCTCATCAACTTTATGAGCTAGTCGACCGATTTACGGTGTAAATCGAAGCGGATAATCTCCGACTGATACTAACGCCATACCGCATACATCGAAAAAAGGGCATAACTCCGAAGAGTTATGCCCTTTTCAATTTTTCTGCACGTACTATTTTTTCAGCTGCTCTTTCGCGGCTTCCACTTTCGCAAAATCTAAGCCTAGCTCATCGACTGCTTCTTTGATCAAAGCAGGGTTTTGCATGATTTGAGCAATCAGAGCTTGAAGCTTATCCTGAGGTAAACCTAACTGGCTGATCGTTGTCATTGCTGCAAGAGGGTTTTGAGTCAACGCTTGAAAGATTTCGTTGATCTGTGCATCGCTAATATTGTTCTCTTTCAACATCGCTAGGATCGGATTCATGACACTACCTTTTGGTCTCTAAATGGAATAGAGCCTCAGTCTAGCATTTAGTATTAAACTGGCAACTGCAACCGTAGCATTCTCCGCCTCAGCAGAATTTCAAGCACTCTAATAAGCCTTTCAAAACCATGATACGACGTGATTCATTTCTATAGCTTGCTCTAACTATTCTGATATGTGTTTCGATGGAGAAAGTATGTGGCAGGCAATTGATGACATGGGATTATCAGCCCTTATTAGAGTGATTGATTTTTGTTCCACAGTGAATGGCTAAAAGATTTGTAACCAAATGCATCTTCATCTACTCATAGAAACGAAAAACAAGCACACCAAGATCTAAGTTTGCTTCCAAAAATAGCAGGTATCTATCAGCGATATATATTCATACCTAGCCACTCATTGAATCGTTGGAATAAATAGCTCTGTTGCCAATTTCCATTAAGCCAATGAATATTTAAATAGATTGACCCTAAAGTTAAGTCGCGTAGATTAGTGCAACCAAGAGCATAACAAAGGGAGAAAAGAAACATGGAAAACTTAGTCAGTAAGCTATCGGACTCTGCGCTTAAAATCGGCCACAGAACCTTAGTGACAGATATTTTTGTTCGAGAGGGTTTCAGAATTTCAAAAACAGATTTTGACGATGTCGTTTTTGAGAACAATGGGACAAGTATCAAAGTCGCGTTTGATATACATTCGCAAGCTAAGTCTGTCATCAGGCTTAATTAATCAGCAGCAAACAGATTGAGCTGACAGAGCCGAAACTCTGTCAGCTAACCTTTAACACACACCGCAATTTAACTAGCTAGCGATGACTTGAGACAATTCCGTTTCAGGTGGTAAGGTTTCGCCCACTAACTTTCCTGTTGCGCTGTGGTAGGCTAAGCCGCTCATTACCTTCTTGAACACGCCTTTCATAATACTTCTCATCACAAATTGCCCCATCACCCAACCTAATGGCCCACCTTTCACAACAAAATCTGAAGACATGTAGATCTCACAACTCTTTTCATCAACCGCTGTAACACGCATCTCCGCTTCCATGCTTTTCAATGGCAGTGCATGCTCTGAGATGACCATTTTGAAGCCTTGACCTTCATTAAATTCGACAATTTCTTCCACTAGACTTGAACCATCGACGAAAGTGCAGCGTCGCTTTGCTCCCACCCCTGATTGAACTTCGCTCACAATTGGCGACGAGGTAATGGTAGTTGCAAACTTTTCCAAGCTACTAAAGTCTTTTAATACCTCCCAAACTTGAGCGGCTGGGATATTGGCTTTAATCGTATTTTCAGTGTGATGTGCCATGATGATTTCCTTTATTGATTTCAGGGGCCGTTAACGATTTTGCGATCGTAAATATTGCCTTATCCTGTTTATTGGCAGGCTTTTAGCCCATGAATAATAACTTCCACCGAAGCTGTTAAGTCTTGCTCAAAATCAGGCTTCAAATCCTGAAATTCTTCTTGCTCATAGATCTTTCTCAGCGCGTCATTTTGTTGATTCGCTGCCCAAAAATTTGAGGTCGCCGCATAGCTGAGAGTTAGGAATCTAAACGCCTTTTCGATCTCGAGTTCTGGATAAATTCGACACACTTCCATCGCAATTTGAAACAGTAAACCCTTAGCCTGTCGCTTAAAAATCAGTAGCTGTTCATAAGAACTATTTTTTTCTAGTGAAACGAAAAGGATCGGCGTTAAGTCGAGAAATTTCGGGTGTAACAAGAAAGATTGAACATAAGCGTCAGCAAATCGCTTGACGTCTGCACCCGACTCTAGCTCTTGAAGAGAGGCGATACAGTCTTCAAACCACTGCTCAAATAATTCAGCGAAGACGTTCAAGAAAATGTCCTCTTTCGAACTGAAGTAACGGTACATATTGGATTTCGTAAACCCAGCTTCAGAAGCAATCCCGTTAAAACTCACTTTCTCGTAGCCATTCTTTTTAAATAACTCGAAAGCAGCGTTATAGATTTCTTCTTTTCGCTCATTTTTTCTATCGTCTGTTCGGGCGCGTTTCCAATTCATTGCAATCACCATAAGTGTCCACCGGTCTCTTAATTAAAACAATAAGAGACTAATGGTCTCTTGTCAATATACAAGCGCCTGAATTTTATAAATACAACTCAGGTTTATTTGAGATTAGTGCGTAGATATGATTAATGCTTTGAAATATAAGTCGTTTTAACTTAGGTGAAATCGTTATTGAAAAAGAAGGTGAGGATTCGAAATGAGCAATCGCATAGCATAGGAGGGAAAATCTACTTTTGCAGCGCATGAATGAGCGCACCAGGGAGCTTGCGCTGTTAGCTCCCACCATCAATAACACCAAATTTATCTCGGTGTTCCTTACTTCTCTGCGCTCCCGTACTCAGTTACAAACTCTCTGATCACTTTGGCATTGTTGGCATTCAACGCGTTCCCACACGCTTCGCCTCTATAGGCCACTGCAGGATTCGAATAGATGGGTAATACTCGCGTCTCGTAACTCATGATGGTACCGGCATTCGCACATTTGTATGCCCGAGCATAGGTTTTCAGCTTGTGCCTGTTCTTAATCTCGGTACTGTGTTCTAGCTGACCTTGCAACAAAGCGAATGGAAACGTTTCTATGTGCTGCGCCCATGCCAAATGACCAAATTCATGTTCAAGTACATGCTCCCGCGCATCATCCGCCAAAACTATGAAATTATCGATGGTTTCCACATTGGTTAAACCAACAATGTTATCTTCAAACACACGGTGACGACTGGGCAAAATGAGTACATAAGTACTGGTATCATTTTTAGCCGCAACCCCGTCTAGACTGCCCTCGAGCAACTCATAAAGCGTTTCAAAACTTTCTTCATATGACAGATCTAGTTTCACATATTTCATTAGGCCAGTGGTTCTTTGCAAAGGAATGCAAGAATTACTCAGCACCAAATTAGAATACTGGATATAGTCGTCAATCTCTTTGCTGCCGACCGATTCACGCAGGTTGTCGGCGATATAAAACATAACCTGAGATTCATGACTTTCAGAGATACTCGGGCAGGCGGGAAGTACCAATTCACTTAACTCAACCTGTCGATAATCGGGGCGGTAAACGTAGCAAAGTCCAACGACCACTAGGCTTACTAAGGCAAACTTAATACTTTTCAAACGGTGACCTACTACAATTTCGAAACCAACGTGTGGGAACATTCATCACTCAATCAAGCTCCCAACACCAAATCAAGAAATACAATAATGGCTTGGTATAAATAGAACAAATACTTTACTGAATAATAGTCTCCAGATTGAGAGGTAATGTATTGTTCTGCCAATACATTATTGTTGTCGTATCGCGAGGCAGTAGAGTTTTATGGCACCTGAAATCATATCGCTATTCAGGCTATTTCTATCAGGATTACATTTCATCGCGAGTGCGAAGCCGTGTAGGTAGTCAACCAATAGTCCTAATGCATCATTGGCTGTATTTTCTTCTAACTTTAAATGGTGAACCACAGTATTAAAGCGAATCGTGAACGTCTCGGTTGGTCCTTGGCTTTTCAATGAGAGTAATGTTTCCAACAACCCAGAATACTTATCCAGTAACTCCAAGTAGCTCACACACAAACGCTTCAGCTCACCTTCCCAGTCTTCATTCAATGTTGGCTCATAGATGTCATTCATCAAAGAAACTGTCATAGCATCAAGCAGCGCATTCTTGTTTTTGAAGTAATGATAAATTGCCATCGCATCAACCCCTAGCGTCAACGCGAGGTGCCTAATGCTTGGTACTTTCCCATCTTGCTCCATCAGTTGCTTGGCTTGTTTGATGATACTTTCGCTGCTCAGTGAACGCTTCGCTTCTGCTGGGCGACCACGTTTTTTGTCCTTGACACTCATCTGGCTCTCTCGCTAAACTTTGAGTTATTCTACAGTGTAGAATAATACTGTTTTATTGCGTTTTTGCCAAGCCAACCGGAGATCAAACATGCCAAATATCGTCTATATTGCAACCAGCCTTGATGGCTACATTGCCGATAAAAACCACCAGTTGGATTGGCTGCATGACATCCCAAACCCTGATGGTTCTGATATGGGGTTTCACCAGTTTATGGATAACATTGACGCGCTTGTGATGGGGCGAAATACGCTCGATATCGTATTAAACTTCGATTGCGACTGGCCATACAGCAAGCCAGTGTTCGTATTGAGTAATACAATGACCTCCGTCCCAGAAGGCTATGAAGACAAAGTGTTTTTGGTTAATGGTGAGCTAAAAAAGATTGTTCAAGAGTTGAATCAACAGGGTTACCAACGCCTATACATTGATGGTGGAAAAACCATACAGAGCTTTCTAAGCGAGGACCTCATTGATGACATGATCATCACAACAATCCCCACCCTACTCGGGGGAGGCATTCCTTTATTTGGTGATCTCACGCAACCCCTCAAGTTCAAACATATCAAATGCGAAAGGCATTTAAATTTCTTAGTACAGAATCACTTTATTCGCCTGAGATAAGCACACTAACACTGAAACGATAACCAATAAAAAACCCCGCAACTGCGGGGTTTCTGTTTATTTGGTTTTCCCTAGCAAATAATCCTTATCGCTACTCACTACGGCTCCATGTTTTAAGAAGTTTTTCCCTAAAATCATGCTGTACTCAAAACGAGAACGATCCTGAAGGTTCACTTTCACTTTCTTTTCCAACTCACCCAATTTTACATGCATCTCAACGACTGGGCGAATATTCACCTTCTCGCCTTTCTTTGCTTTGATTCGCATCACATCAATCACTGGCTTGGTAAACTCTTGCTTATCGCCCTGATTATTTTGATAAGTAAAGCTCACCATATCTTGGCCGTCTTTCTTAAACCTTTTGATGTTAAGTGCATTCATAGAACTCACATCGGCTCCGGTATCCAATTTCGCCGGGAATGACATGTTATCGACTTGAACCATTTCAATGTGTCCAACTTTAAACAGAGGCTCTGCTTGCAGTAAATGATCCGCACGTGTATTCACAAACACGCCACCTTTCGCCATTTTTTTGCCTAAGATGAAGTACGGGTATTTCTCATCGCTATCAAGCACATCGATCGCAAACTCTTGCTCTCTAATTTCACCAGAGACAGAGAACTCACCACTTACAACCGGGCGAACGCTTTCTCCAACACGAAGTTTTTTCACCACTTTTTTCTTTATTTTTTGCTGTTCACCATTGTTATCGACAAGGAAAAATTCCACAGACTGGTTCTTCCCTTTCCCCGTCAGTTCAAAGCTTTCGACTTTTAATAGTGGCGTTTTCACTACAAATGAAGGCTGAGCTTCCAGTGGGAAGCCATCCAAAGTGATTGCCTCTACCGGAGAAATGACTAAAGGCTTAGTCGACTTTTCCACCTCAATGAAATCTTTGGCTCCCTTACTTAACAAGTCTACAGAGCTTGTATCAATCATGAAAAACTCACTCGTGGTGTTCGTTCCCAAACGAAGTTGAGAGCTGCTTTTTGAACGGTCTCTTAGGTAAACCAAGAAGTAGCGCGTGGTGTCTTTATCCAATTGAACAGGGACATACACCAAAGGTCGTTTTTTACCCCCGACACTCAGCAATCGAACTAAAGGTAGGGTCATTTCCTTCTGCTTGCCGTCTTTGCTGACCATATCAAACGTCACTTCATCGCGCTTTTTGTCTACATCAATATTTTTTGCATGCAAGATGCTGTATCGATTTTGAAGCGAAAAGCTGACATTCATTGGCAGCCCAGAAATCGTCACGGACTCCTTTCGCCCGACCACTTTCGCACTTGGCTGCTCTTGTAGGTAATCGTATCCAGCAAACACCCATGCGTTCTCCGCGAGAAATGTTTTTCCAATCAAAACTGGGGCAGAGAAATGGCTTCTATCGGTTAGATTGACGTCTGTCTTTAATGCCTGCCCTGCAATGCTGAGGGGGATTTTCACCGTAGGGCGCAAGATCGGAGTACTGCTAGTCCGGCTTCGAATCATACTCACCCTTTCCAGTGGCTCTTTAATCACCACCATCTCTCCGGTATGTGGATTCTGCACTTTGAATGAAACGATGGCCTCAAAGTCAGCGAAGGTACTGTGGTCCCAATCTTCGTAAGCAACATCCTTGTTTTTTTGCACCTCGCCCACTAGCGCCAACATCAGCTTGTCATCTTTCAAGTTGTTGTATTTCGGATGCGTACTCGAAACATGAATGTCTTCAGCATGCATGGACGTGGTTTCTGCGCCAGTATCGATTTTCCCGATGAAAGGCACCCCTTTAAGCGCCTCAACACTGTCCAAGTAAACATTTTCTGTTCGACCAAACACCGCTTTGCCATCCAGTTGATAAGCAGGGCTCTGTGTAGTGAAAGGAGTATCAGCCGCTAATGAGTATTGCGAAAAGAGCGAAGTGCTTAAAATGGCTAAAGCCAAGGATATTTTTTTCATTCTGTGCTCCGTTAAGATCGATTCATTAGTAATACTGTAGTTCAGCTTAAGAGTTCCAACATTACTCCTTGTTTTTACATAACTTTGACTGAGTTTGATTTTCAATGACAAAGAAAGGAGTTTGAGAGGCATTGCCACAATTTTTCTATAGCCTGTGACACTTCACCAATCCTAGAGCCTGTTTTTGCATTTCTGATTCATACTGCGCAATCCGTTTTAAAATTCACTCTAGCCACCTACCAGGTTTTACAGTGTAAAAAGTGCCGCTTTCAAAGAAAAAAGGCTTCTCCGTATACGAAAAAGCCTCTTCTGTTGGTGTTGGTTCGGTGCTTATTTAAGAGTGCGATGATGTCTTTACATGAATCGGCTTAATCGCATTGGCACAAACCGAATACCGTTAAACTCGGATTCATCTCCTGTGACTTCAAAGCCATGTCCCCGATAAAAATCAACCGCATTAATCGACGATCGCAAATCAATATGATCTGAAACTGTCGAATCGAGTAATGCGTTGAGCAGCCTTTTACCCGCTCCTTTTCCTTGCAGTTCTTTAGACACAAATAGATGAGTCAGGTAGTTACCTTCCCTTAATGCTCCAAAACCGACGATGTTGTTGGACACCACCAATTTCAGCGTAGTAAATCGGTCTTCATCAAACGTGGTATGAATGTCGGTCAATACCCTTTCACGATATTCCGTTTGCCCTTGTTCATTAAAAGCCGGAATGACATCAATTTCAGATACCTGTTTGACTAACTCTTCTATCGCACGAACATCTTTCGATTCTACTTTTGTAATTTCCATAGCACCTTTCCCTTATGAGAGACCTACGTTGGATACTCCACACCACCCACCTTGCCCAGATGATTCATGCAAGTTCTGATTTGCAATCCAGTATTGCCGAATAGCCTACTAGCTTGCCTGTACTGATGTCTCTCTACCATAACTCAAAGTATTGCCTACAAAACCATATAAAAGGCAAAGTTAGTACATATACAAAAAATGAGATAGAGTGCATATGACTAGCCACTATTTTATCTAGTCACCAAGCACGCAATATCCGAGTGATGTCGCGTTTTGGAAGAGGGTAAGAAAATATCCCCTCAATTTTTTACAAGGATCGTAAAGGTACACACATAGCCGATGTTTCAGGACGAGTTTTGCCACATTCACAGCACTCGCGCATTTGAAGGACTTGACGTCATTGATGCTCAATTTACTGACACCGTGTTTGGAAAACACGCGCACAGTGAATATGTCATTTCAATTGTAGACCGAGGAATTAAGCAGTTTTACCACAAAGGTAAAACTCATAATGCCGGTGCCGGCGATATTTCAATCGTCAGCCCAGATGAAATACACACGGGAAATAAAGGCCACGCCGATGGTTGGAAGTACCGTGCGATTTATCCTACCGAGCAGCAAATTAAGGACATTTACTACGAAGTTTACGGTCAGAACGGTTTGCCCACCTTTAAAAACAGCGTGATTCAAAACCCTCGCCTAGAACAACAAATGCAGCTTTTGCTCTCCAAAATTCAAAACACGGATGAATTATTGGAGTCCGAAGTCCATTTGGAGCTTCTTTTGGTCAAGATGATGCTTCAATATGGTTCAGTCAAACGTACACCGGCTCACAATGGCCAAGCGCTCTCTAACGTTTTGTTAGCAAGAGACTTTCTAGCCGACAACTACCGTGAACGGGTGCCACTGGATAACCTTGCAAAATTGGCAGGCGTCAGCAAGTACCACCTCATCAATGAGTTCAAACGTCATTTTGGTTTGACCCCTCATCAATATCAGATACAACAACGGCTTAGCCACTCAAAAACATTACTGAAATCTGGGGCAAAGCCCGTGGAGATTGCGATGCACTGCGGGTTTCATGATCAAAGCCACTTCCATAAAGCATTCGTCAGTTCTATGGGCGTCACTCCAGCCATCTACCAACAACAATTTTTTACAAGATAGTTAAAGCTAACTCCTTTTTAATGGATTCCTGCAATAAAGAATCCATTAGTAACTGGAGTAATAGAAGATGGGATTACAGGAAGTAGAATTTTCCACTGAGCGCTCACGCTCTTACAAGCTCGCTTTAAACCAATATCCTAATTGTTGGTTAGAAGACAAAATCATGATGTATGATTTTCTCGCACCCAAACCAGGTGAGTCTATTTTGGAAATAGGAGCTGGCAGTGGTTTTTTCTCATTTGATATCGCAAAGGCAATCGGTCCAGAAGGCATGCTGCATGTTGTAGACCCTTCACCGGATCAACTTCAACCCATTTATGATAAAGCCACTCCTAATATCTGTGTCGTCCAAAAGGCGGCAGAAGAAATTAACTTACCATGGGACACACAGTTAGATGCGATTTGGTCGCGAGGGGCCTTTCACCACGTAAAAAGTAAAGAAGCGGTGTTGAAAAACCTCGGGCTTCTGTCCAAACAAGGCACTCGGCTAGTTATCTGTGACATTTTTAGTGGCACTAAGTTATCGGATTATTTCGATGAACACGTCGCAGTTTCATGTACTACGGGGCATGAAGTCAGCTTTTTAAGCCAAGCGTATGCAAAAAGTCTGTGTAAAATCACTGGTTGGAGTGAACCTGAATTTCACGAAATCGCGTTGCAATGGCACTTCGAAGAAAAGAAAGATATTGGCGTTTTCCTGTCATTATTACACTCCAATAAACCAGAATACTCGCATCAAGATAGCCTACTTGATGCGGAACGGCTCCTAGGAATCAAGCGAACACCAACCGGCTGGGCTCTTAACTGGCCTATGACGGTGATGGTAGCGAGCAAGT
The DNA here is from genome assembly GCF_043642225.1 of Vibrio profundi. Lineage (GTDB taxonomy): Bacteria > Pseudomonadota > Gammaproteobacteria > Enterobacterales > Vibrionaceae > Vibrio > Vibrio profundi_A. Next base: position 497,456 of record NZ_JBHZSF010000001.1, on the reverse strand, counting down.
TATAATATGGAAACTCAAATCGCATTCATCACGATATGTATCGCTTCTGCAGCATCTCCAGGGCCCGGAATGCTTGCAGTATTAAGCAATAGCATCAATCAGCATTTGCGTGGCACGCTTCCGGTTATTTTGGGGATCTCAACAGGGCTACTCATTGCTTCATTTTTATCGAATTCATGGTTACTCACCGTGATCAACACAAATGAAAGTGCTTACAAGGCCATGACGTGGTTGTGTAGTGGTTATATCGTTTATCTCGGGTGCAAAGCGCTTTACTACTCGAAGAATGAGGCGAACATCGAAACGAGCACATACACCTATCAAAATGGGATTTTGATTTCGCTGTTAAACCCAAAAACCCTAATTTTCTTTGGGGCGCTATTTCCTCTGTTTATAAAGCCAGAAGAAGCATTTATGCTGCAAGCAGCAATACTCACCATTGAGCTCATCATCATTACATTTGTTATTCATGTGATACTGTCAGCAACCATCGATAAGGTGTCAGAAATACTCAAAAAGCACATTGTCTTGATCAATCGAATTACCGGGTTATTGTTCATCGCCATCGGTGGCAGTGGGTTCATAGTCTGATTTGGTAATCACTTACCAACCCTGAATAGAAACACCGTGTACTCGGTGTTTCTCTCTCCGTTTTCCAAAACTTCCAAAGACTCCTAACGACTTACATTGCTCATTAGAGTGATAACTCGTACACAACACACTGTTATTTAATAAAATTTACATTAAAATAACGTCGATCTATAAAACCACTACAATCAATTCACAAAAACAATAAAAAGATAATCCTAACAACCAGAGGCTAAAGAGTGAAAAAAGTGTTTAAAGTATTAGGAGTACTCGTTGTATCAATCGCCGTTATCGCAGGCGGGTTCTTTACATGGGCTACATTCAAAACTCAAGAAGTCACCAGTGCTGCCACCCCTTTTATAGAAAAAAATTTACCCTTAATTACCACATGGGACATAAATCAATTTGATCACTTATTCACAGATGTAGGGCTTGAGTCTCTTAAAAGTGAGCAAGGGCAAAAAATCATTAAATATCTTGCGAAAATCGGTGAAATGAAAAGTTTTGAAACGCCAGTATTTATAAAGTCTTCTTCTAAGTTATCAACCAAAACAGGCAGACAAGAGGTCGCCATATTTACCGTTGAAGCCATATTTGAAAATGGGCCCGGCATAATCACTTTGTCGCTTGTGCATCAAAATTCACAATACCTGTTTCACGGCGTTCACTTAAATTCCAATTATTACCTGGATTTGTAGCACCGCTCTACATTCGACGTCCCGTCAAACATAACTAAACCTCAGTCAGAGAAAGGGATTGTTTTCAAAAACTTCTCATATAGGCGTTCCTATTAGTGAACGCCTACCTTTTCTTGCCTGAGATCATAATTATTCATTCACAGTGTTGATAAAAAGTTTCATTTACATAGTGTTACATTTATAAAAGCATCAGCGTTATTCAATTAGGACGATAAATGTTATTGCCTCGTCGGTATTTCAAATTTCACAATACAGCCAAAACCAGTCTTTTTTTTGTAGTTTCTTTTTGTCTCTCTATGGCCCTTTTGCTACCGATCACGCCGGGGCACTACAAACAACTTACGCTAGACTCGACCAAGCTGCTCGAAAGAAAACTCGATAGTATAAAAAATGAGTTTGAGAATGTCCTGATCACTAGCCATTTCGACAAACACTGCGATTCATTTGTACGCGAACTTCGTCAAAGCGTATTCAATGCTCACTTGGTCAAGGAAGCCGCTGTATTCAACCAAAATGATCAGTTTTACTGTTCGACTACCGAGGGGGATGTGTCATTCCGTCTCTTTAAAAGTATCAGAGAGCGCCTCAATAACTCGCCAACTCTCACTACGTTATCTTATTCGAGTTCAGCGATCACGAAAGCGAAAGCGATCATGCTTATCTTCTCCAATCAATATGATGAAGGGGTAAGCTTGATGATCCCTCCAAAGTACATTTACGACATCGTTCACTCTGAGCTTGCAGAACATGGCCTCGAGTCTAAAGTCGAGATCATCGACCGAGATATTTCTCCAGCAAACCACGGTGAATATTCGCGCACGATACAAGTTGCCTCCGACCGATACCCGCTGACTGTAACTTCGTATATCGGCATCGACTACTATCTCAGCTTCTTCTTGTCTTATTCGTGGTTTGGCTTTCTTCTTGCCGGAGTGACCACTATTTGTGCGGTCTCGATTAAGCATAAAAAGCAAAGCCAAAGAAGCTTGGAGTATTCCCTTTCAAACGCATTAAGAAGAAAGCACCTCCATGTTCACTTTCAACCCATCGTAGACCAAAGAACCCAAACGATCGTTGGCTGTGAATCATTACTGAGATGGAAAGATCCAGTCGAAGGCAGTGTCTCCCCTGCGATATTTATTCCACTAGCTGAAAGCCTAGATCTTATCGAAGACCTCACTTATTTTGTACTGTCAGAAGTCATGATGCTAATCAGCGAAAACCAACCACAATTTAAGCATCGCTATATCAGCGTCAATATCAGCCGCAACGTCGTGTCGAAAGCTGGGTTCGCTGATAACGTCTTTATCCTTTTCAAAAAGCACCCTGAGCTATTAAAGAAAGTGATGTTTGAAATCACCGAAGATGGGGAGTGCTCAGATAAAGAAATGGAAATAATCAAAGCCAATCTTAAGCAATTAACTGCGCTAGGTGTAAAAGTGGCAATTGATGATTTTGGGACAGGCTATGCTGGCTTAGATTTTGTACGACAATTTCCATTCAGCACACTGAAGATAGATAGAGTGTTTGTAAAAAACATTGGCCGAGAATCTGACTTTGGCATTCCGTTGCTTGAGTCCATGTTGCAGCTTTCTCATACACTGAATATGCAGGTCATCGTTGAAGGTGTCGAAAACGAGTCACAATTAGAAGCGCTATCCAAACTCGGAGTGATCTACATTCAAGGGTTCTATTTCTACAAACCGGCTTCTATGCATACCACATTAAGGCTGTTACAAGAGCAAGATGCGCTTCAAGGCAAAGGGAAGCCACTATCAGTACGCATGAAAACGAACACCTAGCTTAAAGGTAAGATGATTTTATGTAGAGGGCAGTACTCAACGCCCTCTATGCATTGAATATGCGTACGGGAAATATTACTTTCTAAATACTGATGACTTTAACTCGCTCTGTATTCGCCAATGTACTGGGTATTTCGACAAGAAAGAATAAGCGATAACTTCACTTAAAGAAAACTTGCCCATAATGAACATCAGTAGTGAGAAAAGTAATGCCACTAACACGATGCCACAGTAGGCACACAAAATAGCACTAAACAAGGTTAAGGCCGCAACGGCTAACTTCATGATGCCAGTTTCGACCTGATAGTCCAGCGGGATATGACCATAGATCCCAAATAGCAACATAAACTCCTCAAGGTAATAGCCATAGAACGAGCTACCTAAAACAATTCCCACCATCGCCACGTAGCCTGTGATTCGCTGATATTTTATTGGCAACCGCTTGGTTTCTTTCCTTTGCTTCATTATCGCTTTCAACACAATACATACCTCTTTGATTGCGCAATACAAAGTGATTAACTATCAGCAAGCTATAGACCAAGACAAGCCTAACAATTTGAGTTTAAAGAATGTAATGTCTTTATGGGAGTCGGTGCAAAAAGAAAAGCAAGTACAAAGAATGGTTTACAGGCTCGCATAATGTTCCTGCCCTTCTTTACCATTCAAGTAACAACTAACTCCATTTGATACAGAGGCCACTTTTCACCATGAAACAACTTATATGAAGGCTCACGGTTCACCACTTGAAACCCGGTTTTTTCATAGCAAGCTTTCGCCACTGTGTTGTGTTGAAACACCGCCAAAGAAATAAAGCTCACACCCGATATGCGTTTCACTTGCTGGATAGACAATTGAACCATCGCTTGCCCTAAACCATGCCCACGCATTGCCGGACTGATTGCAACACGACAAAATCGCATTTCTTTTTCCGACACCCTTTGAAACTCAATGAACCCTACCATGTGTTCATTTTCGGTGAACATGTAAAACGACACCTCGGGTTTTAATGATCGAGCAATCACCGCACTTTCAGTTAACGGCCAACCAAAAACGCGGCCACCCCACATTAACGATTCGTTTTGTGTCGAAAACCATGCCACTAACTCACGGGCATATTCCTGTGTAAACTCCACTATTTCCATATTCGCTCCGTCATCCTTTTTTTATGCCAACTTACTCGCTTCGCTTATCGCCCTACATAACATGGAAACCTACTATAGCGGCAATAACAGAATAAAAAAAAGAGCCGCTAATAAGCGGCTCTTTTCATTGTTTTCTCACCAACAGCTTTACACTGTAAATGAAAACTTAGTCTAGTTCGACAAGTTGCTTCTCAAACTCTTTATGCTGAGCTTGAACAGACTCTTCTGGCTCACCAGTGATTAAGCTAACTACTACAATTGCAATCGTAGATAGGATGATTCCCGGTACAATTTCGTACACATCAAACCAACCGCCAGTGAACTGTTTCCAAAGTACAATGGTCACGCCACCTATTACAATACCTGCAAGCGCACCATTACGGTTCATACGCTTCCAGTAAAGACTTAGTACGATTGCAGGACCAAACGCAGCACCGAAGCCAGCCCAAGCATAAGACACTAGGCCAAGAACAGAGCTGTCTGGTGTCATCGCTAGGAATAGTGCCACTAACGAGATACCTACTACCGCAATACGGCCAACACGAACGATTTCTTCAGAAGAAGCGTCTTTCTTGAAGACTTGCTTGTAGAAATCTTCAGCCAATGCTGACGAAGAAACAAGAAGTTGTGAGTCCGCAGTACTCATAATTGCCGCAAGAATCGCAGCAAGTAAAATACCCGCAATCACAGGGTGGAACATAGCGTTAACTAGCAGCATGAAGATCTTCTCACCATCATCTAGCGCACCTGAACCAGAGTTCGTTACGTAGATTAGGCCAACAAGACCTACTAGCATTGCGCCTGCCATTGAAAGGGCAGACCAAACCACTGCGATACGACGTGCAGTCGTTAAATCAGCATTGGTACGAGTCGCTTTGAAACGAGCAAGGATATGAGGTTGACCAAAGTAACCAAGGCCCCAAGCCGCTAAAGAAATGATCGCAATCGCAGACAGTGGCTCACCTTTCGCATCATTCCACAAGGTTAGAAGCTCTGGGTTAATCGCACTTAGATCGCTAGATAGCTGACCTAAACCGCCATTCATCGCTGCAATAGGAACAATCAACAGGGCCGCAGACATCAGCAAACCTTGCACTAAATCAGTCCAAGATACCGCTAGGAAACCACCGAAAAGCGTGTAAGAAACAACACAGATAGTGCCGATAATGACTGCAGTGGTGTAATCTAGGCCGAATACAGTTTCAAACAATTTACCGCCAGCTACCAAGCCTGAGCTTGTGTAGAAAAGGAAGAATAACAGAATGAAAAAGGCTGAAATTGTTTGAATCATTTTCGACGTATCATTAAAGCGGCGAGATAAGAACTCAGGCAACGTTAATGCATTAGTCGTAATGCTGTACGTACGTAGGCGTTTCGCACTGATTAACCAGTTAGCCCATGTACCAATCAGTAGACCACCCGCTAGCCAAAACGCTTCAAAACCAGCAGCGTAAGCATAACCAGGTAGGCCAAGTAGCAGCCAGCCACTCATGTCTGATGCACCAGCAGAAAGTGCAGCAGGCCAAGGGCCTAGGCTACGTCCACCTAAAAAGTAATCCGTTGAATTAGATGTACGTTTGTAAGCAATAACCCCGATTGCAAGCATCATAATTAGATACGCAATAAACGTAGTAGTTATTGCAAAACTATTTTCTATCATTTGATAGTCCTCATTTTTATAAAACGCCTTCCCTGCTCTATTAAGTCAATAGAGTAGCACCAGCTTAAATAGTGAATATTTAAGCTGGATAAATATTGAAAGGTTAGTGAGCGTCGTTACCAAGCTCTAGCAAGGTCGCATTACCGCCCACGGCTGTTATATTTATTGTTCGCGTACGCTCGGTAATAAAGCGCAGCGATAGGTGTGGATCATGAGCAACGAGCATTGATTCAAGATCCGTTTCAGACACCAAACTCACGATGGCACCATCGCGTTTGGCAAGTTGCAAGTTGATACTTTGTTCAACTTGAGTGAAGCCGATATAGCCTACATTTCTAACATCACACTCTAGCAGCTGTTGTGACGCGTCAAACGACACAACTTGAATGAGGTTAGAAGGTAGATTCGCCTGTGCAGCTGCTTTTTCAATATGGATATTCATTTCCACATCGTCACTGCAAAGCAGCACACTGTTACCGGCAAGCAACGCAGCAGTCACCATCGCAATGGCAGTCTGCTGAGTAGCAAGTTTGTTCACACTCTCATCGACAATGATAAGTGCGACGCCACGACCCGCAGCATAAAGCTCATTAGTTTCCCCTGTTGGGCCAACCAATTGATGGCTTTCTTCTAAAAGGTTTGACGCTTGTTGAATATGGAATGTGCTCACTGGGCCGTATGCTGGGCTCTGTGCTTCCAATTCAGATTTAAAAGACAAAATGTGATCACTTTTGTGAGCAAACTCTGTCAGATTCCATTGTTCCCACGCAAGCAATGCATCAGAAAAACCTGTCACTTGATGAACCATGATACTGCTCCTTATGCCTTGTCTTGTGCGGTGAATTGCTCACTTAAGTGAACATTAGTGAAACGGTATAAATAGTGAGGTCCACCCGCTTTTGGGCCTGTACCAGATAGCCCTTGACCACCAAATGGTTGTACGCCGACTACCGCACCGACTTGGTCTCGGTTGATGTAACAGTTACCAACACGCGCATGCTTCTCGATCCAACGATAAGTCGTTTCATTACGGCTGTGGATACCCATAGTTAAACCAAAACCAGTTTGGTTTATTTGATCAACAACCTGACTCAACTCACTCGCTTTGAATCGAACAATATGCAGCACAGGGCCAAACTGCTCTTCTTTCAAGCAGCTAATATCATCAATTTCAAACGCACTTGGCGGAACAAAGTCCCCTTGAGCACACTCTTCAGAAAGCGTCAGCTGAGCCACTTTCTTCTGAGTAGTCGTCATGCTTTCTATGTGTGCTAACAGTTTTTGCTTGGCGTTAGCATCTATAACTGGGCCCACATCGGTTTTGTGCAAGTGAGGCACACCAACGTGCAACTCATCCATTGCGCCTTGAATTAAACCGACAATACGATCAGCGATGTCCTCTTGAACGAATAGCACACGCAACGCAGAACAACGTTGACCAGCAGAAGCGAAAGCTGAACGAATCACATCACGCACAACCTGCTCTGGCAGCGCCGTGCTATCAACGATCATAGCGTTTTGACCACCGGTTTCCGCGATAAACGGAACGGGTTTAGCGTCACGACTTGCCAGTGAGACATTGATACGCTGAGCCGTAGGAGTCGATCCCGTAAAGGCAACACCAGCTATGGCAGTATGAGATGTTAACTCACTACCAATTTCAGCACCGCGACCAGGAAGAAGTTGAATCGTGCCCGCAGGGAAACCCACTTCATTCATTAATTCAACAGCACGAGCAGCGATTAAACTCGTTTGCTCTGCAGGTTTAGCGACTACGGTATTACCCGCAATGAGTGCAGCTGTCACTTGCCCCAAGAAAATCGCCAATGGGAAGTTCCAAGGGCTGATACAAACAAACACACCGCGACCTTCACGCGAAGATAAACGTGTCACACCATCAAACCCTTTAAGTTCGAACGGCGCTAAATTATCTGCTTGCTTTGCGTAGTAACGACAGAAATCAACGGCTTCACGAACTTCATCGATGCTATCGTGAATTGTCTTACCTGCTTCTTGATGACATAGCGCAACTAACTCTGCCAAGTTGGCCTCTAGTGCATCAGCCAGCTTGTCTAGAAGCACGCTTTTCTCTTTGATTGATGTCGCCTTCCACGCAGGGAATACAGCATCAGCACCTTCAATCGCTGCGGAAACATGATCAAGGTTTGCGAAAGTAACTTGTCCAACATTGATACGTCGATCGTAAGGTGCGGTAATCGTTTCAATAGCGTGATCAGCCTTGATCATGCTTTCGAAAAGTGACTCGCCGTTGATCATCGGTCCTGCTGACCATTTTTTATCAAGGAAGCGTTGCACTTCAGCTTCAAACTGATGAGCTTCACTTTCAATATCAATGTTTACCCCATATGAGTTTTTACGCTCAGGGAACACTTCTGACGGTAGCGGGATTTGTGTATTGTTCAGCGTATCAAACGCCAACAGCATATCGACTGGGTGCTCAGTCAACTCACTGACCGGGCATCGGGCATCAACCAAGCGATGAACAAATGAGCTGTTTGCACCGTTCTCTAACAAACGGCGAACCAAGTAAGGCAGCAAATCTTTGTGGCTACCTACCGGCGCGTAGATACGCACTGATTGTTGGTAAGCTTCCATCGCATGGTTATAAAGTGAATCACCCATGCCATGTAAACGTTGGAATTCGAAATCTTTATGCTCCGCCATAACCGCAATCGCGGTCACTGTGTGCGCATTGTGGCTAGCGAATTGAGGGAAAATGTTTCCACGAACATTTTCGCTTAATAGGAAACGAGCACACGCTAGGTAAGCTACATCTGTCGCTTCTTTACGTGTATAAACTGGGTAGTTATCGTAACCAGCTTGCTGAGACCACTTAATTTCACTGTCCCAGTATGCACCTTTCACTAGACGTAGCGGGATCATATCGCCTTGCTCTTTCGCCAACGCATTCAGCCAAACCAATACTGGTAATGCACGTTTCGAATACGCTTGGATCACAAGGCCAAACTTACCCCAACCTTTAACAAGATCGCTGCGGTACAGTTTTTCAAACAGTTTCAGTGAAAGCTCAAGACGATCCGCTTCTTCTGCATCAATGGTGATCGCAACATCCAGCTCAATTGCGCGACGTAAAAGTTGATCAAGCGTGTCACACAACTCTGTAAGTACGCGATCTTCGTTCGCCACTTCATAACGAGGGTGTAAAGCAGAAAGTTTGATAGATACCGATGGCGCAGGGCTTTTCTCGTTCGCGTAATTATCGCGGCCGACCGCTTCGATAGCCATTAGGTAATCTTTGAAGTACTTGTTCGCATCCGCGGTAGTCAAAGCCGCTTCGCCAAGCATGTCATAGGAATAAGTGAAGCCTTTATCACGCATTGAACGACCGTTCTTCTGCGCTTCAGCAATGCTACGGCCCAATACAAATTGGTGACCCATAATCTTCATTGCTTGGTGCATCGCTTTGCGAATTACCGGTTCAGAAAGCTTGTTAACTAAACGATTCATCGCTTGAGCCGGGCTTGGTGACTGGCTTTCAGCCAAGCCAACCACTTTACCAGTGAGCATTAAGCCCCAAGTGGACGCGTTAACAAATACAGAGTCTGAGCTCTTAAGGTGAGATTTCCAGTCTGCGACGCTTAGCTTGTCGCGAATCAGAGCGTCAGCTGTAGCCGCGTCTGGAATTCGCATCAATGCCTCAGCTAGACACATAAGTAGAATACCTTCTTGAGTATCTAGGCTGTACTCAAGAAGCAAAGCATCGATCATCTGGATAGAGTTCTTGTCAGCTCGTATCGCTTCGATTAACTCTGTTGTTTTAGCTGTGATTTGCTGTTTTTCTGAATCAGAAGGCGTTGCTAGTGGTAGCAGCTGCTCTAGCCATTGTGTTTCATCCACCATATATAATGGCGAGATTAGTGACCATAATTTGTCTAGCGGTTGCGTAACAAATTCCGGTTTTAACACATCAGTTGCAGTAAACATGCGTTTTCCTCAATCTCACACCCGAAGAAGTCGGGCTATCTACAATGGCAAGCAGTGTATTTTGAGTGTATAAGGAATACTTGTCAAAAACTCCGAGTTTTTTGCTAAAAACTCGGTTTTATAACAAAACAAAAACAAGGTCACACATAAAATAACAAAATAATATGTTGTCTGGTTTAACTATTTAACAAATATTTTCTTTTTGTATTGGGATGGTGACATGCCTTGAAGGCGAGAGAAGGTATGAGTAAACGCGCTCTGCCCAGAAAATCCACTTAATTCAGCGACTTGCCCTAAACTTAAGTGGCCTTGCTCGATCAGTTTTCTAGCAAGATCGATACGCTTACCTAGTACATATTGATGTGGCGTAATACCCATTTGATCTTTAAATAGCATGTGAAATTGGCTTTCCCCAAGGAAAACGCTCCCAGCCAATTGTGCAACTGATATCTTATTGGACAAATGTTGTTCAATATAGCGATCAATCACTTCAAGATCGAAACGTGTATCTTTATGTGGTGAGTCAAAAACCGAGATATGTCGCTGAAGAAGGGCGATAACCGTGTCGTTACACGCTCGACTAAGCAAGAGATCATCAGGATTACACTGCATCTCTTGTACCAACATTTGGATGAGCTTTTGAATTTGTCCATCCAATTGAAAGTAGGTATTGGTGCTCGACAGTTCATTGATTTTATCCAGCATCAATGGGTCATCGTCTGTCGGTACGGGCATATTTAGGACGAGGATATCAGATTGTCCAACCACGCCTCCGAAAGCATGATCAGAGCTTGCAGTCACGACACAACCTTGCCCAGGGCCGACTAAATTACCTTGGCCGCTCACTTCAAACTCCGCTTGTCCCTTTAAGCCAATGACAACTTGAGTATATTGATGTTCATGGCAATCCATATGCGAAGGCAGAGTCACGATCTCAGCAGGACGGGGCATTTCAGCACTGCAAGCTACAGAAGAAGGTAATATTAACGGCGCAATTAATTTAGGCATTCGGGTCAAATTTCGGATCACAGATTCTAAAATAATACTCCGAAACGGTCTGAAGATGAATTCGTTAATTTCCCTATTGTGGTAACTCCTCAGTATAAGCACTTGTTTCGCTCGATCTTCTTTTAAGATCATTGCGATCATGCTTCCGGAACAATGATCAAGAAGCAACAAACTACGGCTATTGTTAAACCAATTAATGTATCGGCAAAATCAATTGCATATCAACCTTCTTGAAAAGCTCACAAAGTTAGCTCTAAGCCGCTTTATAGAGGCTTTTTTGTAGATTCATAACCAATAACAAGCTATAAATGGAATGGAATTAGCAATTTACAAACTTTTTCAAGACTAGCTAGATAGGGCTAGTTTATAACTTTACTCTTTTTATATGCTGCAGGGACCTATGACCAACTTTCGATTTTCAGCGCTTTTGCTTGCGCTATCCCCTTTTTGGGTATCTGCATCGGTATCAGCGGAAGAACTTAACCAAGTTGATCCTGTCACTGCTATCGATGAAAAACTGGATACGAAAAGTAACGACATTGAACAGCTTTCAAACGTTCAAAATGAAGTCAATGAAGAGCTAAAACAGCTGCAAAACCAAAGTGCGAAACTAGAACGCGAAGGCCAAGAATTAAAGGCTAAGCGCAATCGTGCTAAAGCAGCGCTAGACAAACAATACAGCCGTTTACTTGAAGACCCAGAAATTGATCTCATCTCTTTCCAAAAAAGCTACCAAGATTCTTGGGCAGCGGTTAAAACGAATCAAACAGAGAAGCTAGAGAACGAGCAAGCACTGAGTGAAACCGAAATTCGTCTTTCTCAAATCAAGCAGAAGCGCGCTCGCCTAAACAACGAATACGCGAACCTAGAAGAATCAAAAGTTGAGGCACGTGTTAAGCGTATCGCGACAGAGCTACGTGAAAGTGCGGTATTAGAAACAAGCTACACCACAACTTGTTCGTCAACGATGACACTCGGTGAATGTATCAACCAAGGTAAGCAATTAACCAATCAAAAAGCGGTTAACACTTTTAAACAGAATTTGCTTGAACAGCTCACAGAAAGCTCAATAGCGAAGCAAAACCTGCAAGGTGTGCAGCTAAATATCCATGTTCAAGACAGCCAAATCATCAAAAGTGGCTTCTCTGGTAACAACGCTTACTTCACACAAATGCAAGCGCAACTGCGTGCAAAACCAGAAGCGGTCGCGGCTTGTAACTTACTGAATGTGTCTACTCGCTACTGTCTAAATGGTACAAAAGCGGATTCTCCAAAGAAAAACGATAAGCAGTGGGCAAACATCACTGTTCGTTCGGATCAGTACAATGATTCCGTCACCGTCAATGGCGTGAAATACGGCAGTACTCCTGTTGAGATTTCTCTTCCCGCTGGTCGCCACCAAGTGACTGTATCTAAGCAAGGTTATGAAACTTACAGCCGAACTGTGACTGTAAACGGCAGCGATACTATTTGGGTCAAGCTACTACCAAATAAAAATAGCTAAATATTTAGCGATATTTCACAAAGCTGAACTTTAAATCGCCATTTTGTTAGTAAGTTACGCAGATAACTTCAGACAAAATGGCGTTTTCGTTTAGAATAAGGGTTTATTCCCAATTTTGATTGAAGTAACCCGTTATGCGACCAGGTTTTCCAACTTTATTATTAGCACTTGCTCCTAGCTTAGTAGCACCAACTGTATTCGCTGAAGAGCCTCAGCAAACCGTTACATCAATCGAAAGTCAGCTTTTTACCAAAAACTCCGAACTCGCTGATGTTCAGAAAAAGTTTTCTGAAAAACAGAGCCAAGCGAACAATCAACAAGAGCAAGTCTCTCGATTAGCAACTTTCATTAAGCAAGCTGAATCTAAACTTCAGAAAGCGAAAGCAAATCTTGAAAAAGAATACGCTCGTATGATTGATGAACCAGAGTTAGACATTTCTCAAGCTCAATCGTCTTACCAAGAAGCGTGGGCGGAATTAAAAAAAGCGCAAGCGGATCACCTGGTAGCAGAACAACAATATCAAGATTTGGAAGTTGAGCTTTCGATGATAAACGCTGATGTATTGGTCGCAGAATCTTCAGTGAATGCATTAGAGCAAGACAAACTTAGAGCAAGAGCAGAACGCCTAAGAAGTGAATTGACTCAATCCATAGAGAAAAAGGTCAGCTTTACGAATACATGTCAAACCGACATGACATTGGCGCAGTGTTCAAATCAAACGACTGATCTTGCGCTTCAAAAAGCTGTGAACCTATTTCAAAGCAACATCATGGAAGAAGCGACTGAGTCTTCGACCATCAAGCAAAACATTGGTCAGGTGTCTCTTAACATTCATGTCTTGAACCATAAAGTTTCCTCTGCCAACTTTTATGAGAACAACAAACATAAAGCTGTTATTAGTGCTTCATTAGAAACTCGCCCGGCTAAAAACGCTCCGTGTAAGCTGCTCGATATCGATTCTAATTACTGCTTCTCTCCAAGTGAAACCGAGCAAGTGGCCACGCAAAAAGAGGTGGCTTGGGTCAGCTTAACGGTTCGTTCTAACCAATATCATGACAAAGTCACGATTGATGGCGTGAATTACGGAAGCACTCCGGTCGAAATCATGCTTCCTGTCGGCCCACATATGGTGACAATCGAGAAAGAAGGTTACAAATCCTTCCATCAAGAACTCACTGTCAGCCGTGATCACAACTTACGCGCTGTTCTTAGAGAGAAACAAAACAAATTAAGTGTTGGCGATTCTTTTGCCGACAGCATTAACGGCCACCTGCGCGCTCCAGAGATGGTGATTGTCGGTTCGGGTGAATACTTGGTCGGTGAACACTCAGCTCAGCAAGTGCGTATCGCTAAGCCTTTTGCGTTAGCAGCAACTCCAACAAGTGTCGGTGACTTCAAAGCCTTTATTGAACAAACGGGTTACCAAACCGATGCTGAATTAAAGAACACCTGTAACGCGATTCAGAACACCGAAATTACACCTATTCCTGACAGCTACTGGCGCAACCCAGGCTTCAAACAAGGAGAAAGCTCTCCTGTCGTCTGCGTAAGTAAAAACGATGCGCTTGCTTACACAAAATGGCTCTCAAAGCTGACAGGGTTTACCTACCGACTACCAACAAACGTAGAATGGGAAGTGGCCGCTCGTTCAGGAAACCAAACCGATTACTGGTGGGGTGACAGCTTTGGCGCAGGCAATGCCAATACTGGCTGGGCAGGCACACCATGGTCTAACCGAAGCACGTCTCCGGTTAAGTCTTTCCCAGCAAACTCAGGCGGATTCTACGACATGGTCGGTAACGTTTGGGAATGGACAGAGTCTGTAAATGGAGTAGCAAAAGGCGGAGCTTGGAGCTTTTCTCCGAATGAGGCCAAAGCGTATAGCGAGCTGAATGTTTCGACATCAACCACAGCTAACTACCTTGGATTCCGAGTTCTACGTCAGTTATAAAACGTTTTTTATCAACAACTAAAAGGGGGGATTTCCCCCCTTTTTTGTACCTGTCGCATTTTGTAAAGTATTCACATGACGGAGTTCATCACTGGTTCTCAGGTGATACCTCAAATTATTGGCACAACCCTCGCTAATAATTTCAAACGTCTTCTACACGTCGGCAAGTAACTATCTTGTCTTTGCCAGCCCATCTTCAGGCTGGCTTTTTTTATGCCTAAAGAAACCCCAACGACCATTACCTCTGCTTACTACTAACTGTTTTATCACTTATAAGTCGCTATACTGTAATACGAACTTGGTCACACATTTGTGTTGATTGCACAGGTAAAATCTCATAGGTAACTAATCTCATAAAAATAAAACCAAATACGAGACACCTAAATTGAAATCAGACCTCTCCTCTCCACACCTTTCGCTGTTTCAGCAACTTCCTGGCTGCTGGGGCTGTAAAGACCAAGACTCTACCTTTGTTTACGTTAATGCTGCCTATGCGCAGTTAATCGGAGTGGACTCCCCTCAAGAATGTATTGGGCGAACAGATTTTGATATGCCGAGCCAAACGACTCAATGTGCCCAAGATTTCCAAGAACAAGACCAATACGTAATGTCTACACGCAAAGCGTTAAAAGTGCTCGATATTCACCCATACCCTGATGGGCGTTGGCATGCTCATATATTTACCAAAACGCCATGGTTTGACGAGGACAACAATGTTCAAGGTACTATCTTTTATGGACAGGAGTTAACCGACACAGCCATTTTAGAAGTTGGCCATTGGGTTTGCCGAGTCACCGGAATAAACAACAAAAACGACTCAATGTCATCACCTCGCGTCCAATCGCGGTTGGATACACCTTTAACCAATCGAGAGTCTGAAGTTTTGTTCCTACTTCTCTATGGAAAAAAGCCTCAATTCATTGCCAATTCGATGAGTATTTCAATCAAGACTGTTGAGGGACATGTGGCTCGTTTGAGGAACAAGTTTCAAGCGACGAGTAAGCATCAATTAATCGAATATGCACTCGATTCCGGCTATGGTTCTGTGATTCCCGAAACCTTACTCAAGAAGCAAATATCGGTTGTTTTGCATAATGAATTCAGCTGATTTCACCAACCCAAAATGCCCATGGCATCTCTGCCATGGGCGTTTTTCATTCAGTATCTTGTTAAGGTGCTAGGCGGTCTACATCCCAGCTATTGTCGTGACGAGAAAATAAGAAGCGATCGTGCAAGCGACGCTCACCACCTTGCCAAAATTCAATGCTTTCCGGCTTAACTCTGAAACCTCCCCAAAAACTAGGAACGGGAACATCGCCATTTGCGAATTTCTGCTTCAGCTCTAAATATTTACCTTCCAAAATGCCACGTGCAGAAATACGGCTACTTTGCTTACTCGCGTATGCCGCAAGTTGGCTTTCTTTCGGACGAGAAGTGAAATATTTCATGTTCTCCATTGCCGTCAGCTTTTCTGCAGTGCCTGTAATATGGACTTGGCGCTCTAGCGGATGCCACGGAAAATGTAGGCTGATCTTACTGCTGTCTTCAAGGTGCTGAGCTTTACGGCTTCCAAGGTTGGTGTAAAAGATAAAACCCTCTTTATCACAGCCTTTCAGCAATACGATTCTTTGAAACGGTTGACCATTTTTGTCTACTGTCGCTACCGTCATGGCAGTTGGATCAGTCAATTTTGCTTCAATAGCCTGTTCTAGCCATAAGTTAAACTGGTCAATTGGATCTGACTTAAGGTCTTTTCTTCTTAATCCACCTTTCGCGTATTCTCTGCGAATGTCATTCAGCTCCATCTCAAATCTCCTTGGAATTTTTCTGTGATTTTGCGCCCTAATAGTTTGAAACACAAGCCTACTCAAGCTGATTTTGTGTGCTCGCTAACTCAATGCAAGCGAGATCGCGTTAATAATGGTTCGACACTGATATCATTTGCGCAACACGCCAATACTCATGAGGCTCCTTTGAGTTCGACCAAACGCTTATTCACTAACCCCTTCATTCTGCTCTCGCTGCTGATCGGTATCATCGGACTGAATTCAACCCACCAGCTGTCGAAGCAATACCACACTCAAAAACTTAGTGAGAACTTGGAAGAAGCTGCGCATAAAGCAAGTCAGCAAATAGATTCAGAGCTAGCAAAGTTTCAGCAAATACCCAATCTGCTTAGCCACGACCCACGTCTAATCAACTACTTCACATTACAGAATTCAAAAGACAGGCTGAATCAACTTCTTCTTGAATGGTCGAAACAAAGCTTGGCAGACACCATATATGTGCATGATCTCACGGGGGAAGTCGTCGGTTCGAGTAACTTTCAAAAACAAGACAGTTTTGTTGGCCAAAACTTCGCCTATCGGCCGTATTTTCAAGAAGCTGCCGCTGGAAACAATGCACAATACGTAGCATTAGGTGCGCGATCTAATTTACGTGGCTACTTTCTTTCTGCCCCATTGATACAAAATAATCGCATACTTGGCGTGATTACCGTGAAAGTCAGTTTAGAAAACATTGAACAGCTGATCACCTCTGACACATCAAACATTTTGGTGCTCGATAGCAACCAAATCATTTTCTTATCGAGTAATCCAGATTGGCTTTACCAATCGATTCAACCGTTACCTGTCGACTTGAAACAAGCCGTGATTACTTCACGCCAGTATGGGGAAGAAACGATTTCCCCCGTACCTTTCATCAGTGAACCACTCTCTGAATATCAGAACGTTGAGCCAAACACCCTAGTAACAAACCATCGCTATAGCTTATTTCCAATGGCCTTTAACGATAAAAATGGTTATCAAGTCATCGCCATTAAAGACTCTCAGCAATTACTTAAGAATATTGTTCAAGCCGATTTCATCTTTATCGTGATCTATTGCCTGATGATTCTCATCGCCTGGTCTTGGCGTCAGACCTATAAAGCTAAACAAGCATTGACGAGCTTAAACCAGCTTTTAGAAGCGAAAGTTGAAAAAAGAACTCAGCACCTACAGCAAACCAATACTCAGCTTCAACAAACAATTTATCAATATCAGCAGTCACAAGAAAGGCTCAAACAGACCGAAGAAGAGCTCACGCAAGCGGCTAAACTCGCCGTTTTGGGTGAACTATCTGCAAGCATCAACCACGAAATAAACCAACCTCTTGCTGCGCTAAGAACCTATAGTGAAAACAGCTTGAAGCTATTAGCACTCGATAAGCACCAGATGGTTGCCGCTAATCTGGAAAAAATGATTGCACTCAATCAGTCTATTGCCGAGATCATAGCAAGGCTCAAAGTATTTACGCGCAAAGTAGAGAAACAAGATCACCACCAAGCTAATTTGCACGACACCATCCATAATGCAACGAGTTTACTGAGCCCTCAGATCATTCGTCAGGGCGTCACGCTTCGTATTCCAATGGTGCCCTCTCAAATCAATATTGGAATTCACCCAACAGAATTTGAGCAAGTTCTGGTGAATCTGATACACAACGCGATTCAAGCGCTTTCGAATGTTCAGTCTCCCCAACTTGGTATTGAGTGGAAACTGACCCCCTCTCACTGCGAGATCCTAGTGTGGGATAACGGAGAGGGCATCCCAGATGAAAAGCTGCCTCAGTTGTTTGACCCATTTTTTACCACCAAGCCAGAAGGTTTGGGGCTTGGGCTATCAATTTCCAAGAGAATCATTGAAGCGTATCACGGCTCCATAACCGCAGAGCATCAACCGCCTAATGGTATGGTATTTTCAATCATACTTCCGCTTCATGTATCTACTGAAATTGAGTAGTTTCGCTATGTGTAAGGATGCTCAATAGTAATGCTAAATATTTATTTCATCGACGATGAACCCACAATTCGCGACTCAGTGCAGCAAGCGTTGCTTATCGAAGGTTTTGACGTCGTCTGCTTCCCTAACGCAGTCGAAGCGCTGGCGACAATAGACACCGCTCATGCCGGTATCGTCATTACCGATATTCATATGCCGGTGATGGACGGCATCGAATTCGCCAATCAGCTACTCAAACAAAACGCTCATTTCCAAGTGATCGTCTTAACGGGTTACGGAGATGTGCAAACTGCTGTTTCTGCAATGAAGGCCGGCGCTTATGATTTTCTCGAAAAACCTTTTGCGATCGATAAACTTCTCACCGCTATTCACAAAGCACAAGAAAAATTAGGGCTAGTACAAGAGAACTATTTATTACGTAAAGAACTCAATATGCAGACACAGGTAGGGCCAAAACTAATTGGTCAATCGAGTGTAATGGTTGAACTGCGCAGGAGCCTGATTGGCCTAAATGCCAAACAAGATACATTAATAGCCCTAACAGGTGCCGTCGGTACCGGAAAACGCATAACCGCGCAATATACTCATGATTTGCATTGCGGTAATGATAGTGAGCTGCTTCCCGTCCCAGTATTCGAGCTCGATACCAGCGAAGAACATCTTTTTTCTCACCAAATTCAGCAGCTGTTAGCGCAAGCTGAACATGGCACACTTTATTTATACCAAGCTGAGCTCCTCCCCGAGGAATGTTGGGAGTGGCTGGCTAAAGAGAAAACACCCAATACTCTTATCATCGTATCGGCGTCGGAAAATGCACACCCTATTCCTTCAACTTTCCTCACTTTTAAACTGCCCAGCCTCAGTGAGCGTACCGAAGATATTAGCGATCTTTTCAAGCACTTTGCGCGCGGAGCAGCCAGTCGCTACCAACTTCAACCACCAGCCATTACTGCACAAGAGGTCGCTGAACTGCAAAAGTTTGATTGGACTGAGAATATTAAGCAGTTAAGACAACATGCTGAGCTCAGAGCACTGCGTCCAGTTAACGATGCTTGCCAACACAGCACATCAGCAATGGCGGAAGAACAAAGTTCATTGAATCAAAGAATCGATGTCTTTGAAGAACAACTCTTAGTCGAAGCCCTACATCGACATAATGGTCGATTAAAGAATGTGCAGCTAGAATTACAGATATCGAGAAAAACGCTTTACGACAAGATGAAGAAACATCAATTGGATAAAGCTAACTATAAAAACTAACCATTCCTATAAACTATAACTTGTAACATTCATATAAAACAAAATCTTAACTTTTGGTGGCACACAGAATACACTCAGGTTGCTTTATTACCGAAACGCTAACAAGGATGATCAATGAGCAAGAAAGCGCTCAATAAACTCAGCACCACAGAATTAGAGTACGTAGATGATAAGACCGCTGCGTTACTTCTAAATACTCCAACTAGTGCACGCATCATGCTGTGGGTGATTGTGGCCTTTTTCATCGCGACTATTTTCTGGGCAGCATGGGCCAAAATAGACAAAGTGACGGTCGGGCAAGGCAAGGTCATTCCGTCATCCCAAATCCAGGTGGTTCAAAACCTTGAGGGTGGTTTAGTCAAAGAAATCTTGGTTAGAGAAGGCCAACAAGTTAAAAAAGGCCAACAGTTGCTACTGATCGATGACACCCGTTTCCGTTCTGACTTTAGAGAAAGAGAGCAGCAAGTTGCCAACTTAACCGCGAGCGTATTGCAACTATCTGCGTCTCTGACCAGTGTCATCATCAGCGACGATGTCGATCACAAAGAAAATTGGCAAGACAGTGTCATCTTGGACTACAACAGACTCGCCTTCCCTCCTAAATTTCACGAAGTACAACCTCGACTGGTTCAGCGCCAAAAAGCTGAGTATCGCCAAGATCTCAATAATTTGAGAAACCAACTGTCAGTATTTGACCAACAGGTAAAACAAAAAGAACAAGAGCTGGTTGAAATCCTAGCTCGTGTAGATAACCTTCGCCAAAGCTACCGTTTTGCAAGAAAAGAACTAGATATCACGCGTCCTCTCGCAGAGGAAGGAGTCGTCCCGCGTATTGAGTTGCTAAAACTGCAGCGCCAAGTGAACGATACTCGCCGTGAAATGACTTCTAGTGAACTAAAAATACCGGTTCTGCGGTCTGCTATAGAAGAGGCGAAATTAAGCCGTATTGACGCTGCACTGAACTTCCGTTCCGAACAACAAGAGAAGCTTAACCAAGCACAAGACAAACTCTCTGCAATCACCGAATCGGCTGTTGGCCTTGAGGACAGAGTAAACCGAACTGTTGTCGTCTCTCCGGTGACCGGAACGGTGAAAACTCTAGGGATCAATACGGTAGGTGGTGTGATACAGCCAGGCATGGATATTGTTGAAATTGTACCAACAGAAGATTCTCTGCTAGTGGAAGCGAAAATCGCGCCACAAGATATCGCATTTTTACGACCAAACTTGGAAGCCATTGTTAAGTTCAGTGCGTACGACTTTACCAAGTACGGTGGATTGGAAGGCGTGCTGGAACACATCAGCGCCGACACCACTCAAGACGAAGAAGGCAATAGCTTCTATATCGTTCGTGTTCGTACCGACAAACATAACTTTGGACAAAATGAAGAACTGCCTATCATTCCTGGGATGACGGCTTCTGTCGATATCATCACGGGAAAACGCACGGTGCTTGAGTACATCTTAAAACCAATACTCAGTGCTCAAAATAATGCGCTCAAAGAATAAGTAGGAAATCCAATGGCACTTGCACATTTTATCTCCTTGAGAAACTAGCAGCATGAAATACAAACTTTCCCTGCTCATTCTCTTAATGGCATCGTTCACGTCATCAGCTCTGAATACAAAAGAGCAGAGATGGGTGAGCGCGGTCAGTTCCACTTATGGAGAGAGAGCAGGTAAACGGGTCACCACTTGGCGTAAAAACCTCGGGCAATATAAGAAATTATCTGAAAAGGAAAAACTCACTTCGGTAAATAGCTTTTTTAACCAACTTTACTTCGTTAATGACAACGTTCTGTGGGGAAAAAATGACTATTGGGCAACACCTTTAGAATTCCTAGGAAGTAACGCAGGCGACTGTGAAGACTTCACTATTGCGAAATATTTCTCATTACTTGAACTTGGCGTGCCAGATAAGAAGCTACGTCTTGTTTATGTAAAGGCTTTAGAGTTAAATCAGTTTCATATGGTTCTTGCGTATTATTCATCGCCAAGTGCAGAGCCATTAATCTTAGACAACATCAACCCGCAAATCAAAAAAGCCTCCAAACGCAAAGACTTACTACCGATATACAGTTTTAACGGTAAAAATCTGTGGCTAATGAAATCTTCTGCTGGAAGCGGCAAGTTAGCGGGTAAATCCTCTCGATTGAGCTTATGGAATGACCTGCGCTCTCGAGAACGTAACCTCAAATTAAACAAACCCATTATCAATTACGATGAGTAGGCACAATGACTTTATATAAACAACTCGTGGTCGGAATGGTAGCGGTCTTTATCTTGTTGATGGCATCCGTCTTCATGATTGAGTTCAACACCACTCGTAATCACTTAGAGCAACAGCAACGCTCTGAAGTGAATAACACCATTAATACTGTCGGCTTAGCATTAGCCCCTTACCTTGAAAGCAAAGACCCGGTTGCGGTTGAGTCGGTAATTAATGCTCTGTTTGACGGTAGCTCATACTCTGTCGTACGACTGATATTCTTAGATTCTAATGACGAAATCCTGCGTTCTTACCCTGTCAAACCCAATGGAGTACCAAAGTGGTTTACAGACTTGAACTTGTTTCAAAAAATTCATGATCGTCGTGTAGTCACCAGTGGTTGGATGCAACTTGCTGAAGTTGAGATCGTGAGCCACCCAGGCTCCGCCTATGAGCAATTGTGGCAATCCTTTCTTAACTTATTAACGGCGTTCGGAGCCATATTTGTCATTGGTATGGCAGCGATTTCGTTGATTCTAAAGCGCGCATTGAACCCTCTTACTCTCATCATCAATAAAATGGACCAAATTGCCAAAAATCAATTTGGTGAGCCACTAGAAAAACCACAAACAAAGGATCTACGTTTAGTGGTGGATGGTATCAACCGTATGTCAGCTCAAGTTGAGTTATCTTTCAAAAACCAAGCGAAAGAAGCTCAAAAGCTGCGTGAAAGAGCCTACATTGATCCGGTTTCTCAGCTAGGAAACCGCCCATTTTATATGGCTCAGCTTAATCAATGGTTGGCTGAATCGAGCCTTGGTGGTCTAGCAGTTTTACAAGCTCAGTTCGTCACCGATGAATATGAAAAAGGCTATCAAGAAGGGGATGAACTCGTCAGCCGCCTAGCAGATTTGCTCAAAACATCGATTACGACTCAAGGCGTCACCATCGCTCGAATTTCTAAAGATGAATTCGGCTTCATTTTGCCTAACATCCAAGAAAGTGAGCTCAAGCTTGTTGCCGATAGCATCGTAAGTTGTGTCCAAGGGATAAACCCAGACCCAACAGGTACCGCTGACGCCGATATTTCCCTAGGTGTGACTTTCAGTAGCCAATCGAAAAACAGCACAGAGATTATGTCGTTGGTCGATAACGCTCTATCACTGGCCAAAGCTAACCCAGAGCTAAAATACGGTTATATCTCGGGTGATGAGCAGCAAAACATTCTAGGTAAGCAACAATGGAGAACCTTGGTTGAAGAAGCGATCCATGATGACTTGCTGACATTCCGCTTCCAAGCCGCAAACAACAGTTTTGGCAAAACGTTCCACCAAGAAGTCTTCTCTGCAATTGAAAAAGATGGCACGCGTTACAGTGCAAACCAATACTTGTTCGCTCTCGAGCAACTTGAATCAAGCCATATATTGGATGAGTACGTGATCGAGAAGATGGTTCAAATGTTAAATTCAGGAGAACTCACTCACCCTGTTGCGATCAACCTTTCTCCAAGCAGTATTGCTCAGCCAAGTTTCATTCGTTGGGTTGGAAAACTGCTTGAGAAAAACGCCTCGATTACCGATAAGCTCCACTTCGAGATTCCGGAAAACTGTTTTGTTCATGAACCGCATTACACCGCCCTATTGTGTAACACGATTCGTAACTCAAATGCGGTATTTGGTGTGGACAATTACGGACGTAACTTCCAATCACTTGAGTACATTAATGAGTTCAGACCAGACTACGTGAAGCTGGATTATCTATTCACGCACAACTTGGATGATGAAAAACAAAAATTCACTCTAACCTCGATTTCACGTACTGCTCACAACCTAGGTATTACGACCATTGCGTCTCGTATCGAAACACAAACGCAGTTAGATTTCTTATCTGAACACTTTGTTGAGGTCTTCCAAGGCTTCATCGTTGACAAATAGTTGTAAGGTCATTTAATGCAAGATGCACTGCTCAATTCGCTAATTTACGTCAGCCGCTATTACGGGCTGGCGAATTCGCCTGAGGCCTTGGTTAACGGATTGCCCCTTTCTGACGGTAAACTCACGCCATTCCTCTTCCCTCGTGCGGCAGAACGTGCAGGGTTAGTAGCGAAAGAAAATCGTTCAACTCTCGATAAGATTCCTCACCTCATTTTACCCGCAATCCTGTTACTCAAAAATGGCGGCTCGTGTGTACTAAATAGCGTCAATATCGAGAAACAAGAAGTCGAAGTCACGACCGCTGAAAGCGGAATGGTGCCAATCCACATTCCGTTGAGTGAGTTACAAGACCAATACATCGGTCGTTACTTCTTAGTGAAGAAGCAGTTCCGCTATGACGAGCGATCCCCTGAAGTCCTAAAAACCCGTGACGGCCACTGGTTCTGGAGTACGATCTGGGAATCTAAAAACATTTATCGCGATGTGTTGATCGCCTCGATTCTGATCAATATGTTTGCCGTCGCCGCGCCAATGTTTACTCGTTTGGTGTATGACAAAGTTGTCCCTAACCTCGCATTTGAAACTCTGTGGGTATTAGCCAGTGGTATTTTCGTCGTTTTCCTGTTCGACTTCTTACTCAAGCTAATGCGTAGCTATTTCATTGATGTCGCGGGCAAAAAGTCGGACATTTTGATTTCCTCCAAAATATTCAGCAAAGTGTTGGGTATTCGCATGGAGTCAAAACCACCGTCTGTTGGTGCTTTTGCTAGGCACTTGCAAGAATTTGAATCCATTCGTGAGTTTTTCACCTCCGCAACGATTGGCTCTTTAATTGACTTACCGTTCGCACTTCTTTTCCTTGGTTTGATTTGGCTAATGGCGGGCAACTTAGTATTGGTTCCGATTGCCGGCGTCGTATTTTTGATCATCCACGCCATGCTGATACAAGGCCCACTTCGTAAAACAATTGAAGAAGGCTCTCGCCTTGCCTCGCAGAAATATGCGAACCTTATTGAAAGTATTGCTGGCCTAGAAACCGTTAAGCTATTCAGCGCTCAAAGCCAGTTCCAGTACCGCTGGGAGGAAGCTGTCGCTCATATGGCTAACTGGAATATCAAGAGCCGCCGTATTACCGACAGTATCCAAAACGCTGCAGGCTTTGTTCAGCAAAGTTGTAACGTGGGTATGATTATTTTCGGGGTCTACTTAATCGCGGAAGGTGAACTCACTATGGGTGGCCTAATTGCCGCGACCATGTTGAGTGGCCGTGCTATTGGCCCACTGGTTCAACTTTCTTTACTTTCGACTCGCTACAACCAAGCGAAGTCTTCCATGACCATCATGGAACAAGTGATGGCAATGCCGGATGAGCAAGAAGAAGGAAAGCGCTATATTCACCGCCCTATCGTTCAAGGCCGCGTCGAATTAGATAAAGTGACCTTCCACTACCCAGATTCTCCTATCGCCTCTATTCGTAACGTCTCTTTGACGATCAACCCAGGTGAGAAAGTGGCGATTATTGGTCGTATCGGTTCCGGTAAAACCACCTTAGAACGCTTGA
The DNA here is from genome assembly GCF_043642225.1 of Vibrio profundi. GTDB lineage: Bacteria > Pseudomonadota > Gammaproteobacteria > Enterobacterales > Vibrionaceae > Vibrio > Vibrio profundi_A. The sequence continues at coordinate 472,390 of NZ_JBHZSF010000001.1, read as the reverse complement.
TCATGGGGCTTTACAAACCGACTGAAGGTCACGTACGGATTGATGAAACGGATATCGAGCAGCTGCATCACGTTGATATCCGACGAAACATCGGCTGTGTGCCTCAAGACAGCAACTTATTCTACGGTTCGATTCGAGACAACATTACTCTTGGTCGCCCTCTAGTAGATGACAGGGACGTAATGGACGCTGCAAACCGTGCTGGTGTCACCGTATTTACCCAGCAAGACCCTGCAGGCTTAGAACGACAAGTGGGAGAAGGTGGCGGACAGTTATCTGGAGGCCAGCGTCAGGCGGTGGCAATCGCAAGAGCGTTCTTAGGCCGCCCACCAGTCTTGTTATTAGACGAACCTACGAGCGCAATGGATAATCGCTCTGAAATGCACATCAAACACCAACTTGGCCAACTTGTGCCGAGTGAAACGCTTATTTTGATCACCCACAAAACATCAATGCTAGATATCGTTGACCGTGTGATTGTCATGGAGAAAGGCTGCATCATTGCTGATGGCCCGAAAATGCAGGTATTAACCGACCTGAAAAAAGGAAAAGTCAAAGCCGTGAGCTAAACACTCACACACCGATTAAAAAGGGGAGCTCGATGAGCTCCCCTTTTTTTATTTCTATCGACTCACTATTTATAACGCAACGTCTTCACTTTCCATCTTAGACTGGCATTCAATCTTGTATTGGTTGTAAGAAAAGACACTCGCGCCATGAGTGCGTTTAGTTGTCACCACTTCATCACCAAACTGAACGGTCACACGAGTGAAAACGCGCTCCGTTGCTTCTATCGTATTGGTAGACAATCCATCTTCAAATTCCAGCTCCAGAACTTCTAATTGAGACTTTGTTGTCTCTAAAGTGTGATTGTTTTGAGCCTTCATATTTTCAATCAGGTGTTGTTCTTCTTCGCTTCGTTCCGACTTAGGTTTCTTTTTAAACTCTAACTCTTTACGGATGACATCCATTGTCGCTTCTTGAGCTTGAGTGTAGCCCTCTTTAAGTGACGCGATTTTTTCTTTATAACTGTCATACTTTGCAAAGCCATGTACTTTAGTAGCGGTATCACCCTCTACCCCCAAAAATACACACTGAACCTTACCGCCCACCTTGCTTTCACCACCACTTAACGTGCCGTGCTTTTTCGCCGCATCCATCACGATAAGATCATGTCCACAACGCAAGTTGTTATTCATGCTATGAACGTTAAGCTTAATGTCTTGCCCCGCTTGCAACTCAGAAAACTGAGCATAACTTGCGGTGATCTCACCTTTGGTAAACACACGGCAGCTTTTCGGTTCACCTTCGCTTACGGTGTGGCCTATGATGCCTTTACCAACGTGAATGTCTCCCTGAGCTTGCACCTCTGCCGATTCAATGAACCCACCAACGGTTACGGTACCAGAGGCTTTTACCACCATGCCAGGTTCGATATCACCTGACACCACAACATTTCCTTTGAACTTAATATGGCCCGTGCCGACTCCGACACTGTTCAAACATAGAACATTGTCCACTTCGATCGTCTTTTCTTTAATTAAAGGCATACCCGAGCTAGTGGCTAATAATAAATTGGGATCGGTTGGAGAGATATGAGTGCCTTTACCAGGCTTAAGTACGCTGTCTTTGCCTGGAAGAGGAGGAATGACGCGACCTTGAACCGTGAAACCTGGTTTGCCTTTCGTCGCGGGAACTCGGCGCATCACTTCTGCATTTTCATCAACCGTGATGGTTTCACCGAGATTTCTCATGTCGATTTTTTCAGAATCATCGCCTTGAGGTCTTAACACTTGTTTGGTGACATCTTTAACAAGAGGAATGAATTGGGCGTCTTTGCCTTTGGCGGCAGGAAGACCTTTAGCGACAGGCTGAGTGAATTGTTCACCGGGTTTGAGCTGATTACTCATGACCATGACTTTCTTCAGCGCCAGTTTATTTATGCCTTTACTGATATGAGCTTGTGCTAAGCTGTGAACAATCTCATTACCTCTTAACCCGCGTCCGTTGTAAGCTCCCGTGACAACGATGCTAGCCAGCATTTCGTCCGTAGACACTTCAACCTTCGCGGTGGCGTTTCTTACTTCAGCGATCACAATGCCTTCATAAGATTCCCCCTTGCCCTCTTTAGCAAGCGTGATAAATCTAAGAACTTCATCGTTATCAAAAAAGAAACCATCAGCTTCGATAGCCGCCAATGCTTCAGGAAGTCCGGTTTGGTCAAAGTTAGAATCCACAACGACACTAGACTGTAGCTTAGCGACAACCTGCTTATTATCTTCCGATAACGCTATTATGTTTTCCCACATACCACAAAATCTTCCTGAACCACCAAATCTTATTCCAGTCTATAAAATATATAAAAGTGAGAGAATGCTTCCATTACAATAATCAGGCTCACATCACTTAACTTTTTCACTGCAATAAAGTCTCAATACTGAGAACTTAGGGTAAGTAATCCACGAATCTATTAATTATGTTTTAGCGAACCTAAACGATAGACCGCAGTCACACCTCGCCCTTCATTAAAATAGGTAAGTGATTGACACAACTCCGAAACCAATACGATTCCTCGACCATGCGTTTTCATATCATCAGCGGAGCGTTGTTTGTTCACATCGAATCCAGCCCCATTATGCTCTAGCTGTAACACTAACTCTTTTTCATCAGGCTTAAACTCTAAGTCTAGCCTAACCCAAGCGTCTTCATCCAATTGCTGTAACCGTTCTTCTCGCAGTTGATAAAAGGTATAAAAGCCGTCAGGATCATCTTTCAGTTTTGAATCAAGTAACAACAAACCGTGCTCAATGGCGTTAGCAAACAATTCAGAAAGAACTGAACACACGAGATCTAAGTCTGCCCCTCCGACAAGGATGCCGGTTAAATGCTGTCTGACCTGAGCCATTACCGATACGCTCGTTAGAATGGGTTTAGGGAAAAACAAGGAAGATTGAGAAGGCAGGAGGCTGACATAGGTGCTACCAGCCATAGAACACACTTCGCTGCTATCAGTGATAGGAAAGTTCATCTGTAAAATAGAAACATCGTCACTGTCTCTTTCTGTTGAGAATGCTTTTACGTCTTCATATAGATTGTCGATGACTGAACCTGGTTGCAATATCGCCCGCTCTAATCGTTCATGGCCAAATTGCTCTCCAGAACGATTTTCCGCTTCTGTCACGCCATCGGTATAACTGACAATGCTCTGCCCTGCCTCCAACTTGATATTCACCAAATTGACTTCAAACTCATCTCGCTCTAACACCCCTAAAGGCATATGAGTCGATACCAACCTGCGTTCAATTGAGCCATCCGTATTAAGAAGATAACTATCCGGTAAGCCGCCCCCCCACCAGCTCATTTCTAGGCCATTACTTTTCACTTCAAAAACACTGGCCGCTAGCATCATCCCCATAGGTAAAAAACGCACTAACGAGTCATTCACTTCACTGACAATTTCTCCAAGCGATAACCCTTTAGCAGCCATAGAGAAAAAGGCCCGACTCGCTGGAATTGCAGAGATCGCAGCAGGAAGCCCATGGCCTGTCGCATCCGCGATCATGATGTAAGCGCCACCGTGCGGCCGTTTCGCGACCACAATCAAGTCACCATTAAATACTGTTGATGGAGTCGAAATGTATTTAACCCCTTGAATGTTGGTCAACTGAGCACTCATTTCTTCCATGAGGTTAGTGAAAATCGATTCCGCGATGGTGTAATCGTATTTCACCTGTTCATGGAAATAACTGAGCTCATCACGCTGTTGTTTCATTTCCCCATGCATTCTCGCAATTCGGTAATGCGCCTGAACTTTGGCTTGTAACACTGATTTGTCGATAGGTTTAGGAATAAAATCATCACCGAAAGTTAAACACTTTTGGTAGGACTCTCTATCATCGAGAACACTTAAGAAAAGAATTGGGATATGGTGTTCAGGAAACGCTTCTCGGATATCTTTCGCCGTGGAAAAGCCATCTTTGATAGGCATCATCACATCAAGGATGATGATATCTGGCAGTTCAGGCATCTCTTGCATTGACGCCACCACCACTTCGCCATTTTCATAGGCATCAAAATGGCTGTATATCCCTTTAAGCATCACTCGGCATAATTCACGATTGGTTGCATGATCATCGACTACCATCACTCTCATCGTACTCTCCTTACTGAGGATCCGGTTTATTCGATAATGAATTTTTTATCAAAGCGCGAAATGAGCAGAATTTTTTTCACTTGGGGCATGGTGTTGGTAATTTTGATCTTCTTATCAATCGGGGCCAGATACTTTTGCATGTTAAGTAACATCCCCAAACCCGCACTATCAATATAATCAACCCGTCTAAAATCTATCACATAGTTAAAGTCTCGCTTCTCGTAATAACAGGTACGAAACTCTTGCACCAAGTTAAAGCCAAATGCTCCTTCTACTGATATTTCGATTTTATTTTTACTATGATTTACTGTGCTGGTTACTGTCATAAACTTCCCCTAAAACAATTCAACTTCGCCTTCTTCAATGCTGGCTTGACTTGCGGCTGGCCCGCCTCTATTTCTTGAGTCATCTAATAATTGCTGCATCTCCATAGAAAACTCTTCTTCGCTCAATTCTTTATTAGTAAAACGGGTCATGAGTTTCACCACTTCATCAAATAAATATAATGTACCGTTGGCGTATTCACCTTGTTGGCTGACAATATCTGCAAACTGTAACGCTCGAATCCCGTTCCCAACTTGGTTCGCGAGCTGCGATCCAAGTTCTCGGATCTTATTCACTTCTTGCTCAACGGCTATATTGACCTTTTGCACGCCTTTCAACATATCGTCTACTTGCTCTTTCGACTCAATAGCAATCGTCATATCAATCGACGCCATTTCCCCAACTGTGGCATTAGCTTGTTTCACTGTGTTTTGGGCGATGTTGATTTCACTTTCGATCTGATTGTTCAGATCCTCAGCTTTGACAGAAAGCTCTCGTACTTCTTGTGCGACAACGGCAAAGCCTCTTCCTGCTTCTCCGGCCCGGGCCGCTTCGATAGCTGCGTTCAGCGCCAATAAATTAGTTTGTTCTGATAGCCCTCTAACGCGTTCCAGCAAGCTAAAAACGGTATCTAACTTGTCCGACATATCGTGAATACTATGAACCGCAGAGATACTTTTTTCAGAAATGTCCACTAAGGTACTTACAAACTGATTAATGATTTCTTCTGTCTTAGGTAGTACTTTAGATAGGCTGTATTCGCTGTCTTGGTTAGACAGCATTTCATTGACGAGCCCTTCAGACACTTGGCTTTGCTGTTCACTGATTTCTTGTAAGCCAAAAAAGCTGTCATTCAAGGTCTCTACTGATTCGCCAATAATAGAGTGCTGCTTACCAAGGGAATCGTGAATATTAGGTAAGTTTTCTGAGTAGATAGAACGGACGTGCTCAAGTGTTTCTGCCTGGATGCATGAATGCGCATCTTCTTCTTGAGCCTGTGATTCTGCTCCCTGCGTACTTTGAAATGGAAATGTGCACCAAGGCAAAGCCGCCGCCGCAATCATTAATCCAATCTGTATCGCCGTCGTCGCGTAGAACACTGCGACGGTAAGCAACACCACTTGGCATGTGACAACGAACAAGTATTTCACTCGCGATTTCGATCCCTCTCCATTATCCATAATGAGCTCCTGACGTTTTAATTTTATGTGAGCATTATTGATTGATGTAATCAGCAATAATCTCTGGAATTTTTGTTAGTGGCTTAACATGTAAGGCCGCACCTATCTCAACGGCTACCCTAGGCATTCCCCAAACCACTGAGGTTTTTTCATCTTGAGCAATAGTCACAGCTCCACTTTCTTTCATTTTTAGCATTCCTTTGGCACCGTCGTTCCCCATTCCCGTTAGAATGATCCCCAAAGCCTTAGCACCCACAGTTTCTGAAATAGAATCAAACATCACATCCACTGACGGCTTATGACGATTAACAGGTGGCCTATCGTCAACTTGCCCATACAACTTTGAGCCTTTGCGCAGCACGACCATATGCTTATCACCAGGCGCGACATATGCGCAACCATTAATGAGAGGCACCACCCCAACGCCCAGTTCCTGCACATTCACTTGGCTAACACTGTTTAACCGTTCAGCAAATGGACCAGTAAACAAAGCACTGATGTGTTGGGTAATTAAAATTGGGGGTAATCCTGCAGGCAATGCTGAAATAACATTACGAACCGCCTCCGTTCCCCCGGTAGACGCACCAATCGCTATGATTTCACATTTCGACTTTTTCGCGATAATCGTGGGCACGTTAACAGGGCTAGGTGAAGGATCTGAATTAACATTAGCCATTGCGGCCATTTTCAACTTCGAATTAATCAGCTCTTTATAGGCAAGCATGTCGCCAGTACTGTCCATTGCAGGTTTAGGAAAATAATCAACCGCACCAAGTTCTAGTGCGTGTAACGTCGTTTCTGCACCATGCTGAGTCAGTGTTGAAATCATGACCACAGGCATAGGGCGCAAACGCATCAAATTCTTTAAAAACTGTACGCCGTTCATTTTTGGCATTTCGATATCAAGTGTCAGGACGTCTGGGCTAAGTTTTTTGATCAATTCCCTAGCTTCATACGGATCTTCAGCAGAACCGACAACCTCAAGATCTGGATCCGATGTGATCAACTCGGTTAACAAAGAGCGGAACACTGGTGAATCATCAACAACTAACACTTTTATTTTTCGCATAACTAAAACAACTCCACATCATCCGAAGGTTTATGACTGTCCCTTTCAACTTCCATTGCGTAATGATCCTCTTGATGTTTAAGATGGCTGATCTCAGCGAAGGGAATTCGCTTTAACCACGCTTTGCCGCTAAGCGGATCAAACATGATTTTTCGTGGTTCCATGCCTCCCAAGTCATACGCGTCTACCTGAAAGTTTTCTTGTTTGGCGTAGCGTAAAATGAAATCCACATTCTTTTCACCGATTGCCGATTTTTTCCCAAGCATCTGCGCTCCCCCAAACAACTTCATGTGCATTAAATTTCGTTCAGCACCTTTCGATATAAGCTGATTAATCAGCATTTCCATAGCGTAACTGCCATAACGCGCAGCAGTAGAAATGACATCGTTGTGAGACCAATGGTGATGCTCTGCATTGTGCGCCACGGGTAACAAAAAATGATTCATTCCACCAACATGAGCGTGAGGATCCCAAATACATGCCGCAACGCATGATCCTAAGCCAGTGCTGATGATTTCAGCTTGGTCGGTGCAATACATTCCACCAGGAAGCACCTTAACCACATGCTGCTTTCTATGTTCATGGTAAAAGCGACTGTAATTGACGCTGTGATCGATAGCTAACACGGGAGCTCCTGGTATAAAAATTACTGTTTGAGGTAAATGGTGTTGCCAAGGTGGCGAAAGATCTGACAGTCACTCCCAACACTTTCAGAGTGCCCAATGAATAAAGTGCCCCCCTCAACAAGCTGATGGTGAAAGCGGCTCAACAAGTTCTGTTGAGTTTCTTTATCAAAATAGATCATCACATTTCGGCAGGAGATAAGGTCAAATGGCTTTCGCATCGGCCACTCTCCAAGTAAGTTCAATTGATTGAAAGTCACATGTTCTTGTAATGCTCTAGAACATTTGAACTTTCCCGCAAAAGAGCCTTTGCCTTTAACGAAGTTATTTCTGAGGTAAGGCTTAGGAATACTCGGGAGGGACTCTTCGTCGTAGATCCCCGCTTTAGCATGCGCCAATACGTTGGTATCTAAGTCGGTCGCTAAGACTGACACTCGCTCGAAATCATCAAAAGCGCCTTGTTTGCTGAGTGACGCTAGGTAGCTATATGGCTCCTCTCCCGTCGAGCACCCGGCCGACCAGATACGAATATCGGTTCGACGTTGCGCTTTCCATTGAGGGATAAGAGTCGACTCGAGGTAATCAAAGTGATGCTGCTCTCGAAAGAATGACGTTTTGTTAGTGGTAAGCGCATTAATGAACTCAACTTTATCCTGCTCTGATTGCTCAATCAGTTCACGATATTCAACAAAACGACCAAGACCTTTCTCACGCAATTTACGGCTTAGGCGGCCATAAACCATGGCATACTTTTGATCAGTCAGGTGGATGCCAACATTCTTATGGATAAACCATTGAATGAACTTAAAGTCCTTTCGGGTTATCTCAAATTCTTGATTGGCATCCATCGTGGCTGATTCCTGAGTTTGGCTTAAAACTCTTCCCATTCATCACCGTCCTCACCAAACTTAAGTCCAGAGTTCACCACTTTGTTTTGCTTGAGCTCGCTGATATTGGCTCTCGGTTTCATTGGCGACACCGTTGAGCTGTGGCTAGGCGGCGCACTGTACTGCGCCACATTGCTGTCCGTACTGAAGAAATTCATTAAGTTCAACAGCTCTTTCCCTTCAGAGCGTAGCGATTGGCTAGCCGCAGAAGTCTCTTCAACCAAAGATGCATTTTGTTGGGTCATCTCATCCATGGTGGTGATTGCTCGATTAATCTCATCAATACCTGTAGATTGTTCGACACTCGACTCGGCAATTTGACGGATAAGATCAGACACACGAGCAACGGCATCGACGATATCATTCAAGGTTTCACCAGACTCATCCACCAATCGAGAACCTTCATCTACTTTCTCTACGCTGTCTTTGATAAGGCCTTTGATTTCTTTGGCAGCTGCCGCACTTCGCTGAGCTAGGTTTCGTACTTCGCCAGCTACTACAGCAAACCCTCGGCCCTGCTCGCCCGCTCTTGCCGCTTCGACTGCTGCATTTAGTGCAAGTAGATTCGTTTGGAAGGCAATCTCATCAATCACGCCGATAATATCTGCGATCTTCTTACTCGCGCTGTTGATTTCAGCCATAGCGTCGACAGCCTGTCCAACCACTTGACCACCTTTGCCCGCTTTCTTAGCAGCGTCATCGGAAAGCTCATTCGCACCTTTAGCGTTGTCGGCATTTTGTTTAACGGTGGCAGTCATCTGCTCCATACTCGCCGCGGTTTCTTCGAGGTTTGATGCTTGTGCTTCGACACGCTGGCTCAAGTCATTGTTACCATCCGCAATTTCTGTCGATGCAGTAGCAACACGAGCAGAAGAGGTCGTAATTTTCTCAACCATGTTTCGAATATTGAGGATCGAGGTATTAACAGATTCAGCCAAGCGACCAAACTCCCCTTGGTGATCATCTGACATGGTGCTTTTCAGATCGCCATCTGCCACTTTACTCATCACATCGATACATTGACCAAGCGGGTTCACCAAAGTATCAAGGAGACCATTGATGCCATCGCCTAGTTCTTTCATAAAGCCGCTGTAGACGGAGGTATCAATACGCTCACCTAACTGACCAGCAGTCGCTTTTTGGATCAAGCTTTCTACTTGTCGCTGACCGTCTTGTTGCTCAGTAATGTCCACCCATTGCAATGCTGGCCCCATGTAGTTACCAGACGAATCACGCATCGCGATACAGGTTAAGTTAAATTCAAGAGAGCCCACTTTAATGTCAGCGCTGAACGGTAATCGGTCTGGGTTCGCAATAATGCCGCGTTGGTGGGCAGGGTTCTTATGGAAAATATCGATATTCTTTCCGACAAGGTTACTCGCATCGAAACTCGGCAAAGCACTTTGAATATCTCGTTCACGCGACTTTAGTAGGTTTGATAGTGAAGGGTTCAAATACTGAATAATGCCATTTTCATCGGCCATCATTAGGTTTGTGGTCATCCCTTCTACCGCAGAAGCTAAACGGCCCACTTGGGTTTCATTAGCTCTTTCTTCGGTTACATCTCTCCACTCTAACGTGTTACCTACATACTCACCCTGAGTGTTAATAATAGCGGCAACATTGAGCTCTATTTTCAGGTCACCAATCGTTATATCGGTAGAATATGGTAGGTTATTTGGCGTACTTAAAAGCTGTCTTTGGTGTGCAGGGTTGCGGTGAAATTCGTCAATGCATCGACCCATCAACCAATCTTCGGTCGCCGTAAAGCCAGACCATACAGTGCGTAACGTGGCTTCATGCTTTTTGAATAAGTTAATGGTTTCGTGGTTAACGTAGGTAATATCAAAGTCGCGATCAATCATCACCATCGCGGTTTGCGCTTGATCGACTGCAGATTGTAAGCGTGCAATATTATTCTGCTGTGCCCTTTCTTCCGTGACATCACTCCACTCCAGAGTGTTCCCGATGTACTGTCCGGAACTGTCAATGATGGCGCCAACATTCAACTCAATCAGTACGTCTTTTACATTGATGGTCGTGGTGTACGGAAGGTTTGATGGATTCGACAACAATTGTCTTTGGTGCTGAGGATTGGCATGAAAGCCATCAATACAAAAACCTTCAAGGTAAGACTTTTCAGCGCGGAAAGAAGGCCACACGCTTTGAAATAGTACTTCATGTATTTTCAACAACTGAACAGATCGGTCGTTTACATAGGTAATCTTGAAGTCTCGATCCACCATCATTAAGGCGGTTTGAGCAGCGCCTAATGCACTTAATAACTGCTCTTTCGACAAGCCTTCTTCTTCAACTGGTTCTTCCATTAACGTGTCTTGCACGGGTGGCACCAAAGGTGACACAGATTCCTTTCTTCTGTTCCAGAATGACATAAATTACCTCACATTAGCGCTTCTTCTACTGACGAATTAGTTAGCTCCTGAACATCAAACAGAGCCTCTAGATTAATAATAATTAGGTGTCCATTCGCTTCCGACGCAATCCCTTTGATATAACTTTCATCTAAGGTTAGCGACATATGTGGAGCAGGCTTAATCGCCGTTGGCTCCAGTGCGTAGACTTCTGCCACCGCATCAACAATGATGCCGAGTGGATGTTTGTTCGCATCGTTCAACACAATAACGACCGTTGTGGCATTGATAACGGCAGGGGTTAAATTAAAGCGCATACGTAAATCCACGATAGGGACGTATTCACCTCGAATTTCTAACACACCAAGTAGATACTCCGGTGAGTTTGGAACGCTGCGCACTTGGTTCCAGCCCCGCACCTCACGGACATCCAAAATGGGTACTGCATACTCTTCATTCTCTAAAATAAAACTGAGATATTCTTCCGCTGCCATTTTCATCCTGCCTTCAAAATGTGGTCGATATTCAATAACTCTTCTGTATCTAGCAGCGACATCACCTGCTCATCGACATTCAGTAAGCCTTGAATAAATAAGCCAATGCTAGAATCGCCAACTGCGGGATAAATCTCGTTGTCACCTTGGCTCACAACATCAGACACCGCATCCACAACCAAGCCCATGAGTTGCTCTGACTCGCCACTCGAATTTCGTAACACCAACACCACAGTCGTAGGTAAGTAGTCACACTGTCCGATATCAAAGCGAGCTCTCAAATCTACGATAGGGACAATCATGCCTCTCAAGTTAATGACGCCTTTCACATAACTTGGTGCTCTTGGTATCGGGGTTGGTCTCTCCCATACTCGTATCTCTTCAACATCTTTGATCACGACGCCATACAACTCTTTGTCTAAACAGAAGCTGAGAAAGTCAGCGTTTTCACTGATTTCCGCGCTCATGACATTACCCTGAGCTTGTTCAATTTCTACTGGTGAGACCGCTTCCATTGCTCTCTCCTAAATTTAAAGCTGTGTGTACCACTAAGCAGCTATGCCTTTTTTCACATTGTTGTCCGACGTTTTGTCTAAGAAAGACGTAATTAATCCTTGGATATCCAGAATCAAAGACACTGAACCGTCTCCCAAAATCGTGGCTCCAGAAATACCAGCAACCTTACTGTAGTTAGACTCTAGGCTTTTGATGACCACTTGTTGTTGGTCCAGTAGTTCATCAATCAACAAGCCAACTCGATTACCTGCCGCTTCGACGAAACATAAGATTCGGTCTTGTAGATCACCGCTTGACCCCATTTCAAATTCGTCCTGCAGGCGAAGGATCGGAATGTTTTCGTCACGTAACCGATATAGCTCGACACCACCGGCTGCATGCTTAACGCAGCTGGTATCAATTTGGATCGATTCGATGATGGTCAGTAATGGGATGATGTAAACTTCACCGCTGACTTTCACAAGCTGGCCATCTAAAATCGCTAAGGTAAGTGGCAGACTGATTGTAAATTTACTGCCTTTACCTAACTTTGATTCAACTTCGATATGGCCACCGAGCTCTTCAATGTTGCGTTTCACTACATCCATGCCAACACCGCGACCAGAGATATCAGAGACTTCCTCCGCAGTAGAAAAGCCAGGAGCAAAAATAAGATTCACGACTTGCTTGTCGGTCATCTCCTCACGGCGAGCGTCTTCAGCAACCACCCCTTTTTTCACCGCCTTTTCCCATAGCACATCGCAGTTGATGCCGGCCCCGTCATCTTCGACTTCTATAATGATTGAGCCACCTTGATGAAATGCATCAAGTTTAATCACGCCCATTTCAGGTTTGCCGCTTTGTTTGCGCAGCTCTGGCATTTCAATACCATGGTCAATGCCATTTCTGACCAAGTGAACCAACGGGTCGACAATGCGTTCCAATACCGTTTTATCGAGTTCGGTGTTTTCCCCGACGATTTGCAGATCCACTTCTTTTTCTAAACGCCCACTAAGGTCACGAACCAAACGCGGAAAGCGGCTAAACGCAAAGCTCATAGGAAGCATGCGAATATTCAGTACGTTTTCTTGGAGGTCCTTACTGTTCTGAAGCAGTTGATCCAAACCAGCTTTTAACTTTTCGAGTTTATCGACCGTAAAATCATTACCAATCTCTGTCAGCATTGATTGGGTAATCACTAACTCCCCGACTAAATTAATCAAGCCATCAACCTTATCGATATCCACCCGAATGGAACTCACTCCAGAATCAGCCTTAGATGACTTACTCGGAGTTGAAGATGGTTTGGAAACCACCTCTTGTTTGGCGGCTTGCTGGTCGGTGACTTCAGAGGAAATTGAAGTAGAACTTGGTGTGTTTTCGTTGGAGGGCTCAGGTTGCGAAGACGTGCCAGTTTCATTCAATTCAGGTTCAATATCAGTCGTGCTCACTCGTTGAATTTCAAGGTCACATTCATCTTCCACCCACTCAAATATCTCTCGGATGTCCTCTTCTTGCGTTTCTGAAGCAAGCACGAAAGCCCAATGTAAGTAACAGAGCTCTGGTTCAATTTCGCTAAGTTCAGGTATATCAGGAGAGCAGCATTCAATTGTTGCTTCCTCATCCAGTTCTCGAATTTCTCGAATAATTCTTAACGGATCATTGCCACTGAAAAAAATATCGGAATGGGGAACGAACTTAACCTGCCAATTCCCTTCCACGTCATCGAGTTCGGGTGCCGTTTTGTCTGATTGCGAATTGTCTTCTTCTGTTTGTATTTCGTTGTCTTGTTGCTCATTGAGAAGTTGCTTAAGCTCTCCATTCACCGCTTCTTTAAGAGCCGCATCAACATCAGAGTTACTTTCATGTCCTTCCAGCATGTCTTTAATACAATCACAACTTCTCAGTAGAACATCCACACTCGATTTACTAAGAAACAATTTTTCATTTCGAACTTGGTCTAGGTAGGCTTCAACCGAGTGAGTAAATTCACTGATATCAAATAAGTTAAATGTCGCCGCGCCACCTTTGATTGAATGGGCGGCTCTAAATATCGTATTTATGGTTTCAATATCGACAGACGAAGGCTCAAGGTCTAATAGAATTTCTTCTAAGACTTCTAAGTTTTCTCGACATTCTTCGTAGAACATCTTCCTTAACTGATCCATGTCTAAAGCCATATTCATCCCTACCCTAAGTTGAGCATAATGTTAATTTCGATACTGAAAGGGTGACTAAAAAGAGTGTTACAGCACTCGTTTCAGAGTTTTTAGTAAGGTGTCTGGATTAAATGGTTTCACTAACCATCCAGTTGCCCCAGCAGATTTCCCTTCTTGCTTTTTCTCGGTACTCGTTTCAGTCGTGAGCATCAAGATTGGGATAAATTTGTAATGAGGAATTCCACGAATGGCTCGTACTAAATCGAAGCCCCCCATGATAGGCATATTGACGTCTGATATCACCACATCAAACTTTTGGGTTTTCGATTTACGTAAAGCATCACTACCATCATTGGCGGTTTCAACTTCATAGCCAGCGTCTTTTAAAGTGTGGCTTACCATTTGGCGGATAGATACTGAATCGTCTACTGCTAAAATTCTCTTCATACTGAAAAACCCTCAAAGTTCCTTTTCGGAGTAAAACTGATTTTCAAGGTTCAACAAAGTAATGGCATCGGTTAACACCGACGACGAATTGACTAAGTTGATATCCAACCCGGCATGTTTAGCTGAAACGAAGAGAGAAGCGAGTGTTTGTAAGCCGGCAGTATCGACCCTGACGACTTGCGAGGCATCAATGGATATTGAAGAACCTTGTTTAAGCCATTCTAAGTATTTGTCTTTTGCATTGAGTACAGTAGAGATCTCTAGAGACTCATCTAGCCAACATTCCATGTTACTTCCTGCTACTTTATTATTATCTGTTTAGCCAATATGACGGTGTTGCATATCTTTGAGTGTAGATAGGAATATTAATTAATCAAATGATTGCTAATAAAAGCTAGTTTGCTAATAACGCTTCGATTTGTATGGTTAAAATAAGGCAAGAAAACAGCAGGTTAAAAAAAAGGAATTATCAGTAGCAATAAGTCAAATATAAAAATGCATATAATATTGACGTGGTTAGTGGGCGGTTTACAGTGTAAATAATCTACCTATTTACACTGTAAATACAGTCGCTCACAAAGGTTCTATTTACAGTGTAAATCGCTCAATAGGCGAGAAACATCATTCCTTAGTTGAGCCTCGGCTTGTTTTCGACCGACCAATCCATAGCTTAATACACACTTTGCCCACGACCATTTTTGAATCACTTTACAGATCAACAAGTCGCTCACTCGCCCTAACTCATTAGCCGACAGTGAACGAATCAGCCGCTCCAGTAAATACGCAACGCTATCAAAACTATTGCCACCACTAACATAATTCTGAATCAATACGTGATTCTGGGTGCCTCTCCTACTAGGAGGGAGTTTGCTATACAAAGCGCGTACCATTTCTGGTTCAAGTTCATTAAGAGTGCTAGAAAATAAGTAGTCTAAGTTAGCATTGAAATTGGACTGAATTTCTTCCGTCCAATACTTCGATGTGTCGCTAAGAGGATTAACCATTAATAAGGCATGGCCCCCACTAGCTTGATCTCTTTGAGAACCCACGTGAGACAAAATAAAACCGCTGTCATACCAAAAGTCGACTAAATCTCGGGTCGCGCCAAAGCTTGTCGCGAGGTAATCATAACGACCAATGGCTTCACTCTTTAAATAAGAAAGCATATCTTGCCCGTAGCCACACCTCTGAACCTCCGGGTGAACAGCGATCCTCATAATCCTCATGCATTGCTGCTCTGCAGCTTCACCCAATCCTAAATGGTTGGCGAGAATAGAAGGCGCGAGATGCCCTCTTGGTCTACGTTTTCCTAACTGAATCGCACTCACTAGTTCCGAATCCAATCGGCCCTCATCGACAGTAAGAACACAGCCAATACACGCATCCTCATGAAACAGTCCAAATAAGTGCATATTGGGGTCTTCTAATAACTGCATTAGATCATTGGGTGAGGTCTGGTAATGGGCTTCAACGAGCAAAGCAAAACACTGGGTTAATTTTTCTGGACTCTTAATTGATTGCGCTTTATCGATGAGTTCCCACGTGAGCGTTGAGTGTTCTTGCGGAAGATTGTCACTCACCTCTGCCGCTTCAGCATCGAGAAGAAATGTATCAAATAGCCATTGTTCTAGAGGGTCATGTTCCGCCCAGCGGATAGGTTGGTCGATCTGATACAACTTCCACCCAGGGCGATGTTGCGATAGCCATGTTTGGAACTTTAATCCAAAACCACGCCCACTTCCTTCATAGCCATGCACTGTTGTCGAAAAGACGAGTCGATGATAATGCTCAACCATTCGCTTGAGCATAGGTAAAGGAATCGCAGCGGCTTCATCTACGAGCAGTAAATCGCATTTATTGCATAAGGTAAGCAGCTCATCAGGCGCGACGAATCGAAGCTCTGCTCCATTATGCCGAATACAGGTTGCACTGATTCGCTCGACGTTTTCCAATAACTTTTCGGCATGCTCAAAAACGGGTTGAACAGCTTTAGGACTTGGCGCGGTGATGTATATGGTGAGAGGCTTTTCCGCCATTATCTCAGCAGACGCAATGCCGAGCGCACTGCTCTTGCCACGTCCTCTATCCGCGGTAATGATTAAAGGGCGCTTACGATGCCCTTTCAACACTTTGTGAATAAGTGAGACCGCTTCTTTTTGCTGGTGGAATCGATCGTCAACGCTGCTTGTCGTCATGCAGTCATCAGGCAATACGGGCAGAGGTTGCCCCTGATTAATGCTAACGAGTTGGTCAATGCGTGCGTCTAGCCACTCCACCATCAAAGACTGCTCTGTATTCGATTGTTCGGGTGGGATAATGAAGAGCATGCCGCCGCCCACCAAAGCCCCAACCGCAGCAGTAAATCCATTTGCATCGAAACCAGATGTGAAATCACATACAAGTACATCACATTCTCGGCCTAGCAATGCATGGCCTTTCTTCATCGGTAGAGCTTCAATACCGGCCGTAAACGAAGTTCCGCCAATCTGGAAGACACGGGGATTAGGTAAATTAGAGATATACTGCTCAACAAGAGCATATTGCCATTGTTGCTGCCCACGAATAACCACACCAAAACGGTGATCACACCGCTTAGCGAATTGAGATAACTGAGAAAGGAATGTTAGTGGCGAGTTCATCATGATGTCCAATATTGCATTACGGACATGGTAGCACAGGAAAACAAAAAGCCGCACAAGGCGGCTTTTTAGATGGTTTAAACGTGAACGGGCTACGCTTCTAATTTTGACTCAACAAATGCGAGGATTTCCTTCATTGTTGCATCATCGACCTTCTTAAGGTTGAGCGCCAAATTAGAGCCTTTGCGACTGTAGGTTGCACGGCCTTTCACTAAGTCCACCTTATTTGAAGCCGCTTTAGCGGGAGCTGGAGCCAACTCAAGAATCCAAGACTCAATCGTTTCAGTCACATCTTTTGTTAAGCGAGAAACCCCTTGCGCTTGGCTACGCTGCCATACATACCCTTCAGTATTCGCACATTTTTTCAAAAGCTCTTGCTGTTGATTGTCATCCAATGTCGAGAATTGCTTGTGTAACTTAACAATGGTTGGCCTACCTAAGTCGCTGACGTTTGGATAAGCTTGAAGTAATTCCAAAGGAAGGTCAGCCGCTTTCAGTGCACCACTCACCAATGCTTCGCTACATTGAAACATCTTAGCTAGGGCTTTCTGATCTTCGGCTTCACCGCTTTCTAACTTAGCTTGCATCTCTTTACCCTTCTCAAAAAGAGATAGAGGTTTATGAGCATTTGCTACATCAGAAAGAAACTTGGCGTGTTCCGTATTGATGCCTTCAGCAACGTAAATCAGAAACTCTTTTTCCGCCAAGATACATGACATACGACGACGGCTACCGTCTAGAACTTCGATCTTGCCATCTTCGCCTTTTCGACCAACCGCTGGGTATTGTTGGCCACGATCACGTAACGTCGTTAATACATCCGATAATGCATGCTCATTAAGGAACGACTGCTCACGAGCATTTTCAGAAAACACAACTGTCTTATCTACAATTTGCTCTGCTGGAATACGCATCAGTTCAAAAGACACTAATTCTTCGCCAGCAACAGAGAGCTCAATCACTTGAGCTTGTTCTTTGGCCGCTGTATGTGCTTCTTGAGGAGTGACGACACGGCGTTTGTTCGCTTTACCGAATAACTTTGCGTTTAAGTCAGATGTTTTAATTGCCATAGTCTAAATTACCCCTGATTTAATGATGACCAATTGCTATGCAATACACGCTCTAACTCAAGCGCACTCTTCTGTACTGCATCTTGGGCCGTAGCCAATGTTTTCTTGCCCCCTTCAAAATCACTGGTCGTGAGGTCGAAAACAGTACTGTAAGTATCAGCACAAGTTTCAAAAGCGCGGCTACGAGGAATCGTTGCCATCATCACTTGATCACCCAATAAGTAGTTCATTTCAGTTAAGACTGACACTTGCTTCTTGTTATCGTCTTCAAACATGGTTGGCATCAATCTAACGAATTCGAGTCCCTTCCAATCTTCAGGGAACATTTCATAAACCGTCGGTAAATGTTGGAAGAAGTTTACTGTCGATGCCCAGTCCAAGCGTTTAGCAGCACATGGAATAAGTAAAGCATTCGATGCGTACATCGCATTCCATACTAGCGGGTCAACGTGAGGGCCGGTATCGATCATGATGACATCGAAATCGTCTGCGATTTTGTCGATCAGTTTTTCTTTTAATAAACGAACGATATCTAAAGACTGATTCTGAGAAAGGTGTTGCCACGCCTCTGCGTTAAACATTGCATCTTCAGGGAAAGCCGAGATTGTCTTTAAGTTCGGGTATTGCGTAGGAAGCAATACATTTTTATGTAAGAACTCAGCATCAACTTCTTGGTCTTCTGGTACGTTATCCAACATGATATCGACGGCTGAATAAATATTTTCGTGTTCAGATACGCTAATTTGTGGGTTCAAAAATAGACGTAAGGAGCCTTGAGGGTCTAAATCGATCAAACAGATGCGGTAACGTTTATCCAAATTTAAAGAAAGGCAAGCAGCTAAATGTACTGCAGTCATAGACTTACCAGTACCGCCCTTCTGGTTCTGAACATTAATAATCCACGGTTTATTATCACCATGCTTTTTTCGTTCATGGAACTTAGCGACACCCGCCGCATCCATCAGCATGTGTGCTTCTTCTAACGAAATAGAATAGTGATTGGCATTATTTTTTGTAAATTGATGGCCGGCAGCTTCAAGCTTGCTGATTGCATCATCCAACTTACGGCGAGTTAAACCCGAACGTGTTTCCATTAAAGCCTTAGACATTGGAGGAAAGTGCTCGTCGCTTCTCTCTTCCAATACAATCTCGATGCGATCTGCCTGAACTTGTTGTGTCTGTTCGGCTAATTGATAGAGATTATCAATCGTTTGTTCTCTTTTCATTGCCAATTTCCGTAATGATTAACTAAAGACAGATTGTACAACAAATAAAGACAAAAACAACAAAAAGGTGAACAAACATTTATGAGTAAAATCACATAAAATAATCCAAATCCTAGCTAATTAATGTTTTTATCGATAAATATTCAACAAAAAACCGTTCATAACCAGGCCCAAACCTAAACAGAATGAAAGTGTTACAGTATCACTTATTTACATTGTAAATTAGAATCACTTTAATGAGACCGGAACGATTGAATTTTCTTCACTAACTACGGCTAATGTGATTTTGATTGTATTTTTAATTTTCTAACCGAATTTCCAACAGCAATAGCAAGAACCATGAGTAAGCCTTTCACTAGCTAAAGCCGCATAACAATAAGCCTGTTTTAGCTTAAAGCCTAGGAAGCATGATCAAGCGATCATCAAAGTATATTTGCACGCTTTTTCGATAAATACGGAAAAATGATCAAGGATATATAGCGATCGACTGATGACGAGTCTGACTGTAGCTTGTTGGATCCTACTCCGGAAAAATGATCAAGAGTAAGTACCTACCGGAAGCATGAGTTTTTCAAAGTAAATTACGGCTTAATGTAGATAGACTGGGACTTAAAGGAGAGATTGAACAAGTTAAGGCTTAATTCAGTCGTACATAAACTCGAATACCATAGACAAACGTAATACCTGATCATGCTTTCGTCAGCTGGTCTTATACACGCAGCAATGTCGTTCCAACACTGTACTACGCAAAACCCAGTCCATTTTCATCGTTCGGCTTGAATCCGTATGTTTTTCATACAAAAATTACCACTCTTGATCATGCTTCCAAACCAATTTCCAAAGAAATTAAGCGTCGCGTGTCAGATGGGAGGATGAAAAATATTCTCGCTTGTGGATAACATGTTCAAACAAGATGATCATGCTTTCAGACATCACATGATCATGCTTTGCTTATATCAATGATCATCGTTCTGACATATTCTGATCATGCTTTCAAAGATTCAATGATCATAGTTTCGGGTAAGCTATGATCATGCTTTCAGTGGTCAAAAAATTAAGTTATTTTAAAACAACAACTTAAAAGCAAAAACCCTCTCAGATCATTAGATCATATAATCAATATAGATCACTTTAATCAAAAAGATCAGTTATTTAAAAGCCAATAAAATCTCTTTATTTATGATCATTTTTTCTTTATCCTCTTGGAACTATAGTGATATTACGGCTAGTGTGATACGGATCTAAAAATGAAGCCTGAAGAAAAATTATTAATTAAAGCCCGCAGCCATAAAGATGGTCATCTATTTGAGGTTTCAGAATCTGCTGTAGAATGGATTGAACAGTATCAACACTTTAAAGGCGTCACCAAAAGTATCGTTGAACTGCTGAACCTTATTTCATTGCGTGGTTTTTCTAGTAAAGACGGTTACGTATCTACCACTGAAATTGTTGAATCAACCGATGGCCAGGTCACTCGAGCTGCGCTGCAACAACGTTTAAGAGCCGCAGTCAACATTGGGTTGTTCAAACAAATCCCCGTGCGTTTTGAAGAAGGACTTGCTGGAAAAACGATGCTTCACCGTTTCGTTAATCCAAATCAACTTATTTCGGTGCTTGGTGCAACAAGCCTAGTCACCGAAAGCGTCAAGCAAAACGAAAAACAAAAGCGTTCGAAAGCGTTGGCGCAAACTCAGGTCAACAAACGTTTATTGAATGAACATGGCTTGAATACCCCACCAAGCATGAAAGATGAAGCGGATCAATTTATTGTCTCTCCAACGAATTGGGCAGGAATCATTGATCAAGCACTCGCGCCACCGCGTACACGTAAGAATTATCAAAAAGCCATGGTTTCGATCTCTGGCACTCGTGCTGTGATCGAAACACGATCATCTAAAAATATTATGACGGTTGATGATCTGATGACTCTGTTCGCGTTGTTTACTTTAACCGTCCAATACCACGATCATCATCAAGAAGACTACCAGCTTGATGCGAAGCAAACGCCAAACAAAACACCGTTGTACATTACTGATATTTTATCGCTTCGTGGTAAGAAGGATAGTGGACCTGCACGTGATTCTATTCGAGATAGTATCGATCGAATTGAGTTTACCGACTTTCAATTGCACGAGCTGACAGGCCGATGGCTCAGTGAGAACATGCCAGAAGGCTTCAAGAGCGACCGTTTTAGATTTTTGGCTCGTACTATCACTGCATCGGAAGAAGCCCCTACAGAAGGCGCTGACGGCGAAATTCGCATTAAACCAAACCTTTATATCTTAGTTTGGGAACCGTCTTTCTATGAAGAGTTGCTGACTCGCGATTACTTTTTCTTATTCCCGCCAGAAATCCTGAAGCAGCATACTTTGGTTTTCCAACTGTATTCGTATTTCAGAAGCCGTATGGCGCGTCGCCATTCAGATTGCATGTTGCTAAGTGAGTTGAATCAGAAACTCGCTCGAAATATCGATTGGCGTCGTTTCTCTATGGATTTGATCCGTGAACTGCGTAAGCTCGGAGAAGTCGATAGCGGTGAAGCGAATTTCTTGGTCAATCTTTGGGGTTACCATTTGACGATCACCTCGATGATCGAGAAAGGCAAGGTCGTTGATTACCAAGTCGATATTAAGTGTAACGCGGAAGAAGTGCTTCGTTATTCACGTGCTCGTACAACGAATGCCGGTAAGCGTAATATGGCACCAACTCTGCCTAACCCACTAAGAAATGAGATGGTTTCTAAACAAAAGCTGGATGAATTAGCTGAGATCATTGATGGTGAATTCGAGCCAATTCAACGTAAAGCTCCTTCTCCGCGTGGCAAACTCGGCCGCCGTGTGAAGTTGAAAAAGCATTCTGTTGAGATTAATGCTGACGAGATCACTATTACTTTATCCAAGTACACCTCACCAGAAGCTCTAGAACGCAGTATAACGGCATTGTCTGCAATGACTGGTCATTCTCATAACTCAATCAAAGAGGAGTGTTCAGAGCTGATTGAGAAGCTGGATTGGCTACGAGTGGGTGAGGATGTTATCCAATATGAAACATTGAGCAAAATTATTGAGCTTTATAACGAGCGACACACTAATAAGCATTTATCGATTGAACGATTGATTTCAGGTTTGGCGGTCAGAAGAAAAGTGTGCAAACAGGTTTATGAAGGGCATCTAGATGACACGGTATTTAGAGCGTTAGATGAAGTGGCGATTGGTAATTAAATTTGTTGATAACCAGACATAACCTTGACACAGCATTGACATAGCATTGACATAGATAAACAAGCCGATGGTTAATATTTATCCCGAATAGACAACCTTTTGTCCTTTCTTATGATTAATAGATTGGCTCATATTGTTACATCATATTGAATAGATTTCGCGAGTTCTTCATGGACTCGCTTTTTTTTGCCTAAAATTTAGGGTTATCAATGGATTGGATTGTTTGGATCTGAAAGCATGATCAAGTGTTTTTCTTGATCATGCTTCCGTCATTACTGAAGTCGATGGTTTTTTAGCCCTTGATCATGCTTCTGAGCAAGAGAGGCCATAAACTGGACGTGAGACTCGATCAGCTCCTGAGCTTGATCTTGCCATCGCTGATTGTTCTGCTGATTGCCGAACTCTAAGGCAAGCACACAAAGGTGTTGAATGCGCTTGAGGCACCAATCCACCAGCTCTTTTTCTGCGGCAGGGTTACAGCTCACCACTTGAAGCTTACTGTAAGCAAACATCAGGTACTGATAGGCACCATCGGCGTCAGCTTGATGCTGGTAGAACTTGTAGAGACGTAAGCAACCATCTAACCAACAGGCAATCCCTTTGCTTTGCTGATCGGTGATCATCGGACCCCAAATGGCTTTGGGAGGAGATAAGATCAATGGCTTCAGAGTTTCCACTTGATCGTGCTTTCGGTTTTTGTACCAAGCACTGATCGTTTCCAACCAAGCATCTAGTTCATTCATGCAACGTTATCCCATTGTTTTACAAAGTGATTGTCGCTGACTTCTTGATATTCATCTTGAACAACACTGCTCTTTAGACGAATTGCGTCTGCGTCTATGGAATAGTTTGGTTCATTTTGTACAAGTTCGCCAAATGGTAGATCAGGATCTGGCACGGCAGAGATCAACAGCTTGGTATAAGGGTGTTGAGGGTTGGTAAGGATCGCTTGGGTTGATCCCCATTCGATGATCTGGCCTTTGTACATCACGGCTGTTTCTTCCGCAATATAGTGCGCCGTAGCTAGGTCGTGAGTAATGTAGAGGAACCCAATGCCTAGCTCTTTTTTCATTCTCTGCATCAGGTTAAGTACGCCAAGTCGTATTGAAACATCCAGCATGGACGTGGGTTCATCAGCCAATATCACTTCCGCCCCAACTGCCAGAGCACGCGCCAAGTTTACACGTTGCCTTTGGCCTCCACTGAGCTCATGCGGGTACTTAGCTAATGTTTCGATAGGCAGTTCAACAAGAGACAGCAATTCTTCTAAACGCGCTTTTAGGGCAGCAGGGGTTGCGACGCGCTTATGTATCTTAAGTGGTCGAGTTAAGTGGTGCTCGATAGTATGAGTAGGGTTCAGCGAGCCAAACGGGTCTTGGAACACCATTTGTACTTTGCTTCGGTAATCTAAGACGTCTTTTCGTTTGGTGATGTCGTTAATGTTGGTGCCATGGAATAGAATTTCCCCTTCTGTTGCCGGGTACACTTTGGTCATTAGTCTCGCGCATGTACTTTTTCCACAGCCGGACTCACCAACCAAAGCTAAAGTTTTGCCTGCGTATAAATCAAAGCTGACGCCTTGTAGGGCTCTAAAGATTTCTTCTTTTCCAAATCCGCCACCGACGGTGAAGTCTTTGACTACGTTTTTCACTTGAATAATTGGCTTAGTCATTGGTTGCTCCTAGCTTGCGATGGCGTGTTTACTTTCGTGAATGTTAGGGAATGAGCTCCATAATTTTTGCGTATATGGATGTTGAGGGTTATTGCGAATTTCTTTTGCTTGATTGACCTCGACAATTTCGCCATAGCGCATGATGGCAATGCGATCACAAAGTTGGCTCATTAATGCTAGGTCATGGGTGATGAATAAGACGGAAAAGCCAAATTCTTCACGAAGTTGGTAGATTTGCTGCAAAATTTCACGTTGAACCACAACATCTAAAGCGGTGGTAGGCTCATCCATGATGATGAGTTTAGGGTTTAATGACAGTGCAATCGCAATCACTAAACGTTGACGCATGCCTCCACTGAATTGGTGTGGGTACTCGGTCAGCCTCTCACGTGGAATGTTGACAAGGTCGAGCAGTTTTTCAGCGCGATCTTTCGCTTGTTCATTACTCATGCCTTGATGGTGGCGCAGCACATCAGCAAACTGTTCTTCAATCGTCAGTACTGGGTTGAGAGAGTTCATCGCACTTTGAAAAACCATCGCGATCTCGCTCCATCGAAGGGTATTCAGCTGGGCGTCGGAAAGGTTAAGTAAGTCGCGGTCACCAAACAAAATTTGCCCACCTGAAATGAATGCTGGCGGCTTGTGTAACCGGTTAATCGCAAAAGCAATCGTGCTTTTTCCACAACCTGATTCACCAGCAAGGCCAAAAATTTCACCGGGTTGGATGGCAAAACTGACCGATTTTACAGCGTTAAAATCGCCATCATCGGTAATGTAATCGACACATAGATTTTTCACTTCTATCAAAGGAGAAGTATTGGGCGTTTGGGAAGCCATAGTTTTAGTTCTCTAATTTCAAACGATAATTGTTATCATTATCGTTTAATGTAAGGGACGTGAAGTGGCGGTCACAAAAAGGTTGAAGTAGCTCGAAAAGTATTTGGGAAAAATGAAAGGAATTTCAGCTCAAAATCAGAATTGAGAGCTTAGAAAATGAGAGTTGGATCAAGTCACTTTCTTTTGAGGGAATCTTTTAAATGTAATCCTCAAATTTCCTGTTGGCAAAGCATAAATAACAATTTTATTAATGAGGTTTTAGAAGGGTCGTTGGCTTCACAATTCAGCGCAGATTTTCTTAACAAGAAAAACGTCATTTGCTACAGATTACCTGTCCATTACATGGTGTTTTCGGAGGAAAATATGTCCATTAATTCTATCAACCATGATGAAATGACAAACATTGCTAATAAATGGGATACCCCAGAGGAAGAGGTTAACCTTAAACCTGAAAAGCAAGTGAAGTCAGCGGAAGCTCGTCGTCGAATCGAAGCTTTGAGAGAAATCAGAGAAAGTGGCTTAAGCCTAGAGGAAGCGAGAGAGCTTGGTCTAATCCATTAATTGAATTCTTTTGTATGTAGGGTGGCTAAAATAGCCACCCTTTTGTTTTTCTATTCATTCCCCCTCCGCTTTTTTTGATGTGTCGTATTGATAAATTTGACAGGAATCACACTCCCCACTAGTTTTATAGATAAAAAGAACAATATGAAATTAGTTTCTTTAATTTCCCAAGATATGGTGAGTTCCATCATTCTTTTTTCGTCCAGTTGTGCTGCGCTGATCAGTGCTAGGAGCAAGTTATGCAAAAGGAAGTTCTGTTCTACGAACCTGAAGACAACAATGGCTATCTGTCTAATTTCGCTAGCTGTACTATAGAAATCAATAATGAAGTCTGGGCAACGAGTGAACATTATTATCAAGCGATGAAATTCCATTCCTCTGAATTACGTCAAAGTATTTTTTATGCTGCTTCGCCTGAAGAAGCGTTTGAACTTAGCCGACGCTACGAAGAGCAAGTTCGAGAAGATTGGTACGACGTGAGAGTCGAAATCATGGAGTTTATTGTCACAGAGAAATTCAAACAAAATAATCGATTTGCCCATATGCTGGTGAGCACTGGCGACTCCATAATTAAAGAGCACTCCCACAAAGACGCGTTTTGGGGAGATGGTGGCGACGGTACGGGAGATAACCACTTAGGTAAAATTTTGATGAAAGTACGCTCTGAACTCAGAGCGCAAGAACCATACAACCACGTCGACTTTGTCGACTATGCTCAACTGCCAACGCAATGGGGCGAGTTTAAAATGTACGGGTTTGTGGAAAGAGCGACCGGCAAAGAGCACCTTGCTTTGGTATATGGAAACTTGGAAGATTCTGTGGCACCTCTCATTCGTCTTCACTCAGAATGTTTAACGGGGGATGCCCTCTTCAGTGCGCGCTGTGATTGCGGTTTTCAGCTATCAAGAGCGATGGAGAATATTGTAGACGCCGGTAGTGGAGTGCTGTTTTATCTAAGGCAAGAAGGGCGTGGCATAGGGCTTATTAACAAGATCAGAGCTTACCACCTGCAAGATAATGGCGCAGACACCGTGGAAGCGAATGAGCAGTTAGGTTTTGCGGCTGATATGAGGGATTACTCTTTTTGTCGAGGCATGTTGAGCTTTTTAGATATAGAGTCGGTACGCTTGATGACGAATAACCCACGTAAAGTAAAAGCGTTGGAAGGCTCAGGCATCAAGATTGTAGAGCGTGTCCCACTTCAAGAGGGGAATAACCCTCATAACAATCACTACCTAAAAACCAAAGCTGCGAAGTTGGGCCATATGTTCGATACTGGCTTCGTTCGATAATCAAAAATATTTAAAAACCGCTCTATGATTTTATCACTGAGCGGTTTTTTATTACTGCTTTTTTGGCCGGAGTTAGTAATTCGAAATAATACTGGCTAATTCACCGCTTGATTGTAACGTTTTGAGGCGCTTATTGATGAAGCCTTGTAGCTGTTGATCCATTTCAGGGTCAAATGCCAAATGAATAGGGTAGTCAGGTATGACAGAACTGAATGACTGTAGGTGGTAGGCTTTTGGATCAAGCTTTTGTATATCTAAGTTATATTTGACGCGAGATTCCATCTCGACAAATACCGTGTGACCAGGGATACGGTTTAGCACTCTAAAGGCTGCGGTGTAGTCTTTAACCCGAACCTCTTCAAGCTTACCTTGCTGGATATAGGGCTCTAGGTTCGGGTATTCAAAACCCAGAAGTAGGACGACAGCTTTATTATCTAAGTCGCTCATATCTTGGAACTGGAACGGCTCTTTGCTACTGCTCAGTAGGGAGTGCTTTACATTGTAAATTGGTATCTCGGAAAGATTTTTCGATTGAATGTTTCCCCAAGTTGGGCTGCCATATGTGATCCAATTAGGCTCTTCACGCGCTTCTAATTGAGTAATCATACGATTAAATGGATATGTATGATATTTAAGCTCATAATCAGAATCTTGGAATACGGCTTTCACGATATCAGTGACAATTCCTCTATGAGTGGTGCCTCCCTCTTCGATTTGAAAAGGTTGGGCTTGCTTCTCAATGACGTAGTAATGAATCGGTTCGGCTGCAAACAAACTTCCTGTTGAAAGTAGCCCGATAAGTGAAGATGCTAAAATGTGTTTTTTCATATCGTTCCCTGATTTAGCTTTTATTTACTACTATTATACTAGTTGAATACAACTAAGTTGCTAGGTTTAAGATCGGTACATATATATGGTGAAAATGGATGGGCACTATGTAGGATTATCTCGCCAGTTATTGGGAATAATCATAGTTATTAGCACCCTGTTTACCTTAATCGTCACTGGGTTAAGTTTTTACGTAGACTATCAAAATAGGGTCGCTCGTATCAGTACGCAAATCGAACAAGTAGAAGCAAGTTATTTGTCTGGTTTGAGTTCTAGCCTTTGGGTAGAGGATAGGGAGCAGCTAAAAGTACAGGTTGAAGGTATTTTCCGGTTACCTGAAGTTCACTATGTCGAGATAAAAGATGCTTCAGGCGTGATTATTGAGCTTGGTCAACCTGTTACGGATAATCATTACGCTCAGTCGTGGGAGATGAAGCACTCCCTAGGCGGCAAAGACTTCTACCTTGCTACGTTAATGGTGCAATCTGACCTCAACATGATCTTGCAAGATTACGAACAGCGCATCGTGGTCTTGCTTTTATTTGAAGCCGTTAAAATATTCTTACTGTCGATCGTGACCATGTTCGTGGTATATCGATTGGTAGTAAGGCGTCTAATGAAAATGTCTTCGGTGATCAGCCAACTTGAAGAAGGCAACAAACCAGCGTTAATTCTCTCTGAAAAACGTCGTTATAACGACGAAATTTCGGTACTTGAAAGCAATTATAACCAGTCGGTTGAGCAGGTGCGTCGCCACTATTTAGAGCTTGAAAAAGCCAAAGACGCAGCAGAAGTGGCGAGTCGTAATAAGAGTGAATTCTTAGCGAACATGAGCCATGAAATTCGTACGCCAATGAACGGTATCATTGGCTTGTCTTCTCTGCTTTCTGAAATGGATATGAGCAAAGAGCAGAAAGAATATGTCGATATGCTCAACAGCTCTTCTTTAACACTGTTGGACTTGATTAATGACATCTTAGACTTCTCCAAAATAGAAGCTGGTCGCTTAGAGCTAGAAAAGACCACTTTTAATTTGGCGGATATCGCGATGGATGTGGAGTCCACCTTCAGAGTCAAAGCTGAACAGAAAAACTTACTGTTTAAGTCGACGATAGATCATCGCATCCCAAACTTAGTTAATGGAGATAACACCCAGCTGCGCCAAGTGTTGAACAACTTAGTTGGAAATGCGGTTAAGTTTACCGAGAGCGGATATGTGCATTTGCACGTGCAGCTAGAGTGGGAAAAAGAAGATACCACGCGGGTACGTTTTGAAGTGATCGATAGCGGGATTGGTATCGCGGAAGATAAACAGAAATCCGTGTTCGAGAAATTCCAACAAGCCGATGGCAGTACTACTCGTAATTATGGTGGTACAGGGCTCGGCCTTGCCATTTGCCAAAAAATCGTGGCCTTAATGGGCGGAGAGCTTCAACTAAAAAGTGAGGAGGGCAGAGGCAGTACATTCTTATTCTCCATTGATTTTGAAGGCGGAGCAAAACAGACACTCGCAACGATTGATTTTAGCGAACTGTCCGTCTTATTGGTTGATGACAGTCAGCTTAATATGAGGATTACGTCGTCTCAGTTACAAAGCTTTGGCGCGAAATCCGTGTGCTGCGAACAGCCAAACATCGCCGTGGATTTAGTCAAACAGTCTCTTGCGGAAAACAAACCTTATGATTTGGTGCTAATTGATAAAGTCATGCCAAATATGGACGGTTTTGAGCTTGCTGCCGCGCTCAAGTCCGAGTTTCAACAGCAATGCCCTAAACTTGTTATGGTTTCGGCGTTTGCAGAAGCGGATGATGAACGTCGTGCTAAGCAAGTTGGCTTCATTGCTTATTTATCGAGGCCTTATCAAGATAATCAATTGAAGTGGCTGATCAGAAAGGCACTCTCTTCGGAAGAGGTCGTGCTGATAGAAAATCCGTCGACAGTAAACCACTCTGAAGCGACGATTCCAGATATTGTAGCGAATGTTGAAACCAATAAGCCAAGCCAAACACCTGATCTCGATGTCGCTGATGGGCAGCCGAAGGTTTTAGTCGTGGAAGATTCCTTGGTCAATCAACAGGTCGCGAAAATGATGTTGAGTAAACTTGGGTTGAGCGTGGATATCGCTGAAAATGGTTTGATCGGCGTCGACATGTATAAACTCTATGAGTATGAATTGGTGTTTATGGATTGCCAGATGCCAGTACTCGATGGGTTTGAAGCGACCAAGCAGATCCGCGAACTAGAAAGCTCAACGGGCAAACGCGTGCCTATAATCGCGTTAACAGCCAATGTTGTTGTTGAGGATAAGCATCTTTGCTTTGACGTTGGTATGGATGAATTCCTGTCTAAACCGGTTAACCACCAGCAACTGAGCCGAGTGGTTCAGCATTATATTCCTCGTTTGGCCACTGAAACCAATGAGAGCGAGCAACGTATCCTTTGATCTACAGCCTAGAAAACCCTTATGAGCAAGAGATTATGCGCAATAAGTTGGTTTTCTAGGTTCTCTCTATGCTATATTTCTCGGCCAAGTGTATTACTGACTAAGGCTTTATATGTCTATCAATCTGTCACTTCTTCCACCCGATGAAAAAAATAAAATCGAGCTGGATAAGCAAGCCTCTTTTTTAGTTTGGAAATTAAAACAAGCTAAGAGCGGTCCTGAAGCCATTGTTGAGCAAGCGGCGAAAATAGTGGATCCAGATGAAAAGGCTTGGTTTGAACAGTCAGTTGAAAAATATAAGCGAGTAATGGGCGTCGCATAACCTGCAACTACCATGACTTTGCAAGGCTGATGATTTGTAAAGACTCAGCTTTTTGCTAAAATTTGCCCGTTAATTGAATCAGAGAGAAGATCCCGATGGGAAGAAGTTTTGAAGT
Source organism: Vibrio profundi (assembly GCF_043642225.1). Lineage (GTDB taxonomy): Bacteria > Pseudomonadota > Gammaproteobacteria > Enterobacterales > Vibrionaceae > Vibrio > Vibrio profundi_A. The sequence goes on along the minus strand of NZ_JBHZSF010000001.1, from coordinate 441,960 downwards.
GCGCAAAGCCTCAATGGCGAAAACTGCAGGCGCAAAAATTAAAGTTTATTCCAAATACGGTAAAGAAATTTACATGTGTGCGAAAAACGGTGGCGGTGATCCAGACATGAACTTGTCGCTGAAGCACCTGATCACTAAAGCGAAAAAAGACCAAGTACCTGCACACGTTATCGACAAAGCGATCGATAAAGCGAACGGTGGTGGCGGCGAAGATTACGCTCCAGCACGTTACGAAGGTTTTGGCCCAGGTGGCACAAGTGTCATCGTTGACTGTCTAACAGATAACGGCAACCGTACTTTCCAAGATGTTCGCCAATGTTTTGTCAAAACAGGCGCTAAAATCGGTGTAGAAGGCTCTGTTTCTCACATGTTCGCTCACCAAGCTGTATTCCAGTTTAAGGGTGAAGATGACGAAGTCATCCTAGAAACATTGATGATGGAAGATGTAGACGTGACAGACGTTGAGTTAGAAGACGGTGTGATCACTGTTTTTGCTCCAACGACTGAATTCTTCAAGACTAAGACTGCACTGAACGCTGCATTCCCAGATCTAACACTGGATGTTGAAGAGATCACTTTCGTTCCTCAAACTCACACGCCAGTTGCGGGTGAAGATGCTGAGAAATTCCAGAAGTTCTTAGATATGCTGGATGATTGTGATGATGTTCAGCAGGTTTACCACAACGCTGAACTGTAATCGACATTCTGTCTAAATAGCAAAAACCGAGCTTAATGCTCGGTTTTTTTATGCCTGTGTTTCTTGGATTCGCTGGTGGATCTCTATATTACCTTGATCATCGTTCCGTTACTTTGGGATCTGTCCAATGATGGGGTGAGTGCCTTGGCATTGCGCGATCTCTAGGGAGTCGAGCGCTAAGTCTTTTTTTGCTCTTGGCTTGGTTGCCCATTCAGAAAACTTTCTGACTAAAGGTAAAACGGTAAAGCCTAGGAATAGCGCAAATGGCCAAGACAAGTAGAAGCTTTGTAGCCACACGGCAGGCCATTCCGCACTAAATTCCATTTTTGTGCCTGAAATGATGCCAGACATGAGTGACGCCATGACTAATGAAGACAATATCGTGTTTAACCAAACTTGTTTCTTATTCAAAATAGTCTCCTTTGACGTGTATTCGGTGGTGAAGAGTTGAACTTTGATACAGAAAGGTTATAACTATCCATAACTGAAATAAACAAGTAGATATAGAAGTATGAATTCCATATTTGGAAACGTAGATGACTTATTCTTGTTTTGCACTGTTGTGGAAGAGGGGTCATTACTGTCGGCTTCCAAAAAGCTGCAATTGCCAGTATCAACAATGTCTAGGAGGCTGACGGCCCTGGAGTCGCGTCTGAATATTCGTTTGCTTGAAAAGCAGGGCAGAGAACTGGTTGCCACGGCTGCAGGTGAAGAAGCCTTTAAAGCATTGAGTAGTGGTATGGAATCGATTCAAGCAGCGTTCACCGGGCTGTTGTCGGATCGTGATACGGTTCAAGGGCGCATTAAATTGGCGATCCCACATAACTTCTATGACGGCTTTGTGGGAAAAATCATAGAGCGTTTTCTTACTAATTACCCAAAAGTCCAGCTCGATTTGGTGTTAAGTCAGGAACAAGCGGCGCCGCAAACTGATAGGGATTTATTGATGACGTTCGATATTTCTCAATTAGAAGGAATGATTGCACGGCCACTGTTTAAGGCCAAACACGGCTTTTTTGCTAGCCCTGAATACTTGAGCGCTCACCCAGAAATCCTTACCCCTGCAGATTTAGAATCGCATGAATGGATCAGCGTCGATCACTTATTGCAATTGCCGGTTTATCGTGAAAAAACGTTATTACAGATGATCTCGATTCGACCTAAGCTCATCGTGAATGACATTCATGCGGTGGTACAAGCAACCGAAAAAGGAATAGGTGTCGCCTCGTTGCCATTTCGACACGTCTCCGAAGAGATGAATTTGACTCAGATCTTACCGGAGTTTCATCGAAGTGATCGTCAGGCGTATTTAGTGTACAAAGAAAGAAAACATCAGCCAAAAGCACTGACGTTGTTAATTGAGGCACTGATTGAAGGAGTTCAATTGGCGCAACAGGCAATTCCAGTCAAATAAGGAGTAAAAGAATGAAAGTAAGTTTTATTGGACTGGGAGTGATGGGTTTCCCAATGGCAGGGCACCTGAGTAACGCTGGTTTTGAAGTGTGTGTGTTCAACCGCACGTTGGCTAAAGCGCAAGCTTGGGCAGATAAATACAACGGGCGTGCCGCTCAAACGGTTGCTGAGTGTGTTGCCGATGCTGATGTGGTACTGGTTTGTGTGGGTAACGATGATGATGTACGTAGTATGACGACAAGCGAAACGGGTGCTTTGGCTGCGATGAAGCCGAACGCGTTGTTAGTCGATCATACGACGACGTCTGCGATTTTATCTGAAGAATTAGACATCGCGGCCAAAGCGGCAGGGTGTCGCTTTATGGATGCCCCTGTTTCTGGAGGGCAGGCAGGCGCTGAAAATGGCGTGCTGACGATTATGTGCGGTGGTGACAACTCAGATTTTGATGAGCTGCAACCCGTGTTTAATGCTTACGGTAAGTCGTCGGTATTGATGGGGCGTGTAGGGCAAGGTCAGCGCGCAAAAATGGTTAACCAGATTTGTGTGGCTGGTGTACTTACAGGCTTATCAGAAGGTTTGATTTTGGCTGAGAAAGCCGGCCTAGATATCCCAACGCTGGTGGATTGCTTGAAAAATGGCGCAGCCGGTTCATGGCAGATGGAAAACCGAGCGGTAACCATGGCTGAGGGCAAGTTTGATTTTGGCTTTGCAATTGATTGGATGATTAAAGATCTTGGCTTTTGCTTAGATGAAGCTCAGCGACAAGGACTGACATTACCGATGACTGAAAGCTCGATGGCCTCATATAAAGCGTTATCGGCTCAAGGTGAAAATCGAATGGATACATCAGTGATCATTAAAGATATCGCTGCTCAATCTAAAAATCGTCATTAAATCTCCGCTCAATTAAATGAATGGTCACTGCAAGAGTGGCCATTGTTATATTTAGCTTTTCCGTATTTCAGTTTACTTGGTCAACAGCTTTCTTCGTCAACTTGAGCCAGCCACTTCCTGTTAGCCCTTTCCATTTACTCTTGGCCAATACCGTTTATTCCTCCTCGTTTCCATTTATCCCTTAATTCGACCGTTCGTCGCAAGCACAAATAACCGAGACATTTATTCGATAACCTTTCATCGTCAACTAATGAAAGGAAATCACCATGGCTACTTCAAACACTCTTCGTACTACCGCATCGTCACTTAAGCGCTCTTTCTTTATTGCCGTCATGTCTCTCGCGATGGCTGGAACCTCAATAGCACATGCTAACCCAAGCGCAGAAGTGCTCTCTATCTACAACTTAGCCGCGCAAGGGGATGAAGAGCAAGTCGAAATCGCTTATGAACGGCTTACGCAGACGCTTGAACAACAAGGGGCGACACCATTGACCTTAGTGTATTTAGGGAGCACTGAAACGCTGATGGGCCGCGATGCTTTTATGCCTTGGAACAAGATGAAATATGTGGAAAAAGGGCTGTCGACGATTGATAAGTCACTCCACCTTCTAAATGACTTTGATACCCCCCTACATGAGCAAGAACGAATTCAAGGGTTGCCGGAATCTTACTTAACGCGAGCGTTAGCTGCTGCCACGTATACCTCACTTCCTGACATGTTTAACCATTTTGAGCGTGGATATGATTTGTACTTATCTTTGCTTGCTGAAGAAGAGTTTAGTCACCAGCACTTTGCTGCCACTGCATGGATTTATCGTTACGCCATCGAAGCTTCCATCCGTGCTGAAGATATTAGCCAAGCTGAAAAATGGTTATCAGTGATGGAAACACAAGATGCCGACAACATTGAAACCATGACCGCCAAAGCGCTGATTGAAAAGGCGGGTAGCTAGTTTTAACGGTTTGTTCTAGCACCGTCGTCATACATCTTGGTCAATGTTACTAGGGGAAAAACAATGATTGAATTTACGTCAATTGGGAAAAGCTACCAACTCGGAACGCAAACTGTTTCAGCGTTACAAGGAGTGGATGGAACCATTAAACAAGGGGAGATGGTGGCATTGTGTGGGCCATCGGGATCCGGAAAAAGTACCTTGCTGAATATTCTTGGGCTATTGGACATGGGTTACCAAGGAAGTATTCAAATTGAGGGGAAACCTTATCCGCTCCAGCGCATTGAAGCGGCGACGTTTCGCAGACAAAAGTTGGGGTTTGTCTTCCAGAAGTTCAATCTCGTTCCCGTGATGACCGCGTTAGAAAATGTCGCTTATCCGCTCATGCTAAATAACGTATCGAAGCAAGAACAGCACCAACGCGCACGTGCGATGCTGGAACGTGTGGGGTTAGGCGATTATGTGAATCACCGACCGGATAACCTTTCTGGTGGGCAACAGCAGCGAGTGGCGATTGCGCGAGCATTGGTTCATAAGCCTACGTTGGTGATCGCAGATGAACCCACCGCGAGCTTAGATAGCGTGACGGCCAATTTGGTCATCGACATTATGAAAGAACTCGGACATGAAATGGGTACCACCTTCATCGTGGCTACACATGACCCAAGAATGGCGCAGCGATGCGATCGCACCATCGAACTCATCGATGGAAAACTGGTCACAGCGTCTTCTAAAGATATGGAGGTGATCTCATGGGCAAGTTAAGTCACATTTTGCTTCCTAATAGTCTGCGCATCGCGTGGTTAAACCTACTGCGAAATGGTCGTCGTAGCTTATTGTCTGTTTTGATCATTGCGATTGCCGTATTCGCATTGACCAGTGCTGGTGGCTACGGGCTTTATACTTACGAATCGCTGCGAGAGTCAACCGCCCGCGACACAGGTCACCTTACATTGAGCACCCCCGGTTATTTTGAGCAAGATGAAGATATGCCATTAAGTAACGGGTTAGATGATGCCCAGAGCTTAATGCGCAATATCATTGGAGATACTGATGTTCGTGGGGTTCAACCGCGCGTGTATTTTAGTGGCTTGGTTTCTAACGGCAGTAAATCAACCATCTTCATGGGTACTGGCGTGAACGAGCGAGAGTTCGATATGAAAGGCCCATTTCTGGATGTACGCAGTGGGCATACTCTGTCTGATGTGAAATCGACGCGTTACAACCCTGAAGAACCCCAAGTCATGCTTGGTAGCGATCTTGCGCGAAACTTAAAAGTAGCTGTGGGGGACTGGGTGACCTTACTGGCGACAACCAGTGACGGAGCGCTTAATGCGTTCGACTTTAAGGTTCGAGGCATCTACTCAACAGGTGTCCCAGAGCTAGATAAACGCCAGCTTTATGTCCATGTGACTATGGCTCAGGAATTACTGGCATCAGATAAAGTCAGTACCTTGTCGGTATTTCTTTTTGAGACGGCATTAACCGACTCCGTTCAACAGCGTTTAACGGCTCAGTTAGCGGAGCCGCTCCAAGCAGCTGGCTCTATGCGCCAAGCTATTGAGATTACGCCTTGGCAAGATCGCGCGTTTTTCTACACCAAAGTGAAAGATCTCTATGATCGAATCTTCGGGATCATGGGAGCTGTGATGGCGTTAGTGGTGTTTGTGTCTTTGTTCAATACCATGACGATGTCTGTGACCGAACGTACTCGTGAGATTGGTACGCTATCGGCACTCGGTGCATACCCATCTGAGATTGTTTCAGGTTTCCTCAAAGAGGCAGGACTGTTGGCATTTTTGGGCAGCATCGCGGGTGCATTATTCAGTGCGATGCTATCGATACTGCTCTTGGTTGTCGATATTCAAATGCCACCTCCTCCGGGAAGAACCGATGGTTACCCGCTCAATATTTACTTTTCGTTCGAACTCGTTTGCTACGCGACACTGGGTGTGATGTTGATTTGCTTAGCAGCAGCGTATTTGTCAGCGCGTAAAGGCGTAAATAAACCGATAACAGAGGCTCTTGTGTATGTATAAGTTCATATTGATAGCAAAAATGGTTGCTAGCGCTTGGTTAATGATGGTGAGCTGCTTAGCGTTGGCTTCACCAGGTATTGACCAACAAACTGTTACTAAGATGATAGCGAAAGCAGACAGCTACCGTTTGAATGCAGATGAAGCGTCGAAAGTCGTGTCGTTAGTTAATCTCTATGAAAATAATACGCTCGACAAGACACGCGAATATAACGTGTATACCAGACCGAATCGCGAGTCGTTAGTGGTGTTCAAATCTGCGGTTGAAGCTGGGCAAAAGATGCTGATGGTAGAAGATAACTATTGGTTATTGATGCCAAAGAGCCGTCGCCCGATACGCATTACCCCGATGCAAAAGTTGTTAGGAGAAGCGTCGGTTGGTGATATTTCAACGCTCACTTGGAGCGAAGACTATCAAGGGGAGTGGGTGCAGCAGCAAACCGTGACATTACCCTCAGGTGAACAGGTTGACACTCATCAACTGAAGTTGACCGCAAAAACAAAAGGAGCGAGTTATCAGGCCATCGACTTGTGGCTTGCGAAGCAGAATGACTTCCCGATTAAAGCTGATTTGTATTTGCGTTCGGGAAAAATGGCGAAGCAAGCGTGGTTTGAGCAAGGGGAGCGTGATGGGCTGCCTGGCGTAACCGCAATGACGTTACTCGACAAAATTCAGCCAAGTAAGAAAACCGTGATTGAGTATCAAGAAATCTCGGAACAGCGCCTAGAAGACAAGTACTACAATCCGGCATATTTATCACGTAACTCTGTATCAGGGCTATAAGTATGTGTATGGCGGATAGAGCAGGGATACGCAATTCCAGTGGTGAGACGTCCACTTGGGTAGCCCCAATGCGCTCGGCATTGCTCATGTCACTCAGTCTTATTGGTATGGTTCTTCCTCTGGATGCCAGTGCTCAAGAGTGGACACTCGGCTGGGATTGGCAAGTCAGTATGGAGACGGTGCAGTCACGAGATATCCCGTTTAATACTGCGCCTGAGTATGACGCTCAGTCGATAAATGCTCTGCTTGATTTAGAAGTCAGCACATCTGGTTGGTTAGGGCTCTTTGCGATCAAAGGTAATGACTTGTATAGCCGTTATTCAGGAGAGAAAGACTTAGAACCAGACGCCGACGCCGAATTCATCGTTCGTGAGCTGTTTTGGCAAGGAGGGCTAGAGATCTCTAACGCTTTGCTTGGTGAACAATACTTAGATCTGACCTTAGGGAAACTGCGTTTGGATTGGGGAGTCGGTTATGGGTATCGCCCATTAGATATCATTAAGCCGTATCGCCAAAACCCAGTTGGCATTGTGGCAGAAGAAGGCGCTGGGGTGGCATCCATTTCAATATTTGATGCGACAGGGGAATGGACATTACTGTACAGCGATTCTTCTTGGACGTCGCAAGAGGTCAACGAGCTAGAAAGTCGTAGCGAGCAACAAGGGATAGGGCTACGTCGTTACAACATGATGGGTGAGCATGAGTATCAGTGGCTCGCGTATTACGACGATGTTCGTCATGGGCTTTTAGGGGCAAGTTTGGTGTCTGTGCTAAATATGGCTTGGGAGTTCCATGGTTCAGTATCGTATCAGCGTCAGAGCTTAGGCTATCAATTTCCTTCTTCCACTTATTCTCCAGTCGAGCTCCAAGAGCAAGGAGATGCTTATCAAGCGCTGCTAGGTTTAACCTGGGCGAATGAAGTCGGCCACAATGTTGTTCTTGAGTATTGGTTTGATAGCCGCGCATGGAGCAGTTCGCAGTGGGAACAGGCGTTGGATCGCGCCACCTTTTTATCTGAGATGCCTGCGACGGTAAACCTCGCGTCGTCGTATGCTCAGGGTTACCAACATGCAAACTTAGTGCAGCATAATTTGATGTTCCACTGGTCACTCGATTCGACTGCATGGGCACAGATATTTAACGGGAGTGCGTTGGATAGCAGTAGCTGGCTAGACAACTTAACCCCAACATTTGATTTGATGTATTCCCCTGCTGATGGCGGCATCATCGCAACGCAATGGTTGAACTATCAATTCATCGATACAGGGACATCTTCAATTGATTTGGAACTTGCTGCACGCTTTTTGACCGGAAAAAATGATTCTGCTTACGCCAATTTACCGGATAGCCATATGATTCTATTAAATATTAAAGGACGATTTTAATGAAAGGTTCTTCTATTAATCACTCTCTGTGGGCGAAAAGCACGGCGATTACGACAGCATTTTGTTTGGTGATTGCATTTGTGACTCAAAGTATTTGGGGAGGGGATTTAACGGTTAATATCATCATCAGTTTAGGTTTTGGATACAGCGCCTTGGCGTCTTCGTTCGGGATTACTTTGTGGATGCCTACGCTTACTAAGCGGGTGGAATCGGCGATTTCAATGACAGTGGCGATAGTCGTTGGCACAGTGAATGCTCAGTATTGGCTGAATGGCTATTTTGGTGATAATTTCTCGGATTTGAAATCGGTCGTGTTTCTTGGCGTTATCTTCTGTGCAATGTGCTTCTACTACTTTTATTCAAAGGAGCAAAAACTTGTCGCGGACAATGCATTGGAAGTGGCTAAACGCAAACAAGCCGACCAAGAAAAAGTTGTCGTGCTAAGTCAATTGAAGCAGCTTCAAAGCCAGATAGAGCCTCATTTTCTATTTAATACCTTAGCAACGATTAATGTTCTGATAGAAACCGACAGCGATAAAGCGAAGTTAATGTTGGAACAGTTAACCGAGCTGCTGAGAGTGACATTAAAGAACAGCCGAAATGACCAGTCTACCGTTGAACAAGAGCTCGCTCTGATTGAGGCGTACCTGAATATTCAAAAAATTCGTCTTGGGGAACGACTCGAGTTTTCAATTGAAGTCGATGGGGTATCGAACACTCAGGTACTCCCTCCTTTTTTGATCCAACCTCTGGTCGAAAATGCGTTGACTCATGGCATTGAGCCGAAGGCTGCTGGTGGGAATGTGACCATCCGAATTATGAGCGACAATGAGACTAATCTAACCATAGAAGTCTCGGATAATGGCGCAGGCCTAAATGCTGGTTTGGCGACAGCCGGGCATGGGGTGGGGCTGAGTAATATTCGTCAAAGGATAGACACCTTGTTTGATGGAAAAGCGAGTATGTCGATCAAAGAGCAAAGCTCAGGTGGGGTTGTCTCCACTTTGGTATTGCCGCAAAAGTCGTTAATCGAATAAACAATTTACAGTGTTAATTTTAAGGAAAAGCCATTTTGAGTACACGGATCACCGCTATTATCGCAGACGATGAAGCATTGCTTAGACGTCACCTTGATCAGACGTTGGCCGAAGTATGGCCAGAATTGGAGATAGTGGCAAAAGCTCAAAATGGAGCGGAGGCGCTGCAAAGCATTCAGATGCTGACCCCTGACGTGGCGTTTCTGGATATTCGAATGCCAGAACTTGATGGCATGAATCTCGCGAAAAAACTCCAACAGTTGACTAATCCACCTCTAGTTGTGTTTATCACCGCTTATGATGAATATGCGGTGAAAGCGTTTGAACAAAATGCCGTCGATTATTTATTAAAGCCGCTGAACGAATCTCGCTTAATGGCTACCTGTGAAAAGCTCAAAACACGACTAGAACTGCGTTCTACGGAACCGAAAAGTTCTGGGCAAGCGGATATCGCGGCGCTGATGAGCCAGATCCAACAATTGTCTCAGCCTCAGCAAGCTCCGCAATATTTGAATTGGGTGAAAGCGACCGTTGGCGAAGACATTCACTTGATTTCAGTGTCGGATATTTTGTTTTTTAAAGCGGGAGATAAATATGTCTCCGTTTTTAAACAGGATGAAAATCAAGACCTACAAGAGTTCGTTATTCGGATGTCTTTGAAAGAATTGCTTGCACAGTTAAATCCTGATGAGTTTTGGCAAATTCACCGTTCTACCGTGGTTAAAGTCGCCGCAATCAGTAAAGTCAAAAAAGATTTTTCTGGGCAAATGTCAGCGTACATCGCAGGCCAAAAACTGCCTGTCAGCCGAGCTTCTCAATCTCTTTTTAAAGGGATGTAACTGTGGTTTTGTAAATTGTCACTCGGTTGATAAATCGACGTGATGTGCCTCTCAACAATACTCAAGCTGTTGAGTACTAAATAATAATTACTGAGCAAACCTGTATATTACAAGTAAATGTCAGTAAGAGGTTGTTATGAAACCATATTATTTAGTTTCGGCACTTTGTGTCGCATTAGTTGGGTGCAGTTCAACTCCCCCTCAAACGCTAATAAAATCCGATCCATATTGGGTCTCAGGAATACTTGATAACGGGCTGAAATATCACGTTTATCCTGATCCTGAAAAGCCTGTTTCAGTGCGTTTGTTGGTGCACGCAGGTTCTTTCCAAGAAACTGAGCAGCAACTGGGATACGCGCATTTCGTTGAACACATGGCATTCAATGGAAGTAAAAACTTTTCACAAAATGATGTGATCCGTTTATTTGAAGATGCAGGTGTGAGCTTCGGTGCGGATCTTAATGCGTACACCTCTTACCAAGAAACCGTTTATAAGCTTGATTTGCCCGACAAATCTAAGCTTGAACAAGCGATTACCTGGCTGCGCGATATCGGTGATGGCTTAGATATCAGCGATCAAGAAGTTGAAAAAGAGAAAGGCGTCATACTTGGAGAGTTCCGCTATTCGCGAACGGAAGATAAACCGATCGCGGTTCAGTTCTATGATCACATGATCGAAGGTAGCCCTTATGAAACTCGAGATGCGATAGGGACTAAAGAGTCCGTCAACCAGGCGAACGCGTCTGGGCTTAAAAGTTATTATCAAACTTGGTATCAACCCCAATTAGCCGAAGTCATTGTATCGGGTGACGTGACGTTATCCGAAATCTTACCCTTGATAGAAGAGCGTTTCTCAAGCTGGCAGAAGGGCGATACTCCGCGTCCTCATAAACAAAAAATATCTCAATTTAATCACGAGGATTTAGTCGCCCATGCTGGTGGAGGAGAGCCTCCGAGTATTGCTGTGGTGACTGACCGAGGGGCAAGAGTGATTGAAAGTCGCGAACAACAGCAACAACTGTGGTTAGATGAGATGTCTCAACAATTGATTCAAGAGCGTATATCTCGTGTATTTGTCGATGCCGCTCTGCCTATTCAATGGTCTTTCTCGACCAATTACTTGATGGAATATCAGCGCTATTCAGTGACAAGTGTGGCGTTTCCTGAGCATTTACGAGAGCAAAGCCAAGCCGAATTTCTCGCGACATTAGCATCGTTACGTGATCATGGAGTCACGCAAGCTGAAATATCAGGTGTGATGGAGAGGTATCAAGAGTCTTACGACAACATCAGAGCGGACTGGGACAAGATGAATAGTATCGATCATGCCAATGGCAAAGCCACCGCATTGGTGATCGACCAAGCCGTGCAGTCAGAACTTGATTACCGATCGAGCTTGAAAGCATTTTTAGCCAGCGTTGATTTAGACATGATTAACGACAATTTGGATGACTTGCTTTCAGATGACTACTTTATTGTTCTTGGTTTAGCTAAGAATGAAGACCAAGCATTGTTGGCCTCTAAGTTGGATGACCTTAAATCGGCTTATCGCAAAAGTGGTGAAAAGCCACTGATGGCGATGGCCAGTACTGCTTTTTCAGTGCCTGAAAATCAGGGTGACATTATCGCTCAAACCCAAATCTTCGATGACCCACAACTAGAGCAATGGACGCTCAGTAATGGCGTCGAGGTATGGTATCTGCGGGATATGAATGTTGGACAGGATGTCGCGGTGTACTACGCGAGTTTAGGTGGCAAAGCCGCTTTAGATAACCGCTTGTTCCCAGCGGTTGAAGTGGCCATTCCTACCTCGATAAGAAGTGGTGTTGGCGATTTTAATGGTTCAGATCTTCATGCCCATTTGAAACGAAAAGACATAGAGATTTACCCGTTTATTAACTTTACCCACCATGGTTTTGAGATTCATGCGAAGCAAAAGAGTTTGGCTGAAAGCCTAGCAGCTTTACACGCTATTTTGACGCAAGCGAAGGCCGAGCCAGAGCAATTGGAAGCCGTAAAGCAGGAGTTTACTCAAAACCGTAACGCGTACTTAGACACACCAGTTGGTGAGTTTACGCAAATGCTAAATCGCAATAGCTACCTTGAAAACAGCCGACACATCATGTTGGAAGGGAAAGACATTGCGTCGGTAACCACACAAGATATTCAAAGCATTTATACTGAACTATTCAAAACGCTGCGTAATAACCGCTTAGTTATTGTCGGGAATGTGAAGCCTGCGGAGCTCAAACCTTTGCTGCGCCAATATGTGGCTTCTGTGCCATTGACGCCTGCAGAGATCCCTGAGTTTGATGTCGCGTATCGCCCTACTTATCAGGATAAGATTGATGTCTCGATCAATAATGAAGATAGCAGCCAATATCTGCTTCGCGTGATCGCTGATGCTAAGGGGGGTAAGACAGCAAAAGATGTCTTTATGGACGATATGTTGCAGCGGGTGATCACGACACGTTTATCGGCTTATATTCGTGAAGAGTTAAGTTTAGATTATGCGCCGTTTGCTTTTTCTGTTTCTCAGGACAGCGAACCAAGTAATGATTGGTTTGTAGGCGCGCAAGTCGCCCCTGAAAATGCAGATAAGATAGAAATGGCGATTGATAAAGTCATCGCTGACACGTTAAAAGGGATCTCGGAAAAGGAAACTCAAGCGGCGGCGAAGCAGCTTGCTGCCGACCTTGAACCGATGAACACCAACCCAGTTGAAAAGGCATGGTTTATTTCACGATACTTAATCCACGATTACGGTATCGAAGCCATTTTTGATGTTCAAGCCATGACGGATTCCATTTCCAGTGATGACATGTCTGAACACGCCCAATCTATTTTCGGAGAGGGAAGCCATACACTAAAAGGCATTATGCGCCCACAAAGCTAGTTCGACGGTGCCAGTGCCAAAGGATTAGTTGATTAGAAAGCCAAGCGAGTACCCGCTTGGCTTTTTCTTTTCTGAAATCCCGTTTTGGTTAATCGGTATTGTCAGGGTTGTGTTAAAAGTGATTGTTGCTGGTTGGAAATCAATTGTGACTTCTATAGATGTTCTATATTGTCGCTGATTCTGATATTTGGGATAGCATTGAATTGATCAAACTTGGTTGTCGACTCATCGTGTTACTGCTTTTACTGAGCTTAGGCTTAGTAAATTCTGGTGCGCATTCGTTGAACTCCAATATTGCGCGAGTCTCACACACACAAACGGTGTGTATAGACGCAGTTGGTCATAAAGTGTCGTTTGATCAGAGTGTTACAGGTGATGACGCGTCATTATCGTTAAACTCTGACAACTGTGTGACTCATGAGGTGGTCAACTCATCACCTGACAACACACACGTTCACGACTCCCAGTCTTTAGTTCAGCTCAATACATTTAGACGTATATTGAGTAACGATCAGGAGCTTCTTTCTGAGCTTGAACCTGTGTATCACCTCCTTATTGATTTTTTCCCTCCGTCATTGTTAGCTCATGTGCTGGCAACGGTGCCTTTGCTGGATTCTAGGCAGCACTGGACAAGTACAACGACTTCACCTCCTTCTCGACTGTCGGGTTGGAAAGAAGGCAACATTCAATATTCTCATTACCGAGAGTTTCTTAGCTAAGCGCTTACCTCATGTAGACGTTTGATCTCGACTCATGTCCGAGAGCTGCGTCTTGAACAAAGCCAATTCTCGCCGTCATAGTTCGACATTATTGCCTTAAAGGTAATGTGTTGGTGATCGTGCGAGTTCGAGATTAGTCAATAAGCTAAGAGAGTTGACTGTGAAAAAACGCAATATAAGACAACCTATTAACCGCTACTCAAAATGGAAGTATGTGGTCCTCGTCGTCACCATCATCGTGATGATTTTAAGTGCATTACCGTCATGGTTTGGTGAAAACGCTTCTTTGCACATCACCAATCGTTCTTCGCAACAGGTTGATGCTACTCAGGTGGTTCAATACCTAGAGACTCATGATATTAAAGCGCAATCTGCCTATCAAAAAGATCACCGTTTAGTCGTTATTCTTGCAGATGCTCAGCAGCAAGCAGAGGCAAAAGCCGTTCTAAATGAGGCATTGTCAGATGGCACTACTGTCGCACTAGCCATGGAGCCTGCTGCGCCTAAATGGCTAACCAACATGGGCTTCTCGCCAATTCAACTGGGCTTGGATCTACGGGGAGGCGTTCAATTTTTATTGGAAGTTGATATGGCACCTGTTTATCACGCTCAAGCACAGTCGGTGATTGATGAGGTGACAGCAGAAGTCCGCTTTGCTCGCGGGAAAGTGGATAACGATGATGTCGATTTGATGTTCAGAACCGAAGAGGATTATCAAACCGCTTATTCCATGATTCGCGAGCGTTTCCCGCAGTGGCAAGTGCACGCGAGTGACAAGCGCTTAACTCTTAATCAATCGGAAGATGAGCGCCGGACTTTACGCAATTTAACGGTTCAACAAAATTTGCAGATCATGCGTAGCCGTATTGAAGAGCTAGGTATCACAGAAGCTTCCATACAGCGTCAAGGTGAAAGCCGAATTCGAATCGAACTACCGGGTGTCCAAGACCCAGCAGCGGCGAAAGATGTGATTGGTGCGACGGCCTCGCTGGCTTTCTATTCGGTGTACGACACGCCTTCGCGCCGTTCTCAAACCATACAAGATTCCCAAGGCAACCCGATTGTCGTTGATAAAAAAGCCGTGCTTGGCGGCGATCATATTATTGATGCGCGAAGCGGAATTGGGGAAATGGGCAGTGCTGAAGTCAATATCACATTAGATTCAGCAGGTGGCCGAAAAATGTCTCGGTTCTCTCGTCATAATATCGGAAAGCCAATGGCGACGGTGTACAGCGAATACAGCCGCGACCACAAAGGAAACAGTGAACAAACCAGCGAGGTCATCAGTGTCGCGAATATTCAATCTCAGTTAGGAAGCCGTTTCCGAATTACGGGAGTGGGCACCATGCAGGAAGCCCATGAACTGGCGTTACTCTTGCGTGCAGGATCGCTCACCGCGCCTGTGACCATTATTGAAGAGCGTACGATTGGCCCATCTTTAGGGGCTGAGAATGTGACAAATGGCTTTGCTGCATTAGCGTTAGGCTTGGGGTTAACGCTGACGTTCATCGCGCTTTGGTATCGTCGTTTAGGCTGGGTTGCGAATTTCGCACTAATTATCAATATGACGACATTATTTGGCTTAATCGCGTTACTGCCTGGGGCTGTGTTGACCTTGCCTGGTATTGCGGGCTTGGTGTTAACGGTTGGTATGGCGGTTGATACTAACGTCCTCATTTTTGAACGAATCCGTGACAAGATGAAAGAAGGTCGAACATTCGCAAGCTCTATCGACCTTGGCTTTAATAGTGCGTTTTCGTCAATTTTCGATGCTAACTTCACCACAATGATTGTTGCCATTGCATTGTACGCGATTGGTAACGGACCGATTCAAGGCTTTGCGTTGACACTTGGGCTAGGTCTACTGACCAGTATGTTTACTGGCATTTTCGCTTCACGCGCCATCATCAATTTATTTTGGGGGCGTGATCAGCGCCGCGACGTAAGGATTTAAGCCATGAAAATAACAGATACAGTAATGACCAAATTACGAATGGTAATGTGCAGCCTGTCATTGGTGCTGTTCATGAGTTCGGTAGCCTTAGTGGCAATGAAAGGCTTTAATTGGGGGTTAGACTTCACCGGGGGTGTGGTTGCTGAAGTTCAACTGTCTGATCAAGTCAGCAAAGATGAACTGAAGCAAACGCTTGATCTTGCTTATGGGCAAGATATTCAAGTGATTGGGATGGGAGAAAGCGATCGCTGGACCCTGCGCTATAACCACATATCAGAGCAAGCAGCGCCAAACTTGGCGGATACACTGGCGACAGTCAGCGATCAGGTGCAAGTACTTAATAGTAGTGTTGTGGGGCCTCAAGTGGGGCAAGACATGGTTGACCAAGGTGGTTTAGCCATTTTAGTGTGCTTTATTTTGATCATGCTGTATTTGAGCGTTCGTTTCGAATGGCGATTAGCGCTCGGTGCGCTAGCAGCCCTTGTATACGACGTTACCTTGATTTTAGGTCTGTTTGCCGCCACTCAATTGGAATTTAACTTAACAGTGCTGGCCGCGGTTCTGGCCATATTGGGTTATTCATTGAATGACTCGATAATTATTGCTGACCGAGTTCGAGAGATGCTGCGAGGAAACCCAAATGGACAAACGGATAACTTGATCAATCGCTCTATTCAGGCGACTTTCTCTCGTACTATGGTGACTTCAGGGACAACTTTAATGACAGTCTCAGCGTTATGGTTGCTAGGTGGCTCGGCGCTTCAGGGGTTTGCGATCGCTTTATGTGTCGGCATTGTGAGCGGTACGTGGTCGTCTATCTCTGTTGGTATTACGCTTCCGAAGGTGTTGGGTTTGAAGCCGTGTCATTACCAAGTTAAGCCGATTGATACGTCGGAAGAATCCTACCCATAGAAAGGTCAGCGTTAGTCGGCTCGAGGTTTTGCCTCGAGCCGATCTTGCTAAAAATGTTGGATATGTGCAGTTGTGCATAAAAATTGATTTCTTTATAAGGTAAGCCTGGCAGTGATGAATTATGGTTAAAGTAGGCTTATTGATTAGGAAATAAGAAAATGGAATATCGACACCAATGTCATGTTGGCGACCATGGTGACGCACTTAAGCACCCTGTTTTAGCCTCTCTTGTACAAACTCTTGTGCAACAACACCCAAGCCTCAACGTTATTGATACGCATGCCGGAACGGGATGTTATGACCTCACAACCGCGCCCAAAAATCATGCGGGTGAATTTAAAGAAGGCGTTGGTTATCTGTGGAAGATGCGCCAATCATTACCTCAGAGCTTTACGCCTTTTATTGAAAGCTTAGCGGCGTTCAATCCAGAAGAATCGTTAACTTTGTACCCAGGCTCAGCTGTACTCGGATTTGAGCAAGGGCGCCGTAATGACAGTTTCGTTTTCTCCGATATTCAGCAAGATGAAGCGGACTTACTTGCGACTAATATCCAGCAAATCCGGTCTGATCTACATATTGAAAGTAAGCTGAATATCTTTGCTGGTGATGGTTTGCTTCAACTGCCTAATGCCATTTCTGACTCCCAATCTCATAACTTAGTGGTGATAGATCCGCCATACGAAACAGACGCAGAGTACCTATCGGTAGTGGACGCGTTGATCGCTGCGTGGAGAAAACAAGTGAATATAACAGCGCTGGTGTGGTACCCACTGTACACGGAAGATAAAAGTCATTTGATATTGGGGCGCAGTTCAGAGGCGGTAGTGAAAGGGGAGCTTCCCGCGCCATTGCAAGCAGAGTTGAGGCTAAGAGACCCCAAAGATGATGACCGACTTATCGGCAGTGGTTTGCTGATATTTAACCCTCCTAAGTTGGTGGCGCCTATGGTCACGGAAGTATTGGGCTATCTCCATTCTCATTTGGCCACAAAGCATCAAGGATACTGGCAAATTAGACGTTAATTGCCTTAGCAATAGTTAGCCAGTGATTTAGAGGGCGACGAGTTATGGATGGCTAGATGAGGGGATTGTTTCTGCACCCAATGTCTAATTTATCCCATATATCATTAATACTAATATGGTTTTAATTAACGTAACTCTAACTTAGTAATATTGATTAATTATCGTTAATTATTTAAAAAGGAAACATCAATGAGAGCAAATGCATAATAGCTCCAGTTTTTAAACATTAACCTCTTACTTATTATTGAATTTGCGGTTTACCCCCTAAACCGCATCAGGCTCGCATTAGTCACGCGAGCCTTTCTTTTTTTCTCGTTTTAGTTTGTGTTTACGATAAAATTCTCCCTTACACAAAGAGGGCTCCCCTGTGAAAATATTGATCATTGAAGATGACATCACCACCCGAGAATTCGTGGCGAAAGGCTTGCAAGAACACGGCTATGCCGTCGACCAAGCCGAGGACGGAAAGAAAGGGCTGATGATGGCGCTTAGCTCAGAATATCAATTGGTTATCCTAGATCGAATGCTGCCTTACCTTGATGGCATGAAGGTGCTTTCCGCGATTAAAGCAACGGAAGAAAACTTGCCAGTGCTCATTTTAAGTGCGATGGATAGCGTTGAAGATCGGGTTGATGGTTTGCAAGCTGGGAGTGACGATTATCTGATCAAGCCTTTCGCTCTGGCTGAACTGATAGCGCGTGTTGATATCATTATTAATCGCACACAGCGGCAAGTTATTAGCAGTAACACGCTCGTGTATGACTGTTTAGAGTTGGATTTGAGGGCGCATCGGTTAACGTGCAAAAACCAAGAACTGGCATTACAGCCGAAAGAGTTCCAATTGATGCAGTACTTTATAGAACACAGTGAGCAAGTGGTTTCAAGAATGCGCTTGTTTGAGGCGATTTGGAGCTATCACTTTGACCCGAAAACCAATGTGATTGATGTGCATGTAGCAAATTTGCGTCGTAAGTTAGAAGACGCGGGTTGTTCTGATTTACTGCATACCGTGAGAGGGGCAGGTTATGTCCTTCGTCGATGATTATGCGTTAACTCGTTCTTCAGTATTCAAAACCTTAGTTGGTCTGTTTTTGTTTATTACGGTGATTAACGTCATCGTAATCCGCCAAGTTTACATTGATTCCGATGCTTTTCACCGAGAGCAGATCGCCAAACAATTAAGTGACGAGATTTCTGAGTTTCGCTTTGTCGCAAAACAGAGCAAAGAAGAAGTCGAAAAGTTGCTAGCGGCGAAACGTGCATCTGATACGTCGTTTTACTACAACCTAAGTGAAACCGTAGAGCCGAATTTTAGCGGCCAGTATTATCCCATTAGTTCGCTAGCCAATAGCAAGACGCTGATCCCGGTAGGCGACAGCCATAATCTAGAAATTGGTGTCAACTCTGAAGTGGTTGAAGCATTTCGGCAGTCCCTAATCCCAATTGTGTTCTCCGGTATTATTCTCCCTGTTGCTGTGATGCTGGTGGCGGCATTGTTTTTTACCATTCTAATACTGAAACGTTTGGAGCGGGTCAATCGCGCCATGAACCGAGTGTTGTGTGGTGAGCGAAACGTTAAAATAGCAGTCTCTCAACAAGACGACGAATTCGATATATTGGCCATTCACCTTAATTTTATGATTGAGCAGATGACCAAAAATGAATCGACATTAAAGTCATTAACCGTCGGAATGGCGCATGATATGCGTACTCCAATGGCGCGCTTAAAACTTCGATTGGAAGAAGTGCTTTCTCAACCGGATCTGACAGACAGCCAAGTCGACCAATTCTCAGCATGTCACGATGAGTTGGAACTTATTCTTTCACTCTTCAATAGCATGTTAGAGATCGCCAAGCTCAACAGTGGGCAAATGCCTATTGAAACAGAGCAAGTCGATTTAGGTAAAATTGCACAAGACGCGATAGAATTTATTGCACCACTTGCCGAACTTAAGCAGCAAACGTTGGTTTATCGACAAGATCACCCGTGTGTGGTGATGGGAGATCGCTCGCTCTTGTTTAGAGCGGTATTTAACTTGATTGAAAACGCAGTGAAATATACGCCTCAGCAAGGGAATATAGAGGTCGTGATAGATCACTTTGGAGTGGTGATCGCAGATTCTGGAATTGGCATCTCTGATGACGACAAAATGAATGTATGTCGACCGATGTTTAGAGCAGACAAAAGCCGAACTGAGCATGGTAATGGGTTGGGCTTGTCATTGGTTGATGCTGTGGTAAGTCGTCATAATGCACATCTGATTTTAAGGGATAACTTCCCAGGCTTGAGGGCGAGAGTGTACTTCGAGCAGTAGTGCTTTAGGACTGGTAAGCACGTTTACACTAAAGGAGTTGAAATGGAATTCATGTTGTACTTATCCGCCATTCTGTTGGTGATTGTATCCTTTGCGCATTCCTATCTTGGTGAGCGATATATCCTCTCTCGGCTTTTTAGGCGAGACAACTTACCAAAACTACTGGGCAGTGATGATTTTACGAAGCGTACCCTGCGTTTTGCTTGGCACGTCACTTCCGTGGCTTGGCTAGGGTTTGCAGGCATCGTCGTTTTATTGGCGCAGCCTGAACTGAATAAAGCGCTCGTCTCGCAAGTGATAGCGGTGACGTTTGGCGTACATTTTTTGGTGGCATTGCTCGGTTCTAAAGGGAAGCATTTATCTTGGGTATTATTTGGGACGGTGTGTGTGTTGGTATTGATTGCGGGTGCCTAAAGGTTAACGTGATTGATGTTCATCAGCCCAAACTTGGCGCGGAGTAAAAAGAAAGGGTCAAAGCATTGCTTTGACCCTTTGAGTTTCAGTTCGGTATTTGTGGTGATTGATAGCGGTTTAGCTAGGAGCAGTAACCTGAGTTAAGTCTTGGCTTTCTGGAATTTGTTTCATTGCATGAGCAATCTCTTCTGCTTCCGTACCAATGATGACTTGTAGGTTATTCGCACCAATTTTCACAACACCCATCGCTCCTATCGCTTTCAGAGTCGCTTCATCGGCAATTGAGGCATCTTTCAACGTCAAACGTAAACGAGTGATACAAGAATCGATGCTGGTTAAGTTGCTGTGTCCGCCAAGTGCTTTAAGGTATTGCGCTGCTTTCTCGTTGGTACCGACTTGAACAACTTCTGCTTCTTCGATGTCTTCACGACCCGGTGTTTTGAGATCAAATTTCAAAATGGCGAATCGGAAAACGAAGTAGTAAATCGAAGCAAAACATAAGCCTTGTAGAATGAGCATGTATGGCTTCACCGCAAGCGGTAAGTTGTATGAAAGAACAAAGTCAATCAGACCGCCACTGAATGTAAAGCCAGCGATCCACTGCATGCTTGCGGCAATATACAGTGAGAATGCCGCTAATAGCGCGTGAATCACGTAAAGCACTGGCGCGACGAACATGAAGGCAAATTCAATCGGTTCTGTAACACCGGTTAGGATTGCGGTGAAAGCAGAAGCCCCTAAGATGCCGCCTACTTTCTTTTTATTTTCTGGTTTTGCACAGTGGTACATCGCCAAACATGCAGCAGGTAAGCCGTAACCCATCACTGGGAAGAAACCGCCTTGGTAAATGCCTGTCACACCTAACTCACCAGTCCCAGACCAGAACTTAGAAATGTCGTTGATGCCTACTAAATCGAAAATGAAAACTTGGTTTAAAGCGTGGTGTAGGCCAACAGGAATTAATAGACGGTTAAAGAATCCGTAGAGACCTGCGCCAGTCGCGCCCATTTCTGAAATGGCGATACCAAAGTTAACCAGTGAACCGTAAACCACTGGCCAAACGTATACCATGACCAAGCTGATACTTATTGCGGCTAGCGATGTCACGATAGGAACAAAACGCTTACCGCCAAAGAAGCCTAATACCGCAGGCAGTTTGATAGTGTGGAAGCGATTGTAAAGTGTTGCTGCTACGATACCTATCATTATACCGGTGAAGGCACTCACAGATGCTTGCGAAGCGATCACTTCCGAGGTGCTCATTTGGTCAACGGGCACTCCTGTGATCTGTGAAATTACCGCGGTGTTACCCACAATCATCTCGATAATTAAAAGCCCGAGTAAACCTGAAAGCGCAGCAGCGCCGTTATTATCTTTCGCTAAGCCATAAGCCACACCAACGGCGAATAGCCAAGCTTGGTTATCCATGATGCCTTTGCCGCCATAAACTAAGACGGTTGCAAGCGCACTGTTGGCTCCCCAACCCACTGGGTCAATGGCGTAGCCTAATCCAAGCATTAAGCCACCGGCCGGTAGCACGGCAATTGGCACCATTAATGCCTTACCGATTTTTTGAAGATATCCGAGTATGTTCACCTTAAGTCCTCTGTGTTTTTTGATTATTGCCAAAGAGTACAAGGGGGAGGATTAAGGTGAGCTTGTGCTTACATTAATTATTGTTAATCAAATGAATGCTGCTGAATTCACAGTGTAAATTGCTTAAGCGAGTAAAAGCTCAATAATGAGCTTGGCGCTCATCAGAAATGACCAAGTAGCTATGGGACTCTAGCCGTATTCATTCTTTAGGCTAGAAATTAAAATGAAAAAACTACTACCATTCGCGTTACTTTTATCGGCTCCTACTCTGGCTGCAGACAAGGTTGATATGAGCGATCCTACCGCAGTGTACTCGTCAGTGGGGACAAGCTTTACTTCTTCTGGGGAGGTCGATCTCAGTGCGGGGTTTGCTTGGGGGGAACACCTTCTTTCCATCGAAACAAAACAAGGTGCCGATGCGTTAAGTACACGATATGCATGGATGCGTGAAGGCAGAGGCTTGTATGCTGAAGGCTATTTTGACCATGAGTTAGACACCCAATCTGGCAGCGTCGGCTATATCCACACGTTTCAATTGCACGAGAAAATTAAAATTTATCCGCTGGCTATGTTAGGGGTGAACAACAATCAGAATACTGACAGTACGATTGCGACGGGCACTGTGGGCATGTATACCCGAATTGATATTGGCAGTGGATTCCACTTGGGCGTTGATCCGTTTTATACGGTGGGGGAAAACGACTATGACCACTATTCAGTAGATAGCTTCGTAGGTAAGCAGATTGACAACCATAGGGTGCGAGTTGGGGTCAATTCAGCAGAAGAAGAGATGTATTTTAAGTGGCAAATGGCCTTTTAGCGCTTCCTGTTGTTAAAGCTTAGGACTGCAAAGCAAACTGTGGGCGACGAATAAGCGATGACAAATTGAAATAGTGATCTAAAATCTGTGGAATAGTGCCGTCATTTTTCATATCAATAATAAGCTGTTTGAACTTAGCACGCTGGGTATCTGGGAGCTGGCTATTACACACAAAGTACACCTCTACCTCATGAAAAATGTAAGGGGTGCCAAAATTGTCGGCTGAAATATTTTGCATTTTGGCCGCGTATTTTAAAGATGAGATTGCACCCGCCACACTGTCTACACGACCTGCCGCAATCATTTTTACACCATTGAGATATTGAGGGACAGACACTTTATTTAAGCTTTGGTCTTCATGAAAGCGGTTGTCAAACATAATCCCTAACGGTACGGCAATACTCTTACCCGTCAGGCTTTCGTAACTGGTTACAGAGACGCCAGCGGCGGGTAAAATTCCGGCTGCCAACTTAAAACCTATTGGCTCAATCATGTCATAGTGGTTTGAAATTATAGGGGTGTCAGCGACAATGGTACAGGTTGGCCTGGCTTGGTTGAGTAGAGTGATAATGCGTTTTGTTGGAATGATGGTCGGTGTATTGGTATTAAGGTTATCTGCTCTTTCACTCAGCTGGTGCAGTTTTAATGCAATGTCGAAAAGGACACCTGTATCTCGATTATCTGGGGTTTGAAATCCATACGGAATTTGTTCCATGATAAGCAAATCAACGGCTTCATTAGCGGGGCTGGTTGTTGCGTAAATGGCAAATGGCAGTAGAGATGACAAGCAAAGTAATGATCGACAAAGTGGTTTAAAAAAGTGCATCTAACATCCATGTAGCCCTTGTTTACTCACGAGAGATAAAACAAGAAACCTATTATTTTCAACAATGTCTAATGATAGATTAGAAAGTAACTGTTGCCTAGTTTGCTGAACAGCGCATCGACTTAGTTCAAACAATCAAATACGATATGATGAATAATTCATCGGTCATAGATTGGAAGTGAATATGAAACAAGTTGGAAGCGCAATCATACAACCTCATCATAAAGCCACATGCCATTGTGGTGCGGTGGAACTCGAGTTATCTCTGCCTAATGGTATCGAAAACCCTCGTCGTTGCGACTGTTCTATTTGTCGCCGAAAAGGGGCGATAGTCGGTTCAGTGACCCTAGATGGGATCAAAATCCTCAAAGGCCAAGAGTACCTCAAGCTATATCAATTCAATACAGGAACGGCGAAACACTATTTTTGCTCAGAGTGTGGCATTTATACGCACCATCAACGCCGTTCAAACCCTCACGAATATGGATTCAACATTGGCTGTTTAGAGGGAGTAAACCCATTTGATATTGAAAATGTGGTGACGAATGATGGAGTGAATCACCCATCAGATAGAACTCAGTAGATTTTAACTGAATCAATACTTATGGCATTAGCGCCGAAAGAAAGGACTCAACTATGTCGGAATACAGTGCAATCGTTCGTTGGAATAAAGCGGAAGATGAAATTTTTAGTGATAATCAATACAGCCGAGGTCATTCATGGGAGTTTGACGGTGGCGTGACTGTGCCTGCGTCGTCATCGCCTCATGTTGTGCCATTACCTCTTTCTATTGAAGCGAACGTCGACCCGGAAGAGGCATTCATTGCTGCGTTATCGAGTTGTCACATGTTGGTGTTTCTTTCTATTGCAGCGAAGCGAAAGTACATAATTGAAGAATATGTCGACGAAGCCGTGGGAGTGCTAGAGGAAGACTCAGATGGAAAAACGTCAGTGACCCGTGTGACGCTAAGGCCGAAGATAGTGTTTTCGGGGGAGCGACAGCCGACCTATGCGCAGCTAGAAAAGCTTCATCATATTTCTCATGAAAACTGTTTTATCGCGAATTCAGTGAAAACGGAAGTCACTACAGAGATTCTCACTAACGATTAAAGGATGAACGATGTGACTACCGTTAATATCTTTGTATTTGGCACGCTGAAAGAAGGGTTTCCTAATTATTCCGTTAACAATGGGATCAGACTTCCCGGTGAATTCGCGACGGTTAAGCAATATCCCCTATATCTTGTCGGAGAAAGGCATTCTCCATGGTTAGTGCTTGATGAAGGCCGTGGATTTTCAGTAAAAGGACAAGTCTTTCAAGTTTCTAAACAGGCGTTAGCGGATATGGACGCCTTGGAGCGAATAGAAGAATCGGATGGCTACCGGCGTATTGAGCTTGATGTCGTAGAGCTGGCAACGCAACAGACATTGAGGGTATTTGTTTATGGAAAGCCGGTAGAACAGCTTGAACAGGCGCTTATCCAGAGTGAACTTGCGGGGGAATACACCCTAGAGGATTCCCTGACATACCGTAGTCGATATGCTTAGGGTGTTTTGCTTCATTATTTTAACCAAGTGAAGTGGCACTACTGACATCGTTTGTCAGGGGGCAGTGGTATCGTACTGTTATTCAATAAGAAAAGGAAATACTCATGACATTAGAATCAGTTCAAGCTTCGGCCAAATGCTTATGCGGCAGCGTTACCGCGACGGCGAATACCATTAATCCGAGCTATACGGTGTGCCATTGCCAAATGTGTCGCACATGGGGAGGAAGCCCTCTCATGGCCGTCCAATGTGGTACTGACGTGTCTTTTGAAGGGGCTCAATTTATTAAAGAGTTTGATTCTTCAGATTGGGCAAAGCGAGGTTTTTGCTCCAACTGCGGAACGCATTTGTATTATCGATTGAAAGCAACCAATAGCTATAACATGCCCTTAGGGCTGTTTACTGAACTTGATAACGTAGAAATGACGATGCAATATTTCATCGACAAAAAGCCAAGTCATTACTGTTTTAGCGGTGAGACTAAAGTAATGACCGAAGAAGAAATTTTCGCGTATTTTTCTGCTCAGATGTAGGTGGATTTACGCTGTTTGGAGGTGTATATGCAGGTCTCATTACTGGCGGACTTTCCAGAAAGTTATAAACAAATCGCTAAATGGTACTTTGATGAGTGGGCGAGCTTAGTTCCGAACGCGACGCTAGAGGATGTCGAGGAAAAAGTGCTAGCGCGATCGACTAGCCGGACGGATATTCCGTTGGCGTTTGTTGTTCACAGTAAGGGACAATTGGTAGGTGCGGCTGATTTAAAGTTTCGCGAAAACGCCAATTACCCAGAATATGAACACTGGCTTGGCGGAGTATATGTCGACAGCGCTCACCGTGGGCAAGGGATTGCGAATGTATTGATCGAGTATGCGAAGCGACATGCGCGGAAATTGGCAATCCCCACGCTGTATTTACAGTGTGAATCGCACAATATCGCACTCTACCAAAAAGCGGGGTTTGTCTGTTTGCATCAAGCGAAGCATCACAATATGGACACGACTATCATGTCTTGGGATGTGTCTGATTAGCTTTCTGTCAGGGCTTTGGAATTAGTGATGGATTGAATTTGAAAAAGAGGGTGGCATACTCTCTTTGGTCCTTCATCTTGTGTCTGTTGCTATGATTTCTATTCAGCTCAATAGCTTTGTTCATCGGATTGCGAACAAAGAACAATTTGTCAGCTTGGCGATGGCTTCAGGTTTGCAGTTAAAACGCATTCGCCGCTCTCGTCATTGGTCGCTTTCTGGAACGGAAGAATTGCTCACTGCTTTTGGATTGACGTTGAAAGAGCCCGATCAGTGGGTAAAGACAGCTATTGATAAAGGATTGCCTGCAATCGAGCCGGAAGAAACGTCTTTCGATGACTTAGTCCAGATACTTTCTGCTCAACCAAATATGACGTTAACTCAATTAATGGAAGCGTCCGGTTGCTCCATGGTTGAAGCTCGATTAGCCATGGACAAATTTGAAAATCTTGATGATCTCTTATGAAAAGTGAACACAAACTGTTATGCGAAAAACCGATAAAAAAATAGACAAGCAATTACGAGATACCCTAACTGAACTTTGTGAAAGTACGCTTAAATCCTTTGATGGATTTCTGTGGGTGACACATATTGTCAACTTCTCGAATTTTCCGCAGAGCTTAAAAGTTGTGTGCGTGTTTGAAACCAATCAGCAGTTGGTCAATTTTACGGATAGCCAAGATAGCAAAGCCTTCGCGCAATTGATGGCTCAACGCTTGTTGCAAGTCGGCATTCAATTAAAGAAGGTAGAAAAGCATTTGTTTTTCGATAGCCAAGAGAACTGCGATCGAGATGATCAAGGGAAGTGGGAAAGGCGGCTAAAATAGCCTAGAAAGGCGTAACTTTCTATTATGGATTCAGCCAGCAATCTAAGGTTTCTTGTCGAACCTGTAAATTGCTGGCTATCACTCAATTAAGAATTAGCGATCTTTACGCGAATCGTATTCTTACCAAATTTCGTCAAATTCAACGCATTCAGTGCTGACTTTGCTTCATCTTCGTTTGGCATTTCGACAAACGCAAACCCTTTTGAATAACCCGTTTCTTGATCTAAGACCAAGTTACACTCAGTCACTGAGCCTTGCTCTGAAAATAGTACTCGGATTTCTTGCTCTGTGGTTGAGCGCGTTAGGTTGCGAACTAGAAGTTTCATAATTAACCATGGTGTTTGAATATACGAGCTGTATTGTCGCAAGCTTTTCGTATCAGACCAAGCGAATAATGGCATTCGTACCTTTTGGGGAGCTCTCAAGGTGAAATTTAGTGGGATGGCGAGAGTTCCCGTGCGCTACGGTGCCGTATCTCAGCTTGGCTGACAGCGATGAATCACTTGTGGTACAACAATACTCATTGATTACGGTACCGTTATGGTCGATAGCGTTTTAGGCGACTAACAATCTTGCTAGGGAGAGCAAAGCATGGAAATCAGGGTAGATAATTTAGACGGAAATGGTGTGATTTGTTTGTTGGAAGAACACCTTGCAGACATGTATGCCACCTCTCCTGCTGAGAGTGTTCATGCTCTTGATGTTGAGGCATTGAAGCATCACTCCATTACTTTTTGGAGTGCCTCTGAAAATGATGAAGTATTAGGGTGCGTTGCTATCAAAGAGTTAGATCCAATACATGGTGAAATTAAATCGATGCGCACTGCGGAACAAGCAAGAAACCGTGGGGTAGGCAGTCAATTATTGACGCATATATTACAAGTTGCAAAAGACCGAAATTATCAAAAATTGAGCCTAGAAACAGGGTCTATGGCGTTTTTTAAACCCGCACGAGATCTGTATGAAAAACATGGGTTTGAATATTGTGGCCCGTTTTCAGATTACGAGCTTGATCCCCATAGCCAATTTATGTCGCTTGATTTGAGCACGGCTTCTATGAGGTAACTTCGAGAATGGCCGCCAATAATATCGTTATCTTTGATGGGGTCTGCAACCTATGTCACGGCGCCGTACGTTTTATTATTGAGCGTGACCCTCACGCGAATTTTTCTTTTTGCACTCAACAATCAGAAACAGGGCAACGCTTGTTACAACAGCACGGCTTGCTCGATGAAGCTACGGATACGGTGATACTCATCCAAGGAGCGCAGTGTTTTACTGAAAGTGATGCTGTGTTGGAAATCTCTAAGAATTTAGCGGGTGCGTGGCCTTTGCTTCGTCACTTTAGCGTGCTGCCTAAGCCAGTTCGAAATTCAATGTATAGACTGGTGGCTAAGTATCGCTATCGTTTTTTTGGTAAGCGAGAATACTGTTTGTACCCTTCTGAAACATTGAAATCTCGATTTTTAGAATGACCGCAAACCTGATGAAAGCTCACCTTGTTGGTGAGCTTTTTTATTGTTATTAAAAACTTCGTTGACTGTATCGACATATCATAAATTTTTAAGCAATAAGTTTTATAAAAGGTGGTAGGTTGTGGAGCAGTCGTTGTTTATGTGAGCCTTTTAAAGGCTAGGTAATTATCGGAGCGTTCAATGATTTTAAACCATATTTCAATAGGTGCGACAGACGTCGATGCTGCCGTGGGGTTTTATGATGCGGTGTTAGGCACGCTTGGGGTTAAGAGAGCTCACTTTATCGAAGGGGCTGCCGCAGCTTACGGGGAACAATTTGAGTTTTGGATTGGTTGCCCTTGTGAAGGTGGTGCTTCTGTCGGGAATGGCACTCATGTTGCGTTTAATGCGGCTTCCCCTGACATGGTCGATGAATTCTACCGAGTGGCACTTGAGTCTGGTGGGCAATGTGCCGGTAAGCCCGGTTTAAGGCCGGAGTATGCGGATGGATATTACGCAGCATTTGTACTGGACTTAGACGGCAATAAAATCGAAGCCGTATCTCTGTAAGAAAAAGCATCGATGTAAAAAGCGGCATCAGATCCACTATGCGAGCGTCGTTTTTGGAACGTTAAGGGAAAGCTCATGAAGTACGGAAGCGTCAAATTGGAAGGCAATCAGGTGTATAGCGTGGGTAAGCCGCTGCCGATCCATGTTGATGACATCGAATATATGTACGTCAAAGAAAATGATAAGCCGGCCAAAATTAAGCGTGCGAGTGCGGTGGCTGGCTTTGTTAGTGCACTGATATTCATCTTGCACCCTTTTCTTATTTTGTTTGCGTTCCCACTTGCATTTTTTGCGAGTTTTTATCGAATTAAAAGTTATGAACTGCGCGTGTTTGTGACGAATCGTTCAGGATATGGCAGTAAGGAATCTTGTTTACACAGTTCTGGGTTTAGAGATGAATACGATGATCTTGTTGAACAAGTGAAAGCACTAAAAGAAGCGGAGTAACACTTGGTTTTCAATACCAAATAGTCACATGAAACAACCAATATCAGGCTATCACATCGATGAAGAAGGGGATTGGGTAGCGCAATTAGAGTGTGGACACTTTCAACATGTCCGCCACCAACCTCCTTTTATTTGCCGACCGTGGGTGATAGACCATCAAGGCAGAAAAAACATGTTAGGGCACAAACTTGAATGCAAAAAGTGCGACATCGGTGCCCCTAAAGATCGGCTCTCAGATAAAAATAAGAAACAGGAGAAATAAGTGAAAGTAGCAATTCTGGATGATTATCAAAATGCTGTCCCAAATTTAGAGTGCTTTCAATTGTTGGAAGGTCATGACGTTCAGGTTTTTACCGATAGTTTTTCGAGCGAAGCTCAGCTGGCTAATGCACTGCATGAGTTTGAGGTTTTGGTATTGATTCGAGAAAGAACAGTCATTACTGAATCGTTATTGAGTGCTCTGCCAAATCTTAAGTTGATCAGTCAAACAGGAAAGGTAAGTAACCATATTGATGTTCAATTGTGTAAGCAATACGGAGTCGAGGTGGCAGAAGGCATAGGGTCACCTGTTGCACCGTCGGAGTTATGTTGGAGCCTAATTTTAGCTGCGTCTCGCTATCTGCCGGAATACATTACTAATTTAGCGGACGGGAAATGGCAGCAGTCTGGTGCGTTGGGCTTAGGAAGAACTCTGAGTGGCCTAACTCTAGGTATTTGGGGATATGGAAAGATTGGTAAGAAAATTGCCCAGTATGCCAAGGTGTTCGATATGAATGTGCTGGTGTGGGGCAGCGAAGCTTCCCGATTGGCCGCCGTTGAAGACGGTTTTCAGTCCGCCACTTCAAAACAAGACTTCTTCCGTTGCTGCGATATCCTTTCTCTGCACTTGAGGCTCAATGACGCGACTCGTGGAATAGTTTCCCGTGAAGATCTATCAATTATGAAATCGGATTCTCTGTTTGTTAACGTGAGCCGTGCCGAGCTAGTGGAAGACGGAGCATTATTGGCCGAGATGCAAGCTCAATCTACCAAGCGTGCAGCCGTTGATGTTTATGTATCGGAACCCGCTTGTCGTGAAAATGAGCCGCTAATCTCTTTGCCGAATGTGTTGTGTTCGCCTCATCTAGGCTATGTCGAACAAGGGAGTTATGAGTTGTACTTTAAGGTGGCGTTCGAAAATGTTGTGGCGTTTGCACAAGGCAAGCCACAGAATTTGGCGTAAAAGGCATGTCTTTTCAGTTAGAGCCCATCCTAGACAGTGAGTTTGAACTCAGGTTTCAAGCGCTCAAACAAGGTTTGTTTGAGCATGTGGACGCCGTATTTGGCTGGGATGATGAGTTCCAAAAAGAGCGATTGATTCAAGAGTATCAAGCGGACTGGTTTTACTGGATAACCCGCGATCAGACGCGAGTCGGTCTTGTTTGTTTTAAACCTTATGACAACGCTTATCATGTTCACCTACTACTGGTTTTTCCTGAATATCGAAGCCAAGGTGTGGGCCATCAGGTGATGAAAGAGTTACACCAACAAGCGGTACAAGAGTCACGTGATCGAGTGACGCTTTCAAGCTTTATTCGCAATCGAAAAGCCATCCAATTTTACCAGAGCTTAGGCTACACCATCGTCAATCAAGAGGATGAGTTTGTAAGCATGAGTTTAACGTTACCTTAATGAAACAATTAGAAAGGAAGCACCATGATTGTTATTTATGGAATCAAGCAACACCTTAACCCGATTAAAGCGGCGTTATCAGATGTGCTTCAAGCTTCGATGACCCAAGTGTTGGGCTTACCGCTTTATTCCGATGGAAAAAGAGGATTTTTATTATCCTGGTGGTCGAAGTGATGCCTATACCGTTATTGAGATAAATATGATGGAAGGGCGACAAATCGAAACCAAAAAGCTGCTCATCAAAGTGTTGTTTGAAAACATTGAAAGTCAGTTAGGCATTGGGCCTGTTGATGTTGAAATCACCATCAAAGAGCAACCCGCCCATTGTTGGGGTTTCCGCGGGATGACGGGTGATGAAGTGAGTGACCTGAAATACAAAGTGAATGTATAACGCTTGATGTAAGAGGAAAAGATGATTTTAGCAAAGCATTTAGTGCCGTTTGAACAAGGACAACATAACTGTGTTGTGCTGATGCAAGCGTTAGAGTCGACGAAAGAAGAGTTTCAACGAAGCTTAATTCCGGACCTTTCGCATATTGATGTCATGGCGCATAATCAAAATGGCATTGTGATTCAGTCTGTTACGTACCTTGGAGGTAATGAGTACCTAATGGAATACAGCTACGATTGGGAAGTGTTTAACGGGTGTATCGATGTGCATGAAACAGGGGTAGAGCGTAACAAAACCAAGCTTTCAGTGTCGGAACAAGGGCATATTGAGTTTGACTTAAATGCTTTTCAAGATAGAGACACATTAGAAGAATTTTGATTTCACTGTGAGGGACGACAACGTGTTGATGCCGAAATTGATTCCAATTCCAATAAAAACAAGAAATATGCCGACCTTGCTTAAATTGTGGGCGTGGATTACTTCAGTTCGTTCTTGGGTTTTAGCTGAGGATTAGTTTTTTGAAGATCGGCACGGTAATCGAATTGTTGTACCGAAAGGGTTTGAGTTTGATGGTGCGTCTATTCCTAAACCGCTGTGGTTCTTGCTATCTCCTACGGGGCTATTACTCATTCCGGGTTTGGTTCATGATTTTGCTTATCGCTATGATTATGTGTGGATGATTGATGAATCGAGCGAGTCTGGCTTTACCAAGCACAGCAGACTTATGCGTTTGAACCAACCATGACGTTTGAAGAGGCATACACGTTGTGGTGTGAAGCTCCTTTGAAAACCTTTGTCGCGGAAAGTGAAGGGAAGGTATTGGGTTCTTATTATTTGAAAGCCAATGCGATGGGGCCAAGTGCGCACATTTGTAACTGTGGCTATATGGTGAGTGAAGCTGCACGAGGAAAAGGATTGGCAAGAACGCTTTGTGAACATTCTCAGCGTGTGGCGTTAGACCTAGGGTTTACTGCGATGCAGTTCAATTCTGTGGTATCGACCAATACGGTTGCGGTGCGGTTATGGGAAACGTTAGGCTTCAAGATCATTGGAACGATTCCTCAAGCATACCAGCATAAGGAGTTTGGCCTCGTCGATAGCTACATCATGCATAAATCGCTATCGTAACTTTTCGTTTAGTAAACATTGCCCACCTTAGCTTTGTAAAATTGTGAAGACGATAGATTACTCGTATTGTGCGCGCCGCCATTTCGGCGTTAAATGGTTCGCACATATACGTTTATCGCGCTCACATAATGCAGGCTGACACATGACCAATCCGAATATTTCTCAGCTCACTACTGACTTTCCTTTACTCAAGCAGCTCATTCAATTGAATGAAGTATGCTGGTTTAACCCCAACAGCACTTCATTAGAACACGGGCTGCCATACGTTGGCTTAACTGAGTGTGATATTCAAGACGCCAGTTTGCGCCTCGCAAGGTTTGCTCCTTATATCGAGAAAGTGTTTCCTGAAACGGCTACGTCTAAGGGAGTGATTGAGTCAGAACTCGTGGCTATCCCTGCGATGAAGGCTGCCTTAGAGCGCACGTATTCGACTCCAATAGCTGGGCGTTTGATGTTGAAGAAAGACAGCCACTTACCGATTTCTGGCTCGATTAAAGCGCGCGGGGGAATCTACGAAGTCCTTGCGCATGCTGAGTCGTTAGCGATTCGTGAAGGGCTTTTGAGCCTTGAAGATGACTACAGCAAGCTCTTTAGCCAAGAGTTTAAGGCTTTCTTTCGGCAGTACAGTATTGCTGTGGGCTCTACGGGGAATTTAGGCATGTCCATTGGTATTATGAGCGCCAAACTCGGCTTTTCTGTTTCTGTGCATATGTCTGCAGATGCGAGGGAGTGGAAAAAGAATAAGCTTCGAGCGCATGGCGTTAATGTGGTTGAGTATGAACAAGATTATGGAGTGGCGGTAGAGCAAGGCAGAAAAGAAGCACTGAATGATCCGAACTGCTTTTTTATTGATGACGAGAACTCGAAGACTTTGTTTTTAGGGTATTCCGTCGCCGGAGAGCGTGTAAAAGCGCAATTTGAAGAGCAAGGTATTGCAGTCGATAAAGAGCATCCATTATTTGTTTACCTGCCTTGTGGAGTTGGCGGCGGCCCCGGTGGGGTGGCCTTTGGCTTGAAAATGGCATTTGGCGATCATGTACATTGCATTTTTGCCGAGCCTACGCATTCTCCTTGCATGTTGTTAGGCGTGCATACTGGGCTTCACGATGAGATTTCGGTTCAAGAGCTCGGCATTGATAACATTACGGCCGCAGATGGCCTTGCAGTAGGCAGAGCATCCGGTTTTGTTGGCCGAGCGATGGAGCGTTTACTCGACGGCTACTACACCTTAAGTGATGAGCATATGTACCGATTGCTAGGTCAGTTGGCGCAATCAGAAGGCATCAAATTAGAACCATCGGCTCTTGCTGGAATGCTTGGCCCTATTCATGTCGAACAAGATGGTGCCTATCATCAGCAGCATGACTTCTCGTCAAGCCAACTGCAGCAAGCGACACACTTGGTCTGGGCGACGGGAGGTGGCATGGTTCCTGAGGAAGAGATGGCGTCTTATTTGGCGAAATCGTCCGAATTAAAGTAAAGGTGAATATGAAGAATCTACGTTTATTTAGTTCATTTCTCATGATGAGTACGCTTGGAGTAGCAGGATGCGCATCTGTGGACAATCAGCATTCAGACACGCTACATGAACCTGTGGCCGCAGCAGATAAAAGTACTATTCAGAGTTGGGTAGAGAATCAAATACTGCTTCCTGAAAGTCTTTCTGCGTTTGAAGGCTTCCCTCGTTATTTGGTTGGTCAAGCAGACCTGAATAATGATGGCTCACTTGAGTACTTGGTGCTCATGCAAGAGCGGTATTTTTGTGGAAGTGGGGGCTGCTCGGCGTTTATTTTCAATCAAGCCGGGCAAGTGGTTCACCGCATGACAGTGGTGAAAACGCCGGTGTTGTTGGCGGACAGCTATCGAAATGGTTGGCACGATTTTGTGGTGTGGAGTAATGGCGCTTATCGCTTGATGAGCCACAATGGCGATAGTTATCCGAGTAACCCTTCCCTTGAGCCTAAAGTGGACAAAAGTGATGAGGCTCAAGCTGCGATGAACAAAGTTGTCGACACCGAGTTGTATCAACAAGATGGTTACGATATTAATTTTGCTGAACCCCAAGAACTATGGGGTCCTAGCTATCAATATCACTTCACATTTAAGCACTATGGTGATCCACTAAGTTTGTATCATGCGCTGGTGGATATGAAAAACAACACGTTAGACGTGGAAGCTAAGCCTATTCAATAGAAAATTGGCTAATTGAGCTCACATGATATTTTCAGTGTGTTTAAGAACTCATCAACTTGGGTTCGGTCAGTTAAACGAAAGCTCTGCTTCTTGAAACGGGTAAATAGTTGTTGGTGGAAATGATAGGAGTTCTTTGACTGTCGAATATCGTATTCTGAAGCCCATTGAATCAGAGCATTAAAGTTTTGTTCCGCACGTACTTTATCGTGCTGTTTAGCGCTTTCAGAACCTCTTGCAAGCAAAGAGGTTTTGCAAACATCCCACGGCATATCAAGAAAGATCAGGACATCGGCATAAGGAAGCAGCGTTTCTGCTAGTGCGCCAAACACACCCTCTACAATCCACATTTCCTTATTGGCAAGGTGATGAAGCTCAGCTGAGACGGTTTCTTGAGAGCGTTTCTGATTGTAGCCGCCTGGCTCCCAGACGATCGAATCTAGGCTTATTGTCTCCTGTTGGAGTGTGTTTGCGAGACGCTTCCCCAACCAAGTCTTCCCTGAGCCTGAGTTGCCAATGATGAGTATTTTGTTCATGTGATTCTTTATCTGAAATAGGTGATGGTCGATTCGTGTGGCAACGGTGCTACAATAGAACGTCAGCCGTAAAGTGATTATACGAATTATGAAAGATTGCAATCAGTGTGGGAAATGCTGCATCAAGTATGGTGATGGCGATTTAGCAGCAACCCAAGAAGAAATCGATCTGTGGGAGCTATTTAACCCAGATATATTTGAATTCGTTAAAGATAATCAGATATGGTTTGATCCTATTTCAGGGAAAAGGCTAACGCAATGCCCGTTTCTAGAATTAGCCCCCAAACGCTTCCCAGAAGAACCCAATAAGTACACTTGCCGCATTTATCTCGATAGACCGGAAGATTGCCGACATTATCCTAGCCTAATTGATGAAATGGTTCGCGATGAATGTGAAATGATAGAAGTGATTGATTTAGAAAATCCGAGAAAGGCACAGAAAGTTTTAGATGCCTTGATGAAAGATAGTCGCCCTTCTAGCTGGTAATCGCGCTGTTTTTAGGTTTGTACACCTTAGATAACGCACTGAAATGCCCTTGGTACGCTTAGCTTTCTGTACCAAGGCTATTTTAGTTATTGCTTGGCAGATTCTCGGTGCGCTTTAAGCTCTTTATCAAACTGAGTAGACAGGGTTTGGAGCTGAGGCAATATATTTTGCAGCATGCTTTGGCTTAACAGCATGGATTCTTGCATTACAGCTGGCATTTTTTTCAAAATGCTCTTTCCTTGTTCAGTTTTATAAAACTCTAGCATCGCGCTGAGTTCATCTTCAGTGAAATTTTTGTCGTAAATGGTGATAAATTGAGGCTCGAGTATGTCCCAGTTAAGCTGATCTTGCATGAGCTGGTTGACACTCTGGTAGTAGTCAGTAAATAGCGGGCGCTCTGATTCTGTCACATTGAGTTGGTGGGCCGCGTTGTCCATCGTATTTTTTACATGGGTGTACATGGTGTCCATTAATGAGTCGACATCCATGACTTCCATGAGCTCTTTGGCGATGGCTTGTTTGGTGCTTTCGGAGGCTGAGAGTTGCAATGGCATGAGTAGGAATAAAATAGCCAATAAGTGTTTCATTGTGATGTTCTCATAGTCAATATTTACGAGTAGGTGACGGAATCACCTCATGATTCATTCGTGATAATAAGTATCATTGCCATGAGTAATAAGCAATGAAGCACAGTAGAAACTTTATATTTTTCAATAGCTAGTCGCGTTATTGGCAAGGTATATCACCATAGTTGCCCTATTGCAGGTATCAGTTAACAGGCTAACCCCGAGCTTATTAGCCTCCGGGGTTAGGTTTATGGGTAATCTATGCACCTTTCAACGAGGAGGCAGATCCAGTTCGCTAGGAGAATCTCTTACTCGTAAGCGTGATCTGGTCGCCAAGGGTATGGACCCATCCACATGTCTAGGATTACACGCAAAGCGTTCATTTGTAGCCAAATCATCATAGCCAACCCAATGTTTGTACTTCTCAAGGCTGATACGACCTGGAATATCTTCAAATGCCGTACCTTGATTAAACTCAGCGATGATCGCCGCTTGTAGGTCTTCAATATATTCACGAGTTTGGGTGATATCTTGCATTGTTCCAAAAGGTTCTTTTGCATGGGAATGAGAAAAAATAGAAGTGTCGAAATCCATCTTCTCAACGTTCCCTAATACTTTTTGCCATTCACCAATATTGAAGTCAGGCACTATCGTAAACATGACACGATTAGGTGTGACGATATCAGCAATATAAGACACTTTCTCTTTTGGTAAGAGTGATACCGTCATTCCTAAACCGTGGCTCATTCCTACATAGTGCAGTTCGATAATTTTACTTCCTAATACAATGTTCTTTTGCTTACCTGCCCATACTTCGTTAGGTAGGGCTAGATCAGGGTGCGGATTCGCTTTCATCCATTCGTATGCTTCCGCATGTGCAATGATGATGGCGCCTTGATCTCTGAATACTTGTCCACCGCCAGAGTGATAAATAGGTTCTTTTTGTTGAACATTGTTAAGTCCTCTTTTTGATTAATTGGCCTTCTGATTGGCTTGGTAAATAGTTTGTCAGTTCCCTATTTGTTTACTAGATGGTTAATCAGAACTGCACTGTTCTCAAAAAGTGAACGGTTGAGGTGTTATGGACGAATTGAAGCGAGTAGGGGTGTTCACTAAGGTTGTGCAAGCGCAAAGCTTTTCTGAAGCCGCTCGACGACTTGGAGTCGCGAAATCAGCAGTAAGTAAGCAAATTCGTTTATTGGAGCAAGAGGTCGGGGTGCGATTATTGAATCGTTCAACGAGAAAGCTCAGTTTGACCGAAGCGGGTGAGATTTATTACAAGCATTGCGAGCAAATTGTCAATCGAGCTGATATCGCCCTTAATGAACTTCGCCAATATCAAAATCAGCCGACAGGCACCATTAAAGTTTCAAGCCCGGTTTCATTCGGTAGAGCGCTGCTGATCCCCGTCATTAAAGAGCTACGAAGTGTGTATCCACTACTGAACGTGAACGATAAAGTCGTGAATATGGTGGAAGAAGGGATTGATTTGGCGGTGAGGGTTGGCCACTTACCGGACTCTACTTTAATCGCGAAAAAGTTGTGCGATACGCCCGTGGTCATTTTTGCTTCCCCTGAGTATGTTGCAAAACATGGTCGCCCCAACACTCCGGAAGAGTTGGTTGATCATCAGTGGATCACCTTATCGATTTTATCGTCACCGATTGTTGGGGCTTTTCGTCATAAAGCATCGGGCCAGGTGAGTGAACACAACATCAACAGCCATTTAAAAATCAATTCTGTCGATGCCGTGATTGACGCTTCGGTTCAAGGGCTTGGTATTTCTGCGATGGTCAAAACCACTCTTAATGAAGAACTAAGGCAAGGGAAGCTGGTTCCTTTGTTAGAGGATTAATGAGCTCGAACCAAGAGGCATTTACGCGCTGTATCCTCATAGAGAACACCTTGCCCCTAAAGTTCGTATCTTTATGGATTTTTCAGAAAAGTATTGCTCAAGGGCGGAGTGGGCACTAAAACGTTAAACTGGCTATTGATGTCAAAAATCGTCATAGCCAATACATTCTATCTGCTGCTCTTCGAGCCAATTCTTTAACTCGGGAGAGGTCAGTATTTTCCATTCATCCACTCGCTTATGGGTATAACCGGACAATGCTTGAAGTGATTCATCGACATGTGTAGCAGGGTGGCACATAAACTCAATCACGGCGTTGGGCATTGTTTCTTGGTAATGCAGTAACCTCGCTTTTAGGTTGTCTAAGCTCGCTCCTTGATCATAGAAGTCCATGTCAAAAATATCAGGAGTCTCTACTTCTAAGCCTTGCTGTCCACTTACGATGGTATCAACTCGCCTTACTGGCAGTTGAGATTCATTGGCAAATCGTGTGAATGCTTGTTTTAGTGGCCCAAACACACCGCCGAAGTGGTGACTATCTATATGATTAATTAGAAAGCCAGCGTCAAATGCAGCATCGTATTGTGCACTTAACTCATTGAAAACCTGCTCAGGACAGACATCGTACTTATTTAACAAGATTGATTTGTCGAGAAAGTTTCCATCACCATCGACCAACGTCGATACTTCAGCTGCAGGTAATAAAGGTTTTCCAGAGGTAACGGTAAAGTGTAGCCCAACTTCTGGGATACGTTTTTGCTTGTATAACTGAATGGCGTGCTCGACCCCCGGTTGATTCATCATCACCGTGGTAGAACCAACGATGCCAGTTTCGAAACAGTCAGCAATGGCATTATTCACGGCTTCGCAGAGCCCAAAGTCGTCAGCGTTCATAATAAGTTTCATAGTGGGCTCCTCGGCCAAGAGCACGTATGCTCTTGGCATTATGATTTTTATTTATCGAGTAGATGAGAGAAAGCGGGCATGAATTCGATGTTTTCACGTAAGGTTTCTTTTAACGCATCATCAATATGTGTGCCTGCATCAACAATCGGGTTCAATATTAATGCGCGTTTTGCTGCGTTAATATCCCCCGTTATGGCTGTTTCGACGGTTAATGTCTCAAATTCTTTCATTAGTTGGATAAGCCTAAGCGTATCGGTTGGGAAAGGTTCGACATTCAGTGGGATAATGGCACTACTGGTAATGACAGAGCTCACTTCGACTGCACAATCATCAGGCAGCCCTTGTGTTGCACCATTGTTACGCGTGTTAACGTGCATGATAGTACGTTTGTTATTGTAGATACTGCTCATTAGCTCACAAGCTGCTTCAGAATGATACGCGCCACCACGCTCTTCTAACACTTTCGGCTTGGTATCTAACTTTGGATCTTTATAAATTTCAAGAAGTTGTGCTTCTACTTTTGCCACGATATCGGCACGGTTGGAGTTAGATTCAGAAGCCGCAAACTCCTTGTTTATGATGTCTCGAGATTGATAGTAGTAGCGTAAGTAAGCACAGGGCACCATGCCCATATCTTTAATGAGTTCACCATCCCATTCAAACGGAGGGATGTTTTTGGGCGTCATTTGATCATTGCCGCGCAATAACTCGTCGAGCACCTGGCTGACTTTATTTTCCCCTTCATGGAATAGTTGAGTGATCCAGACCAAGTGATTTAGCCCTGCGATTTTCATCGTCATATCTTTGCGTTCAATGCCTAGCATTTTTGCAGCGCCACGCTCCATGTTTACGGGAACGTTACACAGTCCAACCGTTTTAATGGTTGAATGCTTAGTAAGCGCTTCAGTCACCATACCTGACGGGTTCGTGAAGTTGAGTAACCAAGCATTGGGGCATAGTGCTTCCATTTCTTTGGCGATTTCAAGGGCAATTGGAATGGTTCGACATGCATTTGAGAAGCCACCTAAGCCATTGGTTTCTTGGCCAATCATTTTGTATTTCAGGGTGATTCTCTCATCTCTAAGTCGGGCTTCCATACGGCCTGCTCTGAATTGAGAGCAAACAAAGTCGGCATTTTTGAGGGCAAGTTGTCTGTCGGTGGTTAGGTGAACCTGAATATCACAGCCCGCCTTCGCTACCATACGTTTCGTCAGGTCAGCGATGATTTGCGCTTTTTCCACACCTTCATCAATATCCACCAACCATAGATCTGAAATAGGCAGTTCATGAGAGCGAGTAATGAGCCCTTCAATTAATTCAGGTGTGTAGCTTGAGCCTCCACCAATCACCACGACTTTTAGATTTTGTTTTGTCATTGCTTCAGCTCTTTGTATTTTGGATTACAAGGCTTAATTTATATTGACAGTGATGTGTGCTACAAACGAGAAAATACCGGTTATAAATTAGTGAGGCTAATGCATGGGTGAGGTAGTCAATCGTCAGCAGCAATTGTCTTTGCTGCATACATTTAGTGTGGCAGCTAAGCATTTAAGTTTTACATTGGCAGCGCAGGAGTTGTTTTTAACGCAAGGGGCAGTGAGCCAGCGGATCAAAAAGTTAGAAGCGCAACTGCAATTTAGTTTGTTTATTCGTAAAACGAGAATGTTAGAGCTCACGCCTGAAGGTGAGCGCGTTAAAGGGATGCTCAATACATCGTTTGAGCTGATTTTTTCCGAGCTCAATGACATTAAGCAGGGGCAGTTGAGCGGCGAAATTCTCATCGGCACGTCTCCCTACTTTGCCTCCGCATGGCTGATGCCGCGTTTGAAAAGCTTTCGCGATCTTTACCCTAACTTGAGCATTAAACTGTTAACTAAACAACATCAAAGTGAGTTTCAATATGACCCACTTGATGTCGGTATTTTTTACAGTGAAGGTCATTACCCAGATCACTACAGCGAACGACTGTTTTTGGGAAGACGCACGCCAGTTTGCAGCCCAGAGTATGCAAAGCAATATAAGCTGTTTGATAAGGACACTAACTTGGCCAACGTGAATTTTATCCATAGTGGTAATGATTCTGCTTGGAAGCATTGGCTCAAAGAGATGAATTTGGATATCGACTGCACTTCTCGCAGCGATATTTTTACACATGAAAATGCCTCGGCTGCTGCCTTGCAGTCAATGGGAGTTGCACTTGGACGAATGGAGTTTGATAAGCGTTGGCTAGAAACTGGGCAGCTTGTTACTCCTTTTCCTACATTAGAATCTGATAAAGGTTACGATTTGGTTTGTCCGCAAGGTATGCAAAAACGTTCGAAATATCAGGCGTTTTCTCAGTGGATCCTGGCTGAAGTTAGCCGCTGATATGGTGACCCTCTCTAGTTGAGCTTTCATGGCTCAACTTCGTTCATCTTTGCTTTCACCTTCACAAAATACTCCTGACACGGTTTGTCACTCCGACTCTTTATGCTTTCCACCTCTTTGGTTGTTAAGTAGGAAAATAAGTGTGATGACATTTGATTCAATCGAGTTGTATGTGGAAGACATAGAGTGCAGTCGAGCGTTCTATTCGACGTTATTTAACTGTGATGCTTTAGTGCTTTCTCCCACCTTTATGTCATTTAACCTCACCAGTTGTTTTACGTTACAACTGAAGCAGCGTGAGCAAGTCATACCGGTAGCCAATACATTAGGTGGCGGGACAGAATTATCGCTCGCGGTTGAAAGCCGAACTGAACTCAACAAGGTGTATAAAGAGTGGCAAGCAAAAGGTGTCGAGTTTTTGCAGGAACCAACAGAATTAGTGTTTGGAATGACATTTGTCGGGCTGGATCCAGACAATCACAGAATAAGAGTCTTTTGTCAGTAGCCCTCTAAAGCCAGTATTTACACTGTAAAAGTGATAGAGAAAAGAGCCACTCTGAGTGGCTCTTTTTGTGTCGCGATAATACCGCGTGTTAGGAAAGGGTGGGTACTAGGTTAAATTGGTGTCGCTTCATGGCTGCTTACTATGGCATCCATTCCATCAATACCTCTTCATGGCCAGTATGTTCGCATGGCTTTC
This sequence comes from Vibrio profundi, assembly GCF_043642225.1. Lineage (GTDB taxonomy): Bacteria > Pseudomonadota > Gammaproteobacteria > Enterobacterales > Vibrionaceae > Vibrio > Vibrio profundi_A. The sequence continues at coordinate 399,780 of NZ_JBHZSF010000001.1, read as the reverse complement.
GACCATTCTCTTTAAAACCCTGAGCGAGATAAAAATGTTGGGCTCTTTGGTTTTGAGCATAAACCGCAAGTTTGAGCTGTTTATGTTGAGACTTTAAAAATGCTAATAGCTGGCCTCCAATACCTTGAGACTGCTCGGTAGGCGAAACAAATAAAGCTGGGATAAAACCTTGATAGTAAGAGATAAAGCCTAGGATATTGCCATTTTCTTCATAAACGTAAGTTTCACTGTTTGGTAGGTAGGTTTCTTTCATTGGAGTCATCTGGTTTCGCCAGAATGCTTCATCGATGAAGCTGTGAGCTTGCACTGATGCGTGATACCAAAGCGACACTATGGTATTGAGCTCTGAATCTTGCATTTTTCTAATCATGTTGAGTTTACTCATTAAGGCTTACGTTGAGCTAACGCCACCGTAGATATCGATAGTAAAGCCTCGCTCAGAAACGTACTGAGTCGGGGTGGTACCGATTTGTTGTTTTAAATATCGGATTAAATGCGGTTGGTCACTGAAGCCAAACTCGAAGGCAATATCTACCCAGTCGATTTGTTCTGATTGCTTTTGATGAAGATATTCCAGCATCAATTCAAGCTTAGTCATGGCTTGGTACTGCTTTAACGTTAGTCCAGTAACACGGCGAAAACTTCGCTCAATGGTGCGTTGTGAGCAGTGAAGCTTGTCGGCCAGATCTGAAATTGCCGAGCGTTGTAATTCATCGACAACCTTGTTGGTTAATTGACTATGTTGATCACCTTTAGCTTGTTCTATCCAATGAGAGAGCAGGGCTTCCAAATGCGCTAGACAATCTTCAGGGCGATGCCTTGCTGATGCTAACAAGTTGTTTAGATTCGCGTCTGAAAGGTTCAATAACTCGCTGATATTTAATTGAATAGCGCGATCTAATGTCACTTCATTGTTTTCACTCATTGGTAAGGTATAAGGCACACCCACTTTGAATTTTACCCCTAAATGAGTGAAAGGCTTTGAATGGTCTAACTCAAAGGTTTTCTGGTGCGCATACAAATAATGGCTGCCTAGTCCAGACTCAGAATGCGTATCACATGCGTAAGCATAAGGCTCAGAGCTCGGCGCCAAAATTAGGTGTGCACAAGGATCTGGATTTAGCTTTGGGAAGTTTTCCCCCGACCCTGACACTTTCTCAATAAACCAAAAACACTCAATTAAGTGATTCAGCTTGCTGGATGATGGAATGATCCAATGGAGCATGATGTTCTCCGACTCTCTAACCTTATGACATATTACCAAAAGCATACGCTAGAAGGATGAAAAGGTATGTGTATTTACTTAAACTCGACTTGAAGCAAGCGATGGTGAGTGAGTAAACCAGCTTTCGCTATCGCTTTCTGTGCAGGAATGTTGGCTTTCTCTGTTGAACACATTGGGGTTAATCCTTGAGAGTTCGCGAGTAGGATAAGCGCTCGCAATACTTCTGTTGCGACACCTTGCCCGCGATAATCAGGCGATACGATCATGCCTAGGTCTGCGAACTCGGTTTGGTGTTCATCAAACTTTCTGCATTCACCGCTCGCGACGAGTTGGCCTTCTTCCCAGTAACCAAACAATTCCCGCCTTGCGATTAAGTTGCCAAAGTAACTCGTTAGCCATTCTTTAGGCGCCCCAATCGCATGGGCTGCAAATTCAACAAAGGTATGGATCTGGTCTTCGGATGCCTCTATCAGTGAGATGTTTGCAGGTTTCGAAGCAGTTTTATGAATGCCGCAGTACATCAGAGCGTTAACCTTAATTGATGTGCTGTTGTCTAAGCACATCGACAGAAACTTGGGGTCGCATGTGCTGACAAAAGCGCCACCGATAGTGCCAATCACGTTACTGTTATCTTGCGCTATCAATGCAAACAGTTCATCTGCCGATGTCGTTGCGTGTGGTGACAGGTAATATTGCAGCAGATAATCATCGCTATTAATACAGCAAAACCCTACCAACTGGTCGTGTTCGTAAAACCCAAAATGTTGAGCCATTGGGGCAAACCCAAAGTGCCACATGCCGTCTAATGGAGCGCTCGTGTGTGCAAAATATTCGGCTTTTAGTGCGCTAAGAGCACTTGTTGCCTCTAGCTTTTTGATTTCTAACATTGCTTCAACTACCTAATAAACGATGCGAATATGGAAAGCCCACTGCCGCGTTGTTGGAGCAATAATAGGGAAAGGCGGGGCAAGGGTATTGAATAAAAACGACAACATTTAGGCCAAGTATGACTTCGATTACAATAAATGGAGTATGGGCCGTAGCGTGAATGAGTCGTGGCGAGTAAATTTAAGGGATGAAATGCAATCTAAGGTATGGATTAAACCGGGGTTAGTGATTATTTATGGGGCTTCCATTGATGCCGATGCCCATAGGCACCACGCCATTCAACTCGCGTGGCCCTTGCAAGGAACGCAATGTATTTTGGATGGAGAACGGATCAACGCGCCTTTGATCATTGGCTCTAATATTGAGCATCAGCTGAACATGGAACAAGGTTGGATCTTATTGGTTGAGCCGACAAGCGTTCTTGGTGGTGAACTTGAACATCACTTGTCTGAACAGACTTTTATGGCGCTTGATATACCGCTTTTCTCTTCTCCATCGATGGAGTGTGGCGAAGAGCATTCTCAATTACTTGCTCCGCTTCTCAACACCATGGGCATTGTCCAGCAGTTCGAACTGGTCAATCAAAGCCAAGTGCAAGATAAGCGTATTCAAAGGTTATTAGCTGAGTTGCAGCAGTGTTTAGGTGGAACGTGCATCAAACCGAATCAGTGGCGAGCGGCGGACGTGGCAGAACGTTTGGCTCTATCAGAAAGCCGTTTTCTACATTTTTTTAGTGAGCAACTTGGTGTGCCGTGGCGGCCTTATTTACTGTGGTGTCGAATGCTGTGTGCGGTCAAAGCCATCTTTTCCGGTATGTCAGCAACGGAAGCGGCGTATATGGCTGGCTTTTCCGACAGTGCTCATTTGAGCCGGACTTTTCGTAAGACTTTCGGCATGACGATACGCCAAGCCAACGCTATTTTTAGGCCACATTAATTTCGGAAAAGTTTAGTTGGTAATGTTAGCCAGTTTATTCAATTTATCTCGATAGCTGGGCGGTATTCTCTTTACATCAACGGAAAGGAGCACGCCCATGACGACTCAATTAAACGAATTTCTTAGCACAACACCTATGCTGGATTTTGAACATCCAAGTATCCAACAACTAGTGACGGCCAAAGGCTGGGACACACTTTCACCGTACGATGCGGTTGGCGCAATTTACACTTTTGTTCGTGATGATATCCAATTCGGTTACAACGCCGATGATCGCTTAACCGCGAGCCAAGTTCTACAAGATGGCTATGGTCAGTGTAATACCAAAGGCACATTGCTAATGGCGCTTTTAAGAGCGGTCGGAGTGGCGACACGTTTCCACGGCTTTACGATTTATAACGAATTGCAGCGTGGAGCGATCCCTAATTATCTGTTCATGATTGCGCCTGAGCGTATTATTCACAGCTGGGTCGAAGTGTATGTCAACGAAGCTTGGGTAAACTTAGAAGGCTATATCATTGATAAGTCATACCTTAAGCAGGTACAGGCTCGTTTTTCAGGCAACAATGAAGCGTTTTCTGGCTACGGTATTGCGACCAAATGCTTGAAGAAGCCGCAAATTGATTGGAACGGGCAGGATACTTACATTCAAAGTGACGGCATTGCAGATGATTATGGGGTTTACGAGCAACCTGATAGCTTCTATAAGGAATATGGCAGTAACTTATCGGGAATCAAGAAAGTACTGTTTCGCTATGGCCTACGCCATTTAATGAACCTGAATGTGAAGAGTATTCGTGAACAAGGTATTGCGGCTTAGTCGTTCATAATTACCTTGGCCTTTGTTAAATGAAGAGAATGTGCAAGACCAATTCTCCTCTTATGCGTTGCCTGAGGCTGAACAAGGGTTAGATTCATAGAATTCACGATTTATCATTAGTATTATTTTGAGGCAGGTTACTACTAAGATATTGCACTTACATGAAAGTTTCATCGTTATCTCATCGGAATGTAAAAAAGCCCAATGGAATTCCATCGGGCTTTTTTCGTTTGAGAAAGACTTAAGCTTTGTTTAAGTCTTTTGCTGGGTAAGTCAATGTTATGTCACCCGCTTTCACATGCACGTATGAACCACCAGCACTGATACCAGTAACAACCATTTGACCCAAATCTACACCTTTAGTGGCAATCACTAGATCGTCAATTGCAAACATTTACACACCTTGAATAAAACAATGGAAAGAACAAGCTTTTCTGCGAGGTGGATTTAACCAGAGTGTGCGGTATTCAACTAATCGGGTTGTTAATCGTGAAGATAAGAGAGAATTGTTAAAGCTTACGTAAAAGTAAGCGAGTGACGAGAGTCATTTTTCTAAGATTAAATTAGAGTAATAACACTACTTATTGGTAACATTTGATTTACATCATGTCTTGTCGTTCAGGGATTCGTTAGCGTTATTGCTTATCAACTACCGCATAAAGTTAAGGATAACTATGTACATATTGCTTCTTAAAGCCCATTTAGGGCTGATTTTTTTGAGTTTTTTAAGCTTTTTACTCAGAACGATTTGGGGATACAAAGGCTCTAGATTATTAGAGAGTAAGCCAGCCTTTATGATTCACAAAGTGATTACATTGGCTATGTTGGCTTCTGCGTTAGCCTTATGTTTTACCATCAGCCAATATCCATTTGCGGACGCATGGTTAACAGAAAAACTAGCGTTACTTGTCGCTTATGTTGTTTTTGCTATGCTGGCATTTAAACCAAAATTGTCGCCTAAAGTACGCTCGGTTTATGTGTCGGTGACTTGTGTGATATTTGTGATGATCGGCTACATAGCCAAATCACACACGGCGCTTTTTCTAAGTTAGTTCCTAGTTGTATAAAAGGCTCCCTTGGGAGCCTTGTCAATTCCCCTGAACAACAAGTAATACCAGCTTTAGATGTTTATCGACTCCCGCGCTGACCTTTAGTTAAGGCATACTTGGCTCATTCAGAAAGCGCTTTCTGAGCTGCCCTATACCACCCCGGTAAATGTGAATTTCGAGATAAATAATCGCGATGCGGCTCAAAATGGTTGTGTAATAAATCATCGAATCATCATTTTTGAGAATGATTTAGGGCCAAATCTGTGATCTGGAGTTGCTTCTTACTTTGAAAATTCCGATAAAGCCTTAACAAGATCTCTATTTTATTATTGTGTATTAGGTGAATAGTTTTTCACATTGATATCGTCACTTTCACTTTTAAATATAGGCGGTTAGGTGGAAAAGGGATGCGAAAATTCAGTAGCAGTTTATTGGCTTCATCGGCGATATTACTTTCGAGCAATGCCATTGCTTATGACTTGAGTATGGAAGTGTTTGAAGGTGAAGAACTAGCAATTATAAAGGCGGCGGAAACGAGTAAAGATCCGGCTGTATTAATGGAAGCCGCTAGCTTGTTGATGCATGATTCTATGTTTCAAGAAAACGTCGATCATGGACTGAAGTATTATCAAGAGGTGGCAGAGACAGGAAACCTAGAAGCACTGACCGTCGTGGCTGATCACTATTATGGTGAAGATGATTATGAGAAAGCGCTTGCTTGGTATCATAAAGCGGAATCCAGTAAAGACCCATATATCTTGTACAGCCTCGGGGTCATGTACTTTGACGGTGAAGGCACCGAAGTCGATTATAAGAAAGGGAATGAGTATTACAGAGAGGCAGCGGAAGGCGGCTACTCTGATGCTATGTACCAGTTGGGCTTTTCTTATAATGATGGCCTTGGAGTAAAGCAGGACTTGACTAAGGCACTGTACTGGTTAGAGAAAACCGCAGAATTGGGCGACCCTAGTGGCATGTACAACACCGGAATCTCCTACCTCAATGGTGAGGGAGTAAAAGTGAACTGTGAAACCGCGATTAAGTGGTTTACTAAAGCGATCGAAACTGGCGAGCATGCTCGATCTTACTCGAAAATGGGCGATATTTATTATTATCCGAAGTATAACAAATCCTGTGGACTCAAAAAGACGGATTACAAAAAGTCTCTTCCGTACTTTACTGAAGCAGCCAACCGAGGTGATTCTTACGGTCAATACATGGTGGGCTATTCTTTTAGAAATGGCCATGGAACTTGGAGTGATTTCACTAAGGCGTTAGCTTGGTTTGAGGTGGCAGAAGAATACGGTGACCCTGATGCGGCAAAAGAAATTGAAGACGTGAAACGTTATATGTCTACAGAGCAAATCGCTGAAGCGAATACCCTGAGAAATCAACTTCTCGAAGAGATTTGGTAAGAACATAAAAAAGGAGCGTATTCGCTCCTTTTTTCGTTCAGGTGAGCTTTAGAACACTACAAACGACTGGCGATATCACTTTACCTACCTCGGCAAGTGGTTAGTCGATAATAGTGCGGTAAGTTAAGTTGATTCGAGGTGACTTAGGACGTTTGGTTTTTGGCACAGTATGAAGCCAATGCTGTTGTAACTCGCCAGCCATAATCAACAAGCTCCCTGATGTTAGCTCAAAGGTGAGTTTTCCTTTGGTGACTCGATGTTTTAAATGAAATGTGCGAGCTTCTCCAAAACTCAAAGACGCAATCACTGGGTTTAAGCCGAGTTCTGGTTCATTGTCGCTATGCCAACCATTTGAGTCGTTTCCATCTCGATACAAGTTAGTTAAAACAGAATTAAACTTGGTGTCGGCGATTTGTTCACATTGCTCTTTGAGTGAGAACAATGTGGGTAGCCAAGGTTTCGGCTTCATGACTAGATTGGAGTATTGATAGGCTTTTTCCCCATACCAAGCTTGCAGGCGAGGTATGGGCATTGTTTTTCCAAATAGAGTGATGTCGTCGCTTTGCCAGTCAACGCTTTCTAGCAGCTCGTGATACAAAGCGTCAGCGTTAGGCTCTTCGATAAAGTTTGGAGACCAGTAAATAAACCCTTGGTTGATTTCATGCCACTGATTAGGTGAAAAGTGAGTCATAGCGGTCGCCTCAATGTACTGACAGACACGACTTGTTAGGCAGCCTAGACATTAGTGACCACCGAAGCATAAATATTTTATATTTAGGTATTCATCGATACCTTGTTTGGCTCCCTCACGGCCAATACCAGATTGTTTTACGCCACCGAATGGCGCTGCTTCTGTTGAGATAATACCTTCATTAATGCCTACCATTCCGTATTCGAGCGCTTCTGCGACTTTCCAAACGCGATAGATGTTTTGGCTATAAAAATAGGCGGCCAAACCGTAAATGGTGTCATTAGCCATTTGTATGAGTTCGTCGTCGTTTTCGAAGCAGATAATTGGAGCAACAGGGCCGAAAATCTCTTGTTGGACAACATCCATCTCATGAGTGGCATGCTTTAGAACCGTGGGCTGGACAAATAATCCGTCCAATTTTTGGATTGGGGTGGTAGGGATCGCTCCTTGTTCCACTGCTCGCTCAATTAACCCTAAGATATTGTCTTTCGCGGTTTCACTGATTACCGGCCCAACAGTAACACCTTCATCTAACCCATTACCTAACGTCAGTGCTTGAACTGCCGCATCAAATTTATTGACGAATTCGTCATACACACGGCTATGCACGTAGAAGCGATTAGCACAGACACAGGTTTGCCCTGCATTTCTGAATTTAGAGGCGATCGCGCCTTGAACCGCAGCTTCAATGTCGGCATCGTCGAAAACAATGAAAGGGGCGTTGCCACCTAGCTCCATAGACGTTCTTTTCACGTCGTGTGCACTTTGGCTCATGAGTAGTCGACCGACTCGAGTCGAGCCAGTAAAGGATAATTTTCTGATAAGTGGGTGAGAGGTAAATATCTGACCGACTTCAATTGGGTCTTTACCGACGACGACTTGCAATAGGTCGCTAGGCACGCCTGCTTGATAAGCGAGCTCTACCACTGCGAAGGCGGATAACGGGGTCAATTCTGCAGGTTTCACGATAAAGCTACAGCCTGCGGCTAATGCAGGCGCTGCTTTACGCGTGATCATGGCAATTGGAAAATTCCATGGAGTAATGGCGCATGCGACGCCTACAGGCTGTTTGATGGTGACAATGCGTTTGTCTGTCGAAGGGGCGGGGATGGTCTCTCCGTAAACACGCTTCGCCTCTTCAGCAAACCACTCAATGAAGCTCGCGCCATACAGCACTTCGCCTTTTGCTTCTGCCAGTGGCTTTCCTTGTTCAAGGGTCATGAGCCGTGCTAAATCGTCTTTATTTTCGATGAGTAGTTCATACCAGCGATGCAAAGTCGTAGCGCGCGATTTCGCTGGTAGTGCCGCCCATGATTTCTGAGCACAATGCGCCTTCTCGATACCAGTCGTGATTTGATTGGGGTTCGACACTGGAGCATAACCAATTAAATCGCCAGTGGCTGGATTGAAAACCGCGATTCCATTGTCTGGATCAAGCGTCAAGGATGAGAGCAAACTTTGATTGTTGATGTTATGCATGAAAAACCTTTATCAGCACGAGGGGCAATACTTGAGTCTACACTTTTTATTTATTTTCCCCACTTTAAAGTGGGGAGAGTTGTGGGATCTTAGTTTTTATAAACCTTAGGCAAGAGGAACAGGATCGCTTAGGTGGAGCAGAGCTTAGTCGCTCGGGACAAATTCCCATTTATTGATAGGTTTCTTAACCAACATGACAGAGTCTTGGTGGTACATCGTCGCGTAGTCGTGAGCAATGGATTCCGCTTTGCTGACTTCTTCGGATTTGGCAATGATAGTGACAATTTTAGAGCGCTCTGGTTTTCCTTTCCAATATCCTTCAGAGTCGACAATGTTAAAACCGTCAAATCGCTTAGCGATGTTATTGGTAACAAAATGATCCCATTCTTGAAGTGTTATTTTTTCCCCATCGGGTATCGATAAACCAAAGAAAAGCTGAATGCTATAGACATCAGAAGCGGCTGATTTCATAGGCATTAGAGCGACGGGAAGCGCAAAGAAAAATGCGAGGTATTGTTTTTTGAAAAGCATAGCGGGATTTGGCCTTTGTAGTCATGGTGAAGGTTATAGGTATTCACCTATAACCTTCTTTTGAAATGGTGGAAGGGCTAGATGCCTCTTAGGTATCCTTTTTTCCTGCCGCATTCCATTTCCCATTGAACGCCATATTGATCACGCCAATAGAAGAACGACATCGGGAACGGAGAAAGCACCATAGGTGGTCCAGCGACCTCATCTTGCGCCCCTTCACCCGGATAACGCACAAGTTCTACCCCCGGTTGATCTTTGAGGTAGTTAAATGCTTCCATGATATTGCTGACTTCCAATGCTGTGTGTCGCACCCCACCCATATCATTGGTGTTTTTGATGGTAATGTTTTGGTCGCCCACCGGGTCATAGTAGCGCATGAGCTCTAGGTATAGCCCAGCGTTCGGGTGATGCAAGAATCGGATGTCGACATCCACTTTCCCGTTCTCAAACCCTGCATCTTTTGCGAATGAAGCTAAGGTTAATCGTGGATAGTCCATGATCTCACCAGATTCATCATAAGCTTGCTCGAATCCTAGTGTTCTTTGATAAAAAGCCGTGGCCTTCTCGACATCATCAACGATGATATTCAAGTGAGAAACAGCATAGATGAACTTTGATGGATCGTTCGGGGTTACAATATTTGAGACCATCTTCTGCGCAAACTCTTCACACACGCCGGTGCAGTAAAGCACAGAGTTTGAGCTGGTACAGTCTGGTGAGGCCACCAAATATGGCTTGTAGCTATTACCCAAGTTGTATTGTCCAGCTTTTGTATCGTCTGGAGCTATTCGGATTTCAATTGGCAGCTCTTGCCACTGAAAATGGTTCGGGTTGGCTGCGAAACCTGCCGCTAGGGTGTCGAATGGGTTAAAGCCTTGCGTGCCAAACTTATCTTCCCACATAGTCAACCAAGGTTGAGAATGCTGTTTAAGATAAGCGCCTACATCGTCATTGTCAGCGAGTGTCGCCATGTCTTTGTCGGTTAGCCAAACTTGGTTTGCGAGTTCAAAAGGAGTCAAAGCGACAGGGACGCTACTTTCCAATAGCACCCTGAATGCATCTGGGTCTAAATCAAAGTTGAGATCGCGAAAAGGCGTGTTTTGTTTTGGGCCAACGATGAAGTGTTGTTTTTCACTGCTGCGCCCTGCGACTAAAATGACTTGGTCGATTCTGGAAGCAAGCTCTGGATACAACAAAATGAGTGACGCGACAGTGGTCGCGGGGCCTAAGGCCACAATCGTCATGGATTGTTTTCGTAATTTATCGGCTAGGGCTTTGACCGCGGCATTCTCAACGATATTGTTCATGTCGAGATCGCAGGACGCGCCTTTTACTACAGGCAGAGCGACTGGGCCGAAGCGGTGAGAGACGATTTTAGCCAGTTTGTACGCTGTTTCTACATCTGTGTTGCCGTAGGTTGCGCTAACGCCTTCCACTTTTACATTGCTTGAATTAAACAGGCTTATTAATGCATAGGCATCATCGACATCGCACGGCTCTCCAGATTCCGATGCAGTGCCTATTGAGATATCGGTATCAACCCAGACTTTCTTTTTATCAAGCTTATCGATGATCGTTTTCGTGACTAAATCGACGGACGCGGGGTTTTGACCAGTGATCAATCCCGTTTCTGTTACGACAAACTGTGCGTTTGGCTGCTCACATTGGTAATTGGCCCCTGCACTGACTAAAGCGTCTTCAAGGTGATACGGCAGCGCTTCTATATATTGGTGGGGTGTCAGCTTTTCCTCTGCATCAGAGAAAGCCGTGAGCTTTAAATCACTTACGAGAGGCGAGCCATCTGGTTTCTGGGCAGACAGCAATCCGGTTGGTCCATGGCATACCGAACCAATGAGTTTTTGGTCGGCATAAAATTCACTGACAAGTTGAGCGAGCGCTTGACTTTGCCTAAAGTCCCAAAGCGTACCGTGCCCCCCACAAAGAAACAGCGTGTCGTATTGAAGTGTGCTGATATCTTTTACTGAGGGAGTACGTTCTAGTTGATTCATAGCAAATTTAGATGCCATGAAACGAGTGACGGAAGGGGTGACGAACTCTCCTCGAGCGCTTAATGGATCGGCATGTGCACATCCACCTTGAATAGACGCGATAGTGACTTCATAGCCTGCATCATAAAAGCCCCAAAACGGGGTGGCGAGTTCGTTAAACCAGAAACCTGTTTTCTCGCCAGTACCATCGAGCTTGGTGTGGCTTGTGACAATCAGAAGGGCTTTCTTTGTGGTTCGGTTGTTATTTTTGTGGTGCGTACCCTGCATTACTATCCTTAGTTTCTACTGTATTTTGGTGACGACTTGGTTTCGACCATTATGCTTGGCGTGATACAGAGCTTGGTCGACACGTTTGAGAACGGTATCGATGGAATCTCCGCTTAAAATTGGGGTGACGCCAATACTGACGGTTATCGTATTGGCGGGTGAATTATTCTGCTGAGCGATCTTATTGACGATGCTATTGGCACTGCTGACGGCTTCGTCAACGTTGCTTTGGCAGAGAATAATAAATTCTTCTCCCCCCCAGCGGCCTGGAGTACTTGTGTAGCCAATGGCATTTTTGATGGAAGAGGCGACATTGACGAGCACTTCATCCCCTACATCATGGCCAAATGAGTCATTGATTGACTTAAAATGGTCGATGTCGAGCATGAGTAAAGAATGGTGTTGTGCGCCGTTTGTGGCCATAAGAGCACGCTGGATTTGCTCTTCAACGTATCGACGGTTGTAAAGTCCAGTTAGCTGATCTGTCGTTGACAAAATGTAGAGTTCTTCATTTTTATCTGTCAGTTGCTCATTGGTTTCGTAGAGCTTTTTAGTCCGTTGTTTAACGAGCTCTTCCAAGTTGTCGTTCATCAACTCTAAATCTCGGAACATACGAGCATTTTCAAGGGAGATAGCGGCTTGAGCTGCGATAATATTCAGTGTTTGAACTCGATCTGACTGAAACGCATCAGTGAGGTGGGAGTTTTCTAAATACAAAACGCCAAAGACTTTTGATTGGCGAACAATGGGTACACAAAGCACGGAAATGTTCGCGTGATTAGCAAGGTAAGCGCAATGTTCAAACTGATTACTGTCGTTGTCTTTTGCGTAAACTAACGGTTGTTCAGTGTTGATCACATACCGCACCACAGCGTGAGATAACTCATTGGTGTTAGTGTAAGGAATAGGCAGGTCTTCCAGCCCCTCACTTGAAGCTGAGTTTGGATCTATTTCTTGCGTAATATGGAAAACATTGTCGATATTTTGAAGCAAAAGACCTCGAGTTGCTCCTGCATTCTCTACCGCTAAATTAAGCAATACAGCGGTGAGTTTCTCCATGTTCATATGCTGAGATACAGCTTGAGAAGCTTTAACTACCGACCCCATATCGAGGATTGAAGAGAAGTCTTCAGTCCCAAGAGTTGACTCGATGGTTGTTCGCATGGACGTAGAGTCCAGTACGTGTGGCGCTTCTAGTTCTGGATATCGCTGTTTCAGCCATTGTACTTTACCTTTTGCTCCCCACTGCTCGTAGCCATCGAGAGAGCGCTTTAAGTACACTTGGGCGTGGTAAGATTTTCCTTGTTCTTTCCAAAACATCCCCGCAAGTTCATCTGCTAATGCGGCATCCATTAAGAAGTGCGCCGATAGCGCTGACTCTCTAGCCAGTTCATAGCATTCGAAAGCCCCTAGCACGTCTTGATTCAGCCTTAGGTACTCGGCTTGTAGCATTAACCGCTTGTGCTCAAAGTTGTTCGAACACAGTGCTGACCAAGTTTCGAACTGCGTGATTAGTTCTTGAAGCCACTGTATGTAAGGTGCGCGTTCTGATTCATTAAGCTCAGTGCAGGCGGCGGCTAAATGTAAGCCAGTATACAGGCAACTGTCGACTTGGATGATTTGCGCTTGAACCGTACTTTCAATGACAGGCAGCCATTCTTTCAGGGTTTCAATTGGAAGAATATTCCTAGCCAGCAAAGAGGCTCTTAGTTCTGAGTAGGCGATATGCCCTAAGAAGAAGGGTGCTTCTTGGTAATCTGCAATTAATGTTGAAGTTGAAAATGAGCCGTCGTCTAAAGATGAGAAACTATCGGTTTCACCTTTTAAATGTTTCAGTGGTTGCAGCACAATGAGCTTAAGTAGCTGGACGATATCGGTTAGGTGATTAGACGCCAGGTAATCTAGGCTAGCTTGTGATTGCTCTTCTACTCGATCTAAGTGGACCTGCGAGGCAAGAAGTACATGAGGAAGCTGTAGGAATACCCAACCCGCATAAGGGGAGCCTGATTCCAAAGACAACTTTGACGCCTCATGCCAATAGTAATGACTGCTTTTAAGAGGCTCGAGCCAGTGATTGATCCCTAATGAAAAAACATGATAGGAATAATTTTTAAACGCAGGATTTTGATATTTGTCAGCCAAGCGAATGGCGAGTTGACCGAGCGTATGGCCCGTTTGGTATTCACCGCTTGAACATAATACGGTCGCGTAATTAATGTAGCCAGCGGAGGCAATCGAACAATGCCCTTGCTCAAGTGAAATTCTCGCGCTAATTGCTGCGACGGCCGCAAGCAATGGGCCGCGACCAAGTAAATAGCCATCGGTGAAGGCATCAAATAGAAGTTCATGAGTGAGGCTAAAGTTGACTTCGTCGATGTCATCTTGATAGAGCAAGCTTTCGATATCAGTATCGGCTAGCAATGACTCTATCTTGGCTCTCTCTTGTGTAAACAATTCTAACAGTGACTCATCATCATCTGGCAAGTGAATGCCTAACAGACGAAGGGCTTCATATTCACACTCTACCGACTGCTGGTATTTGCCCTGATGATGGTATTGCTTAGCTTGAAGGTTAAACAGCGTTAGCTTGTCGGTATCGTCTGTTAACCGATTTCGCAACTCATTATAGAGGCTTTCTGCTTCATCGAATTTGGCAACCAAATAGTAAGCTTGGGCCAACTCCAAATCTACGGCGATAAAGAGCTCTGAATCGATACTCTCTTCGGCATTAAGTAATGCTTCTTTGGCGAACATCAGACATGAGTGGGCGACGCTGTATGCCGCAGACAACTTGGCTTTTTTACTGGCCTTTAGGTTTAGCTCGGCCAGTACCTTATTGTCAGAATGGTCGGCGTTTTCTCTGCCTTGATTTAAGTGCTCGACGATGTCGAACAATTCGCTATCACTTGTTGTGAGTGGTTGCTTAGCAAGCTTGTGCTGACCAATATTCCAATGTAACTGTTTAAAATTATCCTCGGAAAGTAGGCAGTACGCGGCCTGTTGAACACGGTCATGCACGAACTGGAAAGTAATGTCAGGCAGCTGCTCTGAGCTATCAACGGTGAGTAACTCAAAATTATCATCAAGAGGCTGAATGTAGCCTTGAGATACCGCAGGAACTAGAAGGTTAGCCACTTGGGCCCGGTTCTCACCAGATAAGCCAGCGAGGAGGTTTAGGCTAAATGTATTACCAATACACCCCGCATACTTTAATAACTCTAGGGTGCTTTCAGCCAGCTTAAGCATGTTTGCTTGCAGCATGGCCACTGACGTTTCCGCGCGAGGCATTAGGTTGACGGCATGCCTGTTCCAATGCCACTGCTTAGACGTGTAGTTAAAGTATAAATCTTCTTGAGCGTATAAGGTGGCGAGTATGGTTTTGTATACCTGAGGATTTCCGCCTGACTTTTCATGTAAAAGTTCGTTGAACTCATGATAATCACGTTCAGATAGCTGAACTGTGTCTTTTAAAAGCGCTAAAGATGCCGCAGGTGTCAGCTCTTGTAGTTTTATTGAAACAAGGTTTTCACAGGATTCTACTAAGGTAGGCATCGTAATCATCAAAGGGTGATTACCGGTAACTTCGTTATCTCGATAAGCGGCAACCACCATCAAAGTGGATTGACTTAACGTCGGCGCCATCGCTTCTAAGAGGGTCAAACTTGGCGGATCGATCCATTGTAGGTCATCAATAAACAGGACCAATGGCTTACCAGCGTGTCCTAATGAAGAAACAAAATTGTAGAAGGTCGTGCTAAAACGCGTCGACGCGGATTCCGTAAGAAGTGGTTCAACTTCCGGTTGCTTACCTATTAGGGTTTCTAGTTCAGGTAGCACATCGATCAGAACTTGTCCGTTTGCCCCAACACTATTGAGGATATTGCGTTTCCAGAAGTCGATGCTTTCTTGGCTTTCTGAGATGATTTGTCGAATAAACCCAGAAATGGCCTGTAGAATTGCAGAGTACGGCTGATGACGGAGAACTTGGTCGTATTTTCCGCTGGCAATATACCCGCCTTTTGCCGTGAGTGGCTTGTATAGCTCACGAATGAGGGACGTCTTACCAATCCCTGAGTGTCCCGCCACAAACACGAACTGGCCATGTCTGTTGCTTGTTTGATCAAAAGATTTAATGAGCGTCTCGACTTCACGATCCCGCCCGTAGAGAGTATCCGGAATGCACAGGCGATCTTTCAGATCGTTAGCGCCAATATCAAAATTAGGAATAGTACCGTTTTGTTCATGGCTCAATATGCATTTTTTAAGATCAGCAACGATGCCTTCCGCGCTTCGGTATCTGGCATCAGGTGACTTGCTCATCAATTTCATAATGATGCTAGATATCGCGCTTGGTAGAGTTGGCGCGAGTTGATGCGGTAGCGCTGGTTCTAGAGCGATATGACTATAAATAAGCTCATTGGTGTCTTTTGTCGAAAAAGGAAGTTGGCCGGTGAACAGCTCGTAAAACAATACGCCGAGAGAATAGAAGTCGGTTCTATAATCCAACCCTCGGTTCATTCTTCCGGTTTGCTCTGGCGACATGTACGGTCGAGAGCCTTCGATAAATTTTGGTTTAAGGATGCTTATGGCTTTATCTGGAAACTCAAGGGATGAGCCGAAGTCGAGCAATGATATGTCACCAGTCTTGGGGTTAAGAATAATGTTGCTTGGAGAAATGTCTCGATGGCAAAAATTCTGCTGGTGGACGGTGCTCAGTCGCTGCGCTATTTGAGTTGCAATTGTCAGCCCTTCCGCGAGCGAAAGCTTATGACTTGTTTGATAATCTCGAAGTGAGACGCCTTCCACCCATTCTCGGACAAGGACGGCTGAGTTCTTGAGTTCAATATGTTCTAGTGAGCTTGGGATCCCTATCCCTTCTATGGCTTTGAGTACTTGAAATTCACGCTTGAGCGTTGATAGTTGCAACGGCTCTGGAAACTCACTAGATGGCACTTTCAGAGCGACCAAGGTTTGATCGCTGTTCCTGATGCCTTTATATATTCGGCTTTGGTAGCCGCTATAGATCTCTGTTAATTCAGAGAAACCATCCATGTTCATTCATACCTTCCTGGTAATGAAGCGACATTACCCTACAACAAGTAAATTATGCGATAAGACAAGAGCAGACCTAGTTTTAGATATGCCGACTCATTGATTGACAAAGACAGGATCGCTAGTCGGGGCAATCGTTCTTTTGGGTAAGATAAATCAATGAAAGCAAATATCACACTTAGTGATTTTTATATCAGCAGTCTTATTTTTATACACAAATAATGCCATACATTGTGTGATGAATTCCATTTCTATTATGCGAATTTGATATGTGTCATGTGTTGTAGACAAAAATAAAACGATGTCGTGCTACAGGTTTTCTGGGGGAGGCGGGGTGTTTGAAGCCTAGTTCAGAATACTTAAAAGTGCTGAAGTACTTACCAAAATTGGCGGTAAGTACTTCGTTATTCATTGTCAAGTCGTGGGTAAGAATAATGGTTATAGTCGGTAACTAATTAATTTCATTTATAAAAATGTACTTGTCTGAATCTGATTTTGTCACCCAGTGCTCGCCATTTGCAGGCGCTGAATCGAGAGTGAATAAGTAAAAATCAATCCCTTTGTCACCCATAACAGTATTAAAGTAAGTGGCCTGCTTTCTATGGCTTTTGTCGGTATATGGGAAGTCTTTAGCGGTTTTATCACCTTGCCCCCAACTGTGCACGCCTACTTGTTGACTGGCTTCAATCGGCTGACTGGCATCGGCAGTATTCAATATACGTAACTTACCAGCGGCGAATAAGTCGGTACCACCTGAAAATACAGAGCCAGTCGCATTAACCACCGTGGTCATTTCTTGGTTATGAATCAAAAGCCCAGTGTACATATTGATGTCATCGTCAGCACTTCCGCCAATGTGATTGTTAAAAGCCATCGTCATTGAGCTGCCAGAGAAGTTTTGAACAATCTCGTTAAGCTGTAAGTAAGTGGTTGCGCCTAGTGTTGAATTGATTCGCTCGGTGCTGCCATCATTGCCAAAAATGTCACGATAGAACTCATTAAACGCAAATGAGGTAGTGATCGTCATTTGATTACCAGATTGAGCCGGCGTTAAAACGGTGGAGCCCACGCTGCCCAGGTATTCTTCGGCCTCAGAGTAATACTCGATACGGACGGCTTCGTTTTGAACGTGAGTGACTGAATCAATGAGCGTAGTGTCGTTACCGATTGAACGAGTGGCGGTATCACATCGAAACGTCGCGAAATTGGTTTGGTTTTGGTAAATAACGCAAGGTTCTGTTTCGCGCCCATTTTGCAACAGCAAATCCAAACTATGGCTGCCGTTATTCGTCGACAGCTTTACTAAA
Organism: Vibrio profundi; assembly: GCF_043642225.1. GTDB lineage: Bacteria > Pseudomonadota > Gammaproteobacteria > Enterobacterales > Vibrionaceae > Vibrio > Vibrio profundi_A. The sequence continues at coordinate 382,111 of NZ_JBHZSF010000001.1, read as the reverse complement.
GTCATTTGTTCTCCAAAAGACTCGGCAAAGCTAACTTGGTCGTAAGTTTGACCTTGGTAAACTAAGCGCATCGATTCGAGGATCTGTTGACGTTCGTCTAGCAGTTCATCGCGTTCAGTATCGGTAAACTTATGGTCTGCCAACGGTTTCGAGGTTGCTGCTGCTTCTGATTTGCTGTCATTTGAAGATGAATTGCATCCAGCCAATAGAAGTAACGGAGTGGCTAGTAAGAGAGTGCGATAATATTTCATGTGATTCCCCATCATTGTGATGGAAGAATCTTAGAGTTTTGAAATGTAATTTACTGTCTTGTTGATGTATGGGAATGTAATGATAGGCAGTGGTGATGCTAAAATATTATCTGACAATGTCATTATCGATACAGTTACGAATAACGTAACCCTTTCATTCCATGAGAAGATCCTATTTCTGAATACTGATTTTTGCATCTAAGGTGGCTTGGTTATCTCACCGACCATTGACTGAAAACGCAAAGATGAAATGCTTATCTACAAGGTAAAAACCGCATGACGCAACATAAAATGCTCATCGTTGAAGACGATATAAAGCTTCAAAAAATGTTGAAAGACTACTTTATTACTCAGGGTTTTGAAGTGACGGTATTAGATGATGGTGAGGAAGCGGCTCACACTATGATTGAACAGCAACCCGACATTGTATTGCTTGATTTGATGCTCCCTGTAATGGACGGCCTGACAATTTGTCGACAGACGCGATCTTCATATCGCGGTAAGATCTTGATGTTGACGGCGAGTGACGATGATTTTGATCACGTGGCTGGCCTTGAAACAGGGGCCGACGACTTTGTTACTAAACCCATCAAACCACGCGTATTACTCGCCCGAGTTCGATCTTTACTAAGGCGTCAGGAGCCACAAGATACGCCGGCTCAGGATGATGAACTACTTACCTTTGGGCGTTTGGTGCTAAAAAATCGATACAAGAAATGTGAGTTAGCAGGGCAAGTGCTTCCATTAACGGATAGTGAATTTGATCTACTTTGGCTTTTAGCCAGCCACCCAGATAGCCCCTTGTCTCGAGACTTTTTGACTCAAGCTCTGCGCGGTATCGAATACGATGGCATCGATAGGACCGTTGATAACAAAGTCGTTCGATTACGCAAGCTGCTTGGTGACGACCAATCCCCAGCAGGAAAGGTACAAACGATCAGAGGTAAAGGCTATCTATTTGTGTCCACGGCTTGGAACTAAATACGCCTAATATACGGCGTGAATATAAGAGAACGATATGCGACGTATTTATTTGGAATCTATCTTTGGCTTGCTAGGGTGCTTTATCGCAAGCCTGTTTCTATATGAGATTACCGTCTACCAACTCAATACGGATTATGAATTCGTATTGGAAGATTATGAAGCGACTGCCTATCGGGATTTAGTGGATACTATTGCGCTGAATCAGGGCTTAGAGGCTGCGCACCAAGCCTTGCACAAATACGCGGAAACAGCACAAAGCACACTAACTATATTTGAGAATATCGATGACACGCCGTTAGTGGTTCGTGAGTACTTTTTGTCTCAACCCGATGTTCCCATTTTCCACGATGACGATCGCCAGCTATGGTTCCGTTTATCGCAAAACGATCATATTTATTTATACACAGAAGATGACAAAACGTTTGTGCGAGAGAAGGTTGAACTGGAAAACAATCTCGTTTGGGCATTCTTTATTTCAAGCTTCTTAGTCTACGGCGTTGGCCACTTATTTATTATTTTTAGAAGAGTGAAAAAGCTAGAGCAAACCACATTGAAGTTTGCTGAAGGCGATTTGTCGGCGCGAGCAGAAACCTCGTCAGGCCGCTCGATAGGTACGCTGAATCAATCATTTAATGTCATGGCAGAGCGAATATTTCATCTTATCGAGAGTAATCGCTCTTTAACAAATGCGGTGGCCCACGAGCTGAGAACTCCTGTGTTTCGTATTCAGTGGCAAGCGGAGCTTTTGAAAGACACCGAATTGACGAGTGAACAACGTCAAACGGTTGAAAGCATTGTTGAAGACACCGAAGAAATGGAGCAGATGGTTGATGAACTGCTTTACTACGCCAAGTTGGATAATAGCCGTTTGGCGTTGAACAAGGCCCCACTATGCTTGGACGATTACTTCCCCAAAACGATAAAGCGTTGGGGTAAAGAAACATTCCTAGCACTTCGTTTGCAATTACCGGATGCTGAAGAGCTGGGAGAAGGCCTGCTCTACGTGGATCAAAAACTGCTGACGCGCGCTCTGGATAACCTAATGCGAAATGCTTTTAAGTATGCGAAAAGCCAAGTGCTGGTAGCGGTGGTGATTGACCATCAAAAGCTGGTTATTGGCATTCACGATGATGGGGAGGGCGTTGAAGATGCTCATCAAGCGCATTTGTTTGAACCGTTTTATGTGGGCAATAAAGCCCGTAATAAAGCCAAAAGCGGGCATGGTTTAGGGCTATCAATCGTTCAGAAGATCTGCGACCAACATGAGGCAGCGGTTACGGTTGGACACAGCGAAATACTGCAGGGAGCGGTATTTACCATGACTTTCCCACTTTGTAATGATTTGAATGACAAAGGCATACAGTAAATACAATTAAGTTCTGGAAAGATAGTCGGCAATGAAAGGCGGGGGTACCTCTTTAAATTTGAAGGTACTAACGTTCTAGTTAAACGACATTTCTGGAGATAACATGAAAAAATTGATTTTACTTGCTGCATTATCGGTAGCGGTGACGGGTTGTGCTCAACAAACATTTGTAATGAACCCACAATCGAGTGAGCCAGAAGTGGAAACTTCACATCATTTCTTTATTAACGGCTTAGCGCAGTCGAAAGAAATCGATACGGTTTCCGTGTGTGGCAGCGCTGACAAAGTCGCAAAAGTGGAGGTGCAAGAGACATTTGTAAATGGTCTTTTAGCAACGCTTACTTTTGGAATTTACACTCCTCGTGAAGCTCGAGTTTACTGCAAAGCGTAACCACCACTTTAGCTAAATGATAAGCACCACGAATCCCCCGTCTATGGGGGATTTGTCTTATCTGCAACTAACAAATTCCAACCTGATTCTGATGATATAAAACTCACTAAGCGCTAACTTTAATCTAAGTCGTTGTAAATATGGCTTTACATTCCCTTACCTCTAAGGTGTTACAAAAGGTGTCTGCCGCTTGTTATGCTTCCTAATTCGTTGTCCTCTTGGTCTGCAATTTATCCGTCGATGGTACGATTGATTTGGTTGGGTTATTGGTTTTTGGGGTTGCAAAAATACAATGAATAAGTGCTATTCAATATCACGCCATCGAAGAGTGACATAAAGAATAAGGATAGTTATGAACCAGTGGTTAGGACGTATCAAACTTTCGCGTTTGATTATTGGAGCCCTTGTATTTATAGGTGTGGTACCGGCGTTGATTCTGGGAGGGAATGCAGTTCTTTTGACTCAATCTGCATTAACTGAACGATCATATGATCAACTCGATACGGTTCGAAGTATCAAATCCTCACAAATTAATTCGTTTTTTGCTGAGCGAGAAGCCGACATGGAGGTACTGGTTGATGTTGCTAATACACTTCAGCTCGAAGGGTTTCGAAAACTAGAAGCGATTAACCAGTCTCAAGCGAATCAAGTCAGAGAATATATTAAGCAGCTTAAGTCTGGGCTGCGCTTATTTGCGGACTCTTATTCCACCAGAATGGTGATGCAAGAGTTTGATCGTGCGTTTAAAGCGCAGGGTGATCAGGTAAAGGGGCGTCAGTGGGCTTCCGTTTCGGATAACTACGCCGCTGAAGTAGACAGATTCCAACAGCAATTCGGCTGGTACGATGCTTTTTTAATTAACCTTGATGGCGATATTGTTTACACCACAACACGTGAAAACGATCTGGGCAAAAACGTAAATTCACAGAACATTCGTGGAACGGGTCTTGAACGCGCTTTTTCTCGCGCGAAACAATCTAGTGATCAGGCCAAAATACATTTTGGGGATTTTACCTTGTACCACTACTCCAAAAATGTACCGGCTGGTTTTTTTGTTACTCCGATTACCGATCAGCAGCAACACATTCTTGGCTATGCTGCCCTCCAGTTTCCGATTGATAAAGTGAACAGCATCACAGGTCAAACACAGGGGATGGGGAAAACCGGGGAAACTTACCTGATCGGTAGCGATAAACTGATGCGTTCGGATTCACGTTTAGATCCTGTTGGACACTCGGTGGTTGCCTCATTCAAAAACAACACCCGAGTCGAGACAGAAGCGGCTGAGCGGGTCTTTTCAGCGGGAGCTAGCTCTAGCATTATTACCGATTATAACGGCAATTTAGTGCTATCGGTTTGGCAGCCAATTGAGTTAGATGATTCCCATCAGTGGGGCATCTTGTCTGAAAAAGACGTGATTGAATCCTTTGTACCTAAAGATGATCAAGGGGTCGAGCTGTACAGTAAATACATCGAAAACTACGGTTATTACGACCTCTTTTTGATAGACCCTAAAGGCGAAGCGTTTTATACCGTCACTAAAGAAGCGGACTATCAAACGAACTTGGTCGATGGGGTTTACGCATCCAGCAACTTGGGCAAATTGGTTCGTGAAGTGATTGCGAATAAGCAATATCAAATTGTTGATTTTGAACCTTATGCCCCATCCAATAATGACCCTGCCGCCTTCATTGCAAAACCTATCCTGAATGAGCAGCAAGAAGTGGTAATGGTGGTGGCATTACAGCTGTCACTCGAGGCGATTAACGCCGTGATGCAGCTTAGGGAAGGCATGGGAGATAGCGGTGAGTCTTACTTAGTGGGTTCTGATTTTAGAATGCGCTCTGATTCGTTCTTAAGCCCGGTCGATCACTCTGTTGCCGCATCATTTGCTGGCAACGTTGAAAATAACGGAGTGAAAACACAAGCGACAATCGAAGCATTAGCCGGACAAAGTGGCTCCAGTATCATCACGGATTACAACGGTAACCAAGTCTTGTCGTCTTATTCGCCATTGGATATTGGCGGTATTCGCTGGGCGTTAGTGGCGGAAATAGATCAAAGCGAAGCGTTTGCTTCTGTCTATCAAATTCGCAATAACATTACCTATTTGATGATTGCCACGTTGTTAGTCACTGTGGCGCTTGCAATCTATTTAGCGAAGATTATCAAAAAACCACTTGGGGGAGAGCCAAGGGATATGATGCTCTTAGCTCAGCAAGTTGCCAAAGGGGATCTAACGTATAAGTTCGACAGCAATGCCTCTGCTGACAGCCTGTATGGGTCGTTAAGAGAAATGTCAGATAACCTCAAGCAATTAATCGCTCACCTGCTCGAAGCCAGCCAAAGTTTAGCCTCTACAGCGGAAGAAACCTCGGTTGCTAGCGAACAAACGACTCATGCGGTGACGACTCAACATCGTGAAACTGAATCTGTTGCGTCGGCCATCGAACAAATGACCGTCTCGATTCAAGAGGTCGCTAGAAGCACCACAGATGTCGCGCAAACCTCTCGATACGCTTATGAAAAGAGCACATCGGGTCAGGAGTCCTTGAATCAAGGCAGCAGTGCATTAGGTAGCCTAGTAAAAAATGTTTCTGCCACCAACGATGATATGAAAATGCTCCAGATGAAGAGCAATGAAATTGGTCATGTACTGGTTGTGATACAAGAAATTGCGGAGCAAACTAATTTGCTGGCTTTGAATGCGGCGATTGAAGCCGCAAGAGCGGGCGAAGCCGGGCGCGGTTTTGCGGTCGTGGCGGATGAAGTTCGTACATTAGCGCAAAGAAGCCAAGCTTCTGCATCAGAGATTCAAAATATGATCTCTTCGGTGCAGCAGGCTGCGAATTCTGCGAGCGAGAATATGACGCGCTGTGAAGAACAAGTTCAAGTCACCGCAGAGCTTTCAGAAACAACCAAACAGAACTTCGTCGAAATCTTGAATTCGATTAACCAAATTAATTCGAAGATGGAACAGGTATCGACAGCGGCTGAAGAGCAAGCGAAAGTCACTGATACGGTGAGCAGCAGTATCACGACAATCAGCGAAATGTCGGTGCAAACGTCGGCCAGTGCAGAGCAACTTGCAGGAGCAAGTCATGAGGTCGCGCAGTCGGCTGAAGAGCTAAACGCCCATACATTACAGTTTAAAGTGTAAAACTAGCCGCTTTCTCAACTCCCATAAAGCCGACCTATGTCGGCTTTATTTTTACTTAGTTGCTTTAAAGAGTGCTTAGCTAGAGGTGTGCGGAAGCGTTTTTAGGTGCGCCATTTACAGTGTAAACACCAACTCCATGTCACTTGAAAAATAGACGGTGCTGACTCATAGAGTGCTCTATGATTGAACCTAGGTTGAATTTACAGAGTAGATCAATTATTTAGGCTAGTTCGATGAACTATTTGGGGTGATACGTCGTAGTAGAAACCAACGAATCACAAAAGCACCATTGCGTGCGAGGGATTAAATGAATATGAAGACGTTATCGATGGTTTTGACTCGGTCATTGGGTATATTCCAACCGTTCAAAAACAAGCTGCTGATCATTGTATCAGTGTTGATGCTAAGCGGATGTTTGGGGATGCCTGAATCGGTCAGGCCAGTGCCTAACTTTGAGATTCAGAACTATGTAGGGAAGTGGTATGAAATCGCTCGTTTAGACCATTCTTTTGAAGACGGGTTAAGCCAAGTGACGGCGGAGTATGCGCTGCGAGGTGACGGAAGTGTCAGCGTATTGAACCGTGGTTTTTCAGCTTCACAAAATGAGTGGAGGGAAGCGGAAGGCAAGGCTTATTTTGTGAATAGTGATTCAGAAGGCTACCTGAAAGTCTCTTTTTTTGGTCCTTTTTATGGTTCTTATGTTGTTTTTGCGTTGGAGTACGAAAACTATGAATACGCTTTTGTATCTGGACCCAACACTGATTATCTTTGGCTGTTAGCTCGTAACCCATCAGTAGAACCAGCGGTTATCGATATGTTTCTAAAAATGGCAAAAGAGCGTGGTTTTGACACTGAGCGCTTAATTTTTGTGGATCAGGGAGGAACCTGACGACGCTCTTTTAGCCAAAGTAATAAATGGATCAGTGAAATGGAAATAATCAAAGCGACGCTCAATGAATTGGATTTGGTCGCCCCCCTCTTTGACTCTTATCGAGTGTTTTATGGTCAAGCCAGTGATTTAAATATCGCTCGAGGTTTCATTCAAGCGCGATTGGAAAACCAAGAATCGGTGATTTTCTTGGCAGTAGGGAGCAATGGCGAGGCCTTAGGTTTTACTCAGTTATACCCTAGTTTTTCTTCCGTATCCGCCGCTAGAACGTGGATTTTGAACGACCTATACGTAGCTGATACCGCGCGAAAGCAAGGCGTGGCAACACAGCTAATGGGGGCTGCTAAGAAGCTTGCGGTGGAAGGCGAAGTGAAAGGGTTGGCTCTAGAAACAGCGGAAGACAATCTAAATGCTCAAAAGCTGTATGAATCTTTAGGGTACAAAAAGGAACTTGGTGCGTACCACTATTTTCTCGATCTATCCGTTTAGTGTTACCTCAACTTACGAACACAGGCTAATCCATTATGAAAGTCTTAATTGCTGGAGCAAATGGTTATCTAGGTAAACACGTCACAGAGTTGTTTCTTAATACTGACCACGATGTATCGACTTTTCAGCGGATGCACACTGAGGGAGAAAATCGCAAAGGCCGCGTGACATCGAACTGTGTGCATCTGCACGGCTGCTTTGACATCGTGATTAACTGTGCTCGTCCTCATTGGAGTAAACATAGCCCAGAGGAAATATGCCGGCTCGAACAAGCCTTAATGTCTGATCTCAATTTGTTTGCGAATGAGCGTGCTATCAAAGTGCATACCTCAGGAGTGTGGTTGTTTGGGCATGCGTCCAAAGAGGATCTAAAAATCTTCACGTTTAACCCTTTAGAGATGGTTCAATTAGATGTGGAGAGCGTTCAACGTGCATTAGCTCAACGTTGGCATGTGGTCTATTGTCCAAGCCTGATTTACGGCGGTGAGAATTGTCAGTTGAAACGCATTCTTGCTGAAAAGAGTGAATCAAGAATAGACGTTGCTTTACCGAGTACCGGTTACAATCAATATGTACACGTGGTTGATGTGGCGCGTTTCTACTTAAATTTAACGCAAGCTCCAGATCTGCAAAGTAGACAACATTTCATTGCTGAAGAGAAAGGTTACTCTCCCCAGCAGTTTGCTGAGCTTTTGAAAGAGAATAGTGTGGTGGAACAAGTCTTGGCACTGGCGTGGTCTGATTACGAAGCGAAATACTCACTCTCGGCGGTCGAAATAGAGAAGCTCAATTTGAGCCTGCCGATCAGCCCAGCATTTTCAGCCACCCACACTCTTGCAAAGTATATCGCTCAATGTGACTTGAGTAATTGAATCATCTGTCGCGTTGAATCTTAGACATTTGCGCTCGCATTTTACTTAGTAACACTTTAAGGTCGGTTCATAATTTCTATTACACCCATCTATTTATAAAGTGATGGGCTGGGATTTATTATGTCTGTGTTTTTCCTTTCCCAAGTGTTAGTTGGGATTGCTATCCTGTTTGATCTGATGTCCTTCCAGTTCAAAGAGCGCAAAAAGATCGTGGCATGCTTATTTGCTGCAGGCGTTCTTATTTCAAGTCATTTCATTCTATTAGAGCAATGGACAGCAGCAAGCCTGATGGTTATTGCGACCACTCGTTATCTGATCAGCATTTTCTCGACGTCTCCTAAATTGAAATGGCTGTTTTGTGGTGGCTCTATCTTGGCTACCGCGGTGACGTTTAGTGGACTCGTGAGCGTTATTAGTTGTTTGGGATCGCTGTTTCAGACCGTTGCTGCGTTTAATAAAGAAGATAAGCGTTTAAGGGAATTAATGATTGTCGGCACAAGTTTTTGGCTACTGCACAATTATTTGATTGGCTCTCCTACGGCAGTGTTGATGGAAGTCTTGTTTATTAGCAGCAATTTGATTGGTTACTATCGTTACTATTTGAAGAAGACAGCGACCGTTAATCCATGAGGTAAGGAGATTTTTTGGGATCAAACAGATGTTTGATGTCTAAAAAGTGACGAACAAACTGTGTGTTTTTTGAACTTGGCGCTCACTTTTTGAAAAGGTTGAATGATTTGTGGAACTGGGTTGAACATTATGTGTCAATTATCAATAACGTCAACGACCTAATGGGACAAAGGTATGCCAGATTTATATTGCAAAGCATGTAAAAAGACAACGTTACATAAGTCGATTATGAAACGGTGTGAAATTGAGCCTGAAGACTTCTCTGGTCGGTTGTCGGTCATGCAGCAATTAGTAAGCAAGTTCGTAAGTGGTAAGCACTACTACGACATGGAATGCCAGCACTTTTGTCGAACCTGTAACTGTAAAGCCGAAGAGAAAGGGCTGGAGCACCACGCGGTGGCGTAACTCAGGCACTCCCATTCTTATTCTGTTCGTAAACCTCGGATCGACTTTGATTTGAGGTTTTATGCTGCTAGGGAATCCGATTTTAATTCGTAGCCATCAATCATGACAGGCCAGCCATAGCGTTCATATTCTTTCGCTAGTGCATGTGCAACATCTTTAGAGACAGTGGCGTGTGTCCATGAACCGATACCAAATGGTTTATAAGCAATTTGTTGTGTCATCATGTTGTGATCTCCTTCCCCGTAAGTGATTCCATTATTCACCGAACAGCTAAATGATACTTTTCTAATTAGCTCAAGTTATTTGTTCAGCAGGTCAAAAATGTGTTCGTTTATTAACACTTAGCTCACATCTTTATAACTTATTTGTCGTGCTATCTACTCTTATAAATGCTTATATGTGTTATGTTTATTGTATAAAGTGATTTGTGTGATCTTTATTCATAATGTAGCTAGTCTTGCGGAAACTTCAGGTTGCCTACTTATTCATTAGTTTCTTTAAAAGCTCAAGTGGTGGGTGGTGGAGTAGGTTAAAAAATCGTGGTATTTGTTAATTTGTGACTGAAAAATTTTAGCTAACATTTATTTATAGAATATAATAATGAAATCAGAGACTAACGAAGAATATCTATGACGAATAACCAGTTAGACCGCATTGATAAAGACATATTAAGGATCTTACACGCGAAAGGTCGGTTACCTGTGGTTGAACTGGCTAAGCAAGTGAACCTTACGACCTCCCCTTGTTCAGACCGTTTAAAGCGTTTAGAAAAGGAAGGTTATATTCGCGGTTATCATGCTGAGCTGTGTGCTGAAAAATTAGGCTTAGATGTTCAGGTGTTTATTCATATTCGTTTGGACCAAACAAGCTTCTCGATTTTTGAGAAGTTTGCCGATGCCGTTGAATTGATGCCTGAAATTGAAGAGTGCTATTCCTTATCCGGTGATTTCGACACTATGATAAAAGTACGAGTGAAAGATATGAAAGCTTACCAAGAGTTTATGTCGAGTAAGCTAGGTACTTTACCAGGTGTTATTCAGACTCGAAGCGAAGTGGTGATAGAAGAGCATAAATCTGGTTTTGGCGTGAATGCCGAGCTTTTGGCGACTTTGAGCTAAGTGACTGGGCATTAAAAAAGGGAAGCTCATTGCTTCCCTTTTTTATTGATGTTTGGAGATTACAGAGTAATTGCCGCTGAAATTACGCCGATGATACCACCAAAGACACCCCCCCAGACTACCAGCCAGCCTAGGTGTTGCTTGATCATTTGTTGAACCATTTCTTTGACCAGTTGAGGCGTGAGTTCATTCAAACGTTGGTCAATGATCGCTTCGATGTTCTCTTTGATTTCATCCATCATTGCTGGAGACTCTAGCTGTTCTTTGATGGCTTCTTTTACAGAATCGCTTTGGCTAATCTCGACAATGGATTCTTGCATTTTTTCAACGAAAGGCGCTTTCAATGGTTGAAGGGCTTCAGTGCCGCCAAGCATAGCGAGCATGCCACCAAATGAAGAGTTCGCGATAACGTCGACCAAAGAGTCAAATGTTGGGTTTAAGTCGATTTTATTGATGACGGGCTCTAGGTTCAGTGATTGCGCGCCTGCCATTTCTTGGTTCAGGAAGCGGTCAATATTACTTTCAGTGAAGAATTGCTCCATCATTAAACGTTTGATCGCTGCTTTGAACTCCTCAAATCGTGCTGGGATGACACCTGAGCCATAAAGGCCCGGCACTTTCTCGAATAGCATATGAATCGCGAGCCAGTTTGTAATAGCGCCAGAGAATGCGAATAAGCCAGCATAAAGGGCAAAGTCGTTTTGAGTTGAGTAACCCACTGCCAGTAACGCCAAAGCGATAACATTAGTGATTAAGCTTTTGTTCATGATTGATCTCAATGTAAGTAATTGGGCGAGATTTTAAGAAAAAAACAAATGGGAAGGAAGAGGGGGAAGATAAAAGAAAGGCTAGCTTCCCCCCGAAGTCTAGCCTTATTCCAGAACGCGCAAGCGAGGCGTCTTGGTTCTGTTGGCTAATATACCATTATCGTATAACAGTCTGTTGGTGTAACTGGTGATATATCCAACAATTTGTGTGATGTTAGTCGAAAACTACACTATAAAGGTTACTATGCTGACTTTTCTTGCTCTAGCTCATCGCCGATGAAACCACCGGTTTGATGTGCCCAAAGCTGAGCATAAATACCTTGCTGATCGATCAATTCTTGATGGCTACCTTGTTCAACAATGTTGCCTTTATCGAGAACGATTAATCGGTCCATTGCTGCAATTGTAGACAATCGGTGAGCAATCGCAATTACGGTTTTGCCTTCCATCAGCTCAATTAAGCTTTCTTGAATCGCCGCTTCGACTTCAGAATCTAGAGCGGAAGTGGCTTCATCCAATACTAGAAGTGGCGCATCTTTGAGTAGCACGCGAGAAATCGCGATACGCTGACGTTGCCCACCCGACAGTTTAACCCCTCTCTCACCAACTTGAGCATCGTAGCCTACGTTACCAAATGGGTCGGTGAGGGTTTCGATAAACTCATGCGCATGGGCTTGCTTTGTCGCAGCGTAAAGCCTCTCATCACTGGCTTCAGGGTTACCATAAAGAATGTTGTCTTTGATGGAACGGTGAAGCAGTGACGTGTCTTGAGTCACCATACCAATATTACTACGTAGTGAATCTTGTGTTACGTCAGAAATCACTTGGTCATCGATACGGATTTCCCCACCTTCCACATCGTGGAAACGCAGTAGCAAATTCACTAAGGTGGATTTACCGGCACCAGAGCGCCCGACCAATCCAACTTTTTCACCTGGTTTGATATTTAGGTTTAAGTTGTTGATGACGCCTTTGTTTTCACTATAGTTAAACGTGACGTTATCAAATGTAATACCACCGTGAGATACCGCTAGCGGTTTAGCTTGGGGCTTGTCTTCGATATCAATAGGCTTAGACAGCGTTTTCATACCATCGATAACCGTACCCATGTTTTCGAACAGACCACCAATTTCCCACATGATCCACTTAGACATGCCGTTAATACGCAAGGCTAAGCTGATCGCGATCGCAATTGCACCAACGCTGATAGCGCTGTCCATCCAAAGGGAAATAGAGATGGCCGCGATACTGAATACGAGGATGTAGTTGGCAAGTTCCACCCAGATATTAAAGCCTGTCACTAAACGCATTTGGCGATGAACCGTATCTAGGAAGCCTTCCATCCCTTCTTCTGCGTATTCCGTTTCACGCTTACTGTGTGAGAACAGCTTAACGGTCGCAATGTTGGTGTAGCTGTCTACGATTCGGCCAGTCATTAATGAACGCGCGTCGGCTTGTTCTGACGAAACGTCTTTTAGCTTCGGGACGTAGTACAACTGAATAGCGATATAGGCAAATAGCCAGATAAGCATCGGTGCCATTAAGCGCCAGTCTGCTTGTGCAAGCATAAACAAAATTGCCGTAAAGTAGACACAAACGTAGATGAAAACATCTACCATTTTCATCACGGTTTCACGGACAGCGAGTGAGGTCTGCATGACTTTGGTTGCCACTCGACCTGCAAAGTCATCTTGGTAGAAAGATAAGCTTTGCTTTAGCAAGTATCGGTGAGCCAACCAACGAATAGACATCGGGTAGTTGCCCAGCAGTGTCTGATGGATCAGCAAAGAGTAGCCGGCAATCATGATAGGCATGATCACTAGCAAAAGGACGCTGAGCCCAATTAACGTAGATTTGTTGTCTTCAAAAAACGTTTCAGGATTACTGGTCGATAGCCAATCGACAAGCTGTCCCATGAAGCCAAACAGTGATACTTCAATGATCGCAATGGTCATGCTCAAGATCGCGAGAACGATCAGAGGTTTTTCAAAGCCTTTTGTGTAATGCCGGCAAAACGCCAATATGCCGTTAGGAGGTTGTATTGGCTCTTCTTTTGGAAAAGCTTCGGTGAAGCTTTCAAATTTCTTATACATAGATTTTCCTTAATAAACTCTAATATGATCAGAGTTTTACAGCCTTTATATTGTTTTTATTATGTATTTCTAAGATGAAAATACGATTCGTTGTTTTATGAATAATAGTGATGAACCTGAGTAAGCGTCAGGCAGTGATTAAATAGATGGTAGTAGGCCACGATAAGATAAATGGCAGTCTAAGTCGGACACACATAATCGTAACGCTAAATGGGATGAAATGTAACCAGTTACATAAGTTGAAATGTCTTGAATTTGCGAGATATTTTTCGTATTTGATCGGGTAAAAGCAGACTAATCTTCTAGCGCAGTAATTTTTACGGCAAATGATGCTTTGCTCAGTAAAAGTCGATGGTGTGAGCGGTGAATTTCTCTCTAATTCAGTGAAATTTCGTGTAACAACTTGTTTACAATCCTCAACAGTAACGTGATAGGGAAAGTAATGAGATGTTAAACCTACATAAGAAACCACTGCATACTTCTAGTGTTCAAAACGCAAATTGCGTAGTTATGGTGCCGCCGAAAGAGTTTCGTTACAACGAAGAAACCGCGCGCGATAATGAATTTCAAAACCAAGTGAATTTGACTCAAGAGCAAGTAAAAGAGCAAACCATGTCTGAATTTAAGGCGATGGTGAAATCTTTGCGCAAAGAAGGTGTGCAAGTTGTAGAGTTTGATTATCCAGAATCTGACGTATCAACGCCTGATGCTGTGTTCCCGAATAACTGGTTTAGCACCTGCGCTGATGGCAGCTTTTACACCTTTCCAATGGCGTGTGAGAACCGCCAACATGAGGTGAAACCGGACGCTCTAATCGGTGCACTTGAAGAATCAGGTCGTATTGTTGAGCAAACAGCATCTCTAGAAAATTACTTGTCTCAAGGTTCTTACCTTGAGAGTACTGGTGTCATGGTTATCGACCACGTTAACAAAACGATTTATGCGGCGTTATCTCAGCGCTGTGATCGTGAAGTATTAGAAGATTACGCGAAGCAAATCGGCTACTCACGTGTGGTCTCTTTTCAAACGGCTCTGCCTTCAGGCTCTCCGATTTATCATACCAATGTGATGATGGCGATTGGTGAAAATTTCTGCGTGATATGCGATGAAGTGATCCCTGAATTTGAACGACGTTTCGTAGTGAAAGCGTTGGCAAAAGATAAGCAGGTTATTTCTATTTCACTGGATCAGATGAATCGTTTCTGTGGCAACATTCTGCAATTGGAGACGGTGAATGGTGACAAGGTGATCGCCATGTCGCAGTCTGCTTATGATGCGTTTTCTCCAGCTCAACGTACGCAATTGTCGACGCATGGTAAGTTGCTTCCGTTCAATGTGAAAACCATTGAAGACATCGGCGGTGGTTCAGTGCGATGCATGCTAGGCGAAGTGTTTTTGCCTTCAAGAGCGAATAATCTGTAATCGAGCACATAACATTAGGTTAATTTTGAAATGCCACTTTCTTATTGAAGTGGCATTTTTTGTTGGTTTTCATTGGTAGCCAACAGTTTTGATTGATTCTATTGCTCGGTGGAAGTAACTCTTGTCATACTAGCGGCTTCAACCCCAGATTAACGATAATGACACATCATGAATGTTCACCCTCTAGAAATATACCGCGGCCCACTTGAAGCGATTCGTGCGGGTTCAAAGAAAGTTGAGATCAGAACCAACAACAGCTACGAAGCGATTCGATATGATGAGCTGGCAGTTGGAGATAGAATTTCATTCCAAGTCATTTCTGGTCCTCCCTTTATAGGGCTAGACGTGATCGATCCAAACGCACTCACGGCTGAAGTCGTGGCAGTAAGGCAATACACAGATCCAAAAGCGTTGTTGTTAGGCGAAGGAATGGAAGTGCTATCTACGTTGTGTGAAACGATAGATGAAGGCATCGATCTACTTTATAGTTTTCATGAATACAAAGAAATGATCCCAGTGCACGGTATTTTTGCTATTGAGATAAAAGTTCTCGACTAGAGCCGTTACTTGGCGGCTTAGCCGGAAATATTCTCAACCAGATAGTCGACAAGCGTCCGAGTTTTAAGCGAAAGGGCGCGGCTTCTAAAGAGCAGATAGATAGGCTTAGGTTGCGGCTCAAACTCTTTTAAAATCGTAACCAGGTGGCCCTGTTGGAGTTCTTTTTCCACTAGCATTTGTGGCTGAAGAATGATCCCAGCGCCTTCCAAAGCCGCGGCTTTCAATACATGTCCGTTATTGGACGCCAATCGAGTTTTATTTCTATTGAAGGCATCGGTGTCGAGCTTGAGGCTTTGCATTGTTTGCCCTTGGCTAAATACAAACCCAAGGCATGCATGGTGCTTCAAATCTTCTAAATTATTCACCGAGTGGCTATTCGCGAGGTAACTTGGCGAAGCGCAAAACTGAACTCTGTATTCACCTAGCTTTCGCGCGATCAAAGCAGAGTCATGCAGTTCGCCAATTCTAATCAGGATGTCAGCGTCAGACGATAATGGGTCGATAATTGAATTGTCGACCGTCATTTCTATGTCTAACTGAGGATAGCTTTGTAAGAATTTAGCGATCAGCGGCGCCAACCATTCACTGCCAAGTGTCACTGGGCAGTTTATCTTTATCGTTCCCATCGGCGTATTTTCAAGCGTTTGGATACGATTTTCAGCCAGCGATATGTCGCTAATAATCCGCTTACATTCTGCAAGATAAACTCGGCCACTTTCAGTTAATGATTGCTTGCGGGTCGTTCTATTTAATAAACGTGTTTCTAGTGACGTTTCTAAAAACTGAATGTGTTTGCCAATCATGGTAGCAGATAGATCAAAATGATTGGCTGCACTACGAAAGCTGCCATTTTCCGCGACATAGATAAAAACCTGCATGCTTTTCAGTTTGTCCATTAACAACTCATAGTTTATTAAGAATGAATTAAAGCCTAGTTTATCTAATGTTAGGTGATAATTATATTGGTGCTTTCCATAAGTGATTCATAGACGGCGATAGATGAGAAATCAGCAAAGTAGACTTTCTGTAACCGCAGAGATTCAAATTAAAGATAACGTAACGCTAGAGGATGGGTTGCTCGAAATACAGCAGTTCTGTATCGATATGAACAGTGAAGAGGGCTGTCTATTAGCCATCGCACATCAAGATACTGAAAACCCACGTAAGATTAAGCTTTGGGAAATCTACAAAGATGCGGCAGCGTTTCAAGCGCATTTTGAGTCTGCACATACGCAAGCATTCTTTGCTAAAGGGATAACTTCGCTCAACTGGGCGAATGAGTCTTACCCATTAGCAATAACGGAAGGAGTGGACAAATGAACTGGGCCATCATAGGAACGAGCTTTATTTCAGATGTGATGGCAGAAGCCATCAAAGGAGACAAAGGCAGTCAGTTGTATGCTGTAAGTGGTCGTTCGGAAAAGAACTTGCGTGCTTTTGCGCTCAAACATAACCCTCGAAAGACTTATTCAGATTACCACGCGCTTATCCAAGATCCTGACGTCGACATGGTCTACATTGCGCTGCCTAATCACCTGCATCATGAATATATTCTGAAGGCTGCAGAAGCGGGGAAGGCCATTCTTTGTGAAAAGTCATTGTCTATTGATATGGAAAAAACCAAGCTGTCATTAGAAGCTGTCAACAAGCACGATGTGTTTTTTGCAGAAGGGCTGATGTATCTCTGTCATCCAGTTATCGAGCAGGCATTAGCGGTGCTGCGTTCAGGGAAGATTGGCGAGATTAAGAATATTCAGGCGTCATATGTGGCGGATATCGCGCAGTTTGTTAATCCCGATAGTAAGGGGGCACTGTACAACTTGGGTTGCTACCCGATGTCGTTGGCGTATTTAGTGTTGAGCGAGTCACTTACTCAGGAAGAGCTGATGGACTTTGAGGTCTCAGCTTTCGGCACAAGAGGAAATGATGGCAACATATGTGAGTCTAGTGCGTCATTTTGCTTCTCTAAGAAGGTGAATGCGCAGCTTCATACTGCGGAAACCTACGGGCTTAAGCATGGCTTTACGATACTAGGTTCAAAAGGGCGCTTAACATTTAACACGAACCCTTGGCTTCCTGCTGAAAGCAATGAACTAGAAGTCGAAATCTACGAATCTGATAGCGAACGCATCCGTATAGCAGCGGACGGAGACGCGTTCTTTTATCAAGTACGAGCGGTGCGGGACGCTTTTGAACGTGGTGAAACATCATTGCAATGGCCGAAAGCGACCCATGACCTATCAGAGCATGTCATGAAGTTGCTAACGGAATGGGAAGCTGAGACCAAAGCATAAAACGCACTCAAACTTTTATAAAATGTGTGATGTGTCCGAATATAGATATCGTGTTCACGGCGAGTTTCTTTTAGACTCCTATTCTAAATTATTGAATGTAATAGGATAATTAGGATGATCAACGAAGTTCGTGTCGGGGTTGGCGTGATAATAGTGAGAGGCAATCGCGTATTACTGGGTGAACGGATCGGTTCTCATGGCGCGAATACATGGGCGACGCCTGGCGGACACCTCGAAGTTGGAGAAAGCATTGAAGAGTGCGCTCAGCGAGAAACCTTAGAAGAAACCGGCCTAGAGATCAGCAACGTCAGAAAGTTTACTTTCACTAACGACATTTTCAATCAGGAAGGAAAACACTACATCACGCTATTCGTGGTTGCTGAGTGCGAGAGTGGGGAAGCCAGTGTTACTGAGCCAAATAAGTGTAAACAATGGCAATGGTTTGAATGGGATTCCTTGCCTCAGCCTTTATTCCTCCCTTTGATTAATCTTTTAAAATCACACCCGACAACCGACCTTCCTGCTTAACAGGCGTGACATCTTATTCAAATATTGCTCGACGTTTGTATAAGCGAAGCCTGATAAGTGACGTTCTTATCAGGCTTGGATCGCCGCGAGTGCTAAATAATGTAATTGGTCTGTATATCGTTAGGGTTGATTGCGCGTTGCTTGTCGTCTGATAAGTAATTGATCCAACTTTCAACAGGTAAGGGTTTGGCAAAGAAATAGCCCTGTGCGTACTGGCAGCCAATTTGACGAAGCGTGTCCACATGGTTTACCGTTTCCACGCCCTCAGCAATAACCGTGAAATCAAGGATTTGTGCCAGTTTCAGTACTGCATTGGTGATTTCATAGTCAACTTTTGAAGAGTTAACCTCTTGAATGAAGCTTCGGTCTAACTTGATGCAATCTGTTGATAAGTTCTTCAATACCGACAGTGACGAATAACCCGTCCCGAAGTCATCAATGGCAATTTTGTAGCCTTTAGCATGCAGGGTTTCGATTGTTCTGACGCAGGTTTCAAAATCGCGCATCATGTCGCGTTCCGTAATTTCGAGCATTATCTGACTTGGCTGACAGTGTGTTTGATCCAAAATCGTTTGGAGTTGCTCGGCCAAATCCATCATGTAGAACATTCGAGCTGAAAAATTGACCGAAAAGACCACGCCTTGGAGATCAATACCAGCTTGCTGCCAATCAGTGATCAAGGTGGCGACTTTTCTAAATACCCACTTATCGATGTCAATAATTAGGTCGGTCTTTTCTGCAACCTCAAGGAATTCAGCGGGTGGCAATAAACCCAGTTTTGGGTGTTGCCAACGAATTAAGGCTTCTGCTCCAACGGTTTTTTTCGTGTCTAGGTTTACTTTTGGCTGGAAGAAAACGACTAACTCTTCGTTAGCCATTGCCTGGTGAAGCCCCATGTTAGTTTCGATCAAATCGGTCACTTCATGGGTCATCTTATCGGCATACACTCGGTACTGATCTCGTCCATTGCGCTTTGCTTGATACATTGCAGTATCGGCATTTCGGATTAATGTTTCTCCATCTTTACCGTGCAGTGGGAATTCACACACACCAATACTTGCCGAGACAAAGATAGAGTTATTATCAATGTAATAAGGCTTTCTCAGGGCTTTATTTATCCGCTCTGCAAGACGTTGGCCTTCCTCTAAATCGATGCCAGACATGAAAATCATAAACTCATCACCACCCATTCTAGCGACGAAACCAGAGCTTCCGAGCAGTTGTCTGAGTATTTGCGATATGTTGACCAATAGGTTGTCGCCTGAGGCATGGCCTAGTGAATCGTTGATGGTTTTGAACTCATCGATATCCAGATAAAATAGTAAGAAAGAAGACCCTTCTTTCGTGGAATGCCTTATCTTTTCATTTAAGCTTTTGGTGGCAAGCAGTCGGTTTGCGAGCCCTGTGAGAGGATCATGGTGAGCTAAGAAATCGAAATTCTTCTTCTCCTCATTGAGTTCTAAGTAAGCTTCAGATAAGCGCGAAGCCATATTGTTATAGGCATTTTCCAAATGAGACCAGTCATCGCTCCGACCGAGGTCAATCGGAGTTTTGATACCGTCAGACTCCAAGCGGTCAAAACCATTTCTTAAATCATCCAGTGGTCGTCGAATATGGCGCTTTACAACTAAGTTGATCATCAAAAACGAGAGCAAAAACGCTGAAATACTGATCGCAAAGGCGTTCGCTCTTGATTTACCTATTTCTTGCTCCAATTGCTGGGTTAATTCCAAGGCTTGAGACTGAACGCGGGACTCGGTTTCCTCGACCATTTCCAATAGCTCAGCTTGCGCTGTCACGAGTGAATCCATGACTAACCATCGTTGATCTAGGTTGGCTCTAATTCGTCGTAAGGCGGCGTTATAGCGTTTGACGGTGCGTTTTATGTTATTTTTTTGTATGACAACGGCTTCGGAATCAATGTCTACGTTTTCAAGGTGTAACAAGAAAATATCGAGCTCTTTTTCAACTTCAATCAGCAGTACCTTTTCGGTTTCTGGCGTGATACGACTATGGATATTACTGACCAGTTTTCCTGAAGTAAGGAATGCCTCTCTTAGCATGTTGAATAAGTCTAGCTCATCGTTATGAGGCGCTTTATTTGAGTTACTTAGACGCGCGAGCTTACTATCGGCAATCGTAAACTCTAATTCGTCGATTTGATCGGCTAGCTTATTATCAATGATTCGCGTTTGTTTAAGAATTCGGTTTAATGCAAGAGAACTGCCTAAAAATCGATGGAAATTATCAATAAATGAATCGATCTTCGACGAAAAAACTTGGTTAGTTGATAAGTCCCGTAGACGTTGAAGTTGCAAATCTATGTTGAACGCTTCTTCTGAGAGCGTAGTTTCACTGAAAAGAAATGTTTGTTCGAGTAGCTTTACGCGAGAGGTTAGCGCAAAGACTCGTCGGCTGATCTCAGAATTGACGATGAGCTCAGACATGTGAGTTGAAGTCTCTGTTTTCAGAGTGGATTCTACGTAAAACATCGAGCGGATGACCAACAACACCGCCAAACTAACGATCAATAGCGATAGCAAATTGGTCATCAGAAGACGCTGTGTAATGCTTATTTGATTCAGTTTCATTCTGGCTTCCAAATGTTCAAATAGGCTTGGCGGTAGCCATTTTGTGGGTCATAAATGCCAGTCCCTTTCTGGCTAACGAGGTCGGCCACATTATCAGGTGTCACTAAGTGGACAGGTGCCGAGTAACCACTAGGGGGCTGATTATTGAAAGCTCGATTTAACTCGTCGATGATTTGCCAACCTTGTAAATACAAAGGCTCAGGAACGGTGGCGAGTTGAAACTTGTTACTGTCGATACGCTTGTAGGCGGCTTCACTGCCATCGCCAGCAGAAATGTTTTGAGGCACGACCTGATGTTGCTCTTGATTGGACTCCAAAGACGGGATTGCATAGTCGATATACAGATCGTTTATCGCCAAGATATGGGTAATGTCATTACCGTAACTTGCCCACAATTGCTCCAAGGTTCTTGGCATTTCTTCGGCGATTTTATCCAATGGTAGAGGTTTTAGTTCTAATACTTCGCAACTATTACAGCGTTTAATGGTGTCTACCATCGTATTGGCTTTGATGGTCGCGATTTTGTAGTTGGGGTCGGTGAATACCAATGTTTTTGCTTTGCCACCGGAGTTGACGATGGCCAGTAATGCAGCGACTTCAGCAACAGCCAGTGGGTCGGTTGTAATGTTCATATACAAGCCAATATCAGGATTGCCTCCGGCCAGCTCGGTAGCGTGCCAACCTATCACTACAATTCCTAAGCTTTCTGCAAGCTTTAAAACTTCTTTATGACGCTGTGCATCAATGCCCCCAAGAATGATGGCATCGGGAGAGAACCCAATCGCTTTGCGAATTGACGCACCTTGCCTGACTTCAGAGCCAAGTCCATCGATAAACTTCAAATGCCAATCGAGGTTAGAGATCGCTTCGGACATGCCTTTTGCTACGCCATAAACGCCTCCATTTCTGAGATCCGATGCGACAAAGATGATGTGCTTTTCATGAACAATTTTGGGGCCATGAATTGGGCCATCCCACTCTTGGTTACTAGAAACAGCCTGATTCACCTTGTTTTTGGCATAGGTAAAAAAGTCATCGGAGCTGTTTGCAAAACTCAATGAGCAGCAAGCAGTAGCAAGCAATACGCTTGCGAAATTAAAAAGTCTATTCATAGTTTTTATAAAAAACTTTAGCTCATATTTTTTATATATTTATAATAATGTTAATACACAATCAAACATTTGGTAACAATTATGCCGCTACTGTTTTACAAACCGGCACTGTCTTTGGCGGTTTCTTCCTTGATTTCTCTTCCTTTTTTTAGTTCTGCAAGGGATAGCGTAGCGAATGTCGATATTGAGAAGTTACACCAGTTTCAAAAAACCGTGAGTGCAGAGGCTGACGCTCTAAAAGGAAATAAGGCGACCAAGCCAGTAAGAATTGCACTGATATACCCTAGTGCGGACATTTCCGATTTCTGGATTCGTAACTACACGGCAATGACCGAACGGTTGAACGCTTTGAATCTGCTGTTTGAAGTGGAAGAGTTTACCTCGAAGCAGATCGAACACTCGCTACAAACTCAGTATACCGATCGCGTGCTTGGTTCAGCGGATGACTATGACTTTGTTATCTTCGGCCCTTCAGAGCTCGACTTACAAGCCAATAATATTCAACGTTTATCAGCGGTTAGTGATTTCAAAACGTTTATTTGGGCATTTCATACCCCTAATTCTGGTTGGGAACATCAGCCTGACGGCTGGTTTGACTTTTCGAGTGAAATGGGTGCAGAAGTACTGTGTGATCACGTGGTGCGTCATCTTGGGAAAGAGATAGAATTTGCTGCGAATCGTGGTATCCCAGGTATCACTGACACTCAACGCTCTCAGGGGTTTATTGATTGTGTTGAAGAGAAGGGAGATTGGCTAACGGTTTATGAGCATTTTGGACAATACCAATCTTTGGGCGGCGCAGACGGGGTTCGTCTGGTGCTCGATAACTTTCCTGAAGTAAGCATGATACATAATGCGAATACCGCGATGACGATGGGCGCGGTAGAAGCCATAGGTAATGCTGGAAAAATGGATGACATTTACGTGACGGGTTGGGGGGGAACGGCTAAGGAAATCGAGAAAATACGTTCCGATGAATTAGACGCCACGCCTATGCGAATGAGCGATGACTTAGGAGTTGCCACGGCGGAAGCAATCAAATTCCATTTAGAAGGACGCGAAACGGATGTACCTCGTATCTACCTAGGGAGAATAACGGTGGTGCACAGTGAAATGGACGATGAGGAGTTAGAACAGTTGACTCGTGAAGCATTCCGATATTCTGGAGTTGAATAATTAGGGTGATTAAAGTGGTTCTTTGATTAACTGGCTTTTCAGCATTGAAAAGAACGCCCTAATAGGGCGTTCTTGATATTGGGAGGGCGAAACTCGTTACAGTCATTGAGAGGGTGAGACGAACTGAGTCCTTGATTCGTCAAGCTGATCAAATAGGCTTAAAAACGCCCTGACCGCCGTTTTGTTGTTTGCTTCGACATCAGTACTATCCAACATATCATCTAGATTTTTTTCTCCGACAAAATATTCGACCCAAGTACGTTTAGGTAGGCTGATTTCAAGCTCTGGTTGAAGCGCATAATCGGCTACGTTAGGCACAAACTCCGCAACCGTACTGCGAACATGTAATCCTGATGTAGGCCCATCAGCATCTGTGATTTTAATTGCCAGCATTTGGTTTTCACCATAGCTAGCTTTCGGATCCAGGCGCACTCGGAACTGGTTAATGAAAGTCTCTGATGGCATGTCTATGATAGAGTCTGCATCTGAGAAGACGACTGTCGGGATTTCGAGTTTCCCTTCTAAAGCAAGTGCTTTTGTGAGATACCAAGAGCGTGGGATGGTTGCTTCGGTTCTGTATCCCATTTCCCTAAGAGCGGTCGCTAACAGCTGTTTGGCGTCTCCATCGTCTGGCGCAACACGAACTAAGTATCCCCCTAGCTCAGCTGACCAAGCAAACTCGTTATTTGCGAGGGTTTTGCTTAGTTCTTTTTTCACCGCCTCAACGCCACCAAAGCCTTCTATGATCTTTCGGGCTTGCTGGTCCGGATCGATTCGGTTCAAGGTCTCTACTTCACCATTAAACCATCCAAGTGCGTATTGATAGATGTTTTTCGGGTAGTAAGAAAACTCACCATAGGTCATTTGATTATGTGGGAACTCAGCAAGATCTTTTGGTAGCTGAATTGAATAGCTTAACTCCTCGGGTGTTTGTCCTAATAGGATGCCACGAAGAGTTTGATCGTAGAGGTACATAATGCCATCGTAATAGCCATTCAAAACCATTTGAATATTCTCTTGACCACTAATGGGTTCAGCGTGCGTACCAATGAGATGCTCTGGGTTTAAATCTCGAATCAGCTTTATGCCTTTAGCCCACGCGGTCGGATCACGGTATACGGAACCTCTCAACGTGTAGAAATTGGGATACGTGGGCCACAAGTGATTGTTGAGCACAGTATTTGATTCAGGCAAGTGCACAATCACTTGGTCGTTAGAGTCACTGTCGAAGTCGGTATAAAATACCAATTCAACTCCATCAACTGTCATCTTTTCTTCATTTTCGACATGGGTGTTAACTGGCACAAACCCTTGCGTCTTTCCTACAGGTGTCGGAGATTTAGCATCCTGCCCTTCTTCGGGAAGAAGCACTGAAAATTGTTCATATGCTCGAGCGGTTAATGTCGGAGCTAATTCTGGGATTGCAGCGCCTAAGCCTCGACTTGATAATATATTCTTATTCAACTTTGGGTGCCCAATGACAGTAAGAGATCCATCGAAGGCCTGTTCTATCGCTTGTGTACCGAATACATAGTGTGAATGGCTATAAATAACGGTGTGGATAGGTTTGTTGCTAATGTTTTCTGATATTAACGCCATAATTTCGGTTGCTTCTTCGATGTCATCACCAGAGTCATAAAGGATGAGGCCAGTGTCGCCTTCGATGACGGTCTTATAACCAAAGTGGTAACCAGTTATCGCCCAAACCCTTTCTGCTATTTGTTTGATGTAGGCTTCTTCTGGCTGAGTCTGGGCAATATTTTCAATAACAGAGCTATTCACTATTCCACCGTTATCATATTGAGCATATACAACGTCTCCTTTGCTATAAATTTCTTGGTGAGTAGGAAGCACATTGCTGTTAGCAATAGCAAGGGAACTAAATGATGTCGTAATTAAGATTGCTTTTATTGGTGTTACGGTGGAATTAAATTTCATTTTTCATTTCCAATTTATTTAACAGTTAGAATAACTAATATTGATGAATAATAATTTATTCAGACCTATTCATGCGTGTAAATCTTATAGGGCATGACATAATTATTAACTTTACTTTCTAAATTAGCTGTTTAACCTGATTACTAATGTAAAAAAGAAAGCCAAATATCCGATAAATATTAAGGTTGGAGGTAGATACTTCATATTTACTCCTTACGTTCGTACTTTAATATCACATCAAAAATTACCTGTGGATAGGAATTAGAGAAATTCATAATTGATGGTAATACGCACACAAAATTGAATTTCTGTAATTCGTCGCTACGATTGTCTAGGGACGTAATAATAAGTTTTGTTAGCCGGTAACGGTCCTTAAATTACAACTGGAGTCATCATGAAATCGAAATTCTTACGTACTATCATCCCTACATTACTGCTAGGCCTATCAAGCACCACGGTTTTTGCGGATATGGTTATGAAAGAGCGAATGGTGCCAATGCCGGCAGGGGTTTCATCTGAGTTTGCTCAAATTTTGGAACACAGAGTGGTTCCAGCCTCAGTGTCTGTACCAACTAATAATGAAGAATGGTTAGCGCTTCAAACTCAATTTGATGCCTCAGGCATTGACGTAGCACATCAAGCGATGGAGCGCTTAGGGGTGACTTATGAAACAAAGCAATTTGCCGGTGTTGATACCTTTTTTGTTAGTCCGAAAAACATAGCTCCAGAATATAAAGATAAGTGGTTAGTTCACATTCACGGTGGTGCATTTGTATTTGGTGGAGGAGAGTCAGCGCTACGTGAAGCGGTGTGGGTAGCAAACGGGCTAGGAGCTCAAGTGATCTCGATTGATTACCGTCAACCACCATTACACCCATTCCCAGGGGCGTTGGAAGATACAGTTGCCGTCTGGAAAGAGCTGATTAAAACGCAGCCTGCAGAGTCAACTGCCATATTTGGTACTTCTGCTGGTGGTAACTTAACGCTTGCTACTGCTCTTAAACTTCAAGAGCTAGGAGTACCAATGCCTGGAGCCTTGTTTGCGGGGACTCCTGCCGTTGATATAAAAGAGACATCGGATTCTTGGGTAACGCTGCATGGCTTAGATCCACTTGGTCAGAGAGACGGGCTAGTTGACGCTGCTTTTAAACTTTATGCAGGAGAGCAACCACTGGATAATCCTATGATTTCACCTGTTTACGCGGAAATTGATGAGTTCCCGCCTACGATATTTATTTCGGGCACTCGTGATCTATTACTCAGCGATACGGTTCGAATGCATCGTCTATTACGCAGCGTGGACATAGAAACCGAGCTCCATATCTATGACGGACAATCTCATGCTGATTATTTGAGTGGACTTTTAGTTGATGTACCCGAATCAAACGATGCACTTAATGAATTAAGTAAGTTCTTTAATAAACATATAAACCACTAGTTATAAGGATGTGTAACTTACTTTCCGTTTATTCACAGGGATGTGCTTCTTCTATAGGAGACTGTGATGACCCAAGTGTTCACTTCACTTTTTAAATGTATTGCGACTTTATTGAGAGCTAATTACCACTATGCTCAGCACCAATCCGTATTAGACCATTCATACTCACTTACACCAATGTTAGATTTAAAGTTGTGTGATTGTGGGAGAAAGCCGTGATTCGAGCCTTATTAAAAACAGGGTTTGGGTTTTACTTGGCTATATTCAGTTCTCTAGCCTTGTCTAACCCAAA
This sequence comes from Vibrio profundi, assembly GCF_043642225.1. Taxonomy (GTDB): domain Bacteria; phylum Pseudomonadota; class Gammaproteobacteria; order Enterobacterales; family Vibrionaceae; genus Vibrio; species Vibrio profundi_A. The sequence continues at coordinate 355,347 of NZ_JBHZSF010000001.1, read as the reverse complement.
CCCAAACCCAACATTATTCTTGTCGGATACATCTAGCCCTAGCCAGACTCTCGCCAGTTTCATGAGAGACTCAAGTATTGTTATTGAGCATTGGCAAAATGAAGCTTTGCACTTGAAAGAAGCACAGTATGCGTATTCGCAAGTGGTGCGAACCATGGATCTTTCTATGGTGCCTAATCGCAGCCGAACCGTCGTGGTGATGGAAAAAATCATTCTTCTTAGAGAGCTACTCGACCGAATCGAACAAGCGACTCATGAGCTTGCGCCTGATGTATATCAAGTGACAGACAAAGGTATTGAACACTGGCGTTTTGGAAATACAGAAATCGTAATATCTCGTCAAGCGGAAGGCGAAAGGAGTGATCAGTTCCTTTTTAGCTCAAGCACGATTCAAAGTTTGTCTCGTTGGTATCGCACGATGTCAGCGCTTCCTTATTATGCTCAAGAACGTCCAGATTATTATCAAGAGTTTTTGATTAGTCCTGGTCCACTGTTCTCTAAGCAATTTATTCTATCTTTTCCTAAATCATTCAATGAACTTCATGGCCCTTTGCCGATGTGGCAGTGGTTCGCGCTTGCAGGCATTCTGGTTGCGTGTCGAATGCTGATAAAAATTAGCTTCATACTAGGTGAACGTTGGAACCTTCGTTGGGAAAGCAGAGGGCTGAAATGGCAGGCAGGAAGGTTGTTTTCTCTTGTCGGTGTAGTGAATCTATTACTGCTTGCTAGGTGGATTATTGATGATGGAGTTTGGATTACTGGTGGGGTTTACCAGATATTTACAACCGCGTTTTTGTTTGCGCAGTTCTTTTTTGTTTCTTGGCTTATCATGGCGATTTTTAATTATTTCGCGGATATCTACGCTTTCAAAAAGCACAATGGCAAGCATGTTGACTCATCCTTAATTACGGTTCTTGCTCGTATTTTTGGTGGCCTGACTATCGTGATCTTAGGAATTTATGTCATTGAGTTCATGGGCTTTTCTATTTCTCCTATATTGGCAGGTTTAGGTGTCGGTGGTTTAGCAGTAGCGCTGGCGATTCGACCAATATTAGAAAACGTCATCAATGGTTTAACATTGTATGCGGATGGTGGGGTTAAGCTTGGTGAGTTTTGCCGATACGGAGATAAACTCGGCACCATAGAAAGCATAGGTTTACGATCTACGCGCGTGAGGACGTTAGAGCGATCTTTAATTACCATCCCCAATTCTGAGTTTGCCAATATGGAGATTGATAACTTAGAGCGACGTGACAAACGGCGTATGGATCATATTATTCGACTCCGTTCAGAGACGTCACTTGAACAGTTACGTGTGCTTATTGTGAATATTCGACGCTTATTATTGCAGCACCCGATGATTGAAGAGGATCCAGTGCGAGTTAGATTGATGGGAGTAGGAGAGTATTCTATTAATATCAATATGATGGCTTACATTAGTTGCCGAGACCATGAGGAGTTCATGGCGGTGCAAGAAGATATTCTGTTTTCAATGTTGACTCAGGTAGATGGTGTGGGTGCCAAGATTGCGCATTCTAACCAGTATCAGCTGTTCGATAAGGTATCGACCGATAACAAAGAGCAGAAACAGAAAGCAGAGCAGGTAGTTGCGCAGTGGCACGAAGAGCAATCGTTCCCGTTTCCGGACTTTAGTTATGAATATAAATACGAAATAAAAGACACCATTATGTATCCTGCAGTAACGTCTGCGGTTCGTCAGCCGGGGCCTACGTAGTCGGTTGGTCTGGATACAGCACTTCTGGTTGGACAAGATTGTCAAAGAAGTGTTGCATCGTTTGGTGCAAGAGTTGGTGGAGTGGGAAGCCCCGTTTAGATTGCAGGTAGCCCCCATCCACCACAATTTGTCGGAGTTCTTTAGGTAAGTTAGGCAGTGGGTAACACGCTAAGTCTGAATCGCCATCTGTCATATAACTGCTGCCAAAAGAGATCGAATCTGAGTGTTTAAGCTTGTTTCGCAACACAGTGATACTATGTGTTGAAAGTGCCATGTTTGCTTTGTAGCCTTTCGATTTATAGAGTTCTTCCACAGGGGTTCTTTTGGTATTGATGCCGTCGATCAGTATTCTGGTTATCGGTAAATGGTGAATGTCTTCCCACTTACTGCTTCTCATCAATACAGGGTGGTTTTTACGTGCGATGATACTTAATTTCACCTCGGTAAGTTTGTGTAGATAAACATCTTGTGGAAATGGAATTCCAGAAAGTTGTAATAAGTAATCCACTTGACCGTTCAGCATTTCAGCTAGGCTTTTGTCTTGCCAATACACTAACTTGAAGCTCGCGTTCGGCAGCACTTCTTGCAATGCCTCAAAAATACCATCTCCATACAGCTCCAGCAAAAAGATGTTCAAGGCAACGGTGATTTCACCCGTAAACTCTTTTGGTTCAAAGTTGTGGTAGGACTCGACCACCTTTATCACTGGGGAATACATCTCATCTGCAGCTTCAGCGAGTTTTTCTGCTAGTTCAGAAGGTTCAACACCGTGTGCTTTTCGAATGAAAAGCTGGTCACCAAAGGTTTCTCTTAATTTCGCCATACCTCGACTGACGCTAGTCTGCGATATACCTAGCTTATCGGCTGCGGCATGGGTGTTACGTGTTTCAACGACCGCTTTGAGTAACTTGAGTAGATTTAAGTCTAGATCTTGAAGTTTTTTCATTGGGTACCTTTGTAACGTGAAAACGTAAGTGTGAGTTAAGAATAAGGGATATTGCCCTTTATTCAATAGCTTGAATGGGATATACGCTTAAGAATAGCAAGGATTCGTACCGCATGATTGATGAAACGGAGTCATTCTAAAGGTCGCAAAGAGGACCGTATGTTTGCAGTAAGCGGATTAAAGCGAACGGGTAATAGGTGGTAGAACAACTTCCGTGTTGCTTGGGAGGGAGATAGAGTACTTGGAGTTGGTGATACTTAACGGTTTAAAGGGCGTAAGTATAATGAATGCCGAAAGAGCTATCTGCCTGCTCATAGACACTGTAATTGATGGAGATATTTTGGTTGCCGTTGAGCCTATATGAAAGGTTGGTTTCCCAATCCAGCGTACTGATTTTAATATGTTTATCGCTTAGTGACTGCGTGTAAACGGGAGTTACCATCAACGATAGGTTATGGGTTACCTTTAGGACGTTATACAATTGAATCATAGCAAGCGGGACATGGCTTTCTAGCTCCTCGCTAGACATGGCTCCTACGCCCAGTACCGGGGCTATTAGCACGCTTTCATGTATCGGTAGAATTTGGAGCGCATTCAATAGCATAGTGTGGCCATCATTCTCGCTGTCGTACATATAGTCGCCCATGACGCCAGTGCCAAAAGATGTGCTCAATGCCGCTGCCCTTACTCGATAAGCGTCGAAGCTAGTTAATGTCTGAGCAAATACCAGGCCTGCCCAGCGGTCATTGAGTCCTTTGGCATAGCCGATCCCAGTATCAAACCCTGCGTTGTTGTAACCCAGCTGAATCGAACTAAAAGCGGCGGTAGGGTCAGTGAAATCAATGGCGGTGCTTTCAATGGTTATTTCAGAAAACTCCTCTACTGCTGTTTCGAAGTCAAACGTTGCCGTGTCGGCGAAGGCATAGCCACTGACGGCTACGCTCAGAAGTAAGGCGTTGGTTTTCACGGTTTACTCGCTTTTTTGTGTGATTGAGAGTGATGTCAATGAGCTGCCGAAGATAGGCAGCTCGAAAGGCTTAAAAAGTATGTTTGAAAGAGAACAGTGATAAGTTGTCACCATTGTCGTAGTGGTAGCTATAAACAAATGCACTTGATTGGTTCAGCTGATAGCCCAACTCGGCGGTGTAATCCCAATCCCTCAGAGTTGATTGATTGCCATTTTTTTCTTTCACCTTACCCAAGCTGTAGGTGTACTCCGGCGTCACTCCTACCCAAATCACCGGGCTGATCTTGTACGCCATATCTAACGATGCACTGGTGTAGTAAACACTACTGCTCATTTGTTGGTGTTGTAGATTACCGACCGTAACTTGTGGAGTGAGATTGAATTTCTCTGTGATCGAATTTGAACGGTATAGGCTAAAACGGTAGTCATTGGCACGTAATCCTTCAGACTGATAATCCGTGTCGTACTGGTACTGAAACGACATCCCTAGACCATCAGTTCGTTGGAAATCGAGCCCAAGTTCGTGGTCATTAAAATCGTTATCCCCGACATAAGAGCTTTGCATACTCCAATCGTTATTAAGTGGCTGTGCGTATTGCAACCCAATGTGAAAATCATTGGACCCATAGCCAATATCAAACCCTGAGTAATGTTGTTTAGAATGTGAAAAATCAACATTGTTATTCGCATAGACTAACGGTGCAGAGACTAGAGTGGTTATTAATAGCGTTGCTTTCGTTAATTTCATAAATATAAATCCAGGTTGTTTGTCGATAGGGTTATTTTATTTACTGGTAAGTTAGGTGACTATGAATTACAGCGATTCATATTTGATAGAGAAAAGCCTCAATAATTATTGGCTGAGGCTTTAATTTTAATTATGTTATTGATGAGATATTTATATTTTTGGATTTAAATAACTTCATGAAGCTAGGCTGCTTCATTGATAAGGACATGGTTCAGTTCGATCACAATTTCTTGGATTCCGAGAGTAAAAAATTGCACACCCATACAGATCAGTAGGAAGCCCATAATACGCGTAAATGCATTGATCCCATTTTGCCCTAACGCTTTGAGCAGCGGATATGCCATGGTTAATGTGATTGTCGCGATCACTGCTACGACAGCAAGCCCAGCCACAACACCACCGTACACACTGGTCATGCTTGTGTGATTTTCGTATGTCGCAATTTGGGCAGCCAAACTGATGATGACAGCCATAGAACCTGGACCACACAGTGAAGGGATGGTCAGTGGCACTAGCGCAATGGAATCTTGACCTATTGGCGTTGAAGTGTTTTCGGTACGTGGGAACAACATGTTAAAGCCGATCGCAACGATGATAATGCCGCCGCCTAACCTTAGGCTTGGGATTGAAATACTAAAGAGTTCGAGTACCGAAGCGCCGATGAAAAACGTAATACATAGGGCAATAAATAGATAAACGCCCGTGGTTTTGGCTTGAGAGACGATATAGCTTTTGTCTCTTCCTTTACTGAGCCCAAGAAGTACCGCCGCTGCCGCGGGTGGATTCATAATAGGTAATAACCCGATAACGGTGAGTGTCATATAAGTAAATAATGTTTCGATGTGCATAGTGACTCCAATTTTTTTGTTGGGTGGCTACAGCAAAAAGGTTTGCGCTAAATACAAGACGCTAAAAAATGAAATTGCATCGGTTAACGTGGTGAGTATTGGGCTAGAAAGCATGGCTGGATCGAGATTAAATCGCTTTAAAATCAAGGGTAAGGTTCCACCAATCATGACGGCTAGCGCGGAAGAAAACGTGTATGCAATGGCTATCACAATCGGTAGGTCCGTGTGTTCACCTCCGAGTGTAAAGAAAGTCAGCAAAGCGAGTACACAGCCAATCAGCAATCCGTTAAGAGTGCCAATCGGAACTTCTTTCGCGACGACGTAAAGTAGGTCTTTCGCGGTAATCTGCTCCATGGATAGTTCACGTATTGATACGGCAACGGACTGATTACCTGCAGCGCCAGAAAGATTAGCGACAAGCGGCAACACAGCCGCTAATACCGCAATTTGTTCTATGATCGGCTCGTATATCGCGATGATCGAAATGGCCGCATAGCTTAACGCGACCGAAGGCAGTAAAAAGGTGAGCCGGCGTAGGTTACGTTTAAGTACTGACATGGTGCGAGACTCATCCCCTCCGAATACCCCGGATTGTTCCAGCATTTGCTGCTTAGAACGTTGGTATAAGGCCTCATTGAGATGCTTAAAGCCGACGATACCAATTTGGAAGCCTCGCGTATCGACGATAGGCACAACGGGATGCAAAGTGGTGTCTAACGTGCTTTTGATGGTATTCAAACCAGCATCAGGAAGAATAACTGGCACGGTGGAATCCATATGCTCTTTTAGGGAAGCACCGCTTGGCAACATCAGGACGTCACGAATTTTTAAGCCGCCTAAGTAACTCCCGTCTGAATCATGAAGGTAAACATAACGCCATTCTAACCGGTCTAGGCTGTGTTCATGTGCGCTTAGCATCTCACTCAAACTGTCGACGGTTGCGTCTTCATTAAGCTTGAGCACTTCACTCTTACAGATCCCACCTGCAGAGTCTGTTGGGTAAATTAATGCCGCACGTTCTTCTTCTTTCCAAGCAGTAGGTAAAGCATGTTTGAGCCGTTTTTGGAGATCAAATGGCAGCTCATTTAAGAGCAATCGGCGATCGGCTGAATGCAAATATTGAAAGAGGATAACGGTCGTGTTTTCTGATAGTTGGCTAACTAACCTAAGTAATTCGGGATCTGAGAAGTGGTCGAGAAGGTTTGCGGCAAGTTGAGGATTGATGCCAGTTAGCAATTCCCAAGCCGAGATTTGTTGTTCATTAGAAAGGCGTCGAAGTGCCGAGGCTAGGTCAACGGAATCCGCTGCTTGGAGCGCGTTGTTTAGCCGCTTTGCACTTTTTCTGGATACAAGTTCTAAGATCTGGACGTGCAGGTTTTCCGCTCTTTCAGTTGGAAATGGTAAGGTAATCAAAGTCATATATAAGCCTACTTATAATAAATTTGCGCTGATTCGGTTATCGAATGAGGGATTGTGCGCTTGGTTTATTGGTGGCTAAGCGAATGAAAAGAGCGATGAATGCCACGGCCATTAAGAGCAAGCTGCCTAAGAGAAACCACTTAGTGAGGAGTTCCTGATACTGGGAGATGAACGGGTGTTTCATCGCCCAATTCCCAGCCAGCAGTAGGCTAATAACCCAAGTCACAGAGCTCGTGGCACTGACTACCAGAGTTCTGATAGCACTCAGTTGGGCGACGCCCATAAGCATGGGAGTCAGCACGCGTACAAATGGAATAAATCGCGAAGCAAATAAGGAAAGGAAACCAAATCGACTTAAGAGTTTTTTTGCTTTCGGTAATGATTCATCCGGGAGTGTTTGTTCTGCTTTTCTCATGAATCGGGTGCTGTGAAGCCAACGACCTTGTAAATAGGCAATGATGCTGCCAGAAAATGACGCGCAAGAGAGCAGTAACAGGGCGCTCGTAAAGTCTATCGCCCCCAATCCAACGAGTCCTCCAACAAACAGAACCAGCCCATCACCAGGTAGTGGCAAGAAAACAAAACTCGACTCAAGAAAAAGCACAACCGCCAGTAAAAGAAGCAGGATATTCAGTGAATTCAGCTTGAGTAGAGCATCAAAATCTTGTAACCAAATTGAAGTGAAAATTTCTTGCATGGGATACTCCAGACCTTGTGCCGACCTAGTGGTATTCCTAGGCCGGCGTCTTATTTAATCGAACATTAAGATGATGTAGGCAAAGAACAAGATCAGGTGAGTAGCACCATTAAGAGAGTTAGTTCTTCCGCTACTAAAGCTCACACTAGTCATTAGCAGTGTCGCCCCCAATAAGATCATTTCTGCAGGGGCTAGGCCAAGCTGAATAGGTTCATTCATCATTCCAGAGATCAGTAGAACAGCAGGTACTGTTAACGCAATGGTGGCCAGCACAGAACCAAAGAACAGGTTCATCGCTCTTTGCAATTGATTAGTGACCGCCGCTTTCACTGCACCGACTGCTTCTGGTGCAAGAATAATGAGTGCGACAATTAATCCACCTAATGCTGCTGGAGCGCCCATCTCTGTAATGCTGTCGTTAATTGGAATGGCTAAACTTTTCGCCAGTAAGATCACAACGATCAAATAACTCACCAACATAATGGTGTGGAACGCATTGCTATGAAGAGGGCCATGATGGTCATGGTGATCTTCGTTATCCCCATCAATAAAGTAGTTGGTATGGCTGCGAGTCTGAATGAATAGAAACACGGCATATAGCGCGATGGACGCGAGTACAAGAGTCCACGTTAAGCTGGTGGACATGTTGCCTACCGCATCCATGCTGGTGAAATTTGGTAGTACGAGACAAAGCAGCGACAGAGGAATGATCGCCACTAAATACGCTTTTATACCGTCCAAGTTGTAAGTTTGGGTATGGTATTTAAGGCCGCCAATCAACAATGTAATCCCGACGAAACCATTTAATACCGCCATCACGACTGCAAACATCGTGTCTCGTGCGAGAAACGGATTCGATTCCCCAGTCAACATCACGGACGAGACCATGATTACTTCGAGCAGTACGACAGAAAGTGTGAGGATAAGTGTGCCATATGGGTCACCAAGCTTTATCGCCAGTGCGTCAGAGTGACGGACGACGGAAAATATAGCGCTCATGACCGCGTAAAAAAGAATGGCGGTAATCGCCACGTATGTGAATGGAGCAAGTGTTCCACTGAGTAATTCGTCACCGACTAGCTTAAAAAACAGTACAGCGAGAAGACCAAGCGGCAATTTATATTCTTGCTTTAGTACGTTCAGCATGGAGAGCCCTTTTTTGGATAACCGAAGGCTCGCTAAAGTCCATTAACGAGAGGGCATCGGGGGAAGTACTGCAATTTCCTCTGCAGAAACGATGCCTCATAAATTAAGGGGTAGAGCTTACTTAGACTATGAATTAGAGAAATTCTTTGTTGCTATTCCACTGATACGCCGAGTTCAATTTTGAATTTCTCTAATTCCTCGTCGCCAACCTTTTAATCAAAAACAATGGACGTGAAATAAATGATAGAGGGTAAATTATCGTGGATTGCACAATATACTTAAACGATCGTAAATACAGAGTTTGTGATATAGGCGAGGGAAAATGCACCTTGGTGATAAGCCATGCGAAAAATATAGAGTCTCTGTATGAGCATTTTAGCCATCAATTTTTGGCGCTTGAACGAATGATTGTCATCGATATTTCTACAAGCTGGGAGAAAGAACTGTGTCAGTTGAGTGAGTTGGAAAGCAGTATTTTAATTGGCGATGTTCGGCTATTGGCAGATATCTATTGGCTGGATGAGTTTGAAATTATGACAGACAAAGAACAAAGCGTTTTCCACGGGTTTGCACCGTTAGAGAGCTCGTTAAACAAAGAGAAAAACGTAGCGCTTCACTGAGCATGCCAGAGTAACCATGGATGATGTCAGAGGTTTATGGCTTCATCTGGAGAAAAGGAAACGCACTGTGTTTGCAGTGCTTTTCCTTTTTTGATGGGTGGTGATGCTTACATCCCATAGCGGAAAGGTTTCCCCGCTTCCAGTAGGTCCCGGTGTACCGGAGCTAATGCTCGTGCATAGTTGGCGAGCAGTTCGATTGTGTATTGGCTACGTTGATGCAAGCTCGGGTCCTGGCATTGGAAGTCTTCCGAAATAAGTCCTTCAATGTTTCTGAATATCAGATGATCAGGTAAGAAGCAGGCGTGATTGTTTTTGTTACCGCTTAATCGCAGTTCACTGATTGGATAAACGCCGTTAATGCTAGCGGAAACACTGACCAACAACACAGGTTTATGCGCGAGTTCATCATCGGTCGTTAGCATCAAAAAGTTTTTCAATGCCGGTGTCGCCATACCATGCCATTCAGGGGTGATGAAGATAAACGCATCGGACTGCTTTAACGATTCGGCAATCGGCGTCCATTGATCCCATTCTTCTGTTTTCTGCCACACTCCTTCATTCCAAAACGGCAGGTTGAGCTCGTGTAAATCAAGCACGTTTACCTGTTCGAAGTGCGCTTGAGATAGTGATTTAAGATAATGTGCCACATTCAAGCTTTGTGATTGAGAACGTTGGCTGCCAGAGACGATAGTGATGTTCATATTAGTGTCCTTTTAAAGTTTCGGTAAAACGCAGCCCTGTTTTTGGGCGGCTTGATTGTGAAGTGGTTGATTGAGTGGCGACCAATAAAATGGAGCCAAGAATGAAAGCGGTGCCGAGTAGCTGAATGAATGTCAGTGTTTGATTAAGCACAACATAGCCAAGCAAGCAGGCAGAAACACTGCTCAGGAACCCTAGAAAAGAGACGGTAATCGGTGGTAGTTTTTCAATACCTCGAAACCATAATGCGTAACCGAGAATGGCGCCGACTAGGCTTAAGTAGGTATATCCGACATAATTTATTGCTGTGATTTGAGCGGGGATGCCTTCTACTAGTAATGCGATTGGCAGCAGCACTACGCCGCCAAAGAAGAGTTGCCAGCCAGTGAATCCGAGCAATGTCATTCCTGCCGGTCTGCCCCATTTTTTCGTTAAGACGACGCCCGTCGCCATGCTAAGTGTGCCTATAAGGGCGACTAGTATTCCCACCAAATCGACGGACTGAGTGCTATTGAGTACGAGCAGTGATATTCCCAAGATCCCGATCAGGCTGGCGATCCATTGTCTCGCTGTCACCGAGTGATTTAGAAAATACCAGCTGAGTAGAGTCACAATGACAGGTTGCACGGACATCACCATGGCGGCCATACCTCCGGATAAGTGTGTAGCCGCAAAAAATAGGCAGTAGAAAAATAGCCCAATATTTAAGATCCCCAACAGTGCGATGCGAAGCCACCAAAGCCCTTTAGGAAAACTATGGGTAAAGGCAATAAGGAGTAATCCTGCCGGGAGTGCTCGCATGGCCGATGCAAACAAAGGGCTGTTCTCGGGTAGCCATTCGGTTGTCACAATGTAAGTGCTTCCCCACACGATAGGCGCGATTGCCGTTAGTGCCACCATTGCAATAGTTGTATTTCGTTCCATGCGTTCGTCCTCCTGTCTTTATAAAAAGTATCTTTTACAAAAGATACTTTTTATAAAGTAATGGGTTTTTATCGATCAATCAAGTATCTTTTTTAAAAGATATTTTCTGGAGAGTTAAAAATGTCGACAGATAGCGTTGATAAGATTTTGGAGCAATGGGCTGTAGCACGGCCAGATTTGGACTGCTCATCAATGGGGGTTGTGGGGCGTTTGAGACGTACGAGCAATCAATGGAAAGCTCAGATGGACTCGGTATTTAAAGCTCATGATCTGAGTAGTGTTGAGTTTGATATTTTGGCAACCATGCGCCGCAGCGATCCTGCTGGCATTACTCCTACGGAGCTATATAAAACATTAATGCTCTCCTCTGGCGCAGTTAGCACGCGCATAGAGCAATTGGTGAAACGTGGATTTGTGCAAAGACTATTAAGCGACCAAGATAGACGCAGCTGTAAAGTCACCCTGACTGACGAAGGGATGGAACACATTGATGCTGCGTTAAATGCACATGTAGGTAATATGGATAATATGCTGAGTGTATTGGAGCCCCAAGAGCAAGAGCAATTAGCCTCTTTGTTACGTAAGTTGCTGGTTGAAAAGTGAGTGCTTGCTGACGCGAAGTAACCTGTTTTTACTCGTGTTCGTTTTCTTGATTCAGAACTCAAAAGGGAGGAGTCATGGGTTCAATGTATATTGGTGAAGTGTCAAAAAAGACCGGTTTATCAATCAAAGCGATTCGTCTTTATGAGGAAAAAGGTTTGATTTTGCCACCTCCTCGCAATGGTAAATACCGTGTTTATGGGGATTCTCATATTGAAATACTGAACCTGATTAAAGAAGCGAAACTTCTTGGGGTGACTTTATCTCAGCTCAAGGAATTGATCGTGTATCAGGATGGTGAAGCGGATTGGTCAGCCATCGGTTCGTTTCTCCTCGATATTCGTCAGCAGCTGCGCGATCAGATTGCCGATATGGAGAAAAAAATCGAACGTATCGAGTCGTGTATCTATGAAATCGATAATTGTCCTCTATGGGTTGACTCTGCCCCTAAGGGGAGACATTAGACTCGTCATCGAACCCCAAAAAATGGAATGAGTAAGATGACGAAAAAGATATTAATACTAAACGGTAACCCTAAAGCGAAAAGTTATGATCAGCATCTAGCCGATCGTTATGAAGTGGAGGCTCGGGAATATTATGAGGTAAAGCGTTTCGACCTTTCCGACCTTGATTTCACCCCGAGTTTAGAGAATGGGTACGATTCTAGACAGCCTCTTGAAGATGCCTTAGTCGCGTTTCAAGAAGCCTTATTATGGGCTGAGCATGTGGTGATTCTGACCCCCGTTTGGTGGGGAGGATTACCTGCGAAGCTAAAAGGACTATTTGACAGAACATTCCTGCCAGGTTTTGCATTCCAGTACTCTCAAGGCAGTGTCTATCCTGAGCAGTTGTTAAAAGGCAAGACTTCACGCTTGATCATCACAATGGATGCGCCTGAAGATTTTGCTCAAGAACAAGCCAACCCAATCATTGAGCAACTTGATAAATTCACCCTTCAATTCAGCGGCATAGAAGCTGCAGAACTGACTCTGATTGGTTCTATTATTATGTCGGATAAAGAGCAGAGAACGGCTTGGGGCGCGGCAGTGAGCGACCTAGGAAAAATGGGGAGCTAGCCGATTTGCCGGATTCACTATGTCTTTATAGCGTCCGGCTGATTTAACTGATTGTCGAGCCAAAGTGGCAGTGGTTCGATACGCTAACGGCTCTGTTTCCAATCTTTGAGTGCTTGGATATGACTCGGCCCGATGCCACAGCATCCACCAATGATAGTTGCCCCTATACTTTGCCAGTGTTTGGCGTACACCAAGTAGTCTGACGGTGTCAGTTCACGTAGGCTTTGCAGGGTGTCGTTGGCTTCATGTTCGCTTTCAATCGGAATGAAATTGTTGGCGTAAACCCCTATCTCAATATCAACCCCGTATTGTTCGATAACGCGTTTGGCATCTAAAATCGCTTGCTCCATGACCTCTGGAACGGAGCAGTTGAACAAAATGCCTTTGGCTTTGGTAAAACAGGCTAGTGCTGTTGCAATCGCCACCGGTTGTCCAGAACGCAATGTTGAGGTTTTACTGACTTTGTCCTCTAAGCTAAAAGCGTAATAGACATCTTTGTCTGAATGTTTAAGCACGGAATGAATGGCTTCAAACTCTTGAATACTAGAGATGGTCTCAGCAATCCATAGATCAACATAAGGCGCTTGCGCTTCATATAAAGCCGAATTGATTTCGAGCGCAGGCTCGATCTCGAATAAATCTGGACGGTAGCTACCGAATGCAGGAGGAATGACTCCGGCAACTAATACATGTTCTGGGGAATTTAAGGCGCACCCTTTTGCGATGAGTGCAGCTTGGCGTGCCAGCTCAGCCCCTTGTTTGTGATAGAGCTCATCGCCTAGATGAAAGGGGACACATGCATAGCTGTTGGCTGTGATGATCTCTGCGCCAGCATCGATAAAGTGTTGGTGTGCTTGGGTGACGTGTTGGGGAGATTCGATAAGTGCTTGAGCACTCCATAGAGGCTGAGAAAATGGCGCGCCAATTTCTTGTAATTCTCGCCCCATTCCACCATCAAGTATGGTCAGTTTTTTCATAACACCGCTTCTAGACAACTAAATTAGTATTGGTCTGTTAAGAATATCAGAATTGCGTTTGAAGCGACTCGGAAATCTCTCTGAACCTAATTGATAGACTCTGTAAATTATAATTCTTCTTTTTTATTCATTGATTTGATAAATTGCCTTAGTCATTCAGTTGCATTTGTTGAACGGTTTGACCGCCTCAGTTGGCGTTGGTTGTTGTATTTGTTTAAGCAAAATAATCAAGTAGAGAAAAGAATGTATAAAAATAGTGATTTCAAAGTAGAAGCGACAAGTTTCCACTTTAAACAAGACCGTTATGATGTATCTAAGATCAATGATATACGCATCAAAAAACTGTCGTTGTTGGATAATCTTGGGCAAATTATATTTTGGGTGTTTTTGTTCTCAGGAGGCGTGTGGCTAGCGTTAACGCAATTTGAAGGTGGCCCATTATGGTTGCAGGTTTTAGCCGGTTTATTAACGGCTTTTGGGTTTGCGGTCGCCATGTTTCGATGTGCACGTTATGCGCTCCAGATAGAGTTTAGGCACATTGATGAAACGGGATTACAGTGGATAAATGTCGCGAGATCATACTCGTTAAAAGATAAAGCGATATTTGAAGAGCAAGTTGCGAGGCTGAAAGCTCAGCTAGCTTGATTAATCACGTATACATCAATAAAAGCGGCCATGTGCCGCTTTTTTTAGTTTTGGTGAAGTCAATTGGAGGTTAGCGGACCTTAGTCTGGCTTAAAAACATATCGACACAACCTTTCAAATAGGTGTCACGCTCAGCGTCGCTTTGTTCGAAATCCGCCCCAAGGTAGCGCCAATATACGGCCTGACCATGAAACATAAGCAATAGCTGAACCGCACTTTCGTGGCTCGAAAGTTGGAGCTTCAAGGTGCCATCAACGACTTTTTTCTCTAAGTATTGCTGAAGGATCTCGCTGGTTTGCTCTGGGCCAAACTTTAAATAGGTACGGCTAAATTCTGGGTGAGTTTCGATGTTACTTACGGCATTACGAAATGTGCGCTGCGCGCCTGGGTTCAGTAGGGTTTGATGAAAGCCCAATGCAAATTCAAATAAGGCATCTTCAACCGTTGCATCAGGATCGAAAATGGCCTGATCGGCTTGATACTCTAGGCACTTCTGCTTCATACAGACTTCAAAAAGAATATCTTTGGTTTTGAAGTGCGAGTAGACCGTTTGCTTTGAAACATCGGCTAACTTAGCAATGCTATCCATACTGGCGCCATACCCATGAAGACCAAACAACTCTGTTGCGGCGACTAGGATTCTCTTTCTTTTTAATTCACTAGAACTTGTCATCATTGGCTCGGGATCTTTTGTGCGTGGGCGCAACAATATCAAGATCAAACTGGACAGTCTAGTTTTGGTATTGTTTAATAACAATCAAACTAGACTGTCTAGTTTGATTGTAAGTAATTCGTTACATCAAAGGTGCTAAGTATGGCGATTCAACATTTACCCAAGGCCGGGGTTATTCTGGCTTCTGCTCTTTTTCTCTCAGCGTGCTCAGAGTCTCCTGCTGCTGATACACCAGTACCTGAGGTGCTAACAGTGAGTGCACAAGCTGCGAGTAAAAGCAGTGCATACAGCGTAGATCGCGAATATGTCGGGGTGGTGAACTCAGGGCAACGTGCCAATTTAGGGTTTGAGCTGTCTGGTAAGGTGTCCAAATTGTGGGTAGATACAGGTGATTCGATAGAGAAAGGCGAGCCTTTGGTCAGTTTAGACACGCAATTATTGGATGCTGAATTGAACGAACTTCAAGCGCAGCTTGATGAAATCAAGTCTCAGCAGAAGTTGACCAAAGCTAACTTGAATCGACAATATGCGCTCAAGAAAAAAGGGTTTAGCTCAGAGTCAGAAATTGATGCGTTGATCAGTCAAAAAGAAGCGTTGGCTGCGAATGCATTACGTGTGAATTCTGCGATTGGAGCTAACCGACTAAAAATTAAGAAATCCACCATTCGAGCGCCATACGCAGGCGTGGTCAGTAAGCGTTTTGTTTCCATCGGCGATGTCGTGGGTGTCGGTACATCGACGTTATCTCTGCTTTCTACTGGCGGGAAAGAAGCCGTTGTTGGGATAAATAGTGATGATCTAAAAGATATTGAAGCGCAATCTCAACATATTATCCGAGTCAATGACCGCGAATACTCCGCCACACTTATTTCAAACGCATCCAACGTCGACATTACCTCTCGTAGCATTAGTTTGCGCTTCTTACTAGAAGACGAGGCAAAGGTGTTAGACGGTGAATTAGCGTATTTAAAATATCAAAAAACCTATGCCGATGAGGGATTCTGGTTGCCGACCACGGCATTGATTGATGGCATTCGCGGCACATGGAATATCTATACTTTGACCCCAGATGAACAGCAAAAGTTGGTCGAACGCCGCGTTGTTCGGGTGTTATTTGCCAATAATGATTCGGTTTACGTTCAAGGTGGCTTAGAAAGTGGTGAGCAGGTGATTACGACAGGGCTGCATAAAGTGGTTCCTGGCCAAACGGTTCAAGTAGCGGCGGAGTAAGATCATGAATACCTTTTCTTCGATACTGTCGAATACTCGTTTGATGGTATTGGTTGTCTCTTTTTTGATCGTGAGTGGGTTGTCGGCATTTAACAGTTTGCCCCGCGCAGAAGACCCAGTCATTTCTAACCGAAACGCGAATATCACCACCATTTTCCCTGGCGCGAGCGCTAATCGGGTTGAGTCTTTGGTGACGGAGGTCATCGAAAATAAGCTTCGACAAGTCAATGAAATTAATCTGATCACTTCCACTTCTCGTCTTGGGGTGTCTTCCATTGGCGTAGAATTGAATGAATCCATCACGGATTCCGACCCGGTATGGTCCAAGATTCGCGATAAGCTCTCTGACGTGGAAAGGGAATTACCGAGTGACGCCTTGTCTCCAGAGCTAGATAGTGATCGCTCTTATGCGTTCACCACGATTTTCACCCTGGCGTGGCAAGGGAAAGGTGAGGCTGATTTATTGGCGTTAGGACGATATGCGAAGGAGTTAGGAACTCGTTTACGCACTTTATCGGGTACAGATTTTGTGGATGAATACGGGGTGATGGATGAAGAAATCGTCGTTAACTTCGATATAGATAAAGCGGCGATCTTGGGAGTATCTGCGCAACAGCTCGCCAGTGCATTGGAAGGCGCGGATGCTAAGAACTCCGCAGGTGAGTTGGTGAATCGTTCTACTCGGTTTGGCTTAGAGCTTTCCTCGAGCCTAGATTCCATTGAACGAGTAAGAAAAGTACCAGTATTCATCGATCATAACGGTCATACCGTACGAGTTGGGGATATCGCAGAGGTCACCCGTAAAGCAAAAACACCTTATGATGAGCTTGCGTTAGTGAATGGTGAGCCTGGCATGATCGTTGGCGCGAGAATGCAAAAGCATCTACGTGTCGATAAATGGACGCCAAATGCAATGAAGCTCGTTGAAAACTTTAAGCAAGAATTACCGAGCGAAGTAAAAGTGGATGTGGTGTATAGCCAGCAAGGTTATACCGAAAATCGCTTATTGGAATTAGGTGAGAGCCTAGTTATCGGTTTTGTCCTAGTGCTGATTGTCCTGCTGTTTACTTTGGGTATCCGCGCTGCATTGGTGATCGCGTTGGCCTTGCCTTTGACGATGTTACTTACGCTATCGATGATGAAATATTTCCAAATACCGATAAACCAAATGTCTTTGACTGGGTTTATTGTGGCACTTGGGATTATGGTTGATAACGCGGTCGTGATGGTGGATACCATTCAAAGTTACCGCCTAAAAGGAATGCGTAGGTTGGAATCGGCTAGGGAAGCTATCCAACACCTCTGGGTGCCGCTGCTTGGTTCAACGTTAACCACAGTACTAGCATTCGCTCCGATCTTTTTAATGCCGGGGGCGACAGGGGAATTTGTTGGCGCTATTGCATTAACGGTGTCTTTCTCATTAGTGGGTTCATATATTATCTCGCACACCGTGATTGCTGCGATCTCGAGTGTCTATCTTCCTAGCCATCATTCTTCAGCGGGGTGGTACCAAACCGGTATTACGATCTCAGTGATGAGCCGCCTATTTTCACGTTCTGTTGCATGGGCGATTCGTTACCCTTTAGTGGCTATCGCGTTGAGTATGACATTACCGCTTATGGGCTTTTGGAGCACTTCGCAACTCACTGAACAATTCTTTCCAGCTTCTGATCGCGATATGTTTGAAATTCAGGTGTATATGTCCCCTCAAGCGAGCATTTATGCCACTAAAGAAACGACAGACCGAATTCATGCCATCATTTTGGAAGATGAAGCAGTAGAGCAAGTTCAATGGTTAGTAGGCGCTTCTTTCCCTTCGTTTTACTACAACATGGTTGGCGGAAAACAAAAAGCGCCGTACTTCTCTCAAGCTATGGTGAAAACCACCAACTTTGAAGAAGCCAATCGCTTGATTCCTGAGTTACAAGACGAATTGAATAAGCGAATCCCTGAAGCTCAAATTTTAGTAAGGAAGCTTGAGCAAGGCCCTCCTTTTAATGCGCCAATAGAGCTCAGAATATATGGAAATAATTTAGATACGTTGAAGTCCATAGGTAAGGATGTTCGACTGATTTTGTCCAATGTTCCACATGTTACCCATACTCGTGAAAGCTTGTCTTCAGGTATCCCTCAGTTCCAAGTTGAAGTGGATGAAGAAACGAGCCAATTAAATAACATCAGCCTCAACCAGTTTGCTGGCTTACTGCAATCGACTTTGGTTGGGCGTGAAAGTGGCAGCATCATTGAGGGAACAGAATCGATCCCTGTTCGAGTTCGAGTAAATGACGCAGAACGAGAAAGTTATAATGATTTAAACAACTTACGTTTCCCCTCGGCTAACACTGAGTCTAGTGTTGGGGTTTCGGTATTGAATTTATCTAACCTAGAAGTAGCCCCAAGCAGTGGTGGCATTACCCGCCGCAATGGTGTGCGCTTAAATACAATTGAAGGCTATATTCAGGCAGGGGTGCTTCCTCAAACGGTGTTGAATGAATTTAGAAAAGAGCTTGATAAGTATCCATTTCCGGCCGGTTATCACATTGAAATTGGTGGGGAATCAGCAGAGCGAGATGAGTCTGTGGGTCACTTGATCGGCAATATGTCTGTGGTCATGGTGCTTATGGTTCTGGTGGTGGTTCTGTCTTTCAATTCTTTCCGGTTAAGTGGCGTGATCTTTTTAGTCGCAGGGCTAGCGGCAGGGTTAGGGATCTTGTCGGTATGGATATTTGATTACCCGTTTGGCTTTACCGTGATTATTGCGATGCTTGGTGTGATTGGCTTAGCGATTAATGCAGCGATTGTCATTTTGGCCGAGTTAAGGGCGAACCCTAAAGCAAGAGAAGGTGACTCTGAGGCGATCTTAGAGGCGGTTATGAGCTGTACTCGCCATATTACCTCAACCACGATCACCACGATTGGTGGCTTTATGCCTTTAATTTTGGCAGGTGGTGGGTTTTGGCCTCCATTTGCAGTCGCAATAGCAGGGGGAACGGCGTTAACGACCATTTTGTCGTTCTATTTTGTTCCTCCAATATTTAAGCTCATTACCAAAATGCCAATGAGAATAGCGGTCCCACGATACGCTAATTGAATTCAGGCTTAGTTTATGTAGTTCGTTTGAAACACAAACGCCTTCCATGGTTGGAAGGCGTATTTATGTGTGGACTAAGTAGAGCGTCTAGTGGTGTTCACGAAAGCTCCAGCCAGTGAAGTTAGGCTGGGATTGAATGTTGGTCTCAATTTTTTCTCGATCGAGCGCCAATAACCCATAAGTTAACTCGGCGGTGAATCGGTATAGCTCAGTATTTTCACCATAGTAAGAGTATGTAGAAAGCGTAATCAGATTCGGCTCGATGGTTTCCGTAAAGGAATAAGGAAACTCCAGGAATCTTTTCCCGTTGAGGGTTTCGTTGGTTCTTGCATGGCACTTCATACTTCGAATTTGGTAGAAACCAGGTTTGATATCGTTGAACAAAACGTAATCTTGATTGGTTTTTGGATAGAAAGAAAGTTCAACAGGGCTCTGGCTGTATTCACCTCCGCTAACCATCTCCCACATCAATATTTCCACTCTAGCGCAGGGGTGGGTGTCGAAGTTATTGATCACTCGAGTACCAAATGCAATCGCTCCCTGGCCATTCGGTTCTGAGATTGAATTTGAAGCGCAGCCATACATCAATGGAAGAGATAGCATCAGAGACAGTAACGGTTTTATTTTCATTTTCTTCATCTGGATCTATTAAAAATCAGAACCTTACACTTGATTTATAAAACATCCATCACTGAGGATTATTAGTGTGACTTGATGCATTAGTTTCTTTTTATAGGTCAACTCATTACCTCTCATCTAGAAGGTTATGCGGCTTATTTTTTGTATAACGCCGTAGATGGTCAAACCGTTTCAGGTATTCAAGATATCTCCCAAGGGTTCACGTGGCCAGGTCAGCGAACGCTTTATCCCTGACTCTTAAGAGAAACTAGCATTACAGTCATCTGTGATAAATCTGTAATGCCGATTTGAAAGAGCTTTAACCACGGTTGATTGTGATATCAGAGATGTAACCGTGCTTTGCACTGGTGAGGGCTTGCTTGAGCATGGTGGCCGCTTCGTGGGCTGTCATAAAATTATCGGTATTAAGCGCCTTGCCACTTGTTGACCAAAAATCAGTATTCATGCCGCCAGGGTAAACCGCAATTAATTTCATGGGGCTGCCTTTGAGCTCTAGCCTCAGTGATTCAACCAACCCTTTTACTGCCCATTTAGCAGCGCAGTAAGTCGACTCCCCTGCCTTACCAGCTTGGGCAGCGGTCGACATCACGACCACCACATTCACCGGTTGATCGCGGTAGCGCGTGATTAACTCCCTAAGCAATAAGATAGATGATGTGACGTTGTTGTCTAGCAGTTGCTTGATTGCCGATGGCTCTTGAGTTTCGATATTGCCGAAGTAGCCACTCCCAGCACAGTGAATAACGGTTTTAGGTGGCTCAGCCAGTGAATCAAATAATGTACTGATACTGTCGGCTGAACAAAGATCAGCGACACAAAGATTAGCGCTATTTTCTAAATCCTCGCCTACCTGGTTAAGCCTTTGCTTGTTTCTCCCAGTCAGCGTTAATGGGTGACCTTCTTGGCTGTATAGGCTTGCTAATGCAGCTCCTAAGCCGCTGCTTGCACCTGTAATCAATATCATAAGCTGCTTCTTTCATTGGATTTTCCTCCAATGTAGCGTGTTTGATGGGCATTTGTTTGTGAGCAAGCTGCAAGAGTTCGCATTTTTCTCCAACGCTTTATTACGCACAAGGGGCTTTATCTTCGACAGGCACGAACAATCAGAGTAATAGGAATGATCTATTTCTATTGTTGATAATAATTCTCAATAATAGCATCAACACTGAAAGAGCGGTAAGAGGCAAGATCATGATTAAGACAATAACATTCGCAGTAATCCACTTTACCATCGCCACTATGGTGACCTATTTACTGGTGGGGGATTTGTTGTTAGGCAGCTTGATTGCCATGATTGAGCCTTCTGTGAACACCGTGGCTTTCTACTTCCATGAAAAAGTGTGGCAAACCGTGCCATTTTTGAAGCGCTATAAAGCGATGACTCGTATTAAAACGGCCAGTTTTGCTGTGGTGCACTTTAGCGTGGCGTTCACCGTGACTTTCTTACTAACGGGCGATGCATTGATTGGTAGTGTAGTTGCGATGATTGAGCCAACGATTAACTCATTCGCTTACTACTTCCACGAGAAAGTATGGGCCAATAAATCGAGAGAAAACCGCCAACAAGCAAGCGATATAGCAGGCTCAAATATGATGGTTTGCGCTTAACCTACCATTCGCTTCTTAGAGAATTTTGCCAATTAAAAAGCCTTAGCGGTGAGCATCGCTAAGGCTTTTGGTATTTAGATTAGCCGTGTGAGTTAGTACGTATGAGCGGTTTATTAAACCGACTCAAAAATGCCATCACACGCTTCTGTTAAGTATTCAGCCAGCAGTTTGGTTTGGGTCGATTGCTGCTGCCCAACGTGAAGCAGCAGTTCTAGCGGGGTAATGTCTGGCAACCCAGATTCTTCACCAAGTATTTGATGGGAATCGGTGACGAGGCGTTTTGGCAACAAGGAAATACCTAACCCTGCTTCTACCGCGCAGCCTACGCCAGATAAGCTAGTGGTGATATACGCCATTCGCCATTTTCGTTCGAGCAGATCAAAGGTATGTGCCATTTCACTGCGATAGAGCCCAGTGCTAGGTAGCCCGACTAAAGGAACCGTTGATTGATTCAAGTTATCGCTACCTTTTCCATCAATCCAACATAGAGGTTCTGACCAACTGGCTTCACCTTGCGCGGTGCCAAGGCGATGTTTGACCAGAGCTAGGTCGAGATCTTGATTCTGAAACTGATTCCAAATATCACTGCATAAGCCGCTTTTTACTTCTAATCGTACTTCGGGAAAGGCTTTGGCAAAGCGGGTTAAAGTCGGCATGAGCTCGTGAGTGGCGAAGTCTTCTGGCACTCCTAGTCGGATTGGGCGTTGCTCTGCACTGATCGCGGTTTGGGCGATGGCGTCTTCCATCATCGCCAAAATACGCCGAGCATACGTGACAATGCGTTCGCCCTCTAGTGTTGCAATGGTGTGGCGCTTTTTACGAGTCAGTAGCTCACAGCCGAGTTGCGCCTCTAGCTTTTTGATTTGTTGGCTAATTGTAGACTGGGTGAGATGGGTGCTCTCTGCGGCGCGCGTAAAGCTGCCTGAATCAACAACCGCCACCAAGCTGCGTAGCAAAATAGGGTCTAACGTATGCTGCATAGTGTGACCTGTCTAACTAGTGGGATATCCACTGATAATAATTAAATTATTTAAATTATCAATCGTAAAGGTTTCGGGCATACTAGACTGAGTTCTTAAATTAGTTGCTCCAACACTAATCGCTATTGAATAAGAATAACTGCAGTCGTGTACTGCAGCCCCCAAAAATGAGTATGTGTAGGTGATGTGGTGCAAACCGTGCCTGCACATTATGGATTAACCAGTCTTGTATGAAGGATCACAAGAAATGACGAATAAACACCAGTACTATTCACCGCAAGGTGGCCTTCCTCCACAAACACAATTATTGTCAGATCGCGCTGTATTAACAGAAGCTTACGCTATTATCCCTAAGCGTGTGATGACAGATATCGTGACCAGCTTTCTACCGTTCTGGGACAACATGCGTATGTGGGTGATTGCCCGTCCGCTAAGTGGTTTTTCAGAAACGTTTTCTCAGTACATCGTAGAAATTGACCCGCAAGGTGGCTCTAGCCGACCAGAGCTTGATCCCGGGGCGGAAGGGGTGATTTTCGTTGTGTCTGGTGAAATGGATATCACCATTGAAGGTGAACCACACCACATGACTGAAGGTGGCTATGCATTCTTACCACCGGGTTGCAACTGGACGGTACACAACAATAACGACCAACCAGTTCGCTTCCATTGGGTGCGTAAAGCGTATCAATTTGTCGAAGGCTTAGAAGTTCCAGAAGCATTCGTTACTAACGAAAACGATTTAGACCCTATCTCAATGCCTGATACTGACGATGGCTGGGCAACAACTCGCTTTGTTGACTCTGCTGATATGCGTCATGACATGCACGTAAATATTGTGACGTTCCAACCGGGTACTGTGATTCCATTCGATGAAACTCACGTGATGGAACATGGCTTGTACGTTCTACAAGGTAAAGCCGTTTATCACTTGAACCAAGATTGGGTTGAAGTTGAAGCAGGCGATTTCATGTGGCTACGCGCATTCTGCCCTCAATCTTGTTACGCAGGTGGCCCTGGTCCGTTCCGTTACTTGCTATACAAAGACGTGAACCGTCACATGCCGTTTATTCGTCCAAAGAACTGATGCTTGCTGTAGAGAGTTAGCTCTGCAGAAAACGATTAAAATCCGATGCCATTAGGCATCGGGTTTTGTTTTATGGGGCCCAAATAGTGAAACGGTATTTATATGGCTCTCTTAAGCGATGCATTTTTGTGCTAGCGTATTGATTCTGCAGTGGATAAATGAGCCTATAAGGGAATCAAACATGAAGAAATCGGGTTTGCTAGTGGTCACATTTGGTTTTGTTGGTTTCTTGATACTTGGTAGCCAACAAGGCTGGTTCGGCAGTGGAAATTCGGACTCTTTCCCTAAACTGCCAGACGCGCCTGATTTTTTGGTTTCTCATGAATATGACGGAGAGTGGCTCGGTAGGCGAATTAACACGACCAATAATAACTTGTGCGAGCGCACGACCATCACAGGGAAAGTCGTGGATGGTAAAGCAAGCCTACGTTTAACTTATAACGGCACGCCATTGCAAGGTTGGATTTCTCAAGGTGGGGAGCTCAAGCTATACGCGACTCATCGACAATGGGATTACCGTTTTTCGGGCGAGGTGACAGGCAATAAAATTGTTGGAAAATGGCATTTAACCAACGGTCCGTGCCGTGGAAGTTGGTATATTGAGCGTATCACCGACAACTCGATATCAAGTGGCGGGTAACTGTCATTCAAAAGCCTGAGAGTGGAATTACTCAGGCTTTTTCTAATCACGTATCTTACAAGATTTGTAATACTTGCTCTGGCGCGAGGCGCGACTTGGGTAGTGAGGCGTTATAGTCTTCTTCTGGCAAATGGTAGCCAATTGCCAGTGCTACTTCACACTTGAAACCACCTAATTCACCTTCAAATATCTCACCAATCAGCTCCCCATCGACGCCTTCCATTGTGGTCGAATCGATCCCTAAACGTGCCAAAACATGAAGCGTGTTGCCTAGTGCAAGGTAGGTCTGAGATTTGGTCCAAGCTTCGTTATTGCCGTGCGCATCGGTATTGAGTTCTGCAAACGCGTAACCTCCGAACGCTTGCTCACGGTTTTCAGGTAAGGTTCGTCCGTCTTCAATCCCTTTATCCACCACCTTGGCGTAATCGTCACGGGTGTAGTTCGGGTTATGCGCGAACAGAATGATATGGGAAGATGCTTTTACATGCGGTTGGTTGAACTGGTGCTTACACGCGAACGTATCGTGCATACGCTGTTTGGCCGCTTCACTCTCAATCACAATGAACTTCCAAGGTTGAGAGTTGATTGAAGAAGCCGACAAGCGCATCGCTTCATAAATAACATGGAGCTCATCCTGAGGAACTCGTTTAGACGAATCGTATTTCTTGGCGGTGTAACGACTTTGTAAGTCTGAAATTATTGGGTGTGTCATGATGAACTCTCGTCAGTGATGCGTTAAGCGATATGGGTCATTTCATTCAAAGTGAAAGTTTCTACGCAGCCTTCCGTCGCGGCCATGTAATCGGCTAAGTGTTGGTTAGCCATATGGGCTTGCCAAAGTTCACGTGAAGTCCAGTTTTCGTAAAACATAAAGTGCGCAGGATTTTCGTTGTCTTGATGAAGGTCGTAGTTCACACAGCCTTGTTCTTGGCGAGTAATATCGATGAGTTTGATGAGCTCAGACTTTACGAGTTCGATGTGGTTTGGTTTCGCAATGATATTGGCAACAATGGTTAACTGAGTCATGGTGATTCCTGTAATTCAAATAGGGTCTGTGTTGACGAGAAGAATCTTAAAACTTGTTAGGTATGCTTTAAACAGTATAATTTTAGAATCATTATCAAAAATAATTAGATAATATGCTTCTAGAAGATCTTAACGTCATACTTAAAGTGGCAGAGTTTCGCAGTATCACAGCGGCGGCAGCCAATTTGGATATGAGAACAGCTACTGCCAGCGCAGCGGTGAAACGCGTCGAAAACGCGCTGGGGATTGAGCTATTTATTCGTACTACTCGTCAGTTAAGGCTGTCTCCAGCAGGTGAAAAATATCTTCCTGAATGCGAGAAGGCGCTAGCAGTATTAGAGCAAGCAAAACAGAGCGCTAAAGAAGATTTGCAGACCATAGATGGCGAGCTAAGAGTCGCGGTATCGTCTGACTTGGGGCGAAACCTCATCATTCCTTGGGTTGATGAGTTAATGGACGTTTACCCTAAACTCAGCTTACGTACTAACGTGAGCGATACTAATATCGATTTTTATCGCGACTCGGTAGACATGGCGCTACGCTACGGTTCGCCACAGGATTCCAATCTATACGGTTTTAAAATCTGTAATGTTCCTCGGTTATTGTGCGCGTCGCCTGATTATCTCAAGCGGCATAGTGAACCAATGCACCCAGATGATCTCGTAGCGCATAATGGTTTGTTCTATCAAATTCACGAAGTGCTGCAGGATACATGGCAGTTTCATGATGAAACGCAAAAGTTTAAGGTCAGATTAAAGGGGAATCGAGCATCAAACGATGGCGATCTGGTTCGTCGTTGGTGCGTCGCGGGTAAAGGTGTTGCGGTTAAGTCGGGTTTGGATATCGCCGCTGATTTAATATCGGGTAAGGTTGTTCATTTGATGCCTGACTATCGGGTGCCTTCATCGGAATTGTGGCTGATTTGCCCCAGCAGGCAATCGATCACCCCGGTTGTTCGCTTGTTGCGGGATACGCTGCGCGCGAATACTCAACAAGTGCTGAGCCAGTTAGTGGAAAGGGGCATCATCGCGAAAAGTGAGCTTGACTAGCTCCTTGGTAATTTGACATTGAGTTGACGGAATTTCTGACGGCAAACTGTGATACTAGCGAGCGAAAAAACAGCAAGATAAGGCTTAATAATGAAATCAGATATGTACTCCAAGCACGCAGAAAAATACGATGCGGCGATCCAAAACAATATTTTCAACGCTCACTTAGAGCGTCCATCTTTGCAAGCCTTATTAGCCCCATTATCTGGAAAAGATGTGTTGGATTTAGGCTGTGGCTCTGGCGTGTATGCCCAATACCTTGTCGAGCAAGGTGCAAATAAAGTCACTTGTTTAGATTTTTCTGAGTCTATGGTTGAGCTAGTAAAAACAAAGCTTGGCGATAAAGTAACCGCTTACTCACAAGACTTAGCTATGGGCCTGCCGAATGAAGCGAACGACAGTGCTGATGTGATCATTTGCCCTTTGGTACTGCACTATATTGAAGATTTAAACACAGTCTTTAAAGAAGTTCATCGTGTATTGAAAGCGGGTGGTTATATGGCCTTTTCGATGCATCATCCGTTTGTTGATTTTGAATGTTCAATTTCGGGGAACTATTTCGAACGAGAACTCGTGACCGAAGAATGGGACACGGTTGGTGAGCCGGTTGAAGTGACGTTTTATCGTCGCTCGCTGACTGAAATCATGAACGCGATGACCGATAATGGTTTGGTTGTCACGCAGCTATCGGAAGGTAAAATCTCTGAGGAAGCAAAAGCCTTATCACAAGAGCATTACGAGCGATTGTCTAAGAACCCAAATTTTCTGTTTATTAAGTGCCAAAAACTGGCTTAAACATTCACCCTGTATTGGCGCTGTTCTAAATAAATACCCTTAATATCAAGGGTATTTACCTTTATAACGAGAGAGATATTGAAGAATTACTTTGAGAGCCCATTTGTCGGAAAATCACTGCAAGAGCAAGTTACCAACCCAAATATAGTGGTGGGTAAGCACAGCTACTATTCAGGTTACTATCATAACCACAGCTTTGATGACTGCGCGCGTTACTTAATCCCAGATAGGGATGATGTCGATAAATTGATCATTGGAAGTTATTGTTCCATTGGTTCCGGTGCCGTATTTATGATGGCAGGAAACCAAGGGCATAATCATCAATGGGCAAGCACTTTCCCATTTTTCTATCAGGATGATGAAACGTTTAGCGAAGCGGAAGATGCCTTTGAGCGCGTTGGTGACACAGTGATCGGCAATGACGTATGGATTGGCTCTGAAGCGATGATTCTCAGCGGTGTAAAAGTGGGTGATGGGGCAGTGATAGCCAGTCGCGCGGTGGTGACGAAAGATGTAGAACCATATTCTATCGTTGGCTCTAACCCAGCTAAGCACATTCGTTTTCGATTCTCCGAGCAAGAAAGAGCCATGTTGCTCGAAATGAAATGGTGGGAATGGAATGACGAGCAAGTTAAAGGTGCGATGAAACTGCTGTGCTCATCGAAAATTGCAGAACTCTACCAATATTGGCAAAACTTATCTCGTTAGCCGTTAGCCGTTAGTACTTCGTGATAAATGAAAAGCCACGTGAGAGCATCATCTCGCGTGGTTTTTTTGTTTCTTATTGGCGGTTAAATTAGGTGATAGCTCATCATTAGGATTTGAGTGCTAACACGGCACCAAAGGTAAATAGCCCTGCGCCACACAACTGGTTCAACGCTTTTTTCATGGTAAGCAACCGTGCCTGCAAAGCTTTTGAGGTGAACAGTATGGCTACTAAAGCGAACCAAACTCCATGCAACACCACCATATATAAGCCATACGTTAATGCGAGCGCGTTATCAGCAAAGTAGTTGCCGCTCGTCTCGGGTGAAATCACTTGGCTGAAAATACTCAGGAAGAACAGCATAGTTTTTGGATTCAATACATTACATAGGAACCCTTGGAAGAAATGTTGTCTTGAACTCACAGGTGCTTCTGCCTGTGCCGTCATTTGTTGCCCGCTACTCGCTGAGAAAATGCCTTTAAGCCCCAAGTAAATCAGATAGGCAGCCCCTGCATAACGGACGGCATTGAATAAGGTCTCATTCTGTGAGATTAAGTAACTTATTCCGAGCATTGAATAGCCGATATGAACACAAATCGCTAAACTGACCCCTATGGCTGTCCAAATCCCAGCTCGTCGTCCCTGATTAAGGCTATTCTTTAGTACAAGGACAAAATCTGCCCCAGGGCTTATAACTATCAATATTCCAAGTACGGCCAAGCTTAACAATTCCATATCTACTCCAAACGTTATGGTGGTGTGGTTTTGCTAGATTGTAGGGCGAGATGGCGAATTAAATAATCGAATTATTATCCATTTAAATGTGAGGAAAATTCACAGTTGAGGCATTTGAAATCTTTTCATGTATTCCATGTGGCGGCTGAATATTTAAGTTACAGCGACGCAGCAAAAAAGCTGAATATCACTCATGGTGCAGTCAGCAAGCAGATCAAAACGCTTGAACGGTATTTGAATCAAGCACTGTTTTATAAACAGGGGCGCAATGTACGCTTAACCGCAGAAGGTGAATTATTAAAAACCTACACCGCGCAGGCATTTGACGCTCTGGAAACTGGCGTGGGCAAACTCCAACAAGTAAGCAGTCAATGTTTGGAGGTATCGTGCGAGCCTACATTAACCATGCGCTGGCTTATGCCAAGGTTATCGGATTTTCATGCTCAATCTGGTGGAGATGTTAGGTTGTCGACGGCGGGTGGCCCCGTCATGCTTGGCAGCAATGGCTTGTCGATGGCGATTCGACGAGATGATTTTGAAATCTCTCAAGATTACAAAAAAACTCATTTGGTTGAAGAGTGGGTTGGCCCTGTGTTTTCTCCAGACTATTGGCAGAAAGTACAAAGCGATCACGGCCAAATAAAGCTGCTGCACAGTGAAACTCGGCCACATGCTTGGCGTTTGTGGGCCGATCGCGCGAATTTATCTCATTTCATGGAAAACACGCATCAAAGTTTTGCGCACTTCTATTTTTGCATTCAAGCGGCGGTCGATGGTCTAGGCGCTGCGATGGGCTCCTACCCTTTGGTGATGGATGACATTCAAAGAGGGAATTTAGTCGCGCCGTTTGGCTTCGCCCCTTCTGGCCACGATTACGTGTTGCTAAGTCAGAATCAGCCTATCAATGAGTTAGAGCAGCAGTTCGCGGGCTGGCTTATCGAGCAAATAACGCTATGCGTGCCAAATGGGCTGAGTCGCTGAATCGATGCTATGGAATGAGAAGGGGTAATTGATTTATCCCTGTAACTTAACTGTACCATACTGAAGGTATGTGCTTTTAAAGGTTACGAAATGAAGAACTTAAAGCGATACCAATACGAGCGTTATGCCGTGCTGTGCAATTTGGCCTATCAAAGAGTATTGAAACAAACGCGTTATGGTTTTGCGCCAAGTGGCCAGAGAATTGTTGCTAACCGCTTCGGTAAGACCTTGATGCGAGTGCTGTGGAGCAATGACAGCGATGAAGTGATCGTGGTGATTAAAGGGTCGCATAACGTTTGGGATTGGTTGCTTAATCTATGGTTTTGGCAACGAAGCTGTCGCTATCTTGGCTTAAATTACTCAATTCATGCCGGTTTTCATTACTTACTTCGCCAAGAAAGCTTACCGACACATCGTGATGACCGATTAGGTGATAACGTGGTCGAGCGTTTGTTATCGATTATTGAACCACATATTCAAAGTGGCAAACGCATTACTTTTACTGGGCATTCCTCGGGCGGCTCGATCGGCTGTGTGTTGGCGGATTATGTCGAGAAGCTGCATCCGAAATCCGTGAAACGAGTGGTCACTTTTGGTCAGCCTGCGGTGGGTGGTTGGGCGTTTAAGAAGCGTTACGGGTTAGCACACAAGACGTATCGCATATGCTGCGATTTAGACATCGTAACTTTCCTTCCGTTGCTTCCCGGTTACTACTGGCATGTCGGGAAGATACTTTGGTTATACAACGGACGCATTTATGAAAACACCTCAACGGTCATTCGCCTGAGTCGTTCGATTGGGTCTTGGATTATCCGGCCTTTCTCTTACCATTTGATGAGTAAATATATTCGTAACAAAGATTTTTTCGATGAACGTTAAATTCAATACAACGCACTAGTTTGTTGAGTTCGGTTTATTCAGTTTCCCATCGCTATGTCATACAAAAGTTTCTTTATTTTCTCGGTTGGTCACACGATTGAACGGATAAGTACTTGTTATTAAATAGAAAAATGACGAGTATGAATCCGATAGGATATTAGACAGTGCAGTTTTAACGAACATTTAGATTATAAGGATGTAAATATGGGTGATTTCCCTGAAGAAAACCAGAAAAGGTATATAGCTGTTTTAAGTAAAAAAATGGATTTGGGTCGTACGCTAAATGTACTGGGCCACCTAAGTGTTGGGCTATCAAAACAACTTGCTGACGATGAAAGCCTGTATGTAGATTATGTTGATATGGACAGCAATATCCACCCTAGTATGTCCCACTATCCATTTATAGTTTTGAAAGCTGACAACTCAAACAAATTACGAAAA
This sequence comes from Vibrio profundi, assembly GCF_043642225.1. GTDB lineage: Bacteria > Pseudomonadota > Gammaproteobacteria > Enterobacterales > Vibrionaceae > Vibrio > Vibrio profundi_A. Next base: position 324,743 of record NZ_JBHZSF010000001.1, on the reverse strand, counting down.
GTAAGAGAAGACGCGATAAGTCGTGGCATAAAGTTTACCGACTTTACACACACCATGACGGAAGGCGGATCGGTAGAGCAGCAACAGAGAACTAAAGAAACTAAAGAGGCAAATTTAGAATATTTAGGTGTCTGTTTATTTGGTGATACTGAAACTCTAAGAGAATTTACTAAAAAATTCAGTCTATACAAATAAGCTGTTCTATAACAATGTCTTAATGTCTTTCAATATAGGTAAATACAGCCTCATATCGCTTTAGCTGCGCAGTTAAATTGAGGCTTTACTATCTAACGTATAAAAAAGTTAACTGACAAACATTAGCGTTAAAGGTATTTTTCGTTTTATGGAGAATGGATTTGAAAGGTAATTGTTTATGTGGTGCTGTGTCATTTGAGTTGTCTGGAGTTATACCTCCGATTTATCAGTGCCATTGTTCTCTGTGTCGCAGAGTATCTGGTTCATCATCAAATTCAGCTTTAATCATCGAAATTGATCGCTTCAAATGGCTGTCGGGCGAAAATTCAATTAGTCGTTATATTTCGAGTTCTGGTTTTAAATCAGAATTTTGTCAGTGTTGTGGAAGCCCTGTTCCAAACCTTAGTGCTAGCAAAGACAAATATTGGGTTCCGGCTGGGTTAATGTCTGATCATATAGAAACGACAATTAAGGCTCATGTCTATGTCAACTCACGGGCAAGTTGGGACCAAGCATTCATCGATGACGGTGTTGAAAAGTTTGCCACTATGCCTTCGCAAGGCTGCGGGTTGAAACTTCCTGAGTAACCGAGCATAAACATGGTGACTATGAATGAATCACGAGGCTTGGCTGTTTAACTAGAAGTCAGTTAAGTCATTACCACTCAAACGCTAGTTCAGATGGTATTGTCACTTACGAGTAGCACCATATTTTAAGGAGAAAACGTGAAAACAGATTTAACGATTAGTGTGGCTCAAATCCCCGTCGTAAGAGGTGACATTCCCACGAACTTAGAACACCACCTTCAAATGATTGAGCAATCTTCGCTTCACAATGCTGACGTTGTTGTTTTTCCAGAGCTATCACTGACGGGCTATGAACTTGATTTGGCGGCGAAGCTTGCCTTTTCTCCTGAGCCATCGAATTTCGAAGCCTTGTCTCAAGCCTCCGTTAAAAATGAGATCATCGTGATCGCAGGTGTTCCGTTACGTTTGGAGCATTCTTCAAAGCCAACCATTGGCGCGGTTATTTGCTTCCCTAACGGTACGGTTCAGTTTTACTCAAAACAATATCTGCATGCTGGTGAAGATACGTATTGTTCATTTGGCGAGATGGACTATGCCATTGATGTAAAAGGACATCGAATTGCATTGGCTATTTGTGCCGATTTTACCAAACCAGAGCATTCTCAAAGAGCTCGAGAGTTGGGTGCCGACATTTACGTTGCAAGCGCTCTAATTTCTGATAATGGGTTTGTGGCGGATTCAAAGGTTTTATCGAGAATCGCGTCAGAACATGGCTTTCCTGTACTTTTAAGTAATCATATTTCAGTCACTGGTGGTTGGGGAACCTGCGGAAAAAGTTCCGTCTGGGACAAGGACGGAGAGCGTGTTCTAAGTTCTATTTCTGATAGCCGTGGTTTGGTTTTGTGTCGCTTTTCTGGCAGTGATATTGAAGTAAAAGCAATAACGCAATGCGCTTAATGTGAGAGTGTTTCGATTAAATATCGTTGCAACGGCGTGATAAATTGGGTGTGAAAAAGAACATTAGTGAGGCGCTTGGCTTCAAGGGAAAGAAAATGATAGAAAGGAAACGAGGTGCCTATCAAGGCCGAAATAAGTCCTCAGCTTATAAAGATTTAGTTTGGACGGTGGCAACATCGGCCGACACTACATTAGACATAGTGGGCCAAACAAAACTCACGCTAGAAACAATCGAGAAGAATCTTGAAGAGTTGGGTTCAAGTAAAACTCAAATTGTAAGCGCACAAGTGTTTATTGCGAACATGCATGAGAAAGCTCTCATGGATACAGTTTGGTGTGAATGGCTAGGAGACAACTCGGATGATTGGCCTCAACGTGCCTGTTTGGGTGTGGCGTTAGAAGGTGACGTTCTTATTGAAGTCACGGTCACAGCCGTAAGGCATTAGGCCTTTTATCGATACATTATTATTTTGGTTTACGGTGTACTCGTGAGGAGCGTTGTGCGCAGCTGCCTGCCTCTCCAAAGAGTGAACCTACAGCGAATGTTTGAGCAATGGAGAACATATATGATCGTAAGGAAAGCGACCAAACAAGACTCTAGTCAGCTGTTACAGTTACTTAAGTTAAAAGCCGAATTTGACCGCAGCATGAAAGGGTTTGACGGCCAAATAACAACCACGACAGAGAAAATCGAGCATACATTATTTGGTGACTACCCATTTGCTCATGCTTTGTTATTGGAGCTGGATTCGCAAACTCTAGGCTTTGCTCTTTTTCACTATCGCTACTCTTCTTTTAGCGGCGAGCCGTCTATTTGGCTCGATGACTTATTAATTATTGGAGAGCAACGCTCCAAGGGCTATGGCCGTGAGTTAATGCATGCAATGAGAGTGCAGGCTGAGAAGTCTGGTGCCTCTCATATTGCCTGGACGGCAAGTCCTTTGAATACAAAAGCTCATAAATTTTACAAAGGGTTAGGTGCGGAAATTGAACGAATGGACGGCCAGCGACCTTACTTCCGTTGGCCTGTATGCGGACAGTGACGCTTTTTGCGGTGAACGCTAACGTGGAAATGTCTTAGGGTTGTATTACTTTAATACGCCGTGATTTCTTAAGTATGATTAACGTATTAATAAGGTTATTTAAGGTCAAAAAATTAGAGTCGCTCAGCCGTTACAAGTAACCTTTGACCTCTTTAACTATACGACTGTTCGAAAATGAAATCAGATAAAACCTATCAAAAAATGACATTCCACCATGCAGGTATTCCAACAAAAGACTACTTACCTGGGGAGACTCATAACGCTTCTTTGAAGATGCATGCCGCAGGGTATTTTGAAACACCTTACGCGATGGAATGGATGAACTTTGATGAAGACAGCTCACTTCCCGAAATAATTAAAACACAACCCCATATTGGTTATGTCGTGGAAAACCTCAAGGATGCGATTAGGGGGAGAAACGTTGTTTTGGAGCCAAGAAGCCCGGCGTCAGGAGTCACAGTGGCGTTCATATTGGAAGGTCGAGATCTGATTGAGTTCTTACAGTTTGATAAGCCCGAGCAAGAAGTCTGGCCGCACCCTAATAAATTTATGTTGGAAATCATAGGGAAAGAGGGGTAGTCGCTTTGTTAGACTATTCTATATCCAGCGTATTCTTGTAAGTTAGTTAGGTGTAGCCATCTAGGTACTTAGTTGTAAAACAAAAGGCTCTATCTGCCTTATACGAAAGGAAGTTTCAATCCATGGAAAAGGTTGATTGGCATAAAAATCAGATTGATGACGATACGATCATCACGGATAGCTACAAAACTACCCAGAATGTTCGTCGGTACTTCCAAGCTAAACTAGGTGAAGAGTTCAAATTTGATCGTGATTTTATGAGTTGGATGAAGGGGGCAACCGGGCAAACAATGGGCGATGCGTTGCAAGAGTGGATTCGCCGTCAGTCTTAGGTAACTCTTAAAAATAAAACAGCAGTCACCGTTCAGCCGTTGGGGTTTAAGCAATCTGCGCTTTGCATATTAGCAAAGCGCATTTTTGTGCCTAGATTAGTCAGTAATCGTCACTTTTTCGATGGTGATGGCATCCATCGGCACGTCGTCATGACCAGCGACAGTCGTGGTCATCGCTTTGCCGATATTGTTCACGACTTCCATGCCCGCCGTCACTTTTCCGAACACCGCATAACCCCAACCATTGTTTGTGCTTGCTGTGTAATCCAGGAAATCATTGTCTTCTAGGTTAATGAAGAATTGAGCGGTCGCTGAATGTGGTGCATCAGTTCGGGCCATCGCAATAGTACCGACGGTATTTTTAAGGCCACGATTAGCTTCATTCACGATAGGCGCGTGCGTCGGCTTTTCTTTCATCTTTTGAGTGAAACCACCACCTTGAATCATGAACCCATCGATAACGCGGTGAAAGATGGTGTGCTCGTAAAATCCCTCTTGGCAGTACTTTAGAAAGTTCTTAGAGCTAACTGGTGCTTTCTCTAAATCCAGTTCAATGGTGATGTCACCGTAATTGGTCGAAAAAATAATCATAGTGTTCAAAGCTATTTAGGTTGTAGAAGTAATAGTGTGATTATACGTGATACTGAGCCACACAGTAGCTTTACCTGCTATATGAAATGATTAGAATACGATGTTAACTGAATGATTTGATTAAAGGTAAGGACACCTATGACTGCTTTACTGCCTAAACCATTACAAGATGGCGACAAAATTGGTTTTTTCTCGCCCTCGTCAACTGCCACTGTGTTCGCGCCAAAGCGTTTTGCAAGGGCGAAGGCCTTTTTAGAATCGAAAGGCTTTGAACTCAAAGCGGGAAGTTTAACGGGCTGTTCAGATTACTATCGCTCTGGCTCGATCAAGGATAGAGCGGAAGAACTGAATGAGTTAATTCGCGACCCTGATGTGCGCTGCATCATTTCGACAATTGGTGGCAATAACAGCAACGCATTACTTCCGTATATCGACTATCAAGCGCTGCGTGGCGACCCCAAGATCATCATTGGCTACTCAGATGTGACTGCATTATTGCTTGGCATTCATGCGCAAACTGGTATCACGACATTTTATGGCCCAGCATTGGTGGCATCCTTTGGTGAGTTTTCGCCACTTGTTGACCAAACATTCCAGTCGTTTGTTGAGGTTTGTATGGGCCAAGCTTCCCTGCCTTATTCGTATTCGATGCCAAAGCAATGGACAGATGTGATGATAGATTGGGAGTCTCAGGAAAGTGCCAAACCTGTGTATGACAACCAATGGGACTTCCTTGGGACAGGGGTTATCAAAGGGCGTGTGATGGGTGGAAACCTCAATACCATGCGCGCTATTTGGGGGAGCCCATACATGCCTGAGATTATGCAAGGCGATATCTTGTTGATTGAAGATTGTATGCATGGCATTGAAGTGCTGGAGCGCTCTTTTGCGCACATGAAAGCCTGTGGGGTATTCGACAAAGTTTCTGCAATCGTGTTGGGTAAACATGAGCTGTTTAATGATAAAGGAACAGGCCGAATGCCTTTAGATGTGTTGTTGGAAGTACTCGCTGGACAAGCACTGCCAATATTGAATGGCTTCGATAGCTGCCACACTCATCCGATGCTTGTTACTCCTATCGGTGTTCAGGCGGCCATTGATTTTGACCAAGAAACTTTCGAATTGATTTCTCCTTGGATTCAATCGGTTAATTGATATAGCCTTCAGCTAGGCTTTTAAGCTTGTATTCTCCACTATACTTGTAAGGTAATACTCGTGATTTGCTGAAGGACACCCTCTAGGAGGATACATGGAACTGCATAATGAAAGAGGTGAAATCGCAAAAATGGCGGATAACCTCACGTTGAAAGAAGTCTCTGAGATGGGATTCACTATCGACCTTTGTGATGAAGCTTTCGATCCAAATGAGCACTGGCAAGTGGATGCTCAGCCTAAGCGTCGCAAAGGTGAGTTCCCACAAGATTAACGCTCCCACCGAACTAAACCGAGCGCTTATCCCTTAACAATAAAAGGGGATTTGCCTCGGTTTGTCTTTGTTAGCCTAACGCTCACTGTGCCCGTAAACTTTTTTCAAGTTCCGCTCGGGCGATTATTTATAAACACACCCCTTAAATAGTCAATTTAACCCCTTAAAATGGCGATTTTGTGGTGTTTTAAGTTATTGTTTTTCAAGGTTTTGTTTTTGGTGATAAATCCATGTGCCAGTGTTAGCCTTAGCTCAAAGAAATAGGAGTGAAAGAATGCATGCAGTAGGCGAGGTGTTTGAACACCATGATTTTTCGAAACAAGACTTAGCGAATGCAAACTTTAAACGTTGCAAATTCTATTTGTGTGATTTTAGCCGAGCAGATTTGCGCGAGGCTAAATTTGACGATTGCAGCTTTATTGAACAAGGGGCTATTGAAGGTTGTGACTTCGAATACGCTGATTTACGTGACGCCAGTTTTAAAGATTGTCAGCTGTCGATGGCCAACTTTAAAGGGGCCAATGCCTTTGGCATAGAATTAAGAAAATGCGACCTAAAAGGTGCGAACTTTGCTCAAGTGAACTTTGTTAATTATATCAGCAGCAAAGTGTATTTTTGTTCCGCTTTCATAACAGGGAGCAACTTGTCTTACGCCAATTTTGAAAAGCAATGTCTAGAGAAGTGTGAGTTGTTTGAGAATAAGTGGAGGGGCGCTAATTTATTAGGGGCGTCGCTCATTGGCTCGGATCTAAGTCGTGGGGAGTTCTCTCAAGAAACTTGGGGGCATTTTCAAATGCAAAATTGCGATTTGACCCATTGTGATTTAGAAGGGCTTGATATTCATCGTGTTGATTTATCTGGTGTCAAGATTTGTGAGTGGCAGCAAGAGCAGCTGTTAGAGCCTCTCGGGCTGATTGTTATGCCGAACTAACCCTTACGATGAAAACTAAGCGGTAGAGGTTCCCATCGCTCAGTAAACCTATCCATTTATAGTATCGCGATCGCCAATAAGAAAGACCATACAACGACTGTCATTAAACAGTCTCCCCAATGTTCTTTGATTGAATGTAACATGGCGCACCTCTCTACAACTTCGATTCCAAGAGGCTAGGCGGGTTGTCTCTGTGATGGCTTTTATTGGTTTGGATCGCAGTGGCAATTAGTCTAACCGTATATATAAACAGAGCATAAAGTGTGCCTAAATATTGCCGCTTTGCTAGTACTGACTGGCTTCAGCTAATTGAAGTGGCTTGCTGGCTAGTGCGCTCATGATGAGCCCAGCAATCAGTACAACCAAGGCTGCAATGGCAAACCCTAAGTAAGTCAGCTGATAGTGGCTAAGCACGGCAATCAATATATAACTTAGGCTTTGTATGGTAGTCGCGAACATCGCTAAACCTCCATCCACACGGCCTCTATGACTAACTAACACGCTGTGATGCATCCAATTCGTTCGGGCGATTCGGTTTAATGCATTAAAAAAGCCGAACCCAGCAGTGAACACGAGTAAATACATAGGATGATCAAAGGCGCTCATCCCCAACAGCATCAAGACCAGAATATACATGGAATAAATGATCGTATTTTGGTGCGTCGTGATTGTCAGAAGCTTGGCAACAAACAGCCCGGTAATGAGGGAACCCAATCCAAATGCGACGTTGTACATCGCATACCAATCTCCGGAAATCTCTAGCTCAGCAAATCGGATTGGTACGAGCTTTCCTAAGAATGTTAGTACCGGATAAGACAAACTTGAAAGTAACAAGATTCCATAGAAGCGCGGTGTTTGCGCAAAGATGTTTTTGCTTTCAATCAACTGAACCATGAAAGGGGTCTTTTGGCTGCTACGAATTTGTTGTCGGTACGGGGTGAAGGTATAGCTGATCGCGGCAACAGCGGAAGCAAAGGCAGCGAATAGCGCAAATTCAAGCATTCCCCAAGTTTGCAAAAGCACGATACCCAGAGCGCCAGCACCAAGGGTTGTCCCTTGCATGACGATTTCTTGATAGCCTGAGATACGAGCGTATTCGTGCTTGTCATAGTTTTCTTGGGTGAATGCGTTATTGGTTGACCAAGCAAGGTTGCTAGACACCCAGAATATCAGCTGTGCTCCTGCTAGAAGCCAATGCGAACCAAGCTCGAACCAGTAAGCGATGAAGATAGCTGCGGCCGTCATTGCTTGTACAACTTGAACTAAGATAAGAATCGATTTTCTTGAATGTCGGTCAATTAGGGTAGAGAAAAAGGGGGTGACCATAAAAGAAATCGCAGTACATGCTAGTGCGGTTAGGGCGACAAAAGTACCCATATTAGGCTTTGCGAGAATGACCCAAGGCAGTGCCATCATGAATAAGCCTGAAGATATACCATCAAAAAACCGTCCGGTAAGGTAAGGCATCGTTTTGTTTTTCATACATGTTCTCCGTGGAAGTCTTGGTCATTGACTGCTACTCTAAAACCTCAAGCTAACTTGAGGTAAAGCGTTTTTTATCATTTGTTGAGAGGGAAAGATGGACATTGGTGTAGGGGAAGTCGCAAAGCGAGCGGGCGTGAAAGTATCGGCCTTGCATTTTTATGAACAGAAAGGATTGATCAGCAGTTGGCGTAATCAAGGTAATCAGCGACGTTATCATCGCAGTGTATTAAGGCGTGTTGCGGTGATAAAAGCGGCTCAGCAAGTCGGCCTTAGCTTAGAGGAAATAGCACAAGCGTTAGCACACCTGCCAAAGCATCAGGCGCCAAATAAAACCGAATGGGAAGAAATGGCCACGTCTTGGCATGCGCTTCTTGATGATAAAATTCACCGTTTGCAATCGCTACAGAATGATTTAGGGGGATGTATCGGGTGTGGTTGCTTGTCGTTAGATAACTGTGCGTTAAGAAATCCACAAGATGTAATTGGAGAAGAGCATCAAGGGAGTAACTTGTTAGTTGAGCCTGAAATTGAATGATCTTGTAAAGGCAGGGTGCAGGGAAGTAACAGGCAACAGCTCCGACTTCATTGATTTATATAATAAATTTTAACGTTCTGTTACATAAAGAGTATACTGCGTTTTTTGTTTTCAGACCGTGTTCCCATGCTTGATAATATTCGTTTAGTCTTCAATGTTTTGTTCGTGACTCTCAATACGGCGTTTACGGCTTTTGTCGTGTGCTTATTTGCGGTGTTCAAATTACTTCTACCTTTTAAAGTCGCACAAGTCGCGTTTACTCGATTGGCGAATAAACAGTTTTGGCTATGGGCAACGTTAAACCTATGGATGCTTAACGTAAATAATGACATTAAGTGGCAAGTCGAAGGCGGTGAAGAGCTGTCACTAGAGAAATGGTACTTGATGATGTCAAACCACATCAGTTGGTCTGACATTGTAATTTTGACTTCGGTATTAAAAGACAAAATGCCTATGTCTAAGTTTTTCTTAAAACATGATTTGCTATACGTACCATTTGTAGGTTTAGCATGCTGGGGTTTAGACATGCCCTTTATGAAGCGCCACTCTCGCGAATTCTTACTTCGCCACCCTGAACGTCGTAATGACGATTTTGAGGCGATACAGAAGTCGTGTAAGAAATTCCAACAAACCCCGACCACTCTTGTTAACTTTGTCGAAGGGACACGCGCTAGCCAAGAAAAGCTAGCCACGGTTAAAACCCCTTACCAACACTTATTGAAACCTAAAACTGGTGGTTTGGCGTTTGCCTTGTCAGCGATGGGCCCAATTCTCGACGGCATTGTGAATGTCACACTTGCTTACCCTGAGAACCAAGAATCGCCTTTCATTGATATGCTAAAAGGTAATCTCACTTCTGTTGTGGTTCATATTAAAGTGCATCCTATGGATGAGAATGTGAATGGTGATTACTTCAAAGATAAAGCATTTAAACGCCGTTTCCATAGTTGGTTAAACAACGAGTGGAAAGAAAAAGATGAGTACTTGCAAGGCGTGTACGAGCAACATCAGAAATAGAAAAAATGCTGACGATTTCGTCAGCATTTTTCGTTTGGGATGAGTAAAAGTGGTTTGGGTTATCCGCTGGTTTTGGTCAAGGGTTAGCCCAACGTTTTTAAGAAGTATGGAATGATGAGTGCGTTGGCTAAATCGATAAAAAACGCACACACCAAAGGCACGATGATAAAGGCTTGGTGTGAATTACCGTATTTTTGAGTGACGGCCGACATGTTTGCCATGGCTGTTGGCGTCGAGCCAAGTGAAATACCACCAAACCCAGAACAGACCACAGCGGCATCATAAGTTTTCCCCATTAGCGGAAAAACGATAAAAATGGCGACGGTGATCGCGACGATAAACTGAGCGCCCAGAATCATGAAAATCGGCCCGGCCAAATCGACCAACGCCCACAGCTGCATGCTCATTAGAGACATCGCTAAGAACGCGCCTAACGCCATGTCTGCGATGAGCGCAACAGCGGGCTTTCGGGACGGCCAGCGCGTTCCTGTCAGTCTCGGGTATGACGCTGGGATAAGGTTTGAGATTAAAATACCGGCAAATAAACATGTGACGAACAGTGGCAATTCTAACCCCAGTCCACTAACCACTTCATTTAGTATCGCACCAATGATGATGCAAACATGGATCGCGAGCATGGCATCAAGAAAATCATAAGACGTAATTTTCGGTTCTGGGGCATCTTGGACGCTGCCAACATCCATTTTTTGATCGTTACTTGGTGTTAGGTTGTGCTTATTGATGAGGTACTTTGCTATTGGGCCACCCATTAAACTCGCGAGTATTAAGCCAAAGGTGGCGCTGGCAATGCCGATTTCCATTGCGGTATTAAGGTCAAACATTTCGGCTATTCTTGGTGACCAAGCAATGGCGGTACCGTGCCCTCCGATGAGAGAAACGCTGCCACTTAGCATGCCGACGACGGCAGGTTGGTCAAGTAAGGTTGCGACTCCAATCCCTGTGAGATTTTGAACCAACATATAGCAAATGGTGATCGCCAGCAGTATGAGTAATGGCTTCCCGCCTTTGAGTAAGTCTTTTAAGCTAGCATTGATGCCAATCGTGGTAAAAAAGTAAACCAATAAAAGGTCACGAGTGGCAAGATCAAATTCAACATTCACTTGGGTCACGTAATGAATGATGGCGAAAAGAACCGAGACGAGTATCCCTCCAGAAACGGGTTCAGGAATACTGAATTCCTTTAGAAATGAACTGACTTGTGTTAATCGGCGGCCCAAGAATAAAACAACAATACCGAGTGTTACTGCTAAAAATGACTCGATCCGCAGCACACCATCTACGTAATCCATATATGCTCCAATTTGTATAGTAGTTAATCAGTACCGTATTACGCTCGAGCGTGGTAAATCAAGGCTCGCGGGTTGATCTATTGCATAATTGAGAGGCGACTAGAGAATGAATACTTTACTGGGTGGTGAAACAAGTCGGTGGCAGGGCTTGATGAGGTCGATATTGAGATCGTGACTATTCGCTAATGAACGTCAGTCTATGTTTTTAAGTGCCAATTCGTGACGTGAAAAGTCGACACGCACTCCGCTGAAGAGTATTTTTGTATAAATATTGTTCACTTTGGGGGCGTTATGGCTCAGTTTATAATTACTTATATTGGTGGTACGCCGCCTAGTACCCCGGAAGCGGGCAAAAAGCACATGGAAGATTATCGCAATTGGTTGACCAAGTACGCGAACCAAATAACAAGCCCTGCTAATCCTTTTAAAGATACCCATTCAATTGATCCCGACGGTAATGTTACAAGAGGCAGTGTCTCGGCGCTTTCTGGTTATACGTTGCTTGAAGTGGACACGATTGAAGAAGCCATTGAAATTGCTAAAGAATGTCCATTTCTGAATGTCGGTGGCAGCTTAGATGTGGCTCAGCTGGTGCAAATGCATTGATAGTCCTGACGCCTCTACTTGAACATAGAAATCATATTTAAGAAACGGTTCAATCTCTCACTTTTTGTTGCTTATCATTGAATGTTTTTTAATCGCCCATAGGTATTCAGTTAATGAATAAGGTGGGAGGGTTATATGGATTATTTCATTGCGTCAGTCTTGTTTGCAATTTCATCTTCGGTCACACCTGGGCCAAATAACATCATGGTGATGACGTCTGGGGTTAATTTTGGTGTGCGTAAAAGCCTGCCCTTACTCACAGGGATCTGCGTTGGCTTTTCAGCTATGCTGCTTTTAGTGGGGATGGGGTTTGGCCAACTGTTTGAGTTGCTGCCAGAGCTGCATATTGTGATTAAGTGCTTGGGCACAGCCTATCTGTTGTATCTCGCATGGTTGATTGCGCGCTCAGCGAACGTAGAAACATCGAGTGAACATCAGCAGCCTTTCACATTTTTGAAAGGGGCGCTGTTTCAATGGGTTAATGCTAAAGCTTGGGTTGTGGCGACCGGCGCGATCGCAGCGTTTACCACCGTAGACGCCAATTTTTACGCTCAGAATATGACATTGGCAATGACGTTTCTGGTGGTGTCATTTCCTTGTGTGGGCGTCTGGTTATTGTTTGGCTCAATGTTGAAAAAAGTGCTGCGAAGCCCTGTTTATCGTAGTTGGTTTAATTACACCATGTCTGCGCTTTTGGTGCTGTCCGTTGTGCCAGTGGTTCAAGAGCTGGCGACCACCTTTGGCCGTTAATTTGATTCGCAGATTTTCATTTCTGAAAATTGGATAGATACGCTTCTGTACGCGTTAAGAATCTCGTTGGATTTTCTTCCTTGGTTGACCCTTTGATAGTGTTCTATGGTTTTCTCTAGATAGCGCTTAGCAACTGAGTGTTCTAGGTCGTTATAAGCTTGCCATATTTGACTGCCCACGGGGTGAATTGGAGTGTGATTCACAGCCTTTTCAGGGTGGTAGGTGGATAGAATGATTTCATAGATTCGACGATTTTCTTCCACCAAACATTCTTTTATCAAACCGTGATTTAAGCGGTCAAGTCCTTCTCTGACCATATGGTGTTGATGTACCGGGCACAGCAAAAAGTCGAGGGCAAGGCCCGGGTTCGAACTCTGGATATCTCGTACTAAGTCGAGAGTTAAATCCCCTCCGACTCCTGCAATGATGATCAAGTGGCGTCCGCTGTGTGCCGCTAAAGGCAGCTCCGCCACATTCATACAGTGTGTTTCCCAACGTGATGTCGCGCTGCTCTCTGAACTATCCGGTTGCTTCTCACTTAAATGGGTTTGTGGGAAAAAGCGTTGTAGCTTTTCTTCCAACTTGTTCATTAGGCTAGGGACGATATCAACGAAGTGAACCACTGAAGATTTATTGGCCGCCAATAGGTTCACACCGAGGAAACCATGATCGCAACAGCAATCCCAGATCTGGTCGTATTCTGTGCTTACCATAGATTCAATTTTTGAAAGTCGCTTACCTAGTTTCATGAGTGCCTAGTTGGTGAAACGAAAAGAGGCGCATTGTAATGGGTTTTGCGTGAAATCGCGAAGTCAATTCAGTCAGTATCGAATTGAAAGAGGGAGTAGATAGCTATGGTGTTAATTTTTATAGATTATTTGTATGATTCTACCCAGCAATGACAAAGCAGAATGGAATCGCTGGCAACCCAGTCAGCAGGGCTTTGTCATTTTATCTAATGAGAAAAAGACCATGACCCCAGAGCAACAGAGTTTTTTAGACCAATACCTCCAAACCCTATCGCCAAGTGAGAGAGCGGAGATCCCTCAAATTACCGCTGAACATTTTTGTGCGGACGAATACAACGCGAATGAATGCGCGCGGTTGATTGATATCGGGCAGAAGCGAGCATCATGTTCACTGAAAGAAGCTTATGATATTGAGCAAGAAGCACTACCGGTCGTTGGAAGGCTTACTCTTGTCCTTAATTGGGAACAGCAGCCAATCTGTATCGTTAAGCTGACCGAGGTATCCTTTAGCGCATTTGACCAAGTCACCACTGAATTCGCTGAGTCAGAAGGGGAAGGAGACGGTACTTACGAATGGTGGCGAGAAGCCCACATTAATTTCTTTACCAAATACGCCGCCAGCATTGGTGCTGAATTTAACGAACAATCGGAACTCGTTCTCGAACGCTTTGAAAAAGTATTTCCAGTGTAAACACTTTGCTGTAAAGGTTAGATAGCGGGTTGGAAAAGTAATCAAAAGGATGATGATGAACAATACACAGGTGACAGTATTTCAAGTTAGCGCGTTTACTAAGCATGGACTTGGGGGGAACTTAGCTGGGGTGGTGCTCAATGCGGGGTCACTAACAGACGCACAGAAACTATCTATTGCCCAATCTGTCGGGTACTCAGAAACGGCTTTTATTTCTCCTGATGATAGCGCCGACTTCGAAGTGTCATTTTTTACGACAACGGGCGAAGTGGACTTTTGTGGGCATGCGACTCTTGCGGCTTTCTCTGTCTTGTTCCAACAAAATATTCTCGGCTCGGGTGAGTTTATTCAACGCACTAAAGCGGGTTTATTAGCTGTTGCGATTAATGGTGATGGCAAAGTCACTATGGATCAAGCGTTGCCCAAAAAGCTAGGCTCACTGAGCTATCCAGAAGTGGCCACAGTGCTAGGGGTGGATGAAGCGCTCATTCGCGAGACACACTTGCCTTTAGAAATGATGAGTACTGGGCTGCCTGATCTTATTGTTCCCATTCGCCACGGTTATCTAGATTCAATTGAGCCAAATGATGCGAGGTTAGCGGAGTTCAGTAACAAGCATAATCTAGTTGGAGTGCATGTATTTGAATTACCTGAGAGCAATGAAGATTACACGGCGAGTTGTCGCAATTTTGCTCCAGCTTTTGGTATTTCAGAAGAATCGGCCACTGGAAGCGCGTCAGGGGTATTAGCTTGCTATTTGGCGGAGCACTTACGAGCGCAGGTTGGAACTCCCGGTGAGGCTGACGAGCCGGTTCGCTATGTATTTGAACAAGGTCGGGCAATGAAGTGTCGATCAGAGATCCAAGCAGAAATTGCATGCCAAGACGGCGTCATTTCTCAAGTGCGAGTTAGCGGCTATGCAAAACAGATTGGGACCATGGCATACGACGTGCCTCAAGCGTAGTTGCTCGTGTATCAAGTAGAAATAAAAAAGCCAGACTGTAAACGTACAAGTCTGGCTTTTTTGTATGGGCCTAGGCGGTATGTCTCAACCGAGAATGGAGGCTCTCAATACAATTGGGTTCTAGTAACTTCGCTTGGTTAAGAGCTTGTTCAACTTGCTTGAGGCTTTCTTCCGGCGTTTGGCATAAAGCGCTAAAACCGATATTGGTTTGAACTGAAACCGTTTGGCCGTTTTTGCTGATCATATGGCTTGCTAAGTTATGCTTTAAGCTCTCAAGCCTTTGAGTTGCATCATCGTTATCTTTAGCCTTAAACAAGATGCCAAATTGCTTCCCTCCTGTTCGTGCTAAGCAAAGACCTTCTGGCTTAGGGAAGCAGTGACGCATCGACTCAGAAGTCTGCAAGATCATTTTATCGCCAATATCGCTGCCGCAAATCGTGTTCAGATGTTCAAAGTTATCTAACTCCAAAAGTGCCAAATATACCCCCTTATTGCCGACCTGATTTTCTATATCGACAGTCAAACTGAGTTTGTTGTCGAGCTGAGTCATTACGTCTTTATTGCGGAGTTGGTGATGAAGCAAAAGGTTTGAAAGCGCGACTTCAGTGTAGTCTCGGATCATTCTTAAGATGCTGTTATAGGTTGGCAGCGAGGCTTTCAAATAAATGATGGCTATTAGCTGATCGTTATCGAACAGTGGGATCCGATAATGTCGGTGGGTAATTTTTAACGCATGAGCGAGAGGATCGTTTTGTGAACGACTTTGATAGCTTAATGAACTCGGAGCGAGTGACTGCGCAAATTTAGAGTCATTAAAAACGACGCTCTTGTTGCCATGGTAATCC
Organism: Vibrio profundi; assembly: GCF_043642225.1. Lineage (GTDB taxonomy): Bacteria > Pseudomonadota > Gammaproteobacteria > Enterobacterales > Vibrionaceae > Vibrio > Vibrio profundi_A. The sequence continues at coordinate 309,210 of NZ_JBHZSF010000001.1, read as the reverse complement.
AAGGTACAAAATTGGCTGGTGGCTTTTTCGAAGAGTACAAATTGAACCCCGTGGTGAAAAACAAATTTGTCGAATACGGACTTTAACTGGTGTTTGAAGCTGGCTAAATCTCGAGTTCTATTTAAGTCTGCTAATTGGCTGTTCAGCTGATAGATTAGGTAGTTACTGATGATAATGAGCAGCAAGATAGACGCTAACACAATCGCAGTTAATGTGAATTGATAGGAAGTCGCCAAGATGTATTTACGGTCCGTCCCTGAGACAAACACCCAGTTAAGGCTGTTATTGGCGTCATAGACACTTACTTTGAAATTATCACGGTAGTAATACTCATATTGCCCTGAGTTTTCTCCTTGAGAAATAAGGTGGCTGATCCCTGCATTGTAGCTAATGGACTGATGGCCAATACGTGATGGGTCCGGATGGAATATTAGCCGCTCCGTCTCTCTATCAACCACAAACACATAACCTTTTTCTAGGGTTTTAAGGTCTTTGAGGCTTTGTGTGGTGTGTAAAAGGTCGAACTCTACCCAGATCTCTTCTTGGAAGCTTGGCTGACTGTGTTTGATTGCAAACACCCAGCGTCCATCAAAGTTCTTGTATACCGAGGATATGTAGAAATTTCGATTGACTGAATTAAGCGGGTGCCAATGTAACTCTTTGGAATAGCTTGCTTTGATAGGATAACCGTGGGTGGAAGTGTACTGGTTGGTTTTGCGAGTAAAGACAAGAATATCTGCAAAGTTAGGGGTTTGTTTGAGAATTTGTTGACTTAATTCTGCAAAGCTCAGTGACCCTTGAGTTGTGGAGTTTGAGTTTTGAAGCGTAGTTTCAAGCAGGTAAATTTTTCCAAATGTTGCTTCGATGTTTGCTTGGATGAGTGAGTTGGCGGTCCTTATGTTTGATTGCGATTGGCGATAAGCCGAGCTTTCTGCATTTTCAAGTTGAACAATGGCCAAATAGATCATTGAGCCGGTAAGTATAATTAAGTAAGGCCGTAACAGCCGAACAAGAGTTTTTGGTAAAGCCATGATATTTTAAGACGTTGTACTGTTATTTTATTTTTGACTCATACTAAACAGTTTTCACAACCACATCAATGCAAATAATTCCATATCATCAATTTGATTTTGTGATATTTGTTAAATAAAAAAGCCAGTCATAAACATGACTGGCATTTATATAAATAGTTGGTAAATAAGGCGTTACTATTCAGGTCGGTAATGCAGTATCGCCATCGATGTTGGTGATAGTAGGAGTTCACCTTCGGCGTGTCCAGGCTCAACATCTCGCATGTTTGTATCGCAAATTGTTACCCAATTCTGTGCTCGGTCGTTAGGAAGTTTGAATCGAGCTGGAGCGTTTGTTTGGTTGATCAAATACAGCATTTCACAGCCATCTTGGTCGATTCCTAAGTGCAGTGCGACTGAACTTAGTCGGTTCCAATCATCATGTTCCATAAGAGAGCCATCAATGCGGCGCCAAAAGATACGATTCAAATTTCTTCGTTCACCACTGAATGCTTGAATAAACGGCACCATGTAGGTTTGGCGCGCAGCAACCATTTCAGAAAGCCATTCTTTGAAGTAACGTTTTCGCTCACTCATTTCCCAGTTGAGCCAACTGGTTTCTCCATCTTGGCAATAGGCGTTGTTGTTGCCTTTTTGACTATGGGAGAGAACGTCTGCGGTCAAAATATGCGGAATACCAAAAGCGAACAACAGACTTGCCATGAAGTTTCGCTTCTGTTTTTCGCGTGTTGCAATGATCAGTAGGTTTTCAGTTTCACCTTCTACACCGTAGTTATCAGAACGGTTATCGCCATGGCCATCACGGTTACTTTCGCCATTTTCTTCATTGTGCTTATGCTTATACGACACTAAGTCTTGCATCGTGAAACCGTCATGATACGTAATGTAGTTAACGGTTAACTTATAAGGCCAATGTGCAGCGCTATAGATATCTCGTGAACCCATAAGGCGAGTTGCAAACTCTTTTAAGTAGCCGTGATCGCCACGCCAGAAGCTACGGGTGATATCGCGAAGTTTATCGTTGCATTCGTTCCAACCTAGCGGGAAATTACCCACTTGGTAACCATTCGGGCCAATATCCCAAGGTTCGGCAATGAGTTTCGTCTCTTTAAGAACCGGGTCTTGCGCGACGGCTTTGAAAAATGCGGCCTCTGGGTTGTAGTTGTCACCTTGGCGACCTAACGTTGCAGCCAAATCAAAGCGGAAACCATCGACTTTGAATTCACTGACCCAGTAGCGCAACGTGTCCATGACTAAGTTGAGAGCCGGTTGATAAGTGAGATCTAACGTATTTCCACACCCAGTAAAGTTGGCGTAATGGGAGCCATGTTTTATATAGAAACGAGGATCAAGCGCTTTTAAGTTAAACGTTGTGCCACCTTCACCACCCTCTGCGGTATGGTTGTAGACCACATCAAGAATGACTTCTATGCCATTTCTATGAAGCTCTCGGATGGTCGTTTTCAGCTCGACTACGGCATCGACTTCGGCATATCGTGGATCTGGCACCATGAAGAGATAAGGGTTGTAGCCCCAGTAATTCACCATATCCATATCGAGCAAATGCGGCTCGTGCATACAAGCTGCAACAGGCAGTAGCTGCAGGGTGTTGATGTTTTGCTCTTTGTAGAACGCTAGCATTTCAGGGCTTGCGAGCCCTAAATAACGACCTTGAAGCTTTGATTCTACTTCTGGGTGAAGTTTCGATAACCCTTTTACGTGGGTTTCGAAAAGCACCGTTTCTTCACGGCTTAGGTTAGGGGCTTCGACACCTTGCCAGTCAAAACTGTCTTCTGTGACCACACACTTCGCCATTTGAAAGCTTTTTTCATTCGTGTAGGGCGTTTCATAGTGAAGTGGGCGATCAATGGACTTCGCATAAGGGTCTGAAAGTAAAAGGGGACCATCTTGGTTTTCGACGATATACCCATACTTTTGACCGATAGTCACGCCTTCAACAAAAGTGTGCTTAATGCCAGCGTACTCACCTTGTAATGGGATCGTGGTGAACTCGTCATTCTCATCAAATAGCGCGAGCAAGATAGACTTACAATCAGGCGCATAAATAGAGAAGTTGCAGCCAGCATTGCTTGGGGTTGCACCCAGTGGATAGGGGCGTGAAAGCGGTTTAGTCATTGTTTCTTTTCTTGTTCTTAATTAACAACACGAATGAACTATAAGTAAAAAGCTTTGTGTGATTCACGTCAAGCGCCTTCACTGAGAAAAGTTAGGTGTAATTAAATTACTTTTCTTGACGGAAAATTGACTGAAACTTGATGGAAATAACACTTTGCAGTGAAGAATTCGATCTAAATGCGGCCTACTCCCCCCTGTTTAGGTGATCAATCTCTATTTTATACCATTCGGTATATTTTCTACTCCTTTCTCATCCCCCCTAAATTAATTCAGGGTGGAGGAAGTCACCATTGTCATCCTTTCTTAATATTTACAGCGTTGAAACACAAGGGACATTGCCCTAGACCCTCTCAATCGCTTCCGCCATTACTGCCTTTGGCTGTCGCACCGAGAGCAAAATAAAAATACTGATAAACATAAATCGTCCTTAATGGAGTTAAGAATGAAAAAAGTAAGTTTGATTGCTGTCGCAGTGGCGGCTTCATTAGCAGCTGGTACTACATTAGCTGAAGATAAGGTTCAGCAAGGTTGGCAAGTAAACGGCTATGGTCACCTACTTTACAATGTTGGCCAATCTCTAGCGTTAAATGAAAGCTATGAGCATCGTCGTGACTACCGTGCAGCGGGTGCGGCATTCTCTGGCAACCCTAACCAAGTAGAATTTACGGTATCTCGTGGTGACAACTACGATAACGGTTCTTGGTCTAAGTACGTAGTAAAAACGGAATATGGCAATAATGAAGGTGGCAATGGCCGTGGCTTCTATGGCTCATCTTCTGGTAATGAAGGTCACTTAGAGTCAGGTCAACTTGAGTTTAAAGAAGCTTACGTAGAGCTTGGCGATCTGTCTTTCTTCAAAGAAGGCACAAGCATTTGGACTGGTAAGCGTTACCTAAACCGCCAAGCAGGCATCATTACTAAAGAATTTTGGAAACAATCTTCTGGTGTAGGTGGCGGTCTACAGTATAACGACATGGGTATTGCTGTTGTTTCAGCTGATTCTGGTGAAGGTAGCTGTTACATCGACAATGGAAACGATTCTAATGGTAACGACCTTGGCGATGGTAACGAAAGCTGTAAGAACAATGGCTTAGATGACAAGCAACGTAGCACTACAATGACATCTGTAGATTTTTACTACTACGGTGTTGAAGCTCTAGGCGGTCGATTTGATTTCGACTTGAAACTGATGAGCCGTGCAAATGTAGATGATGCTAACACTGCTGAAGATGGCGTTGGTGCTGCAATTACTTACTCAACTAGCTACTACGGCTTAGATGGTTGGTCTACGTCGGCTGTTACATACGGTACTGGTGTTGCTGCTAACCGTGGTGTTAACTTCGGTCAGTGGAGTGGTAACTGGCAAAAGGATGATGAGTCTCTTTTCCTAACCTCTTACGGTGTGATGAACGTAAGTGATAAAGTACAGCTTGGTACAGAAGTGACATACTGGAACCTATCTAATGATGATACTGACCAAGTATGGGGCTCTAAAGATGGATTGTCTCGCCTATTCCTTGGTGCAACGCCGTCGTACAAAGTGAACGACAATTTCCGTATGGAAGCAACGTTCACGTACTCAATCGAAAGCTTAGGTGAAGATGGTACTTGGGGTCGTCAAGAGGCAGATACTAGCTTCTACAGTGCGTCTCTATCACCTGTATTTACAGTTAATGCCGATTACTTTGGTCGTCCACAAATTAAACCATACGTAACTTACATGTCTTCAAGTGACGACAACTACAAATGGAGCAACGGTGCTAGTGATAGCAACGAGACTCGTGTAGGTGTTGAAGCTGAAATCTGGTTCTAAACTGGATTAAATAATAAGGCAGCCTTTGGCTGCCTTTTTGCCGTTAAAGTGATAACCGATATGAGGATAACGATGAAAAAACAACAACTAATATTTGGTGTTCTATTTAGTGCTTTGCTAGGTGGCTGTTCGACTACTTCTGCTCCAAAAGTCTCCGTTGCTCCCCCGCAAGATGCTGCTGTTTGTTGTAGCACTTATGCTCAGCTTCCTTTTATTACTTTAGCTGAAAATGAAAAAATCAATTTTAAAATAGATGCTTCTTCGCCTGTCGCAAGGTTTGAAGAAGGCAATAGTTACTTTAGTGCCTTTGAATTCAATGGCCGATCGTTAGCTGTAGAAGTCGCTTTGTCTAGCTTGTTTGTTAATGACAGCGTGTTTACCCCGCAAGTGTTACTTCTTGATAAAGACTATGCAGTGGTGGATACCGTTAACTATCAAGAATTTAAAATTACCCCTTCAGATGCATTTTCTCGAACTCAATTTCAGAAGCATTTAGAGATAAATACTTCGGTGACACCTTATATGGTTGTGTACACACCTGCTCCAGTGCTTGGGAAACCGATTGTGACAGAGCACCCGGCCAAAATCAGAGCCAAAGAATTTGGTGAAGTGATGCCTATGGTTACTGATCCTGTTTATATACAGCAAGTTGGTGGCTCGTTGGAGTTGAGTGTAACGACCAATACGCTAAAAGCCGGAAATGTGGTGGGACATAAACAAGATAGTCCTAAACTTGTTATTACTAGCCCACAAAAAGTAGACATTGCTCCTCAGCCAGAAACTCAAGCGTATTTCTTAACGGCGATTGAAGAGGCGGTTTCGGCGAATGATATTCCTAAAGCGCTAAGCTTATTAGAAGAAGCGAAAGCGTTGAATATAGAAGGTGCGCAAGACACTTTTGTGAAAGCACTAGAAGCGCGTTAGACCAGTTTTCCCAAATAAAAAGAGCACCCATGTGGTGCTCTTTTTGCGTTACACAACTTATTGGGTTGCCTTTGCTAACGGCAAGTGAGGTTGGTAACGCTCAAGCAATTGATCGATTTGGTTAATCGCGATTGTTAAGTCTTTTACTCCATTCCGAGCGAGCTTTCGTTCAGGGCGCTTCAAGGTAGCAAAAGTTTGCTCTAACTCCTGCTTGTCCAAAATACTTTCATGCAAGATGAGCTCTTTATAGGTCAATAAACGGTTTTGAATCAGTCGGATTTCAAAGGTAGCTTTTGGTGAATAAAGGGCGTGTTTTACACTTGGGTAGGCGAGCTGAAATTCATTCTCAATTTTCAAAGCGATTGATTTTTTTTCGCAATCTGCAAAAAGCACAAATGGCCCCTTTTTATCGAATATTGAAACTGGTTGAAATCATAATCATTTTTGACGGGATGGTATCTTATATATCAGGGGTGTTATGTAAATGGTTGCTAGTAAATATGGTCCACTTTTTGCTCTATTTAGGTCATAGCTGTCCTGTAAGGAGAGAACTATGTCACAAGAACCGATTGTTATCGCAATCATGAAACGCCGAAAGTTAGCCGGATTTTCTCAAGAGAAGATGGCATCAATTGCTGGAATGAGTTTAAAAACGTATCAGCGAATTGAACGTGGCGAAACGGATATTAAGCTCTCACAATATCGTTCTCTAATTCGCGCACTGGGTGTGACTGATCTAGATATTGCCCTTGATACGTTAGAGGTCGATGAAGTTGCTCCTGAATCTCTCACTGCGGCGAGTCGCTTATTAAGCGATGAAGCAAGGCGATTGCTCGTGAAATTTATCTTGCTGATGCAGAAAGATAAGCAGTCGGAGTGATGATTGTGATATCGCTCGGCACTGGCTGTTAAATCGCCCTTAAAGTGTGGCTAACGGATTGAATCTTGGTAGCGATCTTGTAATGTTTGGAAACCAGTCGCGTCAGGGAATACTCTATCCATTACTGGCTCTAACTCGGTCAGCCTATCAGTAGCAGGAGGGTGGCGTTTCATGAAAGTGGCCCATGCATTGGAGCCTGGCTTTTCGCTGGCAATCTTCTGTAATACAGAAATATACGCATACGGGTCGTAACCCGCACGAGCCGCAATAATGACAGCCATGCGATCGGCCTCTTCCTCATCTCCACGAGCCAAGCCATTGGCGTATAAAGAGTCAACGCCTGCCGACAATTTTTCTGCCATTTCGACGTTATCTTGGGTGCCATCGTAATCACGACCTTTACGGTTATTGTTGAGCTGGTATGCCAGTACGCCAATGTCTGAGGCCAAGTCTAATGACGTCTGTTTTTGCAGTGCTTTGAGGTAGTGGCGCTCTAGTACATGCGCAATTTCATGTGCTAATACTCCCGCTAACTCGGCCTCATTACTTAACCTGAGTAACGTCCCCCCGGTGATAAAGACATAACCGCCGGGCGCTGCGAAAGCGTTAAAGCTGGTGTCATCTAACACCACAAAATGCCACTCTAAATCAGGACGTTCGCTGTTTTGTACGAGCCACTGCCCAACGCGATTTACGTAGCGTTGTACGTCTTCATTATCTAATACACGACTATTGGTGAGGAGCAACTGAGCCACTTCGTACCCAAACTCTGATTCTTCTTCGGCACTTTTCCCGCCTAGGTCGGTGACCTTCGATAGCGTATTAGTCACTTGGCCTAAATCGATATTATTCAGCATTTCTAAGTCGGTGGTTTTGCAGCTCAATAAGCCCAAACTCAGTGAAAGGATGAGTGAAAGTCGGGCGGGAAGATGGATATTCATTATTAGTCTCCAATCCTTGTTAGCCGTTAGTCAACGTAGCGAAAGTCTTGGGCTTGGAGCTGGCCTTCCTGAGCAAATGCCAGAGCTTCATCTTGAGAGACGGAGTAGTGTTTGAGTGTCGACATCTCGAATGGAATGCCACTGCCAGTTGCTAATTCGTCTTCAGATAGCCCTCTAATCCCGGTGGCAACGGTCACGCCACTGCTGCCCTGTGAGAATACTGACAGCACACTGCTTTCTTCGCCTGTGACTGGAAAGCGTAGCCACAACATTTTGAGCCAACCTTGCATTTGATAGGGAGTTTGAACTTGATACCAACCACCTTGGCGATTAAGGATAGTGACGGAGGTATCTGCTTCTAAGTCGTCGATATTCTCACTTTGAATCGATGGGGCGAGCTTGAGTTTTACGTCATCAACGGTGGTTGCTTGTTGAGCAAAAGCGGATGATATAAATACCAATGTGCAGGTGAGCAAAATCGCTAAATTTCTCACAGGGGACTCCACGGCCAAGCCTTGACCTTTAAGGTATAGGCAGCAGGGTGAACATTGTCAAAGTGAATATGGAGCCATTATTGACTAAAATATCACTGGTTTTTGGGAGGCTAAACAAATCGAGATTCTAACTAGTTTTTCTTTTTGGAGGGGATATAAAGGGTTACGGGCTCTTCTCTGCCTTTAAGTGAGTGGCTACCCATGTCTTTAAACTCAAAATCATCGATACACGCATCGCGAGTGCTGGTAGAAACCAAAATATTACAGCGGTTTTTAGTCACCCCTTCAATACGGCTCGCCACATTTACGGGATCCCCAATTACGGTGTAGTCGTACCTTTGCTCTCCGCCAATCGCGCCCACCACGACTTCACCAGTATGAATACCAATGCCGATGTTAAATTCTGGGAGGTTTTGTTGAACACGAAATTGTTCCAGCTTATCGACCATCTCTAGCGCGGCTTGTATGGCTTGCTTCTCTTGTTGTTCGTTATCTAAAGGAGCTCCCCAAAACGCCATGATGGCATCACCAATAAATTTATCTAAGGTACCATTATGCTGAAATATGACGTTAACTTGCATCGAAAAGTAGTCATCTAGAAATTGTACGATTTCTAGTGGAGTGTGCTGTTCAGACAAAGTAGTGAAGTTTCGGATGTCTGAAAATAGCACGGTGACTTTACGGTTTTTGGCCTGTAATGCTTGCTTAGTTTGCCCTGAATCGACTAACTGTCGTACAACATTGCGATCCATGAATCGGCCAAAAATATCGATGGCATACGCGTATTCCCGTTGTCGTTGTAGAAATTGAATGATCAAGACACTCAGGAAGTAAACCAGGATTAGGGCAATCGAGCTGTTAACGACCAACAACCATTTTTGAGAGGCGAGTAGGTAGCTGGTGGCGTAGCAGCCTAAAACCAAAATGCCACAGGTTAGAGTAGCTGGAATCACCCTTTTGGCTACTAACAAGCTAATGGTAATAGCGATTAGAAAAATAATACTCAGGAGCCATTCGATCACCGTTGGCACTTTTGCCAATTGTTGTTGGTGAAGTAAATTGTCGATGGCGGTAGCGAGTATATAAAGCCCAGGGTAAGAAGCACTTAACGGGGTGTGCTTGAGATCGTGTAGCCCGGTTGCGGTTGACCCTATTAGAACGATTTTGTTTTCAAATAAATTGGGCGTATGAAAGGGGCGTTCTTCACTGACCGCTTTGTAGACATTGGCGTAAGAAAAGCGAGCATAAGGCGAACTGTATTGTTGGGCGGCTGGCTTTTTCCAATCAAGGAGTAACTCATCTTGGTTTGGAATCGGTGCCCCCAGATATCGCGCAACCTTGGTGGGTAATGTGTCGATAGTCCAGCCTTGGATCTTATGCTCAATATGATAGCGGCGGCCTACCCCATCTTGATCGGGGATGAAGTTGATGGTGCCGAGCTTCCAAGCGGCTGGGTGGATGGCGCTTGGCAGCAATAGATTGGCACGTGCTTCGGCTTGATTCATGTCATCAGGAGGTGTTAGTCCAACCGAAGCTGGGTAGTCAGTAAGTTTAGGGAATAAGTGATTCTGCTGTGACTCAAAATGTAATATCGGTAAAAAGATATTGCTTTGGCTAGCGATCACTTCTGAAAGGTAAAGATCTGAATCTGGCCGGTAGATATCAGGCTCTGAAAAGAGCAAATCAAACACAATCGCTTGAGGATTCTGCTGAGAGAGGTAATCGATCAGTTCAGCATGAACGGCGCGCGGCCATGGCCAACGTCCCACGCTGTTTTGCATTGCTTTGAGGCTAGGGTCATCAATATCGATGAGTACGATATTTGGGTCGCCATAAGACTGATTACTCCATTTTTTTACAGCGAAATCGAGCCAAATATTGTCAAAACTGAAAAGAGGCTTGAGCCAAGAGTTTAGGGTCAGCAGTAAGCTAAACAGCAATAGCATAGCCAGTAATAGGCGATGCTTGGCAAACGCGGAACGAAGCGCTTTATTTTGATGAGACAGACTCTCCATGATGAAATTAGCTGTCGTCTAATAAATCAAAATCGCACACGTGGTGATGAAATCCGCAGGTTTTGTCATTGGGCGTGTTGTAATGTTTATCTTGAATCACCAGATACACTTTTGCATCGATAAACAGGCGTACTAAATCAACGTTGAGTTGCTGACTTTCCGCTTCGTTGGTGAGGATTTTAAAGGCGACTTCGTTCGGAAGGGCTTGCTTATAGGGACGATCTGACGCGGTTAAAGCATCGTAAATATCGCAGATAGTCATGATTTGAGAGGCAAGTGGAATTTGGTCATGATGTAAGCCTCTTGGGTAGCCACTGCCATCGCGTTTCTCGTGGTGGGCACCTGCAATGTCAGGTACGTCTTTGAGCTCATTAGTCCATGGAATTTGCCTTAAGAAGTTTTCCGTGTGCGTGACATGAGAACGAATCTCGTCCATTTCTTCTAGGGTTAAACTCCCTTTTGGAATAGAAAGTGCCGCGAGTTCATCTGTGCTGATAAGTGCCGATAACGTGCCATTTTCATCGTAGGCTTGGCATTGGTGAACACGATGTAATCCTTGCTCGACCGATTCAGGCAAAATGCTCGGTTCATTTGCTTGCAATATGTCTTGCCAAAACTCTTCTAGCTGGACAATTTGTTGCTGTAAGACTTGCTGTCGGTGGAGTTGTTCGTTGGCATCGAGGCAACGGTGCTGCTGAAAAAGCTTCAGTTCGGCTTCGGCTCGCTCTTTCATGAGTGTTTGCTGCGTAAGCCTGATTCGATATTTGATCACATCAAGCTGATGCGTGGTGAGTTTTTTCGCTTTGGTTAACACCGCTTCCCGCACGCCAACTTTTCCAAAATCATGCAATAGCGCTGCGTATTTAAGCTGGCGTAAGTCTTTTTTATTTAACAGCTTCTGTTGATATTGAGTTAAACCTGAATTGGGTAGTGCTTGTGCGAGCGCGACGGATAAATCAGCGACCCGAAATGAATGGCCGCTAGTGGTTGGGTCTCGCTGCTCAATAGCGGTAACAGAAGCTTGCACAAACCCTTCAAACAAATGGCGAATGCTCTCAATTAAACGGCGGTTCTCTATGGCGATGGCCGATTGGCTTGCCAATGCACGTAATAAGGGGTTTACGTTGTCATCAAATGGAATCACATTTTCACGAGTAATCTTGTGTGTGAGTAAAGCTGTATCGGCGGCTTTTTTGCGGTTGATGAACTGCAATATACCAATTATGTCGCCATCGTAATTTTTGATTGGCAAAGCCAATAAAGACTGGCAGCGATAACCTGTGGCGTGGTCAAAGACAGCATTAAAGCTATAGGGCGCGTCATCAAGTTGGTAAACGTCTTCGATATTGAGTTCAAAACCGTAGCTGGCCACGTAGCCAGAAATGCTGGTGTCGTTTAATGGGAAGCGCCGTTCTTCAAACTGGAAGTCAATCGATGCGTTTTGAGTAAGCTTTAATATCAGGTAGTCGTTGCCTTTGTCATCGCTGTCGAGCAGAAACAACGAGGCGGCATCACACACCGCTAGTTTTCTGCCTTCATCTAAGATCCGAGTTAGTAGTGCCGCGAGACTTTTTTCTGCAGAAAGGGCAATCCCAATGTCAGCCAATCGCTGCAAATTAATGGATTTATTCTTAAGCAGTTGGGTTAACTCAAGCTGCTGTTTAGCTAGCACGAATTGAGTGAGGGCGGTGTGAATGTGCTTTTTTGTTACCCTTTGACTAAAACCAATCGGCAGATATAAATCGGCTTCAATATCTAAATGCTGTTCAGCTAAAAGTAAAGTCTGGTGGGATTGTAAGTACTGAGCCAGTTCTTCTTTCGGCAATTGTTCAATCAGTGGTTGATCGAGGATGATCAGCGCAGGGCTCGATGCCTCTAATTCGTAGAGGCACGTTATTTCAACGCATTGAATTTGTTGTTGGTTGAGTTGCTGGGGTAGTTCGGTTGAGCCGAACCCCGAGCCGTGTGCAATCACCAATGATGGAGCGGCGGCAAAGTCCATTATGCTTATCATCCTTTCTCTTTCCCACGTTAATAGGATAGTTCAGCTTTACTTCCCGAGTTGAGGGATATTGAACTTTTTGCGTAGGGACGAGCTTCAGGTTTTGGGTAATGGTTGATGTGTCAAGTCGGTGACAATGGTAAAATTGGGCAATCTAAATAAGTATTAGGATGTGAGATGTCTTCTGATTACAACGGCTCAAGTGCCAACTATAAAAGAAAAGAAAGTGGCTACCGTGACAAAGCGTTGAAGCTTTACCCTTGGGTGTGTGGCAACTGTGCGCGTGAATTTGTGTACTCTAATTTGCGTGAACTAACGGTGCATCACAAAGATCATGACCACACGAATAACCCTGAAGACGGAAGCAACTGGGAGTTACTGTGTTTGTATTGCCATGACCATGAGCACTCTAAATACACCGACCATGAGCGTTACGGCACTGAAATCCAAGCAGGGCAAGACGAGCATCAAACCGCGACACATAACCCTTTCGCTGACCTAAAAGCGATGATGAAAAAATAGTCTAAAGCTAAACTATCAAACACATAATTCGGAGCAAGGAGCTGACGATGCTTTGTTTCGTTTTATGTTCTCGACTCTTCTTTATCCCAAGATAAAGTGCGGTGTTTCCTTTCTATCTTCTATTCTTTGAACAAGCCCCCGATATAACAGATTGATGCGACTGTTCAGTTTTACTGGGCTTCTTATACGTGACATTTCTTGCGATACTAAAGATGTTTGCTGCGAGTTTCTTAAGTTTTCTTCAATGAAACCGTTATAAATATATCACCTTTGGTTGATGGCCCCCTCCATTGAGGAGTGTGTGCAGCAGCTAAATAATTAAAAGAAACTATATGAGTACAATGGGAATCGCGATTGGCGCGGCTGGTCTTTCGCTAGTGCTAGTGTTTATTTGGCTAGTCTCTCTTTCTATGAGAAAGAAAAGGTTAGAAGCTGAGCGAAAAGCGCGTGAAGTGGCTTATCGAAAAGCGATAGAAAAAGCGAGACGCCAAGAAAAGAAGGATCGCCTGTTCAAAGCAGAAACGGGGCATATTCCTACGATATTGTTTCTTGCGAAAGAGGCAGAGCGTACCAACTTTAAAGAAGCTTTGTATTGGTACGAGAAAGCCGCTCAAGATGACAATATTAATGGCATGTACGGCATTGTTCGTATTAGCGCGCAAAGAAAAGAAGACTTAATCCTTAAAGAGCAGGCCAACTTCTGGAAAACCGCGATAGCGGGTTTAGAAGGGAATATGCAAGCTAAGTTCGAAATGGGTAAAGCGTTGGTCTATGGACGAGGCACCACTAAAAACATTCCAAAGGGCAACAGCTTAATAGAAGAGTCTGCGAACTCTGGTAACACAGAAGCCATGATTTACATGGGGGACTGGAGTGTTTCGAAAGAGAATATGAATAAGTCGCCCGAGGCTTCAACCAAGTGGTATAAGCGAGCAGCGGAAAAAGAGTCAGCAGAAGGTAGAATCAAGCTGGGTTTGAATTACATCAACGGTGTCGGAGTGGAAAAAAGTCACGGACGAGGCTGTTATTGGCTAGAGTGCGCCGCTGAAAAATGCGATGCAGAAGCGATGTATCGCGCAGGTGAAGCATGGGCCGATCACGGTGAGTTTGGTAATGCGATAGCTTATATTTGGCTATTTTTGTCTGCGCACTTTGGTTACGAAGAGGCCAAGCAATTGCGTGACAAAGTCGGCTCTGATCTTGGGGTCGATTCCGTTGTTGGTTTGCAGTCTTTGGCTAAACCAATAATGAAGAAGCTGAGTAGTAAATCCGTGACACGTCATTCAATTATCAAGGCATTGAATAAGCTTTATAAGCGTGGGGTTCCTATCCCTAAGAAAGTAGAAAATATCGATGAGGATGAACGCGAAGACGACGTGGAAGTGATGGAAGATATTCAGCCACAAGAGATGCAAGAAGAGCCGCCGAAACCGGAAACGGCCAACTTAAATTATTCGCAGTCTAGCTTTGAACCAGCTCAGAAAGATCATTAGAGCAAAAGGCTGTTAGATAACAATAAATACGTTACCAATAAAAATGCCCACATGATGTGGGCATTTTTGGTTTTGGTGAAATAGGGGATTCACCAAATGACTATTTTAAGTATCAGTGCTGTTTTTGTTGTTCTGCTTTGCATACCGCAGCAGTGAACACAACGTCAGTTGAGCTGTTTAGTGCAGTTTCAGCAGAGTCTTGGATAACACCAATGATGAAGCCAACTGCAACAACCTGCATTGCAACATCGTTTGAGATGCCAAATAGGCCACATGCTAGTGGAATTAACAGCAGTGAACCGCCTGCAACGCCAGATGCACCACACGCAGAAACAGCCGCCACTAGGCTAAGCAGTACAGCAGTCATGATGTCGATCTCGATACCCATGGTATGAACTGCTGCTAGCGTTAGTACTGTAATGGTGATTGCAGCACCTGCCATATTGATTGTTGCACCCAGTGGGATAGAAACAGAGTAAGTGTCTTCATCTAACTTAAGCTTCTCACACAGTGCCATGTTTACTGGGATGTTTGCTGCACTTGAACGAGTGAAGAATGCCGTTACGCCACTTTCACGGATACATTGAAGTACTAGTGGGTAAGGGTTCTGTTTTGTTTTTACAAATACAATCAGAGGGTTTACCACTAGGGCAATGATAAGCATAGAGCTAAGCAGAACTGCAAGTAGTTGGCCGTAGCTAGCTAGCGCTTCAAAACCAGTGCTTGCGAAAGTCGCCGCGACAAGGCCAAAGATACCGAAAGGAGCTAGGCGAATAATGAAACGAACGATCTGAGAAACGCCGTGGCTTAGGTCTTCAAATACCGCTTTGGTTGTCCCTGATGCGTGGTGAAGTGCCAATCCAAGGCCAATAGCCCAAGCAAGAATACCAATGTAGTTAGCATTCACTAGTGCATTTACTGGGTTATCGACAAGTTTGAACAATAAGGTGTTTAGTACTTCAGCAATACCTTGTGGAGGGTTTGCGCCTTCTGCGCCCGCAACCAGCGTTAATGTGGTTGGGAACATGAAGCTCAAAACAACGGCTGTTAGAGCGGCAGAGAAGGTACCAATTAGGTATAAAACGATAATTGGACGCATGTGCGTGTGTTGGTTTTGTTTTTGGTTCGCAATGGAAGCAGCAACTAGAATGAATACTAAAATAGGGGCTACTGCTTTTAGTGCGCCGACAAAAAGGCTACCTAGCAGTCCAGCATCCTTGGCGGTTTCTGGAGAAATGGTTGCTAGAGCAACACCCAGAACAATACCAGCGAGGATTTGGAGCACGAGATTACCACGAGCAAAACGGGCAAAAATATTGTGATTTTGCATAACTTTCCTGCAATTGTTTGATTTTTATAGTGTGTCGTGTTTTATAAAAACACGATCATTTCGACTATTCACTAGCCGAATGCTCGTTATATTAACTAGATAAAATTTTGTGTCTAGGAATAGTTTATTTTTGGTGTAATTGTTTGCTGTATGTGTTGTTTTTGGATTTAAATGTTAATATATTGTTTTGCTTTTGGCGTAACTTTCTGTGTTAGAAGCGGTTTTTGCGCCATAAATGGCCCTTTTAGGCCAAGTGAAATTAGATAACCAAGATGAATGGTTTTAACGGCTTTACGCTGATTCAGATAAGGCGTCAGCCAGACGTTGCCACTGCCAATCTTCTCGCGGGAGCCCGAAACGTAGGGAATCTTTTTCGTCACAAAGGCGGCATAAGATTCCTAAGCGAGCAAAAGAGTCATGTAACTGCTCAGCACTTTCCGTATAAACCGTGTGAAACAAACCTTGCGAGGCAACCGAATCAAACCGAGTACTGAGAAGCGTGGCTAACCTGTGGCCGTCACTAGTGAGTTGTTGGCGGATTTCCGTTTGCCATTGGCGATCAGCAAGCGCTTTGGATGCGATGTATCGGCTGGGGCCGGCAATGGTCCAAGGGCCAAGGCTCTCTTCTAATTTTGTTAAGAAATGTGGTTGCGCAAACACGAACCCTAATCGAATACCAGCCAGTCCAAAAAACTTACCGACAGATCTAAGTACGATAAGCCAAGTTGGAAGCGCGGATGGAAAGTGAGCAAGTAACGATGCATTAGGAGTCAGATCCATGAATGCTTCGTCGACAATGATGTGTGCTGATGGCTTCATTTGAGCGTGAAACTGACAAATTTCTTGAGCAGAGTAGCGTTTAGTCGAGGGATTGTTAGGGTTTATCAGCAACAATATATCGAGGCTTTGCAAAAGCGAACAGTCTGGCGAATCGGAGTAAGTTCGGACAATATGATGGCTTTCATGCTGTTTTTTACTGTCTCACCTACTGTTATGTCTTTTGTCGGTTCACAAAATATTTAGCTACAAACGCTAGGTGCTCATTTAATTTTCAGAAAGTAAACTGAAATAGTTAGTTTTAAAAAATCCTTATAAATCAACACTATTTAATGATGACCATATAACTTTGATTATTGCTGGTATAACCAAATTTATGGACCAGTTTGTCATAATCCCCATCCAATAAATAATGTAGATACAGCGAGATCGAATTTTGAAATTACTCCTTATCTTGCTGTTCTTTGTTATCAACTACATTTAAGACAAAGGAATTGCTATGCATAGCAAAGGCTTAATCACATTAGCCGTGGCTTCCGTGTGTGCAGCAAGCACAGCGCAAGCCAGTACATTTTCAACTGATGCTCGCAGTATGGGTATGGGTAACACTGGTGTTGTAACCGCAGACTTTTTAACCGCTCCTTTTCACAACCCAGCATTAGGCGCTGCATATCGTGCAGAAGATGATATTGGGCTCTTAATCCCTGCTATTGGTGTTACTGTCCAAGACTCAGACGATGCACTAGCAATGATTGATGATGTTCAAGATCATTATGACTCAATGGGAAGGCTACCTTCTCAAGAAGAATACGACACATTGGATCAGTATCTGAATGACTTGTCAGGTGCAAAGCCAATTAACGTAAATGGCGGGATTGCATTTAGCATTTCTATCCCTAATCAATACGCCTCAGTGAATGTGTTCTCATCCACATATGTGGAGATAATGGCTAACCCTTTGATTGGTGATGAAGCTAATGCTAAAAAGCGATATGAAAATTCTGAAGTCGCCCTTACAGGCTTTGGTGTCGCTGAATTAGGTTTAGCTTTATCGAAGGAATACATACTAAAGGAGCAAAAGTTTTCTTTTGGTATTAGCCCTAAACTGCAAGATCTTCGTACCTATTCTGATGTTACATCTTTAGATGACTTTGATATTGATGACTATGAAGATAGTGAAGTGTCAGATACGGTATTCAACGTAGATGTGGGAGCCGTTTGGTATAAGGATAACTGGCGTGTGGGACTTGTTGGTAAAAACTTGATTAAACAAGAGATTGAGACGAAAAACTCAAACCTTACGTATGAACTTGCTCCCAAAGTGACAATTGGCGGCGGTTATATCACAGAGTTGTTTACTGTAAGCCTTGATGCCGATTTAACAAGTCAAGAACGCTTTTCTATGAGTAGTAATGCCACTCAATTTGTTAGGGCAGGCATAGAGTTTAACGCTTGGGGTTGGGCTCAATTAAGAGCAGGCTATGAGACCGATTTAGAAGATAATTTAGAAGATAGCATGACTGCTGGTTTGGGGATCTCACCATGGGATATTGTGAGTTTTGATTTAGCAGCGTCTTACGCAGGTGATAATCAATTTGGGGTAAGTGCAAACCTAGCACTAACGTTCTAACATTTTCTGAGTAGACTATTCCGACTAGATAAATAGAAAAACCGCTCAATCACATTGTTGCCACGCGTGTTGATGTTCTTTGTATCCGACTTCAGGAACAGCAACAGTCATTGGACGCTCAAACAAAGCGGGGAGCCTTTGGATAGCGGCTTGGCTACCAGATACGGGCAGTAGGTTTGCCGACCCATAGTATTCTTGCGCAGCGTCTACGAGGCCGTCATTATCTTCGGGAAGGCGATTCCAAACGTTTTCTGGAATCGGTCCAATCGGATAAGTGTAAGGGCTGATGCCGGTCGATAGGTCTACCCAGTCTTCTATTGGGCGATTGTAACGCTCTGCGACTGACAGTAGTTTTCCGCCATGATGGATCATTGATTGTTCCTAAATAAGAGACTTCGTAAGCGCAAGTATATTCATTGCTATGCACCAGACGATGCTAGTACGTAACAGCAGTCGGCAAGCTTTATGGATATCAGAATGCGTGGCTAATTCTCCGCTTCCCATATGAGGCTTGTCTAGCCATACCCCATGGTAAATCGCAGGCCCGCCAATTTTGATATTGAGTGCGCCGGCGCCAGCTGTCATAACCGGGCCACCATTTGGGCTTTTACAGTGTTTGGCTTGTGTGCGCCAGCATCTCCATGCGCCGGCTGAGTGTCCAACAAGCATGTAACTCAATGCGGTAAGGCGAGCTGGTACATAGCCCATCACATCATCAACACGTGCTGCCATCCATCCAAAATGTAAATACTGAGGTTTTTTGTATCCCCACATGGCATCCAATGTATTCACAATGCGAAAAAGCACTGCGCCTGGGAGCCCAGCGACGGCATACCAAAATATCGCGCCATAAATAGCGTCGTTACCATTTTCTAATACCGATTCAATTGTGGCTGAAGTGATTTGGTATTCGTCCATCTGTTCAGTATCTCGGCTGACTATCCAGGACACTTTTTCTTTGGCGGCGGGGAGATCGAGCTTGGAAAGTGGGTCATAAACCCACATCGCATGTTGAATGAGGCTTTTTTGTCCGATGCAAAGATATAAGCCTAAAGCTTGAACGACCAACCAAGAGTAAAATGAGAAGCGTTCGATGAAGGATTCGAGTAGAACAATGAGCAGTAAGATGGGTAAGGTGCACAGTACCCATGCCAATACACCGATCATTCGCTGCTTGAGTTCGAAATCGTGATTGCGAGTGGAGTTGAATTGTTTCTCAATCCACGTAATCCAACGACCGAGCCCTATTAACGGGTGAAATTTTTTGGGTTCCCCTAACACGTAATCGAGGAGCAGAGCGAAAACCACAACGGCAGGTAAAATGAATACCTCTTGTTCAAACATCGTTAGGCGGCTCCGCGTTTAGCTTGATGTGGCAAAGCGGCTGTCATTAAAGAGCTATTATCCAAAGGGGTCAAGGTACGACGCGATATCGATAGTTGAGTGATACTACCATTGCTTGGCAGCGAAACTTGAGAAATGTCTAGGTTAGGAGTGCAGGCCGCAATGGCCATACGAATCCACTCCCCATGCCCAACAATGACCTTGGGCCCAGAGCTTGGGTAATTAATGACTTGTGTGAGCCCACGCAGTACTCTGCTCTGTAATTGAGCTGCACTTTCATTTTTTCTCCAAAAATCAGGACAGCATTGAGCGTTTGAAGCAGTGAATCTCTGCTCTCTTAGACACTTTAAAGTGATGACAGGGTATTGGTATCGTTTGGCAATAATTTTTGCGCTTGATATTGCGCGACCTAAGTCACTAGTGAAAATAGGGCCTGTGGCGTTTATGGGTAAGCGAACATTAGCCATTTGAACCTTGCCCGTAGACGTCAGTGCGCTGTCTCGCCAACCCTGCCGTTTGTTAGCGCAATTCCATTCGGTCTCTCCATGACGTATCAGTAACACTGACTGTAGCTGAGTGGGTATCGATTCCATATCTTGGTTTGGTGGCACGCGCTGGTATTCCTTACTGAGCCTTAGATGTCACTTTTCTTGTGCTGAAGATACTAAACGAGAGCTGTTGGAATGGCTAGCACCTCAAGAGGAGTGGCGATTTAAAATAAGTTGAATCAGTGCCGCTTAGTTAGCTCTATGTTGGGATCAGTGCTTGGTATAGAGAGAAAGTTGATGATTCACTTCACAGTGTGATCGCCCTCTAGCTGCACTAAAGGGCGATGGGGTTTGTGGTTAGTTACCTTGTTTTATGTTCCTACTTTCTGATTGCACATTGCGGTACATTTTCGAAAGCTTTTTGTAATGGGAACGTTGCTCAGCCAAAGTCGCACCATTTCGAGCTTGTTCGCGTAGCAACTTCTGGTAATTGTTCAAGCGTCGCTCGGTGAGATCGCCTTTCTCAATGGCAGCCAGAATCTTACACCCAGGCTCTGTTTGGTGCTGACAATCTGAGAATCGGCACTGCAACGTCAGTTCTTCGATGTCGGAAAAGGTTTCACTCACTCCTTCTGCACAATCAGCCAGTTGAAGTTCACGCATTCCAGGAGTGTCGAGTAGCAATCCACCGTCTTTTAGTAAGTGCAGTGAGCGGGAGGTGGTAGTATGACGCCCTTTACTGTCGTCTTCTCTGATCCCTCCAGTTTCTTGCTCTTGCTCTCCTAACAAAGAGTTCACTAGCGTCGACTTTCCAACACCGGAGGACCCCATAAGGGCAACCGTTTTACCGAGTTTGCACCACGGAGCTAACACTTGAACGGATTCTAGATCGAGTGCGTTGACTGATTCGACCATAAGCATGCTATCGAGTGCTTGAACTTGGTGAATTTTCTCTTCAACGTCGTCGCAGAGATCTTGCTTTGTTAGTACGATTACCGGTTCTACTTTTGCTTCATTCACCAACGCTAGGTAGCGTTCAATGCGACTTAAATTAAAGTCGTGATTGAGTGAGACCACAATAAAAACCGTGTCGATGTTCGCTGAGATATATTGCTCAGCAACTTTGCTTCCTGCAGCTTTACGGCTAAATAAGGATTGCCTTTCTAGTAAGCGTGAAAACTTATGCTCGTTGTTCAGTATTACCCAGTCACCGACCGTCATCGGCGGTTGGCTGTGATGTACAGCAAGTTGGATTTCACCTTGCTCACTGGCTAACACATACCCGCTTCGATGGTGAGCGATAACACGTGCAAATATCGAGTTGTCGTAGTCTTCTAGTGTCAGTTGTTGCTGGAATACAGGTTGCCATCCAAGTTGTTGAAGTGTCATTGGATGAGAAAAAATGGTTTGTGAATTCATTACTATTTACCCTAGACGTGAGCAATCAGAGTCGGATCTTTAGTATGCTCTAGCGTCAAAAAAATTTAATTTTGGGTCGAATTCTATAGATTAAGACCCCGGATGTTTGAATACACAGGGTAAAAGAACGGGAGTTCTGAAGCCTGAATTTGGCTTATTTAGGTAGGAAATTAAAAGGTGTTATCTACCTAGTTATACGCGCGTTACTTTTACAGCCGTGTATAGGTTAGTCATTACAATCATCTTGTGTCCTCCAAAAAGTTAGTTCAATTAAAGCGTAACAGAAAACGGCGAATGGTTGAAGCATTCGCCGCTTTTGAAACGTTCACTTAATTAGTGATGGGAGTGATCCATCTTTTTCATGCCTTTCATGACTTTTTTCACTGGCACGTCTAATGTTTGCTTTTCGCCATTCGCAAACGAAAGCGTCATTTCAATCGTTTCACCTTCTTCGAGACGCTTTTCTAAGTCAAACAGCATAATATGTAGGCTGCCAGGTTTCAGTTCGACATTGCTATGGGCTGGGATAGTGATTTCTTTCACTTGACGCATTTTCATCACGTCGCCTTCTTTGATCACATCATGAAGCTCAACTTTTCCTGCAGCAGAAGTTTCAGCAGCCACGAGCGTACGATCTTTATCACTATGATTCATTAAAGTCGTAAACACAGCACTAGTAACTGAAGAAGGTGGCATTGCACGGGCGTAGAGATCGTGAGCCATCACGTCGTTCTTCGCGTGCGCCAATGGAGAGAGGAGTAAGCCTGCTAGAGCGATAGCTTTTAGCTTCATAACGTTGTCCTTTAATATCATTATTATTGGTGTAATAGTTTTGTGTTTTGTTCGTTATTCTTGGGCAGAAGTAACGCTTTTAAACGCCTCAACCAAAGGGGCCGGCGTTAAGGTATGAGGCACTTTGGTAATCAAAGTACCATCAGGTTTTAGGAAGTAAAAATAAGAGCTGTGATCCAAGGTATATTCCAACTCTGAGCCTTCCAATTCAGTTTTTCGGAAGATGACGCCGTATTTATGAGCCAGTGGTTGAGTCACTTCTAAAGGTGCGGACAGTCCTTCAATCATAGGGTGGAAATACTGAGCATACTCAAAAGAGGCGTTTGCAGCGTCTCGTTCCGGATCAAGTGAAATGAACATAGGTCTAAGTTTGGATTTTTGCTCGTCGTCGATTTGATTCAAAGCCCCAGCCATCATTGCTAATGACGTTGGGCAAACATCTGGGCAACGAGTAAAGCCAAAGTAGACAACACGTATTCTAGTATCATTACTATCAAAAATTGAGACGGTTTTTCCCGCTTCACCAAATAAAGTGGTGTTTGCGATGGCTTGCGCTTTTTCTGCCGTTTTTTGAGCGTTCGCTTGCTCATCAATATAAGTTTTTACGCCGAAACCTAAGGCAAACGCCACGACTAAAATTAGAGACCAGTTTTTGCTCATCTTGCCATCCTTAATGCTGGTTTAACTGTGGTGGTACCGTCGCTGATTTCTCCCACCCATGTCATTTTATCTAGAGTACAAACGGGTAGAATCACTTCGCCTTCAAACACGTCGTTGCCTATAGCGTTCAATTTAAAACGAGCCGTTCCCATTTCCATCTCCATGCCTTTCAGGTTTAACGAAAGACTATCTTGCGCGGCATTCGGCCACTTAACGGAAATTTTCACTGGCAATAATGGTTGGGCAACATCGCGATCTAATGTCATTTGAACTGACTGTTGCTCACATGCAGTAGAAGAAAGCATGCAATATTCAGAAAGGTCAATAGGCTTGCTAGTATGGAGTGTATCTGCGGACTGGGTGAATGAGGAAATGACCCCTGGGCCATAAAACCCTGCAGCGAGCGCTAAACCAATGGCGATAACTTTAAGAGCAGAATGCATAGGACGTTCTTGTTCGTATTCTATAAAGTGGCGATGGTATCACAGTGACGAATACGTGGTTGTATCAAAAGAGATTTTTGTGGGGGTTGTGGTGCTTTGATTCAGGAAAAGCCCAGTTAAGAACAAGGTGTGAACATGGAAGCGGGTTGATGAACCTCGCTTCCTAGATATGTTCCAACTAGATTTATGATTCAGTGTGTTGGTTGTCGGCAAATTTTTCTAAGCCGAGCACTAAAGCAATGGCAACTAACATCATCACAACGGCTAGTATGAGCTGGGAAGGCTGTGAAGTTACAGCTTCGAAGTCAAAGGGAGATAAGTTTTCTTGGATAAGAGGTACTTGTTCACCTTTAGAGTTGGTTCTCCAAGAAATGGTTTCTTTCCATGGCCAGATTTTTGGGAGCGTACCTATCATCAAGCCGGTTAGAAATACTAAAGTAAAATCACGGAATGATTTAAGAAGCCAAGAAAGTAGGTGAGAGAAAGTTAGCAAACCTAGTACACAGCCACTTAAAAACAGCGCCAAGATATCAATTTGGAAACCCTTTACAGCTGCCAATACCGGCGTATACATACCAATTAACAGTAGAATAAAGCTGCCCGAAATGCCCGGTAGAATCATTGCACAAATGGCAATAGCACCTGCGACCAGTACGTTGATACTCGTAGGTTCCATTTGCAGTGGTTTGATGACAGTGATGCTGTAGGCGAACGCCACACCAACCAATAAGAAGACGAATCGACCGAAATCCCGTTTTTCGACCTGTTTTAGAATATGGAAAACTGAAACAAGGATTAAGCCAAAGAAGAATGACCACAATGGCACAGGGTGAGTTTCTAAAAGCCAAGAGATCAGCTTTGCAAGAGTCGCAATACTGGTGAAGACACCACCAAATAGTGCAATTAGAAAGAAGCCATTGATATGAGCAAAGGCAGCTTTGAAACCTTCGCGTTTCCATAGCCCTAGAACACGAGGGTTAATGCGTCGGATGCTTTCCAACAATGTGTCATAAATACCGGTAATAAACGCGATAGTACCGCCAGATACGCCTGGGACAACATCGGCTGCGCCCATCGCCATACCTTTAAAAAATGTGCTTAAGTAATTCATTGCTAAAAGTGGTTTTGAGGTGTTGGTGAGCAGTATACAAATTTTATTGTCGAAAAAGTATGAATATGCAATTGATATTTGTAAGTGAGTACAATGTGAATAGCAACGTGATGCATAGCTAATTGCATTTTGATTGCAATTTGCAATCGCATTTTGCAAATTGTGAGTGATATTTGGCAGTTTTTTGCGATATAAAGCCAAAAAAGTGGGGTTTGAAAGTTGGCACGCAAACTGCATTATTAAAAGTGACCCTTCTTAAGCCGAGGGTCACCTAGCCAACTGACGTTGTTAGTGAATAAATTTTTGTTCACACTATATATAAGCCAATCGCCCTTTTGCGGTTGGCTATTTTTTTGCCTGTTACTTTCTCGTTACCTCCAACCAGAACTTTTTTCTTCCTTCATTACAGCTGAGTAATTCCACTTAACTCTATATAAAATGACTACTTTTCTATCCTTGCTTAGAGCTTAGAGCTTAGAGCTTAGAGCTTAGAACTTAGAACCCAGTGATTGCAGTAATGCGATATAAATTGGGTCACAAAATTCAGCGACTTGATCTTCATCTTGCGATTCGAACGTTGATGTCCACTCAATGAATGTTTTATCACTGTCTGTTATTGGATAAAGAGACACCTTTCCTATGTAGTTAGAGACTAACTCCGGAGCCAAAGGACCTGGTCCGTTTTCTATCTTATAGGTGAAAGTATGGATGTGAGTATCGACTGTTAGTAATGTCTCATGAAATGCATCGTTCAATACTCTTTTTGCACCAACCTCTGAGCCTGATACATTTCCTACTTTGTCGACTTTCGTGACAACTTGATCGGCCCAACTAAGTTCGTGAAAGTTGCTGATTGCGTTCCAGACTTGTTCTATCGATGCGTTTATTACACTAGTGTTGTAGCAATGTCCCATAATGCTCTCCTTAGCTCTGAATGCTTGCTCAACGAACCGTTCGTTAACTTGGCATTATGAGCCATAAAAAAAGCCAACCTTATCTCTAAAAGATAATGGTTGGCTTAGTAGTCTAATTGTAGGAGAAATCTCTCTTTTACCAAGTACTAGTTATTCGCTTGGTCAACGGGGTTCAGTAACCCATTAATTGCAATAAGTTTTCGGCGGTACTGATGGCTTCTTTTCGATTAGCAATATTGAGTTTCTGGTACAAGTTACGGATGTGGGTTTTGATGGTTGTGCCGGCCACATCAAGTTCTTGAGCAATTTGCTCGTTGCTGAATCCAGAATAAATTAAACCCAATACTTGCCATTCTCGCTGAGTGAGAGGGCTGGTACGTACTAGCTCAGGAATATTCGGGTGATTGACAATTTTCTCTACAAATTCTTCGTCGAAATGAACAGAACGGCTACGCTGCGTTGTCGAAATGTCTTTCATGATCTGTTGAGCGCGATGACGTTCCAAATCCCCTAGTTCTGGTTTGGTACTTAGCCTCTCTAGCAGGTGGCCAATGCTCGCGCCATCGACCAAGAAGTTACCAACCATACCGGTCTGGTTGGTCATGTTTAGCGCTTCTTTGAGAAGATCTTTTGCTTTAGCTTCATCTTTAAGTTGCACGCAAAGCACTGCCTCAACGATTAGGTTTCGGTTCGTGTCAGTCACCAAGTTTGCTTTATGGGCTTCACCTTTCAAGAAACTCAGAGCTTGCTGCGCTTCTTCATATTGGCCTAAGTTAATGTGTGCGCGCACGATGTTGCGCCATTGCAGTTGGCAAAAGTGGTTGCTTGCCGATTCCGGACGCACGGCTACTTCAAGCCATTCTTGAATCGCATCCTTATTGCCTTTGACTTGCCAGAAAAGAAGCAAAGAAAGGGAAGCGTTAGCGGTCCAATCGACGTGATAGGTGGATTGACGCAGCAAGTGCTGTATCTGTTCAATGAATTTAGCGGCTTTGTCCAACTCACCACGACCAATAGCGATTCTGGCGAGCATGGAATAGCTGTGTAGGTGTTTGCTTGGCGAGTGATGCCCTAAGATTTCTAAACCTTTGTAACAACACTCCTCCGCTTCATCCAATCGGTTCCAGCACCAGAATACTTGGGCTCTAACACGCAATAAAAATTCGTGTAGTGGGACATGTTGTAACTGGTGATCTTCGATCAGCTTAAAGGCGGAATCTTGCAATTCAAACGCCGCTTGCACGTAGCCTTGAGCGATAAGGATTTCGCTTTGTTGTAAGATTGCCCAAAGTGCCTGGTGGTAAACTTGATACTGTCGCGCCAGCTTTTCTGTCTGCTGCATCATTGGAAGCGCACGGCTTAAGTTACCCATTACGTGGTTAACCTCACCGACCACCGAAGTCGCTACAATGCGGCTGCGGTAAATATTAGTATTGAGCTGGCTTAATGCTAATTCGGCTAATTCTAACGCTTGTTCAGGATCATTGCTGTTGATCGCGACCTGCGCACGTAGTGCGTTGTACTGGCCTTGTTGCTGAGTGTCTAAGGTAATGTCGCGCTCTCTGTATTCGGCTTCCGCTTCAGCGAGCAGTGTGCCGACTTGATCGTATCTGTGTTGGCTTTGTGCGAGCCAAGCTCTGAGCATGGAAAGCTTTGGATTGCTGTACAGCTGATCGCGAGTGAGTTGTTTTATTGCCAGTTCCAAGGAAGAAAGCTCCCCTTGGTTAAACATCTTCCAGCCATATTCATCGATGATTTGAGCGATCAGTTCGCCATCATACGCTTTTTGCGCATGGCCAAGGGCTTGATGCGGCGTGTCCTGTTTAAGCCAAGCATGGGCGGCACATCGATGCAATTCTTGCTCTTGTTGAGGAATACGAGCTTGGCGCTCATGCGCTAAGAATTCACCAAATAAATTGTGGAAGCGATACCAGTTATGCTCGCCTTCAAGCGGATAAATGAATAGCCCATATCGATTTAAAGATTCGATCATACCCAAGGCGTCTTCGCGTTGAGTTAATGCGTAAACGAGCTCGTCGTTAAAGTGATCCAATACCGAACACTGCATTAAGAATTGGCGTGTTTCTTTATCGAGTAAATCAAAGACCTCTTCTACCAAGTAATCCCATAAATGAGCATGGTTAAACTGAGATACCGATTCAGCCGATTGCGCTAAGGTACGTTTTTGATGCTGAGCCTGTAGGGCAATTAACTGTAGCGCTGAGGGCCAACCTTCGACGTAATTTCTTAGGCTATCGGCAGTGGCGTCGTCGATGCCATCGGCGACACGTTGGTTGAAAAATCGCGTGGTTTCTTCCGTGTCGAAAGCGAGCAGATCGTTGCCGATTTCGATCATTAAATCACGAACACGTAAATTGGCGGTTCCCAAAGGTGGTGTCGCTCGACTGGTGACAACCAAGGTTAGGTTGTCTGGCATGTGCTTGAGAAAGAAGCGCATGGCTTCGTGGATATCGTCGTTAGTAATGACATGGTAGTCGTCTAACACGATATAGCACTCTTGATGAAATTCGCACATTTCGGCGAAAACTTCGCTGAAAAGCGAGTGAAGTGACGAGAACTGACGCTTTTCTGCAAGTTTTTGAGCATTTGGACAAGCGTTATTCGTCGCCTTGTTAAGTGACTGCAACATGTAGTTAATGAAACGAAAAGTGTCGTTATCGCTGTCGTCTACGCTGTACCAACCCACGTTTGATTTGTCGGCAAGCCATTGCGCCGCCATCGTTGTTTTTCCGTAGCCTGCTGGCGAACGAAATAACACAAGTTTGTAATAGGGCGCTTGCTGCAAAAGATCTAAGACCCTTGGTCTCACAATGGCGTTATGTAAACGACCCGGTCGGGTCAACTTTGACGGAATCCACATGTCGATTGATAACCTTATATCTGGTTACAGAGTGATGAGAAAACGTATTTCACATCATTATTGTTCTTTTGCGGGCATGTTACGTGAACCAAAAGTCTACAAACCATGATCGACTTCAGAATTATTGCTCTAGCGCGGATTTTTGCCTCTCTACGCCCTTTATTTGTGATGGCTGTCACGTAAGGTTGCGTTTTATAAGCGTGACGTATGGCATATGTGTACGAAAAAATATGAAAACTTAGGAAACATAGAAACTTATTTCGTGATCAAAATATCAGAAATGGAATTTGTTGTGACTAATTTAAATTGAAAGTTCATCTTCTGTGATTAGGTTATGCAACAGGGTCGTGTGATCACAATCACTTCAATCATTTGTTCGTCGCTCGATGGTGGGATTTAGATCACTAACTGACACTCAGTACGCCCCCTACGCCCTCCCTTCTACTCCTTATAAGGAGTAGGTTCAGGATGATGTTTAGTTAACGGTGACCATGCACGATATGTCACAGATGAATTAAAACAAAAGTGAGATTTCTGAAATGAAAGCTACTCAACAAAAAACTTTCGATAAAGTTTCTTTCCAAGAAAACGTTAAAAAACACTTATCAGCGACCTACGCTACCACCGTTGAAACTGCGGATAGCCGCGCATGGTACCTAGCAATGGGACGTGCGTTAGCTGAGCTAACAACTTTCGACATGCTTGCGACTGAAAATGACGAGAAAATCGCAAACGCAAAAAGCGTTAACTACCTATCTTTAGAATTTCTGATTGGCCGATTAACAGGTAATAACCTGATCAGCATGGGCCTTTATGAGCAAATTACTCACGCAATGGAAGAGCTAGGTCAAAATTTATCAGACCTACTTGAAGAAGAGCGCGACCCTTCATTGGGCAACGGTGGTCTAGGCCGTCTAGCTGCGTGTTTCATGGACTCACTTGCTGCGCAAGAATTCCCGACAGTGGGTTACGGTCTTCACTATGAATATGGTTTGTTTAAGCAATCGTTCAGCGAAGGTCACCAACAAGAAGCACCTGACGCATGGCGCGGTGTAGAAGGTTATCCATGGGAAGTTGCTCGTCCAGAACTGGCACAAGAAATTGGCTTCTACGGTCACGTTGAAGTGTACCAAGAAAACGGCAAAGAAAAACGCCGTTGGGTTCCGGGCATGGAAGTAAAAGCAATGCCTTGGGATTTACCGATTGTAGGTTACGAATCTGACACAGTTTACCCGCTACGTTTGTGGGAATGTCAGGCTATTGCACCGTTTTCTCTAGCAAGCTTTAACAACGGCGATTACTTCGAAGCGCAACACTCGCTGATCGATGCAGGCAATATCACTAAGGTACTGTACCCGAACGATAACCATGAAAAAGGCAAAACTCTGCGTTTGATGCAACAGTACTTCCATAGTGCTGCGTCTATTCGCGATATTCTACGTCGTCATGAAGCGGCAGGTCACACACTGGCATCACTGCCTAAGTACGAAACTGTTCAGCTTAACGACACGCACCCAACTATCGCTATCCCTGAACTCATGCGTATTTTGATCGATGAAAAAGGCTTAGGCTGGGATGAAGCGTGGTCAATTAGCTCTCAAACATTCGCGTATACCAACCATACGTTACTGCCAGAAGCACTAGAAACGTGGAGCGAATCTTTGATTCAGCGTCTACTTCCTCGTCATATGGAAATTATCTACCATATCAACCACTTGTTTTTGCAGGAAGTTCGTGAGAAGTGGCCTGGCGATGTTGCGAAACAGCAAAAACTGTCGATCATTCAAGAAGGTTTCCACCGTATGGTACGTATGGCGAACCTATGTGTGGTCGGCTCTTACGCGGTAAATGGTGTAGCGGCATTACACTCGGCATTGGTTAAGCGTGACTTGTTCCCTGAGTTCAATGAACTGTATCCAAATCGCCTACAGAACGTGACGAATGGTATTACTCCACGTCGTTGGTTGAAGTTCTGTAACCCAGGTCTTTCGCACCTGATTTCAGAGAAAATTGGTACAGAGTGGCCTGCAGATCTCGATCAGCTAGAAGCGATTGCTAAGTATGCCGATGACGCTAAGTTCCAAAAAGAATTCATGGCGGTTAAGAAAGAAAATAAGCAGCGTTTAGCGGATTGGGTTTCTGAGAACATGGGCATTGAACTGGATACTAATGCGATCTTTGATGTACAAATTAAACGTCTGCATGAGTACAAGCGTCAACACCTAAACATGCTGCACATCTTGTCGCTTTACCACCGCCTTCTGAACGACCCAGAGTTCGACATGGCGCCACGCGTGGTGTTCTTCGCTGCGAAAGCGGCACCGGGTTACCACCTTGCGAAAGAGATTATCTACGCGATTAACAAGATTGCAGAGAAAGTAAATAACGATCCGCGCATTGGTAACAAGCTGAAAGTGGTCTTCATTCCTGACTACCGCGTAAGCATGGCTGAAATCATTATTCCAGCGGCTGACGTATCTGAGCAAATCTCGACAGCAGGTAAAGAAGCATCGGGCACAGGTAACATGAAAATGGCGCTAAACGGTGCCTTAACGATTGGTACGATGGATGGTGCAAACGTAGAAATTCGTGAAGAAGTAGGCGATGAAAACATCTACATCTTCGGCCTAGAAGTTGACGGTGTAGAAGCGCTGAAAGCTCAAGGTTACAACCCGTTTGATTACTACAATGCTGATCACCTACTGAAAGCATCGATGGATCTTCTTTTAACCGATGAGTTCACGCCGGGTGAACCAGGTAAGTTACGTGCAACCTTCGATAGCTTGCTAGATGGTGGCGACCCTTACCTATGTCTTGCTGATTTTGCGTCTTATGTAAAAGCGCACGAAGACATGGGCGTTCAGTATCGTGACCAAGCTGGTTGGGCGAAGAAAGCCATTTTGAACACAGCGTTAGTCGGCAAATTCAGTTCTGACCGTTCTATCCGCGATTACGTAAACAACATTTGGAAACTAGAAGCGGTTAGCCGTTAATAGTCCCATCAGCCAAGGCAGACCCCTGCCTTGGCTGAACTGATTAATTGAAACACCCCTACAAGTTAGAGGGCAAAAGTAGTGCCTTCGGAGAGAGCGATGAAAGAACAAAGCGTATTAAAACAAGTCGCAGAAATGGCGAATATTGCCGATAGTTATGTCAGTGCGTGGGGCGATGAAGCTGCAGTATCAGAAGAAACAATTCTTCACCTATTGTCTTCACTTGGCTACGACACCACCAATGACGAAACTTTGCTTAAGTCAGCAGAAAAAAAACACAAGAAAGATGTATTAGACCCAGTCCTAGTTCTACGTGACGATGAACCCGTAGAAGTGGCACTGAATCTAGGTGTAAGCGCTCGTGAAAGTGAGTTTAGCTGGCGTTTAGAAACAGAGCAGGGAGAGGTACTTGAAGGCTATCTTCAGTCACAAGTTGTTCGTGATGAACGAGCTGAGGGTGGCCCTTTAGTGTTTGCATTGCCAAATGATTTGGCATGGGGTTATCACAAACTCATTATTAGCCGTAAGCGCCGTAAAACACCTTACACCATGACACTTATCAGAACACCAAAGGCGTGTTTTAAACAAGCATCTATCGATGAAGGTAAAAAGCTTTGGGGACCAAGTGTTCAGCTTTATACACTTCGTACTCAGCATAACTGGGGTATCGGCGACTTTGGCGATTTGAAACAACTCGTGGCAGATATTGCGTCTCGCGGTGGCGACTTCGTCGGTTTGAACCCAATCCACTCTTTGTTCCCAGCTAACCCTGAAGGGGCGAGCCCTTATAGCCCGTCATCACGTCGTTGGTTGAACATTCTATACATTGATGTCAGTTCTGTACCTGAATTTGCGTTAAGTGCAGAAGCGCAGCAAACGGTAGGTAGCTCTGAATTCCAGCAGCGCTTACAGAAAGCTCGTGATGCGCATTGGGTGAATTACACTGAAGTCGCAGAACTAAAAATGAGTGTGCTTCCACTTCTGTTTAAAGAGTTCAAAAAGCGTCACTTAGATAAGAATAGCGATCGCGCTCAGGCATTCTTAGCGTTTGTGGAAGAAGGTGGTCAAAGCCTAGTCCATCAGGCGGCGTTTGATGCACTGCATACAGAGTTGCATAGCGAAGATTCGAGTGTATGGGGTTGGCCAGTATTCCCAGAGAAATACCGTAACTTCGAAAGCCAAGCCACTCAGAAATTTATTACTGAGAATCAAAGTAAAGTGCAGCTATATATGTACTTACAATGGATTGCTGATTGCCAAATCAATGACGCACAGGCCTTGGCTGAAGAAAAAGGCATGTCGGTAGGTTTGTACCGAGATCTTGCCGTTGGCGTGGCGGATTCGGGGAGTGAAACATGGGCAGACGAAGGCAACCTAGTGATGGATGCGAGCATTGGTGCACCACCAGATATCTTAGGTCCACTGGGCCAAAACTGGGGGCTACCACCGCTGAATCCTGAAGTGTTACAAGACACGAGCTACGAAGCGTTTGTTCAATTACTTCGTGCGAACATGAAACACTGTGGTGCGTTACGTATTGACCACGTATTGGGTCTATTACGTTTGTGGTGGATACCTAAAGGTGAAGACGCTACTAAAGGCGCATACATTTACTACCCAGTGAAAGACATGCTTGCGATTTTGGCTCTTGAGTCTCACCGTTACCAATGTAGCGTGATCGGCGAAGATTTAGGAACTGTTCCTGATGAGATTGTGGATATTCTAGCTGATGCTGGTGTTCATTCTTATAAGGTCTTCTTCTTCGAAACAGCTGAAGATGGTGGGTTTATTTCACCGAAACATTATGCAGGCCAATCGATGTCAGCATTATGTACTCACGATATGCCAACATTACGTGGTTTCTGGCACTGCGACGATTTGAAGATGGGCGAAGAAATTGGCTTATACCCAGATTCAGAGCAATTAAAAGCATTGTTTGATGATCGTTTGGAATGTAAACAAGGTATTTTGGATTCGGTTGCCTGGCATGGCTTCCTACCTGAAGGGGTGGGGCGTGATGCAAGCCAAGTCCCAATGGATTCATATTTAGCTGAAGCCTTACAGTTGCATGTGGCTGCGGGCTCTTCAACGCTTCTAAGTGTTCAACTGGAAGATTGGTTGGAAATGGACCAGCCAGTTAATATCCCAGGTACCGTTGATGAGTATCCGAACTGGCGTCGTAAGTTATCAATGAATTTAGACGAACTATTCAGCCATGATGGGGTGAATCGAATTTCTCAACGTTTAACAGAAGTTCGTGCTAAAGCGAGTGAATAAAATAAAGAGTGGCCAAAAACAATGCACACTTTCTTACGGTTGCATAAGAAACTATAACCTTGGTCACTCAATCACAAGCTCTCGTCGGGTAAAATGAACCGTCGTTATATTGCCCGCACTCATAGCGGGCATTTTTGTATAGTATTTTTTGGATGTTTGGTTAGGGAGAAAGGTTTTGGAAACAAGTGTGATTTCAAAGCAAAAACAAATATATACCCAACTGTCTCAGGCTTCGTTTGCTGACCCGTTTTCATTTATTGGCCCGTACATTCCTTCGGATGACGGCGCACTACGTGTATGGATCCCAGGTGCAGACAAAGTCGAGTTAGTTATTGATAACGAACCTCGTGTAGAACTAGAACGCGACGGTGATAGTGGCTTTATTTTGAAGCAGCAACGTGACCTGCGTTTTACCCACTATCAGCTAGCGGTAGATTGGGCCGGTGTTGAGCAACTCGTCGATGACCCATATCAGTATCACGAGCTATATGTAGGCTACGATGAGTTGCATACGCCAAAAGATATGTACCATCATATGGGGGCACAATTTGTCACATTAGAACGCGACGGGAAGGTGATTTCTGGTACGCGTTTTCTTGTTTATGCACCTCATGCTACGGCTGCAAGTTTAGTGGGCAACTTCAACTCATGGGATGGCCGCCGTCATCCAATGCAGCGTTTAGATTATGGTATTTGGGGACTGTTCATTCCTAACTTGGAAGAAGGTGCTCAATACAAGTTCGAGCTAAAAGGACCGAATGGGGAAGGCTTACCTCATAAAGCGGATCCTTGGGGCTTTTACTCCGAGCAATACCCGTCATTTTCATCAGTGACTTACGATCACGACCGTTATGACTGGCAAGATACACAGTGGCAAACTCGCCCGGTAACGGAAAAGCGCAAAGAAGCGCTATCATTCTATGAGCTTCATGCTGGTTCATGGAAGCGTGATGCCAATGGTGACTTCCTAAACTACCGTGAATTGGCAGCGGAGCTCATTCCTTACTTGTCAGAAATGGGCTATACGCACGTTGAACTAATGCCTGTATCAGAGCACCCGTTTTATGGTTCATGGGGTTATCAGCCAGTAGGTCTGTTTGCACCAACAAGCCGCTTTGGCAGCCCTGATGACTTCAAATACTTCGTTGATAAATGTCACCAAGCTGGGCTTGGCGTTGTACTCGATTGGGTGCCTGCGCACTTCCCTTCAGACGATCACGGTTTAGCGAATTTTGATGGCACTCCATTGTTCCATGACCCAGATCCTCGCCGTGGTTGGCATCAAGATTGGAACTCATACATTTATGACTTGGGTCGTGAGCATGTGCGTCGCTTTTTAGTGTCTAACTCTTTGTATTGGTTTGAACAATTCCACATCGATGGGATCCGTGTGGATGCGGTTGCGTCAATGTTATACCTTGATTACTCACGCAGCCATGATCAATGGGTTCCGAACGTCGATGGTGGTAACGAGAATTACGATGCAATCGCAACGTTGAAATGGATGAATGAAGAAGTTTACAAACATTTCCCTAATGCGATGACCATTGCGGAAGAGTCGACAGCATTTCCAGGTGTGTCAGCCCCCACTTTCATGGGAGGCCTAGGATTTGGCTTCAAATGGAATATGGGCTGGATGCACGATAGTCTCTCTTATATTCAAGAGGACCCAATCAATCGTAAGTACCATCACGATACCATCACATTCCCATTAGTATATGCACACAGTGAAAACTATGTATTGTCGTTATCGCATGATGAAGTGGTGTATGGGAAAGGTTCAATTCACAACAAGATGCCGGGCGATGAGTGGCAGCAAACCGCCAATTTACGTGCTTATATGGGCTATATGTATGCTCAACCGGGCAAGAAGTTGAACTTTATGGGAGCGGAGTTTGGCCAAACGGCTGAATGGAATCACGATGATCAGCTGCAATGGTTCTTACTAGATTATGAACGCCATCAAGGGGTTCAGAAGTTAACTAAAGATCTAAATCACCTGTACCGCTCACAGCCAGCGATGCACGATCTCGACTTTGATCCAAAAGGTTTCGAGTGGCGTTTGCAAGACTCTGCTGAAGCGAGCGTTTTAGCGCATGAACGAATTAGCGAATCGGGTGAGCGAGTATTGGTTATCTCTAACTTTACACCAGTGCCGCATGAAGCATTCCGCTTAGGCGTCCCATTGGCGGGTACGTATCAACTGCTTCTGAATACAGATGACGCGCAATACAACGGCAGTCACTTCGCAGTGGACACTTCAATTGAAACTGAGATGATTGAAAGTGAAGGGTTAGAGCAATCTCTATTGCTCAAGCTACCACCACTTTCGACTGTGTTCTATAAACTGAAATGATGTTAGCGCAGTAAATGAAAAGAGAGCCATTGAGCTCTCTTTTTTATTCCCCTTATAACGGTATGATGCATGGTTGACACTTAACCGTGTGGTGTTTCGTATTTAGGGGGGTATGTTGGATCGCTTGTCTATAGGTTGGAAAATCCGATCAGGCTTTGGTGTTTGTCTGCTATTTTTTGCTGTTTCTGGGTTTGTTAATTACAAGGGAATGACTTCTGCTTCTGATAACTTTCGCCACTTCGGTGAGCTGTCTTATGAGTTAACAATCGCTGACCGTATCCAAGCTAACTTCCTTAAGGCACGTATTAGCGCGAAAAGCTATTTGGAATCGCATGATGATTCGGATTTGGAGAGTTATGAGCGTCGTTCTGCCTTTACGAAAACTCTGATCAATGAAGATCTTGAAGATACTGGCTCAGAAGAAAGGTACTAGAGGATATTCTCGCTGAAGTCATCACCTATGATACTCAATTTAGAAAGTTGGCTACGGATATTAAGTTAGTCGATCAGGCGACTTATGTTGATATGGCAAAGATCGAAACACAAGCATTACATGATTTAGAGTCCATTATCGAGCATGCTCACAAGGTGAAAAACTCAGACATGGAGTATTACTCGGCTTTGTTGATGGAAAAATTCTTGTAAGCCAAAATATCGGTATCGAATTTCCTTCATAATGAAAAAGAGCATCCTTTTACGAAAACTCGCGCATTTTTCAAAGATGATTTGCCTAAATTAGAGCAAAAGCTGATGCCAGCCGTTGATAATGAAAAAATGGCGAACCTTGTCTCTGACTTCAAAATTCAGAGAACATTATTCGTCGGGATCTTCGAGAATGTCGTAGAACTACGAGAAGAAGAAAAACAGCTTAAACTCGCACTTTCTGAATCCGGTGTTCATATCTCAGAAGAGATAGAAGCACTAAAGTTGTCTTCTGTTTTTGAGCAAGGTCAACTGATACCTAAGCTACAAGCGAGCAAAGAGCGCACGATTGAAATCATTTTAGTGTTGGCGGTTTTGGCGATCTCTGCTGGCTGCTTCTGCGCTTTTGTGGTCAACCGTTCTATTTCTCAGGGTATCGCTAAAGTGAAGAGAATTTCATCAGAACTAGCGAAAGGTAATTTGGCCGTAGAAGTCGAAGAGATGGGTAAAGATGAAATTGGGCTCCTTCTCGCCAATATGAAAGAAACCATCACGTCACTACGAGATATCGTAAAACAAGTGAACATGTCTTGTGAAAAAGTGGGTGATATGTCGGAAGAACTGTCGGTGATTACCACTACAACAAGTCATTCTTCAACCGCTTTACAGCAAGAAATGGAGCAAATATCGGCTTCTATTTTGCAACTTTCAGCGAGTACTGAGGAAATCGCAACCAGTGCTACAAATGCGTCTCAGTTTAATACTGAAGTAACAAGCAGTGTGGATTCTGGGCTTGGTGAAGTGAAGAAGACGCTAGAGCAAATTGGTGCAGCAGAGCATGAGATGGAAACCAGCTCTGCGCAAATTAAAGCGCTTTATCAAGAATCGATGAACATAGGCTCTATTCTGGAGACGATTCAAGGCGTGGCGGAGCAAACGAACTTACTCGCCCTTAATGCCGCAATTGAAGCAGCCCGTGCTGGTGATCAAGGACGAGGTTTTGCCGTTGTCGCTGATGAAGTTCGAACTTTGGCACAACGAACTCAAGATGCAACCGGGCAGATTGAATCGTTGATTCACTCATTACAAAGTGGTGCAGAATCGGCGATGAATGCCATCTCTAAAAGTCATCAAACTGTGTCGGGAGCAGCAGTGCAGGCGAATTCTGCAGCTGAAAACTTACAGTCGGTCAATGGTACGATTAATGATCTAAGTGGTATTAATCTACAAATTGCCGCTGCGGTGGAAGAGCAAAGTATGGTTATAAATGGTGTGAGTGATAACGTGAACGAGACCAATAATATTAGCCGAGCGAATAGTGAATCTGTTGACAGTATTTCGACCTCGGCTCAAGAGCTATCGGCCGTGGCGCAGCATTTAGACCAACAAATGAAACGTTTTAAAACGGTTTAAGCAATGACATTAGATTGTTTTCTTGCAACCTAGCTTCGGCTAGGTTTTTTTTCTACGCCCCCCAAATTATCTCTCATCCGGCAAAGTGTGATAGCCGCCAAATAACAGGGATGAGAGGCCTAGAATGATGTGCCGATGGAAGTGAACTCATAAGATAAACCAATGTATGGAATAACATTTGGATATCAGGATAGCTTATGAAAATCACACCCACGCTTTGTGGCTTAGCGCTTGTTTCTGCGACATCTGCGTTAGCTTCTCCAACACTGACCATTTCAACGACAACAAACAGCCGTGATTTCCCCTTAACGGGAGATACACCGCTTGTTTTGCCACTTGCGAAAGACAGCTACACTGTTCAGGTTTCAGGTATCGAAGGGCAATGTGCTGGCAGTGAAGTCTCTTCGCTTAAATTCAACAAGCCTGTGGCTCTGGCGTGTGGTGAGCTTACTGATCTCTCAATGAAAATTCGATTCTCTGGAGATTACGCGTTTCATTACGATGAAGAGTCCCAATCACTTACTCTAAAACGAGAAAAGAAAAAAACAGCCAAAAAAGAGTTCAAGCGCCCACTCCCTAAGGTTCAATGTCAGAAATTTTCAGCAGGTGAAAAACTCATCTCTTTAGGCGATACCTATCCTGATGGAACCATGCTGAAGGAACTGTTTAGCGAGCAAATCGTCGAAGTGGTGGGTGGAAAAGTGACGATTACTCTTGATGGGAAAAATGGAGGATTAATCGCGCTTGAGCCTGTGACCGTAAAAGATGAAGTAAAGACATCAGGTACATTTGACTATCGTAATGCCAATATTTATTTCGTGATGGTTGATCGCTTTAATAATGCCAACCCGACCAATGATGGTAGCTACGGCCGGAAAAAGGACGGAAAAGATGAAGTGGGGACTTTCCATGGCGGCGACCTGCAAGGAGTCATTGAGAAACTCGATTACATACAAAGCCTAGGAACCGATGCGATTTGGTTATCACCCATCGTTGAACAAGTGCACGGCTTTGTCGGCGGCGGTGATAGCGGTTCGTTTCCTTTTTATGCCTACCATGGCTACTGGACGAGAGATTTTACTAAAATTGATGAGAGCTTCGGTGATGATCAAGACTTAGCCACATTAGTGAAAGAAGCTCATCGTCGAGGTATCCGAGTATTGCTTGATGCCGTGATTAACCATTCTGGATACTCTACTTTAGCTGACTTGCAATTTGACCAAATCAATGTCATCAAAAACTCCGCGGCACTTCCTGAGAAGTGGGCCGATTGGGCTCCCAAGCAGGGGGAGCAAACTTGGCATAGTTTCCATCAACATATCGACTATCAAAGTAACCAGTGGAGCAATTGGTGGGGGGGCGACTGGGTTCGTACAGGATTACCGGGATATCCATCACCAGATAGCAGTGATACGACGATGTCACTTGCTGGGCTGCCTGACTTCCTGACGGAATCGGATAAAGTAGTGACGCCCCCTCAATGGCTACTCGATAACCCAGGGACGAGAGTCGTATCAAAACCGAATTACACGGTTTCTGATTATCTCATTGAATGGCAGTCTG
This sequence comes from Vibrio profundi, assembly GCF_043642225.1. Classification (GTDB taxonomy): domain Bacteria; phylum Pseudomonadota; class Gammaproteobacteria; order Enterobacterales; family Vibrionaceae; genus Vibrio; species Vibrio profundi_A. Next base: position 269,926 of record NZ_JBHZSF010000001.1, on the reverse strand, counting down.
ATTGGGTAAAACGCTTTGGGATTGATGGTTTTCGTGTTGATACGGTTAAGCACGTTGAAGGCGATGTGTGGAAACGCTTGAAAGCATCGGCTTCGGAAAGTTTGGAATCGTGGCGCAAAGTTAATGGTAAAGAGGGGCAACCTTTTTGGATGATGGGGGAAGTATGGGGGCATTCCGCCTATCGTAGCCCGTATTTTGATGATGGGTTCGATGCGTTGATCAATTTTGATATGCAGAAAAAGTTGGATAAAGGGGCGGTCTGCTTCAGTCAAATGGCTGAGACTTATCAAAGTTACTCCAATTCAATTCAAGAATCGGATGATTTTAATCCGGTGAGCTACATGTCTTCCCATGATACGGAACTGTTCTTTAGTCGCTTCAAGTCATACTCTCTTCAAAAAAATGCAGCGAGTGCGTTATTGTTGAGCCCTGGCGCGATTCAAGTGTATTACGGCGATGAAGTTGGGCGAAACATTGGGCCGTATGCGGATGACTTTCATCAAGGAACTCGCTCAGATATGGTTTGGGAGCTGTCTAAGGAGAAGCAATCCTTGCTAGATCATTGGAAAGCGCTTGGTCAGTTTAGGCAGCGACACTCTGCGATTGGAGCGGGTGAGCATCGAGAACTTCCACAGAATAGTGGCTATGTATTTTCTAGAACTCATGGTGACGATAAGGTTGTCATCGGCTACTTTGGTAACTAAGTGGAATGTGTAGCTGGCACATTTGTGTCAGCTACTGATAATCAGACAGAATGAGGAATGAGCGCCCCAACACTTTTTCAAGTAAATCCCTATGGATGTCTCCAAAGTGAGTTTGGAGTAAGGTATCGAAGTTTCGAATTCCTTGCGTATTGAACTCTGCCGGAGATTCACTGTTCGCCGTAGACAAAATGAGGGCAATAGAGTGCCTAAATTCTTTGTGTTTAAAACTGGCATCCCACGATTTCACAAACGACTCTTCACTTTTGAAGCAAAGGTTCTTTATTAACACTGGTAGCAAGTGACCCTTTAGCACTTTCAAGAAATCATTGACGCTTGGGAAATAGCCCTGCAACGTCGACTGCCTTACATTCAGCTCTTTCCCTAATCGGGCATAAGTAATCGCTCTGAATCCTTCTTCAAAAAATATTCGTCGAATCATCGAGCTATAAATTTCAAAATTTTCATTTTTCTTTTCTTGTGTAATGCGAGCCATAAGTGACCAAAAAGTCTAAATGGTATTATACGGTGTGTCATTCCATTGGTGGTTTGCAAACTTTTTGCTCTAACCAAGCGAGGGAGTTTTATTGAAAAGGCTTGATCTATAGCAATGAGTGGCATTCTTTTTATAAATCTTTTTGTCATTTTTGAAGTGAACCAAGAAAGATAATTAAAATAAATCTAACCTTGCAAATTCATTTGCGCTGCAAATGTAAATTCAGTTGCGTCTTTTGGCTTCATTGATATCAAGGATTGTTATATGAACAAAAAAATATTGGCGGTAGCGATAGCGTCTGTTGTTGGGGTTGCAGGTTGTGGGGGAGGTGATGACTCTTCATCATCAGACACATCGGCAAGCAGCTCTAGCTTTTCTGGTACGGTAAATAAAGGGATCGTTTCCAACGGGAGCGTTGAAATCTGTGACGCATTTGACGATACAGGTTGTATTGAAGCGGACAGCAGTTTCTATCAAACGACGACTACCAATGATTCTGGGAGCTATGAGGTTACAGGTGCGCCCCTGAACACGCCGATCATGGTTATCGTATCGAAAACTGATGCGAATACCACGATGAAGTGTGACCTTTCGGCCTGTGATGCCACTGACGAAACCGCTAATACTGCCGATGACGCAGCGTTTGGCGAAAGTTTTGAAGTGCCGGATGGTTGGACTCTAAAGACGATCATTCCATCAGCGACTGAAGGCACAACGACAGTGAACGTTACTTCGTTGACTGATATTGCTGCAGAAGAAGCGATTGAAGCCGGTGGTAGCAGCGGCGTGACTGAAGCCATCGTGACAAACGCTAATAAAGCGATTCAAGAAGCGTTCGGGATCACGACGTCAATCACTGAAACTGGAGGCGTTGATTTAACGGATCCTGAAGCTCTGAGTGAGGCTTCAGCAGAAGAAATTGCCGCCGCTACCTATTCAGCTTCATTGTTGGATGCAACCGATGAAGAAAAAGATGTTTTGGTAACACTGGATAGCGAAGGTGGATACACGGTAAGCACGACTGACGTAGATGCTGTTTTAACTGAGTCTGCAACTTTGATGACGACGGTTCAAGACGAAGCAAATGAGTCGTTACCAGAAGACGAACAAATTGATTTAACAGAGGCTGTTCAACTCGTGGACGCTGTAGAGCCTCCTGAAGAAGTTGAGCCTACACCACCTGAGAATAATGACGAAATTGTCGCTGCTAAAGCATTTATTTCTGATGTACGTACAGCTTATAACTCGGTTCAAGATGAAGGCGACTTAGCAACCGGTTTGGATGATTTTTCTACCGAATTGGAAGCGTTTGATGAACTGGTATCAGACGACTCGGAAGTAATTGTTGAAAATATTGGTTTAGGTTTGGAGGCGATTGCCGAAGCGTTTGAGGAGGCTGCGGCAGACGCAACGACTTACACGGCTGAAAATACCTTGGTTGTCGCAATCAATGGTAACACCTATACCGTTGATGACGATTCTAGAGGCTTAGATATTGTGGCTACTGCCACAACATTTGAAACACAGGAAACCGAAAATGATAACGGTCAATGCGAATCATACACGGTTGGCCAAACCTGTGAAGAAGATGGCACTTTTACAGCGGATGTGAACCTTGCTTTGACTACATTGATGGGCACGAGTGGTAATACGACGTTAAGTGGCGCAGGAACCGCTGTCTTAACTGGGTTCATGAATGAATGGACTTATGAGCACAGTGTGGTCGCTCTAGAGGGTGGCGCTAGATACACATGGTCTGAAACCGAGCAGTTTGATTTAACTGAGCTAAGTGTTGCGTTAACTCAGGCTGATCTCGACTACGTATCTGGTGACGATAACGTGTCATTTGATGGAGAACTTTCAATTTCTCTTGAAGGGCTTTCTTATGATGAATCTGGGTCTGACTCTAACGAGTTTTCCAATGACGGAACCGGTGAAAGCGCGCAAGAGCAAGAAGTATTTACGGCGAGTGCAATGGGACTGATGTTAGATGGCTCGATTTCGGTAAATGACAGTTCGGTAGGCTCATATTTAGACTTCTCTATTGCAAACCCTAGAGGGTATGTTCACACCTATGAGTTTAGTGACGCATGGAGTTGTGTTCAGAATGATTGCACCAACACATACGAAGAATCGGAAACTGAGGAAACGGCTGAAAACTTCGTAAACGCGTATTTAACCGCAAGAGTAACGACGGATTTAGTCGACGCAGAGAATAATGCGATGGCTGCATCTGTTGAACTCCAGGCGACGCGTGAAACTTATGAAATGGTCGAAGCGAGCCTTACTATTGAATACAACGGTGTAGATACCATTTTGGAAGCGGATATTGCTCTACATGAAGAGGAAGTGAATCCCGAGTTGACCATCCGTAATACATCCGGAGTCGTCGCAACGGTTATCGAAGGTAGCAATGATGAGTTGTCTGGCAACGTGACAGTTGGTGGCGTTCAAGCGGCATCGATAGAAGAAACGAATGATGGCCTAGTCCTAATTCGTTACACCGATGGTACATTCGAATCACTGTTCTAATTTGGTGAACCTTATAGCAGAGAAGCTTGTCTTCTCTGCTTTTTTTCCATGGAAGGAAAGTTACTAATTCATGTTGTCTTCTTTTGCTCTAACCACACTTAGCCTGCTTCCTATTAGTGTTAACCCCTCTTCTGATTGGCAGGTGAATACCCAAATATCGTCACTGTCTTACACAGAAAACAATTCAGTATATGATTTTGTCAAAGGTAACGAGTCGGATTATCAGCCCGGTGAAAACGCTTTTACCTATGATGAGTTTTCGATTTCCGCACAATATCAAGGCTTTGCGTTGTCGTTATTTTATCGGTATGAGTGGTTTCTAGATTACTCAGAAGATGCGATGGAGTTGTATGGTACGACGGTGAACGGAACACTTATTGATCCCAACCGTACCTATAATTTGTCATTGAAAACCAGCCATATTAATACCGAAGGGATACGGCTCGCCTATATGCACCAGTTTGAGAAGGTCAATTTTTATGTCGCTAGTGCCTATTTAAAGGCGAAGGAGTTGATGGATGGAGAAGCCAATGGTTACGCAGAATTAACAGGGAGCTGTGGTGATGGTTTGGAGTGCTACACCGGGGAGCTAGACTTGTCGTATACGTACAGTGAAGACGAGTTGTTTGACAGGCAAGTTGATGCACCAAAAAGTTTGTATGGCTACACATTTGACTTGGGGCTCGACTGGGCGATGAGTGATTCATGGTATGCGTCACTTTATGTTCAAGATGTATTCAGCGAGATATTATGGGATGAGTCACCTTATACCGACGCGAATGCGACGACATCTACGAGTAAAGTGGTTGATGGAAAAGTCAAAATTGAACCAACGATTACCGGTTACGAAGGGAATGAAGACTTTAAACAGCGCTTGCCAACCAAATATCAAATGGCCTTGAGCTATCAATTCGAACCTCAACACTTGGCGTACTTAAAGGGGTTTCATGCTTACGGCGCAACACTACTCCATGTCGGTTATCAGTATCAATTCTCAGGGAGTGTATGGGGAATAAAATTGTACCCAGAACAGGAAGCATTAGGGCTAGAGTTTCAACACCGCTATATGAACTTTTCGATCGCTTCTAAGCCGTTTGATTATCAAGAAAGTGAAGTGATTGAATTATCATTAGGCTTTCAATTTCCTTTCTAAATATCGCTAACTATCGAAACGAAATATTCACTTCACCACTGGTGATCATTGCGCTGATTTCAGATTGCAGCCGGGCAACCATCAGTGGTGTGATTTTCTTATTGCACGCAAGGTATTTAATGTCGGTCAGGAAGACAAAGGGGGTGTCTGTTAGTTTTACTTCTAATGAGTTAGCCAGTGTGTCGGCGGTACGTGTATCTGATAACCAGTAATCGACCGACTGGCGTTGAAGCATTTTGATCCCTTCGTCTAACCCTTCTGTGAGTTGGATATTGAACCCTTGCGCTCTTAGATCATTGGAGATGCTATATCCTTCATAGGAAACGATCTTATAGGGTTTTGCGTCGGACACAGTAAACAGCGTCGTAGGTTTCGGATCATTATGATAAAGCGCGTACTGACTGATTGCGATCGGACCGACCCAAATGAAATCCGCTTCTAATGTTTGAGAGCGCGCGACTGGGAAAGTACAGACATTCTGCTTAAGTTTGGCGGACTTTAAAGCTCGGCTTTTAGGGCTGAATTCAACGTCATACGTTAAATTGGCACGGTTGAATGCATCTATGATGATTTGATAGGTCGTCCCAAGATCAGGGTTAGACTCATTGTTTACGAATGGGGGCGCGTAGAAAGTGACAATACGAATATCACCAGCCGAAAGCTGGAAGCTAAAGCATAGCCCTAAAAGACAGACTATTTTTTTGAATTCCATACTTCATAGACCTCAGACAATGGCAGGGTGATACCTTGCGGTTGAACAGGGTTTTTAGGCCAGGGTGAACCTGGGCGATTTAGCCAAGTATTTGTTGGTTCAGCGATGGACAACCGAGGGCGGCACAATAAATCAGGGTTGTAGCGCAGGTTCTCTAAATGGGAATCAAATCGGAAAGACAGTTTGTTTAATACGGTTTGCGCGTCGATGTCTGAATACAGGTATTCTCCTATATGCTTCCACCACATGGCGGCCATTGTCGAATAGTCGGGGATGTTTACTCCTGACGGTGTCCAACTATGTTTTGCGTCGCTTTGATAAAATTCAACCAACCCCCCAAGTTGAGACGAGAGCTCACTGAAGCGTTTTGATTCAATATCAGAGTAGCGAATGGGCGTAAATCCGTTGAGCAGTTTATCGAAAGAAACCGTTTTAGAAACTGTGAATTGAGCGTAAAGCCAAGCCGCTTCTTGCTGCTTTTGAGGCGTGGATTTCAGGAATGTCCAAGAGCCAACGTCTTGGTATCCAGACTTCATTCCCGGCTTCCAATAGCGCCCTCTTGGAGAGGGGGCTAAGCGCCATAGAGGTTCGCCGTTTTCGTCGACGACTTTTGAATTGGGTGCATTCATGACTGGGATAAATGCGCTGTACCAGAATATCTGTTGCGCAACTTTTCCTTGTGCCAACCAATCTGCCGCGGTTCTAAATGTCAGCGATTTGGCTTCAGGTGGCGCATAAGTGTTGAGCCAATATTTGTATTTTTCAAGCGAGTAAACAGCTGCTGGACTGTTGAGAGCCCCACCTCGCGCAACACTAGCGCCTACCGGCATACACTCTTCGGCACGGATGCCCCAATCGCCAACTGGCAGCCCGCTTGGTAAACCGACATCATTCACCCCGGCTAAACTCAGCCAAGAATCAGAAATTCGCCAGCCTAAAGAGGGCTCATACTTCCCGTAATCGAAGTGCCCCCAAATTCTTTCTCCATCGATTTCTTTCACATCTTCTGTAAAGAATTTCGCGATATCTTCGTACGCCGACCAATTCTGCGGTACCGCCAGCGGATAGCCGTATCGCTTTTCAAACTTGGCTTGAATATCGCTTCGACTGAACCAGTCATGTCGATACCAATACAAGTTGGCAAACTGTTGAGATGGAAGTTGATAGACTACGCCATCTGAATCTTTAACAAATTCCAAGCCAATAAAATCATTAATTTCGAGAGTGGGGAGCGTCAGTGATTTCCACTCTCGGAGAATATAGTGGGAAATCGGCACTACTTTTTGACTGCGGATATGGGTGCCAATGAAGTCTGAGTCATTCACATAGGCGTCGTAGATGTTGACGCCTGTGGTCATCTGCAGTTGTAGGCGTTTAACGAGATCATCTTCCCCAACAATTTCATGAATGACTTGAATGCCAGTGAGTTGAGTAAACTGCCGAGCCAGTTGAGAGGCTTCGTATCTATGGGTTGGAATATCTTCAGAAATAACGGTGACTTTCATGCCTTTGTAGGGCTTGGCTGCGTTTCTGAACCACTCTAGTTCTTGCTGCCGCTTTTGAGCCGATAAGGTGGAATTTGGAAACGCATCAACGAATTGAGTTAAAGCGGTTTCAGCTTGGGCTGGTGTTAGATGACTGAAAACCAAAAGAGTAAGGGCACCCAGAAATGACGATATTCCCTTCGAACCAAACAGAGACGAATGCGTCGTTTTACTGTGGAGTTTCGTCATGTACACCTCGTTAGGAAACGAATGAGCCTTTAAAGCAAAAGTTTAGTACATATTCTGACGTTGAGGTGGGCAGGAAATAGAAGTATGCCGCTGAGACCAGCGGCATATGAAATAGATAGTTTACAATGGATACCAGAATAACTGCGTTTCGTAGAGTCGCTTAAGCACCGCCAAAATTACAATAACCCCAATCAACGAAAGTGCCACGATGTCCGCTTTTTTTAGAGGAGATTGGCTAAACCATGTACGTGATTGGTGACGACCAAACCCTCTCAGTGTCATAGCATTAGAAATCTCATCGGCTCTATCTAAACTTGAAAATATCAGCGGCCCGAGAACCTTAGCCACATTTTTCATGCGTTTGAATAAAGGCGCTTTTTTGGAGAGATCTACGCCTCTCGCTTGTTGAGCGTGCATGATATTAACGAAGTCTTTTTTTACTTCTGGCAAGTAACGTAGGGTTAGGCTAACGGCATACGCAATCTTATAAGGCACACCCAATCGATTTAAGCTCGCAGCAAACTCTGTTGGGTGCGTGGTGAATACAAACACCAAAGCAATAGGGAACATGCTGAAATACTTGAGGGTGACCGTGACCAAATAAAACAAAGTCTCTTGGCTGAGCGAGTAATTGCCCGGAAGTGTTAAAAGTATATGTTCACTACCAATGAGCTGTTGCCCTTGAGTGGGCGCGAGCAGGTACATAAAGAGCGCATTTAGCGTCAGCACGCTGGCCGTGCCGATGAGCAGTGGCTTATACACTCGAAATGGTACTTTGGTCATACGTAGCAACAGTAGCCCTGTCGCTATCAATACTATGATTTGGCGAAGATCAAACGTTGTCAGCACGACGGTCACCCAAGCAAGAAACAGAGCAAACTTGGTAATACCATTGAGTGCGTGCAGCGGCGATTTAGTATCGATATAGCTGATGCCAAATTTTACTTTAGAGGCATTCATGATAGGCCTACTGGGGTAGTTTGGCTCTCGTGATTAATGAAGTGTTGCATAAACAGGTTTGGTTGGTTTATTTGCATTTTTATCGCTAATTCAAGCAAGCTAGTAGTAGACAGATTTGCCTTTTCCAAAAGATCTGGCTGGCAAAACACGTCGGTCATTGGGGCGTTAGCAATCAGCTTACTATCCGCTATCACAATGGATCGGGTTGTGTACTCCAGCACTAAATGCATATCATGGGAAATTATTACTACAGTGATGCCTAATTCTCGGTTTAGCTTCTGAATAAATCCAAGCATCGAGGTGTAGTTGCGATAATCTTGACCAGCTGTAGGTTCATCGAGAATAAGAAGTTGAGGCTCTAGAACTAAGATTGATGCGATAGTCACTCGCTTTTTTTGTCCGTAGCTTAATGCTTCGATAGGCCAGTGACGGAATTTACTTAAGCCGCACAACTCAAGAACGGATCCAACTTTTTCAGTGATTGCGGACTCTTCTAGCCCTCGGTTACGCAGGCCAAAAGCTACCTCGTCAAAAATCATATGATGTGAAATCATGTGATTTGGGTTTTGCATTACCACCCCAACCTTTTGGCTACGCTCAAAGATAGATAAAGTGCTGAGGTCTACGCCTTCTAAGTGAATGCTTCCAGAGTCCTGCTCTAATACACCCATGACCAGTTTGGTAATGGTGGATTTACCAGAACCGTTCTTACCAAGAATCGAAACAAACTCACCTTTGCCGACACTAAAAGTGACGTCTTCTAGCGCATTCTTTTCGCCGTCATAAGAGTAGGTCAGCCCTTTTACGTCAAGTAAAGTCGACGTAGTTTCGATTTGGTGGCGTGCCGGCATGGAATCAAACCACGTTTTGACGCTCGGTTTGTATTTTTCAAAATTAAGTTGCTCGAATTTCGCCAGTTGGTCATTGCTGTCTATTGGCGCTTGGGCAGCTTTTAAGGTCGACAGGTACAAAGGCTCGCGAATACCGTGAACTTCTAAAAGGTCAGAAGCAAGCAAAGCGTTTGGCGTGGTATCTGCGACAATCTCGCCTTTTTCCATCAGAATAATTCGGTCGACATCTCGGTGTAAGACATCTTCGAGCCGATGTTCAATGATGATGATGGTTTTACCGGTTTCTTGATGAAGCTGATCAATGATTTCGATAGTGGCTTTGCCCGTCATTGGATCTAGGCTAGCTAACGGCTCATCGAACAACAAAGTGTCGACATCATCGACCAAAATACCTGCGAGCGATACTCGCTGTTTTTGGCCGCCGGAAAGGTCATGCGGAGAGCGTTCGAGCATCTCTTCTAAGTCGACCATTTTTGCTGTCGACTTAACAAGCGGGTACATATCAAGGTTGGACATCAGCTGATTTTCTAAAGCAAAGGCAATGTCTTCGCCTATGCTCAAGCCGACAAATTGGCTGTCGGTATCTTGTAATACGGTGCCGACTTGTTCGGTAAACTTATGCATGTCCAACGTCGAGGCGTTGTGCTCGTTAAGCTCAAGTTTGCCAGAAACCTCACCTTTAATAGCATGAGGGATCAATCCGTTGAGACATTGCCCAAGTGTTGATTTACCACTTCCGCTTGGGCCAATAATGACGATTTTCTCTCCTTTCTCTATCCTTAGATCGATATTCTTTAACGTCGGTTTATCCAGCGACTCATATCTAAAAGAGAAGTTCGAAAATTCAATGGTCATTAAATGCTTATGCCTCAGTTAGGTTTCGGCTTTGCTTATTGCGCTTTGCAACAGATTTCAAAATTAAGAAACCCACTACTGCGATAAGCACTGTATTACCTGCGGCAATGATAGAAAGCTGTGTGAATACTTTGGTGAACGGTTCTGCGTAAAGGATAGTATCTAAGAAAGCAGAACAACCGTAACCAAAAACATTACCGGCAAGGGCCAGTAAAACAAAGAGCATGAAGTCTTTCATTGGTAGCTCTCCCTGTTCTAGGCGACGTTTTGTCATCGCCGGGAAAAAGCCCATTACTAAACCTACGATACCTGAACCTAAAACCCATGTTAGCCATACGCCCCAACCTGCGAAAAGATCCGTTACCCAGTGGCCAATAAAGCCAACTAAAAAACCTACCAAAGGACCAAACAGTACTGAGAACAAAGCAAGTACAGCCATTGCTGGCTTAAGTGTTGTATTGGCGAATACAGGTACACCAAACATTGGTAAACCACCGATACCATAAAGAGCTGCACCGATCGCGATAACAACGACCGTTTTGGCTGAAAGATTCATAAATAACCTCAAGTACTGAAAGATAATGTCTTTTAAAGAACAGGAATATAGACCCAGTGTTATTCGCCATTATTAGTAAAATGCTTATTAAGAGTGTTTTTTAGGCAAATAACAAAAATAAGGCGCGAATTATACAGTAGAACTGATCATTAAGGAAAGTTATGTGTCTGGATGTCTAAATACTCCATGTGTCATGAATACCAGACAGTATCTTGATGTAGAGAACGCAGCGGAATGAATGACTTAAAGGAGTCCGTTGTAAAAAAAAAGCCAGTCGTCGCGACTGGCTTTTAAGAATGTTTCTACTCTGTTATAGAGTGAAAGATTAGTGGTCTAGGTATAGGAAGTTTTGCCAACTCTTCATTCTAATAAGGACTTTACGCATGATTGAGACGTGAGTGAAACTATCTGAATACACCGCTACTTCTACCGCTGTGCCCTGTGGTAAGTGGAAGTCAGATAAATCATCGTTGATCTTTAAAGTGACTAGCACACGACCATTGGTTCGCAGCGCTTCAGTTCCTAATAATGTACCTCGAGCTTGGAATTGGCTCTCACCGATGGCTGGAATCACTTCAACTACTTCACCCTTGAACACTTTACCTGGTAGGGCACGGAACAAGAACTCCGCTTCATATCCTGGTTGTAGGCGTTGTAGCGAGTTTTGTCTGAACGCAGCGGTATAGATCTTATCTTCAGTGTGAACAAACGTCATTACAGGAGCAAATGGTAGCGGAACGGCCATCACACCGGGTCTTAATGCTAATTGAGTCACGTAACCATCAGTAGGAGCGCGAACCACCGTTTGTTCCAAGTTGAATTCGGCTTTACGTAAATCGGCTAATAGGCTCGCAACTGCAGTGTTTTCGCCACCAATTTCAGAGTTAAGTGAAATTTGCGCTTGTTGCTGTTTCTCTTCAGCCACTTTCAATGCCGCTTCTGTTGCTTTATAAGCTTGGCGACGAGTGTCGAGTTGTTGTTCCGTGAACGCGCCTTTATCGTAGCCACGTTGGTAACGATTAAACTCGCGCTTCGCTTTGTCCCGCTCTGCGATAGCTTTGATTTTAGCCGCTTCCGCCTCACTAACAATTGAATCTAAACCTAAGGCGCCTTGGCTTGCTTCTTTCACTTTGGCTTTTAACTTAGCAACTTCAGCTTCAAATGGGATCGGGTCTATTTTAAATAGTACTTCTCCTTTCACCAACGGCTGATTAGGCTCTACGGGTACTTCAATTACTCGCCCTCTGACGCCAGAGACGATTGGAGTTGTTGAGTAGACTTGATTACCGATTTGAGTGAATGGATGGTTGTAGTTCATTAATAGAATCAAAGTACCAATTAGAACTACACCACCTAAAACAGCGGTAGGAACACTCCATTTATTGAGGGGGATGTTAAATACTTTGAAAATGGTGATACATAATGCCGCGTAGGTCATTATCAGTAGTAAATCCATTATTTGACCTCCGTGTCTTCTAGTGGGGTGTCGGCTTTCACTTGTTCTAAGCGCACGACTTCTCTTTGCAGTGTTTCAACTTGATCGATCAGCTTATCGACTCGATGGTGAATGTCATGCTGTTCTTCCTCTAGTTTTGCAAAACCCCAGCCGCGATCTTCTCGCCATAGCGTTGCCCAAATCCAAAGAAACGGCCAGATGGCATGTAGAGTAAATAAGCTCACCCAACCGGAAACGTGGATGGCATCTTGATGAGGGTGATTACGTTCTTTAGCAATTTCATAAGGAATATCATGAATAACGATGATGCCGTAGAAAATAACGAGTGCAACAAAGACGAGAAGCCCCAGTGCAAAGTAGTCTAAAAACATAACAGTTCCTTGTTAATGTTAAAAATGGGATATTGATATCTTACGCTATGGTGTAAGTATTTGTTATAAAAATAATTTGGGGCACTAAAATCGAATATTTTTTTCAGTATGTGTGAGGTTGGTCGAAGGCCGTTTTTCATTCGCTGAACTTTTCATCAGCGCACATATTGTCGGTTCGACGGTTTTATTAACAGGGAAGTAAATATGGCTTATATGGGCGAAATCGCTGCGATTGGTGCAGCTATAGTGTGGGCGTTCGCCACTTGGATATATGGGCAATTTGGACATCGCTTCTCAGCGCTTCAACTCAATATTGTTAAAGGTATTGTCGCCTCGATGATGATGTTGGTGGTTATGCCTTTTTTGCCAATGCCTGAATTTGAGATGAGCCAGAATCACTTTTGGATTTTGGCATTCTCAGGTGTTATTGGGATTGCGATCGGTGATAGCGCGTATTTTGCTGCGTTGAAACGAATTGGTGCGAACAAAACCTTGTTATTGGAATCACTGGCTCCTCCATTATCTGGAGTGCTGGCGTTGATGTTTCTTGGCGCGGCATTGACGTTGCAGAGTTGGTTAGGTGTTATCATTACTACGCTCGCCGTCACTTTTGTGGTGTTCCAACCGTCGAACTCAGGGCAGAAAACTGCGTGGAGTGGGATCGGGTTTGGTTTAGTGGCGAGCGTGTGTCAGGCGTCGGGTGTGGTGATTTCCCATTATGCGCTGGTGGCTGGCGATATCCCGCCTTTGCTCGGCGCATTAATTCGCCTGAGTATTGGGGTCATGGCCGTGATGGTTTTGATTCCGTTTGTTGAGAAAAAACCTTTTTCTTCCATGAGTTCGAATTTGAAAGCCATGACGACGATTGATAAAACATGGCTATTGGGCGCGATATTTGTGGGAACGTTTCTCGCCTTATGGTTGCAACAAGTAGCGCTGAAGCATGCGAACCCAGCGATCGCTCAAACCTTAATTGCGACTAGCCCTGTGTTTATCTTGGTTATATATGCGCTGAAAGGTGAGAAGGTTTCTATGCAAAGTTTACTTGGGACAATCGTTGCGGTAGGCGGTATTTCTCTCTTCTTCTTATAGGTTCTCATCCGTTTATCGAGAGAAAGTGAATGGTGACTGAGCAGGGGCACCCTACTCAGTACAAACTTGGTTTCGGCCGTTGGCTTTAGCTCGGTATAAAGCTTTGTCAGCACGATAGAAAGTACGCTGAGTGTTCTCTCCTTCACGATGCAAGGTAATGCCAATACTCACGGTTAAACCTCGTTCGCCTAAAATTTCTCGCCAACCATATTGATAAATACGATCACGGTAATTCTCGGCATGAAGCTCGGCTTTGGGTAGGTCAGCGTTTTCTAGAATGACTAAGAACTCTTCACCACCGAATCGAACACAAGAAGCGCCACGGAATTTGAAATAAGAAGCCAGTTCATGAGACACGCTGACGATGGCTTTATCACCCACTAAGTGGCTCAGTTCATCGTTAATTGACTTAAAGTGATCGATGTCGACAACCATGAGAGCAAAAGGGGTTTCGTGGAGCAGCAGGTCTTTCAGCTTAACGTCGAGCCAACGGCGGTTATGCAGGCTTGTAAGAGGGTCGGTAAACACATCTTGTTGAAGCTGAGCTACGGTATTTTTGTGCTGTTCAGTGGTTTCTTTGAGCTCTTTGTTTTCTTGTTCAGACAAAATGAGTTTCAGCTGAAGTTCGAAGCGCGAGATACGGCGGAGCTGGCTTGCCCCTAATTCACTGATTGGAATTTGCTTCATCAAATCCGTTTCAATGCGATAGCCTTTCTTTTCATAGGCTAAAGCTTCTTGGAACTTGCCTTGGCTCATGCATACGTCGCTGAGTGAGTCATAAAAGCGTTTCGCTAGAACCGGAGAGGAATACAGTTTGATACGTTTATTGGTGCTTTCCAGAATCATGCTGGCAATTTGCTGTTTGCCGATAATATTGAGGCAATGGGCAAGCTCTAATCGGATCATGGTGGTTAGCCAACTAGCTTGGGTGTTACCCGCGCTATATTGGACCCGAGCGAGACATAACAATGCATCGTGGTACTCTTTTTGAGCGCGCAAAATCTTCGCTTGGTAAAGTAAAATTTGAGCGGTGAGGTGCTTGTCGCTCACCAAAATACTGAGTTCTTCGCACTCACGAAGTAGGTCGCTCGCAGCAGAGATTCGATTTAAGTAGATTAAGCTAGCGACGGTATGCAGCTTGTATCGAAGGCGTAATGAACGGCTACTGATCGCGTGATCTATACTGTCGATTTTCTGGTAATAACGGAGTGCTCGATTGTGATCACCATAAGCGTCACATAGATTGCCCATACCTAAAATAGCGAGTACGTATTCGTCGATATAACCATGCTCGACTGCGATGGTCGATGAAACAACAAACTCGTGAAGAGCGGCGGTGTAGTCCCCAACCTCGACTAAACGTTCACTAAGGCTGCAACGGACGGTGAGGATGTCTTCAACATCTTCCGGCAAGGTAAGTAAGTCGAGTGCAAGACGCAACTCGTCGAGACTAATTTGATTTTGTTTTAATTCCGCTCGGTACTCGGCACTGATGATGTAGCAGTGCGCGCGTTCTTTAGGGGTCGTCGAAATGTGTTGGCGGATGTGGTTCCAAAAGATGATCGCTTCTTCGCCAGATACCGACGAAGGATCCAAACCCGCATCAGTAATTTTATTTAGCAGCGCTTCCATCTTTGTTTACCTTTTTCATTTTTAGGTTCTGGGTTTCTTCCAACTGCTCAAGCGTAAAAGGAAAAGTTAAAATGTCGTTGAGCGAGATGGTTGGCTTTTGCCCTTTTAGACCTCGTCGTTTCCATGGATAAATGTCTAACATGGTTTTTAAGGTCTGGAAGATTTCGTTTGCCGCATCACCTTTTTCCGCCAGCATCAGGGCGACACGCTCTGAACTCAAGCGGGATATAAGGTCGTTTTGATTACAAAAGGTGTGCGCAATTTCAGTACAGACTTCAAGGTAACTAGGATCCGGGTGCTGAAACATGATGATGCTATGGTTTGAGCGCTTAAGCTCCGTTTTGTATAACACCATTTGTTCCCACCAATAGGTTTCTGAAACCACATGGGAGAAATGTTTTTCTGGGTCGTACTCGTGTTGTCCACGAATTCGATTGATCAGTTTTCTTGCGCGTTGTTCTAATTGTCGCTTGGAGCTGCGCGCCTTATCGAGACCGACACGAGTGGTTTGCTCTCGAAGCATTTCAGTTGAGTATTTACGATACTTTTTGAAAGCAACTAAAGCACCTTCAAAGTCATGGTTTTCTTCAGCAACGAGTGACTGCTGGAAGCAAATTTGGCTAAGTAATTCACCGTTATCAAAGGTTCCGGCGGATTGCTCTGCAAGGGATAGCAGCTCTGAGGCTTCATTTGGATTTTTTCTTAGTAGCTCCAAACGCGCACGGCTGATGAATGAGTGTGCCTTCATCCAAGTTAAATCGTGCTCCACAGCTAAGCTATGGGCTTTTTCGGTGGCTTTTTCAGCGTCGTCTAAGCGTTCTAAACCGAGTAACGCTAACCCTCGGAAATCCCATACTTCGGCTTGCCAGGTCTTATCACTGTGCCCTTCTAAGACTTCTTCTGCGCCATCCAATACCGACAACATTTCCACGTAATTCTGAAGTAGGTAGTAATCCCAAGCTAATAGAATTCGAGCCTTCCCTTCTAGCCAATTGATGCGCGTATTGTTGGCAACTTTTACGGCTAATCGGTGAGTGGAACACGCCAGTTTATATTCGTGGGTAATTCGCCAAATATTGCCTAGCCCAACCAAACATTCGATTTGAATTTCGACTTCTTCAACCAAGGCTGACTGTTCGAGTGCATTGATCCAAAATTGTTGAGCTGAGTAGTACTTGGCTTGGCCCCAGAATTGAAGCGCGTGGAGGTGAAGGATTTCAGGAAGGAAGTTATCGGTATCTAGGCGATTCTGCCTAGTGTGTGCCTCTTTAATGTACTTGAGGCCTTTTCGATAATCCATTATGCCCCAACATGCCTTGGACATGATCATTAAGGCTTGAATCGCCCCTTCTTCGAACAGGACCTGCTCAGCACGGGACAAACATTGCTGAGCGATTTCTAAGACGGCTTGGGGCTCAGAGTCTACGCGGCTCTGAAGTTGCTCCAATTCTGTTTCGAGAAGGTATTGGTTTTTGTCCAATTCGTATTTCCATGATTACCGAACATATTGATAACACAATCATTATAAGTGTGAGATCTGGGATAAGCACTATTTATTATCACAGTAACGTACAGAGTTCGTATTTATTTGTTAATTATATAGTACGAATTCACATTCTGGCTTTTGATTAGCAGAACTTATAAATATCAAAGACAGGAATAAGCGTGTATTGGCTAAGACAGAAGCTGCTTCAGTGTTAGAGGTGTTTCCGTTACCCCTAAGCGCTGAGCTGGTGTGAATCCTTGCTTATCTTGGTAGCACAGATTGTGCCAAGCACGGAAAATATCCAATAGAGGTAGGATTCCACCTGGGCGAAGTTTTCTTCTCGGTTCGTTAATAAAGCTATTAAATAGAACCTGAAAACGCTGTTGGTAGAATTCGGTTTGCTTGATGGAAGCTTGGTTAAACCATTGCTTTGGCGACGATTTATCGCCTGCTAGGTAGCATATTCCTTTTCTAGTACTTCCTTGGTTTGCGATCGCCCAGCGATCTCGCCACCAACTCATGTGTACGATATCGACTTTTTCAAAAGGTTGCTCTGAATTCCAGCCTTCATCTTCTTCTACGTACATTAAGTCAATATTTTGGCTTTGAATTCGCGGCAAACAAACGCTCAATGCGGCAGAACGAAGTAATGGGTCCTGTGGCATATAAATAGAGACATGTTTATCTTGCTCGCACATGTCCAGAACATGCAGGAAGTGTGCATAGGAAGTGTAAGGTGGTCGAACTAATGCCCCTTTTGACGGGTAAGTAAATGAGGTTAGATTCCCCATAGGGTCTTCGACGTTACCACGAGCTAAAATGGTTTGGTATTTTTGCTCAATTCGCTCACGCAATTTGTCTGAAGGTGGTGGTGTTTCTAAGTTTGCTTCTGCAGAGTGTTCACGGGAGACAAAGCGAGACACTTCATCGTACGGGTTATGATCCGTTTGCCCTTGAGGCTCTTCATTACCTGAATAATTGACATGTTGGCACAGAATGTAACCAGAGTGAGCTTCACCGGTAGCAATCCATAGCACGCCGTTATTGCTGTTCGGTTGCAACAATTGGTAGTGGGAAGCGAACTGATAGTGCTCGGCGTGATTCACCCATCTTGCGTCGATCATCGCTAACTTTCTGCGACAACGGCTGGCAATATGCTCAACATGGTCATAGAAGGTTTTCGGGTTGATTTCGAGCTTACGGCAAATTTCACGTACGGAATAACCCATGAACAATAAGCCCATGAGGTTTTCTTGGAATTGAAGTTTTTTATTCGAACCCGACCACTTGTCTACAAAAGTGGACTGGCACTGCTTGCAGCGATAGCGCTGCCTGTCACCACTGAAACCAAAAGCATGGTAGAGGTGTTTATGGGTATGAACGGACAGGCCAAAATTATCACAGTCGTCATTTCGACAAGCTGGAAGCCCATCACTGTGAAGTTGTCTTAAACGATGGAGTTCGTTTAACACTTCACGGTTGTTAAGTAAGGGGGGGAAAGCTCCACATTCACGACAAACCATCGCCGGACGCTTAGGGTTCGCATGTTGCAAAACGTAACGTTTTGCATCGCTCAATCCAAAGTTGTCACACGCCAATGTTTTACAAAAGTTGAGTTGTAAACCATCTGCATCTTTTGGCAGTTCGCCGTTAGACACGATCGCCCCCTCGGGATTATCTGGGCAGCCAAGCGAACTTGGCTGCAAAGTACTGCGTTTCAACGTAATTAGATGTTGATAGCGGTTTCTAGTGCTACTTTCATCATGTCGTTGAACGACTTTTGACGCTCTTCTGAGCTTAGTTTCTCACCACGGATGATGTGATCTGAAACCGTCAGAATAGTCAGTGCTTTAGCGCCTAAGTCAGCAGCAACGCCGTAGATACCAGCTGCTTCCATGTCTACACCTAGAATGCCTAGTTTTTCCATCTTCTCGAAGATGTCTGCTTCAGGAGTGTAGAAAAGGTCTGCAGAGAATACGTTACCTACTTTTACTGGTACTTCTTGAGTACGAGCTTGATTTACAGCTTCTTCTAGAAGACCGAAATCAGCGATAGCAGCGAAGTCGTGGTCGTTGAAACGAATACGGTTAACTTTAGAGTCAGTTGAAGCACCCATGCCGATCACAACGTCCATTAGTTTCACGTCGTCACGAACTGCGCCACAGCTACCTACACGAATTACGTTTTTCACGCCGTATTCAGCGATTAGCTCGTGTACGTAGATACAGCAAGATGGGATACCCATGCCGTGGCCCATTACAGAGACTTTTTTGCCTTTGTATGTGCCTGTGTAACCGAACATGTTGCGAACATCACAAACTTGCTTCACGTCATCTAGGAAAGTTTCTGCGATGTATTTTGCGCGAAGCGGGTCACCAGGCATTAGGACTGTTTCAGCGAAATCACCAGGTTGTGCATTAATGTGAGGGGTTGCCATTGTACTTCTCCAAAGTTTTAGAGTTATTTACCGAACAGGAGGTAAATTACCAATTCTGTTGAATCTGTTTGTTTCTGTTGAGGCAATATTAGCGAGATAAATAACCCTTCCTTGAGAGCTTTGTCACAAATTGGCTCGACATCTTAAGAGTAGCTCGACTTTATAACTAAATCTGTTGAAAGTTGTATGGCAATCGTTTTGCCAATCGTTTGTTTTTATCTTGTACATAAATAAAACTTGTACAATGGTGGTGTATGCGCTATTTCTTATACAAGGTAAAAATTTGTATAACGGGTGTGTACTATGAAAGAGCATGAAATCAGAGTTGGCGTGAGCGCTTGTGTTGTAGGGGAAAAGGTTCGTTTTGATTCCGGCCACAAGCAGAGCAACTTCGTGACAAAAGAACTCACCAAAGTGTTTTCTTTAATTCCCATCTGCCCTGAAGTAGGGATTGGCATGTCAGTCCCGCGTCCGACGATTCGCTTGATCAGCAATGAAGAGCGGATAGCGTTGGTGGAAACAAAAGATCCAACTAAAGATTACACGGAGCAAATGCTGAGTTACTCTCGAGATAAGGCTAAAGAGCTTATAAACAAGGAGTTATGCGGATACATTGTGTGTGCCAAGTCTCCAACTTGCGGGATGGAGAGAGTAAAGATCTATGCACATAGCCAAGCGACTAAATCTGGTGTGGGTCTATACACTCAGGAGCTTCAAAAGGCGATGCCTTGGTTGCCAATAGAAGAAGATGGACGCTTGAATGATCCTGTTCTAAAAGAAAATTTTATTGCCCGAGTCTATTGCCTAAAAGATTTTTACGACTCTATGGAGGATGCGCCAAGTCCAGGGAAAATTGTGGCGTTTCATTCTCGCTATAAGCTCACGCTAATGGCGCACCACCCAGAATCGTATAAAAAAATGGGTAAATTGGTGGCTAACGTTAAGCAATATGAACCTCAAGAGTTCTTTCAGTTATATCGCCTCGCATTGATGGAAGCGATTTCCCATAAAGCCACACGCAAGAATAACACTAACACTTTGATGCACATTCAGGGCTACTTTAAGCGAGCGCTGGATCAAGTAGAAAAACAAGAGCTATCTAAGTTAATTGACGACTATCGTGTCGGGGTATTGCCTTTGCTAGCTCCGTTAACTTTGATTAATCATTATCTGAAGAAGTACCCAGATAGCTATCTGGCACAACAACGATATTTAGAACCGTATCCAGAAGAGCTCAGATTACGTTATGGATTATAAGAACGTGGAAGAAAAAAGACTGTACGCAATTAGAGAGGTGTCGGAGATGACAGGTGTGAAGCCGGTTACGCTTCGTGCATGGCAGCGCCGATATGGGTTAGTGCAACCAGAAAGAACAGAGAAAGGGCACCGACTATATACCGATGCCAACATAGAAATGATCAATGAGATACAAGATTGGCTCTCTAAAGGTGTTTCTATCGGCAAAGTAAAAGCGCTTTTAACATCCGACAGCGACAACGAACTTGTGGCGGAGGCGACGAACTTAGTATTGGAAGAGGTGGATGTCTTACTTTCTTCACTGGCTGCTTTAAACAAAGGACAAGCAGAAAGCATCATTGCAACCGTTTTCAAAGAGTACCCGCTAGATATTGTCAGCGACCAATTTGTACTTCCCGCAATCAAAGCTATGAGGCTAGTGAAAGGCCCGCTAAGAACGATTCAACAAGCATTGTTTCAAAGCCTAATGGTGACACGGTTAACCATGATTGTTGAGGTTGAAAGTAAAGCGAGCACAAAAGGAAAATGTTTGTTTGTGAATCTTGATACCGTTGGCAGCGTTCCTGCTTGGTTATTTGCAGTGTGCCAAGCAGAGCAAGGTTTTAACGTAACGGTACTTGATGGTGTGGATGATCTTGCGGTGATTGGTGATGAGTCGGTTCTCGAGTCATATCAACGTGTAACCTTATTCTCCAACAAAGCGTTGGTTCAAAAGCAGCAAGACAAACTAAAAGCGTTAGTTACCCAAACGAAAACAGAAATTACTACTTCAGAGGTTCTGAGTAAGTTGCATTTTCCAGCATGACTTAAGTGAATAAACGATGAATATAGTATGGTTTCGACGCGATCTAAGAACGATTGATAACACAGCCTTAATTCGAGCTTCAGAAACTGGCCAGCCAACTGTGGCGCTATTTATTGCGACACCAGAGCAGTGGCGCAAGCATCACCTTGCGCCTATTCAAGCTGATTTGATAGCCCGGCGTTTAACGGATCTTTCTGAGGAATTGGCGTTACTTAATATTCAATTAGTGTACAGGGAAGTGAACGACTTTTCTGATGTTCCACAGCTGTTTACTGAACTCGCGGCGCAGCTAAGTATTGAACATGTTTTTGCGAATAAAGAATATGAAGTTAATGAGCAGAAGAGGGATCAATCGGTTGCAAGTGTCTTAAATCATTTGGGAGCAAGCTTTCAGAGCTTTGATGATAAGTGTGTGTTTGCTCCGACATCGATTCTCAACAAACAAGGGCAATACTTTAAGGTATTCACCCCGTTTAAAAGGGCTTGGTTGGCGCGCTTCCAACCTCCAATGATCAGTAAACCTCAGTTACTACCCGAAGTAGAGCTTCCTCTACAGGCTCGGCAGTGGGTATGGAGCGAGTCTACTGAATTTACTTATCCCAAAGTCTCCAGTGAGGGGTGGGTAACTAACTCTCACCAAATCATTGAACAACTGAGAGCTTTTTGCACGGATGAGGTCAAAGCTTACAAAACGCAAAGGGATTTCCCTTACTTAGATAGCACGAGCCGTTTATCGGCCTACCTTGCCATTGGTGCGTTGTCGGTACGCCAGTGTATCGCCCGTCTTTACTACAACCAATCAAACGGCGAACCGACCGAAGGTGAACAAACATGGCTCAGTGAGTTAATTTGGCGAGAGTTCTATCAGCATTTACTTGTGTTTGAACCAAAGCTGTCAAAAGGGATTGGCTTTGTCTCTTGGGAAGCAAATATTACTTGGCCTGGCCAGAGTGAATGGTTTGAAAAGTGGAAGCGCGGCGAAACTGGCTACCCCATTGTGGATGCCGCAATGAAACAGCTCAACACGACAGGCTGGATGCATAACCGCTTGAGAATGATAGTCGCGAGTTTTTTAACGAAAGATCTGCATATTGATTGGCGATGGGGTGAAGCTTACTTCATGAGCAAATTGATTGATGGCGATTATGCGGCTAATAATGGAGGCTGGCAGTGGTGTGCATCTACAGGGTGCGATGGTCAGCCGTACTTTAGGATTTTTAATCCAACAAGCCAAGGTGAAAAGTTTGATCCCGAAGGAGACTTTGTGAAGCACTGGATACCAGCGCTACACGATGTACCTAAGAAGTGGGTGCACCAACCTTGGAACTCGGAAAACGCGCATATGTTAGATTACCCCTCGCCAATAGTTGATCATAAAGCGGAAAGGGCGTTAACCTTAACTTTATACAAAGAAGCTAAGGACAGTCCGGTTCATGCACATCAAGCGGAATAACCTGATACATACTCATATTCATAAAGCCTTGAAAATGGCTGTTTTGACCACCAGTTTGCTGGTCAGCTCGGCTCATGCTGCTGTGTTTGAACTACCCCAAGATAACAGCCGAATTATTGGCCGTATTCAACACCACGAAGTAGAAAAAGGTGAGACATTAGCTGAAATAGCCAAGCAGTATGATGTTGGCTTTTTGTCCTTGATGGCTGCAAATAAAGGCGTCGATCCATTTCTTCCTGAAGAAGGGTATGTACTTAGTATTCCCACACAATTGATCCTTCCTCATACTGAAAGAGAAGGGATTGTTATTAATCTCGCTGAGCTTAGGCTGTATTATTTCCAGCCGGAGTTAAATCAAGTTCACGTCTTTCCTGTTGGGATTGGCAGAGTTGGGCGTGATACGCCTGAAATGGTCACCAAGATCAGTCAAAAGCGTCCCAACCCAACTTGGACCCCTCCTCAATCCATTCGCAAAGAATATCTGGAAAAAGGCATCGATCTTCCGGCGGTGGTGCCCGCTGGTCCAGAAAACCCACTCGGTAACTACGCACTTCGATTAGCCTATGGTAGCGGTGAGTATCTTATTCATGGTACCAACAAAGAATTCGGGATTGGTTTACGCGTCAGTTCGGGCTGTATACGTATGGAGCCAAAAGACATTGAATGGCTATTTGAACAAGTATCTAAAGGTGAAAAAGTCAAAGTGATCAATGAACCGATTAAAGTGGCGTTGGAGCCGGATAGAAGTGTCTTTATTGAAGCGCACGAGCCGTTAACAAGAAGTGATGGTTCAAAGAAAACTCTTGCGGTGCCAATGGAGCTCAGCTGGTGGCTAGAAGATGCGGATCTGTCTGATACAAAAGCACGCGCAGCGATATTTGCGCAGAATGGTATCCCTATAGAAATAGCAGCGCCTACTCAAAAGTAGGCGCTGGTCTTACAAAATTATTATTAAATTATTTTGTGTACGATTGAGCGATGTTATCGATACGCTCGTTTGCTCGTGCTGCTTCTTCTTGCGCTGCCATCGCGGCATCTGAAGCTTGTTTCGCTTTCATTTCTGCGCTTGCATGTTCACTCTTAAGCGCAGCTACGTCACTATTTAGTTGAGCGATTTGGTTATTTAGGTCGTCCATTTTAGCCATTGTCGCTTCGTCTGGTCCTGAAGCACAACCCGCTAGAAGAAAAACTGATGCTGCAGCTGCGATTAACGTCTTGTTCATGAGAACTCCTTGAATCATTAGTATCAATAGATGCGCTATACATTATTAAGCATATAGTCGCTTCATTAATGATTGTAGCGACAAAAAAATGAAGCACATAGTTAATAGCTAACAAAATCAACAAATAATTTAAATAGCTAGATTGATAGGATTGTTATTCTCATTATTAAGACTGCGTAAACTTGGCTGTTAGTCTCCAAAAAATACATTACATAAAGTGTTTCTCTTGCTTTCCAAATGACACTCGATTGAACAAACTCACGTTAATGTTCCTAAAGAGCTAACTTTGATTATTTTAATTTGCCTGCAAAGTCATATTTACAGTATGGTTAATTGTAATTAGGGGTGGATTAGCAGATACTAATGAACGGTGAGCGTGCTAACTGATTTTTAAGTTAGCACTCTACGTAATCTAACGACTTCATTAGGACTCTTTGCATGTTCAAGGGTGTATCAATTAAGCACAAGTTGATTGTGCCTCTCTTTCTTTTAATTCTTATTTCCTCTACTAGCAGTATTCTCAACATCAGATTAACTTGGATGCAGAATGATATTTCTGAGCAGCTATCTGAACAATTGATGCCAGCGTTATTAGCGATGGAAGATGGTTACCGTGATATTTACCAAGCAACGTCTGCAATGCAGGGAATTGCACTTTCTCAAAGCGAAAAGGAGTTCGAACACCACCTTTTTGAATTTGAAGACAACGCCTATAAAGCGCTGCCGAGGTTTCAGAAAGCACTATTGGCAGAAGACCTTTTACCACAGTCGTTTAGCCGTGAAGTAAAGCAATTAGTGGATGCAACCAATCAATGGCTAGCAGAATACAAAGCTATTAAAGAGTATCCACAACAGGAATGGGCTTCGCATGTTATAAAAAAACAAGTCGAAATTGAGCAAAAATTTGGCGACATGCGAGACAAGCTCAACAGGGTTAAAGACGTGCTTGAAGAAAAGAAATCAGAGGCTGAACAGAATATTGCAAAGCTTAGAAATCAAGGCGAGATCAGCCTTGAACTTGGCTCATTGATTGTTTTGATGTTTGCGATTGTGTTTTTGATTTTTGTTCAACGGACCATCATAAATCCGATTAGTGAATTGAAGGAGGCACTTTTTCAAATAGCTTCTGGTGATGGGGATTTACGACAACGAGTGACGAGCAATTCGACTGATGAGCTAGGCTCAATGTCCAATTCATTTAATGAGTTCGTCTCTAAAATTGAGAAAACCATCAATCACGTGATTTGTACAACTGAAACCCTTAGAAATGAAGTGCAAGCGCTAGAAAAGCTAACAATTAATATTTCGAGTTCAACGGATCTTCAACAACGTGATAGTGAAGCGGTTGCGTCTGCCGTCCATGAGATGCTGAATACCAGTCATACGGTGTCGGGCAGTGCGACGCAGACGGCTGATTTAACTAAGCTTGCGCAAGAGCAAACAACGATCGCGAATGACACGGTGAATTCCACTATTGATTCGATCACTGAGCTGTCGAATGAGATTAATTTAGCTGGCGATGTCATTAACACTTTAAATTCCGATGTAGAACAAATTGCGTCGGTTCTCGATGTAATCCGAGGGATAGCCGATCAAACGAATTTGCTCGCGCTAAATGCGGCGATTGAAGCGGCTCGAGCAGGAGAACAAGGACGCGGCTTTGCTGTGGTTGCTGATGAAGTACGTAGTTTGGCTAGTCGCACCTCTTCCAGTACCGGTGAGATTCAAGAGATGATTGAAAAGCTGCAAAGTGGTGCCACCAAAGCGGTATCTGTTATGAGCGCAAGTGTGGCAAGTAGCGTTAATACCATTGATCATGCGGGGCTTGCGAAAGATTCGCTGACGCAAATCTTGGACGCGATTAATCATGTAAACGAGCAAGTGTCGCATATCGCTACGGCTTCTCAGGAGCAAAGTGCAGTCAGTGAAGACATCTCGCAGAATGTTCAAGCGATTGCTGACAGTAGTAATACAATAGTGAACGTGGTTTCGGAAACTCGCTTGAGTTTCCAAAAGCTTTCTTATCAATGTATTGAGTTGGATAAGTTGGTGTCTCAATTCAATCATTAATTGAGTAAACAAATATGGAAATAAAGGGCTCATTTGAGCCCTTTATTATTTTTGACCTGCAGATTGACTGAGATATTTTTGCTTGGAAAGGTTGAGAGTTTGCTTTAGTTGATGCGAAACAAACGGTGGCCTTTGGTGTGAGGACATAGGTGAAAATTTTATTCACGGATTAATTTTATGTGATCTCTACCCATTCTAAGGCGTTTCGCGTTATCATATTACGTTAAAAAATTTTCGATACAGAATCATAAGACTGGAGAGTCCTTTTGCACTTTAAAGATTTAGGCCTAGATAATCGCTTACTTAAAAGCTTGAAACATTTTGATTTCAAACAAGCGACTAAGATCCAACAGCAAGCCATTCCTGTTGCCATTGCCGGTAAGGATCTATTGGCTTCATCAAAAACGGGTTCAGGAAAAACCTTAGCGTTTGTTCTGCCTATGTTGCATAAGGCTCTAAAAACAAAAGCATTCTCAGCAAGAGACCCTCGTGGTGTGATTTTGGCTCCGACGCGTGAATTAGCCAAGCAAGTTTATGGCGAACTTCGTGGCATGTTGAATGGTTTGTCTTATGAAGCGACATTGATTGTTGGTGGTGAAAACTTCAACGATCAAGTAAAAGCACTGCGTAAATACCCGCGTTTTATTGTGGCGACACCTGGTCGTCTAGCGGATCACTTAGAACATCGTTCGCTTTTCTTAGATGGCGTTGACACGCTAATTCTTGATGAAGCTGACCGTATGTTGGATCTAGGTTTTGCACCGGAGCTTCGCCGTATTGCTAATGCAGCTAAGCACCGTCGTCGTCAGACTCTCATGTTCTCTGCAACGCTAGATCATGCAGAAGTAAACGACATTGCTGCAGAGATGCAAGATTCTCCAAAACGCATTTCTATTGGCGTGTCTAACGAAGAGCACAAAGACATTACGCAAAAATTCTATCTGTGTGATCACTTAGACCATAAAGAAGCGCTTTTAGATCGTATCTTAGAAGAAGCGGAATATCGTCAGGTGATGATCTTCACTGCTACTCGTGCGGATACAGATCGTTTAACAGATAAGCTGAATGAGAAGAAACTAAAGGCTGTCGCATTAAGTGGCAACCTAAACCAGACTCAACGTAACGCGATCATGAGCCAGTTCGAACGAGCGGTTTATAAGATCTTGGTGACGACAGACGTTGCATCACGTGGCATTGATATTCCGAATGTAAGCCATGTGATTAACTTTGATATGCCAAAACATACTGAAGAGTATGTGCACCGTGTTGGCCGTACTGGCCGAGCGGGTAATAAAGGCGATGCTGTGTCTCTAGTTGGCCCTAAAGACTGGGATAGCTTTAAGCGTATTGAGCTGTATCTACAACAAGATTTGAACTTCTCTGTTTTAGAAGGCCTGAAAGGTAAGTTTAAAGGCTTGAAGCCTCGTAAACCTGCTTTCAAGAAAGGTGGTCCGGCGAAGAAAACAGGTAAGCCTCAAGCGAAGAAAGCGGCTAAGAAGCCGGTACAGCGCGATAAGAGCTTCCACAAAAATGTGGCGGTTGGTGATTCTGTTTTCATTCCGAAAAAGAAAGTGGCGCCAAAAGCCGACGACGAATAAAGCGATAATTGTATCGTTTAAGTTTAAAAAACCGCCCATGAGGCGGTTTTTTGTTTTTCTTCATCGTTCAATGTTTAACTAAAAGCCAAACGTTGAAAAAGAGTGTTCTAGGATATTATCAGCGATGTATTTATGTGTTGCGGTTGTCGGGTGCGTGACTCCCCAAAATACATAGCTGTCTGAACCATAAGTTGCGCAGTCGTTAGTTAAACTATGGCTATATAGGTAGTCGATTGATGAGCTGCGCTGAATATTCAAGCAAGCATCCGATGCATTTCTAAAGCCATGCTGTTCTGGGTTATCGGTAATGCTAGCAAACAGTGCACTTGCATCAAATAAAACCACATTCTCCCCTTTGCTTTGGTAGTAGTCTGCTTGTTCTTTGATGAACGCATTAAACTCTACGATTTTGGCTCGTACTTTTTGGATTTCAGCTTCGGTTGAGTACTTAAATTGAGGAGCTTTTGTCGCATCAGGTAATGTGAACAGCAAAATGTTCTTTGCACCTGAGTCGGTCAATCGGATCAAAGCGCTGCTAAAGTCAGCTTTTACATCCGCTACTTCACGGTTGTAGTTCATAAAGTCATTCAGCCCAAACTCTAGGGTGAATAGAGTCTTTTCTGGACGGTAATTCTTTGCCAACTTCATATAGGTTAGATAAGAAGTGACTTGGTCGTAAATACCAGTCAAAGCCACATATTGATTGGTGCCAGCAGCACCGCCAACCGCCCAATTATACAAAGGGACATTTTTCGCATTGGCTAGGTATTCCGTCCAAACTAGGCCATTAGAAAAATGCCCAAGGAACCAAGAGTTCGGGTTTGGGAAAACCCATTGAGAGCCATTAAAGAGGTTGCCAGTATCAGATAAGCTGTCACCAAACGCCACAATTCGATTGATGGAATCAGACTCGAACGCGTTATCGTTGGTCCAAATGGAATGGTTGTAAGAGAAACGATTATCTGCGGCGAAGTAGGTTATATCCGCCGCATCGTGTTGAACATCAAGGGTCTGTTCGCAGCGTTGTTTGATCTCGGCTTGAGGGGTATCGCTGTAGAACATGTTTTTGAACGACACCGATGACCACCAATAACCATCGACGGTGTAATAGTCACCATTGTCTTTTAAAGCCCACTCCCAATCTGTAGCAGGGGAGTCGTGGCTTACGTCAGTACGATACCAGCATCGAACATAAGAGTAGGTTTGTGAGCCTTGAGCTTGAGCGATCTGCGCTGAGGTGATCGACTCTGGTGTCATGATATCTTTTTCTGCGGCAACTGATGCAAAAGGCATTAATAAAGCCAAAGCAAACGTCATATTTTTCATAGTTCAATTCTTATTTATTAGGGACAGGAATGGTGAAGCTAGTCAGTTATTGATAACTGATATCATTAACTGGTATGACCTATATCCAACACCTATAGAACTCTGTCAATATATTTAAATTCAAACGCTATTCAAACTGGTACTAAGATCGACTTTTCAACGATGACTCGATTATTCTCTGAAATTTTGAATAGAGTATTTATTCAATTAAAGTGATTTTAAATTTATAAAACATATATAAGTGATTGCTTTATAAGTAAAAAATTATGTTTTATTAATGTTAACTTCTTTTGTTTTTGTTGTGAGCTTGTGTGCATGCATGTGCGTTCGTTTTGATATTCATTTGATAAATATTAAGTGTGAATCTATAGCTCTTCCCCTGGTGATTTATTGTTCTTTGTGAGTAATAAGTTATCAGTTGTGAATAAACATCGCTCCAACAAGGAAAAGAGCAAATGAAAAATACCAATAATAAAAATAAGCAGTTGCTAAAAATTAGTGTATTAGCAGCGGCGCTGTCAGTGGCAACCAACACTAATGCTTCACCTTTAATGCAAATGAATGAAGCAGATTTACCCGTTAAATATATGGTGAAATTTAAGGACTCGGATTCTTCCATTCCATCAACTATGGGGCTCAATCCGTTTTGGGGTGCTCGTATGGTGCAAGAGTCTGTTTTAGATCGTGTTAATGCAGAAAAAGTCGAGAAGTTGGGTTCAGACTCTATTTATAGTGTTGAGCTTTCTTCGGCTGATTTAGCTAGCCTGAAACAGAATGCGGATGTCGAGTACATAGAAGTCGATCCGCCAAGATTTCTGTTAAGTGAAACGACTCCGTGGGGACAAGGTGCTATCAATGTTGCCGATCTCACGGACGAAAATTCAGGAAATCGAACGGTTTGTATTATTGATTCTGGTTACGACCTCAGTCATAACGACCTAAGTGGTAACCAAGTAGACGGAACCAATGATAGTGGTACCGGCCAGTGGAGCAATCCTGGTAATAACAATGCCCATGGTACACACGTAGCAGGAACGATTGCGGCAATCGCTAACGGTGAAGGCGTCGTCGGCGTCATGGCAAACCAAAATGTTAACCTTCATATTGTTAAAGTTTTTAACGAGTCCGGATGGGGGTATTCGTCGAGCTTAGTGAAAGCAATTGATACGTGTGCCCAAAATGGAGCAAATGTGGTGAACATGAGCTTAGGTGGCAGCCAGTCGAGCCGAACAGAGCGTGATGCCTTGCAAGACCAGTACGACAATGGCGTGTTGCTGATTGCGGCGGCTGGTAACTCTGGTAACACCGCGCACAGTTACCCAGCTTCTTATGACTCAGTCATGTCGATCGCCGCGACGGATAATCAAAGCCATCATGCCGCTTTCTCGCAAGCTACTGACCAAGTGGAAGTGGCCGCTCCTGGCGTAGCGGTACTGTCGACGGTGACGGTTGGTGAAGGGGTTCTGTCTGATATTCGTTTGAATGGTGTGAGTTATTTTGAACGTGGAGTGGTACCACATAACCGTAAAACGTTGGACGGAACGGGCAGTTATCAGTCGAGCCCAGTGGCTGGGACGGTGACAGGCGATTTGGCATCGTGTGATATTTCTTCGAATGCGTATGACTGCGGTGATATGAAGGGCAAAGTGTGTTTGACGGAACGTATTGAAAACCAGAGAACCGGCTACCGACCAGAAATCGACCCGGTCGAAGCGTGTTTTAATGCAGGTGCAGAAGCGGCAATTGTTTACAGTAATGAAGAGCTTTCAGGTTTACAAAATCCATTTGTGCTTGATGATAACAACCGTTACTCAATGGTATCTGTCACGGTGGATCGCGCGCTTGGGCTTGAGCTCGCCAATGCCTCTGGCCAGTCGGTAACGGTTTCGACGACCACTGGTGAAGACTATGAATATTACAATGGTACATCGATGGCGACGCCTCATGCAGCCGGTGTTGCTGCATTGGTTTGGAGCTATCATCCACAATGTACTGCCGCGCAAGTTCGTAACGCTTTAAAAGCAACGGCGACAGATATTGATGTTGCCGGTCGAGATGACCGTACTGGCTATGGCTTAATCAATACTAATGCCGCGAAAGAGTACTTAGATGCTGGATGTAATGGCCCTGACGGTGGGAATAACGCTGATTTGGTTTTAGAAAATGGCGTCGCTAAATCGCCGATTTCAGGAAGCTTACGTTCAAGTACAGTATATACATTTGAAGTGCCTAATGACGCTACGTCTGCTTCATTCAGCCTAATTGGTGGCACTGGTGATGCTGATATGTACGTGAAGTTCAACAGTGAGCCGACAACTGCAAGTTACGATTGCCGCTCGTGGGCTGGTGGTAACGGTGAAGAATGTGTCATCGAAAATGCTCAAGCAGGTACGTATCAAGTTTTGATCTATGGTTATGCAGCGTATGAAGGTGCATCGTTAGTGGCTTCTCACAATGGTAGCCAATCGGGCGGAAATACTGGAGGCGCGGCAAGCTACACTAACTCGGATAACGTTGTTATTCCCGACAATTCCAGTGTGGGTGTGACTAGTGCGATTAACGTAACACGCGCTGGCGATTCAGGTGTCGTCTCTGTCTCGCTTGATATTGAGCATACTTATATCGGTGATCTTAAAGTAACACTGACTTCTCCTAGCGGTGGTGAAGCGGTACTGCACAATAACACGGGTGGTTCGGCAAGTAATATCAGCACTAACTACGACGTCGATTTCTCTGGCTTTGAGTCGCAGGGCGAGTGGACATTAAGTGTGGTCGATAGTGCTAATCAAGACACAGGCAAGCTAGTTAGCTGGGGTCTTAACTTTCAATAGAGAGTCGCTAAATGAGAAATAAATTAGTGTTTAAAGCGATGGTTGTTTTTGCTATTACGTTGGCGACAATCTACGGGCTAGGGTCTTACGCTAACCCAGCGAAGCCGTTAACTCCTAGCGATACCACGTCTAGAAATGAACTTGTTAGGTACTACGTCAAATACCATGAAGGCACCGGATCGCAGGCTCTCGAACTATTGAGAGAACGTCAGATTTTGGTGGTTGATCACATGCCTAAGAGGCGAGTGATATTAGTCAGTTCAGACATGAAGCATATGGGGAAAATTGCCGCGCATAGCTTCATAGACTACGTAGAAGAAGCACCGGAACGAGAACGCTACTCACAATAATTCTCTGTATTTAAGGCGCTTCCTAGGAAGCGTTTTTTTGTTCCATACCTTGTTTTAAACGTAAAAATATCAATATAAATTAATTAGTTAAGTCTAAATTAGTGACTGGCTAGATGGATGTTCAACAGTTCTGTTGAATTCCAATTTAAGTTCACGAAATTGAATTTATAAATTTCTACTTTTAGTTTTCCTCTTCTACGTTTTTCTTCTCATCCGAGGTCTAACTTGTTTAAGGAAAGGAACATTGAAAAAGATATTTCTGATGGCTGCGTTATGCATGACCAGTTTGAATGTGCTTGCCGGAGCCAGTACATCGGCACTTGATACTCGTGGTTACACAGAGACCAAGTACCCAATTCTGTTGGTTCATGGCCTGTTTGGTTTCGACACCTTAGCGGGCGTTGATTACTTCTATGGTGTACCTGAGTCGTTAACGAAGGACGGCGCGAGTGTGTATGTTGCACAGGTTTCCGCGACGAACAGCAGTGAAATTAGAGGAGAGCAACTGCTTGCTCAAGTTGAAACGTTACTGGCGGTGACCGGTGCAGAAAAAGTGAACTTAGTTGGACACAGTCATGGTGGCCCAACAGCTCGATACGTCGCTTCAGTAAGGCCAGAACTTGTCGCTTCAGTAACCAGTATCGGTGGGGTCCATAAAGGGTCGAAAGTGGCTGATCTCGTGAGAGGGAATGTCGATGAAGGATCTGTGTCTGAAGCAATAGCTGTTCAGCTTGCTAGTGGCTTAACGACTTTGATTAACTTGCTTTCAGGAGGCAGTGATCTTGAACAAGATGGGCTGGCTTCTTTGGAGGCGTTGACGACTGAAGGCTCGCTTGCGTTCAATGAATTTTATCCAGAAGGTGTTCCCACTTCTGAGTGCGGTGACGGCGAGTGGCAGGCTTCGAATGGGGTCTATTACTACTCTTGGACAGGATCTTCTACTTTCACTAACCTTCTCGATCCGACCGACGGTGCAATGACAATTCTAGGGTTAGCGTTTGACGGGCCAAGTGATGGTTTGGTTGGAACTTGTAGCGCGCACTTAGGAAAAGTGATTGGTGACGACTATAAAATGAATCACCTTGATGAAATCAACGGTTTATTAGGTATCCATCATTTATTTGAAACCGATCCTGTCACGCTTTACCGCCAACACGCCAACCGTCTAAAACTGGCGGGATTATAGCGTACGCTTAAAGGATAATGACTATGAAAAAGACCACACTAATGATTATGATTGCCTCGGTGAGTGCTGGTGCGGTCTTTTATTTTTCACATCAGAGTAAAGAAGCCGTTGAGGCTTCAGAAAGTGTTCTACAAGTTTCTGCGCAGAAAGATACCGCTATTGATCAGAGCTCGCCAAAAGACACGATGGAGTACTTCATTTCAGGTTTAGTGGAGGTGGAGCTTCCACAGATGGGCACGAATTTGGCTGAATTTAAAAAACAGCAGCCGGACAGCATGGTCGATGAAGAACTCTTTGAGAAATACTTGATGTACAAATCCGCACTGCAACAGCTGGATTTGGAGTACCGTTCATCATTGAACTTGGAATCTCTCACTCGTCTCCACCATGCTTTGCTCGATCTTCAAATGCAATTTTTTACTTCCCAAGAGCAAGAGTTGTTGTTTGCACACGACAATAGAATGCGTGAATTGGCATTGCAAAAACTGCAATTGCAGACTGACGCTTTCGATAACGAAGACTATTACCAGCAATGGCAAAGTACATTGGATCTGCAGCCTGAGTACATTCAACAAAGCCAGAAAAACCAATCTTTATTGGTGCAGCTCGCGAATACAAATGCGTTAGATTCCCAACAAAAGTATATCGACCGTACTCAGCTTGTCGGGGAAGAAGCTGCTCAAAGATTAGAAGCATTAGATGAAGAGAGAGTGCAGTTTGAAGCCGATCTTAGTGATTATTTATCGCAGCGAGGTGAAGTTTTAAATGATGCAACATTGAGTAAAGAGCAGCAGTCGACTCAAATTGCCGCTTTGCGTAATCATGCATTTCCTGCCGACCAACTGAAACGAGTTCAGGCATTAGAGCGAATTCATGACAGCAGCCATCGACAGGACTGACTAGTTATTCACTGCCTTCCTTACAATTACCCATACAAAACCCTATCAAGTTAGCACTTTCTGAAATATTAATTGAGACAAAAATCACTAAATTATGAAAATGATAATTGATCTCATTATCGTTTGAGTGCAATATACGCGAAATTTATCAAATTGGCGTATGGATTTGTCTTGTTTATGAAAGTTTTTAAGTGGTTACTTTTGGCCGTTTTTGTCTCGGGAAGTGTGAGTGCGACCGATCAATTCTCGTGGATGAGAGATGACTCACGCAGCAAAGAAAAAGTTATCAATTACCTTAATAAACAAAATGATAAAACAAATATTTATCAAGATAAGATTCGCTCCGAAAGCGAATCGTTATTAAAAAGTTGGCAAGAAAATCGCCCTACGCGCTCTGAAAAACCATGGCGCGAAATTGATGGGTTTGAATATTCCATTCAAACAAAAAAGGGTGGGCGAGTATTACTTTCTCGAGTGGCGGGGAATACAAACTCTGTAGTTCTGTTTGATATCGACACTCGAGCTAAACATTTTGATTACTACCAGCTCGGAGCATGGGCATTAAATTCAGATCGAAGCAAACTTGCGATTGCAGAAGATACGTCTGGTTCTGAGCTCTATCAGGTGAAGGTCATTGATCTAAACACACGAGAAGTATCATCAATTGCAGAGAATGTGGATAGCACATTGACGTGGTCAGCCGATGACCAATCGTTGTTTTTGATTGAACTTGAGGAACAAACGGCAAGGCCATATGCGTTGACGAGTTATTCCGTCGACACTCAACAACCCACGCGTCTTTATCATGAGTCCGACATGGGGTGGTTGATCTCGTTTTACCTTTCCAGTGATCGACAGTTTGCGGTTGTGCAATCTAACAATGAACAGGCAAGTGAACAGCGTTTACTCAATTTGGTGAGTGGTGAACTTTCGCCACCAATCTTGCCTCGCGAGGAAGGGAAAGAATACTACCTCGATGTGCAGGATTCTCGTGCATATATTAATAGCAATCATGCTCGAAGCGGTTTTGGTGTTTATTCATCTCCACTACGACAGGTGTCAAATCTTGAATCGTGGAAAGCCGTATTCGAACCGGATGATGAGTCGAAAGTCAGTAATTTCTACCTATTTGACTCTGGGACTGTGGTGATTAGCCAAAAAGGCGCAACTCAATCTCTGCACTTCTTTGATAACGATAACACCTATCGTGCTAGTGAGCTGATAGCTCAACCGGGGCAAGTTTCTTGGGTGGGCCAAGTTGGGGATTTTAAAAGTAACAAACTGCATATTCGCAGTATGTCGATGACTCAACCAGCGAAATGGGAAAGGCTGAATACAGCGACATTGAAGCGAGAGCTTTTATCACAGGATCAATACCCACACTATCAAGAATCGGCTTATCACACAGAGCAAATCACCGTGAATTCGGATGGTGCGAAAGTGCCGGTGACATTGGCTTACCGCAAAGATACGCTGACCGATGATAGCTCTGTTCTTCTTTATGGTTATGGGGCTTATGGCATGACAATGAAGCCCTACTTTATGCCTCAAATAATCAGTTTGTTGGATAAAGGGGTGATCTATGCCATCGCTCACGTTCGAGGAGGTGGTTTTTATGGCGAGTTTTGGTATCAAGCTGGTAAAGGGTTGAAGAAAGGTAACGGTGTTCAAGATTTCGTTGCTTCTGCTCAGGGTTTGAAAGAGTACCGCCATGGCAAGCGTCCGGTATACGCGATGGGTGCAAGTGCGGGTGGAACCTTGGTTGCCGCTGCCTTAAATCAAGCTCCTGATGCGTTCTCTGGCGCAGTGTTAAAAGTACCGTTCGTGGATGTGGTGAATAGCATGTCGGACACTTCTTTGCCTTTAACGGCTCAGCAATATGGCGAGTGGGGTAACCCAAATATCGCGACACAGCTCGAAGTCATGAAGCAATACGACCCGTACTTAAACCTAAGTGCGCAAGACTACCCACCAGTGCTTGTTCAAGTAGGTTTTAATGATCGCCGCGTACCTTATTGGGAAGGGGCGAAATACTTCGAAAAACTCAAATCGGTGAGTTCTGGCAAAGGCCCGTACTTACTGTCTACTCAATTCAATCAAGGCCATTCCACCGATCGGCGTAATGCCTTGTCTCAACAAGCGTTTGAATACGCATTTCTTTTATCACTAAAACAGCAAGCGTTTAAAGCGGAGCAGTAAATGAAGCTTTTACCAATTTCAGCGGCAGTACTCCAAGTACTGGCTGCCAATGTCGTGCACGCCAATTCTGAGTATTCTCAGTTTGAAGAGGTCGTCGTCAGTGCCAACAAGATAGAGCAACCACTCTCGGAAGTGGCGGGTTCGATTGCTGTTTTTGATGGGGAAACGATAGAAAAGAAAGGTGCGACCGAACTCTATGACTCTTTGAAAGGAGAGCCTGGAGTGAGTGTTACGGGCGGAGCGGGGCGTCCTCAAAACGTGACTATCCGTGGTATGACGGGGAATCGTATCGTGATCGTCAAAGACGGGGTTAAGTCGTCTGATGGTTATGGCGCATCTGACATTAACGATAAGGTTGGAAGAAACTCGTTCGATATGTCGAATGTGAAATCTATCGAGGTAGTGAAAGGGGCGAGCTCATCGTTACATGGCTCAGGAGCAATCGGTGGTGTGGTGATCGTAGAAACCAAACGACCTGAGGATTTTTTGCAAGATCAGGATTTCTATAGTGATGTTTCGACAACCTACACCGGCCTTAGTGACAAATACAAAGGCTCAAGTAACGTCGCTTTTCGTCTAGGCGAAACGGAAAGCCTCATCAATGTGGCGTATTGGACGGGGAATGAAACTCGAAATTTTGAACAAGATTTGTATCAAAGGGACCTCGAAGGGGTAAGCGGCAGTTACACATTAAATCATCATTGGTCGGATGCTTTGATGTTGAAAGCTAAAGCAGACTATTACAACAGCGAACTAAGCCGCAATGAAGGCTCAGCGTCGATTCAAAAAGACGGTATTTGGGAAATCGAAACGTTCGATGAGCAAGAAAGCTTGGAAGAGTTTGGCTTCCTCGTTGGGCTGGAATATCAATCAGCAAGTGTTTGGTTCAGTGAGCTTGATGCGACGCTTTATAGCCGCAACACACGAACGATAGAAAATACCAATCGTCTGATGTGGCGTGAGGAAAATAACCAAGTAAGGCGTCGTCGTACCATTGAACAGCGCGACTTTCACGATGAACTATTTGGTACTGATATTGATCTTCTGGCGAACGCAGATTGGTTTGGTTTGAACCATGAACTGGCGTATGGATTTACCGCGACGACGAGTCGATACGAACGCCCGAGTAATACTGTGACTATGGATTGGAACGGAGTGAATGAGGTTAACAAAAAGCCTTTTGCTCCTGCTCGTACCTACAGTTTCGGTAGTTATGTTCGTGACGTCATTGAACTGCAAGCGTGGACATTAACAGGTGGATTACGTTTTGACTTACACAGTTTACAGCCGGACCAAGATAGCGAAATCGAAGGTTTTGAAGTGAAAGATATGGACAGCAGTGAGTGGTCTCCAAGCCTTTCTGCTGCCTACTACTGGAGTGACTCACTCAACACTTATGTCTCTTACAGCCACGGTTACCGCGCGCCGACTTACGATAAAGCCTACGGCTACAACAATCATGACTTTGTTCCACTTACGCCATTTTTGATCACCCCTAATATGGACCTTGAAGCGGAAACCAGTGACTCAATTGAAGTGGGCAGTAAGTTTGATGATGGTGATACCCAGTTCTATACCGCCGTGTTTTTTCAAAAATTTGAAAACTTTATTGATATCAAAGAAATCGGCATGAACGACCAGGGAGTGTATTTGAAGCAATATCAGAACATAAGTGGAGTCGAGACTTATGGCATCGAAGTCTCGTTAGCTCATCGGTTAACGGAACATTGGGGGATCAGCACTAAAGCTGGTTATGTTGATGGAAAAGATGGTGAAGGTCATTACGTAAGAACACTAACACCATGGGAAGGTAATGTTGAACTGACGTACGACAACGAAAGCTTTTCGGCGTACTCGATGGTCAACTGGGCGCAATCAATGGACAGAGTCCCATCTTGTTCAACTGATATTGGTTTGGAAACGGAATGTGCCAGGACATCGGGTTGGGCGACGATTGATTTAGGTGCGAGCTATTCGCTCACTCGTGACTTTAATGTCAGCGCAAACATCATCAACTTGCTGGACAAAAACTACATTCGTTATCAAGACGTGGGCGGTATCAGTGACTCTGATAAAGGCTATTCAACTCAGCCTGGCCGTTACTTTACCGTTAACGCTAAGTACGAATTCTAAGGAGTGAAGATGACTATTAATTTACCTTCACTGATCGCGCTCGCATGCGCTGTGGGAGCATTAGCTTGCCAGAGCCATGCCGCGGAATGGGATTATCCGTCAGCGAATATTACGGTCACTAGCCATCAAGAAGCCTTGGCTTATTTAGAGCAGGCTTACGCTGAAGCAGGGAGTTACCGATTCCGTTACCAAGCCGAGTCCAAGCTAGGTTCACATTACAACTTTGATGTATTGGTTAATGGAGAGTACCAACCTCAGCGCGCAATGGTCGTGAGTACAGATCATGATGGCTCTATCATGCGCGTTTATAAAAGTTTGGAAGATACTGTTCTTAGAAATGGCGTAGCCAGTGTGGCGTCAGAGTTAGAGGCTCCACGTCGGCTAGAGGGGGAGTTTCCACCAAGTTTAGACAGTGGCGAAATAGTATCGGCAAACGTCAGAGTTTTTAACCCTGATCTACGAACGATGCATCGAGATCCTGCGCCGGATTCTTTGATGACGGAGCTTTCTCAGTACGATCGTTCACCACGCTACGTGACAAAGTCGGTAGATGTATTGAAATCGGGTGAGGCGTTTTATTTGAGCAACGAGCGCGTGACTCAAGTGGATGCTGCTGCGCTTTATACATTGGATGCACAAACTCAAGAAGTGGTGAACCGCGATAGCAATGCGTTTCTTCCTGCTGAAGGGGTGGAAAGCTTTGCCAGTCTAGACGCAATTCAGGCGGTCGAGTGGCAAGAACCTGAGTTTGCTCAACTGATGGCGTTTACTCATCTCGATCAATCTATCCGATACATCGAAAGCCTCGGGTTTTCGTTGTTCGATACCCCTCTTCGTTTCGATGGGCGGGGTTTATCAGCCAATAATTCATCGTACTACTTTGGGCCCCAAGTGGCAGTGTTTGGCGTTGGCGGAGGTTCGCCAGATGCACTCGATGCCGATGTGGTGTTGCATGAACTTGGGCATGGGATCCATTATCAAATTGTCAAAGACTGGGCATACGGGCATACCGGCGCCATTGGCGAAGGGCTTGGCGATTACTGGGCGGGTAGTTATAGCTACCGAATGCAGTATCAAGAGGCAAATACCGCCGGACAAGAGTTTGAAATTGATACGGTATTTAACTGGGACGGCTATTTCGGAACGAAGAAAGGCACCCGAAGTTTATGGAACCAAAGAGCCCGATACATTCAACAATCTGAATACCGAGCTCATGAAAGCGTCGCAGGCGAATTGGGTGACGAATTATGGTCGACTCCTCTATTTCAATCGCTAAAAGAAGCGGTTAAGCGATATCAAAATGCGGCATTTGAAGAGTTTGACACTATTGTTCTTGAGTCTATGTATGGCTTGGGGCGAGGCTTAAAGATGCACGACCTCGCGCAGAACATGCTCTTTGTTGCTGAAAAACTCTACCCCAATAGAGATTACGCTGAAATCTTAGCGGAAAATTTCGCGGTCCATGGCTTATTGGTTGAGCCTTTTGTCTTAGAAATGGCGACGAAATATGTTCACCCAGAGCACCCCGTCTCTCTCGATTTGTACCCGACTGGCCGTCAAGCATCGCTTAATGGGGAGTTGTCGGTAGAGGAGGCTCGCCATGGGTTTTCAAGTGATAAGTTTGCCCAACTTAATGTCGAGCTGATGCTGCCCGAGGGCAAAGTCTGCGGTCAATCTTTGCAGCTAAACACGGAAGTTGATTATCAATTTGATCCTAGCTTACAGAACCAGCAATGGCTGAAATCGTCAGACATCGTCTATGGTCTCCCCCTATTTGAAACTGAGGCAAAGCAGGTCAACGCTAATCTTCCTGATGCAAAATTAACGGATTCAAATCAACAGATTATAGGACTAAAGAGCTTCAATTATACCGTCGCCGACCGCTCGATTGTGGTGGATGACATGTTTGGGGTGTTCCTTGATATTGAGCATTCAAAACTGTCAGACCTTTCTGTGACGCTCACTTCTCCAAGAGGTACAAGAGTCACACTCCTTAGTCATCGTTCAACAAAACATGCTGGTTTTGAAGGGTATTTCACCGTCCAACATGATGACGTGATGAAAGCTTTCAAAGGGGAGCTCGGTTGGGGGACGTGGCGCTTAGAGGTCGCAGATTATATTTCTGAAGACTCTGGCATCTTAAAGCAATGGACCGTTGGTCATATCGAACAATATGAATGCGGTGATGTTGCGGCAAAGCCGAGCACAAAAACGGAAGCGACTAGCAGTGGCAGCTCTGGTGGTGCGAGCTCGCTTCCTAGCCTGATTATTTTATTCATGCTGGCGCTACGCCAGTTCGTTTCAACCCGTAAATCTGTAATACAACATCCAAGAAGAAAATAAATATGAAACCACAATTAACCCTTTTGGCCATGTCTTTGGCTCTTGCTGGCTGTGGCTCGGACAGTTCCGACACGTCAGTACCTACTTATACCGTCTCTGGTAAGGTCGTCGCTCAAAATGTCGCACTCGACAGTAAGGTGTGTGTCGATTTGAATGAAAGCTTTTCGTGTGATGATGATGAGCCTAATACCCAAGCTAACTCCGAGGGTGAGTTCTCTATTACAAGTACCAATAAAAGTATTTTAACTTTGCCTATCCTTTCCGAAGTGGAAACAGGGGTAGCAGCTAGAAGTCTCAATGGTGCTAGTAACTCGACCGTTTATATTGCTGCGCCGGGTATTTCTAAATCCAGAGGTAATGACATCAATGGGGTTAGCTCACTACTGGCCGGTTACATGGCTGATGGATTGACCATCGATCAAGCCAACCTCAAACTCAAAGCACAGCTAGAAGCTAAAGGCATTACGATAAATGGCGATATTCAAGACAACCTTGAAGCGACCGAACTTGCAGACTTAGAGCAAAATGTGATTTCTACCATCAAGGCGATCGATTCAAATAATCGCGCCTACATGTTGGCTCAAGTGAGTGCGACGTTTGGTGAGAGTAGCGCCGATTATACGAGTGGGCAGTTGTCGGAAGGTGAGATTGCCACTTTCTTGCAGGAAGTGAAAGAAAAAATCAAAGCGGCAACCGCCATCAATGATACGGGTGTTCAGCTTTACTTCACGGATGCCAACGACTCAGAAGACGCTGTCGATGCACCGAGTGATTTCCCTGGCCAAGACGCAGAATTTGGTTTCGATAAAACGGATGTTGATGCGAATACAGGCAAAGGTTTTCAGTTTGTAAAACTGGATGATACGGGTAATGAACTCGACGATGCGGTGGATGACTGGTCATGTGTGCTTGATAAAAGAAGTGGCTTGATTTGGGAAGTGAAAAAGAATGATGAAGCGTCTATCCAGCACAAAGACCGTATCTTGGCCTTGGAGATCCCAAATGAGGTGACGCCATTCTCTAAAGATTTAGCGATGGCAACTTGTCATGATGCTGGTGATGCGGTTTGCACGACTCAAGATTATGTCGAGTACATTAATGGACTGAATTTATGTGGCCAAACGGATTGGCGTCTACCTAAATTGCATGAGATGTATAACATTATTGATTTCGGCGAGACAGAAAAACATGAAAGTGGTGCTGTTTATGGCTTAAGCCATAAGTACT
This sequence comes from Vibrio profundi, assembly GCF_043642225.1. Taxonomy (GTDB): domain Bacteria; phylum Pseudomonadota; class Gammaproteobacteria; order Enterobacterales; family Vibrionaceae; genus Vibrio; species Vibrio profundi_A. Next base: position 228,003 of record NZ_JBHZSF010000001.1, on the reverse strand, counting down.
TTCCACATCAAACAATTGGTAGCGAATACTCGAAATATGGGACGGTATGGAGCCACGCGATTAACTTCAACAACTACTCCCCATATATCACGGAAGGAGCGGTCTTCTATAACCAATTAGGCATGTTGGGCACAGAGAGAGGTGCAATCAGTAATACTGAGATCTACACCGATGCTGTCGACGCCGATAATGATGACTCTTACCAATTCCCAGCTCGTCTCGTTTCACTACAGGGTAAATAATGATGAAAAAGCTACTATCTACGACATTACTAGCATTATGTTCAACGACGGCCATCGCCCAAGAGTGCAGCGCAGATATCACGAAAACGGCATCCAACACACGTTACTTTGCTCATGAAAATGGCACTGTTACTGATATGCTAACGGGTCTTACCTGGATGCGTTGTCAAGTTGGCAAAACATGGAATGCTTCTTCTAAAAAGTGTACTGGAACAGCGGAACGATACTTTTGGCAAAGTGCCTTAACCATGATTGAATCTGTCAATGATGTGGATGGCAACCATGAGCTTCATCAGTTTGCTGGTGTTGAACGTTGGAGAATGCCTAACATCAAAGAGTTGGTCTCACTTAAAGAAGTGGCTTGTTATGCGCCGGCTTTGAGCTCAAAAGCGTTTGGTAATACGTTCAATTTTGAGCAAGGTGATTTTGAAGCTTACTTATGGTCTAACACGTCGGCTGGGGATGGAAGCAGTGTCATGGTGTTTGACACCATCAATGCTGAAGTTTATCAATACAACGCTGCTCAGTATGAACTAAGTGTACTGTTAGTCGCTGAGCCAAACTCCAGCGTAGAACCATAAAGCTCACTGTTTGAAATAAAAAGGCCGCGGAACTTTTCCGCGGCCTTTTTTATATTGAGCATTTATTTTTGGTGAGCGTTTAAACTTTAAAGTAGTTTAGTTGCTGTTTTTGACGTTCTGCTAAGTCAGAAAGCTCATGACTGGCAGCGGCTGCTTGAGTAATACCGGTTACGTTTTGGCTGACTAACTCGTAAATGTTGGTGATATTACGGTTAATATCAGACGTCACCTGGCTTTGCTCTTCAGCTGCAGACGCCACTTGCGTGTTGATTTCAGTCATATCTGCCATTGAGTTAACGATGCTAGATAATGAATTACTTACTTCACTGGCGAGTTGCTGGTTCTGCTCAAGCATGCTCAATGAGCTATGCATGCTTTCGTTGGCTGTTCCAGATTGAGATTGTAAGCCTTCGATGATGGTTTGGATTTCTTTCGTTGAGTCTTGAGTACGAGCTGCCAACATACGAACTTCATCCGCAACCACAGCGAAGCCTCGGCCGCTTTCACCAGCACGCGCGGCTTCAATCGCTGCGTTTAGTGCCAGTAGGTTAGTTTGCTCTGAAATGCTTTGAATCACTTCAATGACATTACCAATCTTTTCAGATTGCTCTTTCAAGTTACCGACAACTTCAGCGGCATCGCTTAACTGGATAGCCATTTTGTCGTTAGCTTGGTTGCTTTGCTCAAATAACTCTAAGCTACGTGCCGCCATTGAATCCGCTTGTTTGGAAGCTGAATCTGCGCTAACCGCATTTTCATTCACGTGAGTCGCAGTGCTTTCTAACTGATTCACGGCAGAAGCAACTTGCTCAACTTCTTGTTTCTCTTGATCAGAGTTGACACTGGATTGCGTCATTACTGCAGCCAGCTCAGTGGAAGCCGATGCCACTTCAACGCTGATACGCATCAGTGAGCCAACTGTTTCTCTAAGCTGATCGACGGTTGAGTTTACGTCTTGCGCCAACTCAGAAATCTCGTTCTTTCCTTCCTCATCGGCTTTCACCAATAGGTTACCTTTCGCGACTTCACGCATGGTTTGCTGAAGGTTACGGATTGGAGAAACGATAACGCCTGCTAATACCCAGCTGCTAATCAGTGCGATCGACAGTACGACCAGTAGGCCAATGATCGCAGAGTTAAGAGTAGAGCTGTGTTTTGCTCCATTAGTTTCGACGTTGTCGATGGCGATACGGTTGAGCTCTTTAGACAGGTTATTGATCGCTTTTACCATTTCATTCCCTGCATTTCTGTATTGTGCAGAGGCAGCTTGGTATTTCGCTTCAAAGTCCGGTGCAGGATAGAGTTCATGGTGCTTAGTGTTCAGTAAAGGCAGCATGGTGTTGCGAGAAAACTCCACATAGTGGTTCATCGCTTTACGCATGGCTTTTACTTCGTCCTGCATACCAGGAACGGTATCGATAGAGTTCAATAGGCGAGTATTGTCCGATTGCTTTTGAGACAAGGTTTGCACCAGTGTCTTCACATCGTCTGGGTTGAATAAGCTATATATTGCTTTGATACGCATGCCATAGCTGTTATCCACGATTTCACTTAACTCTTCTTTATGAAGAATTAGATCTTCTGTTGCTACTGACACTTCTTCAAATGCGTGTTCTAAGTTTTCCCCGCCAATGGTGATACCGCCGACTAGTAGCACGACGGAAAACAGCATTGGTACTAATATTTGAATCTTGATGGATAAGCCACTAAGTATTTGTCGCATCTGATAACCCTTTATGTGTACGTCTACTAAATGAGAATGGTTATTATTATAATTGTAAGTGTGTAAGCAATGATTCTATCTGTTACATCTGATAAATCAATTAATAAGGCATTACAATTTGTAATGAATTGATTAGATAAACTTGAGGGGGGAATGTGCATTATTTTGTAAGTTGTACGAGATCTTATTAAATGGGTGGTTTCGTAGGCAAGTTGATAACAATCTAGTCAGTAAATAACGATTATTTCATCTGTCACATAGGCTTCAATTAAGTGAAACACAACTGTCATATTCAAAATCTAAAGTAAGCCTCGTTCAAGTGAAACACAACGGCAATAAGGCCACTTAAGGAAATTGTGATGAAAAAGACAGTAATCGGTGCAATCGCTCTTTTAGGTGCACTAGCAGTGACTCCGGCGTCAGCTAAAGAAACTATTTCAGCAGTTGGTTCAAGCAGCGTGACTCCACTGATGGAAGTTTTCTCTGAAACATACATGAAAACAAACTCAAACGTATTTATTGAAGTGCAAGGCCCAGGCTCTTCAGCTGGTGTTAAAGCTGCGAAAAACGGCAGTGCTGATTTAGGTATGTCTTCTCGTAACCTTAAATCTTCTGAAAAAGAATCGGCGTTAGTAGAAGAAGTGGTTGCACGTGATGGTATTGCAGTAGTGGTTAACCCTAAGAATGGTCTTAAAGGTCTAACGGCTGAGCAAGTAACGGCTATCTACAAAGGTGAAGTAACAAACTGGAAAGATGTTGGCGGCGCAGACAAGCCAATCGTAGCAATCACTCGTGATACTGCATCTGGTACTCGTGGTGCTTTCGAAGACATCATGAAACTGAAGAAGAAAATCTCTGGTAAGAAAGTTTCTGCTATCTCTCAACGTGCTCAAGTTGCTAACGGTAACGGCGCTCTGAAAACAATGGTTGCGTCTAACCCGTACGCAATTGGTTACATTTCTCTAGGCACTGTTGATGGTTCAGTAAACGCACTAGACATCAACGGCACGCCAGCGTCTGTAGATAATGTGAAAAACGGTTCTTACCAAGTCGCTCGCCCATTCCTTGTTCTATACAAAGAAGGCAAGCCAACAGCTGAAACTCAAAAATTCCTAGACTGGATGCTGACTGACGAAGCTCAAGCTATCGTTGAGAAAAAAGGCTACATCTCAGTTAACTAATCTTGTAACACTCTAATTATTGCTCAGCCCACTTTTTCGGGCTGAGCCTTTTCTATCCCATTTTGAACAGTTGTGTGTTTTTTATTATTCGCAACTCGACATTTGAGACTTTAAATATGACCATCGCAACCAATAGTGAAAAGCTTCCTCAAAGCAACGCGACTCAAAGTAAGCGTGGCTTGCGTACGAAGAAACGCGTTGATTGGAAAGAACGTATCTTTCACGGCTTGTTTCTTACTAGTGCAGTAATCGGCATTGTTTCTCTCGCTGTTATTGCTTACTTCATTGTTAAAGAAAGTATCCCAGCGTTCCAAGAAGCCGGGGTTTCTGGCATCGTTCTTGGCCAAGATTGGCTTCCACCTGCCTTGTATGGCGTAGCGACCATGATTGTTGCTTCTGTCGTGTCGACATTGGGTGCCGTCGTAGTTGGTGTTCCAATTGGTGTATTAACGGCGATTTTTATTGCTGAAATCGCACCCAAGCGTCTTGCGAATATTATTCGTCCAGCTGTTGAGCTGCTCGCAGGTATTCCTTCAGTGGTTTATGGCTTCTTTGGTTTGGTCATCATCGTTCCGCTGATTCAAAACGTTTTCCAAGTGCCAGCGGGTAACACGATTCTTGCCGGTATCATCGTACTGGGTGTGATGATTCTACCCACTGTGATTACCGTTTCAGAGACGTCAATCCGTGCGGTACCAAGAACTTACAAAGAAGGTTCATTGGCACTTGGTGCATCTAAAATCTTTACGATTTTCAAATTGTTAGTACCAGCAGCGCGCTCAGGAATTATGACTGGTGTCATTCTAGGTATTGGCCGTGCACTTGGTGAAACCATGGCGATTATTATGGTTATGGGTAATGCGCCAGCAATGCCGGAAGGCATTTTAGACTCGGCTCGTACTTTAACGGCCAACATTGCTATCGAAATGTCTTACGCAAGTGGTGTTCACGCCAATGCGCTGTACGCAACAGGTGTGGTGCTGCTGATTTTCATCATGTCTCTAAACGCAATTCTGCTTTATTTAAACCGTGAGAAGGCGAGGTAATGGCAATGTCTACTATCAATAAAGCGGGCGCACAAATGGCTAAGCTCGACACGGTGAAACTGAAGAAAGCTCGTCACCGCCAAGATACTATTTTAAGCGCATTTATCTGGGCGGCGGCCGCTCTAACGGTTGGCTTCTTATTCTGGATTATGTGGTACATCCTTTCGAATGGTCTGCAGCACGTCGATTGGAAATTTATTACCGACGACTACACGCGTACAGGAGATGAGCACGGTATCTTCCCGATGATTATCTCTACCATTTATATGGTGATTGCGTCGATTGCAGTGGCTGCGCCGCTAGGGATCATGACGGCGATTTATTTGACCGAATATGCCAAAGTTGGCAGTCGGTTAGTGAAAGTTATCCGTTTCTGTACTGAATCGCTTGCGGGTATTCCATCGATCATTTTTGGTCTGTTTGGTATGACATTCTTCGTTGCAATTTTGGGCTTAGGCTTCTCGATTCTGTCGGGTGCGTTAACGCTAAGTATCCTAATTTTGCCAGTCATCATTCGTACGACAGAAGAAGCATTAATGGCGGTGTCCCAAACTTATCGTGAAGGTTCTTACGGACTTGGAGCATCAAAAATCTACACTATCTGGCGCTTAATTTTGCCAAGTGCAATGCCAGGTATCTTAACGTCGGTCATTCTTAGTATTGGTCGTGTAATCGGTGAATCTGCCCCTGTGTTTTTAACCGCAGGTATGGTTGCTCGAATTCCGGATTCTTTATTGGATTCAGGTCGAACGCTAACGGTTCACTTATATAAGCTGACAACGGAGCTATTCACTATAGAAGAGTGGAACCAAGCTTACGGAACAGCAACAGTACTGATTGTGCTTGTACTGGCTATCAACACTATCACTAAGCTGATAGCAAGCCGCTTTAATACTGCTACTTACTAGCTTTGCATTCACATTTATTGGCTATAGCAGCTATTGATGTCAGCAAAAAGCACTACGAATATTGACGAATTAAGAGATTAAAGAAATGAACAAATTTAACATCAAAGACTTAGACCTTTTCTACGGTGAAAACCAAGCGCTGAAATCGATCAATCTACCGGTTCCAGAGCGTCAAGTGACGGCCCTTATCGGTCCATCAGGTTGTGGTAAATCTACGCTACTTCGCTGTTTGAACCGCATGAATGATCTGATCGAAGGTGTGAAGATCACTGGCCTATTAGAGATGGACGGTGACGACATCTACGGCAATATCGATGTAGCGGATTTGCGTATTAAAGTCGGCATGGTTTTCCAAAAGCCAAACCCGTTTCCAATGAGCATTTACGAGAACGTTGCTTATGGTCTACGTGCTCAAGGTATTAAAGACAAAAAGCACATTGATGAAGTGGTAGAGCGCTCTTTACGTGGTGCTGCTCTGTGGGATGAAGTGAAAGACCGTTTGAAATCACATGCTTTTGGATTATCTGGTGGTCAGCAGCAGCGTTTGTGTATTGCTCGTACTATTGCGATGGAACCAGATGTTATTTTAATGGATGAGCCTACTTCGGCACTCGATCCAATTGCGACTCATAAAATTGAAGAGTTGATGGAAGAGTTGAAGAAAGACTATACGATCGTAATTGTGACTCACTCGATGCAACAAGCACGTCGTATTTCAGATAGAACGGCCTTCTTCCTGATGGGAGAGTTAGTTGAACACAATGAAACTAGCGTTATTTTTAGCGAGCCTAAAGATGATCGAACCAAAGGTTACGTAAACGGCGATTTCGGCTAACAGGCGAATAATTATTGATATAAAACACTATAACTATAAGCGATGGTACTTTTGCCCCACATAATGTGGGGCTTTTTTCTTCCTGTTAATGGGATGCCGTATCGAAAAGAAATGGAAAAGAAATCCCATTTTTGTTGCCCTTCTCTAGCTTGTGGCAACCAAATGATAGGAAATGCGACGCGATTAACAACTGGTTTTTCACTAGATTGATTGCATATTAATGCTTGGGTATTTTTTAACAATGATAATTACCCTTGGATGAAAGCCGTGCCTGTCAAAGCGTTTACCAAACAAGTATCAGCGACTCGAGATCATCGACTGCTGTCGGAGTTTATATTCGGTTATTTGTTCGAAGTGCTTAATCCAAAGGGTATCGCGATCTATTCTGATCCTGCCATTTCAGGGCACCACGTCCCGCTCTATTCTCTCGGTGAATTGACTCCGCTAGAAAATTATCCTGCCACCTTCTGGCCATGGGCATCGCAGTTTGATACTGCGGACGGTGTGATCCCCTTAGCCATCAATACATGCCAGTGGGATCACAGTGAGGACTTGGGGGGCGAATCGTTTATTTTGATGCTTGATAACGCTCCTGCATCACGTACATATTTGATTGTGGAAGGGTGTGAGGAAGAAAAAGCCAACAGCGCCTTTGAAACCAATTTAGATGTGCTTCAGTTAGCAGCAGCGCGTTGGCAATGTATTCGTGCAGAAAAGAACGCAGCGATTGAAATCAAGCATCGAGATACACGTGAAGCGCAGTATCTCGATGAAATAAAACTTAGGCAGAAGTTTGTAGAAAACATGCAATTAGTGCATCAACTGGCGTTGGAGATGTCCAATCCAGACAGCTTAGATGCACTGTATAAAGAATCGGTTGAAGCGGTCAGAGATAGGTTAGGGTTTGACCGAACGGTTTTCATGTTGCTTGATATGAAAAAACGTTGCTTTAGCGGTACATACGGAACGGATGAAAAGGGCAACACCGTTGCTGAGCATCATACTCAGTATGATTTGCACCAACTTGAAGAAGAATACATCGAGGCCTTATCAGATTCTAAAACCAATTTAGTGATTGTCGAAGAGGCACCTCTTTATACCTCAGGGCAAGTTGTCGGTCAGGGTTGGAATGGGATGCTAATTCTTCGCGAAGGTGATAAGCCAATCGGTTGGATTGCGATGGACAACTATATTAACCGTCAGCCCGTGACGCATTATCAACGTCAAATGCTTGAGTCATTCGGCTCACTGCTTTCTCAGATCTACATCCGAAAACGCCAAGAAGAAAATATACGAATGCTTCACTCTAGTATGGTGGAGTTGTCACGCTGTGATAGCGTCAGCGAGGTATGTAAATCCGCGGTTAGCTTTGCAATTCAGCATTTAGGCATAGACAGGTTTGCGGTTTTCCTAACCGACGCGGAATGTACTCACATGCAGGGGACATGGGGAACAGATATTCAAGGAAACATTGTGGATGAGTCGTACTATCGCTCAGAAACGGTCGACCGTTCCATTGTGAGTTCTGCACGATCTCAGCCAAACCAAGTCGCGTTTGAAGAGTCGGTCCCGATTTATCATGACTACCATATTGTAGGTTTTGGTTGGACGGCAATGACCATGTTAACCAGCAATAGTAATGTCCCGATGGCATTTATTGCAGCTGATAACTTGTTGACTCGCAGTCCATTAACTTCTCAGCTAAGGGAAGTTATTCGAATTTTTGCATCAAGTTTGGCGGAAGTACTGCAGAGAACGAAAGCGCAGGAAGAGCTGAAGATTTTTAACGAACGGTTAGAACAAGAAGTTAGAAATCGAACGCAGCAACTTGAAATTGCAAACCACCAACTGGATCTTATTTCTAAACTGGATCCTCTTACTCGTTTAGGCAACCGACGCATGCTCGCGCAGGTGATGGAAGAGCTCTGTGAAATTCAACGAGATCAGGACACTGTGTTTGGGTTGATTCTCATCGATTTAGACCACTTTGGATTGTTTAATAATGCTTATGGTCACACGCAAGGGGATACCGCATTAAAAAAAGTGGCGACGATACTTAGCTCTCATCTACATAACGATGTAGAAACGGTCTGTCGGATCGGCGGTGAAGAGTTCGTGCTCTTAATGGTTGATACCAATGATGAAGAAGTGAGAGAGCGAGCGGAGTGTGTGCGTCAGTCGATTGAAGATGCACAAATTCCTCACTGCGATACAAGTACAGGCTCGTTTCTGACCGCATCGGTTGGCTACACGACCCTTCAGACTCACTATGGAAACTTGAATTTTGAAACCTTGTATAACTTAGCGGATGAAGCGTTATATCGAGCTAAAGACTCAGGCCGGAATCAAATCGTCTTTGCCCCTGAGCGCCAAACTAAATTGAGTGAATCGTGTTCATAACAGCGCTGAATTGATAAATAAAAAATGCCGACACAAACGTGTCGGCATTTTTATTTAAAGTGGAGCAAGAGGTGAGTCTTGCGTTTTAATGTCGGACTGCTTCATTTTTACCAGCTTGCGTAGAGCGACCGGATTCCAACTTTCCACCGTATCCTTCGCACCTTTAGCGTAAAGCGAGCGATTTAACTGAGCGACCTCTTCGGTAGCTTGCGCTTTCAGCTCGGTGTTCCCTGCTGAGGAAAGCGCTAGCCAGTTTGTGTAGCAGGCTTGCACTTTCATGCCATCTTTAGCGTTAATCGCTGCGATGAGCGCTTGAGTGGCATCTAATTGCTCTGCTGAAATCGGCTCTTCATTTTTTGAGGGTGCTAATTTGGTTTTTCTCCAAAACCACCAAGCTAAGATAGAACTTGCAGCCCATAGCAATGCAAAGACAGTTGTCAAAAGAGGCCAGTGACCCGCATCTTGTATTGTCACGACTTCTGCGGAAGGAGCTGGCTGGTTGATTGCGGGTAACGGAGCCGCAGCCTGTTCGCCTTCTTCGACGGTCAAAGTTAGCCCCGAAACTTGGCTAGATTGCTGTCTTTTTTCTGTTGTATTCCACCATGACTGCTTTACCTCTGGCAGAGAAATCGTTCCCGCTTGTTTTGGGATGATGACTTGTTTGAATATGACAATGGGTTGTCCAGTTTCAGTTTGGGTAAACTGCGGCTTTTCTTCGTACACTCGAACACTATTTGGATAGTCTATCGCGAGGTTAGGTAACTGTTGTTCTGTTAGCCCTTCCGCATGCATCGTAATGGTTCGAGTGATCGAGTCTCCGACTTTCGCTTCATAGTCCGTTGTCAGATGATCAAGTTTACTGCCATCTCCGGTTGTCCACGTTTGCCCTAAAACAAACTTAGGCGTTGGAAGCCAAGTGCCTTGGTATGATGCAGGGATAGGCAGCACTTCAATATCGAAAGTTTTGACCTTTGTATCTAGCTGAATGAGTTTAGTGGCATTTGAGTAGCGATCACCATAAATGACAGCCCCTGTTAGTTTTGGCCCATTAAGTTGAAAGCTTCCTGGTGAAGTGGCAGTGATTCTAAATGACTGTTCAACAACCGTCACTTCAACCCCTTCATACACCGCTTGGTATTGCTTGGATTCCCCGATAGGAGTGACATCCACACCGTCTGCATTTGGAGGGGTAATCTTCGGGTTTTGTAAGCGCCTTGGATCCGCTTTGATGATGAGTTTTACATCGAGCTGCGAGCTTTGACTCGGGTAGAGCTGTTGTTGATCGAGCTTGAGGTTGAACTCGGCCATATCACTTTGCTTCGGAGCGCTTTTATCAACCGATACTTTTATATTAATGGGGTGAGTTTTAGCACTGTCGATAGTGAAGCTTGGAATCGTCAGTGTCCCTAGGCTGAGTGGCGCAATAGATACCGTCCATTCACTGCGAACACTGCGTTTTCCGTTAACAATATTCATCGACGTCCCAAAGCTAGGGCGGCCTAAATAAAAGTTGTTTTCCAGTACGCTTAGGTCGAGTTCATCAGAACTGACCTTTTGATCAATCGTGACTCTAAGTTGAAATACTTCGTCTTTCGTGACTTGGTTTTTGCTGACGCTGGCTGTTGCTGTTGCCGCTGAAACCTGAGGGCTAAAGAGCCCAAAACTCAAGGCTAACGCCGTAATGACGGATAAAAATGTGCGGTGATTGATATTCATAATTACCACTTTTTACTTTGATTAGTTGGGGCACTTTTTTGTTGTGCTTGTAAGATCATTTGTGCTCTTAGCAATCGGCTTGGATCCCTTGCGCTTTCGACTTGCTCTAACTTACGCATGTCTGGATCAACACTTTGCCCAGAGTCCTGTGAAGGGTCGACATTCGCTTGGTTAGGCTGAGCGCTTTTTGGTTCATTCCCGTTTTGATTGGCGGGGTTCGCGGGCATTTGGTCAACGTTTGATGACTCTTTGTTCTCAGAGTTGGTGTCTTCTTTATCGTTGGCTTGTGTATCGTCTTTATTGCCGCGTTGTTCACCATTCTCTGGGGCAGACTCTGAATTCGAAGATTGCTCTTGATTGTTTTGTTTAGCCTCACTTTGGGAGTTCTGAGATGAGCTTGAACCTTGGGCTTCATCTGAATCATTTTGTGACTGAGAACCCTGATTTTTATCTTGTTGGCTCTCTTTACTTTGGGAATCATCTTGCTGTTGCTGTTGCTGTTGCTGTTGCTGTTGCTGTTGCTGTTGCTGTTGCTGTTGGACGATTTCCAAATTTCGCTTGGCGTACTCGTGATTAGGGTTGGCAGAAAGAATCTCTTCATACCCTTGAATCGCTTTGTCCAAGTTACCGTTTTGGGCGTAGGCGTTAGCTAAGTTATAACGAGCACTTTCATTCGTTAAGCCTGACAAAGATTCGATAGCTGCTTGGTAATCCCCATTCTCGTATTGAGCGACGCCTTTCCATTCTTTTGAATCAAATAACTCAGAGGCATTTTGATAGTCTTGCGCTTGATAAGCTTGGAAACCGAGTTGGTCATTCGTTTTCCATGGGTTAGCGTGAACCGGCTTTGCCACGCTTAATGGCAGTAAAGTGACCAACGTAATCCATAACACCCCTTTTCTGAAAAACTGTAAAAATGGGATCAGCAATAATGGGATTAACCAGTATCCATTATTCACGCGACTGTTTAGCTCTGGCCCGTGTGTTTGAGAGATTTGGCTAGTCCCCGCATTGGCTGTCAGGCTTACGATTCGTTCGATATCGGAGTTGTTATGCTGAAATGGAGCGAAACGACCACCACTCTCTTGAGAGAGTGACTTCATGTTACCCAAATTGGTTTTGGCAACGACGGTGGTGCCATTATCACTTTTCAATAGTTGTCCATCTTGTAGCTGGATTGGTGCGCCGGATTGAGTCCCGACCGCAAGCATTGACACTCGCCATTTCCCATTTTTAATGAGGCTTTCAATATTGTCTTTTTCGGCATCATCAAGGTCGTCGCTGATCAGGACAATATCTCCTTGATAGATACCTGCGCCTTCCATGAGTTCAATGGCTAACTTGACGCCCGCTGCCGCATCGCCACCTTGATAAGGCATGATGTCTGGAGACAGGTTGGGTATCTGATTCGCGATGGTTTTCCAGTCTGAAGTGAGAGGAGTAATCGTATATGCGTCGCCCGCGTAGGCGACTAATCCTGTTAAGCCTTCCTCCCAATTAGGAAGCAAATCTAAAGCTTTGTAACGCGCTTGAGTGAGTCGATTAGGCTGAATGTCGGTCGCGTACATCGACATAGACATGTCCATCACGAGCACTCTTGCTTGATTACTCTCAAAGCTAGGGCGATCGGCTTGTTGAAAGCTAGGGCCTGCTAAAGAAATGGAAGCAATGCACCACCATGCCGCAACCCATTTCCGTGAATGTGCCTTGGTGACGGTTTGCATGCCAGGTAAGTGGCGTTCGATGTGCTTTGCAATCAGAGTTTGCGACTTATTTTGGTTGAAGCGCAGCACCCATAACAATGGGATGAGTAATATTGCGAGAAGCCATAATGGGTAAAGGAAAGTGAAGTTAGACATGCTCTCTCCTTAAAATAAGCAGTATCGCCGTGAGTATTAGAGCGATGGTCAGAGGAATGAAAAACCACTCTTGCTGAGGTCGCCATGTTTTGGTGGTATTACTGACGGGTTCTAGTTGATTGATGGTGTCGTAAATGGTCGCGAGTTCTTTACTATCTCTCGCTCTGAAGTACTGCCCTCCGGTACGTTCAGCAATGTCCATTAAAGTGCGTTCGTCGAGATCTTCTGCGGTGTTGACTTTGCGCGTCATGAAAAACTCTTTGACCATCATTTCTCCCGCACCGACGCCAACGGTGTAAATAGTCGCATTGTATTTCTTAGCTATGTCAGCGGCTTCAAGTGGATCGAGAACACCTGCGGTATTACTGCCATCACTGAGCAAAACCATCACACGCTGAGGCGCATCGCTGTCGACAAAGGTTTTTGTTGCTAATCCAATACCATCACCAATAGCGGTGCTGTTACCGATCAATCGAAGGACGGTTTGATTGAGTTGTTGAGCCACGGCGGATCTATCGAGGGTTAAAGGGGTTTGCAGGTAAGCATGATCGGCGAATAACACTAACCCAACGCGATCGCCTTTTCTTCTTTCAATAAAGTCAGAAAGGACTCGTTTGACGGCAGTCAGTCGGTCGACGTATTCCCCTTGATATTGCATGTCCTCTTTACTCATTGAGTAAGAAAGATCGACGACTAGCATGAGGTCACGATGCTTAGGTTGGAACTCGACAGGGTCGCCAAACCATACCGGCCTTGCTGAAGCGATAATTAAAGAGACCCAAATAAGCACGGCGAGTATTTTCTGCCATCGCATATTTGGCCCTTTTGCGCTCGAGCTTTCGGGTAAGTAAGGCAATTTTACCGCCGTTGGGCTTGGTACTTTTGGGGCAAAGTAGTACACGAGAAGAGGCAAAGGCAGCAGAAAAAGCATCCACCACCATGCCAGCTCAAGGTTGGTTAAATTACTCACGTCCACCTCGTTTTGGAGGCAAAGCTTCTGTGATCCAACGTTCGCAGTCTTTGACTAAGTCTTCAGCTTGCGTGTGTTCCTGTTCGCTGTATAAGGCTTGCTGCCACGTTTGTTGGTTATGAGCAAAAATCGGTTTCGTCACTTGAGAGTCTAAAAACTCATACCATTCAGAGCCGGTAAGCTGGGCTACTCGTTCTCTTGGGTAATAACTTAATGCGGCTTGACGCAGTACTTCGAGCGCGCCGGACGGTGTGAGAGACTGTGTCGGTAACGTGAACAGTTTCAACGCGGCTTTTTTAGAAGCCATTTTCTTTTTTCTGTGGCGCAGGTAGAACGCAATAATGAGCATCATTGCCAAGACTAAACCTAACAAGCTCCACCAACCCCATTGAATTGGCCACCAACTCGGGGCGTCGGGTAATAGGCTAGGGCTTAGGTCTAATACAGGGGATTGAGTATTATCTGTCATTTTTATTCTCAGTTATCTGTTCAAGCAAAGGTCGAGCTGAGGAAATCGATGTAAATGGAATCGCCTGTGAAAGACACATCGCTTTCAAATCTTCCTGTTTACTTAAAAAGGCTTCAGCGAGCTTATTTTTGTCACTCTTAGATGAAAAATTGAGCCATTGAGTTTTTTTACCGTCGGTGACGGGTTTACTGCCTTTAAATTGAGTTTGCCCGAGCTCAAGCGGATCAAAGAACTGAACGAGCCTCACTCGGTTATGCCGGCAAATTTGATTGAATAGTGAGTAATCACTTTGATCAAATCGCACGAAATCGCTCATGAAAATAATCTCGCTGCCTTTAGGACAAAGTCTATTCAAAGTGTGCAAACCTGGTGTAAACGAAGACGCTTCTAATCCGTTTTGCGTAAGTTTGTCTAATGCGGCGTTGTTCAGTTCGATGAGGCGTTGCATGAGGTTAAGGGGCGCCTGATTCATGGCGCTTGGCTTTAACTCAATCAACTGGTGGCCAGTATCAATCACCGCGCCGATACGATCTTTTTGCGCTGTGGTCATCCAACTAATGACGCTGGCCAAGTGAGCCATTTGTACGGATTTGAGCATTAAGGTTGACCCAAATAACATGCTGCTGCTGAGATCAAGGTACAAGATAACGGGCTGCTCCCTTTCTTCAGAAAACAGCTTGGTGTGCGCTTTGCCTGTTCTTGCGGTCACACGCCAATCGATACTGCGAATGTCATCCCCTGCCTGATACTGGCGAACTTCAGAAAAGTCCATCCCACGCCCTTTCTTAGCGCTCTCATGCTGACCATTTAGCTGAGACCATAGGCTTTTCGCCGGTGGCAGCCAACGCACGGATTGGGATTTGTATTGCAGTAACTCATCCAGATTCAGTGTGACACCGTTACTGTGAGTGGGTAGTGCGATAGCCATCGGTTATGCGCTACCAACGAGAGATAGAAGGTGCGAAATGACCTGATTCGGAGTTATCCCTTCCGCTTGAGCATGATAGCTACGCAATAGGCGGTGACGTAATACTGGGTAAGCCATGGTTTGTACGTCTTCTGGGGTGACATAGTCTCGACCCGATAACCAAGCGTGAGCGCGAGAGCAACGGTCTAGTGCGATGGTGGCTCGAGGGCTTACTCCCATCTCTAGCCACTGTGCGAGTTGGTCGCTGTATTGTTCTGGTGAGCGGGTCGCCATGACCAAGCGGATGATGTATTGCTCGATACTGTCGGCCATGTGAACTTCGAGTGCTTCTTTACGCGCTGCAAAGACATCTTGTTGACGAATGACGTGAGGAGTCACAGCTGAGTGACCTTGAGCCTCTCCACGGTTCAGTCTCAGGATCTCTAATTCACTTTGCATGTCTGGGTAATCTACCTCTAAATGAAGTAGAAAACGATCGAGCTGCGCCTCTGGAAGTGGGTAAGTCCCTTCTTGTTCGATAGGGTTTTGTGTAGCCATAACAAGGAATAGCTCAGGAAGCGCATACGTTTTACGTCCGGCTGTCACTTGCTTTTCCGCCATCGCTTCAAGCATGGCCGCTTGAACTTTAGCTGGCGCTCGATTTATTTCATCGGCCAAGATCAGCGAGTTGAAGATTGGACCTGATTGAAACGTAAACTCGCCTGTTTCTGGACGAAAAATATCGGTTCCGGTTAAATCTGCGGGAAGTAGATCTGGTGTGAATTGGATTCGATGGAAATCCCCTTCAATGCAATCGGCAAGTGATTTTACCGCGCGCGTTTTTGCAAGGCCTGGTGGGCCTTCAACCAAAATGTGCCCGTCCGCGAGCAGGGCGATCATCAACTGTTTAACCAGTTCTTTCTGACCAATGATTTGAGACTCTAAATATTGCTGTAGCGTGTTGAAAGCGTCGGATTGCATGTAAATGGCTCTCTTAGTTTTTTGTTCTTTGGTCGGGAAATCACAAAAAAGTTCCCTTTGAATTCTGAAACTTACGAAACTAGAACAGTTTATGGGGGCAAGGTCTGCTCATATAAACAGTTCAAGATTGAAAAATTAGGTTTTAGTCATGCAAGTACATGGAAAAATAATGACTTATCAACTTAACTAGGAAGGTGTTTATTCTATTCCATTTAAATGATTTAATTATCAATTATTTGAAATGTGAATGAATCATTTAAAGTAAATCTTTCTATTGCCGATAACGTACTGTTACAAATTATTACGCCAACTTTAAGGGCATACTGATGTTCAAACTAAACTCTATGAGTATCAAACAAAAGGTTGTTGCAGGTATTACCTTTGCGGTACTTGCATCGACGGTCATTGTGGGAATGATGGCGCAGCGTCAAGCTAGAGACGTGTTAAGCCATAGGCTGATTGATATAGAACTGCCAATGATGCTTGGCCAAATCAACGCTGAAATTGATCGCGAAGTGTCACAGCTATTGTTGGCCGCTGAACAAATTGCGAATAATGAATTCATTATTGATGCGATAACTACAACGGACCGAGACCCGAGTGTAGAAGCGAAGCTCGTCAAACAGCTGAATAACGTGCGTAGCCAATTCAATTTGAACGATGCTTCTGTGGCTAACCGTAATTCTGCTTACTACTGGAACCAAAATGGATTCTTACGTGAACTCAATCGTCAGCAAGATGGCTGGTTTTTTGGGTTCACTCAATCGAATCAACCAACTATGGTTAGTATGTTCCAAGAGTCGAATGGCGACGTGAAAATGTTCGCGAACTACCAACAGGTATCTGGTACATCGATGTCTGGTTTGTCTAAATCGATGGACGACATGGTGAAGTTGTTGAATGGCTTCAAAATCGAGAAAACCGGTTTTGTGTTCTTAACCAATAGTAATGGTGACGTACAGATCCATCGTCAGCGTGATAAATCTCAATCTTCTCTCACGCAGCTATATGGTGTTCAGGCGAATCAGTTATTGAATAAGTCAGGTTTTAATCTGATTACGACTCACTATGAAGGTGAAGAAGTCTTTGTATCTAGTGCATATGTGGCATCAATGGACTGGTTTGTCATTGGTGTTGTGCCAGCCGGAGAGATATTCGCTGAGCTGGATGCAACAGCTAAGAAAATGCTGTTTACCACATTGGGCGTAGCCATTGCCTTTATCGCAATGGGCGTGTTGCTGGCAAACAGTATTACCAAGCCGATTAAGTTAATTTCTCAACGTTTCCAAGACTTAGGTCAGGGCGATGGCGACTTGTCTCAGCGTATCGAAGTGAAAGGTAACGATGAAATTGCCCAATTGTCAGATGGCTTTAATGGCTTTATCGAAAAAATACATCAGTCGATGAAAGAAGTGTCTTCTACAAGCCAAGCGCTTCAAGTGGCTGCGGAAAGTGTTTCTAGTAAAGCGCACATTACTCATGACAACAGCCAAGAGCAGCGTGACCAAACCTTGCAAGTAGTTGCGGCAATTAACCAAATGGGTATGACCATTAGTGAAATCGCTTCTAACGCAGCAACAGCGGCAGAAACGGCGACACACGCATCAGACAATACTGATGTGGGGCGTAAGGTCGTGAATCAAGCGAAAGATGCGATTAGCCGCTTGGCACAAGATATCGAAAATACCGGACAAGTCGTCGAGCAGCTGGCGTCAACGACTCAAGACATTGGTTCGATTCTTGGTGTGATCCGTGATATTTCTGAACAGACGAACCTGTTGGCATTGAACGCGGCGATTGAAGCGGCGCGTGCGGGAGAACAAGGCCGTGGTTTTGCAGTGGTTGCGGATGAAGTTCGTAACTTAGCAAGCCGTACAGCAGATTCTACGGAAGAAATTCAGAAGATGATTAACCAACTTCAAAGTGATGCTAAAGATGCGGTAACCGCGATGAATGCGGGTAAAGCGATAACTTTGGAAGGGGTATCGGCATCTGATGAAGCCGTAGATGTACTTGGAGGTATTTCGGACCGTATTTTGGATATTACTGACCGTAATACTCAAGTTGCGACAGCAACGGAAGAGCAATCGACAGTGGTACATACGATCAACCAAAATATTGAAGAAATTAACTCTATCAACGAAGTCACCACAGGCACTGCGGAGCAACTAGCGGAAGCAAGCCAAGAGCTTCGTGATTTGTCTGGTCGTTTGGACAAAATGGTGGGTACATTTAAGCTCTAGCTTCCATTTGCCGAAATCGGTAAAATCGAATCAGTTTTTATGTTTAGGTAAGTATTATGAGCGATTTTGAAAAAGAGCTTGAGCAAATGACTCAAGATATGGGTAACGAACCAGAAGTTGAGTTCCCATCAATTGATGAGCAAAAAGCGGTCGTTGCTGAATTGAAAAAGTTAGAAGCGGAAGGCAAGTTGACACCAGAAGTGTTAGAAAAACACTTTGGTCAGTTCAACAAAAAGAGCCAAACTCCAATTCACTAAAGTAGTGAAAATTGCTTATAAAAAGGCGCCTAGTGCGCCTTTTTTGTATGTGAAAACTAAGTCGCTAAAACCACACCAATGTCTTAACTTTAAGAACATCCCTTAAGTAAATGATATGAAAAGGAAATAATAATCACTATCAATAAATCATTTTAGTTTGCGATTCAGGTCTATTGACGAGGTTTTCTTATTGACTAAATTATCTACTGTTAACGTCAAGCATTAAGGTTTCAGTATGAATAATAACGATAAAGCACTACCTATAACGTTCGTTGCGCAAAATACCCTCCAGTCGACTTTGCTCAAAGAGTCGATCGAAAAAGACTTAGCCGTTTCAATTCGTCAGTTATCATTTCAACAACTCGTAAAAAAATTCCGATTCGAAGGCGGCTCAATGTCGTCACTCATTGTTATCGATTTTTCCAATATGAAAGAAGAGGATTTTGCTGCGTATTTTTTACTTAGAGATCAGTATTTTTCAGAAGTTGAAGAAGTGTTGATCAATTGCCCGCCAAACTCTGATTATGCGAGCTTCTTGAAGTGGAAAAATTTAGTTGGTGTGTTTTATAGTGATGATTCACTAAGTATGCTAGTGCAAGGCATGAAGCAAGTTTTGGCTGGTGAAATCTGGTTCAGTCGACAGCTTGCTCAAGAATACATTCGCTTTTATCGCAATCGAACGCCAGCCAGCAGTAGTGAGAAGTTTTCGCTATTGACTAAGCGTGAACAGCAAATCATTAAACTACTTGGTGATGGGGCGTCGAATAACCAAATTGCGACTCAGTTGTTTGTAAGCGAGAATACGGTGAAAACGCATCTGCATAACGTCTTTAAGAAGATTAATGTGCGTAATCGATTACAAGCGTTGCTATGGGCAAAAGAGAATATTGGTAACGAAGAGTTCGTTTAATCAAAGGCTGCATTGGCGATTTAAAATGAATTCAATTTGAAAGCCAGAACCTGATAGGGTTCTGGCTTTTATATATAGGTGAGCGGTAAAGCGAAGCGCTATAGAATTTCATTTCTTGCTAGCATGTACTTTTGAATAATAGGGTTATTTGGGGCAAAATCTTGAGCTGGCTGCCACAGGTTTTTATGGACCCCTTGTACGATGAGATGAATTACCGCAGCATCAATCGCAGACATCACTGCCAAATTAACGGGTTCGTTATTGGTGTAGCCCATCTCCACTTCAAGTAGCTCTTTGTAATCAATAAACCGAAAAGCGCCAAGCCCAATTTCATGAGAGAAAATGGTTTTGCTGGTGGTAATGCTCAGTAGGACTTGCCCACTTCTGACATCTATGGCCCTGAGGTTGATGGTGACTTGATCGGTGCGATATTGTCCAGAACCTCCAATACCTAAGTACTTAGCGCCAAGGCCTCCCATTCAAACCGGTGAAGGTTCTGGTTCGGTGATGAACCTATCGAATAGTTCACTGAGCAATACATTCAGTACAGTGCAAGGCGATATGAGCCAATCACTTGTCATGGCAAACAATAGCTCAAATAACACGGCCTTCATTAATCAACAGTAATTCATGTTTCTCTATCAAGCGGTGCTATTTAGCGCCGCTTTTCATCTTATGAACCCTCATACCTTTGACTTTTATCGAGTAGGAGTGAAATGTGCTGAAACGCAAACAGAAGTGGTGTTGAGCATTGAATATCAAGACGTCCCACTTATCTCCATTTTGACGACCAGACAAAATACACTCAACATTAGTTGGCAGTGGCGTATCGCAACTTACATTAATATCGAAGGATTTTCCTGTCGAAATGACCATCCACAATAGCCAAGAAACGTTACGCTTTTTGATAAGCCATCAATGCAAAAAAATCCCCCTTACCGAAGCAAGAGGGATTCATCAAAAGGAGGGGTAAACTTACTGCTAAGAGCTAAGAGCTAAGAGCTAAGAGCGCTTTACACCGTTCTCTTGGTGTAATCGGCGACATGCGCGGCCGTCACTATGGAATAGATGGCAGCGATGAGCAGGAATACCGATAGACCATTTGTCACCGGCTTCTACATCTAGGGTATCTGGCTGGCGATAGATAACGTCTGCGTCGGCACTTTCTAGGTTTAGATAAACTTGAGTTTCATTACCGAGTTTTTCCACAATCATCACTTCGCCTTCGATGGTTGCATCACCATTTTCAGCCGATAGTAAATGCTCAGGACGTACGCCAAGTGACATACGATCACCTTTGTTTACCGTAGTGCCATCAACCGGGATCCAGAACGTTACGCCATTAGACAGTTGCACCATCACGCGGTCAGACTCAACATTTTCAATGTGGACACTCATGAAGTTCATTTTTGGTGAGCCAATGAAACCCGCCACAAAACGGTTTTGTGGGTAGTGGTAAAGTTCAAGAGGTTTACCGACTTGAGAAACGTAACCGCCATCTAGTACGACAATTTTGTCGGCCATGGTCATTGCTTCGACCTGGTCATGAGTTACATAAATCATGGTGCAACCAAGTTGGCGTTGCAGCTTAGTGATTTGAGAACGCATTTGAACACGCAGTGCTGCATCTAGGTTGGATAGAGGTTCATCCAGTAGGAAGACATTTGGTTGAGAAACCAATGTACGACCAATCGCAACACGTTGACGCTGACCACCAGACAATGCTTTTGGTTGGCGCTCAAGAAGGTGACCAAGCTGAAGGATTTCTGCAGCATGTTCAACACGCTTATCGATTTCTGCTTTATCTGCTTTCGCGAGTTTCAAGCCAAATGACATGTTGTCATACAGGTTTAAGTGAGGGTACAGCGCGTAAGACTGGAATACCATGCCAACACCACGCTTGGATGGCTCAACATCGTTCATGCGCTCTTCACCAATGTATAAGTCGCCAGATGTGATGTCTTCTAGACCTGCGATACAACGCAAAAGAGTGGATTTACCACAACCTGATGGCCCAACGAATACAACAAATTCACCTTCGTTAATTTCTAAGCTGACATCCTTAGAAATTTTCACATCGCCATACGATTTACAAACATTCTTTAACGTGACACTCGCCATTTAGCTCGTCCTCGATCAAATTTTTATTATCTACTGCTCATCATTATATGAATTATTGGGTGAGCAGTAACAGTAGGAATTGGTAAGTTTCAGAGTTTGAGACAATAAGAAAATAAGGGTGAAGCTCAACAGAAGCTGTAAAGCTTCACCCATCATAGCCAAGTTCTCGCCTATTTCCCCCACACAAACCAAAGCTTCCCCCGTGAATACCATCACTAGCTTTAGTTTGTGATTTTAGACGAGTTCGGGCAATGAAAAACCAGTTCCTTGCTTACGCATGACCAGTTAAGGGTTCTTACCATCCACTCTTGGATGAATACAGTTTCGAAGATTTGCTCTGCTTTCGCATCCTCCCAAAATCAAAATAGTTGGGGGGAGTAGAAGGGGATGAGCGAATAAAGGGGCTGAGAACCAAATAGCGATCCACTTCAAAGAAAATTACCGATTTATGGTGACTAGGATCACGCTAACTATTCATTTTGTGATTTTAGTCTCTAACCCGACCCGATGGTGATCACGAATTTAAGCCATAATAGCAGGGGCGTAGTAACTAGGATGATGAGCTTGAGGGCGTTTTCTCAGATTATAGTGTTGAAAATTGGCTCATCCTTAGCGATATAGCCCTACACGATAAATATAAAAAGGATATGAACATGAAAAACGCTTTAAGCGCTGTAGCACTAGGTACTCTAGTTGCACTGGGTTCTTTTGGTGCGAATGCTGCTATCGAAGAAGGACAACTAACGATTTGGATCAACGGTGACAAAGGTTACAACGGTCTAGCGGAAGTTGGTAAACAATTCGAAGAAGACACAGGTATTAAAGTGACAGTTGCTCACCCTGACGCGCTTCAAGATAAGTTCCCGCAAACAGCTGCAACAGGCGATGGTCCTGATATCGTGTTCTGGGCACACGACCGTTTTGGTGGCTACGCTGAATCTGGTCTTCTTGCTGAAATCAAACCTTCTAAAGAAATTAAAGAAGGCATCGTGGATTTCGCTTGGGATGCTGTGAAATTTGAAGGTAAGTACATCGGTTACCCGGTTGCGGTTGAGTCTCTTTCTCTTATCTACAACAAAGACCTAGTGCCTAACCCACCAAAAAGCTGGGAAGAAGTGGAAGAGCTTAACGCTAAGCTTAAGAAAGACGGCAAGTCTGCAATCATGTGGAACCTAAAAGAACCGTACTTCACATGGCCTCTAATGGCGGCTGATGGTGGTTACGCATTTAAGTACTCTTCACAAGGTTATGATGTGAAGGACGCTGGTATCGCGAATGGCGGCGTAAAAGACGCAATGACGTTTGTGAAAGACCTAGTAGACAAAGGCGTTATCTCTGCAGATATGGACTACTCAGTATCTGAGTCTGAGTTCAACAAAGGTAACACTGCAATGACAATCAACGGTCCTTGGTCTTGGGGCAACATTGAAAAGTCTGGCATCAACTACGGCGTAACAACACTGCCTAAGTTTAACGGCCAATCTTCTAAGCCATTCGTAGGCGTTCTAACGGCGGGTATCAGCACGGCTTCTCCAAACAAAGATCTAGCAGTAGAGTTCATCGAAAACTACCTACTGACTAACGATGGTCTACGTAAAGTGAACAACGATAAGCCACTAGGCGCGGTTGCACTTAACTCATTCCAACGTGAGCTAGACAGCGATGCACGTATTGCAGCAACTATGGACAACGCAATGAATGGCGAAATCATGCCAAACATCCCACAAATGGGTGCGTTCTGGGGGGCTGCTAAAAATGCAATCATCAACGTCGTTGACGGTCGTCAAACTGTAGATGCAGCCCTTGCAGATGCAGAAAAACAAATGACTAAGTAATCGCTTCAACAACTTTTAAGGAGAGGGCAACCTCTCCTTACTTTTCTATTTTTATATATCGTTAGCAGGTTCCTCTATGCAGTCAGTTCAAGGTACAGATGCTATCTCAGCACCAGCAAATCTACCCTCAAGCAAAAGTGTCTTCATCAAATGGGGATTATTAGGCTCGGTAGGTCTGGTCAACGGCTACGCAACTATTCTTATGTATTCTCGCGGTGAGCTCGCATTCGCATTGCTTACTGTGATTTTAACCGCTCTGGCACTCTTTATTTTTGGCAGTAAGAAAACTTACGCCCATCGCTATATTTACCCTGGTATTGCCGGAATGATCTTATTCATTCTTTTCCCATTGGCTTACACCGTCGGGTTAGCATTCACAAACTATAGTGCGAAAAACCAACTTTCTTTGGAAAGAACTCAATCTGTATTAATGGATAGAACTTACCAAAGTGGCGATAGCTACCCATTTACTCTGTATAAGACAGAGGATGGTCACCGTATCGCTGTTCAGAAAGGGGATAAGTTACTCGCCACCGATACTTTTTCACTGCAGAGCCTAGGTTCATCTGATATGGATCTCGCTGAAGTGGATAGCGTGGATGGAACAAAAGAAAAAATCAAAGCGATCATCAAAAATCGTGCAGCACTAAGTAGCGTGGATTTCCATTTACCTAATGGTGACGATATCCGCATGAGCGGCTTACGTAAGTTTGCGGCTGTTGTTCCGTTATACGAGCTGCAGGCAGATGGTGAAACTTTGATTAACAATGAAACAAAAGAAACGTTGAAGCCAAACATGGAAGTGGGTTTCTACCAACCAGTTGACAGTAATGGTCAATTTATTGGTAACATGGTTTCTCCAGGTTTTATTGTTGATGTCGGTACACATAACTTTGAGCGTGTATGGAAAGATGAAGGGATCAAAGAGCCTTTCATTAGCATCTTCATTTGGACAGTTGTGTTCTCTGTTGTGACAGTTGCGCTAACGCTGGTTATTGGCTTGGTACTCGCAAGCGTCGTTCAATGGGAAGAGCTAAAAGGGCGCGCAATCTACCGTGTGCTACTGATTCTGCCTTATGCTGTACCAGCATTTATCTCTATCTTGATCTTTAAGGGTTTATTCAACCAAAGTTTTGGTGAAATCAATGTAGTGCTTGAAGGTTTATTTGGTATTAGCCCGAACTGGTTCTCTGATCCGATTCTAGCCAAAACCATGGTGCTTATTGTCAACACATGGCTAGGTTTCCCGTACATGATGATCCTTTGTATGGGTCTGTTAAAAGCGATTCCAGAAGATTTGTACGAAGCGTCGGCAATTGATGGCTCTAACTTTATCGATAACTTTAGACACATCACATTCCCATTGATGATTAAGCCATTAACACCACTTCTGATTGCGGCGTTTGCCTTTAACTTCAATAACTTTGTAATGATTCAGTTATTGACCCAAGGTGGACCGAACATGATTGGCACTTCTGAGCCTGCTGGTTACACCGACTTATTGGTGAGCTACACGTACCGAATCGCGTTTGAAGGCGGTGGCGGTCAAGACTTTGGTCTAGCAAGTGCTATCGCAACACTTATCTTCCTATTGGTTGGTGCTCTAGCGTTACTCAACCTACGTTTCACTAAACTGTCTCAAGATTAAGGAGCAACAACTATGGCTATGGTACAAGGTAAAAACCTTAAATACCGAGTATGGGCAACGCATATTGCATTGTGGTGCTTCTTAGCGATGATTATTTTCCCACTACTGATGATCATTGCGATTTCTTTCCGTGAGGGTAACTTCGCAACGGGTAGCTTGATCCCAGATAATCCATCATTGGAGCACTGGAAGCTAGCATTAGGGATCTCTGTGACCAACGCTGATGGCAGCGTCACGCCTCCACCGTTCCCTGTGTTAACTTGGTTATGGAACTCAGTAAAAGTGGCGGGCATCACCTCGATTCTTATCGTTGCGCTTTCTACAACATCTGCTTACGCTTTTGCTCGTATGCGCTTTAAAGGAAAAGAGACCATCCTAAAAGGCATGATGATTTTCCAAATGTTCCCTGCTGTTCTAGCGTTAGTCGCGATTTATGCGCTGTTTGATAAGCTGGGTCAATATATTCCATTCTTAGGTTTGAACACGCATGGAGGCCTGATCTTCTCTTACCTAGGAGGCATTGCATTACACGTATGGACAATCAAAGGTTACTTCGAAACCATTGATAATTCACTAGAAGAAGCGGCTGCTTTGGATGGTGCGACTCCGTGGCAAGCGTTCAAATTAGTGTTATTACCACTGTCGGTTCCTATCTTGGCTGTGGTGTTTATTCTGTCGTTCATCGGTGTGGTAGGTGAAGTTCCTGTGGCATCATTACTACTTTCTGATGTAAACTCTTATACATTAGCTGTAGGTATGCAACAGTATTTATACCCGCAAAATTACTTGTGGGGTGACTTTGCTGCAGCGGCTGTTCTTTCAGCGTTACCGATTACAATTGTATTCTTACTTGCACAGCGTTGGTTAGTTGGTGGTTTGACTGCTGGTGGTGTGAAAGGATAAGGTATAGCAGAATAAAAAAGATAAGAGCGGCCTTAGGTCGCTCTACTAATGGCATTTTATTACATCATTTGGTTTGGCCGCCGATCAGTAATAAAACCCAGACACTACGTTACGTATAGCTGGCTATTAGCTGGGATCCTTACCCCATGCAAGCTAATAGTTGTTGTAACTAAGACCCAAGCACTTATGTGGCTTGGGTTTTTTTTCGTCTTCTGAATGTCGCAGTTGAGTATATTCTGAGAGGGGCTTATTGATAGGTTACTTAAATTTTGCTGCGTGAGACTTCAATGATTAATATGTAACCACTCTCTTTGTTGCATAAAAATTAGAGATAAGGGTCGTTAGAACTCTCGGCTAGAGGGCGCGCAGCCTAAATACTGAAGTAATACGTAGATGCTTTCTTGATCGAGTGCGACCTTGCGGAACAGATCAGCAAATGTGGTGTCTCCACCAAAGCAGGCCTGGATGTAGTGGTTGATTTCTTCGCTGTTGTAGCCTTCTACATATAAAGTTCGAACCCATTGGTACTCAACGGCTTTTAGATTACTTAAAGTCGATTCACTGAGAGTTGTTGAGGTGAGGCTCACGCTTTGCTCCTGATTTAACGAAACATCCATTAGAAGAAACAGGATTAAAACAAAGCAAAATGACGAATTGATGACAAGCTAACTTAACCGATGAAAAGAAGCGCAATAAGGTGATGTTCCATCAAAAAAAACGAGCAGGTAAGTGCTCGTTTTAAATCATTCATATGAAATTTAAATGAGTTGGCTATTTTAAGTATTTTACGTGTGCTTCCATTTCTTCGCCAATCTGCTTACGCATATTCATTAAACGTACCGCGGAGTCTCGCATTTCAATATCTTCTGGAGTTTCAGGTACCCATTCTGGCACTTTTGTTGGATTGCCATTTTCATCAACGGCAACCATGATAACAATACAGTGTGTAGTGAGGCGATTGTTGAGCTCTTTTGGATCACTTGCTTGCACATCAATGCCAATATGCATGGATGACGAACCGGTATAAATGACGCGAGCACGAACCTCTACCAAGTTGCCCACATGGATTGGTGCAACAAAACGAATGCCCCCTGCATAAGCGGTAATACAATACTTACCACTCCAGCCGGCCGAGCAAGCGTAAGCCGCTAAATCGATCCATTTCATTGCAGCGCCGCCGTGAACTTTTCCCCCAAAATTCACGTCACCCGGTTCAGCTAAAAAGCGTAAAGTTACTTCGCGTTGTCCATTTGCTCTATTTTGACTACTGCTCATGCGTCTTCCTAATTTTACTTATTATTCTTTGATTCCAGACTGTTTCAGCCTTTTAGTAACAAAAGCATTACTTACTAGCAACAATAGCGCCTTAACTCACATAATTAAAGTAGAGATTCTCTTTTAACCCCAAGATTAACTTGGCACAATTGATCGACTCTAATAAGAAAGTAATCCTTATGCGTATTCTTCATACTTCAGATTGGCACCTAGGCCAGAATTTCTTTACAAAAAGCCGTAAAAACGAACACCTTGCTTTTATAAAGTGGCTTTTGCAGCTTGTAGAACAACAAAGCATCGATGCGGTTATTGTCGCTGGCGATGTCTTTGATACCGGCGCTCCGCCTAGTTATGCCCGTGAAATGTATAACCAATTCGTTGTCGACTTGAATCGTCAGGGTTGCCAGTTAGTTGTTTTGGGTGGAAATCATGATTCGGTTTCGACATTGAACGAGTCCAAGCAACTGCTTGCCTGCTTGAATACCCATGTAATTGCGAATACTTCTGAGGCATTAGATGAGCAGATCATCGAATTAAAGTCGGGAGCTGAGGTTGGGGCGTATTTGTGTGCTGTGCCTTTTGTTCGCGCGCGTGATGTTGTCAGCAGTCAGGCCGGTGATTCTGGTGTCCAAAAGCAACAAGCCTTGGGCAAAGCGATTGAGCAGCACTACCACGCGCTTCATAGCCGCGCTTGTGAGCGACGAGAACAAAACAATCTGAATGTTCCTATTATCGCGACTGGTCACCTCACCGCTTTAGGGGTTACAGCGACAGAATCTGTACGTGATATTTATATCGGTACATTGGATGGCTTTGACGCAAAAGGTTTCCCTGCGGCAGATTACATCGCGTTAGGGCATATTCATCGTCCGCAAGTGGTCGCCAAAAAGCAGCACATTCGTTATAGCGGTTCTCCTATTCCTTTGAGTTTCGATGAGCTTAAGTCTGAAAAACAAGTGGTGGTGGTTGAGTTTGAAAATGGTGAGTTAGACAAGATCACACCTGTCCCTGTGCCACGCTTTCAGGCGATGTACAGCCTAAAAGGTGATTTGGGAGCTATCGAGTCTCAGCTGAAAGCATTAGCTGACGAGAACCAAGAGCAAAGCGTTTGGGTATCGGTTGAAGTACAAGTGCAAGACTTCCTATCAGATCTGCAAAATCGTATTCAGCAATTGGTAGAAGATACGACGATTGAAGTGCTGCAGTTACGACGTTCTCGTGAAAGCTATTCAGCTTCATTAAAGCAAGCAAACAATGAAACGTTAGCCGAATTGACCCCATTTGATGTGTTTAGTAAGCGCTTGGATCTTGAAGAGTTTGAGGGAGAGGCAGAGCAGCAAAGACGCACTCGCATCACCCAAACTTTCCAGAAAATCGTATCCGACATTGAAGATCAGGAGCCGGCACAATGAGAATCTTGACGTTACGCTTTGGTAACTTGAACTCACTGAAAGGCGAATGGAAAGTCGATTTCACTCAATCCCCATTTGCCGACAATGGACTGTTTGCCATCACCGGCCCTACTGGGGCGGGTAAAACGACGCTGCTTGATGCAATTTGTTTAGGGCTTTACCACAGTACGCCGCGCTTAGGCGCACTCTCTACCAGCAGCAATGAAATTATGACCAGAGGAACGGCTGAGTGTTTCTCTGAGGTGGAGTTCGAAGTCAAAGGAAAGGCATATCGTGCCTTTTGGAGTATGAGACGCTCACGCGGAAAAGCAGATGGTAACTTGCAAGCTGCACAAGTTGAGCTGGCAGAGGCGGAGTCTGGAAAAGTACTTGCGACTCAAGTGAAGAAAAAATCCGAGTTGGTTGAGTCTCTTACCGGTTTAGATTTTGCGCGCTTCACTAAATCTATGATGCTGTCTCAAGGGCAATTTGCGGCGTTCCTAAATGCGAAAGAAGCAGAACGAGCAGAGTTATTAGAAGAGTTAACTGGTACTGAAATTTACGGGCTAATTTCGGAAAGCGTTCATAAGCATTTTAGCGAAGCAAAACAAACGTTGGCACAACTTGAATCTCAAGCTCAAGGGGTACAACTCTTGAGCGTAGAGCAGATTGAGCAATTTACGTCGGAGCTGACTGACGTTGAAGCGAAACAAGCTAATTTTAAGCAAGAAATCGATAAATTGGCCGCACACAAGCAGTGGTGGGAACAAAAGAATAAAGAAGTACTTGAATTAGAAAAGTCTCAACTGGCATATCAAGCGGCTCAGAAAGAAGCTTCTGATGCTAAGCCTGAACTAGACCGATTAGCAAATAGTGAACCGGCTGAAAAGTTGCGAGCACCTTACTCCCTGTGGAAAGAGTCAGATACCCGCCATCGTGAATTGCTTGCTCAGCAGCCTGTGAAACAAACGAAATTTGAATCGGCGCAGCAGCATCTGGTTGAGACGAAAGCAAACTATTCCACTCGTGAGCAAGAGCTAGCGGTTGCTAAACAGGAACAGTCTGCCCAAGAGGCGCTGATCACGGAGCAAGTACAACCATTAGATAGCCAAATTGAACAATTGGCTCAGCAAAGCGAGTCGGCGGCGAGCCAGCACAGCAAGCAGTCCAAGGTGATTCTAGAGCTGAAACAGTCGCTATCTGTATATGAAAAAAATGCGATTAAACTAACGCAAGATATCACCGGTCTCGAGCAGTATTTACAGCAGAACGCCGCGGATGAAAAAGTGGAAGTTCAGCTAGAAAGTTGGAAAGCGCAGCATGGTCAATGGCTTCGGGACACCGCTAAAACTCAGCAAGTGATGCAAGAAGAGCTCGCGCTTCATCAGAAAGTTGAACAGCATGCGCTTGCGTTGAAGGCTTCTCAACAGCAAGCAGAACAAATGGAGCAACACCATCAATCGGCGATTGTTCTTTCTAATCAAGCTCAGCAACAATTGAGTCAACTTGCTCAAGGTTCATCAAAAACTGAATTAGAAAATCAGCTCAGTGGCTTGGTTAACAAGATTGCGATGAAGCATTCGCTATCGAGCATTCAATCTCAATGGCATCAATTCACGCTTGAAGTTCAAAATAAGCAGCAGTGGGTACAGCAGAGCCTAGGTAAGCAGCAAGAGCTAGAGCGCCAAAGAGAACAGCTGAGGCAGCATTATCAGACGCAAAAGCAGTTACTTCAATCAATGGAGTTATTGATTTCACAAGAGGAACACTTGGCGCATTATCGTGCTCAGTTAGCGCCTAATTCGGAGTGTCCGCTGTGTGGTTCATTAGAGCACCCTAAGCTTGAAAACGGCTCTCTTGCTAGCCAAAGTGAGTTACTCGAACAGAAGCGCCAAGCGCAATTAGAGTTTGAGAAAACCGAACAAACTGGGCGCGACATTTCCGCGGAACTTGAGGCTCTTAATCGGCAAAAAGCGGAGTTTTCTGAGCGAATCGATTTGCTCAACGGGCAAATCGTTGAATCAGTCAATAATTGGCAGAACCAGTGTGGAATCTTATCAGTGACGCTTGATATCACACAGCCAGAACACATAGAACGCCTGATGAGTGAGTTTGAACAGAGCAGAGAACAGCTCGTTACCAAGCTTAATGCGATCGTTGCTGCCGAGAAGGGCGCGCATCAAGCTGGGGAAACGGTTAATAAGGCTCAACTGGCTCTGCAAACTGCGTTAAGCCAGCTAAAACTCGATCAGCAAACCGAGCAATCTTTAGCGAAAGAGTTACACACGACCCAAGTTCAGATAATGGAATTGAATAAAGGGGTCATGGAACTCGAAACGAGTTTAAGGGAAAGCATAGAAAGTCACGGATTGCATGTAGATGCATCGGTAACGATCGACGTTTGGTTTGATCAGAAACACAAGGATGCGCAAGCTTGGCAGCGTTCTTCTGCCGAGCTTCATGACGGCCGTAAGCAGTTAGCGATATTAGAGGCCGACGTTGCCAATACATCTAAATCAATCACTGAGCGAGAACGTGAAGTCGCTGATTTACAAACCTCTATCGATAGCTTGGCTCAGGAGCGCGTTAAGCAAACAGAGGAACGTGCAAGGTTGTTTGGTGATAAAAGGATTAAGGCAGCGAGAGAAGAGTCTGCCAAGAAGCTCATGGAATGTGAAAGCGTGTTAAAAGCGATATCGACCTTGATGAGCGCTCAAGAGGCGGAACTTCATACTGCCAAAGCAGAGAATCAAATGCTGTCAGACAATATTGCGAGTGCTGGTTCTGAGCTCAAAGAGAAAAGAGATACATGGCATCAAATTCTGGAAAGCAGCCCGTTTGCTGATCAACAAGCGTTTTTGGATTCATTAATCAGTGAACAAGAACAGCACACTTTATCGCAACTGAAATTAAGGCTGCATAAACAGTTGGACGCGTGTTTGGCTGTGGTTAACGCGAGTCAAAGAGAGCTTGATAAGCTTGAGCAAGCAGAGTCAGCGGCGGAATGGCTGAAGACGAGTCTTGAACAGGTCATTGAGAACATAGAACTTCAGCAACAGAGCTTTGATGCTAGTGTAAAACGTTCGGGCGAGATCAGTAACGAATTAGAGTCGGATCGCAAGCGCAGAGAAGGGCAGCAAGCCTTATTTGAGCAGATTGAAAACTACCGCGCACAGTATGATGATATTCAGTACTTGCATTCATTGATTGGTTCTCAAAAAGGCGACAAGTTCCGTAAGTTTGCCCAAGGTTTGACGCTTGATAACTTAGTGTATTTGGCGAACAAGCAGCTAGAGCGTTTGCATGGTCGTTATTTATTGCAGCGTAAAGATGGAGAAGGGTTAGAGCTTTCTGTATTAGATACGTGGCAGGGCGATACGGTCCGTGACACCAAAACCTTGTCAGGCGGTGAGAGCTTCTTGGTGAGTTTAGCATTGGCGCTTGCCTTGTCTGACTTAGTGAGTCACAAGACCAGTATCGATTCTCTGTTCTTAGATGAAGGCTTTGGTACGCTTGACGCCGAAACTTTAGACATTGCGCTCGACGCTTTAGATAACCTCAATGCTTCCGGCAAAATGATCGGGGTGATCAGTCACATCGAAGCGATGAAAGAGCGTATTCCGGTTCAATTGAAAGTAACGAAAAAGAGTGGATTAGGGGTGAGTACATTAGAGCCTCAATATCGAGTCGCCTAACGTTTCTCTTTCGTCGAACCATAAAAAAAACACCTAGCCGAAGCTAGGTGTTTTTCTAAGCCTGAAAGGTACTCATTATTTTTTAGAGTAGTACCCAATATTTTCGCCAACTGATTGTTAGTTATTCGATCAGTCACTAGAATTTTATTTTAATTATTCCCTCAGAGAAACTGTCCGATCGGACAGGTTTAATTGATTCGTTTATCAACTAGGTTTTTGTTTCCACTATAAAGGAGACAAAAACATGACAATTTCTATACATTCTCATAACTTAACGAAAATCCCGACTTCAGATTACCATGATCTTTTGAAGCTCAGATTCAAAGTATTTCATGGTCGATTGCAGTGGGATCTGGAAACTCAGCACGGAATGGAAACGGATCAATACGATGTTGAACAAGCGCATTATCTTTATGCGAAAGAAGATGGTGGGCACTTGGTGGGGTGTTGGAGAATCTTACCAACGACCGATTCATACATGCTTAAAGATACTTTTCCCGAGTTACTTGGCGTTCAAACGGCACCGACTGGCGAACGTATATATGAGCTTAGTCGTTTTGCCGTAGATAAGGACTATTCGAAGCGAGTGGGAGGGGTCAGTAACGTCACGCTTAAGATGTTTCAATCTTTATACGAGCATGCACAAGAGCATGATATTGATTCTTATGTGACCGTGACGTCTGCTGCCGTTGAAAAGCTTATCAATCGCATGAAAATTCCGTCTTCTAGGATTGGGGACGGCAAAGTACATATGCTTGGTAGCACGCGTTCGGTCGCGCTGCATATTCCAATGAACAGACAATACAAAGAAAGTGTGTTCATTGAGTAAATTGGAAGGCTTAACGCTTGATTACTCTCATTCATAAATCCGTAAACGAGGATTAGAAAACTCGGCCTTGGTGACGGTTTAGCTTGAGAGAAAGAGAGGGTATTTCCCGTTAATATGCTCTGATATCGGAGCATATTTTTCAGCGATGAAGCGTAGGCTGTAAAAGTTAGACAGCAGGATGAATATGCCCACCAAGTATCGCTTTGGTAATTGCTTGATAACGGTTGTTCGCGTTGAGCTTTTTACATGCGTTACCGATATGGAATTTCGCGGTACGTTCTGAGCACCCAATGATGGTCGCGATTTCCCATGCACTTTTACCTTCTGCGGCCCAAGTCAGACATTGGTTTTCACGAGCCGTTAATACCACTGGCTTGATTGAGTCTCTGTGATTTTTAGCGATGTTATCAATGTTTGATGCGATCAAAGGCACAATCAATTGAGACATGATGATGTTCGGGTTATTGAGGTCGTAAGATTTCGTGTCTGAGGTCGCAAAGCTAATCATCCCAAACTCGCCTCTTAAGCCATGAATGGGGATACTGAACCCTTTCTTTAAGCCGTTACATCGTGCTTCTTCAAAAATTTCAGTGCCTTCTTCACTGTGTTGCTTTACATCATCCCACTTGATTGGAAGAAAATTTTGCATGCTATAAGACACAATTGGGTCGACATGCATAAAGCCTGATTCGTCGTATTGCTCGCGCCAAGAAGCTGGGTAGTTATCCGTCATCAGGATTTCACTATCCTTGAGATTGGGCTGTAACGCTAAACCAAATAAAAAATATTCGTGACCGATAATATTGGTCAGTTGTAGCAGGGTATCTTCAAGCTGCTCATGACTGGTAATTTCACGGTTTTCTTCGATTAACCTAAGTATTTCTTTCATTGAAGTTTAAACCTGAGACTTCAGTTCGGTAATAAATCTTTATGTCAGAATTATAGGTGAAGTAATGTGAATAGCATCAACTTGCAGTGATAGAGTTTGAGCTTTGCGTCTGTTTGCTGAAATAACGCACGTTTTGTGCGTTATGTATTCAACGAAAACATGAGGCTAGTCGAGAAGTGTGTACTTACACCACTTCAATGGCGACGTCATTTTCACAGGCAATTGCCGCGATTTCTTTTGGTGGAGTAATGTCGGTGAAGATGCGGTCTATGTCTGAGATGCTTCCCAGTTTCACCATTGCATTACGACCAAACTTAGTGTGGTCAACGCCAAGTAATACGCATCGACTATTTTCAATAATCGCACGTTTTACTCTTACTTCATGGTAATCAAAATCCAGTAGTGAGCCATCATGGTCAATGCCGCTGATCCCCAAAATACCGAAATCTAAACGGAATTGTGAGATGAAATCTAGAGTCGCTTCACCCGTTACACCACCATCAATATTTCGAACCTCTCCACCTGCCAAAATAACTTTAAAGTCAGGCTTAGTCATCAGAATGGTGGCCACATTGATGTTGTTCGTCACGATGCGAAGTTGCTCATGGCTTTTTAGCAGGGCGCGGGCAATGGCTTCAGGTGTCGTACCGATATCAATGAACAACGTGGCACCATTAGGAATGTGCTTAACCAGTGCCGTCGCAACTTTTTCTTTTTCATCTTGAGAAGAAACCTGGCGAGATTGATAAGAGGAGTTCTCTGAACTAGAAGCGAGCGTTGCACCACCGTGGTTTCTACGCAGCTTATTCAGATCGGCTAATTCATTGAGATCTCGACGAATGGTTTGTGGACTAACGTCAAAGCGCTCCACTAGTTCATCGGTGCTGACGAAACCATGAGTCTGTACTAATTCAATTATTTCCTGATGACGTTTTACCGCTTTCACAATCTATTCCTTTATAGAGTTTCTGCTCATAGTGTACGGTGAGGAAAGGAAAATTCATACAAATAGAGCGTTCTAGTATCGAAAAATGAGCGTTTAGGGATGATTGTTAGTGAAACGAAAGGGCGAACTGAATGGTTCGCCCTAAAACCTGCGCTACAACGAGCATATCCGCACTTATGATTTTGACTGATTAGGTTATCGAAATTTCGTCTACGTGATTAAACTTGCGGCTTCACTTCGGGTGTGACGAGCAACGCTTGTTTTGCGTGATTTCGTCTGATTTGCGATAGAACCACGCCTAAAATGACCATTACTCCGCCCATAATATGAAATTGATGTATGCGCTCACCAAGCCACGTTGCGGCAAGGGCGATGGCGAATACCGGAAGTAAATTCATGAACATTGCGCTAGAGTCCGCACCAATCGCGTCAATTGCTTTAACCCACATCCATGGTGCTAATACAGAGGCCGCCAATCCAGCGTAGGCGATCAAAGGCAGTGATCCTTGGGTTGGTAATAGCTGCTCGCTACTTAACCAAAGCGGCGTAAGCATGGCGACCGCAAACAAGCCTTGAATGTAAATTACCACCCAATTTGAGATAGGCATCTTCCATCGTTTGAGTAGCACGCAGTATGTCGCGTAGACGCAGGCGGCAATTAACATGAGTCCGTCCCCTTGAGTGACGGTTTGATGTAGGAAAAAGAGCGGATCCCCTTCACCTAACATCAGCGCTAAACCAGATAATGAAATTGCACCGCCTACAATGCTCAGGGCAGATATGGATTTATTAAGCAGAGGCACGCTGATAAAAACACTGATTAATGGTACTAACGAAGTGATCAATGCCATGTTAGAAGCCGTTGTGGTCATGCCTGCGTAGTAGCCAAGTGACTGATTGAGCACCATGCCAAGGAACCCTAAAAAAGCGAGCTTTGACAGGTTTGGTTTAATGATGTGCCACTGCTTTTGAACAGAACGAATACAAAAAGGGGTCAGAATTAGCATGGCAAAGAACCAACGATAAAAACTCATGGCGCTAGGTTCAATAACACTGGCTGCCATTTTGTTCACAATAGAATTAACCGCCCAGATGAATACAGTCAGTAGCGGAAGAAGATAGTTCATGTGATTACCGTCGCATTTTGTTGGAGTGAGACAAGTTTGACAGGTCGTATTAATTGTATGTATCTTCAAAAAGACATTAGACGCGATAGGAAGACAAGTTTGAAAAAGCACCCAAGAAATCTTCACCCCTCGTTATCAATCGATAAAGCACCATCCAACGTATTTATGAATTTTGAAGCATTTCTTTCTAATACTGAAACCAGAGTTCATAGTCATTCTTGGGGGCAAGTGCAGTTGATCAGTGGTGGTATTCTTGAAATGGAAGCAGAAGGTACTCGCTTTCTCGCTCCTCCTCATCTTGCTATTTGGGTGCCGGCTGGCGTGATGCACTGCAGTTATAATCGAAAGCCGTTAGATTACTGTTCGTTAAATATTGCGCCTCAACTGACTCAAAACTTGCCCGAGAAAACAAGCCTCATCAAAGTTACTTCTATTGTCACCTCAATCATTGATGATTTTCGATTACGAGAAGTCAATGTGGCTCAATCGGAGCAAGACCAACGTTTGGTGCAAGTGTTGCTGGATCAATTGTCGGAACGAGAGGTGGCTCATCACTTCTTGCCTTCGAGCGACAATAAGTATCTCGCGCCAATTCTGGCATCAATAGAAGAGAATCCAACGGAAGATGTGTCTTTAAAACAGTGGGCATATCGCGTGCACACCACAGAGCGAACGTTGGCACGTCATTGCCAAAGTGAATTAGGAATGAGCTTTACTGAATGGCGGCTGAGAGTGCGATACTTGCATTCGATGGATCTACTTAGGAATGGTCAATCGGTTAAAGAAGTTGCCCTCACACTTGGTTATAACCAAGCTAGCCCCTTTATTTCAATGTTTAAGAAATATTCTGGTCAAACCCCAGAGCAATATAAGAACCGATTGCTGTAGAAAGTTAAATCAGTGGTTAATGAATATCTTAATCATCGATATGAAGGTTTGGGTGATTTCAGCCGCCGAGCGACTGAAATCTGCGAGCAATTGTAAACTCACTTATAGAGAAGGATTGACTATTTGTTGAGTGCGCTCGAAAACATCGAGCCCTTGTTGTTTTAGCCAATAGGGGATGTCAATCAGTACCCAATTTTCTGATAGCTTGTTACCTTCCCGGTAGTAAACATCGACCACTTGCATGTCTGCACGGATCTCACCGCCGGGCATTCCTAAGAAACCACCGATAGGTGTATTCGACAGGTTTGGCCAACCAAAAAAGCAAGAGAAGTTACCTTCTGCGAAACGACAAACGTGGCCATTAAACTTTTTGTCTTTTAAGTTATTGCGAAACGGTAGCTGATGCTGTTGTTGGTAACGAGGGATCGTGTAAGACGCACCGATACCACATGGACCATACCAAATCATATCTTTAGACCAGCTCTTTTCTAGTACCTCTGGTGGGCACCCCATCGCGCCGCTGTCGTTCAGAGTAGATAGGTCATCGACCATTTGATTGACGAGAGCCAGTGTAGCTTGGCCTTCGTTAGGCGCTGCATCTTCGAACAAAAGCCCATCGTGGTTACGAGGTCCCGGGTAGACGAAGTGTTTCCCTGTTGAAGGCGGTAGTGGGTAACAGCCGGCTTGATCCATCATGCCCAACAAGTCGAGAAATAGCCCCGTTTTGGTGATCTTACCGTTTTGGACACAACTAAATTCGGCGTAGCGGATATTCACGATCTTGCCGGTAGGGCGCATACCCAGGAACTCGGCATCAAATAGCCCCATAAAATGGCCCATACTCATTACCCAAATCTCTTCAGGGGCAACGTCATTATTTCCTCCGATAAAGATATCTTGACGACGCTGCATACGAGTGATGGATTTCATTAGCGGTGACCAGAAAGTCTCAGCCGCCGCCTGTGCACTCACTTGTTCTCGAAAAGGGTAGACACCCCGCCAAAGATAATCTTCTGATGTGTGCGCTTTGAGGGCTTGTTCTACATTTTCAGGGGTTGCGTTTTCCATGGCGTCGAAGTAATCGCGCACAACACGTTTTGCTTGT
Source organism: Vibrio profundi (assembly GCF_043642225.1). Lineage (GTDB taxonomy): Bacteria > Pseudomonadota > Gammaproteobacteria > Enterobacterales > Vibrionaceae > Vibrio > Vibrio profundi_A. The sequence goes on along the minus strand of NZ_JBHZSF010000001.1, from coordinate 190,123 downwards.
TGATATTTAGACATAGTTATCTCTGTTCACTGATAGCAGGAAAGGGTTCAAAGACATAATTCTTTCGAATTTCTAATGACGCCTTAACCGGTGTGTTGGATTATTTGCTTCCATATCGCTAGCTCGTCGTAAAGTACGTATTCACGACGCAGCCCCCAAGGCCCGAACTCAGCATGGCACGCTCCCATGATGTAAACCTCTGCACCTGTTGGTTGACCAAAGGCGCCATAGCCTTCATGTTTACCTTGAAGGGACCAACGGATAGCGGCTCGTGGTGACATCATGTCATCTTCAAGGCCTATACGGTGGTGAATTTTAAACTCGGCATTTGGGAAAGCTGAGCGTAATTGCACCCAAAAGTGATCGATTTCAGAATGTGAAAGGGCAGATTGGCCACCGGCGTATTCACCGATACAAGCGCGGTCATACTCGCGTGGAATAACACTCAGTTGAGCGTTCATGATCGCTTGTAAGATGTCTTCGTACTTACGTCCCCATTGGTTGTCATTACCAACACCTAAGTAAGGGCCTTGTTGGTCTAATTCAGACGTAAACACGGGCTGGCACTTTTCGATGCCACCGCTTTGTTCTATTAAGTGTAGCGTATAAGCTTTTGGGGTATAGCCTAACTGCCTTGCAATAGAGCCTTGATCTCGAATTAGCCATTCATCGTTGATTTGGTTATTGATGGCGTGACAGTCTGCAATGATTCTAAACTTGAGCTTAGTGCCGGTCTCTTTGTCGGTTGCGGTAGAAATGATGCGATGTGACGACAGCATGCCTTGCTCAGGTGTACCGCTCCAAATAACATCCTCGCCAAACAGCGTTCTGTCTGGAAATTGTGCAAGCACAGCTAAGGTCGCGTTGATCACGTCTTTGTTGCCGATAGAGATGCCTTGAGGCGTTCTTACTACGATGTCTTCAGAGTAATAATCATGCAGAGTGTGTAAGCCACGATCTTCCCAGATCTCTTTGGTAATACCTAATATGTAGTCGGGAAAATTTTGCCATTTTGGATCAAATCCAGTCATCGTCATTGTTCTATCCTTGATTGTATTTTCTCGTTGCGAGCCTAAGTGAATACCTGACTCGCTCATTTTATGGTGTGTTTATTTGTCAAACTGACGGTAACGTGCTTTGTTGAGCTCTTTCATTCGTGCCAATACATCGACGCCGAGCTGGTGGTAGACGTCGAGCAGGTCGACCAACACCCAGTTTTCACGAATTTTGCCGTCTTCAACGCGCCAAAAATCTAGGCTTCGCATCGTGATGTTTTGATTAGATGGCGCAATACCTAGCCAACCGCTGCCTGATACGGTCATCTCCATTCCTGGCCACGCGGTAAAGGCAACGTAATTATTATCAGCAAACAAGTAGCCATTACCTTCTTTGGTTCGCCTATCGGGCAGAGCATTTAAGAAAGGAATTTGATGCCAGTTTCTAAATCCAGATATCCCACGGCCTGTACCAATACCAGAAGGACCATACCAACTCATTTTAGGGTGCCAAAACGATTCAAGATTCATGGCGTCTACTCCTCCTTGAGCGTGTTTGGATAGGCCGTTTAGCATTTCGCCAACCACGGTCAAACTCGCATCCGCTCTTAACGCATCAGTCTGTCCAACGATACCGTCTAATTTTGCCGGTGCGGGCGGGTGCCATTCACGACCAAGGCTCGGTGACATTGGCCACGCATTAGCTTGCATCATCAGTTCAGGGATATCCCACAGCGCTTGGACTTCGACCACTTTTCCATTTTCAAAGCGGTAGAACTCATGAAAGCGCATCGAGACTTGATGTCCGGTTGGGGGGATATCAAGCCAAGGTTCCATAAAACTGCCGGTGTAATAGCCAGCGCATCCCACCCAGTCTCCACCATTGGCTTTGCCTCCCATTTCGATATAAGTGCGTTTTTCCAAGTCAGGAATCGCTTGCAATAGGGGCTGATAAAGATGGGTAAATACTGATTGTTTGGTTGCGAGTGTTTCGAACGGGTAGCCATATTGCAGCGTCGCAGTATCACTGATTAAGTCGTTCAGTTGCGCTTCAATGTTGGCTGGTTCGAAATCATACATCGCTTGATTGAGCGCACGAATGCGCTCTTTATTATCAGAGCAGGACATGAATTACCTCTAGCGCGCTTGGTAAAGAGGATTGCTCTTAGAATCCTTATTCTCCCAGCCGTGACCAGAGAACGCATCGACGCCTAGTTGAGCCATTACCGCTGGGAAATCCACCATCACGTAGTTGTCGACGATTTTTCCGTCAGCTACTTTCCAGAAGTCCATATAGCGAATAATGACCTTTTTACCTGTTGGCTCGATGCCCATAAAAGGACCCGAGTGAATCGCTTCTTGACGACCAAACGCCGCACACCACTCACCTTGAGTTAAGCGCGCTTCATCAATACACACTTTTTCTGAAAAGGCCGCTTGGAAAGGGTGTTGCCAGTTTTCTTGAAACTCTTTGAGGTTGTCTTTGAAACCACAGCCCGCATTGCCCATCCAGCGGAAGCTTTCTGCGAAGAAGCGACCCATATTGTCGATGTCGTGGTCGTTAAGGCCGTCAACCATTGAGTCAATAACGTGCAGTGTTTCGTCTGTTTTGGTCAGGTCATTATCGTTGGTTAGCACACCTTGTTCTGGGCGAGCTGCTGACGTTGTTGATTGCTGTGTGTTTGGACGTTCGCATGTATGTGTCATTGGTATTCTCCTTTTATCCTTTAACTGCGCCGGCAACCAAGCCTGATACGATCTTCTTCTGGAAGAAAATGATCAACGCGACAATGGGTAGTGTGATAGAAACGGCGCCTGCCGCTGTCATTGACCAGTATTTAATGTCATCTGCACCAAACTGAGATATGGCAACCGGCATGGTCGCGGCGTTGGTGGCGGTAAGCGTAAGTGGAATCAAGAACTCGTTATACGCCAACAAGAAAGTGAACAAACCAGTGGTGATAATGCCCGGCCACATCACAGGGACGATGGCTTTGGCAAAGGCCTGGAACTGGTTACAACCATCCATCATTGCCGATTCTTCTAGCTCTTTAGGGATGTTCATAAAGAACGAACGCATCATCCAAATGGTGAAGGGTTGGTTAATCGCAACCAGTACAAGGATCAATACAATGTGCGTGTCATAGAGCCCAACCATACGAGTGAACTCGTAGTAGGGGATAAGGAACACGGTGTGAGGAAGTGAACGGAAAACCAGTGCTAGCATCAGAAGCCAGAAGCCTAGCTTTCCTGGGTAGCGCGCTAAGGCGTAACCCGCGAAACAACCTATCGTCAGCGAGATCACCACCACACCAAGGGTGACGATCACTGAGTTGATCAGGAATTCACTAAAGCCGAACTCTAACCATAAATTGGCGTAGTTGGTTGCGGTTGGCTCGAACACCCAAACGGGTGGGTTGGAGAACGCATCGACAGGGTTTTTAATGGACGTCATGATGGTCCAGAAAAATGGGAAGGCACAAAATAGAACCCATAAGCCCATGATTCCATACACCATCATTCGTTGAATATTTAGGTTACTTGGGTTCATGCGCGAATTCCTTTTTGCTCTTTGTAAGTCAGGTATAAGAAAGGGATCAGAAGTACGAAAATGCCTAGCATGGTCAGTACTGAAACTGCGCTGCCTTTCGCTACGGCGTCTTGCACGATGCCGACACGGTAGTTGTAATACATCAGCGTTTCTGTGGCATTAAGGCCGCCTGTCATTACTGCGACTGAGTCAAAGAGGCGATACGCATCCATGATACAAATCATCGAGATAAACAGAGTCAGCGGCTGAAGTGCCGGTATGACAACGTGTTTAATTTGGTCCCATTGATGAGCGCCATCGAGCACAGAAGACTCTAATGTGTCTTGTGGAATCGCCTGTAGGCCAGCAAAGAACACGATTGCTGCAAACGGTGTGACTTGCCAGATGCCGTAAAGGATGATCAAAGCGCGAGACTCAAACACATCGCTGAACCAATACACTTGGATACCAACCAGATTTAACAGGTAAGTGATGTAACCAAAGTCTTGGAACAGCCAAGAGAAAATCAAGGTGCCAACAACCGGCGTCACTACGAATGGTAGTAGTGTCGCTGCCATGAAGAAGCCACGGATTTTCTGGCTGAGTTTGTTAAGTGCTAGGGCAACAATAAAGCCAAGCACTAAAACACTGATCACAACACAAACTGTGTAGATAAAAGTGAATTCAAAAGCAGACCAGAATGCTTCGTCTTGCAAGATATCTAAATAGTTTTCGAAACCCACATAGCGAAGTTCGCCTTTAAAGTTAAATCGGTTTAGTGACAGGTACAGCGTCATCACCAATGGCGCTGCCATCAGCAGCGACATTGAGGCGATAGACGGGCCTGAGAAACCGAGGAAATTACGTAAATTCATGACCGCTCCTTAGTCAATGTAACCTTGTGCTCGTGCTTCTTTGTAGTAGCCTTGCGCAGCTTCGTTCAGTGCCACTTCGATGCTGGTTTTGCCACGCAGGGCATCAGGGAGTTTGTTGCCGATCTCGGTATGAGCTAGGCCGTAGTAACCTTCGGTTGGAAAAGGCTTCGCACCTTTTTCGATCATTTCTGCAAGCGCACCCAAGTAACGGTATTGTTCACCTTCCACTTGGTTTGCTGATTGACGAGACAAGAATGCCAATTCTGCCCCTTCTTTCATGTTTTCTTTGCTCATCGATTCCATCATGATCTTGAAAACGAGCTCTCGGTCAGCATTGAGGCGGTGCGGGAATACGTATCCATCCCAGAATATACTTGTAGACGGTATGGTGGTGCTCTTATTCGCCGTTGGTGCCATAGAGTAGTTCACCTTACCCACCACTTTAGATACTTGATCGTTATCCATTTCTGCAGCGCGAGTGGCCCATACGTTACCCATCGCGGCTTTATCTTGCTGGAAGTTAACCATGACTAGATCGTTAGAGAGAGACAAAGCATTCGGAGACATCAGAGGTAACAATGATTTCAAAATATTGGCCGCTTCTACGCCTTTTTCGCCGTCAAACAGAGGCTTACCGTCTTCATCAAAGTACTGACCTCCAAGAGATAGGTAGATGTTGGTGAATTCAGTCGCCAAGTTCCAACCTTTACCCATCGCCTGAGAAAGTGGGTAGTCGATACCAGCTTCTTGCAGAGCTTGGCCAGTGGTGACCACTTCTTGATAGGTGTGAGGGACTTCTAGGTTGTATTTGTCGAACAGGTCTTGGCGGTAGAAGAACTCTTGCATGTTTAGTTGAATCGGTAGCGCGTAAATTTCACCGTCATACGTCGCGAGTTCCCAGATGTTCGGCGGGATGTCAGCTAGGTCATACTCGTCCCAGTATTTTTCAACAAGGTCTGTGATGGGTTGAATTTGCTCTTTAAGTAGGAATTCATGATAGCTTTGAGCCGATACTTGAATCACGTCGTAAGGTGAATTGCCACGGCGGCTAGAAAGTACGATTCGTGCTTGTTCTTGAACGGCACTGCCACCCACTAGCTTGTTTTTGACTTGTAATGTGGAGGTTTCGCACTCTTTCATCTTATCTGAGAAGTGCTTGAGTACAGGGTAGCTGTTCGACAGCAGGGAGATTTTCCCTTTTGCTTCGGTGTTACCGAGGTCACAAGCCGCAAAGCTTGGAGCAGATAAGATAGCGCCAGTACAGATGGCAAGAAGTGATAATGTTCTCTTCATTTTGGTAATCCTTTACTACGTAATTTGTGGTCGTTTATAACCATCGCTTGATGGTCTTAAAGTGATTAAGCGGCTTGGATACAGCTGGTTGCTTGCTCGCGATAAATGCGCTGCTCAGATTCGCTATCGAAAAGGTAGGTATGTTCAAGGTTAAACTTGAAGCCTACGCGGTCGCCCATACCAACAGTACAATGCTTATCGGTTCGGCAAATAACGTAGTGCTCGTCGACTTGAACGGTAATCAACGTACATTCGCCGGTCATTTCTACCGAGTAGACATCACCGTATAAATGGCTTTCATCGACAGGGCACAAAGAGACATCTTCAGGGCGAACGCCTAAGGTGACGGCCTCATTGTCTTCGCTATTGAACCCTGACACTGAACAACTCACGCCTGAGAATGTTCCATCAGCAAGTTGTCCTTTAATGAAGTTCATGCCTGGTGAGCCGATAAAGCTTGCAACAAATAGGCTTGCTGGGTTGTTGTAGATTTCTTTTGGGGTATCAAGCTGTTGGATTTTGCCTTGGTAGAGAACGGCAACACGGTCAGCTAATGTCATCGCTTCAATTTGATCGTGGGTTACGTATACCGTGGTGCGTTGAAATTCATGGTGTAGATTTTTTAGTAGGGCACGCATTGAAACACGCAATTTTGCATCTAGGTTGGATAGAGGCTCATCCATTAGGAACATACGAGGTTCACGAACAATCGCTCGAGCTAACGCAACACGTTGGCGCTGTCCTCCTGACAGTGTCGCTGGTTTGCGGTCTAGTAGATGTTCTAGCTCAACACGCTTAGCTGCACGCATCACGCGGTCATGTAGCTCTTCTTTCGGAACACGTTGCATCTCAAGAGGGAAGGCAATGTTGCCGTAAACGGTTTTTTGTGGGTACAAACCGTAGCTTTGGAAGACCATTGCGATATCACGATCTCTTGGGTGAGTGTCGTTGACGTACTCACCATCGATATAGACCTCGCCTTCACTGGGAGTATCAAGGCCAGCGATCATTCGCATTGTGGTTGTTTTACCGCAACCTGATGGGCCTAACAAAACTAGAAACTCTTTATCTTTAATCTCTAATGACAAGTCATTAATGGCTGTGAAATTGTCCCAGTATTTCTTTATGTTCTTGAGTGAAACTGATGCCATGATTTACTCCATCCATGTTTGAATATGTTTTTGCATACGAATCCATTTTGGCAAACGAGAATAAAACGGCAACATATAATTAACAATTAACACATATTCGTATCAATAGTGTGTTAGGAATCATGTTAAGACCATTTGATAGCCTTGATTAGATAATAACCGGTTGACATTGTATAAATCTTGAGCGAGAAAGGCTTGGTGTGTTTTTGGATAGGTATGCATTGTGGTGGTGCAATAAAAAAGTGAGCCGATTGGCTCACTTCAAGTGTTGACTGTTTTTGATGTGACTAAGGGTTAACCTAAGAGGTTGGGTAAGGTTAAGGAAATTGCTGGCACGAATGTGATGATCATTAGGGCGACGAGCATCGCTCCAATCCACCCTAGAATTGCCCGCGATAATGATTCAATGGGCACATTACCGACTTGGCTGGCCATAAATAGGTTGGCGCCGAGTGGGGGAGTCACAAACCCTATGGCTAAGTTGACTATCATCACGATACCGAAGTGAATCGGATCCATTCCTAATGCTGTCACGATAGGCAATAAGATTGGAGTTAAGATAACAATCGCCGCTAATGTCTCCATGAAGGTACCGACGATAAGCAGTAATGCGGTGATACATAGCAAGATGAGCAGTTTGTTTTCCGTAATAGAGAGAATGAACTGTGCGATTTCGGTTGGCAGACGTTCAAGTGTTAGGATTCTGCCAAAGGTAACCGAGGCGCCCACAATCACCAGTACTGCGCCCACCAACAAGGAAGACTCTAAAATGATCTTCATGACCTTTTTATAATCCAGTTCTTTGTAGATGAACATACCGAAAAACAAGCCGTACAAGACACCAATCGCAGCGGATTCAGTTGGCGTGAACACGCCAGAGTAGATGCCACCGAGAATGATGACAGGTAACAGCATCGCCCAAATCGCTTCTTTGAGTGCGGCTAGTCGCTCACTCCATGTGGCTTTTTTATCGTTACCTTTGTAGCCGCGAATCTTGGACACAATCAAGCAGTAGCCGATCAGTACTAACCCTACGACAAGCCCGGGAATGATGCCAGCCATGAACATTTTGGTGACTGAGACTTCGGCAGTAATGGCATACACGATCATTACAACAGATGGCGGAATAATCACCCCGATCCCCCCAGAAGAGGCGATAAGCGCACCTGCAAAGCTTCGGTCGTAACCTTTTTTCACCATAGACGGGATCATGGTTAAGCCAATAGCTGCAACGGTCGCAGAACCTGTACCAGAGATGGAAGCAAAGAACATGCAAGCGACGATGGCGACAATCCCCAATCCGCCAGTGAAGTGACCGAAGAAGACTTCTGCGACATGTAAAAGGCGTTTTGATATACCGCCTTGGCTCATTAGGTTTCCAGCCAATGTGAAGAGCACCACAGCCAATAGCGGAAAAGAGTCTAGGCCTGTCACCAAACCTTGTACTAGAAATTCGATATTTAGAAACGGCAGACTCAAGATAGCCAGCATGCTGGCTCCTGCGAGGGCAATACCGACGGGAACACCGATAAGAAGCAGTAATCCGAAACTACCAAATAACAAAGCAGAGGTCATAAGCTTAGCTCCAGTAAACGGTTAGATGTGCGATGTTTTGCTTTTAAGTGACGGTAGCGGTGTTGCGTGAGCCGCACCGACTTTGGCGAGTAAGCAATAATTGAAACACGCTTATTGATGCTGACAATAAGTCGAATAGCACTTAATACGGCGCAAACCAGAACAGAGGCGTATAAGCATGCGATGGGGATTTCCATCGCGGGAGCAATTTGCCCTAGCTTTAAGCTGCGACCAATCACTTTGAAGCCAAACCACGCAACAGTGCAACTAAAGGCCAAGTAGATAAGGTCGGAAAGGATCAAGCTGTATTGCGTAAAATTGCCCGGTAACTTGTCAATGAACAGGCGAATTCGTATATGTCGGTCGTCACGAATGCAGTAGCTGATGCTCAAATACATCGCCCAAACGAAAAGATAGCGAGCGAGTTCTTCCGCCCAAGCGATTGAAGCGTCGAATAAACGTAAAGCTATCTGTAAACACAGTAGCGCGGTCATCAACGAGATAGAAAGTACGATAAGTGTTGGTTCGAAGTATCGGTCGAACAGGCGAAACCATTTCATACATAACTCCAAAGAGTGTTGAAAAGGGCATTGAATGCCAATGAATGAACAGCATCTCAGGCTTTAAAGCGGCTTATTTGTAAAGCGACAAAGCTAGCTCTTAAAGCCTGAGTCAATAACGGGCACCTATTAAGGGTTAACAGTGGTGATAGACGAATTAGAGTTGCTCTATTTCTGTGATCACACTGTCGAATAGCGCTTCACCAGTTTTGCTACGCAGTTCTTGGTAAACCGCAGCATTCATTTTATCTTTCATTTGAGCGCGCACGTCAGTTGGTACGACGTTTACTGTCATACCTTTCGCTTCAAGCTCTTTAATGACTTCTCGGTTCTGTTTCGCCGCGAGAGTGCGCTGAACTGCGATAGTTTCTTGGCTTACTTCATTGATAAGTGCTTGTTGGTCACTTGGTAGCGAGTCCCAGAACTCCTTATTCATGAACAACACGTAGTTTGTGTAGATATGGTTGGTCAGCGATAGGTACTCTTGCGCTTCGTAAAAACGCTCAGCGTAAATTGAGTAAACCGCGCTTTCTTGCGAATTGATTAAGCCTTGTTGTAGTGAAGTGAAGATCTCACCCCAAGAAAGTGGTGTTGGAGCAGTCCCTACCGATTTCCATGCACTGATCTGTGTTGGGTTAGAAGCGGAACGAATTTTTAAACTGTTAAGATCTTCAATGCTGTTGATTGGTTGCTTGTTATTGGTGATGCTGCGGAAGCCAACTTCCATGAAGCCTAAACCATGAAAGCCTTTTGATTCCATTGAAGTGAGCAGCGGTTTGCCGATCTTGTCACTATCAAGTGCTTTATGAGCTTGCGCTTCATCTTCAAACAGGTAGAAGACATCAAGCACGTTGAATTCAGGTACGTAAGGGGAAAGCAGTACAGAGGCACCAAATGTCATTTGTAAGTTACCTTGCTGAACCAGCTCTGTGGTTTCTCTTACATCGCCCAGTTGACGAGCTGGGTAGATTTCTACTTCAAGTTCACCACCAGAGCGAGACTCTAGCTCTTTTTCAAAGTGCAGCATTGCTTTGTGGACTGGTGACGTTTCTTGGCTATCGTGAGCTAGGCGAATGACGTTGCTTGCAAAGGTATTCATGCTTGATAGCGTTAAGCCGAGGGCCGTGATTGAGGTAAAGATTGCGCGTTTCATTGTTCTTCCTTGTTCATCACATGACTTTTATGTGCATTCATTTGAGTCACGTTGTTCAGTGGGTTATTTGTCCGCACTTCATATCCTAATTTTGCATACGAATCCAAAATATAAACATGAGGCTAACAAGTCAATAACAATTGATGCGGTTTGATAGCAAAGTTTGAAATCAACCGGTGAATTTTTAAACGGGATCACAGAAAGAAGCCCTAATATCTAATTAGGGCTTTTAGTCTAAATTCACGGAGGTAAATACGGTTGGCTTAGAGCGAGTTTGTTGTGAGGTAACAAACTGGTTATGGGTGACTGGCGGTGCTTCCACGCTCGATAATCGTTCCGGGTTCGAGCAGGTATTCGCCTTTAGCGTCAACGTTATCGTTAATTCGTTGCATCAAGTCTTCGACAGCACTTTGTACGATTTTATCGATAGGCTGAGCGATGGTGGTAAGGTCGTAGCTTGGCCAAGATGCCATTGGAATGTCATCGACTCCCATCACTGCAAAATCTTGAGGAATGCTACAGCCAAGCTGCCTCAGTCCATCCATGACCCCCATAGCCAAGATATCATTGGCACAGAACACGGCATCAGGTCTTGAAGTGTGCTCCATTAGCTCTTTAGCTGCTTCTAACCCAGATTCAAAATTGTATTTAGCATTAATGAAAATAGGTGAAGCTGCACCTCGTGCTTTGGCTGTTTCAGAGAGCCCTAACCAACGTTTGTCACTGGTCATTGAGCCAGCGTCACCACTTACGTAAGCCAGTTGTTTATAGCCTTTATCGAGTAAATAATCGGCGGCTTGCGTGCCGGCTTGTTGGTTATCTAAGCCAGCGCTGTTCGCGTTAATGCCTTCGGTATACCGGTTAATTAAGCTTAAATGCACACCAAATTTCTCACATTGTGCAAACGCTCGTGAGGTGAGACGGCTGGTGGCGATAATCAAACCATCAACTTGATATTCAATCGCACGTGAGATAGCAAGATCCAAGTCATCTTTGTCGATTGGACAAAGTACAACTTGACCGCCGCGCTTTTGAATCTCCATCGCGAGTGCACGAGATTGTAAGTCGTACATTGGGTTTGATTCGCAATCGAGCGCGATGGCAACTAGCCCTGAACGGTTGGAAATAAGGCTGCGAGCAATCGCGTTTGGCGTGTAACCAAGTTTGGTTGCGGCATCCATAACCATTTTACGTTTCTTCTCACTAATACTCGCCGTTGGGCTAAATGCCCGAGAAACGGTAGACTGAGAAACGCCGAGCATTCTGGCAACGTCGATTGAGGTAACTTTCGCTTTTATGGTGAATCTCCTTATATCGTGATAAATCTAAGTACCACGCCATACATAATGAGCTGAGTTTAATAATTACAATACGTGTAACATTTGAAATCACAAAGAAAATTTATGAATTCATGACGGCTTGCTCATTTCGAAAGCCATCGATGATCATTTTATGTTCAGAACCGACGCAAAAGAAGCTAACTCCTAGTTCTTTCCAGTTGCGAGCTGCTTGAGCATTTGCGACAAACATGCCGACAGGCTTATTAACTTGCTGAGCCGCTTTGATTATTTTAATGCTTGCTTCACGCACACATTCGTCATTCACGCTTTCTGCCCCGTACGACACCGCTAAGTCTACTTGGCCGATGAACAGCGCATCAATACCTTCAACTCTTGCAATCGATTCAGCATTTACCACACCTTCTGGGTCTTCAATTTGAGCAATGACGACGGTGTCGCTCTTGCTGTCTTTGAGGTGGTTTGCCATTGGTTTGGTTGCGTACTTAGCGGCGCGACTTGAGCCGGCATAGCCTCGGCCACCTTCACCATAATGGGACATCTTCACCAGCTTTTCTGCTTGCTCGGCGCTGCATACGTGTGGGATTTGGATTCCAGTCGCACCGCAATCTAATGCATTCAATATGGTTGATGGTTGGCTATCTTGAACTCGAACAATGCAAGGGAGCTGATTGGCGCGAGCCGCAAGAATGCAGCTATCCAGTGTCGACCTATCGAAAGGTGCGTGCTCTGCATCCAAGACAATGAAAGGAAGCTCTGCTAGTGACAGCACTTCGATGATGTGTGGGTGCGGCGTTTTGACAAATGTGCCAAGCAGTTCTGCGTTATTCAATATGTGCTTAAAGCTATCCATGTGTTTTTACTCTCCATTGCAAAGGTATGCAAAACTTAACACGTGTTGTTGTAAAAAAAGAGTAAAAACAATGTGATCAATGCAACATTAATTGATTGTTTTTTGTTCTTTAAATCTCTATTTAAAATAGGATTTTGTTGTTTGCGCTAATTAAATCAAAAGGTTAGTTTTATATTACCTGAGTGGTAAATGGATTTGCTAAGTGTTAATAAAATGTTTATGTTTGTTTTGCATTCGTATCCAAAATCATACAAAACAAAATTAAAACACTGTTGAAACTAATAACAAGCAAACATTAGGCATACGCCACAAGGAGAATTACGCATGGCTCGCATTCTAAAACACGGCATCACTGAAGAAGCATCGGCATCAAACAACGCGCAAGTACGTCAAACGGTTGAGAACATTCTTTCTGATATTGAAAAGAAAGGTGACAGTGCGGTTCGTGAGCTTTCAGAAAAATTTGATAACTGGTCTCCGGAGCAGTTTCGCCTAACAGATGAGCAAATTCAGGCATGTGTGGACGCATTGGACGAATCTACCAAGCACGACATTGAATTTGCTCAAACACAAGTTCGTAACTTTGCGCAGATCCAACGCGATTCAATGCACGATGTTGAAGTTGAAACCATGCCTGGCGTTGTGCTTGGGCACAAAAACGTACCGGTGAACAGTGTTGGCTGTTACATCCCTGGTGGTAAGTACCCATTGGTAGCGTCTGCGCACATGAGTGTTCTTACTGCAAAGGTTGCAGGTGTGAAACGTGTTATTGCTTGTGCTCCTCCATTTAATGGCCAACCAAACGTGGCGATCGTTGCAGCAATGGCGATGGCGGGTGCGGATGAGATTTACTGTTTTGGTGGCGTGCAAGCGGTGGGTGCGATGGCGCTTGGTACAGAAACTATTGCACCGGTAGATATGATCGTTGGCCCGGGTAACGCTTTTGTCGCAGAAGCAAAACGTCAACTGTTTGGTCGTGTTGGTATCGATTTGTTCGCTGGCCCAACAGAAACATTGGTGATTGCTGATGAAGAGGGCTGTGACCCGGAATTAGCGGCTGCGGACTTACTTGGTCAGGCTGAGCACGGTTACAACTCCCCTGCGGTACTGCTAACCAATAGCGAAACTTTTGCGAAAGAGACAATAAAAGAAATCGAGCGTCAGCTAACGATTCTTCCTACTGCGGAAGTGGCTGGCAAAGCGTGGGAAAACTACGGTCAAGTGATTGTATGTGATAGCTACGAAGAGATGGTTGAAGCGGCCGATGATATTGCTTCTGAACACGTTCAAGTCATGACCAAAGATCCTAAGTACTTCTTAGATAACATGACCAACTACGGTGCATTGTTCTTAGGCCGTGAGACCAACGTTTCTTACGGCGATAAATGTATTGGTACTAACCATACACTTCCAACCAACAAAGCAGCACGTTACACAGGTGGTCTGTGGGTTGGTAAATTCATTAAAACATGTACTTACCAACGTGTTACGGAGGCGGCTTCGCTAAAAGTAGGCGAGTACTGTTCACGTCTGTGTGCACTAGAAGGCTTCGCTGGTCATAAAGAGCAAGCGGATATTCGTGTGCGTCGCTACAAAGAAAAATCAGTAGAGGCATAACATGACAAAACTCGCCTTAGTGACAGGCGGCAGTGGCGGCATTGGTGCCGCCATATGTGCCAAGTTAGCGCAATCTGGTTATCGCGTTGTGTTCACTTACAACAGTAACGAAATTGCCGCTCAACAGATCTTGGATAGTTTGGAAGGACCTGGCCATGCCATGTATCAGCTGAATGTTGAAGACAGCTCTGCGATAAGCGCATTGGCGGAACAAGTTAAGGAATTATCGGCTTCATTAGACTTGCTAGTGAACTGCGCCGGTATGACAAAGTTTGTCGCACACAGTGATTTAGAGTCTTTAAATGACGAGCTGATAGACAAGATTTTCCGAGTCAACGTTCGTGCACCATTTGCCATGGTTCGTTCGTTCGAACTTCTACTTCGCAGCGCCAAAGGTTGCGTGGTGAATATTACTTCTATTGCGGCTCAAACAGCCATGGGAAGTAATGTCGCGTATTGCGCGAGTAAGTCGGCAGTCGAAAACATGACTCGCTCATTAGGTCGGGCTTTGTCTCCGGACATCCGAGTGCTTGCTGTGGCGCCGGGTCTTGTGGATACCGAGTTTGTTAAAGGGCTAGATGATGAGTGGCGCAACGCGCAAGAGCAATCAACTCCTCTGAAACGATTGGCCAGTGATCAAGAGGTCGCCAACGCCGTTTATGCAGCTGCGGAGCTACTGACATTTTCAACCGGTAATACCATTGCAGTCGATGGTGGAAGACCGTTAGGTAATTAATATAACGCTGCGGTGAGCGGCTTACGCACTTAACATCACGCTTTCGGAACCTAATGGAAGCGCGATGTTAGGTTAAAAGGAATTTAGAATGACCCTACAAAATACAATTAATAATAACCTCGTGCGCTACATGGAACTGATTCCTGGTACTAGTGCTTTCATTGACGCGCGTACTCCGGGAAGCGATCTAAAAGATAATTTTTGCATCATCGGTGCAGGTGTAGCTGAAAACAGCCGTCAGCATGTTCATATTCGCGAAACAGCAGGCTTTAACATCGGTGCTGCTGGCCAGCCACCAGGAATCAAAAACTCTCTGCACTCACACCATACCGCGGAATTGTTCGTGGTTTTCAAAGGTCAGTTTAGATTCTATTGGGGCAACGAAGGTGAACATGAAGCGGTGCTATCACATGGTGATGTCATCTCTATTCCTACCAATCTTTTTAGAGGCTTTGAGGTGGTAGGGCGTGACTACGGCTTTATGTATTCCGTTTTAGGTGGCGACAACTCTGGTGGTGGCGTGGTTTGGCATCCGAATGTGATTAAAGATAGCCAAGGTTACGGCTTGTACCTAAAAGCAGACGGTACACTGGTTGATACCATTGATGGTGATGCCGTACCAAATGAATCAGAACTAATGCCACTGCTAACCGAAGAAGAACTGAGTAAATTTGATACTTACACTGCGGAACAGATGATGCCGTTCGTTGCGCTGAAAAAGGACTACCGAGAAATCACCAGCGACTTTGACAAGCCTGGCGTGAAGCAATTTGCATTAACCGGTCACCCGTCTGCGAGCTACGACTTCCAAGTTAAAAGCGTTGATGACGTGAGTATCATGGCTTACGAGTTAACCGAAGGTGCGAACATTCCAGTTCATCAACGTGATGAAAAGCAGGTGTTGATTAACTTTGAAGGCGATACCTTGCTTAATCTAGTGAAGGATGGCGAGCAAGCTCAGCTAGTGTTGACGACTGGTGACGTGTTTAGTGTGCCTGTGGGCGCATCGTACAGCCTTGAGAACCTAAGAGGCACGAGCTTCACCTACGTGGTATTGGGTTCTGACCAACCACAAACACTACAAGGCAACTAATGATGAAACCAGAAGTACCACTGCTATGGTTACCTGGTTTGCTATGTGATGAAGCGTTGTTTCAAGACGTCAATAAAGAGCTGCCCGATTGGGTGGCTCCTTTTACTTGTGACTTGGGAGCCGACACATCCATGCAAGCCTTGGCGAGTAAAGTACTAGATAACGCCCCGAAAAGTTTCATTCTTGGCGGGTTGTCCATGGGAGGGATCCTCGCGTTTGAAGTTTTCAGGCAGGCACCAGAACGCGTGAAAGGCTTAATCTTAATGGATACAAACTCTGCTGATGAAAAGCCAGAGGTGTCGGAGAAAAGAAACGCGTTAGTCGATAAAGCAAAAGCAGGGGAGTTCGAGTCAATAACTCCCGATATTTTAATGCCAGTGCTTATTCATCCTAACCAGTTAGCGAACCAAGCTCTGACTCAAAGAATCACGCAAATGGCGAATAACGTCGGCGTAGAAAGGTTTGAGGCTCATGCCCAAGCATTAGCGACTCGTCCTGATGCTAGGCCGTTACTTCAGGATATTCAGGTACCCACCTTGATTGTTACCGGAAAAGACGACCTGCTATGTCCGATCGACAATCATCTTTTGATGGCAAAACACATCAAGCAGGTCTCACTTCACGTTATTCCGGATTGTGGCCACTTATCGACGATGGAAAAGCCCCAGATTGTTTCTAAACATATTCAGAATTGGTTAGAAGCACTCGCTTAGCCGATACCGTTGTAAGCAAAATGTCTAAACGCCAGAACGGATATGTTCGAAAACTCAATTTAGCTCTCTATTTTGGAGAGCTTTTTTATATAAGGAAACGCATACTCTCTCGGCTTTATTCATGTGAATTAAATCAGTCACTCTGACATGATATTCCCATCAGTAAATTCATTCGTGAAAATATGTCACTGTTGATCATGCAATGCTTGGGTTAGATTTTCTCGTATTGATTATCTTAGGGTCAGGTGGCTAGCTTCTGCTGTTGGTTTCCCTATTGTGTAGTTCTAGGAAAGAAAATGACTGAATTCGAAAAAATGATGGAAGGCAAAGACTTTGACGGTGGCGATCAAAGCATCAATGACATCCGCAATACGGCCGCAAATTTATTGCTGACGCTAAACCAAACTGTTGATGAAACCGAACGTAGCAAGTTACTCCATCAATTAATGGGGGAGATCCCTGCGTCCAGCATTATTCGCTCTCCGTTTTATTGTGAGTTCGGTAAAACGATTTTCATGGGTGAAGGCACATTCATCAATATGAACGTGACGATGCTAGATGGCGCAAAGATTAGCATAGGAAACAACGTGTTAATTTGGCCAAATACTCAATTCTATTCCGCTAGCCACTCTCTTAATCATCTGGAACGTCGCAACTGGGCAACATTTTGCAAGCCGATCTTAATTGAAGATGATGTTTGGATAGGTAGCAATGTTGTCATAAATCAGGGAGTGACGATTGGTGCTCGCTCTGTCATTGCTGCTAACTCAGTGGTCAATTCAGATGTTCCACCGGACAGCCTTTATGGAGGGACACCTGCGAAGTTCATTCGTCATATTGACGAAAATTGATATCTGAAAGCAGTGAAACCACTTGAGGTAGAAGGAAAGGAAATCCTAAACGGACATGTCCGCACTCCTCTTCATTGATTCACTAAGTAACTGCAGCGTGTTTGAGATATTGATGTGTTGAATTTTAGTTATCTATTTGGCGAAGATGGGGGCAATTAACCGCCTAATTAAAACTTTTTATGAACTCGCGTTCGTGACTTGGGTCTATTCATGGAATACCAAAGTGACTTCAACGAGGAAGAAAAACAATGAAAAAACACATTACGCTGGCAGCTCTAGTTCTGTTATCTCAAGCCGCTTCTGCAAATGAGTTAATCGCATTAGGTAAATGGAAAAACGTCAACCCAGAAACAAACGGCATGGTCGAACTAGACATTCAAAAACATGACCAAAAGCTGTTTGTTAATGCTTGGGGAAGTTGCTCCCCGACAAATTGCGAATGGGGAGAAACCGAGTTTCACATGCTTTCTAGTGCGGGAGATAAACCACCTCTAGCTCAAGCGGTCGCTCGTTGGGACAATGATTTTTCTCAGCGGACATTTACGTTTAAAGCGGAAGGTCGCAAGTTGCTCATAGAGTCATTTGTTGTATTCACGGATGACTCAGAGCGTTCCCCTTACAAGCAATCCTATATTTTTATGCAGGATGACACCAACCACCAGTATTCGTTTTTAGATAGCCACGAGAACAGTACCAAAGATGACTCGATGCTTGGTAATGAGTAATGAGCAATGGAGTGGCAGAGTCACGTCTTCTAAAAGTCCTTCTTACTTGGAATGTTTGAATAATCGGATTCTTAATTTTTGGCATTTTAGTTTGATTGTGATGACAATTTAGAAGTAGAAACCCCGTCCTTCATTTCAGATTGCAATCTACTATAGTGAGTGTTGAATAATCACATGGAAAGGAGTCTCTAAGTGACAATTGCATTAGTAACCGGTGGGTCAAAAGGTATTGGTTTACGTATCGTTCGTCGCTTCGTCAAGCAAGGGTATCAAGTTATAACGTGTTCTCGTTCAAAAGAGCTATGGTTCAACGCTCTTGAGAATTATCCTGAGCTAGAAGAGGTTGACTATCAAACGGTTGATATTGCTGACGAGCAGCAACTGGATTGCCTTTTTGCTTATATCAAAGAACAGTACGGAAAGTTAGATATTGCGGTCAATAATGCTTCACCCGCTATTGCTTCTCGTGGCCATTTTACTCAAGTAGAGACTTCGTTGCTTAAAGACACACTTCACGTTGATTTCTTGAGCCAAGCTTTGTGCTTGCGTGCTGAGCTGCAATTGATGGATAAAGGTGCATCAATTGTGAATATCAGCTCGGTGAACGGGTTGAGGCCAACGCCGAACGCATCGATGTATTGTGCCTCCAAACATGCTCTTGAGGGTCTAACTCGCTCTGTCGCTTTAGAAAGTATTGGCGAAGGTATTCGAGTTAATGCCGTCGCGCCTGGCGTCACTTGGACTCCACGCTGGGAAGAGAGGCAGCTTGAAAATCCAGATATTCGCGGTGAAGTATCAGAGGTGGTCCCAATTAAGCGCTTTGGTGAGGCTGAAGAAATTGTCGATGCAGTAGAGTTCCTGCTCTCTGACAAGGCCAGTTACATTGTTGGTCATACGTTAGTGGTTGATGGTGGCTTGTCGTTATCGTGAGTTGTTCGTGAATGGGTGCGTTAATCACTTACCACCTTCATCCCCTCGCTTTAGTTGATGCTTTGGTTTCTTATGAGCGAATTTCCCCAAGCGCATCACGGATCTTGGTCGTGTCGCTGAGTACCATTGTCGATTGTTAGCTAAATAGACATATTGAGGCGAGGAATGCAGATGTATAAAGGAAGTTGTTTGTGTGGGTCAATCCAGTTCACGCTTGATGGGGGCGTTACGGACATTATTCATTGCCATTGTTCTTTGTGTCGTAAGGCGAGTGGCAGTGCTTATGCGACAAATGGTTTCGTTGATGCTGAAGGTTTAACAGTAACGGATGCCGACGGAACACTCACTTTTTATGAAAGCAGCGAAGGGAAGCGTAAGTACTTTTGTAAAACATGTGGTGCGCCAATCTACAGTTCCAATGCTCAGTCGCCTCAAAGGTATCGCCTTCGATTAGGGGCGTTAGACAGTGACATTTCTGAAAGGCCTATCTCCCACAATTTTGTTACCTCAAAAGCGAACTGGGATGATCTAGGCGCTGAACTTCCGCATTATGAAAAGCATGAGCCTGGGCGCAAATAAAGAATCAGGTGTGTGTTCTTATTATTGCGTGCTGATTGCAATTTGTAGCACGTAATAAAAGTATTGATAAAAGAAATAAAGATATCAAGTCGATAAATTTGATAAACGTAAGTGACTCTCAAAAACACATTTGCTCATAGTTTTATCGGCAAATGATGAGGGGCACGACAGGCAATGGTGTTAAAGTCTAGCGCATTGTCTACATGCTGCTGAACCATGCTAATACAGAATGGTTATCCTAATTGTAAGTATCTAGCTGGCATGTATGACTAGGACTATCGAGGAGCAAGGAGATTTCATGCTTAATTCTGTAACAGCGAAAGCCGTGATCGATCATGCCTTATTTTTAGGGGCTGACTTCGCAGAGCTATTCGTTGAACATCATCAAACCAATACTGTCCAGATCGCGTCTGGAGAAGTAGACAAGGTAAACTCTGGTATCGATTTCGGTATCGGTATTCGCTTATTCTTCGGCCACAAAGTGCTTTACGGTTATACCAATAGTACTGACGAAGCGGAATTGAAGCGTGTCACATCATTGCTTGCAGCGAAAGATAAGCGTGACCAGATTGCTTCTGCAGGAGCATTGAATCTAAATCGTTACCCTGTTCAACATGGTTGTCGCTTACCTTTGGGCAAAGATGCAAATCTAGATTCCAAGATTGCGTTTTTATTAAAAGCGGATGCCGCGGCACGTGCAGAAAGTGAGCACATAAGCCAATTTATCGGTAGCGTATTGCAACGTGAACAACAGGTTTCTATTTTCAATTCTGAAGGCCTACAAGTGGATGATATTCGCCACTATATTCGTGTTTCAGGGAATACGGTTGCACAAAAGGGCAGTGAGCAATCTTCAGGCTCAGAAGGCCCTGGTGCTTTGTCTGGTTGGGAGTTCAGTGAACAGTTAGATGCCAAAGAGCTTGGTCAAGCCATCGCTCAGCAAGCCTTGGTAAAACTGGGTGCAGACGCGTGTCCATCGGGTGAGATGCCTGTCGTGATTGGTAACGGTTTTGGTGGTGTTATTTTCCATGAAGCTTGCGGGCATTTGCTGGAAACCACATCCGTTGCGAAGAAAGCCTCAGTATTCCATGACAAGATGGGCGAGATGATTGCGCATACTGCCGTGAATGCTGTGGATGACGGCACAATGACAAATGAGTGGGGCTCAATTCATGTTGATGATGAAGGCATGCCAACTCAGCGCACTCAACTGATCAAAGACGGTAAGCTAACCAGCTTTATGGTCGATAAGATGGGCGGTTTAAAAACAGGCTATGAGCCAACAGGTTCAGGCCGTCGCCAAAACTATAAGTTCGCACCAACCTCTCGTATGCGTAATACCTTTATTGAGGAAGGCGAGCACTCGCTTGACGACATGCTTGCAGGCATAGAACGTGGTATCTACGCGAAGAAGATGGGTGGAGGCTCGGTTCAACCGGGAACTGGTGAATTTAACTTTGCTGTACGTGAGGCTTATTTGATTGAAAATGGCAAAATCACTAAGCCGTTAAAAACAGCGACACTGATCAGCACAGGCCCTAAAGTACTGAAAGAAATCAGTATGGTGGGTAAAGACATGGCGCTAGCACCAGGTATGTGTGGCTCGGTGAGTGGTTCCGTACCCACAACCGTGGGCCAGCCGACGTTGAAAGTCGATAACATTTTGGTAGGAGGCGGCAACTAATGAGCCAAGAACAAACACTTCTTAATGCCGTTGATTACGTTTTATCTGAAGCCAAACGCCAAGGTGCAGAAGCGGACGTAATTGTTAATGGTAGCAATAGCTTTTCTTTGAAAGCGAACCAAGGTCAGTTAGACGAGTACAAAGTCAGCTCTAGTCAAGTTCTGGGCGTTCGTGTGGTCAAAGATGCGCGTGTGGCGACAAGCTACTCGGAGTCACTAGAGCAGCCAAGCTTAGATTTAATGCTGACTAACGCCTTACAAAGTGCGCGTTTTTCGAAACAAGATGAACACCAAACAATCAGCTGTGTCGATAACCACATCACAACCGATGTTGCTGAAATTGCTCAGGAAGACACGGCCTCGGTTGATGAAAAAATCGCGCTTTCTCTAGCTTTAGAGCAAGGCGTTGTTTCATTACCTCATGCATCCAGCTCACCTTACAATGGTTATGGCGATGAAGAAAATCTTCAGATCATTGCCAACACCCAAGGGACTTTATGTAAGCACTTTGAGCGTTCTTTCCATTGCTACGCATACACGCTGTTTGAGAAAGATGGCAAACAGTCGATGGCAGGAGAACTGGCGATTGGGCGTCGTTTTGATGAATTAAATTCGGCTTATTGCATTGAAGAAGGTTACAACCTTGCTCGAGATTTATTGGATGGTGCTCCGGTTGCCACTGGCACTTACTCAGCGATTTTCAATATCAATGCATTGACCAGCTTGTTTGGTGCTTTTGGCAGTGCATTTTCTGGTGTGAGCGCGATGAAAGGTATTACTCCGCTAGGTAAAAAACTGGGGCAATCCGTTGCGAGCGAACTGATCACCTTAACCGATGCGGCTTATATGCCAAATGGCATGGCGATCGCTGGCTTTGATAGCGAAGGCTTCGCCACCAGAGACAATGTTCTTATTGGCAATGGCCAGTTGAATACCCTATTACATAACAGCCAATCAGCTAGCTACCTAGGTGCAACTTCGACTGCGAGTGCATACCGCAGCGCTAAGTCCAGCTTAGAAGTGTCAGCAAGACACAAAGTAATATCGACAGGTCGTAGCAGCGCATCCGTAGTCAAAGCGGGTGAATATCTAGAGTTGGTTGAACTACAGGGCGTTCACTCAGGTGCAGACCCGATTAGTGGTGACTTCTCGTTTGGCGCGAGTGGTTTCTTGTGTCGTGATGGTCAACGTATTCAGCCGGTACGTGGAATTACTGTAGCTGGTAATTTCTATCAGTTACTGCAAGAAGTGGAAGCGGTTGGGGAGACTCAACTTATCAATGACAGACACACTTTCTTTGCTCCGGACATACGTTTTGCGCGCTTGAGTATCGGTGGTAAGTAAGCTTTTTAGATGTAGCGCCTGACGCATAAGTGAGCTGAAACACGAGCACCTTATAAAAACCAGTATGATGTATATCATGCTGGTTTTTTGTATTGGGGCGTTGGTTGAACGTGTAAAGCACACTTACAATTAATCTGTTATTGCAGAGGTTTGCTATAGAGCGATATCATAGGCGTACATTTACTCGTAAAGATTTCATTATGTCAGATGAAAAATTGGCGCTAGAGTGGATGCGCCAACAAGCCCTTAAAATAGACCCGTATAATGAGGAACCATCCTTTGAGGATTGTGTTGAGCTGCTAGAACCTGCTTTTAAGAAAGGCAAAAGCATTGCACAATTGAAGTTTCTTTTGGGGGAAGCCGATAGAAGAGCTGGGGCTGCAGAGCGTAAACACGCCGCACTAAAATACGCCAAAGAAAAAAGCCCAAATGCTGGGCAAATTTTGCGTCTTCAAAGTAAGCTCCAACAAGTGCAATTGGCGTTAAAACTCGCAACTGGCGATAACAACATGACCATCTCGCAATTTTGTTCCGAGTATGATGTCACTAAACGAGATGGCAATACGGCTTGGCATGAAAAACTCGTTGAGCAAAATAAAAGAAAGTAACCTCTCCAATACAGTGGGTGTGGGCTTATTGTCGTTCATAGGCTGCACCTTCTCTTGATGCATTACCTCTTATCTCGCCTTTTTAATTTTTGGCTAATCTCCCCGGGCGTAGCCAAAATGAAGGTATTAAATTCTCGCGTCATGTGTGCCTGATCTGAGAAGCCTTGAGCGAATGCAAGCTCGCTCAATGAAATATCAGGGTTATTCCGTAGTGCAAGCATACTGAAGTGGACTCGTCGCAGGCGCTGAAAATATTTGGGGCTCATGCCTATCCATTGACGAAAGTTTCGCTCGATTTGCCTTTGGCTTGACTGGAACTGTTCGCCAATTTTCCCTTGTTTTACTTGGTCTAGTAGCCCCGCACGCTTAGCCAGCATTGGGCTGTCGAGTTCGGTATGTTGAACACACCACCTATATAAAGAGCTGAGGTTGGCGCTTTGGCTGCTTCCTTGTCGGAGTTGCGCATATAGGTCTTGGAAGACGGCGTCATTCGATTGGTTATTGGAGAAAAGTGGCTCCAGGGAGACTGGGAGCATACCTGGGTGGAAACGTATGCCACTCAACCTTGCTCCTTCGGTCAATGTCAGGGTTTGGGTATGTTTAGTGTATTGCTGGAATAAGATCGGCTGTTCGACGGTGACACCGTTTAACTTCGCTTTCCCTTGTATTAAAAAGGTGATACCTGAGCCACCGTCACAGTATAACTGCTTAGTGATGGTGTGAGAGTTGCTTTCTGACACTCTGACCGACCATATTGCTTGAATATGGTTAGCCAGTTTGTGCTTTGGTTGTACAATCTTCAAATCCATTGAGTGTTATTACGTCCGTGCTCTTTAACTAACTAGATAGACTGCCAATGACGGGTTTGAACGTTTTGGCGATCCTATTCCAACTATTTATCGCATTTACCGCTAGTGTTAACACTACCACACCTTGCTCTCCGAAAGCGGAGGTGACGGATTGATACTCTTGTTCGGTGGCGACTCGATTTAGGCTCAAGCTCTCCGCCCAGTGTAGGGCAATCTTTTCGTTTTCGCTGTACATAGGCATTTCATTCCAAGCATTTAGGCCGAGAAGTCGGTCAATAGAATCACCATTTTTTAAGGCTTCGTTACTGTGCATATCAATACAAAAAGCGCATTGGTTAATTTGGGAAACTCGTAGTTTGAGCAGCTCCCAAAGCGTTACAGACAAGTTAGGTAATTGCTCGAATTGATCGCGGAGGTACTGCTCTTGTTGCAGTAAGAGCTGGAATCCCTCTGGTGCGGCGTTGAAATAGTCTAGTCTTGCGTTCATGGCGTCATCTCCTTGTGTGGTGGCCTTTAAATTAACGCAGGAGTTTGGGTAAGGATTGAAGATTTTCGACATGAAGCAGAAAGTTTATTTTTTCGGCGAGAAGTTTCAATTCATAAAATGAAGTCATGAATCTATAAATGGGTCTGACAGGCCAATGCCAAAGGCATAAGCCTATTGGCATTCGACCATATAGACGATTGCTTAGACGGTAAATTGGTTCACTAACACTTTTAGCTCTGCAGCTTTTTCATCCAACTCTTTGGCTGACGCGGCGGCTAGCTTGGCTTGCTCATTCGCTTTCTTAGAGACACCCGAAACTGAATCGACATGCTGGCTCACTTCATTACTGGCTAAAGACTGCTCTTCTGAAGCGGCAGCGATGCTATCTATCATGACCGCGACATCGTGCGCACTTTGTACAATATCATCCAAACTTGTTCCCGCTTTTTGCGCAAGTGCTAGCCCTTCTTGGACATGAGAGACTCCTGCATCCATTTTGTCCACTGCCATTTTCGTATCGCTTTGGATAGCTTCAATCGATAAGGTTATTTCTTGTGTGGCAGAAGTGGTTCTGTCTGCTAACGCTCTGACTTCATCGGCTACCACAGCAAAGCCACGGCCAGCTTCTCCGGCTCGGGCTGCCTCAATCGCGGCGTTCAAGGCAAGGAGGTTAGTTTGTTCAGCGATATCGTTAATTACCCCGATGATTTCACCAATTTTTGCACCTCGCTTACCTAGCTCGGAAACGCTGGTGGAGGAGGCGGACACTGCATCGTTAATTGAAGTCATTCCTGTAATCGTGTTCTTGACCACAGCACCACCTGCATTCGCACTTTCGCCAGCACTTTGGGCGCTTGAAGTTGCGTCTGAAGATTTTTGTGCCACCTCTTGAATGCTTATAGCAATCTGTTCAATCGAATCGGAGATTTGAGCAACTTGCTCAGATTGTTGAAATAGATCTTGCGCCATGAGCTCATTGGCATCAGTGATAGACTTAGCACCGCTTGCGACTTCATCCGTCGTCATAAGAACTTGTTTTAGTGCTGTTTGCGTCTTGAGTACTGCTTGGTTGTAGCTGTTAGCCATTTTGCCTAGTTCATCACTGGTTTCTACTGATATGGTGTGAGTTAGGTTTCCATCCGCGAGCGTGGATAAGCCGTGGGCGACTTGTTTGACTGGTTTAACGATGGAATTGAGGACCATCCAAGATATTGTTACGCCTAGAAAAATTGCGATGGCTAGCCCAACTAAAATAGTGATGTTGGTGTTTTGTGCAGCGTGTTGAGCGGCTTGTTGGCGTTGACTCATTAGTTGGTTTTCAATCTCGATGAATGTTTTTATTTGCCCACGGAATTTGTCGAAATACACTTTACCTCTGGCTTCACCAATCAGTGCTGCCATGTCATTCATTGTTTTCGCATCCCCGATATCGGTCCGCAACGCGATGTTGTGCTGAACAACATTGGATTGCCATTCTTCGATGGTTCTTTTCATATCATTGAGTAGTTCGACTTGGGCAGCGTTATCGGAAACGGTATTTTTCTGGTCATTAATAAGATCACTGAAGTGTTGCTTACCTTGCTCATAAGGAGCTAAAAACTCTTTTCGACCAGCAAGTAAATAGCCTCGCATCCCAGTTTCCATGTCGACAGCTGAGGCCAATATATTTTGCGCGGTACCGATTACTTGATAAGTATGATTGACCCAATCACTCGCTAGCTCAAGCTCATCCATAAAGCCAGACATGGTGGACAGTTCGCCTTGGCTGATGCTGCCTTTAGCGCGAATTTTTTCTAGCAATATGATGCTATTTGAAAAGTTGACACTGTTTTCCGTTTGCCTTTGTTCTAAAAGTAAGCGCTCCCGCTCAATGAAAAGTGCAATTTGATCACGAAATGTGTCGAAGTAGACTTTACCTCTAGCTTCCGCAACGAGGTCGGCAATATCGTCCATGGTTTTAGCATTACCGATCTCACGGCGAAGTTGAATCGCGGGCTCAGTAACATTTGTGATCCATTCGCTGATATTGGCTTCAATTTCGTTGAGCCGCTGAACTTGAGCTGGATTATCGCTTACGGTTTGTTTCAGCTTGGAAGTATGAGTTGAAAAAGACGCTTGTCCATTGACATAGGGCGCTAAGAACTCGTCTTTACCTGCGAGCAAGTACCCTCTCATCCCTGTTTCCATATCCACGGCTGCTGCTTCTATTTTCATCGCTTGTTGGATAACTTTATGGGTGTGATCCACCATTGCGTTAGAACTGACTTGCGAGTTGGAGCTGGTGATTGCGATGAAGGAAAGAAACACCATGAGTACCAGAGGTATTCCTGTACCAAGAGCGATTTTGTATCGAATAGATAGGTTGTTAATAAACATAATCTTACCTTATAAACGGAACGTTCATTGAAAGAGGTAAGGCGAAATAAGCCATTATATTTGCCAGTAGGCGCGCGGCAGTCATCACAAAGATCACAAACCTTTAATCATAGGCCTTGTACTTGCCAACGCTCTTATAGTTATAGGCTTCAATTGCCTATAAATCGACTAACGGGAGAGATTAGGTAAGTCACGGAGAAAGCGTTGATATTGGGTTATTCATTTTTGGATAACCCGCCTCTCTCCTTTAGCGTTGTTTGAATTACGGATAACCACAGCAATTAGTCAGCTCGGTTGAGCAGTTGTTGATAAAAGCATTTGGCGGCAGGACCTGTATTTGCTCCTTTTGGAAGCGTTAAATGGAGGGGGACTTGGTATCTGTCGCTTTGTTCAACGTTTAGGGTGGTCAGTTGTCCTCTGTTTCTCGTGTTTACGATGTGTTCAGGTAATCGACAGAACCCAACCCCTTGCTCTATTGCGCGAAAGGCGTGATCAAAATTATCGACGGTAATTCTTTGGTTAGCTTTGAGCCAACCTACATTTTGTGTGTTTTCACTGGCTCCTAAGTCTCTCACGACGACTTGGCAGTGCGTTGAAAAGTCGGATAAGCATAAGGGTTGTTGGGTTGCTAGTGGGTGGCTGTTCGAGACTACAGGCAGCATGGTAGTGATTGAGAAAGCTTCAGCAGGATAATTGGTAACAGGTAAGGTGATTATCGCTATGTCAGCGAGCCCTCGCGTGACCATTTCTGTTGTTTTTGATAAAGACGTTTCCACCACTTGAATCGAAGTTGCGTTGTTCTGCTCCAAATACTTGGCCATTGGTTGATACAACAAAGCAGGGTCGCACAAGTGATCGATAGCGACGGTGATCTCTGACTCTACGCCTGCAGAAAGTTGCTGGCTGAGGCTCTCTAGTTCTTTTGCTTGATCTAACATGCTGTTTGCTCGGCGAAGCAATGACTTACCTTGTGTGGTTAGGCTCGCTCTTCTGCCTTTCACTTCAACTAGCTTTACTGAGAGCTGCTCTTCTAGCTTTTTGATCGAATAAATAAGTGTGGTGTGGCTTTTGTTGAGTGCATTCGCCGCCGCTTGAATGCTCCCAGCCCTATCAATTTCCCTTAAGGTGTTCCATTGCTCCAGAGTGCTTTTTAGTCTCACGCTATCATCCTGTCAGTTTTTTACACATTATGGCGCAATATTATGAACTTTTCTGTCAGTTTAATCTGGCTAATAATCTTCTTCGCAGACGACACACTGAATTGTCATTATCAAAGAGGAATACCTAATGAATGTAAAAACACCGAAGTTATTGCAAGTGGATTTTGAATATCACGGCCCAATGGGAGAAGCCATGTCGAGTGCATTAGTTGGCCTTGCTGAGTCGATTAATCAAGAGCCTGGAATTATCTGGAAAATTTGGACGGAGAACGAAAAAAGCAAACTAGGGGGCGGTATCTATCTTTTTGAAGATGAAAGTAGCGCTCAAAACTATTTAGACATGCATTCAGCCCGTTTAAAAGAGATGGGCGTTGCGGAAGTACGAGGCATTATTTTTGATGTGAATAAGCCTTTGAGTGTGATCAACCAAGGCCCAATCGGCTTTTAAGGTGAGCGCTATGACAAATCGACTGTTTTTTACTTTGCATGGTGGTGTCTATACCGCTTTTGCGCTAGCTCTGTTTTTTATACCAAGCCTGATGTGGCCAATGTATGGGGTGGAAATTAATGATCAGTACGCTTACTTCTTGTCTCAGCACACAAGTATTTTTCTGGGGGGATTAGCGACAGTCAGTTTGTTTCTGCGACGTATTGAACATGCAGACACGGTTCGCCAATTGCTCAAAGCGTTCGTCGTGACCAATCTGATTGGGGTTGTAATTACAATCTATGCGGGTTTGACCGGGATTTTTGTTGGCTTTGGTTGGAGCGATCCGGCGTTTTTTACTCTGTTAGCCGGGTTAAGTTACCGTCAGCTAAAACGACAATGATAGGCTGTCGACAGAGATGAATCATACCTACTTCCGCATGCACGGAAGTAGGGGAGTTTTTGAAATCTAAGATTGTTTGATGACGTAATCAAGAGCGCCGACTATCGCAGCGACTTGGGCATCATTACACTCTTCATCAGTCACTTTAGGGCTGTCTGGGTAAACTTCCGTTGTGGTTCCGTAAACACAATCTGTTACGCCACCGCATAACCCGAGTTGTTTCATTGGGTAGTTGATGACGCCATGTTGAGTGACTTTCGAACCAATGATTTTTCCATCACTGTCGGCCGGTGCAATGTGCGTGACTTTACTAACAGATTCAATCACTGCAGCTTGGAAATCTTCCACTGGCTTCTCAGTGTCACCCACCGTATAAAAACCATCCGGGATCATGCCTTCAATGTATTCAATTCCATCGCGGGCAGCTAGTGCTGGTCTAAACTCGGTCTCGTCTGTGTCTGTGGTTTCGTGAAGGTCTACATGAACTAGGACGCTTTGAGGCAAAGAGGCCACTAGAGCCATTAGGTTAGCCGACTCTTCTGCTGGTGTGCCTTCATAGAAAGAACGGTTTGGATCAACGGCGTTTGGGTTCCATCGGTTGATCGTTTCGTAGCCCCAAGGGCTGACACAAGGTGCCACCACGATGTTGAAATGCTCTGCGTATTTTCCGGCTTGAGTATCTAAGAACTTCAATGCGCCATGCACGCCACTGGTTTCGTAACCATGAACGCCACCCGTAACGAGAACCGTTGGTTTAGCGGCATCCCAGTGTTTCGTTTTGATAGAAAAAAGTGGAAAGCGCTCTGGGGCATAACTTAATGCACCGTATTGTTCGACGTCGAAGCGTTCAGACAAGGCTGAAATTTTAGGCAGTACTTCTTCTTGGTAGAGACGCTTTACCGTGGTTTGATTACGCCAAGCGATTCGTTCTTGCTCTTGCCACTTTTCACCACGGGTACCGATTGGGTAGGAATATGTACTTTGCATTACCTTGCCTTGTGTTCTTGTTTAATCATGTTTAGAGCACTGAGCATAATCAGCTGCAGGCGCTTGCGCAATCAATATTAGGTTTCATTATTTTAATGGCTGAACATGAAAGTGGAGTGAATGGAATTAGAGGCAGTCACTAATCTGGTTTAGAGCTCACCACGGTATTTCGACCACTGTGTTTGGCTTGATACAAGGCTTCATCGGCGCGTTGGATAATGGAATCCCATTCTTCTTTGTCATGCAGCTGAGAGACGCCAAAACTCGCCGTCCATTTTCCTTTTTTGCCGGATGCAAATCGTTGCTTCTCAATTGTCTCTCGTAGTTTATTGGCCGCCTTTACCGCGTTATCCACATTGGTATCGGGAAGTAGAATTAAAAACTCTTCTCCACCGTAACGAAACGCAAGGTCTTGCCGGCGTAGCTTATGTTTTAGGATAGAACCCATGCCTTTCAAAACCTTGTCTCCGATATGGTGACCAAAGTTGTCGTTGATTTCTTTGAAGTGGTCGATGTCTGCGATGATGATTGAAAGCTCGGTGTTGTGTCGGTGCGAACGTGCGAGCTCACGAGGAATGATGTCCTCCATTGCACGGCGGTTATAGATCTGAGTCAAGCTGTCTTTCATTGAGCTATTGTAGATGGCAGCAACGAGCCGAGCGTTAATCATCCATGTAAAAGTGAAACCAAGCACAATGATCAAAATAATGATCATGATGAAAGCGAATTGGTGGATATTCCCTGCATGCAAGAAATTGTTGATATCGGGTTCTGACAAAGTAATTGTGGTTCTCACGAACATGAATGTGAAATTGATGATGAAAATCCCAGCGAGTAACCAAATAGCAAGTTTAAGGTCATTCGCTTTTCCTTTTATCAATATCATGGCACTCATGAGAGAGCACAGCCCGACATAGGTGCTGATAACAAGGATTCTTGATGTTGTTGAAACATAGAAATGGCTGTAATAAATCAGCAAGAAGCAGGCAATTGGGAAGATCAAAAATGCCACTTTCGAAAACACCAATGGGGCTATTCTAAATTGGCATAGGCTATGAACGATCAGTGAAAACCCGAAAATGATGAAAGAATTCGCAAGAACTTTCGAAATCCAAAAAGAGACATCATTTCCAAAACTGAGAAGAGTGAAGCCAATGGCAAAGGTGAGAATCGCGAACGCAAGAGTTAATAACCCTGGAATGTATTCCTGGATTCGTTGGATCAAAATTAGTCCGATGAAGTAAGTGAAAGAAAGCACAACGGTCACGACTGCAAGGGTTCTGATGTCTAAATGAAATTCCATATATAAGCCAAATGCTGAAATGGATAATAATATTTGCTGTGATTCGGTTTAAAGTTTAGACCAAAAATTTGTTAAGGAAGGGAAAAGAAAAGCCCTAACAATATGTTAGGGCTTTCGGTATTTTGAATGAAAAATGGACTTATTCGTTTATTTGACTGTCCAGCCGATGGATTCACCTGCACGAATTGGAACAACAATATCGTTACCAAATGGCATGGTTTCCGCTACGTTCCACTCTTCTTTTACTAGTGTCACTGAGTCGGCATTACGAGGAACGCCATAGAAGTCAGGACCGTTGTGGCTAGCGAATGCTTCAAGGTTTTCTAATTTACCTTCTAGTTCGAAGACTTCTGCATACAACTCTAACGCAGCGTGAGCAGTGTAAGAGCCAGCACAACCGCATGCCGCTTCTTTCATTCCTTTAGCGTGGGGTGCAGAGTCAGTCCCTAGGAAGAATTTTTTGCTACCGCTTGTTGCCGCTTCAATAAGAGCTTGCTGGTGAGTACCACGCTTTAGAATTGGTAGGCAGTAGAAGTGAGGCTTGATGCCACCAACTAACATGTGGTTACGGTTAAACAATAAGTGGTGAGCGGTAATGGTCGCTGCAACATTTTCATTGGCATTCTTCACGAATGTAGCCGCGTCAGCAGTTGTAATGTGCTCAAGCACAATTTTTAGATTCGGGAAATCGTTAACGATAGGTGCAAGCACAGTATCTAGGAATTCTTTTTCACGGTCGAAAATGTCAACATCGTGATGCGTTACTTCACCATGAACCAGCAATAACATGCCCACTTCTTGCATTGCTTCAAGTACGTGGTAAATGTTTTTAGCGGAGGTTACACCTGAATCTGAATTGGTCGTTGCACCAGCAGGGTAAAGCTTAGCCGCGACAACAGCACCAGATGCTTTTGCTTTGCGGATTTCGTCAGGTGTTGTGTTGTCGGTGAGGTAAAGTGCCATTAGCGGCTCAAATTGCTCGCTTGGCTTTTCTGCCATGATGCGGTCGCGGTAAGAAATCGCCATTTCGGTATCTGTTACCGGTGGGATAGTGTTTGGCATGATTAACGCTCGACCATTGTAACGGCTGATATCGCGAACAGTATCTTTTAGAACTTCGCCATCGCGCAGATGAACGTGCCAGTCGTCAGGACGAGTAATCGTAAGTTGTGTCATTGAAAGCTCCCACCAATTGAAAAGTATTGTGATTGGAGCCTAAACGTAACGAAATCTGTGAAAGCAATCGCTTACGCTTAGGCGACAGGATGATAGTGGAAAAGCCTTATTATTTCACCCTATTTTTGTCACTTTGGTGTTAACGAGTATGAATACACGAGCTTTATTGGTGGCGCTAAGCCTAACGAGTCGCTACCCACAAACCATGAATCATCCCTGGAACCCAGAAAAAAATCGTTAATACGATGTTGATCAGTAAATCTTTACCAACGCCACGAGCGAAAAACACACCTAGTGGCGGCAGTAATACACATAGAATGATCAGTACAAGTCTATTCATGTTAATTCCTTTTAATGCGAAGCACTTTCTTAACGATTATTAAGCTTATAACATCTTAGTTTAGCCCACCTATGTAAAGTGCTTGGTTGGTAAACTTCACATTAGTCTCATAAATCCACGTTCTTTTTTGTACAGGGTGCGAAGGGTGAGTTTGACTCTCGTTAACCTTTTGTTAGCATGCCAACAAATAATTAAATAAAACATTGGGATTGCTATGTCTTTGTCGTCGTTATCAAAAATTAACATCTTTCCGGTTAAGTCCGTGGGAGGGATTTCTTTGTCGACCTCTTGGGTTGAGAAGCAAGGTTTAAGTTTTGACCGCCGTTTTATGCTAGCGCTGGCAGATGGCAGCATGGTTACCGCGCGCAAATATCCGATTATGGTGAAAGTAAAATCAAGTTTACTTCAAGACGGCATCGTATTTACTTTTCCTGATTTAGAGCCGCTGAAAATTCAGTATGCTCAATTTAAAATGCAGGAAACACCTGCAACAGTTTGGAAAGATAACTTCACAGCATACACCACCACAGATGAAGCGGATGATTGGTTTAGCAAGGTGTTAGGCCAGCGCGTTGAGCTATTGTTTACCGGTGAACAGTCGAACCGTGTTCGTGAAAAACTAGGCCATAACGTGAGTTTCGCCGATGGTTACCCTGTACTAGTTATTAGTCAGGCTTCTTTGGATGAATTGAATCGTCGCAGCCCAGAAGAACATTCGATGGACCAGTTTAGACCTAACTTGGTCGTCTCGGGTGATGAGCCATTTATTGAGGATAGCTGGAAAAGAATTCGTATCGGTGAGGTGGAGTTTGAAGCGGTGAAACCCTGTGAGCGTTGTATTCTTACGACCGTGGACGTGGAGTCAGCAGAGTTTAGGCCAACAAAAGAGCCGCTTAACACTTTCTCTACTTTTCGAGCAAACGAGCGTGGCGGTGTATTCTTCGGCCAAAACTTGGTTGCGAAGAATGAAGGTATGATCCAAGTCGGCGATCAAATTGAAGTGTTGGAAACCAAAGAAAAAGAATTTTACGAAGATACGTGGCAAGAAGCGCTAATGCTCACTTGTGTCGAGCGTGAAGAAGTCGCACGTGACTTCATCACATTTTGGTTAGAGCCTAACAAAGGCACTACGCCTACCTATCAACCTGGGCAGCACTTACCCATTGAAATCCAAATTGATGGTGAATTAGTCGCGCGCCGTTATACACTTTCTTCCAGTCCATCTCGTCCAGGGAAGTTGGCGATTTCAGTTAAGCGAGTGGATGGCGGAAGAGTCTCTAATTGGCTTCAAGATCACTTGCAGATTGGCGATACGCTCAAAGCTCAAACTCCGGAAGGCGCATTTTATTTGGAAGATAGCCCAGAGCAGCCTTTGCTTTTACTTTCGGCTGGCAGTGGCGTGACGCCAATGTTGTCGATGTTGCGCTATTTGTCTGATCACAACCAGCTCAAAGACGTGGTCTTTTACCACCAGTGCAGTAGCGAAGAAGACATTCCATTTCAAGAAGAGCTTGAAGCCCTAAAACAGCAGCACCCAACATTGAAAGTGATGCTTTCATTGAGCCAACCTTCAAAAGGGTGGGAAAGCTTGTCTGGCCGCTTAAGTGTCGCGCACCTAGCACAAATCGAGAATTTGCATCAACGCCAAGCGTTTGTTTGTGGCCCTGATGGCTTTATGAAAAATGCAAAATCGATGATGATTCAGTTAGGTCTTAATCCAAAGAACTATCATCAGGAAGCATTTGGCGTTGCTCAAGAGCAAACGAAAGAATTGAAGACGTTACAGTTAAGTTTGAATGGTTATATGTTTGAAGGTGATAATCAGTCTACTTTGCTTGAACAAGCAGAGGCTGCTGGACTTTCGATTGCCAACAGCTGTCGCGCGGGATTCTGTGGGGCGTGTAAAGTGACTTTAGAGTCTGGAAAAGTTCACCAACCAGATGTTCCTGCGCTGCAGGATGATGAGCGTAATATGGGGCAGGTACTGGCGTGTTGTTGTATACCAGAAACCGATATTGAAGTGGTTGACTAAAAACATACGGTGTCATAACTAAAAAAGGCGAGCATGGTTAACTATGCTCGCCTTTTTAACGATTAATACGTTGGTAAATTAATCGTAAATCGTTGGAATTGGTTGACGCTTATGTTGAGTGGCTTTGTAAATACCGACTAAACGGTCAGACACTTCTTGTGGGACGTCTTTGCCTTCAAGGAAATCATCAATCTGATCGTAAGATAGGTTGAGCGCATCTTCGTCGGCTTTTTGTGGTGCTAACTCTTCAAGATCCGCTGTCGGTACTTTTTTCACAAGAAGCTCTGGAGCGCCTAATGTATCAGCAAGCTCTCGAACTTGGCGTTTGTTCAAACCAAATAGCGGTGCTAAATCACAAGCGCCGTCACCAAATTTTGTGTAGAAACCAGTAATGTTTTCTGCAGAATGGTCGGTACCAATCACTAACCCACCGACGTAACCAGCAATCTCATATTGAGCAACCATGCGAGCACGAGCTTTAACGTTGCCTTTAACGAAATCGATTTTAGCTGACTCTTCAGGAAGTAAACCAGTACCTTCTAGTGCCACATGAGATGCAGCATGCAGCCCATCAACGCCCGCTTTGATATTAACGGAAACAGAGTGCGTCGGCTGGATGAATGATAACGCCAGTTGAGCTTCGTCTTCATCTTTTTGTTCCCCGTAAGGCAGGCGAACAGCAATGAATTGGTATTCGTTTGAAGAGGAAGATTCATTTAGGCTATTAACGGCCAGCTGTGCTAATCGACCACAAGTCGTAGAATCTACGCCGCCACTGATCCCTAACACTAATGATTTACAACCCGATTGCTGAAGTTTAGTTTTGATGAATTCGACACGGCGTTCGATTTCGAAGTGTGGGTCGATTGACGGAAGCACACGCATTTCATCACGAATCAGTTGTTCCATTCTGTTTCCTTTTCGTACAAGCAAATTGAAATTCTAGTGGTATCATACCGAAATCATTAGATTAAAAAACCTATTTGCTAAGGCATACAGAGAACATGAAAAAAATCGCTGTTTTTGGAAGCGCATTTAACCCACCGAGTTTAGGGCACAAGAGCGTATTGGATTCACTTAGCCATTTTGATTTGGTTTTATTGGTTCCTAGCATTGCCCACGCTTGGGGTAAAGAAATGTTGGATTTCGACGTTCGGTGCCAACTATTGAACGCGTTTATTCAAGATCTTGCATTGCCTAACGTAGAGATCTCGTTAGTCGAAAAAGGGCTTCATCAACCAGGAAGCAGTGTGACGACCTATGCAGTACTTTCTAAAATTCAAGAACTCCACCCTGATGCCGATATAACGTTTGTTATTGGCCCAGATAACTTTTTTAAATTCTCTTCGTTTTATAAAGCTGAGGAGATAATGCAAAAGTGGTCTGTTATGGCATGTCCCGAAAAATTGGTGATACGAAGTACCGATATCCGCAAAGCATTGGGCGAAGGTAACAAAATTGATCAATTAACAACTCCATCAGTAACAAAAATCTTGCAAGACAGTGAACTGTATACGATAATTCGTAACTCCTAATATAAGAGGTCTGACGACTATGCTAAAAAGAGTATTACCAGCATCGATTCTGATCGCAGCATTTTCAATGCCTGCGAGCGCGAGCTGTGATCTTTTTAGCGAAGAGTCGATCATGCTTAGCAAGAAAGATTGTTTAGACTTGTCCAATGGCCTTGAATCTTTCGGTCACAATGTAATTACCATTGGCGGTCTACTCGAAGAAGAAAAGCCAGACTCATCTGAGTATTGGAGTGAATGGGCACTGCAAACCAAAGATGCCCCTTTGATTACTCAGAGCATCAAAAACAACTATATTGGCTTAGGCGCATGGTTTCCTGAGGATTTAGAAGAGAACCAAAGCAAAATGACGACCGAAGAGTGGTTATTGAATCATGGTTTACAACTGAGCATCGGTTTTGGTGATAAGAAAGATGGTGAGCCGCGAATGCGCCTCGACTATCGTTGGCATGAAAACCAGCAGCCAGATGTGATGATGCAAATAGAATTGCCATTCTAAGCTAAGATATCAATTACAAAAAAGCCGCATAAAACACCGAAATGGTTTGGTTTATGCGGCTTTTTTATTTCATTCCTGAAAGCTTCTACAGTGAGAAGTTTACTTTATAGCGTTTCTCCAAAAACAAGTAAGCAAAGCTGTTCAAACTCTTCTTCTTTACTCGCAAATAGCTCTTCAATAACTTTTTCTTTTTTCTGCCCCGACTGCAAACGCTTTTTGGCCTCTCGCATAACCATCACTAGCGTATGTTCTTGCGAAAGTGGCGAGTCGTCTAAATTCCACTGATTAAAACGCTCACTTAACAGGGTTTCTGAAAGTAGCGGGTTAAGCGCTAACACTTCTTGTTTTAAGACAGCGAGTAACTCTTGAGTGGCTTGCTCGTTATTTGAGTTCGTAGCCAACTTATCGATCAGGGCTTTCGTTAAGGCAGTTTGTTGCACGTAACCGGCTTGAGAAGGGAAGTTATCAGTCAAACGCACCGAGAAATCGACTTTATTGATTGTGGTGTTCGGAAAGTAGCTAATAGAGACAAGGCAATCGAAAGGAATCCAAATCGTCTCTCCAGGTTCTACCGCATATTCGTTTTTACCAAGCTTTACTAACGCTAGCCCTTGCGATACTTGAATTAAGCTATGTTTGAGTACTTTTTTACGCGGCGTGATCACTAAGTGTGAAAAAGTGGGGGACGTAAACTCAACAGCGAAATTCATAGACAATACCTTCATTTTTGGGGCGCTAAGGTTAACGTTATTCGAAAAAAATGCCAATACTATGCATAGGTTTTTACACTTTTCTGGTCTGACCTTGTAAAAACTATGGGCTATGTAGCTGCGATGTTCCGAAACAATGCGTAGAATGAGCCAGCTTTTTATTTTATGTAGTGAAAAATGACTTCTAATACAGATCCATATATCGATATTCGTCCGTATAACGATGATGAAATCCCAGCAGCACTTGATCGTTTAATCAATGACGAAGAGTTTATCGATGCAATATTGCATTACCGTTTCTCTAACCACGCAGCTTGGTTCAAATCGCTAATGAGCCCGCTTCTTCGTGTTTATTTGAAGATGAAATGGAGCAAACTCACCAGTGTGGAAGCCATTCAAGTCGAAGTAAAAAAATACTTACGTGACACGCTTAAGAATACAACAGATGGTGTCACTTACTCTGGATTAGAAGCATTAGATAAAGAACAGTCTTACTTGTTTGTTTCGAACCACCGAGACATCGCGATGGATCCTGCACTGGTAAACTACGCACTTCACCAAGAAAACCACCGCACAATGCGTATCGCCATTGGTGATAACCTGCTGAAGAAGCCTTGTGCGACGGAGTTAATGCGTTTAAACAAGTCGTTTATCGTTAAACGTTCATTGAAAGGCCCACGTGAGATGATGAAAGCGTTAGGTCAGCTGTCTTCTTACATTAAGCACTCTCTGGATACTGGTAACTCGATTTGGATTGCTCAAAAAGAAGGTCGAGCAAAAGACGGCAATGATTTTACGGATCCAGCGATTCTTAAGATGTTTCACGTTGAAGGTCGTAAGCAGAAAGTGTCTTTTGGTGAATACACCAAGTCTTTGAAAATTGTTCCTGTTTCGATTTCTTATGAAAATGACCCTTGTGATACAGCAAAAGCTTTAGAGCTATACGAGAAAGAAACCAAAGGCACTTACGAAAAAGGTGAATTTGAAGATATCGAAAGTATCATTCAAGGCATTATTGGTAAAAAAGGCCGTGTTCACATTGGCTTCGGTACACCTGTAGCGCAAGCGATTGAAACGCCAGAAGAGCTAGCGACAGAAATTGACCGCCAAATACATGATAATTACAAACTCTTTCCAATCAATCTATTAGCAGCAGAGCAAGATGCCGATGAAGTTACGTCAGCGGTGAAGCAAACTCTTTCCGAAAAGCTAGCTGCTTTACCGGAAGGGGCACATCAGTATTTGATAGATAGCTATGCAAACCCAGTGAAAAACATTGGCTAATGTTTGTAGATGGTTTGATTGAAAAAGGAGCACAATGTGCTCCTTTTCTATTTATTCTTGCTTAACTTACCGCGCAACTGCGCCGCCAAGTGTCAGGTTAGATGGCCATTTCCCAATAACATTTCCTCCGAGGTAGATGTTGCCATTCACCGTCATAGTATCAGGGAACTCTTTAATCCCTGAGCCTCCTAAATATAAGTCCCCTTCAACAATGATTCCTTCTGGTAGTGTCGTAATTGGCGTTCTGATAAGGCTCAGGTCACCTTTAACTCTAAATCGATTCGGCAGTTTATTGAGCGGAGTATCAGTGAGATTGATATAGCCACCCACTTTGACCCCGCTTGGCCAGGAAGTGATCTGTGAGCCTAAAAGGTTTGCGTAGCCCTTAATCTTTGTGCCTCTAGGGATTCGGCTAAGGTCACTGTTGGTCGCCTCTAGGCTGCCTTGTACATCTAGCCCTTTGGGTAATCGCTTAATGGCTGTCTTAGATATATTAAGATTGCCCTTAACCACTAAATCTTCTGGAAGTGATGTGTAAGGTTTATTACGTAAATATAAGTTGCCGTAATTATCTAGGTGGTTCAGTATTTTATATTCATCAAGAGGCTCTGCGCATACGGCAAAACTGAGTGAAGTTGAAATAATGATTGTCGTGATAAGCCTGCGCATAATCTATCTAATGTGGTGAGTCTCTTTTACACTATAACCAGAAATGAACGATCTAGCAGCCGTTGGAGGCGTAGAATGGAAGGTGATTTTAAGAAATCTGGAGCACTGCGCACTTTAAGTTGGTGCTCTGCACTTTGTATGCTCCTAGTGATTGGTTTTCCAGCTTATGCCAATAAAGTGATTAGTACACCGTCACGAGGCATTGCCGTCGTGACTGATGCCAATCTAGGCTCTCGAGTTTGTTACTATGAAGATAAAGCCTATAGCTTAGGCGCGGTTTTAAATGTTTCGGGCGTTTTGATTGAGTGTATTGAAGAAAAAGATTTTGAATTAAATGGCGCTTTGAAATGGAAGGCATTGGATCTAAAAAGCGAACCTAAATAGATTCGCTTTATATATTGATAATGGTGCAGCTACAATTATCGGCTAATCGAGCGAGTCTTCAATTCAAAGATTAACTTCTCAGCACTAACTTCAAATTTGAATTGAGCATTAAGCTCTTTAGAATCTTCATTCAGCTCTGATACGTTGTATTCAACTGAACTTGAAACCGCTTTAGCTAATTCAAGGTACTTAGCAAATTCAGTTTCTAACTGGCTCTTAGAATCTGCGTAGATAGTTACTTCAGCCACGTCATCGCCTTCTTTAATTACAAAGCCGATTTCACCTGCACAGCCACAAGCTTCACAAACTGTGTTTTCTACTACTTCTTGACTCATAACTAATCCTCTTACTTAAATTATGGTTATTCTATCGGGCAATTTGATCTTCATCTACAAAAATTAAATCCGTTTGATTACTTTTTGGCTGGTATGCTATGTTGTTTGTTAAGGGATTAAGTGTATATGCCTTAAAGTACCCAATAAAATGAGTGTGATCTGGCTCTTGTTTTATTGAAATTAAGTGTCATATGTTTGTCAGAATGTCATTCAGTTAGTTGCGTCAGGAATGATTTTATAAGACTATCTATTGCTTGATAGTTATTTACATAATGAATATTTGGTCGGTATTTCATATTCTAAGTAGTTATTTTCATTAAGTGACTTAGAGTTGTAGGATGCGACAAGTTTCCATTTAGTGTGAATGTGCGGTTAGACACAGACCTGTAAAAAAGGCATTACGGTATGCTGTTAAGGTTTTAGCACGGAAAACTTGCGAATTAGCGTCTTATTAAGATAATACTGATAACGATTTTCATTCTGACTTCATTTGATGAGTTAGATGGATTTACAAAGAGAAGAGCCTGAATATGCCAAAGCGTAGTAAAGAAGATACTGAAATCACGATTCAGAAGATCATGGATGCCGTCGTTGACCAGCTTTTAAGACTGGGTTACGACAAAATGTCTTACACGACATTGAGTCAACAAACAGGTGTATCTCGTACTGGTATTAGCCACCACTTTCCGAAGAAAACTGATTTTACAGCGGCACTAGACGGTCGAATCTTCAAAATGTTCATGGAACATTTGGATTTTGAAAATGGTCTAGACGCATTTTCTGCTAGCTGGGTAAAAGCATTAGACAACTCTGAGTTCCTAGCAATTCTTCGTCTGTTGTTCCACCACAT
The DNA here is from genome assembly GCF_043642225.1 of Vibrio profundi. GTDB lineage: Bacteria > Pseudomonadota > Gammaproteobacteria > Enterobacterales > Vibrionaceae > Vibrio > Vibrio profundi_A. Next base: position 149,198 of record NZ_JBHZSF010000001.1, on the reverse strand, counting down.
TGTAACAGCAGAAAACGCTCATGAATTTGCTGCAAACGGCATCGACCGTTTATACAAACTGACAGAAACTCAGTTTGGTGACACTAGCGGTAAAGAATTAGAATGGTTGATTGGTAAATCATTGATTCGCATGAGCCTTTAGGTTTCCTAAGTAGGTTCCATAAATAAAAAAAGCTCCGATGTTCGGAGCTTTTTTTTTATGCTTGCTATTTGATGAGTGTTGCCAGCGTTTCCCCTGAATGAACGCCACAGTTCACTTTAATGTTAGTGAGCGGGGTGAACCTGTGGGAAGCTCATTGTTGGGTGTTTTTCGACAATACTATGGTAGCCATACACTTGTTCAATGAGAGCGGGTTTCAGCGTCTCCCAGGGGCTACCATCGCGTACAATGGCGCCATCTTTTAGCATGATGAGCCGATCAGAATACTGAGCGGCGAGATTGAGATCATGTAGAACAACAATCACAGCCGCATTTCTTTCGTCAGCAAGCTTGCGTGCGATTTTCAACGTATTGTGCTGATGCGCTAAATCGAGGGCTGACGTAGGTTCATCTAGCATCAGAATGCATTGGTCTCCAGAATCATGAAGTTGAGTTAACACACGGGAGAGGTGAACACGCTGTTTTTCCCCTCCGGATAGCGATGGATATAAACGCTGCGCAAGATGGCTAACATCAGCTAACTTCATGTATTCCTCGGTAATACTCTTCATTTCTTTATTGGAAGCCCCGAGTGGGATACCACCAAGCTCTACGACTTCTTGAGCGAGAAAAGGGAACGTTAATGTGCTGTGTTGTGGCAGCATTCCCATATGCTTGGCGAGACGAGCTGCAGGCCATTTATCAGGGCCGTGTCCGAAGTATTCTATGACACCAGCGCTTTCTGTTTCTCGGCATAGCGCCTTTAACAAGGTGCTTTTTCCTGCGCCGTTTGGACCAAGTAGTGTCGTCACGTCACCGGCGCGAATTTCTAGCGAAACATCGTTGACGATCGTTTTCGTTCCGATTCTCACAGACAGGTTTTGAGCCTTTAACGAAACCATATTCATTATAAGATCCTGCCTTTTTGTTGGAAAAGTAAATAAAGGAAGAAAGGGGCGCCGATGATAGCGGTAACAATCCCAATAGGAAGCTCTGCAGGGGCAACCGCGACTCGAGAAAACATGTCAGCTCCTGTTAACAGTAAAGCACCGAGAACTGCAGAAAGGGGAAGCAAAGTTCTATGGTCAGGACCTGCCAACATTCTGCCTAGGTGGGGAACCACTAACCCAATAAAGCCTATGGTTCCTGACAGACTAACCGTAATTCCGACTCCGACCGCCGTTAGCAAAATCAATTGACGCTTGAGTTTTTGAACGGGAATCCCTAAGTGTTGAGCTTCGGATTCTCCAAGCAGAAGGGCGTTAAGCGCCATGGTTCTTCGATAAAATAGCACTGATAATATAACGAGCGTTATTCCTGCGAGTAAGATACTTGGCCAGTTAGCCCCTGCTAATGAGCCCATTGACCATAGTGAAAGGTCGCGAAGCATTTGGTCATCCGCGGCAAAGCTTAAATAACTGATCCCAGCTCCGGACAAGGCACTGATCGCGACGCCCGCCAACAGCATAATGGTTACTGAAGTACCGAATTTATTGGTGCCTAACTTGTAGACCAATAACGTAGTGAGCGCACCACCAATAAAAGCAAAGATAGGCAGAGCTGCAAAGTTCATAAAGTTAGGGTATTGCTGCGCTATGTCAGCGAAAAGAACGATGGCTAGAGCTGCGCCTAACGCTGAACCTGCCGAAACCCCAATAATTCCGGGCTCAGCGAGTGGGTTACGAAATAGCCCTTGCATCACGGTTCCGCAAATAGCCAAAATCGCGCCGATCAGCATGCATAATATCGTACGTGGTAATCGGATTTCTTGGATCACCAAGTTGATATGAGGTGCTAAGTCATTGGATGAGCGGAAAAGGCTGATCACGCTATCTGAGAAGGTGATATTCATTGGCCCTACAGTGATCGATGAAACTGCCATTAGCGCCAAAATGGCACCAAATATCGACATCATCACTCGCAAAGGAACGTTTCTTAGAAACATCTTAGCTCCTTTAAGGGTAAACCAAAGCGTTAAGGCGCTTAGCTTCCGCTAGGCTGTTTAGACCAAGGCCACCGACAAGTGCACTGCCATTAAGCGTAATGATCTGCTTGTTAATGCCAGCTGGGGTTGCTGCTAGCATAGGCAATGCTGCTAATATTTCATCTGCGCCGCCTAGTTTTTTGTAACTACGGCCGCTGACCAATATCACGTCGGGTTGCATTTCAACCAGAGATTCCATGGAGAGAGGCTTGTAAGAAGTGAGCTTGTCTGACGCTGGGTTAACCCCTCCAGCTAGTTTAATGATCGCGTCAGGTGTGGTATCTAAACCTGCGACATTAGCAGGGCGACCCTCATGAATCAGTAAGAAGAGCATTTTCTTAGCGTCACCTTTTGGCACTTGATTCGCATTGAGCGCCGTGACTTGATTGTTTACTTCTTGTTTGACTTGAACTGCGTTTTCTTGAGTGTGAGTAATTGCAGCGATCTGATCGATACGATTTAGAAGCCCTTCGATATTTGAGTCAGTGTTCACTATTTCTACGTCTACACCTGTTGATTTCAACTGTTGAATGGTTGAATCAGGGCCGATTTCGTCAGAGCCAATTAAAGTGGTGGGCTGTAGGGCGAGTAAACCTTCAGAGGAAAGGCGACGGTGATAGCCGATTTTGGGCAAATCCAAGTTTTGAGGTAACTGGCTGGTTACGTCCACCGCGACTAACTGTTTTTCGGCGCCAAGTGCGACGACCAATTCAGTAACAGCAGCGCCTGCACTAATTATGCGGGGTACTTGTTCTGCTTGGACGGCGGATGAAGCCATGCTTGTTAGTAGTAGTGAAGTTGCCACTAGTGTACTGGCATGAGAATGCATTCGAGAGAAGAGCGAGTTTGGCTGAGTCATAATAGTTAATCTTATTGTTATTCAAGAGGCGGCTTATTGCTCTTGAGTTAGTAATTGAGTAGCAGGGATCGAATTGTCTTGTAAGAAAGAAAGCAATTTTACTAGGTGTTCGACACTCGCTTTCTTGTCGGCTCCGATGACGATAGGACTGTCGTCACCCGACTTAACTTGTTCTAGTAGAGCGAGCTTGAAGTTATCCCAGTCGATGTATTCTTTACTGTTGATGGCCCAGTAGGGCTCTCTGTCTAAAATATTCACGGTGATTGACTGGTGATCGATTTCCGAAACGGCTGGAGTTTCAGTGCTTGGCAGATCGACTTCCAATGAATCTAAGCGAATCGAAGCGGTCAGCATTAGAAACACCATTACAATGAATATAATGTCGAGTAACGGAGTTAAATCGACGGCAGATGAGTGGCTGGTTTGCTGAGAAACTTTAATCATGCGGATTGCTCATTGGCAGCGATTTCAGAAGGTGCTTTAACGGTTGGTTTCTGAGTTATTTCCATACCTTCTAACCACAGGTTAGAGAAGTTAAGCGCATGTTCTAACTTAGCAATTAGACGATCTGCCCACAGCCCCAGAAGTTGAGACCCTGCGATTGCAGGAAGTGCGATCATCAAGCCGACCGCAGTTGTGCGCATTGCAAGTCCCAGACCTTCCGCAAGATCATTCGGCGTAATGTTACCGGTTGAAGCCGCGACGCCTTTAAACATTTCAATTAGGCCAAGTACGGTTCCAAGTAGGCCAATAAGAGGGCTGATCACGCCAATTAGAGCAAGCAACTTTAAACCGGAATGAAGTTGATGGCGTTTTTCTTGAAGCCAGATAGCTGCAGCGTCTTCTCGCAATGCTTTTGAAAATGAGTGATGGGCTAATACCATCGCAACCCCTTTAAAGATAAGCGGGCGCTTACCCTTCATCGATTCCGCCATAGTATCGATATCTTGGCTACGACTCGGTGAAATGGTGTCTAGCTGTTTGCGAATGCCTCCTCGGCTCCCCCCGAGACACAATAAAACTTGGAAAATGCGTTCCGTGATGATCATGACGGTTAATGCCGAGCAGATAAGAAGTGGCCAAGTCATTAAGCCTAATTGTTCTTGCAAGTTGTTTAGTTGTTCCATGATTAATCCAATTTAAAACGAACTGGTATTTGAATTCGGTGAGCTATAGCTTTGCCGTTAACGGTATGGGCTGAAAATTTCCATTTTTTAATCGCATCGAGTGCTGCTTTGTCTAGCATGAGAGCGCCTGACGAGCTGACTAATGCTTGCTTTGTTTGATTCCCACTTTCATCGAGCCAAATTTCATAGGTAGCAACACCTTGAATACCTCGTTTACGAGCTATTCTTGGGTAACGGGGCGGTGAAGGCCTTGCCGCAAAGCTAGGCTTGTTCACTAAGACCGGAGTACTGCTTACCCCTTGATTGACTTCCTTTGGTGGAGCTTGTCGCTGTGCCACTTGTGATGGCTTTTTCACCGTCTCCGTCGGCTCTTTCTTTTTGGCTTCAGGCTTCGGCTCTAACTCTTTTTTCTTCGGTTCCGGTTTTTGGGTCTTAGGTCGTTCAGGTTTTGGCCGAGCTTTTTGCTTTGGCTTCACGGCACTTTTAGGCGGTAGCGGTGCGTGTTTGACTGATTTGGCTTTGACCGGGGGCGCGACTTCCTGTTGAGCTGGTGGCTCTGGTGTAGGTTTCTTCTCCACAATAGGTTCTGGCTGAACGGGTTCAGGTTCACTTTGGGAAGTAGATTCGATAGCAGGCGCTGACGATACAAAATTTATGGAAACAGAGTTTGATTGTGAACCAGCAGGCATCGCGAAAACTTTGCTTTCTTGAGCGACAAATAATAGCGCAGCGTGCAAGGCAATAGAGGCTCCCCCTGCTATCACATACCTAGGTACATTCACAATTTAATCCTATTTTAACCAACGAGATGGGACAGGATTATTGCTTAGAATGCAAATAAGATCAATTATCAATTGCATTATCATTAGCGTGTAATTATGATCGATGAAGATTTTAGCGAATAGTCTTCCAGGCTTTGTTGTATAAGCGTTAAAGAGAATTATATGTCCCTAGAAATTTATAAATTTGATGAATCCATTTTGGGTGCATCCACGCCTGATCCGCTACGTTTTGCTTTCGCTCAAAAGCGTTCCGCTCATGCTGGTGGAATGGCAACTCCTGTTCCCCAAGGCGATCAGAAACGAATTCTTGAAAATCTGTTGAGCTCCGAAGGTAAAAAAAGCGATAAGCGTTGCCTATATATTCACGTACCTTTCTGTCGTGTGCGTTGTACGTTTTGTAATTTCTTCCAGAATGCAGCAAGTAGAAAGCTAGTCGACGATTATTTCGATGCTTTGATGGTTGAGTTGAAACAAAAAGCAGCAACACCGTGGGCACAATCTGGAACTTTTCATGCGGTTTATATCGGAGGAGGGACGCCTACCGATTTATCTGCGGAACAAATACACCGTTTGGGGCTGGCTATTCATCAGTTATTTCCGCTAGCACCTGATGCCGAGATTACGCTCGAAGGACGCATTAACCGTTTTACAGATGAGATGTTTGAGCGAGCTATCGACGGTGGCTTTAACCGCTTTTCTTTTGGCATTCAAAGCTTCAATACTCAAGTTAGGCGCAGTGCAAAACGTTTAGATGATCGAGAAGTCGTATTGGAGCGGATTTCGGAATTAAGTCAAACCCAACAAGCTCCTATCGTTCTCGATTTGCTTTATGGCTTGCCATATCAAACGCTAGATATTTTCGAACAAGACTTGGAAGACTACTTATCCACCGGTGCTCATGGCGTAGATTTGTACCAACTTGTTGTTGGTGGGAATGCACCTATGTTGAATTTGGTCGAGAAAGGACGAATTCCTCCACCGGCCACAACGCCTAACAAAGCCAGCATGTACCAAGCTGGTGTGGCGTTTATGAACAAACATCATATTAAGCAGCTAAGTGTTAACCATTGGGCTCGTGATAATCGAGAGCGCAGTGTGTACAACAGTTTAGCGAAAACCTATGCCGAGGTATTACCCGTTGGTTGCGGGGCTGGGGGAAATATAGGTGGTATTGGGCTTATGCAGCATCGTTCGCTAGAAAGCTATATGCAGTCTATGAAATCGGGCGATACTCCGGTCATGATGATGACTCGTCAAAGTCAAATGGAGCCTATTTTTGCTGCGCTAAAAGCTGGCTTTGATTCAGGAGTGATCCGCCGTTATGACCTACCTTTATATGAAGGGGTAGATATTTTTAGCTTCCTTAAACCGCTCTTTAAACAATGGCAAGTGAATGGCTTGGTCGATGCTTCGGAAGATTATTTATCCCTTACGTTAGCAGGAAGTTTCTGGGCGGTTAGCTTGGCACAAGCCGCAATCAAAGTACTGAATTCAGAGTTATCTACGCAGAATCAATCAAGACTAAAGCATGAAGTAAACGGACACTAATCCATGAGTAATCAAATAATGACGAATAATAATGACCTACTGAAATCTCAGGTTGCTGACATTTTAGAACAAGAACCCAAGCTACTGCCTGCCGCAATCGCGGAGCAGCTAGATGTCAGTGAAGCCGACGTTGTATGTGCTTTTCCAAGAGAAATGGTATCAGTTCTGGACGGCGATCATGCTCAGCAAATCCTAGAGACTATCGTTGGTTGGGGGCCAGTGACTACTATCATGCATTCGTTTGGCTCGATTTTTGAGGTGAAAGCCCCTTTTCCAAAAGGGAAAGTTGCGCGTGGTTATTACAACCTGATGGGCAAAGAAGGTGAACTACACGGGCACCTTAAACTTGATAATGTAAAAAAAATTGCGCTAGTCAGTAAACCTTTTATGGGGAGAGAAAGTCACTATTTTGGATTCTTTAGTGAATGCGGTTCGAACATCTTCAAAATCTATTTAGGACGTAATGAAAAGCGCGAGTTGATCCCTGAACAAGTGGAAAAATTTAAAGCGCTACAAGCTCAATACCAGTCTTAACTTATCAATATAACAATAAAATTCTTATAGGGAAGAATAATGGAACAACAAGTAAAGCAAGAACGCCTTCAAGGTCGTCTAGGTCCAGAAATTAAAGAGTTTCGTCAAGAGCGACGTACTATTCAATTGGCGACAGTCGACGAAAATGGCCGTCCAAATGTAAGTTACGCCCCGTTTGTACAGAACCAAGAAGGGTACTTTGTACTGATTTCTCAAATCGCTCGCCATGCTCGTAATCTTGAGGCGAATCCTCAAGTCTCTTTGATGATGATTGAAGATGAAGACAGCTCAAAACAACTATTTGCGCGTAAGCGTTTAACTTTTGATGCGGTTGCAAGCGTCGTTGAGCGTGACACTGAGCTATGGACTCAAGTGATTGGTCAAATGCAAGAACGCTTTGGGGAGATCATTGACGGTTTAAGCCAGCTTCAGGATTTTGTTTTGTTTAACCTTAAGGCAGATAGCGGCCTATTCGTGAAAGGTTTTGGTCAAGCATACCAAGTGTCGGGAGATGACTTAGTTGATTTTGTTCACCTACAAGAAGGCCACAAAAAAGTATCAAATGAATAGCATTCTATTCTAATAATAAAAAGCCTCCCAATGTGGAGGCTTTTTTTAATTATGATGAATGCTATCACTACTGTTTGATATATTGAGTGTTTTGGAATTATTAGGGAGCAAAAGTGAAACCTGTAAGCCGAGATTGGGACGAATTTTGTTATCCCTTTATATATGAAGACAGCCCGATTTGTGATTTTGAGATATTGTCCGATGAATTGTGCTGTCGGGTTGGGCTACTGCTGACGATGGATTTAGATGAACACATTCGTGAGATTCTTACTCGTTTACAACCGTTTATTTATCACCTGAATGGCTCAGTCAGAGGGAAACTGGCGATTACACAAGAAAATTTGGACGAGTTGAAGCAAGATTACCATGGTCTAAGGCAGTCTCTTGAAGGTGGGTTTCAAGGTTTTGTTCTTCCCGGGGGGCATGAAGTTTCTGCGCAGCTTCATTTATGCCGTTGCCAAGCGAAAAAAGTCGTCAGGGCTTTGGTGAAAATTGAGCGCCATGGCAAAAAGTCACCAGCCCCGATTTTGTTTAAATACGCGAATTTACTCGCGAATACTTTTTATGCACTTGCTTCATTGACGAACCAATTGAATCAAGTGGAAGAAATTGAGTTTGTCAGTAAAAGCTACACAATGCCGAAGTAAGGCGGTTAGCTGGTCACTGCACTTTCTTCTAGTGTTTTTGCCCCTCGCAGCATAGCTTCAATCAGCTCACCCGCATTAAACTTCTCAAGAGCTTCATGCGCTCCGACTTGGTGGGCTCGGTCGACACAAATCTCACTTGAAAGCGAAGTGTGCAAAATTCGATATGATTGATTCAATGCGGGATCATTCTGAACTTCAAACGCCAGCTCATAACCATCTAGTCCAGGCATTTCAATGTCACTTACCAGTAACTCAATTGGGCGGTTATGTGCGGCTTCTTCACGCATAATTTCAATGGCGTCTAAGCCGTTATTACAAATGAGATAAGGGATGTTGATGCTGTCGAGAGCATCGGCAAGCTGTTTTCTGGCGATTGATGAGTCGTCGACGAGAAGGATCTTAAGTGCTTTAAGCTGCTCACGTTCTATATCGGTGAGCATTGGAACTTGAGCCGATTCGTATTCTGGGTAAATTTTTGACAGAAGCAGCTCTACGTCCAGCATTTGTACAATGCGCTCTTGATAGCGAGTGATCCCTGTAACGAAGACATTGGTCCCGACAGAAGTTGGAGGTGGCTCGATGGATTTCCAGTCACATTCAATGATCTTATCGATCGAGCGAACTAGAAATGCGACGACCGTTCTTAAACAGTCAGTGACGATCAACGTACATTTTGGATAATCTTCTGGTGCAATTGCTCTGAATCCGATAGCGGCAGACATGTCGATCACTGGCACGGTAAGGTTGCGAATGGTTACGGTTCCAATCACATGGTGATGAGAATAGGGTATTTGAGTTGTTGGTTGATACGGAACAATCTCTCTTACTTTCAGCGTTCCAATGGCAAAACTTTGCGTGATGGAAAGTTTAAACATCAACATGCCTTGCGATTGGTTTGCTTTACTTTTAGTCCTAGCCATGGGAAGTCCTGCTTGCGATCTTATAAATGCTATTTTAAGGGAATAACCTTATCCATCAAGTGACTATTAACGTCTTGTTTCGGTTAGAGCCATTTAATGGTAGGTGATTTAAGTGAATATGTGGGCTTCTTGAGGTAAAATCTGAGATATAGCAATACTGAGAGAACCCTCATGGCAAGAACAGCAGCGGCACTTCACATTCTGGTGAAACACAAAGAACAAGCGGAAGACATTATTAAGCAACTTAAGAAAGGGGCTAAATTTCAGACTCTTGCGAAGAAATACTCTTCATGTCCTTCAGGAAAGAAGGGTGGTGACCTTGGCGAGTTTAAGAAAGGTCAGATGGTGCCACAATTCGATAAAGTGTGTTTCTCTGGTGAAACTTTGGTTCCACACTTAGTCAAAACAAAATTTGGTTGGCACGTAGTGAAAGTGCTTTATAGAACTTAAACCTCGCTATCAACCATTACTAAAAGCCTCCTTCTTGGAGGTTTTTTAGTATTGGTGTTAGTAGGTGGTTGGCGATCAAACAATAATTAGGCTCAGCGCAGCGGATTAGGGGATGGTATTTTCGCTATAATCATCCCGAATGCCGCTTGGTAATTTTTCTACGCCCTTAAATATCCACCGACATAATTCGGCTTAGGGGGGATTGCTTGCGCTTTACACTCTTTATAATTGTCTCAATACCTAATACTTACAATGGAACAAGCTCGTGTTATGTAGCTTGGTAGGAGATTACGATGGAATACTCGGTTGCGCTCAACGCTGCGGCAAGCGATGTTATTTTGCACGCTTTTGATTGGCAGTATGTCGACATAAAGGATCAAGCAGAAACAATTAGTCAACTTGGCTATAAATCTGTGCTTGTTTCACCTCCAATGAAGTCATTGAGTCATGCGGAAGGGACGAAGTGGTGGCAACGCTATCAACCTCAAGATTATCGGGTGATTGATAACCAGTTAGGTAATACGCAAAGTTTCACTGAAATGGTTGGGGTGCTAAAAGCACACGGCCTGCGAACGTATGTTGATGTGGTGTTCAATCACATGGCGAACGAATCAAGCATTCGAGGTGACTTAACCTATCCGAATGAAAGTATTTTAAAGGATTATCAAACGCGATCAGACTACTTTGAAAAGCAGACACTGTTTGGCGATCTCAGTGAACCGTTATTTACCGAAGATGACTTTGTAGAAGCGTTTGGAATTGAAGATTGGCGTGATAGATGGCAGGTTCAAAATGGTCGTATCACGGGTGGGCCGACCGATCCGGGTTTACCAACGTTACGTGATAACGAGCGTGTCGTGGCTCAACAACGACAATATCTAAAAGCGCTAAAGAAAATCGGCGTGAAAGGCTTTCGTATTGATGCCGCAAAGCACATGTCCATCGAGCATCTTAAAAAGGTTTGGACCAATGATATTGCTGAACAAATGCATATATTTGGTGAGATCATTACCGATGGTGGAGCAACGGAAGAAGAGTATGAACTCTTCCTAGAGCCATATTTAAAGCATACCCGTTTAGGGGCGTATGATTTTCCACTGTTTACTACGATAGCCAAAGCTTTCGACAAAAAAGGCAGTTTTACGTCACTCATTGACCCGTATTGTTTTGGGCAAGCTTTGTCTAACCGTCGAGCGATTACTTTTGCCGTTACGCATGATATTCCAAATAATGATGTGTTCTTGGAGCATGTGATGGATGAAGAGCATGAGCAACTGGCGTATAGCTATATTTTAGGGCGCGATGGTGGTGTACCGTTAATTTACAGCGATTTAGATACCAGTGGTATTGTTGGGAAAGACAAAACGCCACGATGGATGAATCAATGGAAAACGGAGGCCATGCAGAAGAAAATTGCTTTCCATAACCATGTTCACGGCGAAAGGATGAAAGTGGTTGAGGCGAATGACGATTTACTGGTGTTCGCACGAGGGAAAAAAGGGCTAGTGATTATTAATAAGTCCAAGCGTAGTCAGTCAACTTCTCTGCCATGGCATAGCAATGTGCAAGACTTGTTGGGAGGAAGAGCGTTCCTCTTAGAAGGCAATAGTCTTGAGATTACTATTCCACCAATGTCGAGCATGATGTTGGTATAAGAAAAAGGGAGCACAGTGCTCCCTTTTTATTGTGTTGCAACCCCTGTTTATACAATGAATTTGTTTAATATTGCATCTTGTTCACGCACATTTTCTGTTTGCACCAGCATTGCGGAGTTTGCGTTTTCAGCAGCATCCGACACTTGAACTGAAAGGTCTTTGATTTTTACTGTGTTGTTATTGATTTCTTCTGCGACGAGACTTTGTTCTTCAGCTGCAGAAGCGATTTGGATATTCATATCAGAGATTTCTTGGATAGAGTCTCGAATACGTTCTAGAGCTGTGTTGGCCTGTTGCGCCATATCGACAGCATCGGTCGCCGTCGTCTTACTTTGATTCATGGCATTGGCTACCGAGCTTGCGCCGGCTTGAAGCTGCTCAATCATATTTCTAATTTCTGTGGTTGATTCTTGGGTACGTTGAGCCAAAGTTCTTACTTCGTCGGCTACTACCGCAAAGCCTCGCCCAGATTCGCCTGCACGAGCCGCCTCTATTGCCGCATTGAGGGCGAGCAAGTTAGTTTGATCGGCGATGTCATTGATAACTTTTAAGATGGTCTCAATGTTACTGGTTGCTCCTTCAAGTGCTCTTACTTCTTCGACCGCTTCATCGATACGGCTTGATAACGTATCAATTGCGGTAGTGGTATCCGTGACCACTTGTGTCCCCTCTTGAGTAGCGTCGTCAGCCACTTTTGCTGCAGAAGCTGCACCTTGAGCATTGTTCGCGACATCAGAGGAAGTGGTCGCCATCTCGTGCATTGCTGTTGCCAGTTGCTCTAGCTCATGCAGTTGGTCTCGCATTGCTTCTGACGATTCTTGCAAGCCAATGGAAGTGGATTCCGATCCTCTTAATATTTCGGCACCAATCGCTTTAGACTGAATGATCTGTTGTTGAAGTGAGCCGGTAAACGTATTGAAACCCGCTGCCAATTCTGAAAATTCTTTGTCGGTGTTGGTATCTAGCCTTTGAGTCAGGTCACCATCGCCACTCGCCACATCCTGAATCGCTTCATTGAGGATATCTAGTGGTCTCATTAGAGTACGAATCAAGACAAGTAGAATCGCTATACTGATCACCAATGAAATAATGGTGTAGATGATGGAGCTATTTTTTAGGTCATTGATTGATGCGTAAGCGACTTCTTCATCAAGAATGACACCGACGTACCAGTCTTCGCCAGGAATTGCAGCAAAATCCAATGTGTAGGGAATGTTATTCAAAACAACTTGCTGAGGCTGATCCAAAATGCTGATGTTTGGCATGTAATCTTGTAATGGTTTTCCGTTTTTCTCCTTATCTGGGTGGGCAATGGTTGTGCCGTCACCAGCAACAATGAAGACATAGCCTGCATCAAACAGCTTCACTTGGTTCACCAGTTCAGCCAAGCTCCCAAGGCTTACATCGTAGAAGATAGCACCGATGAATCGGCCGTTGTCTTTTACAGGAGTCGCAATGGAGACCAAAATTTCTTTGGTTGCTGAGTCGGCATAGGGAGCCGTAATGATGAGTTTATTGGCGTTCTTCGCATCGATATACCAAGGGCGGACTCTCGGATCCCATGAATCGCCAGGTTTCCATGTCGGATCGTTACCGATATGTGAGCCATCTTTTTCGAAGCCTACGCCAGCTAATATGAAGGCGTCTTTCACGACTGGCCTTGAAATCACATCGCGAATTTTATCTGGGGCGAGATCGAGTTCTAGCATACTGGTCGCGTAAGCTGCGACATCTTTTTTGCCGTTGATTACAGAAGCTACGGTATTTCTTACCCCATCTACAATCTCGGTAACACTGGCTTCGACTTGTTCTTTAAGTTCACTTTGCATGGTGAAATATTGCTTAGCAGTAAGCAAAGAAACGGTGACAAGGAGAAGTACAGAAGAAGCTGCAACAATCTTATGACTGAATTTCATGGTCGTCCCTAACGTTTATTCTCTTATTTATTTATAAATTTATAGTTAGTAATAACCAGTTCATCCAGTTGAAAGCGAAATTAATAGGCAAAAAAATCTTACGGTTAGAATGTTTTAGGAAATAAAAAAGCGAGGATAGACCCTCGCTTTTACTGTGCTCTAGGAAGATGGTTAAACGATGAACTTGTTCAAAATCGCGTCCTGCTCTCGAACATTATCGGTTTGAATTTGCATGGCAGAGTTTGCTTCTTCAGCTGAGTTAGCCACTTGAGTTGATAGGTCTTTGATCTTCACTGTGTTGTTATTGATCTCTTCCGCCACCAAGCTTTGCTCTTCTGCCGCTGATGCAATTTGGATATTCATGTCTGAAATTTGTTGGATTGAGTCACGAATACGTTCTAATGAAGTGTTAGCTTGCTGAGCGCGCTCTACGGCTTCTGTCGCAGTATCTTTACTTTGATTCATCGCGGTAGATACCGAGCTCGCACCAGCTTGCAATTGTTCAATCATACTGCGAATTTCAGTGGTGGATTGCTGAGTACGTTGTGCCAAGGTTCGAACTTCATCTGCTACCACGGCGAAGCCACGGCCTGATTCCCCTGCACGCGCTGCTTCAATAGCGGCGTTAAGTGCAAGTAAGTTGGTTTGGTCTGCGATATCGTTGATTACTTTAAGAATGGTTTCGATGTTAGCTGTTGCAGATTCCAACACCTTAACTTCTTCTACGGCTTGATCGATTCGAGCCGAAAGGTTGTCGATCGCTTGGGTTGTATCCCCAACGACAGAAGTGCCGTCCATTGTTGCTTCATCTGCGTCTTTCGCCGCAGCGGCAGCGCCTTGAGCATTATTAGCCACTTCCGTTGCGGTTACAGCCATTTCGTTCATTGCGGTAGCCAGTTGCTCTAGCTCTTGAAGCTGAGTGCTCATCGCGTTTGCTGACTCTTGGGCGCCAACTACCGTCATCTCGGTGCCACGCATGATCTCTTTACCAATAGCCTTAGATTGAGTGATCTGGCCTTGAAGTGTTTCAGTAAACTTGTTGAAACCTTTCGCTAATTGAGAGAACTCGTAGTCGGTATTGGTATCTAAGCGTTTCGTTAAATCCCCTTGACCTGAAGCCACGTCGTGAATCGCATCGTTCAGTGTTTCAAGCGGGCGCATTAGCGCACGAATCAGTACTGTTAGCGCGATGATACTCAGAATTAACGCAATTACTGTATAAATGATAGAGCTATTACGTAGGTCGCTGACGGCTTCAAATGCGATGGCTTCATCGATGATTGAGCCTACATACCAGTCTTCGCTTGGGATATGAGTGAAGCGAACCATGAAGGTTTTGCCATTCATCTCTACTTTCTGGCTAGATTCTGAAATAGAAACATTAGGTAGGTAACTGGCTAGTTTCTCACCATTGTTCTTCGAATCAGGGTGAGCGATCGTCGTGCCGTCGGCAGTTACTAGGAATAGGTAACCGGCATCGAACAGGTTGATTTGGTTAACTAATGTCGCAAGGTTAGTCAACTCCATGTCGTAGAACATGCCAGCCACAAATTGGCCATTGTCTTTAACTGGTGTGCCCACTGAAATAATCACGTTCTTACTGGAAACGTCGACATAGGGCGCAGTCACAACCAGAGCGTTTTTCGATTTAGCGTCGATGAACCATGGGCGCTTACGCGGGTCGTAGTCAGGGCCCGCTTCCCAACCATCATCGTTTTCGATAACGAAGCCATTGCTTTCATAGCCAAAACCAACGGCTAAGAAGCTATTTTTTAATTTTGGCTTTTCTAAAATAGTTTTTACGTAGTCGTGATCGTTAGGCGCGATTTCGATAACTTCTGTTGTCGATTGCGCTAACGCTTTTTTAGCTGACATTTCTGATACAACGGTGTTTTTCACACCATTAACCATTTCGGTCAGACTCGCATTGACATGATTCTCTACCGCAGTTCGTACTGTGTAGAGTTGCTGGATAGACAGCAACGAAATCGTAATTAAAAGCAGGATAGAAGATGCTGCTACTACCTTGTGACTAAACTTCATGAAAGAACCCCTTTCTCATGCACAGCGAATAAATTTGAATATCTTATTGTTATGATTTTATTTGTATCGGTAAGTATGGCGTAAACTTTATGAGATTTCCGTAACACGCCGTACGTAGTGAATACATTACCTCTAATCTCAACCCAAAACACACTAAAGTGTAACTAAATTGTGATATCGATTGTTTATTGTATGAAATGATTAATGATATTTCTAATGTAAGGTGTCTTTGGGATAGTTAATTTGAATGGTTTGGGCTGGAAGTTATAGGTTTAATGGGCTTATGTAACTGCTTTGTATTAAATTTGGTGATTATGTTTCTAGTAATGCTGTAAGTGGCTAAAAGGTAGGGTTTACGAATTCCATTAATAATAAAAAAGCCCCACTTATGTGAGGCTTTGTTTGATTTTTAACCTTTACAAGAACTTAGAAGATCAAGTGTGCTACACCAGCAATAATGGGTAGCGTGATCAGTGTACGAAGGATAAAAATGATAAACAGTTCTACGATGTTGACTGGAATCTTACTGCCTAGTAGCAGAGCGCCGACTTCAGACATGTAGATAAGCTGAGTCACTGAAATTGCTGCAATAACGAATCGAGTCATTTCGTTGTCAATTGATGCAGCTAAGATTGCAGGAATAAACATATCTGCAAAACCAACCACGATCGTTTCTGATGCCGCTACTGCTTCTGGTACACCTAGAAGTTCCAAGAAAGGAATGAAAGGCTGGCCTAGGAACGAAAATACCGAAGTGTATTCAGCAACAACCAGTGCAACGGTACCAAGACCCATTACAACAGGTAGTACGCCAAACACCATATCTACAGCGTTACGAACGCCTTCACCAAATACCGCTTTTGGAGATTTGACTTGAGATGCTTTTTTAACGGCTAGTTCAAGACCCCAAGAGAACGTAGAGTGACCGGCTGGAATAGCATCAGCATCTTTGCTTGGCGCTGTTCCATCAATAAACGTGTCTTTCTTCATGCTAAGAGGTGGCAAACGCGGAATTACAACT
Source organism: Vibrio profundi (assembly GCF_043642225.1). Classification (GTDB taxonomy): domain Bacteria; phylum Pseudomonadota; class Gammaproteobacteria; order Enterobacterales; family Vibrionaceae; genus Vibrio; species Vibrio profundi_A. Next base: position 133,003 of record NZ_JBHZSF010000001.1, on the reverse strand, counting down.
GCTGCCACAATACCGGCTAAACAAATTGCGCCATAGAAAGGTAAGAACAGGTGTTCAAGTTCTACTTGAGCAATTACCACTAAGCTAAATGTAATTGAAACAGCAGAGAAGGTTGTACCGACAACAGCCGCTTCACGCTGAGTGTAGAATTTGTTTTCATATTGTTTGCTAGTCAGCAAAATACCCACACTGCCATCGCCTAACCACGAAGCCATACAATCAATGGCACTACGCCCTGGTAGGTTGAAGATAGGACGCATGATCTTGCTTAGCAATGTACCGAATAATTCAAGCAGACCAAAATTAAGCAGAAGCGGTAGTAGCAAGCCTGCAAAAATAAAAACAGAGAATAGTGTTGGAAGTAAGCCTTCTAAAACCAGACCGCCAGTGTTTTCTTCCCAAATCGCTTTTGGTCCGATTTGAAACACGGTCATGATAACAGCAGCGCCACCAATAAGGCGCACCGCTAGCCAAAGCGGAGAAGGGTTAAACAGACCTTTTAAGAATGCACTGTTTTCGATAAAAGCGGGCTTGAAAAGTTTGCATAAAACGGAAGCCACCGACATAAATGCAATGATTGCTGCAATGATACTAACTAAGTGATCGCCAAAGAGAGCTTGAATCGACTTCGCTAGGATAGCAACAGGGATAGTAAGATCACCTTCATAGCTGATAGGCGCCATGAAAAGAAACAAACCGATAAGTGATGGAATTAGGAAAACCCAGAAGCTACCTTTGTTTGGCGCTTCAGCAGCATTAGCATTGTTAAGCATTATTATTCTCGTATTACTACTAGTAAAAGTTGCCATATTCCTTGGCATATCTATTCACTAAATATTCGTATTTACTCAGTGGTTGCAAGATTACCTATAATGAATGGTTATTGCAATACTATTCATTAAATAGAGGTACTTATTCACCATGTTCATCCTGTCAAAGTTCCACTTGATAGATGAATGTTTTGTGTATGTTACACCTGTTTACATTTTGTTGCTAATGCTTTTATAAATTAACCTTTTTGTTCCAACTGAGCTTTGCTTGAAAACCAGTATAGCCAATAGCTGAATGCGATGAAGAAAGCGAATCCTGCTGGGAATAGGAGAGAGGTGATTCCAAAGTGCAGGTAAGCAGAGCCACCCAGAGCACCGCCAAAAATAAATCCTAGTAGTATAAAGGTGAACAGTTTAGCCTTTCTTTTATCAAAGGGTGCGCCTTTGAGCCTTGCACCTAACATGATGCCGAGATCGGTGATGATACCCGTCATATGAGTTGTCCGAATGACAGCGCCGCTGAAAGTGGTGATCATTGCATTCTGTAGGCCGCAGGCCGCGGACGCCAAGTATTGGCCCCAAGTGTGACCGTTTATCAGTGCGTAGAGCGCAAACAGGAGCAAACTCCCCTCAATACATAAAGCGATACCATAGCGGCGACCTAGCTTTAGCGCCTGACTTTCAATAAAGAACCCGCTGAATGCGGCCCCAAGCAGAAAGCTGAATACGATGAGGAGCAGATGAAATGTTGATGCCGACGGAGATAATAGCTCACTACCTAACAGTGTCATGGTGCCAGATACGTGTGAAATGGCCTGATGTTGGAAGCTCAAGAGCCCAATCACATTGACGGACCCTGCAAGAGCGGTAAGTAAGAATGCTCCATACTCAACCCAACGAGGGAGTTTAGAAATCATCAAAAAGCGCTCCGTGAATAATGGAGCGCGATTATAACGCTAGTGAAATGAGAGAACGAATGAATAACGCTTGTTTCGTTTGATCTTACGCAAGAGAAAGCGGGTTTTATTCCGTTAGTTTAGCCATGTCTATTCACGCTATTCGTAATGCTCCATCTGACAATCAAACTTTACCCAGCCGTGCTTTCTTTCTTCATAGATTGAAAAGCTCGGTGTTGGGAAATCTCGTTCTTGGAATAAGCCTAAAGGTACAACAAGTGACTCTGGGGATGCCGAAACTTGCAATAGCATTGTCGTGCCACAGTTTGGGCAAAATTGATAAGAGACTTCGTTGCCGGAATCACTGATCCGACTGAAAGAGCTTACTTCCCCCAGTAAACTGACTTGTTCGGCGAGAAAGCGGACTTGTACGCCAAAAACACTGCCTGTTCTCTTCTGGCATTCAAAGCAGTGGCACACCGCAGTTCTTTGAGGTTCACCTTTACAAATCAGGCTAGCTGCACCGCAGCGACATTCACAAATTCTTGTTTTGGTATCCATACGCTTCTCGTAATTTTTGTGGCGCTTATTGCTTATTATATCAAAGCCCATTATGGTCTGCACAAAAGGACTCGAATCGAATTGCGTAAGTGACTATGAAAAAAAGAATTTTGCCTATCCCACTCATCTTATTAATCCCGATTGTACTGCTGGTGATCGTGACGATCGCTGGTATATATCGGTTTAGCCTGACTGACGAAGAAATACTGGCTAAGTTTCCTTCCGCGCAAGTCGAAAGCGATGCTGTTGTGGTATCCGTTTTTGGTATTAAAGCGACGAACCCTTGGACTATACAAGTACCAGAAAATAATGCCTTTGCGTTTATAGATACCCTGGATAAAAGCCAAAACTTAGCGTCTGGCCGCTATGATTCGGGGGCTGAAAGAGGCGTAGTGACCGTAGATACTAAGATGCTTAAGCGAGTTGATATTGAAGGACAACCCCTTTTCTTAGGTCCAATGTCGGTGTCGAATCAAGGGTCAGGCGTGTTCCACTATTTGGCGCTGTTTAAGTTTGATTCGTCGCGTAGTCGAATGATTTTGGCGGACAGCGAACTCTTGGGAGATAGGGTTCAGATCCAGAATATAGTGCTCGAAAATAACTCGCGAGTTGAAGTGGTTTACTTACAGCATGGACCGAATCAAGCCATGTCTGAACCCCCTTCAGAAGAGGTCTTGCTTAATGTTGGTTTTAATAAGCAACAAATCGTTGAGCAATAAATTTATATAGAATGCAATGTTTTGTTGTTTATGTGAACTAAATTACATATTATCTTTGTTAGATGATTGAAATTTAGACATGCCTAAAAGGTTTGTGTCTGCCATATTTATACAAATGGAGCTTGCAAAACATGATCAACAAACGTTTTTTTAAAACGAAAGATGAAGTAGAAGTCACCTTTGAGTTAGAAGCTAAAGAAGCGACTTCAGTTGCTATCGTCGCTGACTTTTTAGATTGGAAAGCAACACCTATGAAAAGGTTAGCCAAAGGCAAGACGTACAAATTCAAAACTCGCCTTCCAAAGGATAGCCAATTCCAATTCCGCTATCTGGTTAATGACCAACAGTGGGTTAATGATGCGCAAGCGGACAGCTATGTCGCAAATGAATTTGGTGAAGATAACTGCTTAGTGTCCACGGTACAGTAAATCTAAGCAGGCAAAGTGATAAATTGAGCCAGAGGCGTTTTCGCTTCTGGCTTTTTTGTACATCAGCTAAGTGATTGAAAGTCACTCTTACATACTGATAAACGTCATATTATGACACTGCGATGATGATTTATGCGTTAGAAAAGCATATCCTTTGTTTTTTTGTAGTAGAAAGACCTGTTTATTGTGTATTCAAAATTTTTACCTTCTCCTATAGCTGAGCTTTCACCATTAAAAAAGGTGATGGCTTTTAGTCTTCCTCTTGTGGCTATCGTTGGTATTTCTATTAGCTCTTCAGACTCGAGTTTACAAAAAACGATAGAACTTAATTTACCTGAATCAACAGTCATTGATTCGATTCTGGCGTCAACTATCACGCCTATTAATCCGCCGACATTTGAATATGAAATCCGTTCGGGCGACAACCTCAGCAGTATTTTTACGCAGCTCGGGTTCTCGTATCAATCGATGATGAACGTGATGGAAACCGACTTAAACTACCTCGCGTTAGACACCTTAAAACCTGGAAACCAACTGCGTTTTTGGCGTGATGAAGTGACGGGTGATTTATTAAAGATGGAGCTGATGTTTAACGCTGCGGATAAAGTGGTTTATAAGCGTCTAGATGATGGCAGTTATGCTTACGAAGATATCTCGATTCCGGGTGACTGGAAGCAGTTAGCGCTAGTTGGAACGATTCAAGGAAGTTTTTCTACATCAGCCAATAAGCTGGGCTTAAGCAGTGTAGAGATAGACCATGTAGTGTCGTTGCTTAAAGATAAACTTAACTTTAGCCGCGATTTACGTGCTGGAGATAAGTTTGAAGTGTTACAAAAGAAACAATTTGTCGATGGTGTTCCAACGGGTAAACGCGAAATTGAAGCGATTAAGATATTTAACCGAAATCGTGAGCTAACGGCCTATTTGCATACCGATGGACAATATTATGATGCCAATGGTGACAGCCTGCAGCGAGCATTTCAGCGTTACCCTGTGAGCCGTAATTGGCGTTTGAGTTCTCACTTTAACCCCAAGCGTTTACACCCAGTAACTGGTAGAGTTGCGCCTCATAATGGTACCGACTTCGCTACGCCTATTGGTACTGCTGTCATGTCTACGGGAGATGGGCAAGTTGTTATGACTCGCAAACACCCGTATGCGGGAAATTATGTCGTGATCCAACATGGTAGTACTTATAAAACTCGGTACTTGCATCTGAGTAAGATATTGGTTCGCAAAGGGCAAAAAGTGACTCGTGGCCAGAAGATCGGTTTATCTGGCAAGACAGGTCGGGTTACTGGCCCTCACTTGCATTACGAATTGATCGAACGAGGACGCCCAGTGGATGCAATGAAAGCGAACATCCCGATGGCAAACTCTGTCCCTAAAAAGGAAAAGGCCTCATTCCTCGCTTTACGAGATGAAGCCGATAAGTTGTTGAAAGCCAAAGAACTAGAGCAGAGCTGATTCTTCCTTTCCAATTTTAAAAATCGCAAGCCATGGCTTGCGATTTTTATGCCCGCCGTTCTTGAATATTACGCACGATGCTATTAATGATGATTTCTGGTTTCTCCGGTCTCGAATAATAGTAACCTTGGATTTGGGAGCACCCCATGGCATGCAGTTTTTCCAACTCCTCTTGATGCTCGACCCCTTCGGCTACTAGTTTTACTTTTAATTGTTGTGCCAGTTTTATGATCAGCCAAACGACACTCTCAGACGTATCATTGCTTAGCAAGTTACGTATAAAAGTGGCGTCGATTTTGATGCAGTCAATGGGGTAACTATGAATGTAATTCAGGCTAGAATAACCGGTGCCAAAATCGTCGAGTGCCACGGTAAATCCCATATTCCTAAGCGAGCAAAGGACTTCACGGACTTCTTGAGCTTGAGTTAGGAGCACGGTTTCGGTTAGCTCAATAACAAATTCGTGAGCTTTGAAGCCATGCTTCTTTATGGTCTTGGTCAAATGCCTCAGGTAACGGGCCGAGTCATTCAGTTCGTGGGCGGAGCAATTCAGGCCAAATTTTACTTTGTAACCCAAGCCCTCTTCAAGCTGCTGTTTTGCGATACACGCAAGCTCAATAATTCGCTCTCCGAGTTCGACAATCAAGCCAGATTGTTCCGCCGCATGGATAAACTCGACAGGTGATACGAACCCGTGTTCAGGGCTATTCCAACGAGTGAGAACCTCAAAGTAATCCCATTGTGATTGTCCATTAGACACAATAGGTTGAACTACCACATAGACTTCATTGTTGCCCGTGATCGGGCTGCTCAACTCGGTGCGGATGGCGTCGATAAGTTGATTTTTACGGTGATACTGTGCGCTCAAGTGGGTGTCGTAACATTGAATCTGAATATCACGGTTTTTCTTACAATCTTTGAGCGCTAAGCTGGTATTTAAGATCAGGTTATCAACATTTTTAGCATTTTCTTGGGCTCTGGCAATACCAATGCTGACTTTAAAATTGATGTGTCGATTGATCTCGTTATAACCCAGCTCGACTTTACGTAAGATCTGATGGCAGATGGCGATGGGATCGTCAGAATAGGTGATAAAAGCAAATTCATCGCCTGCAATACGAAACGCTAACTCCGGTTCTGGAATTGTTGTGAGTATGCTGTCTGCGGTGAATTTGATGATTTTATCACCGATGTAGTTTCCGTTTATGTCATTGATACTTTTGAAATTATCGATATCGAGAAACGCTAAAGTAAATGGTTTATCTGACTGTTGAGTAATTGATTCTAATGTATCTGATAACGAGCTGCGGTTGAGCAAGCCAGTTAAACTGTCATGAGACACTTCGTAACTGAGTTGATTGACCAGTTGATCTGAACGTTCGCTAAACCAAAGTTCCTTTAAGGCATGAATAGTGAGATCAGCGAACATTTGGTGGAAATATGCCATTCTTTGTTGCTCAGCTTCGCTAAGCTGATCTGAAAAGGTCGAGAACAATACCCCCATGACTTCGCCATCCTGGGCGCGAATTGGAATTGCGACATAATTGGATGCTGTGACTTTATTGGTAAAAGCTTCTTTGGGAATAGGGCTAAAGAGGTCGCCAGTATAAGCGCAATATTGGCAACTCTCGCCACGATCTGCATTACAGAGCATGTTTTTAGGTAGTGCAGATAGGTTTTGATTCAGTTTGTTGTTCTGGGCAAAGGCGATAGGGGATATGTGTTTTTGAAAGCGCTTTTTTTCAACAATACTTGTACAGAAAGTATTGAAAGTTTTATGTAACGTAAGTACCGCTGACTCAAGCATATCTCGACCATCTAGTCGTATGATGTGACTGATGGTATCTAAATCAATAGTATTATTAGCCGAACATTTTTTCATAGGGTTCGATCCATTTTAAGCCTAAGAGAATGCACTGTTTATTATGTAATATGCACCTTATTTACTATTGTTGATGATGGCGTGATTTTCAATCTAAATAACGATAAATTTTTTAAGTTCCTAATTCTAGGATACTAATAGATTCAAAGGTTGAAGCCTTGTGTCACCCTTTCGGCTGATATTACATTTGTTCTTGTTGAGCCTTCTCTTTTAGGCGAGTTTTTAGGTAGTCTAAAAACAGTTTGGTTCTAGTATGTTGATAGTCCAGTTTGGGGTAATACGCGTATACCATGGCTTCATCCGCTGTGATTTCAGGTAATAATGGAACTAATGTTCCTAATTTAAGCTCGTCTTTAATCATCGCTTGCACTGTCAGTAGTACGCCCATTCCTCGTTTTGCTGCGTGAAATAGCGCTTCTGGATTTGTCGTTGAGAAGTTTCCAGTCAGTGTTAAGCGCTTGCCGTTCGTCAACGTAACATCCCGAATTAGCCTCTCTCCCCATATCAGTACATTGTGCGATTGAAGGTCTTCTTCCCGCTCTGGCGCTTGGTGTTTTTCCAAGTACTCAGGGGACGCGTAGAAGCCGGCTTTATGCTCAAACAAGGGGGTCTTTTTAAAACTGAGTGAATTAAGTTGCTCTAATTCTCGACTCAGTACTAGGTCTAAGCTTAACGCGGGTAATTGGCCTGGTGTCGTCGTGATCAATTGGATCTTGATATCTGGATATTGTTCAAGGAAATCATCAAGGTACTGAACAAGAAATTTAGAGCCAACAGCGATGGTTGCGCCAATCTTAAGTAGCCCCGCAGGCGTTTGGTTCACCGAGCGAGTTTCATCAATCACCGATTGCCAGCTATCAAGTTGATCTTTTGCCCGTTCGTAAAAAAGTGCCCCAGCTTCTGTTTGACTAATTGAGCGGGTAGTGCGTTTGAGTAGCTGAGTGCCAATGCGATCTTCTAGCCAGTGAATTCGTTTACTGATCGCCGAGCTGGTGGTATTGAGTTTACGAGCAGCGCCGTTAAAGCTCCCTTCATCGACGACTTTCACGTAGGTTCTAACGTTGAGTATCCAATCCATTATTATTTCCTATTAGGACGCAATCTAATTCCATTTTACACGATTATCAGTTGTGAGGTTTGAATGTAAGATGATCACATGAATAAAAATCAAACAAAAAACACAACCTTTCAGGCTGACGCTTTTAAAAAAGCCCCTCTATTGCTCGCAATGATGATCATCGCAACGGGGCAAGTTGGTGTGAGCATTTACTTACCATCACTCCCGCTTATTAGTGGGGAGTTAGGTATCACTCAAAACGACGTCCAACTTTTGGTCACATTGTTTCTCGTTGGTTTTGGACTCTCTCAACTTGTGTATGGGCCAATGTCTGATGCTATTGGTCGCAGGCCTGTCTTCTTGATAGGGCAAGGTATATACCTGGTCGGTACCATTGTATGTATTGCTTTCTCTGATTCGGCTAATGCTTTGGAGATTGGTCGTCTTCTACAAGGCTTAGGCGCTGGAAGCGCTTCTGTATTGGGACGAAGTGTTCTAAGAGACAGTTATGACGGTTTTCACTTAACCAAAGCGTTGTCTTATATTGCTGTCACCGCGTCGGTAATGCCGATTATTGCTCCAGTCTTTGGCGGGTGGATTGCGTTTCACCTGGGGTGGCAAGCTGTCTTTGGTTTCGTTTTAGCTTACTTACTTGCTATTTTTGCTCTGGGGTTCTTCATTCTTCCTGAAACCCTACCGTATAAAAAGTCCAAGTTTCAGCTTGGAAGTGTGATTCGTAATTACGGTACTTTGATTACCAATAAACAAGTGATCAGTAGTGCAAGCTATAACTGGGTGAGTTACTTAGCGGCATTGGTGTCGCTGTCTGTTTTCCCTTTTTTAATGCAAGAAAAGCTAGGTTTAACTGCTGCAGAATATGGATCTTTGATGATCATCCCTTCGGCCGGTCTAATGATCGGAAGCCTTGCCTTGAATGTTTTGAACCGCCGGTTCAGTACGCCTCAGGTAATGACGATGGCTATCCTATTAATGCTGCTGTCGGGAATATGGTTGATGGTTACCCCACTCAGTATATTTAACTTACTTTGGGCTTTTACTTGGCTGACGGTTGGGCAAGGGATGTCTTTCCCACTGTCAATAAGTATGTTGTTAGAGCCACATAAGAAACAAGCTGGCGCGGTTTCTGCGTTGTCTGGCTCTGTGCAGATGTGCGGTGCTGGCTTGTTAGGTGGATATTTAGTGCAATATTGGGTCTCTGGCCAAGTGAGCTTAGGTGTTTTCTATGTTGTGGTAGGCACTGTGATGGGAGTGGTACTGTATTTAACAACTCGAAAAGTGGAATCTCGCATTACATCTCAAGCGTTGTAATTGGAAGAAGGGTTACCTACAATGCGGACGTTAATTTTATAGGTAGATATCATGCAGCATAGTGAATTTGAAACGCTCGTTAAAACGATTTGTGAGCAAGAAAACCTTCCCCAAGCTCTAGAGTTATTGAAGAAGTACGAAGACACTGAAGTATCTGAGTCAGCTGAATCACTAACGGGTCAGTTTGCATTAGCAGAAGTTGAAGGCGAAAAGCGTATTTATCACGTAACGCTTCAAGAGAATGAGCAAGGTGAAGAGCAAGAGTTCATTGAGCACGTAATGAATGAAGGCGATGATCTGATTAAGTTTGCAGCGTGGTTTTTTGAGTCCATGTTTGAAGTTAAGCAAAAAGAAACGTATCAGGCTGCTGGAAAAACATATAAGCAACCAAAACGCAGTTAGCTTTAACTGAATAATAAAAGTCAGCCTTTAAGGCTGACTTTTTATTATTACCATCTGTAATTTAATTACAGATATGTGTGATCTATATCTTGTTTTTATCCTAATTAGGCGTATCATACTCTCATAAAGAAAATTTATTACATCAAGTGGAGTAGGTCATGAGTTACGAATTAGGCAATGCATACGTTGGTCAAATTGTTGCGAAAAACATGATGCACGAAGCACTATATGGCAAAGCTAAGCCAAAAAAAGTCTCGTTCATGAAAAGAATGATGAAGAAGTTGGCGAAGTAAAACGCAACATATTAAGAATATAAAACAAAGCCCTAAGATTGCTCTTTAGGGCTTTGTTACTTTTGGATGGAACCAAAATTTAAGAATTGAGTGAGTGTTGGGCGCTAACCAGCGTTTTGATTAGACAAGTCCACGACATTATCTGGTATCGAATCAAGGCCATGCTCTTTCATCCATGATGAAAGGTTATCTGATCCTCCGATATACTTACCATCAAGCCAAATCTGAGGTACGGTGACAGGTGTCTTTTGACCTATGATTGCTTTTACTTCTGGAATCATTCGATAAAGAGCCGCGCTGTCTTTAACCACATCATAGTAGTCGTATTGAATGCCGGCTTCATCTAGCATATTTTTCGCTTTAACACAGAATGGGCAGGTGGCCTTTCCATATACAATGTTGCCTTTCAAAGTATCTCGCTCAGCCCACTCTTTGATAACAGACTGAACAAGTACACCTCGGTTTAGCGCTTCCCCTTGGCTTACGACTTTGCCTTCGACAACAAGTATAGGTGCGTGCCACGCTCCCAATTTTAACGGTTCCCACCAATGAGATAACCAATCTTTTACTTCAAGTTCAATTGGAACGCCTGCTAGTTCATTATCGAAAGTGTCTTGAAGGATATCTTTGGTTAATGTGCATTCACCGCAAGGAATATTGACCTTGAATGGCCCCCAGCTTCCACCCCAACGATATAAAGTAAGTTTGATCGGTTTTGTCATTTGTTGTGCCTCAATTCTGTTCTCTTAAAATACAAGAACGGGTCGTGGGGAAAATTATTTCACCTTTGTGGATTTTTTTGTTTCCCATTGAGTGATAAACGCAACAGAAGCGATGATGATTGCTGCCCCTAACCAAAGCCTACCCGGCGGCACCCAGCTAAATACGACCCAACCAGCAAGTACATTCAAAGGTAACTTCGCATGGTCGAAAGGTTGCACAAAAGAAGCATCGGCGACCGAGTACGCTTTAACGATGGCCCACTGAGCCAGTGCCGTCATACACCCAGCGCCAATTAATACAAGCCAAATGGTTGAACCGCTTGGCGTCTGCCAGTCAGGGACTGCAAGCAGTATATTGAAAGGAGTGATCAGTAGAAGCAAATAAACAACCATGGTTGAAGGCCCATCAGATGAAGACAAGCGTTTTACCATTAATGAATAGCAGGCCCAAAAGAACGCGGCACCGACGGGAAGAAGAGTTGCCCAGCTGAAATCGTCAGCCCAAGGTTCAAGAATGATCATCGCCCCTATAAATCCAGCAAGCGTTGCTCCCCAGCGTGCAACTCCTACTTTTTCTTTTAGAAAAATACCAGAGCCAATCGTCGCAAATAGTGGCGAGGTCATTAGTAAAGCGATGCCTTGCCAGATAGGAACTGGGTAAGCGAGCGCCCATAACCAAAGCTGAATACCAATGACTGAAAGGAATACACGCAGCACATGTTGCTTTAAGTTGTTTGTTCGAAGTGATTGGCGAATACCTAAGGTTCTTAGGTAGGGCAAGATGACCACCAAGGCGATAGCATATTGAATGAACGCGACAGTTGTCGAAGGTAAACCGAAATTGATACTGGCTACTTGAGCTAGGCTGTTCACAATAGCGAATGCCAACCCGGCGGTTAGCATCCAGCTAGCGCCTTGAATTGGGTGATGGGGCTGTGTCATAAAGTAATCATTCTAAATAATAAAAGTGGGTAAATAATACGTTTTATCATTAATCAATCCAATGGGGTTGGCTCGGTTAACTTGTTCAAATTCATAGAACAAAGCAGAATTGTGTCATGACATGCTGATAAATGAATCACTACTTGTTTGAATGAACAGATCCTCTATCATGCTAAAGCCTTTGAATCATGGAGAAGTAAGATGGCGACCGAATATTTAGAAGACGTGCTGCAAGGTCGTCGAGTAATCCATTCTTTAGATGTGGAAGACTTACCTTTAGGCGAGCACCAGTTTTGGTTTCAGGTTGCGAGCGATGGGCTAGGGCAGCCAAAGAATATGCCGGTAACGGTGTTTAAAGGTAGCCAAGGTGGCCCTAAGTTGATGATCACCGCTGGGATCCATGGCGATGAACTCAACGGTGTGTTAGCTGCTCAGCAAATTGTACGCGACTTAGTTGGACAATCGCTTTACGGAACCGTGACGATTGTTCCGACGGTAAACTTACCGGGGCTACTCAACCATAGTCGTGATTTTGTTTCTTCCGACCCTGGCTCTTGCCCTGCCAACTTAAATCGTTTTTTCCCTGGTAACCCTGAAGGCACCGCAGCGGAGCGGTTTGTTGCCTCGTTGTGGCAACGCCTACTGAAACCTAATGCGACATTCGCCATTGATTTGCACACTCAAACTCGTGGGGCGGTCTATCCCCTTTATGTTTTCTCTGATTTTCGCATTCCGCAGTGTATTGAACTTGCACGTCTATTTGAGCCGGACTGCGTGCTTAACGATCCTGGTGATCCTGGGATATTAGAGACGGTCTGGAACCGTAGTGGGATCCCGAGTGTGACTGTTGAAGTCGGTATGGGGAAGTTTACCCAAATTGATATGATTCAACGGGCCGTGGATGGTGTATTTAGAATCTTGACCTTTTATGGCATGTTGCAAGGTGAACAACGTTTACCTGAAATAAACTGGGTAGAAGGGAATAAAGTGGTTTCAGTCAGGGCCGAAATTGGTGGTTTTATATTGCCGCAGGTAGAGTTGCTACAAAGTGTTAGTGAAGGTGAGCTTCTAGCCATTCAATATGACGCCTTTGGTGACGAAAATAAACGCTATTTTGCGCCTTGTGACGGAAGAGTATTGAGTTACAACGTGGATGCACTTAGAGAGCCGGGAGCCTTAGTTACTCGCCTGATCAGCTAGTCTGAACTCTGTTTTTCGATACGGGGACAAATAAAAAGGGCCGAGTGAAGACTCGGCCAAAAGGATTATTTCCTTGGAGTTATGAACGCTGTTAGGAGTTAGAAATCGTAGCGAATACCAGCTTGTAGTTGGTCGTCTTTATCGTCTAACTGCTCAAATTTGTAACCTGCGTAAGTACGGATGTGGCCATTAAACTTATACACAGCTTCAATCGCGAAGTTGTTGGCAATTTCCGTGTTCGTGTCGTCGTTTTCTTGGAAGTTGTAAACACCCACTAGAGTCAGCTGTTTATTTGCTTTAAATTTCGCTGATAGCTCGTAACCAGTGATATCTTCATCGGAAGCACTAGCCATAGTGTATAAACCACCAACAGTGAACGCGTCTTTAGAGAATTGAGCGACTAGGTTGATTTGGTCATCATCGAAGTCGCCGTTGTCTTGAGATACGTAACCCGCACCCAGATCTAAGCCCATATCTAGCGAGTACATCGCAGCCACACCAAAGCTATTTGCATCGACTTTATCTGCTGCAATGTAGTTGACTTTAACGGTTAAAGCATCGAATTGACCTGAGTATAGAAAGTTATTTTCGCGCTTGTCTTTGTTACCGTCTACGATGTCTGCTGCGTCGGCACCGAATGTTGCCATCGTATCTGTCACGTCAGTAAGCATGACTTGTGCAGAGTCTTGTTTACCGTAAGAAAACTCCCCCATGCCTGTGCCGATACCTGCAAAGAAGTAACGGTTAGTAATGTCATTTTTATCGTTAAATTCTGCTTCGTATTTACCGAAACCGTATAGCCCTTCAGCGACTTGAGTTTTACCTTTAAGGTTGACACGAGCACGCGATTTGTCTTTAAAGCTGCTTTCTGTATCAGACTCATTGTTATCTGAAATATTAAAGCGCGCTTCTGCACGGCCTCCCACTTTTAGAGAAGTACCATCGTTATCGTAAACCGTTGCTGCTAGAGAAGGAGTGGATGCCAATGCTGCCAAAACTGCCGTCGTGATTGCTGCTTTTTTCATTTTACTTACCTTATATGAAACTAATGAGCTTCGTGCTCGATATGTTTGATGCAGGTAAGATAGGCTTTGTAAATGAAGGTAAGATTTCTGATTGATTACGCTTACGTTTTGTTTTTATTGCAGATTTATGAAATGAAGAATAAAGGGAAGCGAGTTGCTTCCCTTTATAGCGGTTATTTTGAAAATTCGGCTTCGATCACTTCCTTTAGTTTTTCGTATGGCACGTAACCTGGAATGACTTGGTCACCAATTAGCATGCCCGGCGTGCCACCTAAGCCAAGTGCGGTAAACGTTTGATAGTTACGTGCAATGATCATTTGTTGCTCGTCTGAGGTTTTTAACAGATCAATCGTGTCCGTTTTTTTCGCGACAGCCTCTAATGATTGCTTAGTGTGTCGACCATTTTTAGCCACTAACAGGTCATGGACTTGAATGAACGCTTCTGGCTGCTCCCTCCAAACATTCAATGCGTAGAGAGCGGAATTAGTATCAATGCCCGCTACTAGCTGTTGCTGTAATGGAACATAGATATTGACGACCTTCAGGTCATTGTTTTCTTCGGCAAGTTGAGCAAGAACGACTTCCATTTTCTTGCAGAAAGGGCAGTTGTAATCCGTGAAGTTAATAATAACGGATTTCCCATTAGGATTACCCGTTATGGAATGTTCAGGGGTGTTATAAAGCCAGTCGTGGCTTTGTTCTTTTACGTTCTTAAATTGAGCTTGGCTTGCCACATATTGTTCAAGGCTTTCGTGTAAGCTTTCAATGACCGATGGATTGCTTCGCAGCAGTTCATTGATCTCGATTAGCTGTTTTTCTTGAGATTCAGTAAGCGTTTCTGCTGATGCCCATGTTGATACGAAGGTCGCGGCGATTAAGGTGCTGATGAGTAATTTCTTCATGTCATTTCTTTCCTGATTTCTGGGTAAGGCAAGATTAACTCGCCGCTTCAATTTCTTTTGAAAGCCTTGTTTTTAGACGTTCATAGGGTAAGTAACCGGGGATGACAGTGTTGTTAATCATCATTGCTGGTGTCCCTCTGAGCCCTAGGTTATGAAACGTTTGATAGTTTTTATCCACGACATTTCTTGCCTGTTGGCTGGCTTTTAATTGCTCGACAGTACCCGTTTTTTTGGCTATCGCAGTAAGAGATTGCTGTGAGTGCCGGGTATTTTTTGCAAACAAATAATGGTTCACTTGCTTAAACTTATCGGGTGCTTCATTCCACACTGTCATGGCATAGGTCGTGGCATTCGTTTCCATGTTCGGTAAGTTGACCTTCTGCTTAAGAGGAAGCAATACGGAAACCACTTTTAGCTGAGGGAAGTCCTTGACCAGTTCGGTCAGCACCGGGTCGAGCTTTTTACAATATGGGCAGTCGTAATCGGTAAAGTTAAGGACGATTGCAGACCCTTCTGGATTACCAATAAACGGTAAATCTGGATTATTGTATAGCCAGTCGTGGCTTTGCTTCTGTACTTTATCGAACTCGTCTGCCTTAGCGATGTAGTTACTTAGGCTGACATAGAGCGGGTCGATAACCTCTGGATTTTTTTCTAGTAATTCGGTGACTTGTTCAATTTTCTGCTGCTGTTGCGCATCGAGGTCAGTTGCGTGAACCAGCGATGATGATAGAGCTGCGCTAATCGCAGCCCATAGTATTAATTTATTCATAGTTAGCCTTGCTACTAAACGAATAGAGTTCTGAACCACAATCCCCAAGGAGTTGTGACTCCGGTTGAGATGTGCTGAATTTCGCCGTCTTTAATGATGACGATGGTCGGCGTGACACTGATTTCCCAGTCTCGGCTTATTCGGCTTGTGACGTCATTTAATACGGGAAAGTCGTATTCTTTTGCTGATAGAAATCGCCTTACGCGGTCATCATTACCTGATGACAGCGCGACACTGACTACCTGATGGTTCTTGGCAAAATGATTAATTGTCGGGCTCACAAATTTGCAAGCGGTACACCAAGTTGCCCAAAAATAGATAATCACAGGCTTGCCTGATTTGCTCATCTCTATGGCATCGACCATCTCGCCTTGCACGGTCATCCCTGCGATGGGAGGAGCCGTTCCACTAGGCATGCTTGAGCTATAGTAGAAATCCATCGCGTATGAGATCACAGCTATGATCAGGATCATTCCCGCAAGTTCTTTACCCCACTTTTTGAACCTTGAAGGTGGTTTGACCGTTGATTGTTCAATGTTTTGTGGGTTTTGTTTATCCATTCGAATCTCCAGCGACTCTCATCGCCTCCATAACGGTTTCACTGTCTAAAATGACAGGTAAAGGAATGCCTTGTGGGTATGCTGGGCCGTAAACAATGTTGAATGGTACGCCGTAACGACCATTACTTTGTAGGTATTCAGTTACCTTTGAATTGGGTGTGGTCCAATTGCCTTCCATCAGGACAACGCCTTCTTCTTGCAAGCGGCTATACACTGGATCTTGAAGTATCACGCCGATTTTGTTGGCTTTACAAGTAATACACCAATCGGCAGTGACGTTCACAAATACGGTTTTCCCTTCTTCTACAAGGCCGGAAATTTGAGTCGCTTCTAATGGCTGCCAGTTAAGATCATCGACAATCGGCGTTGCCCAGTTTTCGGCCGTTAGGCTTCCAGCAATGAGTCCACCACCGAATGCAAGTGTCGAGGCTGCAAATACAGGAATAAGAACTTTTTTACCAAACTTGAAGCCGACCCAAATCAATACCGCTATTAAGATCCCAGATGTCACAACAATCGTTGCAAGCGTACCAAGGAAAGGCGTGAGTAAGCTGCTCAACCATAAGCTGGTGGCAAGCATCATCAATCCAAAGATCAGCTTCACGGTGAACATCCACTTTCCTGGCTTCGGTAAGAAGCGAACCAGACTAGGGAACAGTGCAAACATTAACCATGGAGCACTCATACCGATACCTAGTGCTATGAAAATCGCCCATAGTTCTTGGTAACTTGCACCAAATGCATAGGCAACGGCAGTTCCTAAAAAAGGCGCGCTACACGGCGTGGCAAGTAAAGTCGCAAACATGCCTTGGATAAAGTGACCGGAGTGAGAGTCATTTCCTTTCGTTGCCATCCAAGTATTCATACCTGAAGGTAAACGAAACTCAAATAATCCGAGTAAGTTGGTGGCAAACACTAAAGTTACCACCACCATTAAGATGATGAACCAAGCATTTTGGAATTGAATTCCCCAGCCGATGGCATTGCCGCCCATTTTCAGAATGGAAATCCCTGCTGCAAGAATCGCAAACGAAGTGATGATCCCAAGGGCTGAAGCGATGAAAGAACCGCGAACTTGCTTTTTCGAAGCGTCTTGATTGGCCACCATGCTGTTGAGTTTCATGCCTAAAACCGGCAGGACGCATGGCATGATATTGAGAATTAAGCCACCTAATAGAGCAAATCCAAACATGGCCAAAAAGCCAGTGTTGCTAGAATTGTAGATGATGACTTCTGAGCCTACTTTCCCCGTTAATTCAGTGGCGAAGGTATCATCTGAAATCGTGATTGTGATGTTGCGGTCCGTTAAGTCGGTTTCTCCAAGCCAGTTACTCACATCAAAAACAGCAGTTAGTGTATTGCCTTCAATGTATGTTTTAGGTTGAGCGAAGAACTCATCAATCACTTCTTCACCATCAATCAAAATTTGTGGTTTCGACCAAGGTTTTTGGTTAGTAAATTGAGTCACCAATTGCTGCTTTTGAACATTCCAAGAAAGCGCCTCAACAGACACTTGCATAGATTCAATTGGTGTACGACTCATCCCTTGGTTGAAGACGAACATAGCGTCTTCATCAAGCTGTAAACTCGAAGGGTCTATAGGCAAATTGACCTGATAATCGGTAATCACACATATATTGGTACAAGACGGCAGCCTAAGCACAGCGTCAAAAACAGCAGGCTGGGTAATATCGTCTAATGTGATGGTAATCGGGAAGCTGACTTTAGACTTATAACCTAGAGTCATCACCCCTAACTGCTCGTAATAGCTAGGGATTGGCCAGTGCCACTCTACCGATTCAATATTACTTGAGTTAGACCAATCCCATTCAGGCGCGACCCCACCTTCGCCTGGGCTGCGCCAGTAGGTTTTCCAGTCATCATCTAGTTCTATATCTAAAACGGCTTCAATGGTTTTGTTGTCTGGGTTCTGCTCGCCCGTAGACATCATTCTTAATTTTACTGGTGGGTGCTCTGGCACACTAATCCAGCCGGTACTTTGAGCTAATGAGATAGCCGAGAAGGCAAGCAAGCTGAATGCGAGTAAAAGTTTTGCAAGAGTACGAAAGCCTGCCTGCGTAGGCATAGCTAGCCTAGATAGCAAAATGCTAGGCGCAAAGATGGTTTTTAACACAAAAATTTCTCCAAAAATAAATAGTGAGGGTGCAGTGAAAACCCGTCTATTTACTCTCGGAATATACAGTAAGTAACGTGGAGCCGCTGTTTCGGAATCGGGAACTGGTGACGTTCAAATCGTTTACGACTGATCGCCTGAGGTATGAGGCTATAGGTAACAATCGATAGAACGACAAACGCGGCTAACCAGTCGAGTTTGGGGGAAGCAAATGTTAGTAGCTGTTTACTCAATGAGCAGGCTTCTTTTCCAGGCAGGGGCTTAACGGCATCACTAACCGTGAATACTTGTTGGTACAAGTTTTGGATTTGCTGTTCTTGAGCAGCCGGAAGTGCTGAAAGGTTTGATGAAGCAAAAGAAGAACTTGATGCAAGTGTACTTGCTAGACAGGTAAGGACAACCAATCCAGTAAGCATTATTGACCAAAAGGCATGTTTACGTTGCTGAGCGTTTGAGTAGCGCAAGTTCTTTCATTCTAGGTGTTAGAGGGTTCTAGGGTAGAGAAGTTGGCCTGTGCCTACAAGCTATCTAATGTCATCGAATTGTCAGAATTCTTTTCCGACCACTCGATGATACGCGCGATTTAGGGAAGGCTACGTATCAATAACTCATCAAAGTCGGCGACCGATAGTGGTTTAGAAAATAAGTAGCCTTGGAATTGATTACAAGATTCGGACTTTAATAGCTCAAACTGGTCGGTGTATTCAACCCCTTCGGCAATGACATTTTTTCCTAAGTTGTGACCAAGCTGAATGATGGTTCTGACAATCATGTGATCATCATGGTGATGGACACAGTCGTCGATAAATGATTTATCAATCTTTAGTACATCAATCGGCAATTTACGCAGGTAATTCAGCGAGGAATAAGCGACACCAAAATCATCTATGGCAATGGTTACGCCA
This sequence comes from Vibrio profundi, assembly GCF_043642225.1. Lineage (GTDB taxonomy): Bacteria > Pseudomonadota > Gammaproteobacteria > Enterobacterales > Vibrionaceae > Vibrio > Vibrio profundi_A. The sequence goes on along the minus strand of NZ_JBHZSF010000001.1, from coordinate 114,037 downwards.
AGCTTCCTCAGTTTATTGCAGCTAGAAATAATCTGTTCTGATTGCTGCATTAACGTCGTTTCTGTTATCTCTAGCTGTAATAAGTGTGGAGGTAATCCGGTTTGATTCAGGACTTGAGTCACCGTTGTATACATATCGTCGTGCTCAAACTGAACCGTTGATACGTTTACAGAGACACACACTTCATTACCTTGATCCAACCAATTTTTCGCTTGAGCTGCTGCGGTTTCAACTACCCAGCGGCCAATGGACACGATGAGCTTACTTTTTTCGGCGATGGATATAAATTCTGCTGGAGAAATAACGCCTAGGTCAGGGTGGTTCCAACGTATTAAGGCTTCGGCTCCACATATCTGGTAGCTGTCTATTTCCACTTTAGGCTGATACACCAATTTGAGTTGGTTCAATTTAAGCGCACTGGAAAGCTCTTGTTCGATTTGGTGCTGACGTATGGTTTCATTAAGCAGTTCATTGTCATACCAGCGAACGGAGTTCTTACCCAAACTCTTTGCTTTCTCAACGGCAATGTCAGCGTTTTTACATAAGATTTCAGTGCTTCCCATTGCTTCGCTAAGTAAGGCGATGCCTACACTGAAAGTCAGTTTATATGAGTATTGGCCGACACAATAAGTTTGATTACTCAAGAAGTGTAAAGACTCTTCAATAGCACTGAGTTCCCTGATTAAGTCTGATTGCTCAGAGACTAGCAGAATAAACTCATCTCCACTTAAGCGGTAAATCGATATTTCAGCATGATCAAGCTGCAGAAGTTTAGTAGCGAAGTGTTTAAGAAGAACATCCCCGTTTGAGTGTCCAATGCTTTCATTAACAAGTTTGAAGTTATCGAGGTCGATCTGAATCAGAGCAAAGGCGTCACATTCTTGATTTTGTATCTCTTCAAGGTCAAGGAAAAACGCTTTTCTATTCTTAGTGCCAGTTAAGAAGTCGGTTAGTGCATCTTTTCTGTAACGAGTCATTTGACGACGGAAGTTTTGTTGGTAGTACGTCATCACCGTTGCAAATACAGAAATGACGATAAGCTCAATTGCGTCCTCTATGAACTCTGAAAAGTCTTCTTCAGGCAGCTCGTATAAGTAGCTGAGGACTAGGAGCATCGCCGAAGCGATCGGCCACATTGAACCTGGGAATGCGATCAAATAAGTGAGTGGGATCAGAATAAAGACTTCTTCTATCGCATCCAGTTCCAATGGCTCGAAGTATCCGCCGATAAGAATAACCGAGATCGATAAACAGGCAGCAACAGCTTTTATGGTTTTATTGGCTTGAAAGAGTGCCGCACACATGGATAAAGGATAGAGAAGGTATATTCCGCGCAACGCCTGATGCTCAACAAGCAATGTTTGGGTGATAAGAGCAACGGCAACTAAATATCCAGCGAATAGGAAATGGCGAATGGTTGGTCGGTATTTGTTTTGGCTGGAGAAATGCGACATAGAATTCCCTTATACTTCGACCTGTTCACTATAATCTTGATGTTTGCCTGCTCAATAAAGCAGTTCAGTTTTTAAGACAAGGTTCATATTTTAAAAAGTTAGTAACAGTATATCGTATTATTACTTGGGTATTCAATGGATTTCTAATGTAAGTGAAGTTCCTTAAATAGAAAACCTTGTAGAATCATGCTGAAAATGTCGAAGTGGTAACCAGTTTCCAATTCGAGTTTTTCTTTGTTTTTTAACATTTCTTACCAATTAAATTGTAGCGTAACTGACCTGAATGAGAGTAAGTGATGTTCAAAAATAGCCGTTGTTGGAGGGTTTATCAGTAAATGTAACAAGGTTTGAACTAAATAAAAGCGAAGATTGATGTTTTAAGTTGTTGTTTTTATTTGTTTTATATTTCTATGGTTTGGGTTTTTGTTATTTTATATATTTTCATGCAACTTTTTCGATCCCCCTCGCTTAAAGTCCATCTCACATGTTAAGTGCAGGTAACATTTCCCTATGTGTTCAGCTTAAAAACTCCTGCCTTAACGAAACACCAAAAAGTTACATTAATGGACAATGGACGAAACAATGAATAAAAAACTATTAGCGCTAGCAATCTCTGCTGCTGCATTTGGTACTCAAGCTGTTGCTGTTGAGCTTTACAACAACGACGGTACAACTTTCTCTATCGGTGGTCACGTATCTGTAGCTGTTGGTGACGTGAACAGCGATGATCGTCAAAACGACGATGACATCGGTGTTGAGTCAGTTTCTCCACGTATCAACTTCAATGCAACTCAAGATCTAGGCAATGGTTTCACTGCTGACGCTAAAGGTGAGTGGGCGCTAAACATGCTAGACGGTGGTGATCAAGCGTTCACAACTCGTTTAGGCTACGTAGGTCTTACTCATGAAGAACTTGGCCGCGCAGTAGTGGGTACTCAGTGGGCACCTTACTACAGTGTTGCTGGCGTTGCAGATATGCCAATCGCATTCGCTAACGACTTCATTTACGATGATCACGGCAACCTAGGTACTGGTCGTGGTGAAGAGATGGTTAGCTACGGCAACACTCTAGAGCTAGGTGAAGCTGGTTCTCTAGGTCTTGGCGTTGCATGGCAAGGTCGCAAGAAGGATACTGTAGACGGAGTTGAAAATACTTACGGTAACCGTGCGCAAATCGCTCTTAACTACGCAATTGCAGATGTTACGGCAAACTACGCTTACAACACTGGTGATGTAAACTTCGGCGGTGCTGCTACTAAAACAGCTGACTCTCACGTACTAAGTGCAACTTACGGTTCTTACGGTAAAGAAGGCATCTACCTTGCTGGTGTTTACGCGATGAACGGCTACATGAATTCACATGACGGCGTTGCTCTAGAAGAAACAACAGCGGTTGAATTACTAGCATCTTACGCGCTATCTAACAGCCTAAACCTAAGCGTTAACTACGAATCAGTAGAAGACGACAAAGCAAGCGAGACGGTATACAGCACTTCTGCAATCCAAGCTGAATACAACTTCACTCCTAAGTTTGTTGGTTTTGCTGGTTATGAATTCGACCTACAAGGTTCTGGTTCATACAAGTCTGATTCAGACAACAAGTGGCTAATGGGTGCACGTTACTACCTATAATCGTTAGTTAGTAAATAGTCACATGCCAAATACGAAGCCACCCTTGAGGGTGGCTTTTTCTTATTCGGACGAAATAGAGTTTAAAGAGCGTAACCATTTACGCTGACCGCCACATCAATATTACCGCGCACTGCATTTGAGTATGGGCATACTTGGTGAGCGACTTTTACCAATTCGACGGCTTGCTCTTGCGCAAGGTCTAGAGAAACTTCAAGGCTCGCGGTTAAAGCGAAGCCACCTGTTTCATTTGGACCAATGCCAATAATGGCACTTACCGGAGCTTCTTTAACTGCAACTTTCACTTCGCGAGCAACGTGTAATATAGCGTTAGAGAAACATGCAGAGTATCCTGCAGCAAAGAGCTGTTCAGGATTAGTTGCTTTGCCCGTTCCCCCCATTTCTTTTGGATAGCTTAGTTCGATGTTAAGTAATCCGTCTTCAGTACTTACGTTTCCATTACGGCCGGCAGATGCTGTTGCTTTAGTTGAATATAAAGTAGTCATAGTAATCTCTTGTTAATTTAAGTTGTGTGCAATCTAATTGTTAGCAACTATAATTCGATCTTAAGGGTGATTGCAAGTATATTGTGCGCAATTTATTTTTTGTGGTGGAATTATGAGTACATGTCATTCGAAAGCAACGAACGATGTCGATTCAATGGAAGAAGAGCTGATCAAGTTAGAAAATCAGGTGTGCTTCCCGCTATATAGTGCGGCCAATGCTGTGATCAGAGCTTACCGACCATTACTCGATGCATTAGACCTGACTTATTCTCAGTACTTAGTAATGATGGTTTTGTGGCAACAGAATGGTATCAACGTTAAAGAGTTAGGCGCTAAGCTAAACCTTGACTCTGGAACATTGACCCCCTTGCTAAAAAGGCTTGAAAACAAAGGTATTGTTGTGAGAAAGCGGGGTGAACATGACGAAAGAGTTAGAGAGTTATTTTTGACCGACCAAGGGCAAAGTTTGAAATTAGCGGCTTTGGAAGTACCCCAAAAGCTACGATGTAAGTTTGATTTAGAACTAGACGAGCTTATGGAGTTAAAACGCTTATGTGAAAAAGTAATGAAAACGTTGGATTAAGGGCAAAGATTGAGTTCAAGATCTGATTTTTGAGTACTTACTTGTTAATCGGAAAGACCGACATTTTAGGATCGGTTAAACTCTGCTCTCACTTTATAAGGTCAAGGAAAGCCGATGAACTCAGTAGTGATGGATACGAAAACATTTGTCCCGACAAAGGTGCTGTGTGTTGGTCGAAATTATCTCGATCATATTCAAGAGTTAAACAACGCCGTCCCTGAACAAATGGTAGTGTTCAATAAACCGAGCACCAGCGTTACTTCTTCGCTGTCGTCTTTTCATCAAGAGCCGTTGCACTATGAAGCTGAGATCTGCTTTTTGGTGGAAAATGGTAGTTATACCGGAGTTGGCCTTGGACTTGATCTGACGAAACGTTCACTCCAATCTTACCTAAAAGGTAAGGGGCTGCCTTGGGAAAGAGCCAAAAGCTTTGACAACTCCGCTGTCTTCAGCCGCTTTGTTCCACTGAACGGTCTAAATACGGCAGACCTCCACTTAGAACTGTTCATCAATTGCGTTCGGGTTCAGAAAGGGCATGTTGAACAAATGATTTACTCTCCAAAAGTGATCCTCGAAGAGCTTAATTCATATACCACGTTACTCGACGGGGACATAGTGATGACTGGTACACCACAAGGTGTCGGGGAAGTGCACAGAGGGGATGTATTCTTAGGTCGTTTGAAGTGTGGTGAAAAGACACTGATTGAAATTGAGTGGTTAGCTCACTAAGAAGTGAGCTTATCTTACTTACTGAAACCACTCTAAATTTAGGTACAAAAACACTGCCATACTAATAACGGTAGTCAGTAACACATTTTTTGTTTTCCATGCCAATAAAGCCGCAAGTATGGCAGCCCAAAGATAGGCATTATCGGTGGCTAATAGCAGCTCATTCTCTGGCAGAAATACAATCGGCCCCCAAATCGCCGTTAATACGGCCGGGCTAGAGTAGGCCAGCAACTTCTGCGTTCTTACCCCTAGTTTTATTGGAAGCTTAGGCTCTAAAAATAGATAGCGGCTCAAGAACACAACGGCTGTCATCGCCAGTATATATCCAAAAATCATGTGTTCTCTCCTCGTAAACTTTCCGTTAGATAGCCAATCAACATTGCTCCGATACTGGCAAAAATAAGGCTCCCTTCTAAGTTGAAATGCTCCAATGTTACCGATAAAACGAGGGCAGATAGAACGGTACATAAAATGGGGAAGTTTTTGATTGTTGGAATGACTATCGCAATAAAGGTCGCGGCAATCGCAAACTCTAGTCCCCATTGATTCAAGCCTGGAATCGTACTCCCTGCAACGATGCCAACCAAAGTTGCGGCATTCCAGAACAAATAAAAACTAAGTCCCGCCCCTAAGGCATACCAAGGCTGAAACTTCTCTTTTGATTGATTGCCACAAATAGCAAAGAGTTCATCTGTGAGCAGAAAGCCGAGTGTGAGCCTCCAACGAAAAGGGAGTGGACTGATCTTATCACGCATTGAAATGCTGTATAGAAAATGACGAGACGTGATAAAGAATGTGGTGACTAGCATTGTCGTCAGCCCTGCTCCAGCCTTAAACATGCCCATTGCGACAAGTTGAGCTGCTCCTGCAAACAAAATGGCGGAAAGCGCTTGGCCTTCTAATGGGTGTAAGCCCACATCGATGGCGAAAGAACCGGCAAGTAGCCCCCACGGTAAAACAGCGATGCTCAGAGGAAGCATGGCGAGCGTGCCTTTGAGGAATAAACGAGAACGAGAAATTGGTTTGGATTCGTTAGTCATTGTGTCCTTACTGATTTAAAGTGATGAATGTCGTTTCAACATAATGAAAGCATCGAGACTAGGATTGTACAAACTTGCGGTTTACAGCGAAAGCGGATAAAACACTAAAGAGGGCCGAAGCCCTCTTAGAACTAGATTTACGATGTAATGCACTACTCGTTGGAGCTAAGCTGTGTCGAAGCCCAAACGTAGAGTAACTCAAGGGCGATGGTTGCGCCTGATAACGCCGTGACATCACTATGATCGTATGGAGGGGATACTTCGACAACATCCATTCCCACAATATTGATACCAGCTAACCCCCGCAGAATTTTTAGTGCTTTATCTGAGGTGAGTCCACCACAAACCGGCGTTCCTGTGCCTGGGGCATAGGCTGGATCCAGGCAATCGATATCGAAAGTAACATAAACCGGCTTATCACCAACAATATCTTTGATTTGGGCAACAATCTCTTGCGCTGATAAATCATTGGCTTGCATGGCATCGATAACATTAAAGTCGTGATCGTGGCGTTCATACTCGGTTCTTATGCCAATTTGCACAGAGTGTTTTGGCGAAATCAGCCCTTCATTCGGAGCGTGATAAAACATCGTCCCATGATCATATGCACTGCCGTTGGCATAAGTATCAGTGTGTGCGTCGAAGTGGATCAGCGCCATCTCCCCATGATGCTTTGCATAGGCTCGTAAAATAGGAAGGGTGATGAAATGATCTCCTCCTAAGCCGAGCATAGTCTTCCCGCTTTTTAATATTTCTGATGTGGCGGCTTCTAGGCGGTAGGTGAAATCCTCTGCATCCCCACAGTCAAATACCAAGTCTCCAGCATCGATTACTTTATTCTTTTCAAATACGTTGAAGCCCCACGGGTATTTTTTCCCTTCCCACGCTAGGTTGACGGATGCGCGTCGTATCGCGTCGGGGCCCATTCTCGCACCTGGGCGGCCGGAGGTGGCCATGTCTAATGGCACACCTAATACAACAATATCAGCATCCGCAGTTACAGGGTTTTTTACGTACGGACGGCGTAGAAACGTCATCGAATTTGAATAAAGCGAATAATCGGTTTTATCAAACAAATCATTCATTTAAAAATCCTCTAAATAGGTATAACCACTCAAGCCTTGTTCTAGCTCCAGTAGGACACTTTGTTGCTCGTTCAAAGCGACGCGTTGACTCACCAACTCGCGATAATTAGTACGAATACGGTCGACGTCAATATGGACGTATCGCATCATGTCTTCGACGGTATCGCCTTCATTGATCGACTCAATAACCGGGTTTCCGGATGCATCGATATTGACGACCGCGCTATGTGTATCTCCAAACAAGTTGTGCATGTCACCTAAAATCTCTTGATATGCGCCCACGAGGAAAAATCCCATGAGGTACGGTTTGTCTTTGTCGAATGCTGGAACTGGCAACGTTTTTTCAATGCCTTGGCCTTCGACATATTGCTCGATTGCACCGTCTGAATCACAGGTTATGTCCAGCATTACCGCTCGGCGATCTTCTACTTGCTCCAATCCAGAAAGAGGAAGAACCGGGAAAACTTGGTCTATCCCCCATGCATCTGGTAATGATTGGAACAGTGAGAAATTGACAAAAAACTTATCCGCCAAGCGCTCACTGAGTTCGTCCAAAATCGGACGATGGAAGCGATTCTTATTACTCATTTGGCGGTTTAACTCAAAGTAAATTCTCAATGAAAGCTGCTCAGCCCATGCACGTTGCTGTAGATTCAAAACGCCTACCGAAAATTGCGAATGGACTTCAGCCAGATCGCTCTGAGTATCGTTGTAAATTTCAATTAGAGCTCGAGCATCGGTACCATCTTGTAGGTATTCCCAGTTACGCCACATGTTCTGTAACAATGTGGGTGCGTCATGCAGTGGTGCTTTCACATCCTCGGGAGTGTAGCCTTCATTACCTATTACGTTGGTAATCAGCACTGCGTGATGCGCAGTTATGGAACGACCCGATTCAGAAATGATGACCGGCATTGGTTGCTCATACTGCTGGCACACATCCCCAACAGTCGTAACAATGTTGCGTGCGTACTCCATTAACCCATAATTCATCGAGTTTGATGATTGGCTTCGTGTCCCGTCATAATCAACCGCTAGCCCGCCACCAATATCAAAGAACTCAATGTTTGCGCCCATTTCTCTAAGCTCACAGTAAAAACGAGCGGATTCATTGACGCCATTACGAACATCGCGAATATTAGCCATTTGAGAACCAAGGTGAAAATGCACTAATTGCATCGCATCCAATTGCTCTTCACGCTTTAGACGTTCAATGACCGTCAAAACTTGAGATGCTGATAAACCGAACTTAGATTTTTCGCCACCACTCGCTTGCCATTTACCAGCCCCTTGCGATGCAAGGCGTATACGAATACCTAATCTAGGTTTCACAGCAAGGTTCTTTGCTTCTTGGAGGACAAGATCAAGTTCAGAGAGTTTCTCTAAAACAATGAAGACCTTATGCCCCAGTTTTTCTCCAATCAGCGCTAAGCGAATGTATTCACGGTCTTTGTACCCGTTGCAAACGATGACAGAGCTTGCTTTTTGAGCCAGTGCTAACACGGCCAGCAGTTCTGGTTTGCTACCCGCTTCTAAACCAAGCTGTTTGGTTTCGAGTTGAGCTTGGCTTGCTAAAATTTCATCGACGACTTCTTTTTGTTGATTGACTTTAATTGGGTAAACCAACAAGTATTTATTTTGGTATTGGTACTCTTCTATGGCTTGGTTAAAAGCTTGGCAAACGTTGTGCACTCTTTGGTGTAAGATCTGAGGAAATCGAACTAATACGGGTAAGTTCAAGTCCTTAGCTTCAAGTTGGCTGACGATATTGCTCAGCGGCACTTGATGTGCTTTTTCATTGGTCGGTGATACGTATACTTCACCATTATCGTCGATGCCGTAGAAGCCTTGGCTCCAGTAGTGGACGTTGTAGTCTGCGCGAACGCGGTCGAGTTTTGTTTGTTCCATAGCCAATCTCGCAAGAAACATAGAAGAGAAAGGTGATTCGGCAATTCGAATTCACACCTGACTTTGCACGCTCTGTGGTTTGTAGCAGTAATCAAAAGTCAGGCGCATTAACGGCTAAAATGATGATGGTGTCTAACGAAAGGATTTTGTTGTGATGACAATCATTTTTTATGAGGCTACTAAGTTATTGGTACATAACCGTTAGTTTATTTTGTGGTGATCTCTGTTCTTCTCGATCAGTAGCAAGGCGATGTCTCTAAAGTAGAATAGGTAAAGTTTTTTCCCTGTATCATTCGGGATTTCAACGGGATACATGTTTAGCCTTATTTCATCAGGTAAGTCTAAAATGAGTGAGTTCTGTACGGTTCCTGAAAACTGACGTGTGACGCTTTTCTTAATTAACTCAGAGTTAAAGGGACGCCATTCAAACAAGGATTGTACGGCGAGCACTCCACTTTTAGAGGCAATAATGTCATGGCTGGCGAGGAAATGATCGCCAAAAATGATCTCTCCTTTACGATCATAGCTTTCTAATTGATGGTCTTGGGCTATGTAGGTCGCTCTTACATTGGCATGAAATAGAATGTTGTTGTCGAGGCTTTGAAATCCAAGCCAATATCCTGAAAGTAGCATTAAGATGGATAAAATAAGAAAGACAAGGTGATTAAGGCTGATTTTCATTGAATATCCTTAAGCTTTCTTCGAGCCCTTTGATGAGTGAAAGATTTTTTTCAAAATTAATACTCATCTGCTTGTCCGGTGAATAAAGGATATATGTTAATTTGAAATTATTTTTTAGTATGTAGATGTTAAAAGTGTAATCATAGATGGCTGGTGGAATAAACGTTGAAATGTTATTTAGTGATGTCGGTTCAATATCTTGATCTAGAAATATACTGATATTGTTAGTTCCGTTGAAAAGCCCGTTGTAGGGAAGGAACTTCACTTCGTCGATGTTATCTAAATAGTCTTTTCCTGGATTCTTGATTGCTCCAAAGATAAAAGAAACGATAAACAACCCAATGAGAACTACTATATGTGAAGTGTTAAGGATCAGAAATTTTCCTTGTTTTGTACTGTTAGTATCCCCTTTGTTTTCATTATTAATAGAGACATGTTCTCCACTCAGCATATAACCCTTCTTAGCAATTGTCTTTAGAACCTTTTGAGCTCTTCCGTCGTCCCCAAGGGCATACCTGATGTTAAATATCGATTGAGTTAACCTAGCTTCAGTGACTATTTTTCCTTCCCACGCTTGTTCAAATAATGTCTCGCGAGACACTGGAATATCAAGGTTTTCCAACAAAATCTCGAGTATCTTGTAATCGGCTGAACCCAATTTATGTCGAGTTTCGCCATCTAGAATTGATTGGCTTGTAGGGCTTAATAAACGTCCATTTAGGAGCCAAACAGGCGAGAGAGATGTGCTTTTCATAGGCTCGCTTTTTTTTCAACACTAGGAAATGGCAGTGCGTTAATAAGAGGAGAGGTGTTGTGAATTATGCATTTGTTGTTTCTTAGTATCTACTGAACAAGTGTGATGAGCGTTCATAGTTTTATATGTTATTTGAAACCATTGTAGTTTAACAACTTCTTATATAAATAAGCTGGGGTTTATAGGTGTTTAATTATCGATATTAATTATATTAGGAGGCGCATGACCATCATTTAGGTTTTTTGATGTTTTTATTTCTAAGTTTGATTTTTAAATAATGTTTAAATTTCACCTGCGATTTTAAGATTTGTCGTTCTTATCGAATACACTTTACTCACAAATTAACGTGTTTTAGATGAGTGAAATAGTGGGTCAGTGTGTGGTGGACCATTAATTAATCAAAATAATAGGAAATAATATGATTAAGCAACTAACGGCAGCAGGCTTTGCGATATCAGCAGTGATACCGAGTATTGCCCATTCTCATGGGTATGCGGTTTATCCAGCGGCGAGACAACATATCTGTCATGAACAAGGAGGTTTGTGGGGAGATGGCTCTACGATCCCAAACCAAGCGTGTCGTGTAGCGTATCAAGAGTCCGGTGAAGGCGCATTCAACAACAAAAATGGCTATGCGGCGCTTGTGGTTGATCACGAAAATCCTGAAGCCGTAAAAGCCGTGATTAAAGATGGCGAATTGTGTCATGCGTCTATCGCGAGTTACAGTGGTATGGGGGTTGCGTCCGAGAATTGGCAACGAACTGAGCTGGTGTCTGGCGATACTATCAATTTCCAATATCGAGCTACAGCAGCACATAACCCGTCTTATTGGGAAATCTATATCAGTAAACCGGGTTATAACCCGGCAAATTCCCGTTTAACTTGGGACGATGTTGAGTTGTTCGCGACTCAAGGAAATGTCGAGCCTGTAAAGATAAACGGCGAAGATCATTACCAGTTTGAAATTAAATTGCCGGAAGGTCGTGATGGTGAAGAAGTCACGATATTTAGTCGATGGCAGCGCGTCGACCCTGCCGGAGAAGGTTTTTACAATTGTTCGGATGTAAAGTTTGTTGGCGAAGCTGAAGTTCCAGAGTGGGAAGAAATTGCCCAGTATGTGACATCGGGCTTTGAAGCTGAAGTAGACCGAGCAGTGTTGTTTAGAATATTTGATGAAAAAGGCTCTGAGGTCGTAGCGGAAAGCTTCCCAATTGATAGCAGTAACGTCGATCAAAGTGTCTGGACTTACCAACTTGCTGAAAAGATCAATTCAACTTATTCACACACTGCGATGGTGGGTGTTAAGCAACAAAATGGTGAAGTTGAATACGATGAATCAAACTTGTTCTTCAATAAGGTGCACACGAAAAACCCGGACTATCGTTACTCGCTAGATATTCGCGATATTGAAGTACTACCACCAGCAGAAGTCACCGTGACAGGTGTAGAAAGCACTTACTATTTGTCTGAAGGTGAAGCGACGATTACGCCAACAGTATCAACAGAAGGGCATAACGTTCTTGTTAACGTAAAAGTCATTCGAGCGGATGGCACTCAAACTTGGCTAAATAGCGCAGTTTTGCATGGCAAGCCTGTTGAGCTTCCGGTGAAAGCTCACGTAGAAGGTATGCATACTTTAGAAGTTACAGCGAACTACAATCAAGAACCAGAGCATCATGTTGTCTACTCTGAACAGTTTGAAGTGAAGGCGGAAGGTTCAGCTGAATATGACTATGTATATCCGGATGGTATTGGCCATTACGTAGAGGGCGAAACGGTTGTGTTAGGCTCGGATGGGCATACATATTCTTGCCGTGAATATCCATACGGAGCATGGTGCAACATCGATGCACCAGCCTATGTGCCTGGAGAAGGCGAAGCTTGGGAAGATGCTTGGTCACGTAACTAGATTTTAACCATGCATCGTTAAAGACATAGCCTCGGTTTACCGGGGCTTTTTTATGCCACTCATATTAGGTCACGCATTTTAAATATTGTCCGGGTGTGACGCCTAACGCTTTCTTGAAATGACGGTGTAGATGGCTTTGATCATGAAAACCACATTCTTGAGCGGTATCAGATATGTTGTAGCCTTGACGAAGCTTAGTCTTTGCTAAACGTATTTTGGCTTGAATTTGGTAGGCATGTGGTGGCAAGCCAAACTGCTTTTGAAAACTCCGCGCCAAATGATATGGACTGATGTTGGCAAGCTTCGATAGTTCTTCTAACGAAACATCAGCTTGTGGAAAGTCATCTAGAAATTCTTTGACGAGCTGAACATGAGGCACTTTCTTATTCGTAGTATCGCTGACTGTTGACTTTCCATGACGTGAGATAAGTTTCACCATGGCTGCATACATGATGGTTTCACGAAGTAAGCGATTAGAAGAGGTATTTAAGGTGCTGAAAACAAGCCTGAGTTGATCAGCGAGTTCTGGGTCGTGCACCACGGGTTGTGGGAAGTAAGGCGCCCCAGAAATATTACTGCTCAGTTCTTGAGTGATATGAGAAAATTGCTCAGGTAACGGGTACATCGCTTTGTATTCCCAACCACCTTCTGTGGCTGAGTGCCCATTGTGTACTTCGTCGGCATTGACCAAGATAATACTATCTTCAGGGGCAATGTGATTCCCGCCGGTTCGGAAGAAACGCTGCGCTCCTTTCTCTATCACTCCGACGGTGTAACCTTCATGGCTATGACGAGAAAAATTTTGTTTCTCATACTTAGCGTCTAACAGTTCTATCCCACCTAATTCCTGAGCGAAACTGAAGGTTGCTTTTTCTTTTACGCTGTTTTTTTCATTCATTGCCAACTCCTTGCTGTATGAGTGTACCTCAGGAGGCGAAGATAATTTTGTACAATATTGCGATTTTTTATTGCGGCTTGATTAGAGCCTAAATCTGAATTTCCTTCGATAGTTGGTTACTAAGTCTGGATTGTTTTGTTTGATTGAAATTAAAGTCTGGATCAAACTTTTTCACTGGTATAAAATCCGCGCCTTATTTTTATAAACTAAAATTATCATGATTGATTTCGCTATTTTGCCAGTCTATTTGACGGCTGTGATTGCCCTACTTTTGCTGCCTGGGCCTGATATGTTATTGATTGCTAGCTCGAGTATAAGCTTTGGACGTAAGGTCGGTGTTTTTGCCAGCTTGGGCAACGCTACGTCAGGTGTGATTTTGACAGTACTTGCTGCGATGGGTGTATCAGCTCTTATCGCGATGAACCCTCTCGCATTGCAAGCACTACACCTTTTGGGCGGTGCTTATCTATTAAAAATGGGGACTGATTGTCTACGAGCCGATGCAGATACTGCACCTGATCTTGATGGTGATTCGGCGGCGGCGAAGACCTATTATCAAAGAGCTTTAGTAAGTAACTTGTTGAACCCTAAGGCTTTGGTTTTCTTTGTGATGTTTCTACCTCAGTTTGTATCAAGCAATATCGCAGCGAGCTCAGGAGAGCAAATGCTAATGCTAGGCTTGCTGCTGAATGTTCTAGGGTTAACATTCAACTTTCTTCTTGTTGGTGCGGTTGGCACTGTCGGCAAACGACTGTTAGAAAATCAAAGTTTTCGAATATACCAGCATAAAGTGATGGGTTGCGTGTTTATCGCACTTTCGCTGTGGATGCTCAGTAACTTGTTGATGCATTGATCTAGAAACTTTTAGACGAGTCACTTAAAACCAGCTTCGGCTGGTTTTTTTATGCCTGGTTAGTAAGATTGGACGGAATTGGATTAGAAGAGAACCTACATGGATATTGAAGTTGTGATAAACCCGACTGAATCAGATAAGAATGCGGTCTATCAAGGGCTATTAGAGTTTAATCGACCGCACTTTCCAGAGGAAGACATTGTTAACTTGGGCTGCTTTGCAAAAGAGTCGCAAGGCACAATTGTTGCTGGATTGACCGCTGAACTTTTTACTACCTCATTATTCATTAATTACTTATGGGTATCTCCGGAAAGTCGAGGTTCGTCCTTAGGGCGTAAGCTGATTGAAAAAATTGAAGCGGAAGCAAAGGAGCGAGGTGTAGAAGACATCTGCTTAGACACATACAGTTTTCAGGCGTTGGGCTTTTATTTGAAGCTAGGATTTGAAAGCGTAGGGGAGTTCAAGGACTTCCCGACGAAAGGGGTTAATAAGCATTTTTTGCAAAAACGGCTTATGAACTAAACGAAAAATGGACGAACAATTGTTCGTCCATTTGATATCGCGTTATGTTGCGCTACAGCTGTTGCAATTCAGCTTGGTGAGTAGCAATCAGTTGCTCCATTAATCCTTCAGAGCGAGCCAGGGTATCGAAGTAAGTTTCCTTCCCTTCAAACTCTTCAATTACTTCGTAATACACCTTTAACTTCGGTTCTGTACCCGACGGCCTTACAATTATTCTGTATCCGTTAGCTAAGTGGTAAATCAACACGTCACTTGCAGGCAGGTTGATCGCTTCTGTGCTGCCACCAATATTAAAACGCAGAGAAGATTGAAGATCTTCAATCGCCGCAATTTCAATACCTGCGATGGACTTGGGCGGCTTCGCCCTTAACTTGTTGCCGATAGGCGGTGATTCAGGGTCTAACGCTATGCTTTGCTGAGCGTTAACATGAACACCGTGCTCGAATGACAATTTAGCGAGTTCGTCCCAAACCGTCTTCCCTTCACGTTTTAATTTCGCCACTAGTTGAGCAAATACAACGAGCGTAGATAACCCATCTTTATCACGGACTAGTGAGCCAATGGTATAACCAAGCGCTTCTTCATAGGCGAACAAGAACTCATGATTATCATCTTCCAATTGCATCCCAACATTCGCCAACCATTTGAATCCTGTTAGTGTTTGGAAGTAAGTGGCACCGTGAGACTTGGCGACTTTTTCTAGCAGCGTAGACGAAACGATGCTGTTGCCTACCAGCTGTTGTTTTTCATGTTCTAGAGATAACAAATAGTTCGCGAGCAACACACCGACTTGATCGCCAGATAACATTTTGTAGCTAGAATCGGCTTGCACAACAGCAGCTGCGAATCGATCCGCATCTGGATCGTTGGCACAGGCAATATCGGCTTCAAGGCTTTCCGCTAACTTAATGACGAGATCCATTGCCCCATCTTCTTCTGGATTGGGGAAATTAACCGTTGGGAATTTACCATCAGGCTCACGCTGTTCTGCGACACTGAAGAAGTTGGCAAAGTCGTTGTCATGCACTAAGTCTTCAGCCATTTGTGCACCGACACCATGCATTGCCGTATAGGCAATAGTAAGGGGTTCATAGCTGATAGGATGCTTAATGAAAGATAAATTGTTGACGGCGGAGCGGTAAGTCTCATAGTAATCTTTTTCTAGCCAGACTAGCTTCCCTGCTTTTTCCGCATCACAGAGTGACATCAGCGGAATTGGCTTAGTCGACGCTAATTCGATCTCCGCTGCGATACCTGAATCATGGGGTGGAATGATTTGAGCACCATTTTCCCAATACACTTTGAAGCCGTTGTATTCTGGCGGGTTGTGACTCGCGGTTACTACGACTGCCGCGGCTGCATCGAAATGTTTAATACCAAACGCAACAATTGGTGTGGCCGCCACATCGTGGGTCAGATAAACCTTGAGCCCAAGAGCGGTAAGAACCGACGCAGTATCATGGGCAAATTGTTTGGAATCGGTACGTCCGTCGTAACCGATAACCACACCTCGGTGACACGCATCTTTGACGTTATCGACTAAGTAATGCCCAAGCCCAGTTGCGGTTTCTTGGATGACGAGTCGATTCATACGATTTGGGCCGCATCCGACTTTGCCTCTTAGTCCAGCTGTCCCGAATTCGAGACGCTGTTTAAAGCGGTCGTTGAGCTCGTTTAGCATCTTTTCATCAATTAGGTATTGAAGCTCTTCGCGAGTCCGGGGATCAGGATCTCTCGCTAGCCAATCTGTTACTTGCTGCATCATAAAATAAAACCCTTGTGTTTCAATATTACAAATATAAATGATTTTCATTATCAATTGCGAGAGAGCAATCGTTAAACTGTATGTCGCAGAAAAATAAATAAACCCATATGACTAGAGGTGCTTATTGGTTTGTTTTGTCTGGAGTGAATAAACAACCTTGAACATTCTTAGATCTCTAACTAGCCTTTTAACATAAATATAACAAAAAGTGCCGAGTTCGCTGTTTTTTACGCACTTTTTCTTGTGATGACACATCACGAAACTAGCAAAGTCGTTAAACCAAGTTGATGAGAAAAGCATGATGTAGCCATTGGTGAAATGACACTTAGGTAGCGCGTCCAGGTTGACTGGAGATGAGGAGATGTCTTTTGAAGAGATTACTGATCACTCTTATGCTGTTTACGGATCTAATGCTTGTAGGTTTTGCAGCGCCGGCTATATCAGCAGAATCGAAGTACAACATGACTCAAGGTGTTACGGAAGTCAGCGGTAAGGTTTATGACCTGCACATGCTGATCTTTTACATCTGCTGCGCGATTGCGTTGGTGGTTTTTGGGGTGATGTTTTATTCGATCATTCACCATCGAAAGTCGAAGGGCGCGGTCGCTGCCCATTTTCATGAAAGCACCAAAGTAGAAATCCTCTGGACTATTATCCCCATCATCATTCTTGTCGCAATGGCAATCCCCGCAACTAAAACTCTTATCGCAATGGAAGACACTTCCGAATCTGATCTCACTATTCAAATCACGGGTTCACAGTGGAAATGGCATTACAGCTATTTTGGCGAAGAAGTCGAATTTTTCAGTTTGTTAGCGACGAGTGACAAGCAGATCGAAGGTGAAGAAGTCAAAGGCGCCAACTACTTATTAGAGGTGGATAACCCTCTCGTTGTGCCGATTAATCGGAAAATTCGATTCATTATGACTTCTGATGACGTGATCCATTCTTGGTGGGTTCCTGCGTTTGCTGTCAAAAAAGATACGATTCCGGGGTTTATCAATGAGGCGTGGACGAAAATCGATGAGCCAGGTGTGTATCGGGGACAATGTGCCGAGTTATGTGGGAGAGCTCATGGGTTCATGCCTATTGTCGTACACGCAATGGAAGAAGATAAATATGACGCTTGGCTTTTGGCAAAAAAAGAAGAGTTGGCACTGGCTAAACAAGCCGCCGAGCAAGCTTTAGGTCAATCGTTATCCATGGATGAGCTGTATGCTAGCGGCGAAGCAATATACAAGGCTCGTTGCGCAGTATGTCATCAAGCTAACGGTGAAGGTATTCCTGGTGCGTTCCCTGCTATCAAAGGAAGTCCTATTGCACTTGGGGATATTTCACAGCATATCGATATTGTTTTGAACGGAAAACCGGGAACGGCAATGCAGGCGTTTAATACTCAGCTGACGGAGCAGGAAATCGCGGCTGTGGTGACATATCAAAGAAATGCTTGGGGAAATGAAACTGGGGATGTGGTTCAAGCCTCTGATGTGAACGCGTTAAATGCTCAACAGAGTGTTAAGGAGGATCAATGAGTTCATCTACGGATAAATCAGTGAAGTCAGCGCCAGTTGTAGACATAGAGTCTGGCGGTTCGACGGCTCATCATTCTACGGTTGCTGAACCTGTTGATGCCTCAGAACATGAGCATCACACCCCAACTGGGTTAAAGCGTTGGCTTTACTCCACTAACCATAAAGATATCGGAACCCTTTATTTATGGTTTAGTTTCGCGATGTTTTTAACGGGCGGAGCGATGGCGATGGTGATCCGTGCTGAGTTATTTCAGCCGGGGCTACAGCTGGTGGAACCGGATTTCTTCAATCAAATGACGACTGTTCATGGGTTGGTCATGGTATTCGGTGCGGTCATGCCTGCGTTTACGGGGCTTGCGAATTGGATGATCCCGATGATGATTGGTGCTCCGGATATGGCTCTACCAAGGATGAACAATTTGAGTTTTTGGATTCTGCCTTTTGCATTTCTCATTTTGATTGGCTCACTGTTTACCGAAGGGGGCGGTCCTAGTTTCGGATGGACGTTCTATGCCCCTCTTTCAACGACATATGGGCCAGATAGTACGGCATTATTTGTATTCTCGGTTCACATTATGGGGATCAGCTCAATTATGGGCGCGATAAACGTCATCGTCACCATTGTGAATATGAGAGCGCCGGGAATGACGTGGTTTAAGTTGCCACTGTTTGTATGGACTTGGCTAATCACAGCTTTCTTGTTGATAGCGGTCATGCCAGTGCTCGCCGGTGCAGTCACTATGGTCTTGACGGACAAATACTTTGGTACCAGTTTCTTCGACGCGGCGGGCGGCGGTGATCCTGTTATGTTTCAGCACATATTTTGGTTCTTCGGGCATCCTGAGGTGTACATCATGATATTGCCGTCTTTTGGTATTGTATCGGCAATTCTTCCTGCCTTTAGTGGCAAGAAACTTTTCGGTTACCATTCGATGGTGTACGCGACTTGTAGTATCGCATTGCTTTCATTTCTGGTTTGGGCTCACCACATGTTTACTACTGGGATGCCAGTATTTGCAGAACTTTTCTTCATGTATTGCACGATGCTGATAGCGGTGCCGACGGGGGTGAAGGTGTTTAACTGGGTTGCGACCATGTGGCGAGGAGCATTGACCTTTGAAACTCCGATGCTATTTACCATTGCATTCATCGTACTATTCACTATTGGTGGTTTCTCTGGGCTAATGCTCGCGATAGCGCCAGCTGATTTCCAATACCATGACACCTACTTTGTTGTGGCTCACTTCCATTATGTATTGGTGACGGGGGCGGTGTTCTCAATAATGGCGGCGGCGTATTATTGGCTTCCCAAATGGACAGGCCATATGTATGACGAACGCCTTAGCTTATGGCATTTCTGGACATCGGTGATATCCGTTAACGTTCTATTCTTCCCGATGCACTTTCTAGGGCTCGCTGGTATGCCACGTCGTATTCCTGACTACGCGATTCAGTTTGCTGATGTTAATCAGATTGTCTCGATTGGTGGGTTTGCCTTCGGTTTATCTCAGCTCATTTTCTTGTGGCTAGTGATTAAGTGCGTGAAAGGAGGGGAAAAGGCTCCTGCGAAACCTTGGGATAGAGCGGAAGGATTGGAATGGACAGTTCCAAGCCCGGCACCTCACCACACCTTTACTCACCCACCAAAAGTAGACTGAGAGGGTGTATGAAAAAACCAAACGATCGAACTAACAGTGACGACGCCAAACCCACGTCCGATGACAATGTTGCGGCTGACGCAGGCTCGCAAAGTAAGTCGACGAAGAAACTTACGGCTTATCTATGCTTGAGTGTCATCGCTATGTTCGGGTTTGGGTTTGCACTCGTACCTTTATACGATGTGATGTGTGATGCCTTGGGTATTAACGGTAAAACCAACACAGTTTCGGCGATTCAGCCTGAAGGAATGGTTCCTGATTATTCGCGGAGTATTCGTGTCGAATTTATGGCGAATATTAAGCCGGATATGCCATGGGAGTTTAAGCCAAGCAAAGTTACGATGGATGTTCACCCTGGTGAGGTGATCCAAACAAAATATTTCGCGACCAACCGTTCCTCTGAAACCTTAGTGGGCCAGGCCGTTCCTTCCGTCTCTCCAGGGAATGGCGCAACTTATTTCAATAAAATTGAATGTTTCTGCTTCAATCAACAGCTATTGAATGGCAGTGATCGGACTGAAATGCCGCTCATCTTTTACATAGAGCCAGATATTCCTGATTCCATTCATACGCTGACTTTGTCTTATACGCTTTTCAATATTACAGATTCTGAGCAAGGTAAAGAGGCGATAGGGCAACCCGTGGCGCTAAATACCCTTCAACCAGTAGAACGAAGTTCAACACAAGGAGTTGAGTTATGAGTTCTAAAAAAGACACATACTATGTACCTTCAGAAAGCAGCTGGCCAATTGTTGGTGCAATTGCGCTATTTTTGGTTGCGGTTGGGGCTGGGCTGACCGTTCAAAATCTTGAAGAGCAGGGGGATGCAAGCCTTGTTGGTAAGGTCGTTCTGTTTGTGGGCTTTGGAGTTTTGTTATTCATGCTGGCTGGTTGGTTTAGCAACGTGATTACAGAATCATTAACCGGAAAATACTCTGAGCAAATCGCACGATCTTTTCGTCAAGGGATGAGTTGGTTCATTTTCTCTGAAGTTATGTTCTTCGGCGCTTTCTTTGGGGCACTTTTCTACGCCCGTATCTTATCGGTTCCTTGGTTAGGAGGAGCTGGTAACAACGCCATGACACATGAAGTGCTATGGCCAATGTTTGAATCGGTTTGGCCGCTTACTGTTACTCCTAACGGCACAGAGACCGAAGCAATGTCGTGGCAAGGTATCCCTCTGAAAAACACGGTATTGCTTCTATTGTCTTCCGTTACCCTGCATATGGCGCATATTAGTTTGGAAGCGAATAAGCGAATGGCGCTCATTGTTTGGCTCGAACTTACGATTGTCCTTGCGGGTTTCTTTCTGTACTTCCAAGGAGAGGAGTATATCCATGCGTATCAAGAGCTTGGTCTGACTCTTCAATCAGGGGTTTATGGCAATACCTTTTTCCTACTAACGGGTTTCCATGGGCTGCACGTCTGCTTGGGTACCATTTTCTTGGTCGTATTACTGTTTAGAATTGCGAAAGATCATTTTACCCCTAAGGACCATTTCGCTTTTCAAGCAGGGAGCTGGTACTGGCACTTTGTCGATGTGGTGTGGCTATGCTTGTTTATTTTTGTGTACGTGCTTTAGCTCAATACGGGCGAGGGTTGGGTTCAATGATGCCGAATGCAAACGCAAGCAATATTAAAACAACGACCAGAGCAGAGGTGAACACTCGACGCCCAAGGTAATGACTAATGGGTTGGCCTGCATTATCGCCTTTGACCATGTAGAAAAGGGCTTTTGCTAAGTTGAAAATGATGAAAAATAGAAACAGCACTAAAGCGATTTTTACAATAAGTGATGACAGCATAGGCACTCCTAATCGTTGGGTATCGGTGATTAATAAAGTGTGGCAATTCAAGGGAGTGGTTTTGGCCACACTGTTAACTTTGGCCACTGTTTCGGTTTTGGTCAAACTTGGATTTTGGCAAATGTCTCGAGGAATTGAAAAAGTTCAGCTAGAAAATGACCTTGCGAATCGTAGCAATCAGATACCTATAGCGCTTAGTGAATTTGAGTCCAGCAACAATCTGATGAGTGGAAAAAATAATGTTATCGAATATGTGGGACAGAAAATTCATTTAACGGCAGAGCCAAGAAGACGTGAATCGATCTATTTGTTAGATAATCAAACTTTGAACGGGAAGGTTGGCTATATCGTCTATCAGGTTGTGGAGACTAACTTTGAGCAAAGGCAAATCACCCTCTTGGTTGACTTAGGGTTTGTAAAAGCGGGCAAGCAGCGTAATGAATTGCCAAAAGTTAAGGGAATTAATGCTAAGACAACCCTCGTTGGGCGGCTATATAGAAAGTCAAAAAACCCGCTGAGCTCGGAGTTAGGGCTGGAAGAAACGCAGCCTGTCCGCATACAAAACTTAGATATTGAAGCACTTTCTAAGAAGGAAAATTTGTCGCTGTACCCAATGATTCTTCAACCACAAAATTTAGAGTCTTGGCCAAATGAATTTGTATGGGTGCCGGCCAACATGAGCTCAGATAAACATTTTGGCTATGCCGTTCAGTGGTTTGTCATGGCATTTGTATTAACAACGATTATGACAACGATTGGTTGGAAGTCTTATCGTAAACACAATGAGCGCTAACGTAGCGAAGGAGTGCTGCAATGGATAAAAGAGTAAAAAGCAGATTAACCTTGATCGGGTTGGTAATGATTTTTGCGTTACCTGCGCTAATTGCTCAACTTGTTCTAACGCAAAATTGGTATCAAGCGGGTGTTACGAATACCGGGGAGCTAATTGAAGGGAATGTGACGTTATCTAGCCTGGGGATAGAGTCGAGTCAGCTAAAAGAAGGATGGATCCTCGGATATGTCGTCCCAGATAATTGCAATGAACGCTGTGTCGAGCAAGTGCACCTGCTCGGTCAAAGTTATATTGCTTTAGGTAGATATAAAGAAAGAGTGACTCCAGCGTTATTCTCAACAACGGCAAGCGATATCGATAGTTTTCCGGCATTTGCGTCAGACACCATTTCAATTGCCCAATCTCATTTTCGTGATTTGCCTGAGGCATCAATCGTGATTATAGATCCCCGCGGTCAGTTAGTGATGCGGTACATGAGTGTTGGCGATGATGGTGATCTTGTCTCTCAGTCGAAAGGGATGCTGCATGATTTAAGAAAGCTTTTAAAGCTGTCTCGTGTTGGTTAAAAGTTCATTCTAAATAATGGAAGTTAACAATCACAATTGAAAGGATGCAAAATGGGAAATGAAGCGTCTCCAAATTTATTGATGTTAATTCGTATCGCTTTGTATTTGACACTGGTCGTTATCGTACTTGGCGCTTATACCAGGCTTGCTGATGCCGGCTTGGGTTGTCCTGATTGGCCGGGGTGTTATGGACAGCTATCGGTTCCGACTCAAAGTGAAGAAATTAGCCAAGCAAATAAGCTTTTCCCGGAAAGGGCTGTTGAACCTGAGAAAGCTTGGCTAGAAATGATACACCGATATTTCGCTGGTACTCTTGGACTCTTGGTTTTTGTAATCACCAGTTGGTGCCTGAGCAATAAAGGGATATCTAAATTATTGCCATGCGCAGTAGCGGTTGTGATCGTATTTCAGGCTGCTCTTGGGATGTGGACCGTGACACTGAAGTTAATGCCACTGGTCGTAATGGCACATCTACTTGGTGGCTTTACCGTTTTATCTCTTCTTACCCTTCTTTACTGTCAATTGAAGCAAGTTCAACAAAACATCGATCACCTTTCAGTTGACCCCTCTATACGTTATTTAGCGATTGCAGGGCTAGTAGTACTCGTAATGCAGATATTCCTCGGTGGATGGACGTCGTCTAACTATGCTGCTTTGATGTGTACCTCACTACCGATTTGCGAAGGTGACTGGCAGCGCCATCTAGATTTCTCTACCGCTTTTGATTTATTGCAATCAGGTCACGATAACTATGAATTTGGTGTACTTGAATACCCTGCGCGAATGACGATCCATGTAACTCACCGGTTTGGTGCGATAGTGACAACTTTGGTATTTGCGGCATTAGTGTTCAAGTTGATAAGCCAGCCTAGTGATACGCTAAATAAAGCAGGGTGGATGATTGCTGGAATCCTAACGGCTCAATTGTCTTTAGGAGTCAGTAACGTGGTTTTTCATTTGCCACTCGCCGTTGCCGTGCTTCATAACCTTGGGGCGGCGTTAATGCTAGTTGGGGGCATCATCATCAACTATTTGTTATGGCGACAACAAGTGGAGTACAGCCAGCTAATGATTAATGACAAGCATGAGGTAGAAAACGATGGATAAAGCGACGGTAAATAAGTCTATAGAATTCGCTCAGAAACAATCGTCCCCTCTATGGTCTACGTGGAGAACTTACTTAAAACTCACTAAGCCAAAAGTGGTCGCGTTGATGCTGCTTACGGCATTGGTCGGCATGTGTTTAGCTGTTTCCGGACCGCTGCCACTACGAGAAACTTGTTTGGGCTTATTCGGAATAGGTTTAATGGCGAGCTCTGCCGCAGCCTTTAACCACCTAATTGATCGAAGAATAGATGCAAAGATGGTGAGAACACATCGCAGACCGCTACCTTCAGGAGAAGTGAAAGGCGTGAGTGTATTTGCATTTGCTCTTGTACTTGGCGTCGTAGGGTTTGGTGTTCTTTTTGTTTGGGTAAATGAATTAACGGCTTGGCTGACGTTTGCTAGCTTACTTGGTTATGCCGTTGTTTATACGATGTACCTAAAGCGAGCGACCCCCCAAAATATCGTAATAGCAGGAATTGCCGGCGCTATGCCACCATTGCTGGGCTGGACATCGGTGACCAATGAGCTTCACTCGAACGCTTGGTTACTCGTGATGATTATTTTCATTTGGACTCCGCCACACTTTTGGGCATTAGCTATTCATAGGAAAGACGATTACGCCAAAGTCAACATTCCGATGCTGCCGGTGACTCATGGAGTGACGTACACCAAAACCTCTATTCTTCTGTACACGATTTTGTTGACTCTAGTTTGTGTATTACCGGTTTTAGTCGGTATGAGTGGATGGCTATATCTAGTATCTTCGATAGTGTTAAATGCTGGTTTTATCTGGCATGCATGGAAACTGAAATACAACTCGAGAAATGACTCGGCTATAGAAACGTTTAAGTTCTCGATCTATCACCTAATGTTGCTATTCGTGGCATTGCTTGTAGACCATTATTTTATCTAAAGAGTCATAGCCAGCGGATGTACCTCATCATGTAGCTAAGCGCTGTTTGAACAGAAATCCCTGAGAAGACTCTCAATATGAACAAAGTTGGATGTAAATATAAATATACAAGGTGTTTATAATGTAAAACATAAAAAAAATTGCGTTCTTTTTAAAATAGTGATTGAAGTTGTGGTTTTTAGTCGATAAGTTACAGGGAACAAGAAAATAAGTGCTGATTAATCTGTAGCCTTTTAGCTACAAGGCATAGCACAAGGATAGACATAGGAAGAAGTAAGCAATGTTCCAGACTGATGATGTAAGAATTAACAAAGTAAAAGAGTTATTACCACCTGTTGCTGTTTTAGAGAAGTTTCCGGCGACTGAAATTGCTTCTTCAACCACTTTTGAAAGCCGTAAAGCTATTCATAACATTCTTGAAGACAAAGACGATCGCCTGCTAGTTATCGTTGGCCCATGTTCAATTCACGATCCTGAAGCTGCGATTGAATATGGTAAAAAATTGAAAGTACTGCGCGATGAGCTAGGTGACCGCCTGGAAATCGTAATGCGCGTTTACTTTGAGAAACCACGTACAACGGTGGGTTGGAAAGGTCTTATCAACGACCCGTACATGGATGACACATTCAAACTGAATGATGGTTTACGTATTGGCCGTAAGTTACTACTAGACTTAACGGATATGGGAATGCCAACGGCAAGTGAATTCCTAGATATGATCACTCCACAATATGTGGCTGATCTGATCAGCTGGGGCGCAATCGGTGCGCGTACCACTGAGTCTCAAGTTCACCGCGAACTTTCTTCTGGTCTATCTTGCCCGGTTGGCTTCAAAAATGGTACGGATGGCAACATCAAGATTGCGACAGATGCGATTCGCTCTGCAAGCGCTTCTCATCATTTCTTATCTGTAACGAAATATGGTCACTCTGCAATTGTAGAAACAGCAGGTAACCCTGATTGCCACATTATTCTACGTGGCGGTAAAGAGCCAAACTACAGCGCAGACCACGTTGGTGAAATTAAGAAGCAGCTTGAAGCTTCTGGTTTACCACAAAAAGTGATGATCGATTTTAGCCACGCAAACAGCTCTAAGCAGTTCCAACGTCAGATCAACGTTTCTGATGATGTTAGCTCGCAAATCGCTGGTGGCGATAACGCAATCTTTGGCGTTATGATCGAATCTCACCTCGTTGAAGGTCGTCAAGATCTGGTTGACGGCAAAGCCGCTACATACGGTCAATCGATCACAGACGCATGTATTGGTTGGAATGACACTGAGAAGGTACTACGTCAACTAGCAGACGCTGTTGTTACTCGTCGTTCTAAGTAACTCTTTATACTGAAAATATTTGTATTGAAAAGCCCTGTTTACTTCCGTAAACGGGGCTTTTTTGTAGGTTGAACTTTCGAATAATAAATGCCTTCTACAATCACTAACTTTATCTAGTAAACCTTGTGCTAGTGGCTTTAGGGTAGCCTGAGTACTGGCTTATAAACGAAACGATTCGTTGGGCCAGTCGACTGCCTCCTAATTTTACTGGGAATGGAGTACCATAAAATACTTGTTGGTATTCATTAGGTGTTATTTAATAAAACGGCGTCCAGTTAAATTGAGTGTCGACCATGCGTTTAAAAACATTTCTCTGCTCTACTTCACTTCTCATCGCTGGTGGGTTGGTTTCATTTTCGGCCACCGCATCTTCTTTCACTAATGAACAGTTATGCAAAGCTGGCTTGTCGTTAGCGATAGAAAAACAGCCACGAGCAATTAAGGCTACGGCTGGAAAACAAATCAAAAAGTACTGCTCGATGTGAAAGATGGCAGTAAAGATTGGGATTATCGTTGCAAGGTAAATCGTGCCAATAAAACGATAAAGTTAGATACTCGTGAAACTAAAAGGAACGACAAGTTTTTGGGGCAGGCGATTCGATATGATGTTGCAGATGCTAAGTGTAGCGTTAAAGTTACTATGAAGAAACGCAAAGGGCAGGGCTTAATTAGCGAAAGCTTCACTCAAATTCAGTTAAAGTAACGTACGAGTTTCTTTAGAAGTGATAGGGCAGACCCAATTAGGAGTCTGCCTTAAACATAGCCACGTTAAGTGGTTAGGAAATGGATTGTATCAGTGTGGTGAGTTCGAGCGTTTTATTCTTTAATAGCTTTTTATCCCCTCTGGTTTCCAAGTTGAGTCTGAGTAATGGCTCTGTATTGGAATTCCTTAGGTTGAAGCGTCATTCCCCCATATCAACACTAATGCCATCTGTAGTATCTATTTTCCCATCCTGGTATGACTCTAGTACTTCCTTTATCACTGCTTCTGCATCATCAACGATCAAATTGATTTCGCCAGAAGAAGGATATTTGGACAGGTAATCTTTGACGACTTGTGAAAGCGTTTGTTGTTTGACGGATAACAAATTAGCTACGAGTAGCCATGGGATCATCTCCGAATCACAGTAACCGAAGTCCCGAAAATAGTGATGGGCACTCATTTCCCCTCCATAGATAGCATCTGTTTTACGCATGCTTTCCTTAATTAGTGAGTGGCCAGCCTTGACCATATGAGGTGTCTCACCGAACCTTGTTACGGTATCGATCGTATTCCAGATTAATCGAGTATCATGAATAATATGCGCGTTCGGCTCTTTTAGCAGAAATGACTCAGCTATCAGACTGACTACGTAATAGCTTTCAATATATTGTCCGTGTTCATCAAAAAGGAAGCAGCGGTCGAAGTCACCATCCCAAGCGACTCCGAAATCCGCTTCATGTTTGAGAACAGCTTTAGAGGTGGAGTCTCGATTTCTGGTATCAGCGGGTTTGGAATGCCGTTAGGGAATGAACTATCCGCTCTATGATTAATTTTGATGAATTCTATAGGAACCTGAAGTGATTTGAGTGTTTCTTCTATAAGATCAAGGGCGTTCCCTGCAACCCCATTTCCTGCGTTTGCAACAATCTTCAGTGGTTTAATTTCACTAGGTTTTCTATAGCTTAATAAGTGGTTAACGTAATGCTGCCGATGATGACAAAGGTTCGATTTACCTTTGTGGAGGGCTACTGGAAAAATGTTAGCTTCAGCAAGCTGTTTTATCTTCTGCAAACCAGAATCTTTACTCAGAGGCTTTGCCCGTTCTTGAACCAGTTTTATGCCGTTATAGTTGATTGGGTTTTGGCTTGCAGTAATCTGTGCACCGCCTAGACATTTTAGATCTTGTACTGCGAAGTAAACTTCTTCTGTACCAGTGACACCTATGTCGATAACGTCAATACCACTGAGCATCAGCCCGTCAACAAACACCTCTTTGTATCTTTCTGAGCTAAAACGATTATCTCTTCCAACAATAACAGATGAACCACTGAGAGTACTATTCGTCATGAGGTAAAGCCCAAAAGCTCGTCCAATTTGATGGATAACTTCCTCATTTAGGTCGACATCTACGATCCCTCGAATATCATTGTTTTTAAAGCAAGTTAATGAAGTCTTTGATGTCATTTTACTTCGCCTGTTCTCGGCCATAATGATCCTGAAAGCGTACAATGTCATCTTCACCTAAGTAGGTACCGGTCTGCACTTCAATCATTTCTAGAGGGATTAGCCCAGGGTTCTTTAAGCTATGCACTTTGCCAAGTGGTATATACGTGGATTGGTCTTCGCTGATCAATAGAGTTTGGTCGTCAATTTGAACCTGAGCGATACCAGCAACAACAACCCAGTGTTCTGCTCGGTGATGGTGCATTTGTAAGGAAAGGCTATGACCAGCGTTAACCGTAATGCGCTTTACTTTATCTCTTGAACCACTGTCAATTACGTCATATTTTCCCCAAGGCCGATATACTTCACGATGAACTTTATGCTCGCTTCGATGATGTGCGTCTAGATAATTGACGACCTCTTTGACATCTTGAACATGTTTTTTATGTGCAACAAGGATGGAGTCTTTTGTTTCTACGACAATAAGATTGTCGATACCAACAGTAGCAACTAGCTTATTTTCTGAGTGTACGTAGTTGTTATTAGAGCTGACGGCAATAACATCACCTTGGCAGACATTGCCTTGTTTATCTTTTTTACTTACATCCCAGAGTGCTGACCACGAGCCGATATCATTCCAGCCAACATTCAATGGAGTGACTACTGCGTGGGATGTATTTTCCATAACGGCATAATCTATGGAGTCGCTTGGGCACTTTTCAAAAAGGTTGGGGTCCACTCGAATAAAATCGAGATCTGTAGTGCTTTTTTCAAAGGAAGAAGTGCAGGCGCTAAAAATGTCTGGCCTGAATGTTTTTAGTTCGTGCAGGTATTGCGAAGCTTTAAACATAAACATTCCGCTATTCCAGTAATACATACCAGAATCAAGATATTCTTGAGCAAGCTCTTTGTCTGGTTTTTCAACAAATCGTTCAATGTTGAAAAATGCGTGGCTAGCACTGACTTGGAATGGAAGATATGATTCTTGTTTTATATAACCATAACCAGTTTCAGGCGCAGTTGGAGTAATCCCAAATGTGACAAGCATGTTTGCTTCTGCGATTGGTACTGCTGCTTTTAATGAGGCCTGGTACGTAGCTACGTCAGAAATATGATGATCAGCAGCCAACACTAATAAAATTGGGTCTTGATTGGGGTTTTCTTTTAGAGCATTCAGCGCAGCTAAGGTTATCGCTGGGGCGGTATTTCGTCCAACGGACTCTAGTATGATCCCTGAATGCCTAAAACCGCCCGTTCGGATTTGCTCAGCCGCCACAAAACGATGAGCCTCGTTACATATTACAACGGGGTCACTAAAGTCCAAGCCTGATAATCGAGAGAATGTCTGCTGGAGCATGGAAGAGTTTCCTGCAACATTTAAGAACTGTTTTGGGTATTCTTCTCTGGATAAAGGCCACAGGCGGCTACCTGAGCCGCCTGCTAAAATGACAGGTAAAATCATGTTACTTCGGATGATTAAGTTAGGTTTCTAACGCAATAGTAACATGATTTGTACTGCTTACTGACTTAGTAAACTCTGGTTCTTTTCTTCTAACCCATGCGCTTGGGGTTCTACTTTAAGTGTTTGCGTTGGATAAGCGATGTCTGCTTGGTTTGCATGCACGATATCTAGGATTTTAAGCAGCACATCTTGCTTTACTTCGTGGTAGCGAATCCAGTTAACGGTTTTGGTAAAGGTGTAAACGAAGAAGTCTAGCGACGACGGACCAAATGCATTGAAGTTGACGATCAGTGTTTGCTTAGCGTCGATATCAGGGTGATTTTCTAGCATTTTTTTGACTTGAACAACAATCGTATCAAGCTTACTGGCGTCGTCATATCTCAGTCCAATTGTCTCGTAAATACGTCGATTGAGCATTCGTGATGGATTCTCAACCACAATATTGCTGAAAACGGAGTTGGGCACATACAGTGGCCTTTTATCAAAAGTTCGAATAATGGTCATCCGCCATCCAATTCGCTCGACAGTCCCTTCGATATTTCTATCTGGAGACCTGATCCAATCACCCACTTTGAAAGGGCGATCAAAGTAAATCATCATCCCACCAAAAAAGTTCGACAGTAGATCTTTTGCGGCTAAACCGACAATCAATCCACCTACACCACCGAAAGTGAGCAGGCCGGAAAGACTCAACCCGAACGACTGCATTATCGTTAAGGTACCAATGACTAAGAAAAAGAGTCGGGCAACCTTTGCTATTGCTTGGACGGTGGTTTCATCGCGCTTTTTTTGATTCAGCACGTATTCTTCTACATTGCTGATCAACCTTAGAGTTATCCAAACAAATACGCTAATGACTAAGATGAGTTTTAATGTACTGAGCCAATTTATTTTGTTGCCTATTTGGTCTTGAAGAATAAAGCCTAAAGAGACGGTCGCGGGCCAACACCAAATAAGTGTGCTAATAGGGGTTTTCAGAGCGTCTAAAAGCAAGTCATCCCAATGAAAAGGGGTTTTCTCGGCAAGTACCGTTAGATGGCTTTGTAGTATGCGCCAAGCAATCCATGCAAAAAAACTTGCGATGGTAATGAATAAAACGCTATTTCCCCACTCATCGCTATGAAGGGTGAGGTAGTTTTGAATTTGGATGAGGTAGTCATTCATTATGTGTAGTACCACTGGAATTATGCATGCGAAATTAGCAGAATTTAAGTTTGTTCTCTACCTTTATAAATCAAATAATTAGCGCAGCATTTGTTGTTTCTATGAGTCTAGCTACAGCAGCGTGATAAGTCAGGGTATTGTTAGGATTTCCCGTATCAATTTGAATTATGTATAGGTGAGGCGCACACTAGTTTACTTCAATAAATACTGATTAGTTCGGTAAATAATAGGTCTCGTGATGAGTGATAAGCAATTTGCAGTAATAGGATTGGGTCGTTTTGGCCTGTCAGTATGTAAAGAGTTACTAGATTCAGGGGCGCAAGTACTTGCGGTTGATATTAACGAAGAAAGAGTGAAAGAAGCGGCAGGTTTTGTCTCACAAGCGATTGTGGCTAACTGTACTAATGAAGAAACAGTTTCGGAACTTAAACTGGATGATTATGACATGGTCATGGTTTCGATTGGTGCCGATGTTAATGCCAGCATACTCACGACTTTAGTTATCAAGGAAGCAGGAAGTAAAACGGTTTGGGTGAAAGCGAATGATAAGTTCCATGCCAAGATCCTGAACAAAATCGGTGCCGATCACGTGATTTTACCTGAACGAGATATGGGGATTCGAGTGGCTCGTAAAATGCTGGATCAAAGGGTGTTGGAGTTCATCGAATTAGGCAGTGGGTTAGCCATGACCGAGATAGTCATTGGGCATAAGTATTTAGGAAAGAGGCTGTCTGATCTCAACTTGTGTAAAGAACCGGACGTTCAAGTATTGGGTTTTAAGCGAGGCCCAATTCTGCATAAAGCGCCAGATCTAGGTAAAAGTCTAGAAATAGGCGATATGATCATCATCGCTGGCCCTAAAGACATATTGGCGAAGAAACTTCGTAAACTTTAGTTAGGTGAATGCATGAATCCGTTTCAACGCCGTGGCGTGTTCTACTCCTTAAAGCAAGATGATAATAAGAAGAAAGGTTCTGAACCTAAGATCATTCTTACTAGCTTTCTTGGGGTGCTTTTCCCTTCCGCTATTTTGCTCACTTTACCTGTATTCTCAGTGACTGGTTTGCGCTTTACTGACGCACTATTTACTGCGACTTCTGCCATTAGTGTAACTGGCCTTGGTGTGGTCGATACTGGGGAACATTTTACTTTGGCCGGTAAAATATTATTGATGTTTTTAATGCAGGTCGGTGGGTTAGGGCAGATGACTTTATCCGCCGTTTTACTTTATATGTTCGGGGTTCGTTTGAGTATCAAACAGCAAGCTCTTGCCAAAGAAGCATTGGGGCAAGATAGAAAAGTAAACCTGAGAAACTTAGTTAAAAAAATCATTATTTTTGCGCTGATAGCGGAAATGATTGGCTTCGTATTATTGTGCTTTCGCTGGGTTCCAGAACTTGGTTGGTCGACGGGCAGTTTCTACGCTCTCTTTCATTCAATCTCTGCCTTTAATAATGCCGGTTTCGCGTTATTTTCCGACAGTATGATGAGCTTTGTTGATGATCCTTTGGTTATTTTCACTTTGGCGGGTTTATTCATATTTGGTGGCTTAGGTTTTACTGTAGTCGGCGATCTTGCAAGCAATTGGCGTAAAGGGTTCAACCACCTGCACTTGCATACAAAAATAATGTTGACGGCCACTCCAATGTTACTTGCAGTAGGTACCGTTCTTTTCTGGTTGTTGGAAAGAAGCAATAGCGCAACGATGGAAAATTTACCTATCCATGCTCAGTGGCTGGCGGCATTTTTCCAATCTGCGAGTGCACGAACGGCGGGTTTTAACAGCGTCGACTTGGCGCAATATACGCAGCCAGCATTATTGGTGATGATCGTTTTAATGTTGATTGGAGCAGGTTCGACTTCCACTGGGGGAGGCATTAAAGTCTCGACTTTTGCTGTTGCGCTCGTTGCAACATGGACCTTTTTGCGACAAAAGAAGCATGTCGTGATGTTCAAACGGACGGTAACATGGACGGCGGTAACGAAATCGTTAGCGATTATTGTCGTCAGTGGCGCATTGCTGACAACGGCCATGTTCTTGCTCATGCTAACGGAGCAAGCTGCTTTTGATAAGGTGATGTTTGAGGTGATTTCTGCATTCGCGACTGTGGGGTTAACCGCTGGGTTAACGAGCACGCTCTCAGAACCTGGTAAATACATCATGATTGTGGTGATGATTATCGGCCGAATTGGCCCGTTAACCCTTGCATATATGCTAGCAAGGCCGGAACCTTCTTTATTGAAATACCCAGAAGACAGTGTACTTACGGGGTAGCCAGTTCATATGCCAGTAATAGAAAAGCCAGTGAATCATCACTGGCTTTTTTGTTTCAATAGCTTCTGCTATTTGAGGAGTTTCTATTAGCCTTCAAATAGTGGCAAATACTCTTCATAACCTTCCTCTGCCAGCTTATCCAAAGGTATGAATCGCATAGCGGCAGAGTTCATGCAGTATCGAAGTCCAGTAGGAGCGGGGCCATCTTTGAATACATGGCCTAAGTGTGAATCACCAAATCGGCTGCGTACTTCTGTTCTCGGGTAGAGCAATTTATAGTCGGTGACGGTTACAATGTACCCTTCGTTAATCGGCTTGGTAAAGCTCGGCCAGCCTGTCCCTGATTTGTACTTGTCCTCTGAAGAAAATAGTGGCTCTCCAGTAACAATATCCACATAAATGCCCATTTGCTTATTGTCCCAATACTCATTGTTAAATGAACGTTCTGTGGCATCGTTTTGGGTCACATCGTATTGAAGCTTTGTCAGCTTTTCTTTGATTTCAGAGTCAGATGGCTTGGAATAGAGCTTCAAATTTTTAGCCGTGTTCATTGAATCGATAATCTGGCGTAGAGTTTTCGGATTATCTTGTCGGTCATCACCAAAAATCTTGTCTAAGTATTGATCTCGTCCAGAAGCGTAGCGGTAGTAGTTGTATCTAACTTTGCTTTTTTTGTAGTAGTCCTGATGATAGTCCTCTGCTGGCCAAAACTTCTTAAACTCGATAAGTTCAGTTTTTAGCGGCTTTTTGAAGATATTGGTTTCTTCAATTTCAGCCATGAACGCTTTCGCAATCATTTTTTGGTCTTGGTTATGATAGAAAATTGCAGGTCGGTAATGACGGCCTCTATCAACGAATGAACCTTTATCATCGGTAGGATCGATATGACGGAAGAATTGGTCCAGTACTTGTTCATAGTTTACGACAGACGTATCGTAACTCACTTTGATTACTTCAATATGTCCCGATTTTCCCGAAGAGACTTGTTTATATGTCGGGTTTTCTAAAGTACCACCGGAGTATCCAGACACGACATCAAGAACGCCCTCCAGTTTTTCTAAATCAGACTCTGTACACCAGAAACAACCACCAGCGAGGGTTGCGACTTCCACAGTTCCTTGTGGCGTGTGTTTATCCATAGTATTGGCAGTGCCTGTTTGGCTTAATATCAAAGAAAATAGCGGTGCAGCGACCACTAGAGATACCAATATCTTAGACAGTTTTTTCATAGTTACCTCTTTGAGTATTTTCACTTCATTCAATGTGAATGTACGAATATAGACAGGAGAAAGTTTGGAAAAATTTCGATGATAGATAATAAAAATGATCCGCAATTCTATTTCACGTATTGCTATTGGTCGGTTTGCATATTTGTCTATGCTGCTTTATAAAACGGAGTCTGCCCATTAACCTGACATAACTAACATGAATAATTTCCGTTTAGCGGCAGTCGTTGCTGTTAACTCGATGTTTGCTTCTTTGTCTTCTGCTGCCTCTGTTGAGCTTGATTTACCGACTTGCGAACGCGAAGTTGCCGTCACAACGCCGATTCATTTCTTTGTTGAGCTAGGCGTTAGGGAAAATAGAGACATTGTGAGTCAAATCAGAAATGACATTGGGATGGCGAATACAGTGCTAGAAAATAGCTGTATACCCATGAGAAGGAAACTGGCTAGTGTCACTTATGTCGAAATCGACGAGCGTTTTATGCTGAATCTAGGATGGGTGCACTTTGGGTTAGAGCAGTTCACCGGCCAGGATAAGATAGCGAGTATCAAGAATGCTCCCAATGTCTATTACGGCGTCGTGTTATCAGACGACAGTGGTTATTTTGCTGGCATTCAAGAAGGACAAACCGCTCGGTCTGAGTTTGAAAAGTTCTTTATTTTATCTGAAAGCGCAGACGAGTTAACTCTCGAACATGAGTTGGGGCATCTCGCATGGGCAGAACACGATCCCGCTACGCTCGCTGAGCAATTAGACAGTGATCTTGAAGACACCACACCCGCATGGGATCAGCACAAAATCAAAGCCTATGCTCGCGGAGCGCTTTGCGGAAATGCAGGGACGGTCATGAGCTACCAAGATAATATTCTGCCAATCTATTCGAGCCCGAACTTCTATTATCAAAAATATAAGTGTGGGGACAGTAATCGGGCAGATAACGCTAGGGTACTAACAGAATACGCCTATGACCTTGCCTCTCAGCTTAAGCAGTAGTACTTTGTCGGCAAAGAAGAGTATCGCTCAGGTGATACCGGATATGTTAAACAGACGACACGCGATTGAGCGTTAATGAGGCAGAATGCAAGCAGAAGTGAAATGGATTGAAGGTTTTAAGTTCCTAGGTCAATCTCAATCGGGACACTCTATCGTGATGGATGGTAACGGTGGCGCGACGGCTCCAAGCCCGATGGAAATGGTTTTGATGGCTGCTGGTGGTTGTAGTTCTGTTGATGTGGTTGATGGATTAAAAGAAGCGGGCCAAAACGTAACGGCGTGTAATGCAAAACTGAATACTGAACGCCGTGAAACTGCTCCTCGTATCTTTACTGGTATTAACATTCATTTTGAAGTGTCAGGTGAAAACCTAAATGAAGAGATCGTGGCAAAAGTATGCGCGGACTCATTAGAAAAGTATTGTTCAGTGTGCCTAATGCTAGGTGCTGGCATTGAGATGACACACAGCTGGGAAATTGTGTAATCAATTGAAAGGTTTTGGTATTGAAAAGGCCCAACAGCTTCTGCTGTTGAGCCTTTTTTATTATGGAATGGTGAGAAACTGTTATTGAACGGTTTCTTCGTATTCAAAGCTTGGAATTGTAGTTTCTACACGTCGGTTTAAGCTACGCCCTTCAGGAGTATCGTTTGAAGCAACAGGGTTTGACTCCCCTTCACCGCTAGCAGTAATACGAGAAGCGTCGACACCATTTTCAATGAAAAAGTTTGCTACGGCTTCGGCACGCTTTTCTGAAAGTGTCATATTGTATTTTGCAGAACCAGATGAATCGGTATGACCCACGATTTCGATTGTCGCTTGCGGGTGTGCAAGTAGTGTCTCCAATGAAGATTGCAGCTCTTGCTCACCTTCCGCTGATACTTGAGTACCGTTAGTTTCAAATAAGCCTTTTGTGTACGCTTCTTTTTGAGTTTTCATCGTTGCGACAACAACTTCTGGCTCTACCGGTGGCTCGGCGACTGGTTGTGTCACAGGTGCTGGTTCAACAACTTTCTGTTCGACTGGTGCTGCGGTTTGAGCTGCGTTTCCGAAGAAGTAACTCAGTCCAATAGAAAGGAAGTTAGCGTTTAGATCATGGATATACTTGTCTTCAAAGTCGTTGAAGTATTGGTACTCCAAACGCAGAGAAAAGTTGTCAGACAAACGTTTTTCACCACCTAGACCAACCGTACCCACGATGTCGTCTTCACCACCATGAGAAATGTAAGCCGGACCGGCTTTAACAAAGAGCGAAAATTCTTCGTGAAGAGGAAGTGTCAATACAGGGGCAAGGGTTATCGCGATGATAGAGTCACTAAACTGAGCAACAGTGCCTCCGCTAGCGAAGCTAGTGTCGTATTCACCTAGGTAGTCAGTACCTAGTTCAACACCAAATTGCTCGGAAAAGCGGTAACCGGTGTAAATGCCTGCACCAATAGCGTCATCATCACAGTTAGTACTAACGGCACAGCCACTGTCTAACCAACCACTACCAACTTTTGCTCCCACATAAACGTCTTGAGCAAAGCTTACTTGAGATGCTAAAGCACTAGTTGCAACTAAAGCACACATTATTTTTGAGAGTTGTTTCATTACTCTTTCCTTTGAGTTTTGTATCAAATGGCTAAGTAATCTTCGAATAAGGCGTTAAGACTGCAATTGTCAGATCGTTAGCAAGATATCTTTATTGTGATTATTTTATAAACTACGGTTGCATTGTTGATTATGTTGCGCATCATGATCAATAGCTTCCTATTGAAATATAGACTTAACCGATTAAATCTCAATTATGAGAAGGTGTGATTGGGATCTTAGATAAGGGTGTTAAGGTATTTGGGGCTTTGCGCTGTTATGAAATGCTAGAGCCGGAAAGGTATTAACTCTTTGATTAACCGGGTTTCTGTAGAAAGGGTGCTGCCGTTCGCTCACCGAATTTTGTAAAAGGCGTACCGCGGAAGATTTTGTGAACTGTATTATCCTATTATCGTAACTCTATTCTCACGAGGTTTATTTAATCTATAGGCAGTGATTGTCGGCGTTATTATTCGGCGATTATTAGGATGAAGTATACTGAGCTAGATAATGCTTCAAGCTCTTATTATCATTGGTCTCAAAGCTATCTTCCAATATGTTCATTTTTTGAATTCGGTCTAATCTGAATAAACGGTAGTTTTCTCTTAATTCACACCACGCCACGAGCGTCCAATTCTTTCCCCAAAAAATTTGCCCTAAAGGTTGTAGAATTCGCTGTGTCTGAGAGCCATCTTCTGCGACATAATCGAACATCACTCGCTTTTTCAAGTCGGTGGCATGCCTTAATGCTTGCCCTTTTTTAGCCGTGTCAGACTGGATGTGAAAGTCGGGCACAACAATAGGAAACGCTTCTACTTGTTGTTTAAGGTGATCAGGTAACACGGACAAGATTTTCGCAGACGCAGACCGAGAAGCGTCGGCAAGCTCTTGATCAGACCAAGCTCGAACCATTCTCATTCCAAGCTCCAGCGCCATCATTTCTTTTTCACTGAACATAAGCGGTGGCAAGTGGGAGCCATCTTTAAGTAAATAACCAACTCCCGCTTCTCCTTGAATTGGAACACCGGAAAGCAGCAACGACTGGATATCTCTGTAGATAGTCCGCTCACTGACTTCCATCGTTCTTGCTAGTTCTGCTGCGGTGACCGCATAGCGCTTTGAACGTAGCAGTGTCAGTAGCTCAAAAAGGCGTTCAGCTTTACTCATTATGTTCCCTTTAAAAATGAAGGCTTAACGAAATTTCCGTTAAGCCTAAGTATCGTTACTTTTGGCACTCACTGTCCATTTTAATCTGCTGATGCTGCATATTGACAGAATCTGGTGTGATCATAGCCATTAATGGTTGGCAGTCAGCGCAACTCATAAACTGCTCACCTGCCGATTTTGCATCTTCCATCGAGCGCCAGTAAACCGTATCGGTCCAACTATCTTGCTCCTCGTTGTGGCTGAGTGAGCGGTAAAGAAAGCCCGGCAGTGTACTCACAAACTTCTGACTTTTCTCTGCTGCTTCAATGAAATCCTTTTGTGTTGTTCCGTGTACTAACTTGAAGCTAACTAATTCGATTACCTGTTCCATGACCTTTCCTTTTGATGTTGATAAGTTTTGAATGTGGCGCTTTTTGCGCTCAGGTAAAGAATAAGTGCAGTGACTGTCAGAACATGTCAGTAGGGAACGTGAGTTAGAAAATCTTTTGACTCTAGAAATGAAAAAGGCCGCAATGTGCGGCCTTAACTTAATGATTAGTTATGCTTTTTAGGGGGCTAAGGGCGCTCCCCTGCAAGTAAGCGCTTCTCGATATCGGCGACCACTTCAGGGAAGTCAGCGATAGTATCGATGAGATAGTGCGGTGTCGATTTGCTTAGTTTAACACGCGCTTTCTCACGAGCAGTCTCAAGCGTTTGAGCATCGGCATCTAGGTATTCTTGGTATGTAAGGCCAGCTTCGTTTCCTGAAAGCAGTAAACCAACCGTCCACATGCCTGCATTGTGTCCTTCATCAATGCCTGGCGCTGCATCGTCGACTTTGATGCAAGCTGACACATTAGTAACGGCTAAATCGATAACGTTTTTCAATGCCATGTATGGCGCTGGTCGACCGCCTTGCGGTAAATCATCGGTAGCGACAACACAGTCAGGTTGGTAACCATAATCGGCGGCAACAGGCACCAATACATCCATCACTTGGCGCGGGTAGCCAGAACAAGAGCCAATTCTGATGCCTTGCGCTTTTAGATTATCAACTACTTCAATCGCGTTTAGGATTGGCGCTGCATGGTCTGCAACTTTTGCTTTTTGTAGTGGCATGAACGCCGCATAGATGGCATCCACATCTTCACTCGTCATCGAGCGGCCAAATTGTTCGTTCCAGCGTGCGTCAACCGACGGTAATTGACCTACAGCTTGGATGTGATCCCATTTTCCTAATCCCATTGGTTCACGTGCTTCACTTAAATCAATTTCAAAATCAAAGCCTTGTTTAAATGCTTCAACGAAAATACTCGTTGGTGCAAATGAGCCGAAATCGACTATAGTACCAGCCCAATCGAAGATAACGGCTTGAACTGGAGATTGTGTTGAATGTGTCATGGTTGTTCCCTAAATTGTTCGGTTGTCTGGTGGATTATGGTGTTTTATTCAGATTCAGTAGTTGAAGTCATGTGAGACTTTGGCGATGGCGCGTTCAAAGATAGAAAGCGCGGTTTGCAAATCTTGGCGTTCAATAATCAATGGCGGGCTTAGTTGGATCACATTGCCCTGTGAAACCTTAAAACTCAGGCCGTCGTTCAAGCATTGATAAAGCGCAGCTTCTGCTTCATCAAAGGCGCGTGTTTTGGTTAGACGATCAGTCACTAACTCGACTCCCCATAACAGGCCGATCCCCCGAACGTCACCAATAATCGGGTATTTGTCTTTCAGAGCGGTTAGTTGCTGACGAACAAATTCGCTATCAGTTTGGACTTTTTCCAGCAAACCTTCTTGCTCGATGACTTCCATAGTCGCTAAAGCCGCAGCGCAGCCAATCGGGCTTTTCTCGTTGGTGTAATGACCTAACGAGACTTGTGCGGCAGTGTTGTATTTGTCTTTGGTGATCATCGCGGCAATCGGGACTAAGCCGCCGCCAAACCCTTTTCCGATGCATAAAATGTCGGGTTCGATGTCAAACGCTTGGTGAGTAAACCATTCACCACTGCGCCCCATGCCGTTAGGAATATCGTCAATAATCAACAACACGTTGTGCTTATCACAGATTTCTCGAACGCGTTTCCAATAGGCTTTACTTGGCACTTGAACATCGGTGTTGCGCACGGCTTCTGCGATAAACGCACCGATTCCACCTTCTTTCTCAATCACGTATTCCAAATAATCAGCGTAATGCACGTCACATGCGGTTTCAGAATCATTGGCCTTATGTTCATTGAACGGGAAAGCGCCACGGTAAGAAACCGCTGGTGGAATGCGCTCCACTCCGGCCATCAATGGCCCCATGCCTTCGCGGAAACACGCTTCGCCTCCTACAGAGATCGCGTCTAACGAAGCGCCGTGAAAGGAATCCCATAACGACACGACTTTAAAGTTGTTGGTGACATGGCGTGCTAATTTCAAAGCCATACCAATCACTGACGTGCCTCCGGGCGCAAACAGCACTCGGTTCAACCCACCACCACAAATCGAGGTAAGCTTTTCAGCACATTGAATGGCTGTTTCATTGGTAAAGCGACGCGGAGAAAAAGGTAACTCAGCCATTTGCTGGGTGACCTTGTTGATGAGATACGGATGCCCATAACCAAGTTGATGAACGTTGTTGCCATGAAAATCCATGTACTTTTTTCCCGTTGTATCTTGAATATAGATACCGTGGGCGGCTTCTAGTGTATCTAAGCAAGGCGTCGACATCGCTTGGTGAAGGAACACATCAGCATCGCGCTTCAATAGCGATTGGGTTGCTTCATCGTTTAAAGAGGCGTTCCACTTTTCGCGAGCGGGCGTAGTGTTAACATCGCCTTCACTGCGCAGGTGAGTCGCACAAGGAGCCAAGGCCGCCTTCTTTTGCTGTTCAGGTGTCACTGGTGAAGTGATGCTCATGATTCAACTTCCCAATACATTGCACTTTTTATCGCGCCTATGAGTCGTTCAATATCGGCTGGGTACACTTCTCCAATGTTGCCAATACGAAAACAGTCTGCGTTGGAGACTTTGCCTGGATAAATAACAAAACCTTGTTCTTTCAAACGGTCGTAAAACGCTTTGAATTGATAATCGCTGTGAGTGGGCGAGTAAAAAGAAGTAATGATTGGAGAATGAAGCTCATCGTTTAATAGTGGTTCGAACCCCAATGATCGCATTCCAGCCACCAATGTTGTCTGGTTGGTGGAATAACGCTGATAGCGAGCTTCAATGCCGCCTTCTTGTTCCAATTCGAGCAAGGCTTGATAAAAGGCACGCACAGTATGAGTGGGTGAGGTGAAACGCCATTTACCGTGATTGACTTCCATGCAGTGCCATTGGTCGTACAAATCTAGGCTTAGTGAGCGAGCTTGCCCTTGGCATTTTTCTAATTCACTTTGCTTAGCGATGACGAAGCCAAATCCGGGCACGCCTTGAATACATTTGTTTGCCGAGCTGATCATAAAGTCGATGCCAAGCTCGGCGATATCCATAGGTATGCCCCCAAAGCTAGACATCGCATCTAAGATCACGGTCTTATCGTGAGCCTTCGCAAGGCTCGCAATTTCTTGAATAGGGTTAAGCATGCCGGTTGTCGTTTCGCAGTGAACAATCGCCACATGAGAGATACTTGGATCCATCGCCAATGCCGTTTCCATTTCGTTCAAGTCAGGTTGTGATGTTTCACCTGGGGAAACGACATGGCATGGAATTTTTAAGTATTCAGCAATTTGAGCAATGCGAGCACCGTAAGCGCCGTTATCAACCACCAACAATTTACCGTTAGCACCAATAACGCTGCCGATCGTTGCTTCTACAGATGCCGTGCCGCTGCCTTGCATCAGTACGCTTGTATAGCCTGAATGAGTGGTTGCGAGTGCAACTAACTTACGGCGAATTACTTCGACAATGTCTTTGTTGTATTCATCATCCCATGTACACCAGTCTTTGAGCATCGCTTGTCGAACGCTTTCAGAAGTAGATAGAGGGCCAGGGGTCAGCAATAAGTATTCACTTCTCATGTTAATTTCCATTTGGACTATACCAGTACTTAAGACTACTTTAGCAACGGAAATGAATGGAGGTAAATAGCCTCAAATGCATCTTCATAAAAGCTTCATATTGATAATTAATGGTCGCCCATTCGTTAAATGAATACCTTTGAATTGCCATTTTTTGTTCATTTAACCGTCATAAACATCACTTAGGTTATTACTCGTTAACTGGTACATACCAATTTAAAGGGTGTATCTGATTACTCAAATGTAAAAACAAACAATTTGTAGGCGTACTGTCTAATTGGAGAAGATGATGAAAAACCGTTTTATGAAAGGATCACTGGCTGCACTTGTATCACTGTTAGCAAGCAATGCATTTGCTGCACAGGAAGTGACGGTTTACACGGCTTTTGAAACCGACATTCTAGCGAAATATAAGAATGCGTTTGAAAGCGAAAACCCAGATGTGAAAATCAAATGGGTACGTGACTCAACAGGAATCATGACGGCTAAATTATTGGCAGAGAAAAACAATCCTCGTGCTGAAGTAGTATGGGGCTTGGCTGGTTCATCGATGGCGCTGCTTAAAAATGAAGGTATTTTGAAGCCTTACACACCAAAGGGTGTCGATGAGCTGCGCGCTAATCTCAATGATCCGCAATCCGGCCAAGCTTGGTACGGAAATGACGCTTTCTTCAATGCAGTTTGTTTTAACGAAGCGGTAGCGAAGCAGCTTAACTTACCAGCGCCACAATCTTGGGAAGATCTGACTAAGCCAATTTACAAAGGGCACATTGCGATGCCGAACCCAGCGTCATCGGGTACTGGCTACATGCAAGTATCGGCATGGCTGCAAAACATGGGTGAAGACCAAGGTTGGAACTACATGAAGAAGCTAGATAAAAATATCGCGCATTACACTCACTCCGGTTCTAAGCCGTGTGTTCAAGCGGGAATGGGTGAAGTCGCGATTGGTATTTCAATGGCGAGCCGTGGTGCGAAACTCAAAACACAAGGTGCGCCGTTATCAGTGATCACGCCAGAAGGAATTGGCTGGGAGTCAGAAGCGGTTGGCCTAGTTAAGCCGTCTGAAGCTGCGCAACGTGTTGTTGATTGGTCTATCTCGAAAACAGCAAATGAACTGTACATTGAAATGTATCCTGTTGTTGGCCACCAAGACGTTACCGCAACGGTGAAAAACTTCCCGAACGTAGAAAAGAACATGGCGAAAATGGACTTTACGCGTATGGGTAACGAGCGTGCGCAAGTATTAAAAACGTGGTCTGAAAAGTTTGATGCTAAGTCAGAGCCAAAATCGTAATCGATTTGTAATCCAGTAAAAAAGGAAGGCTTAGGCCTTCCTTTCTATGTTTTTATCGCGACATGATGGCAAACCAACGGGTTACATCGAGCCGCTACATAATTAGCCAAGATTGGTTTCGCCACGCTGAGCATGACAGGTGCAGTAATATGTCAAAACACTATTCTTATTGGTTCAAGCAAGCCCTTGAATTAGAACAACCAACTCCAGCAACGCCACTAGACAACGATATCCATTGCGACATCGCGATTGTGGGTGGAGGTTATACGGGCCTTTGGACTGCGATATTAATCAAGCAGCAACAGCCTAACAAACATGTTGTAGTTCTTGAGAAAGGGCTGTGTGGCAGCGGGGCGTCTGGCGCGAATGGTGGTTGTATGCTGACTTGGTCAACTAAGTACCCAACGCTTAAAAAATTGTATGGTCAAGAACAAGCGAAGTGGTTGGTCAAAGAGTCTGAGAAAGTCGTGTTCGAAATTGAAGCTTTTTGCGAGCAACACAATATTGATGCCCACTTATATCGTAGCGGTACTTATTACACCGCAACGAATGAAGCGCAGAAAGGGGGCATGCAACCTGTTGTCAACGAGCTTATTAAGCAAGGTATTAACAGCTGGAAAAAATGCGATTCATCCATTGCCGACAAAGCAGGCTCGCATCGACATATCGAAGGGTTTTACTCAGAAGCTGCTGGTAGTGTGCAGCCAGCCTTACTTGCGAGAGGCTTGCGCAGAATTGCCATCGAGCTTGGTGTTGAAATTTTTGAGAACACCGCAATGGAGTCGATTGATTACGGCAAGCCTGCACGAGTCAAAACCAAGAATGCTTCCGTGTATGCAGATCAAGTGGTGCTCGCGCTCAATGCGTGGATGCTCGACCAATTCAAAGAATTCAAACGCAGCATTGTTGTCGTATCATCCGACATGGTGATGACCAAGCCCATCCCTGAAAAGCTGAAACAGTTCGGCCCTGAAAAAGGCGCAGCTGTCGTAGATTCGCGGATCTTCGTTCACTATTACCGAGATACGCAAGATGGACGCTTAATGCTAGGTAAAGGAGGAAATAAGTTTTCCTTCGCCAATCAGGTTGAGAGTATGTTCAATCAGCCAACATCTTATCTACCTTTGCTCAATCAGTCTTTCCAGACTCTCTTTCCTAAATTGGAACAAACTGACTTTGACTATAACTGGTCTGGCGGTTCTGACCGCTCTGTCACGGGTTTGCCATTTTTCGGCAACCTAAAGGGGCAGCCTAATATTTACTATGGTTTGGGGTATTCAGGTAACGGCGTCGCGCAAACACGAATGGGCGGTAAAGTGCTCTCCTCGATGGTACTAGGACTAGACAATGGTTGGACGCGAAGCGGGTTGACTAAAGGGCCGCTTGGTCAATTTCCGCCAGAGCCTATCCGTTGGTTAGGTGCGATGATGGTGAGAGATGCTGTCCGCAGAAAAGAAAATGCTGAAGACGCCGGGCTTAAACCCGTGTGGCTAGATAAGCAGTTAGCTAAATTGGCTGGCGCGGCAGGTAAGGCGGATAAAGTCGAATCGTAATGCAGTTACTGATTATTGTCTTTAATCCTTCACACTCCATAGGCAAAGTAC
This sequence comes from Vibrio profundi, assembly GCF_043642225.1. Lineage (GTDB taxonomy): Bacteria > Pseudomonadota > Gammaproteobacteria > Enterobacterales > Vibrionaceae > Vibrio > Vibrio profundi_A. The sequence goes on along the minus strand of NZ_JBHZSF010000001.1, from coordinate 69,129 downwards.
TATGCAGCTATGGCAAACCTAATTAAGCGAGTAAATGATATGACGACACCGCTGTATATCTTTGATCTGGATGAAACTCTTTTGGATGGCGATAGTGCAATGATTTGGAACGAGTTTCTAGTCGAAAAAGGCTTGGTCGACTCCCCTGATTTCCTTGCAGAAGACAAAAGACTGATGGCGCTTTATGCCAAAGGTGAATTGGATATGGAAGAGTATCTCAAGTTTGCCATGGCGCCGATTACACACTTCTCAATTGAGCAAGTGGCAGAACTTGTCGAAGAGTGCGTAAAAACTCGAGTTCTCGGACGAATTTTCCCTCAAGCGATGGAATTAATAGGAACACTCAAGTCCCAAGGTCATCCGATGATAATTGTCTCTGCGACCGTCTCTTTTATTGTCGATGTGGTCGCTAAGCAGCTGGGTATTTCAAACTCAATCGGTATTGAGCTTATTGAGGAATCTGGTCACTACACCGCGAAAGTTTTGGGAACGCCAAGCTATCAGCAAGGCAAAGTGATCAGGTTGGAACAGTGGATGACAGAGCAAATAGAGTCGTTTAACCAACTGCATTTCTTTACAGACTCGATTAATGACCTACCTTTGTGCGAATACGCCGACCATTCCTACTTGGTGAACCCATGCGAACGCTTACATGCGCATGCGAAGCCCAGAGAGTGGCAGGTACTGCGTTGGAGTCGGTAGGGGCTTGGCGTCGATAGAGGGCTTAGATAAAACTAGCAGATAAGTTCGGAGTCGCACCATGCGACTCCGAAAGTGATGGATTCGTATTTTTTGGTCGGTGTTACTTCAATGGATCATTATCTGGTAATGCTTGGTGCATCCATAATGCCAAACGTTTTTTAATGTTTGGGCCATCCATTTTATCTTCTGGAAGAGGGGTAATTTGGTTCACTTCGGCTAGAAACAGATAAGCAGCCTTAGTTTTGATTGGTGCAGATGTTGCGGGTAAATCCATTCCTTGCATCTTGGCTAGTTTAAACGCGACCTCTACGGCCTTCTTTACTAGCTTGTCTTCATTAAGGATCTTCGTGGTTTTCGACATATCATCACCATCTTTAGTATCGATTGAATAATCACTGTATCAATTTGAAAGTACTACAAAATCACATTAGCCTCAAATTGAACCGCGCTTATTAAACTATCAATAAATCGTTGTTAGATTATTACTATCGGCAAGTTTTAGCTTCTCGCCTTGTTTTGCTTCGCATAGAACGAGCGTCTATAACTCTACTTAAATGCCTCTAAATACGTTAACATAGCGCGCTCTTATTTTTGCTTTGAGTCCTTTCCATAATGACGACAGTCACAACGCCTGCCAATTTTTCACAGCTTGGCCTTATTTCACCTCTTTTAGCTCGTTTAACAGAGCTTGAATATCAGCAACCTACGCCAATTCAAGCGGAAGTAATCCCAAGCGTCCTTGCTGGGCGTGATCTCATTGCTGGAGCCAATACTGGTTCAGGTAAAACGGCTGCGTTTGCACTTCCATTGCTTCAACAGCTGCATGAAGAAAAGTCTCAAGGCAAAAGCAGCGCAAGAGGTAACTATGTGGGCGGTCTGATTTTGGTCCCGACCCGTGAGTTAGCAAAACAAGTTGCAGACAGCGTTAAGTCTTATGCGACTCACTTCAATGGTGCGTTGAAAACCGTCGCGGTATTTGGTGGTGTGTCGGTGAATACCCAAATGTTGGCGTTACGTGGTGGCGCGGATATTTTAGTCGCGACCCCAGGCCGTTTACTTGATTTGATTTCAAGTAATGCGGTGAAGCTAGACAAAGTGAAAACTTTAGTTCTGGACGAAGCTGACCGTATGTTGAGCCTAGGCTTTACCGAAGAATTAGCGGCATTATTGAAGCTAACACCAAAACAAAAACAAACGCTTTTGTTTTCTGCAACTTTCCCAGAGCAAGTTCAAGTACTGACTCGTGAACTATTGAACGACCCAATTGAAGTTCAATTACAAAGTAGTGATGCAAGCACAGTGGTTCAGCGCGTATTTACCGTAAACAAAGGTGAAAAAACCGCAGTCCTTGCTCACTTGGTGAAAAAGCACGAATGGCGCCAAGCATTGATTTTCGTGAACGCGAAGAACAGTTGTGAGCATTTAGCTGACAAGCTATACAAGCGCGGTGTATACGCTGACGTTTTTCATGGCGATAAAGGTCAGGGCTCTCGTACTCGTATTCTTGAAGATTTTAAAGCCGGTGAGATCGATGTATTGATCGCAACAGACATTGCAGCGCGCGGGCTTGATATCGAAAAACTGCCAGTGGTGATTAACTTTGATTTACCACGCAGCCCTTCAGATTACATGCACCGTATTGGTCGAAGCGGCCGTGCGGGTGAAGTTGGTTTGGCGCTTTCGCTGATTGATCATGAGGATTACCACCACTTCAAAGTGATCGAGAAGAAGAACAAAATCAGGCTTGAACGTGAGCAAGTTGAAGGTTTTGAAGTTGATGAAGAAGCTACTAAGGCACTTGTTGAAGCATTAAAACCTGTCGCGAAACCTGCCGGAACAGGCGGTAAGAAAAAGCGTAAAAAGAAGATGGCAGCAGAAAAAGACATCTGGCTGAAAAACTCATAATCTTTGATTGAGTGCAACCTACAAAAAGAGCTGACAATATGTCAGCTCTTTTTTGTTTGGCATACAAAGTATTATCTAACTCTTTAGTTACGAGCCTACGCACGAGTTTTTAGTTAATCTCTACAGAATAATTCTATATTCTTGAGTTTAGCAGCTTATGCATGTTGATAACCCACTGTTATAAATGAAAAATTCCAGTAAGATTGTTGAAAAGAACTAGACAGAAAAATTCGGCATTTAAATATAGGAACTTTTTGTTTAATAACTGTTATAGTTTTAAGGGAAAAATGACTAACTTATATAAATTTCGAGACTTTAATAAAGGTAGTCTTGAACTTCTAATCAATAAGCAGCTCTGGTTCGCCAGTCCAGCGACTTTGAATGATCCTTTTGAGGCTGAATCGTCATATGAAAGTGTTCTTGAAGCTGTGTGGGCTGAATACCCTTTCCCTCAAGATCAGCAAGATGCATACAAACGAATTTTAGATCAGCAGTTAGAGAAAACGGGTATTTGCTCATTTTGCAAAACTAAGAAAAATCAGCTGATGTGGGCTCATTATGCTAATGAGCATAAAGGTCTTTGCATTGGTTTTAATGAATCTAAGCTACTTGAGACTAATCAATATCTTTATCCGATAGAAGTGACCTATCAAGCAGACTACCCATATCAGGACATTATTGTTCGATTTAAGTATTTTCAAGCAATAGCAGGTGCCAATAACAAAGACACAATTGCCGGTGATATTATGTATTCAGTGCTTGGCACTAAATATACTCACTGGGCATATGAAAAAGAAAGGCGCTTGTTACGTCATCAATTTGGTGCAGTGGACTTTTTACCGAGTGCGGTAACAGATATTACTTTTGGTTTAAGAATGTCCGAACGTAACATAGAGACAGTAAAGCGACTTTTGTCTACTGATGAGTGGAATCACATGAGTGGAATCACGTTAAGTTTTATAAAGCTGTGAAATCCCAAAAGAAGTATGCGCTAGAGTTTAGAAAAATATAACAAGAGACTATGGCACAATGCTTTAGGTCAGGTGTCAGTATTGTTCATACCTTAGCTGGGCGTTTTAGCGATTCGGAGTGTATTTTGAAATCTGTATTAAATTTAGTTCAAATCCAGTGGTTGTTATTTACTATTGTAATAGCCCTGATAATCACGGGTTTGTCCCTATACCCAGTGGAAAGCCTCCCTCCTGTTCCTGGTACAGATAAGACTCACCATTTTATTGCTTATGGGGCTTTGGCCTTTCCAATAGCGTTAGCGAGACCCAAAAAGTGGTTATTCGTGATAGCAGGATTATTAGTGTGTAGTGGGGTTATTGAGTTAGTTCAACCATATGTAAATCGCTATGGTGAATGGCTCGATTTAGGTGCAAATGCCTTAGGGCTAGTAGTAGGAACCTTAATTGCGACTGTTGTACGGTCGATGATTCTGAAGGAAAAGTTGCAATAACAAATGACCAAGGCGTCAATAGTTAATCTTTGGCGCTACTGTTTACCTACATAACACCGTCCCTCGCATGCTTTGTAGAATTTCATTTTTAGCTCTCAATAAACTCTAACTTCTCTGAAAATCGTAGTTACTTAACATAAACCTCCTCCTTTTTTATAGAAATTATCATTGGTCTGATAGAGTGATGATTCAATATGCATGGGGGTTTTAGATGGGAACGATAATAGGCTTAGTCATATTAGCTGCGATAGATTGGTATCTCGTCCGTAAAACCGGGCTTCATATACATCAACTGATTTCTAAAAAGTATGCAGAACATTTACAGGGCAAAGAAAATCACAAATAGGGGTGGTTTCGACAACAGGCTAACTCTATGTGATGTGTGATTTGTACTATTTAGAGACATTTCTTATAAGTCATCGTTATCTTAACGAAAAGGTGAACTTCTCAATCGACTAACCGTGTATTACGCGCGTAATGGAGAAAGAGGAGCAAAAATGCCCACTAGTTCAAGCAACTAATGGGCATAGAAAGTGACAATTTGGAGTAGAGAATTACTCGTAGTCAGAAGCGTATGTATCTTCGTATGAGTGTGAGTAGAACTCGAATAAGTTACCAAACGGGTCTTCTAGGTAAACCATTTGCGCTTGCTTAGAGTCATCTTCTGGGTGGTAACGCATGATGTCCATACGAACCTTACCGCCAAACTCTTCAACACGTTTGATTGCTGAAGCAAACTGTTCTTTTGGCAGTTGTAGACAGAAGTGGAAGATACCTAGGCGAGAGAAATCTACTTCGTGACGTTCTTGGCGTTCTTTCATTTCAAACAGTTCAACACCAATACCGTCTGTCGTTACTAGGTGAGCGATATTGAAACCTTTAAAGCCTTCACCAAATACGGCAATACACATACGGCCAATCGCAGATTCACGTTCTTCGATTACTTTGGTGTTGTTCATTACAATACGTAAACCTAGCGCTTTAGTGTAGAACTCTACCGCTTTGTCCATATCGCCAACCATGATGCCTACGTGGTTCATTTTCATAACTTGCTCCAAATTCTTTTGATTAATTCGTCGAACTGTTTCGATGGGAGAATATTAAGCAATTGACAGTGATATGGGAAATTATCAAAAATTATGTTTTTGATAATTTATTGTTATTACAATTCTAGGGCGGAGCGAAAATTCATGGCATGTATTAATGACTAAGATTTCTCATTGATGGGTATTGGTTCTGCAATACAACTGTCATTTAGCTTCTATAAATTTGTCACTCAACTGAAATATTCAAAGTTTAAATTTGGTATATACCATCTAAAGAGTGCTGTAAGATGAGCAATCAACCTTATTTGAATATTGAAAATGTCGTGAAGCAGTTTGGGCAATTTACGGCGTTAAAACAGATCTCCTTGTCGATCGAAAAGGGCGAATTTGTATGTTTCCTTGGGCCGTCTGGCTGTGGAAAAACCACGTTATTACGTGCGATCGCTGGCCTTGATTTACCTACTTCAGGAGCTATTTATCAAAACGGTGCTGAAACGACTTTTCTGCCTCCTGAAAAGCGCGACTTTGGCATCGTATTTCAATCTTACGCGCTCTTCCCTAATTTGACCGTTCAAGAAAACATTGCCATTGGCCTTAAGAACCAAGGTAAGTCGAATAAAGAAGCGCTTGATAAAGTGGAATCATGGCTTGAAAGCATAGGTTTGCCAACGTCAGGCCATAAGTTTCCAAACCAGCTTTCTGGTGGCCAGCAACAACGTGTTGCCTTGGCGCGCGCATTAGCACTTTCACCGGGGCTACTGTTACTGGATGAGCCTTTATCTGCTTTGGATGCAAAAGTGCGCACTCACTTGCGTGATGAGATTTGTCAGCTACAACGTAAGCTGGGTATCACCACCATCATGGTGACGCACGACCAAGATGAAGCGTTGACCATGGCTGATCGCATCGTCGTGATGAATCACGGTGTGATTGAACAAGTCGGTGCGCCGCAAGATATTTATCAGAAACCAACCAGCCGTTTTGTCGCCGAATTTGTGGGCAGTATGAATTTCGTTCAAGCGTCAGTGGCCGCTGAATCTAAGATGCGTATTGGCGAATCGATGTTGACCTTACCTAAGCTCGATAATTTAAATCCAAAGCTTGGTGACCGTTTTGACATAGCAGTACGCCCAGAACAAATTCAATTCGTCGATAGTTTCTCTGAATCTTTACCGGTACGAATTCTTTCTAGCGAATTTCTTGGCGCGTTTTACCGCGTAGAGTGTGAGTTACAACATGACTCGACCGCGAAAACGATTTGTGTGGATATGCCAGTGAAAGAATTCAATGAACGTAAGCTGCGCCGAGGCGACATCCGTTATATCGCATTCGACCAAGAAGGACTGCGAGCTTACGCGAGTCTAGCGCCAGAGCAGGCGGTTGCTTTGTCTGAAAACAAAGATGAAGCGGCGTGAGGCGACAATGGAATCTACACAAATGATGCAATCAAAACTGCTTTTCCAACGTCGAGTACAACCTTTTGTCGCTAGGCTCAGTAAAGACAACATGATTTTGTTTGGCTTGTTGGCTTTTCTTTCTGTGGTTATGACGCTGTTTATCTTAATGCCGCTATGGGCTATGTTGAAAAAAAGCGTACAAAATTTGAATGGCGACTATGTTGGTTTAGAAAATTTTGCGACTTACTTTTCTTCGCAGAGTTTATGGCAATCGGTCGGCAACACTTTCACACTCGGTCTGCTCGTGACTGCCGTTGTCGGGGTACTGGCGTTTGGCTATGCGTACGCGCTCACCCGTTCTTGTATGCCGTATAAAGGTTTATTTCAGGTGTTGGGGTCAGCGCCGATTCTCGCGCCTTCCTTACTTCCTGCGATCAGTTTGATTTTCTTATTCGGTAATCAAGGCATTGCGAAAGATGTGCTTGGTGGCCATTCCGTTTATGGTTTGATTGGTATTTCGTTAGGCCTGATTTTTTGGACGTTTCCTCATGCGCTGATGATTCTCACAACGTCTTTGAGAACTTCAGACGCTCGCTTATATGAAGCCGCGCGAGCCTTGAATACATCACCATTTAAAACCTTTTTCATGGTGACTCTGCCTGCGGCTAAGTACGGTTTAATTAGCACTTTAATCGTCGTGTTTACGTTAGTAGTGACTGATTTCGGCGTGCCTAAAGTGATCGGTGGGAGTTACAACGTGCTATCGACTGACATCTTTAAACAAGTCGTAGGGCAGCAAAACTTTTCTATGGGTGCCGTGACCAGTATCTTGCTGCTTGTACCTGCAATGTTGGCGTTCGGCGCTGACCGTTGGGTGCAGAAAAAACAAAAGAGTTTGTTCGACACACGTTCGGTGGCGTATCAGCCAGAGCCTAATGCCATGCGAGACGGACTATGTTTCGTTTATTGCTTGGTGATATCAGCGGCAGTACTCGCGGTATTAGGGATGGCGGTGTACGGTTCTATGGTGACCTTCTGGCCGTGGAATAAAGCGCTCACGCTTAACAATTACAATTTCGCAGAAATGAGCACATACGGTTGGACGCCATTTTTTAACTCTCTTACCCTTGGAGCATGGACGGCGATTATAGGTACGGTGCTGATTTTCTTGGGTGCGTATTGTATTGAAAAAGGCAGAGCGTTTGCCCCGGTTCGCCAAGCGATGCAGATGATGAGCGTGGTACCAATGGCTGTACCTGGCATGGTGTTAGGCTTGGGTTACATCTTCTATTTTAATGATCTCAACAATCCGCTGAATGTTTTATATGGCACCATGGCATTCTTGGTCATTAATACGGTTGTTCACTACTATACCGTGGGGCACATGACGGCATTAACCGCGTTAAAACAGCTTCCTGAAGAAATAGAAGCGACAGCCGCATCGGTAAACTTGCCTCAGTATAAGCTGTTTTTTAAAGTGACGGTGCCCGTGTGCTTACCTGCGATTCTAGATATCGCGACCTATCTGTTTATTAATGCACTGACCACTACATCTGCGGTAGTATTCCTATATTCAACGGATACGATTCCAGCTTCTGTTTCGGTATTGAATATGGACGATGCAGGGCAAACAGGGGCGGCGGCAGCGATGGCTGTGATGATTATGGTATCGGCAGCGAGCGCTAAGCTGATTCACATGGCCACCAATAAAATCTTTGAAAAACGAACTCAGGCTTGGCGTAAGCGTTAGAATAGGCTCGTTTTTCAATGAACAGCGAATGGAAAACCATTGGATGGCGAACCGTGACAAATACTAAGAAAGGATAATGCGTGCAGTACGTAAACATTAAAGATGTCATTGTAGAGCAAATTGAGTCTGGCATGCTTTCTCCAAGGCAGAAGTTGCCAGCAGAACGTAAGCTGGCTGAATCGTTTGATACGACGCGAGTGACGCTGCGAGAGGCGCTGTCTTTATTAGAAGCGGAAGGGAAGATCTACCGTGAAGACCGTCGTGGTTGGTTTATCTCGCCAGAGCCTTTACGTTATGACCCAACCCAAACGCTCAACTTTACCAATATGGCGTTGGCACAAAATCGTAAGCCTAAAACTGAGCTCGTGGCAGCAAAAGGTTTACTGGCGACTAAGCAAGCGGCGAACTTGTTGCAGTTACCACCGTTTTCAGATGTGTACCGCGTTGACCGCGTGCGATATTTAGAAGATCGCCCAGTGGTATACGTAACCAACTTTATCCGCCCAGAGCTTTTTCCTAATCTGTTGGATCACGATTTATCGAAGTCATTGACTGATATTTATCGTGAGCATTATGGAGTGGTTTATCAGAAGATCCGTTACCGAGTCAGCACCACGTCGTTGCTTGGAGATACCGCTCAAGCGTTGCGTGCCACTTCAGGCTGCCCGGCAATGGTGGTCGAGCGTGTCAATTACAATCAAAACGGTGAATTGATAGATTGTGATATCGAGTATTGGCGACATGATGCTATCAGCATTGAATCTGTCGCCAAATTAGAGCGTTAACCGGATTATGGAACCTCGGCGCTCTGTGGGTCGTTTGGTTAGTAAATAAATAATGAATAGGCTTCCTATAGGGAGGCCTTTTTTATGGAATTTTTCAGGGAAATATATGGAACTGTCGGCGATTCTTATCGTGATTTTTTCGGCCTTGCTGCATGCCGGTTGGAATATTTTAGGTAAATCAAATCAAGGCTCTGGCTCTTCGTTTTTTCTTGCTTCTGGACTGGCGGCGGCGCTACTGCTGACTCCGTATTTAACTTGGTACATGAATACGATTGGTTTCGCCGAGTTACCAAATGCGTTTTGGCAGCTGTTGTTACTTAGTGGTCTTTGTCAGATTGTGTATTTAATTGGGTTAGGTGTCGCGTATAAACAGGCGGATATTGGGGTCATCTACCCAATGGCAAGAGCGCTACCTGTGCTTATGGTCGGGGTTGGCACGGTGGTTCTTGGTTATGAACTGTCAACCAATCAATGGTTTGGGTTCTCGCTTATCACTTTAGGTTGCTTGTTTGTCCCCTTGAAAAGCTTTCAAGATCTGAAAATTAAGGCTTATTTAAACTTAGGGGTATTGTGGGCTCTAGTCGCGGCGATTGGTACGACGGGTTATTCGATTATCGACAAAGAGTCGTTGATCATTTTGGATCAAATTCAGAACTCTACTATCACTAATAAGCATTCTTCTATTTTCTATTTAGGTATGCAGTTTTGGGCGATAGTGATCCCTTTAAGCTTGTGGTTGTTGGTCAGTAATCAGCGTGTTGAATTTGAAAATGCTTGGCTACAGCGCAAACGAGCGACGGCAGCAGGGGTAATGATGGCTGCGACTTATGGTTTGGTCTTGTTCGCAATGACCATGACTGAGAATGTCAGCTTAGTGGTGGCACTTCGTCAGATTAGTATCATCTTTGGAGTTGTGATGGGGATCTACTTTTTGAAGGAAAAGTGGCACGTCACTCGCGGTGTTGGAGTCATTTTAATCTTATCGGGTTTAGTTATCTCATTGATTTAAAATAATTAAATTTAAGTACCCCCATCCTGTTTCTGTGACTTTGTTCACGCTTAGTTGCTATTGATAGTTCTGTTTTCATCTATGTTCAAGGTGTGATCTTCCTCATAGACAGTTACGTAAAGTTACCGGTAACATCGCCTCAAACGTTACCGGTAACATATAACAACAAACCGGACTCTGTGAAACTCATAAGGATACCCCGATGAAAGCTATGACTAAAACGCTAATCGCTGCCACGATTACTGGCCTATTTTCAGCTTCAGCACTTGCTGCAGACTTTAAACTTAAGATTCAATCTTCGGATCCTTCTGGTGATTTGAACTATAAAGTTCAGCAAAACTGGGCCGAGCGCGTTGAGAAAATGTCTAATGGTCGCATCGACATCGATCTACTACCTGTAGGTGCTGTGGTTAAGCACACGGAAACGCTAGGCGCTATCAAAATGGGCATCCTAGATGGTCACGTAACGGCAACGGGTTACTTCTCTGGTAAAGATCCAGCGTTCGGTCTAATCGGTAACATGGTTGGTGCTTGGTCTGACACAACAGAGCTACTTCAATACATGAACTACGGTGGCGGTAACGAGCTAATGACTGAGCTTTACGCACCATACGGCGTGAAATTCATCGGCGCATCAACGACAGGTGTAGAAGCCTTCATTTCTAAAAAGCCAATCGACTCAGTTGAAGATCTAAAAGGTCTGAAACTGCGTGCCCCTGAAGGCCTAGTTCAACAAGTATTTGCAGCAGCAGGTGCGACTCCAGTAAACCTACCGGGTTCTGAAGTATTTACGGGCCTAAGCAAAGGCGTAATTGATGCGGCTGACTACACGGTATTTTCTACTAACCAAAAAGCGGGCATGAACGACGTTGCTCACCACCCAATTCACCCAGGTTTCCACTCACTGCCATTGATCGATATTTCAATCAGCCAGAAGAAGTGGGACAAGATGCCTGAAGATCTACAAGTTATGCTGCAAACGTCGGTTCGTGATTTCTCTTACGACATGACAACACAGCTTAAGATTGCAGACCAAGCGGCTGTGAAAGAAGCGCAAGCAAACCCAGAAATCACTATCCACGATTGGTCACAAGAAGAGCGTAAGAAGTTCCGTGAAATCGCTAAAGGCCAATGGAAAGTGTTTGCTGAGCGTTCACCAAGCGCGAAGAAAGTATACGACTCAGTAACTAACTTCCTTGAAGCTAACGGTCTACTTTAAGTTTTACCTATCAACACAACATGGTTATCTCGAAGCTTTAAATAATAACTAAGATAGAGATACGACTAAGAGGGCGGTTCTCGCCCTCTATTTCCTTTGGGATATTAGCGGTATGAATGACAACACTCCCCACGCTCCTGTTGAGCCAGAAGAGCAACCTAGGAATCTACTCGACAAGTGGGTTTTGAAGTTGGGCAATGCTCTTAGCTTACTTTTTATCATCACAGTTGTGATTTCGTTTTACGAAGTGTTAATGCGCTACGTATTTGATTCTCCTACCACATGGGTTCACGAAACAGCATCTTTCATAGGAGGGGCTCTGTTTGTCTTTGGCGGTATTTATTCTTTTGCGAACAATAAGCACGTGCGCGTTGTTCTTATCTACGATTACGTTTCTGATCGTACTCGTCGTTACTTAAACCTTGTTCACCATGTCGTTGGATTGGCTTTTGCGGGCATGATGGCTTACGCCGCGTATGTCATGGCGGAAGGGGCATGGTTTACTCCATGGGGTGAGTTTAGGCTTGAAACATCAGGCTCGTCATTAAACCCTCCTTTCCCAGCATTATTGAAAGGCATTATTTTCGTTACGCTTTGCGTACTCGTGGTTCAATTTATTTTACATCTTATCCAAGAAATTCAAGGCCTAAGGAAGAATAACGATGTTTGATTTATCTTCAATGGGAATCGCATGGGGTAGTTTACTCATGCTGGCTATGATGATCGGTTTACTGTTAACCGGCATGCAATTAGCCTTTGTAACTGGCTTTGTTGCCATCTTCTTTACGCTCGGTTGGTTTGGTGTGGATGCACTGCCACTTATCGCGAGCCGTATGTACAGTTTCTCTTCGGGCTACATTTTCCTCGCTATCCCGATGTTTGTTTTAATGGCTGCATTGCTTGACCGTTCAGGTATTGCACGTGACTTGTTCGACGCAATGAAGTCTGTGGGTCGCCGAGTTCGCGGTGGCGTTGCGGTGCAAACGCTGTTAGTCGCGGTATTGCTAGCGTCTATGTCTGGCGTTATCGGTGGTGAAACCGTTCTACTCGGTATTCTTGCTCTGCCACAAATGCTGCGCTTAGGTTACGACCGCAAGCTGGCTATCGGCACCACTTGTGCTGGTGGAGCGTTAGGTACCATGCTACCACCAAGTATCGTTTTGATTATCTACGGTATGACGGCAAGTGTTTCAATCGGTGACTTATTCAAAGCCTCTTTCTTACCAGCGTTTATCTTGGCTGGCTGTTACATCGCTTATGTATTAATCCGTTGTAAGTTAAACCCGGCGTTAGCGCCAATCCCAAGTGATGATGAGCTAGAAGAAGATCTTGAAAACCAACCGAGCTACTTTAAAGCGCTGTTCTTCCCGCTACTTTCTGTTGCAACCGTACTGGGTAGTATCTACACAGGTGTGGCATCTGTAACTGAAGCGTCAGCACTGGGTGTTGTAGGCATTATGATCAGTGCGGTGATTCGTAAAGAAATGTCTTGGTCGATGCTAAAAGACAGTGCCGTCGCCACCATGAAAACCTGTGGCATGATCATGTGGATCGGTATTGGTGCGAGTGCATTGGTTGGTATTTACAACCTAATGGGCGGTATTGATTTTGTTGAAGAAACCATTCTTGCTCTAAGTGGCGGCAGCGCATTAGCGACTCTGCTCATCATGATGGTGATTCTACTGGTATTGGGTATGTTCCTTGATTGGGTTGGTGTAGCACTGCTAACCATGCCTATCTTCGTACCAATCATTATTAGCTTAGGTTACGACCCAATTTGGTTCGGTGTGGTGTTCTGCTTGAACATGCAGGTGTCTTTCTTGTCACCACCATTCGGCCCAGCGGCTTTCTACCTGAAATCGGTAGCTCCAAAAGACATCAGCTTAGGTGAAATCTTTACTTCACTATTGCCATTCATCGGCTTACAAGTTTTGGTTCTTTCTTTAGTCATCATGTTCCCGCAGCTAGCCCTTTGGTGGCAATAGACATGCAGGAGAAGTAACGACTCCCAGTTACTGAGTTAGACCATATACACAATAGATTGTCAGCCCCAGTGAAAGTTGGGGCTAAGGAAAGTCTCGTCTTATGAAAAGTAAAAAAATATTAGTAATGGGCGTATCGGGCTGCGGTAAAAGCTTGATTGGTAGCCGTATCGCTAAAGCTTTGGATCTACAATTTTTTGATGGTGATGATTTTCACCCAGAAACAAACGTAGAGAAAATGCGCCAAGGTATCCCTTTGACAGACGAAGATCGTCAGGGTTGGTTGGAAACATTGAACCAACAATTCATCAGCCAACCAAGTGCGGTGATTGCTTGCTCGGCCTTAAAACCACAATACCGAGATATTCTGAGAAAAAACAATGAAGAGCTGGTGATTGTGTACTTACAGGGCAGCTTCGATACGATCTGGAATCGCCATAAGAATCGTGAAAATCATTATTTTAACGGTGAACAAATGCTGAAAAGCCAATTCGAAGCATTAGTTGAGCCTCAAAAAGGTGAAGCTTTGTTTGTCGATATTGCACAAGACGTCGAGCAAGTTGTTGAGAGTGCACTAGCCCTGCTAAAAAAGGATATCAAATAATGAGCGCGCAAAATACGCATCATATCGCGATGATTGGCCTAGGTGTGATGGGGAAAAGCCTAGCACTTAACTTGCTAGATAATGGTTTTGACGTAGCCGGTTACGATTTGAACCAAGACAATATCCATCGCGCTCAACACGAAGCGGATGCTCTTAAATCAAGCAATGCAGTTGATGGTAATTCTAAAGGGGCTTTCACTGCTGCATCTGATCTGAGCCATTTATTGAGCACATTGGCTAAGCCACGCGTTATTGCTTTGTCTGTGCCTGCTGGTAAGCCTGTTGACCTTGTCGTGGAAAGTTTATTAGAAGCGGGCTTAGAAAGTGATGATATCGTTATCGATACCGGCAATAGCTTATGGACTGATACTGAAGCGCGTGAACTTCGCTATAAAAACAAGTTACGTTTCTTTAGCACCGCAGTCTCTGGTGGTGAAGAAGGCGCTCGTGTAGGCCCTGCATTGATGGCTAGTGGCGATCAATCTGCATGGCAATATGTTCAGCCAATGTGGGAAGCAATTGCTGCGAAAGTGGACGCGAACGGTTTACCTGTCGGTCAGTTTGAAGCTGGTGAAGCGTGTGCCGCTTATGTAGGACCTGCGGGCTCTGGGCACTATGTCAAAATGGTGCACAACGGTATTGAATACGCGGACATGCAACTTATCTGCGAAGTGTACCATTTCATGCGTGATGTACTTGAGATGCCAGCAAAAGAAATTGGCGAAGTATTCGCGCAGTGGGATCAAGGCGTACTGAACAGTTACCTGATGGAAATCAGCGCCGATATTCTTCAGCAGGACGATCCGCAAACTGGCAAACCATTTGTTGAAGTGGTGCTCGATAAAGCCGGGCAAAAAGGCACTGGTTTATGGACGGCAGTTAACAGCCTACAAGAAGGTTGCCCAACGCCAACTATCGCTCAGGCCGTTTACGCGCGAGCAATGAGCGGGCAGAAAGTGCAGCGTCAGCAGGGTAGCCAATTACTTAAAGGTAAGATTGCAGACACTCGCCAGCTCGACAAGCATGAAGCGATCGCTGAGCTACACGATGCGTTATATTGCGCGAAGTTGTCGGTTTACGCTCAAGGCTTTGATCTACTGAAAACGGCATCTGAGAAAGAAGGCTGGCAGCTAGATTTCACTAATATCGCTAAGATTTGGCGAGCAGGGTGCATTATTCGCGCAATTTTCCTGCAAAGCATTACGACGGCTTATCAGACTAACGATGCGCTGCAGAATTTACTCTTTGATGAAACCTTCATCGAGCAGGTGCAAGAGCGCGAACTGGCATGGCGAATTGCGGTTGCAAACTCCGCTCTATATGGAGTACCAATGCCGGGTATCAGCTCAGCATTGAGCTATTTTGATTCATTACGTTGCGAAGTATTGCCTGCAAACTTACTGCAAGCTCAGCGCGACTTCTTCGGGTCACATACGTATTCGCGTATCGATGAACCGGAAGCGGACAAGTTTCACATCATGTGGAGTCAAAATCCTCGAACACAAATTAAGCGATAACTGATATTGAATAACGCCCTCAATTTGGAGGGCGTTATTGTTTGAGCGGATCATCAAATATTACAAACAATAGGCTACAAAAAACGATCCACTGAGATAAGATGTTACCAGTAACATTACTACCCCATACATAATAATCAGAACAGCAATATGGTAAACAAGAAGAAACGTCCTACCCTCCAAGACATCGCCGATTTAGTTGGTGTAACCAAAATGACAGTCAGCCGCTGCCTTCGTGACCCTTCACAAGTGTCTGACGCGTTAAGAGACAAAATTACTTCAGCAGTTGAAGAGCTAGGGTACATTCCAAACCGTGCTCCAGACATTCTGTCGAACGCCAAAAGCAATGCGATTGGTGTGTTGGTTCCCTCATTAACTAACCAAGTATTCGCAGAAGTGATCCGGGGGATTGAGCAAGTGACAGGCCCAGCTGGCTACCAAACCATGATTGCCCATTACGGCTATAGTGCTGAACTTGAAGAACAAAGCATTGCTTCTTTGCTGTCTTACAATGT
Source organism: Vibrio profundi (assembly GCF_043642225.1). GTDB lineage: Bacteria > Pseudomonadota > Gammaproteobacteria > Enterobacterales > Vibrionaceae > Vibrio > Vibrio profundi_A. Next base: position 53,236 of record NZ_JBHZSF010000001.1, on the reverse strand, counting down.
TGATGCGATCATTTTGTCGGAGAACGTGCATTCAGATCGCGCTAGAAAAATGCTGCAAACCGCGTCGATCCCAGTAATTGAAATCATGGATTCCGTTTCCCCAAGAATCGAGCAAGCCGTTGGTTTTGATAACTTTGAAGCGGCGCGAGACATGACCAAAACCATGTTGAAGCGAGGGCGTAAGAACATCGCTTATCTTGCCGCCCGAATGGATGAGCGTACCCGTTTGAAAATGGCGGGCTATCAGCATGCAATGGAAGAGGCGAATGCCGAGCCAATGACATTACAAACCGAAGCGGCCTCGTCATTTACTTTGGGTGCTAAATTGCTTGGTGAGCTGCTAGATACGCACCCGGAAGCGAACGGCATTTTTTGCACTAACGATGACTTAGCGATTGGTGCATTTTACGAATGTGTTCGCCGCGGTATTCAAGTGCCACAAGATATGGCGATTGCAGGTTTCCACGGCCATGATATTACCTTAGCCATGACACCCAGATTAGCAACTGTAGTCACGCCGCGTGAACAGATCGGCTTGGTGGCCGCGCAGGAAATCGTTGCTCGATTGAAAGGGAAATCTGATTGGCAGGCTAAGTTGGATTTGGGGTACCAAATCGAAGTGGGCGAAAGTATTTAAAGACAAGAAATTTGCCCTTATTGGTTAACAATAAGGGCAAACATGATTATGCGTCTGCTAGGGTAGCATCTTCGCGTTTAATGACTTTGTGGCCATCTTCAGTCACACCGCGTTTCCAGTAACTACTGATGTAGATATTGTCTTTCTCGACTTCTTTTTCATTTCTGAAATATTGGCGTAACTGACGCATTGAATCGAACTCACAAGCACACCACACCGATACTTGGCCTGATAACCACTCTGCTTCACGAGCGGTTTCTGCTAACGTTTTCTCAGATGCCTCTTCTACTACCCATTGAACTTTAAGGCCCTCTGGGGCAGCTAGAGTTTGTTTATCTTGCTCTGAAGTGATTTGGATAATGGCGTGGCCGACTGCTTCTGAAGGTAAGCTATGTAGCTTGGCGGAAAGAGCAGGGAGGGACGTCATGTCTGCAGTTAAGAAGAACCAATCTGCTTCTAAATTAAGCCCCTGAATAAGCCCCGGGCCAGCAATTGATACGGTATCGCCCACCTGCGCATTCATAGCCCAACGAGCAGCAAATCCGCATTGTAGATCTTTCGTAATATGGCGTACAAAATCGACTTCGATAGTATTCGTTGCTTGGTTGAACTGTCGGATTGTATAGGTGCGCATGACTGGTCTCTCACCTTCCTTCAGGTCAGAGAGATCCGTATCGCCATTAGGGGAGAAAAGCAATTTGATATAGCCACCGGCACAGTGTGTTGGGAAGTTACTGAGCCCATCTCCTTGAAGCTCTAACCTTTGCATGTTTGGAGTTACGGTTACTGTTTTTGTCACGGTTAGGGTTACAGGTGCTGGTTTGCTCATAATCAATACTCACTTTTACTTTGAAGCTACATCATAAACATGCGACTCAAACAACTCAATGCTAATAGTTATCATTTACTTGCATTTACATTAGGAAATGGCCTAAATCGAGCATAGTGATAACGGCTTATTTCTATTCTTAGTGTAGTGAAAATCTTATCTTTGATAGGAGTGCGATATTTAATTGAAAAATTGAGGATTATCAGTGAGCGTACGTTGCGAAAGTAGACTAATTGCTTAAACTTATTGAGTAACTTAATGATAAATGAGGCGCTGATGGGATCGTTTAGGCATAAAAAGCATCTTTCCGTCTTTAGGTTGATTTACGACCGATTTTTATTTTCGGCGCTGATACCTTTACTTGTCATCGAGCTTGCTTTATTGGCGTTGTATTTTTCTGTGACGGGATTTGTTGAAGAGAAATATCAGACAACGTTAGAACAAGAAGCAAACACTAATCTTTCATTACTAACTCAAAAGCATATCGATACGATTAACGTTCAATTGGGGGAAGTGCATCGCATTGCCCACCTCATACAGTCGGAACAACAAAAAGCACTGAACTTACCTCATTCAAAACTCGACAATCAAACGCTACCTGTATTGGTTCAACATGCTAACGGCAGTTACTTTGTGGAAGCGCAACCTCAAGGTACGTCTTATTACTATTCTGGCGATACAAAAATCGGGACGATTCATCAGCAAAAAGTCCAACGTATTCAGCATGTGGAAGCGTTATATAAGGCGATTGTGGATGAAAGTGATATTATCCAGCAGGTGTATTTCAATACTTGGGACAACATGAATCAATTGTATCCCGCCATTGAAAATGTATCAGATGTCTATGGTCCGACGATCAATATGCGGGACTACAATTTTTATTATTTGGCTGATGCCGACAATAACCCATCAAGAGAGCCGGTTTGGACGAGCGTCTATTTAGATCCTGCAGGGCAAGGTTGGCTTGCATCCTGTGTTGTGCCTATTTACAGCGGAGACTTTCTCGAAGGAGTGAGTGGCATTGATATTACGATTGGATCGTTCATTTCAGATATCTTGGCGCTCGACTTACCTTGGGGGGCATCTAGCTTTCTTGTGGACGAATCCGGCGTTATTTTAGCAATGCCTCCGGAAATTGAAGCGTTAACTGGGTTAAGTGAGTTGGGCTCTGAAACTTATAGTGAACAAGGCGGGAAAAATGTCTATAAGCCTCAAGAGTTTAATGTAAGCAACATTCCCAATACAGCTTTTCGTCAACCGCTAGAATCATTTATTTCTTCTGGCGACGCTTCTTCCCTGATCGACGTTGCGGGTCAACGTTATTTGTTATTGCAAGGCACGGTTCCGGTAAATGGATGGCAGGTGATGACACTGGTGGATTATGAACTGCTGACTGCCCCGGTGACTAAGTTAGAAACGCTAACCACCAAGATTGGCTATATCGCTATTCTAATCATGGCTTTGTTTTATGTCGGTTTTTACTGGCATATCAAGCAACAAGCTAAGGTCTTGGCGTCTAAAATTGCCAAGCCGATAGAAAATCTTACCTTATTGACTGAAGACACCGGGCAGTTCCTTGCGACGGCTAGATTGTCGAGTTCGGGGATCAATGAAGTTGATGACCTAGGCGCGCATTTTTATAAGTTGAGTAAAGAGCTCGAATATCGAACCCGGGATTTGATTGAAACCGAAACACGCCAACAGTTAACGGAAGAAAAAGCAAACCTGTTGGAAAAGCTCTCAAATACCGACCATTTAACCAACTTGTCTAACCGAATGTTCCTAGAACGATTGTTGGATGTAGAAATCCGGAATTTCAAAGCAAGTCCGAGAGTGATTTCAATTATTTTACTCGATATCGACAAGTTCAAATTGGTCAATGATCGATATGGTCATGATGTCGGCGATGAAGTGCTGGTTGAAGTCGCCTCTTTGCTAGAAGAGAACACTAGAGGTGTGGATACATGTGGACGTTGGGGAGGTGAAGAGTTTTTGATCGTGTGCCCTGGAACCCCAATAGACAACGCCTTTCTTCTAGCGGAGAAAATACGGGTGATGTTTGAACGCCATCAATTTCATGATGCCTTTAGCTGTACCGCGAGCTTTGGGGTTGCTCAGCTGAAGTTAAATGAGTCAAAACATGATTGGTTTAAGCGTGTGGATCAGGCGATGTACAAGGCTAAAAATAGTGGCCGTAATCAAGTGGTACAGGCGGAAGAGTTGATGTCTTGATGAAGGTGATAATAAACGTATAAAAATGCCCTAATGAAAAATCATTAGGGCATTTTTTATGAGGGTTAGTGCAGCTAAGGGTGACGAGTATTAGCTTTCAGCTTCCACGAGTTCCACTTCATCTTTCTTAGCGGCTTCAAGCATCTTACGAATTACCAGTGAAGCACCCATTGCAATGCCTACCATAACAACGGCAAGTACCGTGAGAAGTTGGAAGTAGTCTCCGTAAACCGTTTGAACGATCTCTTGAGTGATCTCTTGCCCTTTTTCCAAAGCAATAGAAGTAGAGAATACCGCACCAACGATACCACTTAATGCAATCGCAACAGAGAACAAGCTAACAGAGAAGTTTTCTATGTGTTTAGGCGCTACCGATAGAATGAATGCCACCACCATAGAGCCAACAATCACTTCAGCGAACGCTTGGAAGAAGTGAATCGCTAGGAAAACTTCCGGGCGAATGAGGACATCTTCGCCAACGGTTGTTACTGCTAAGGTCAAAATACCGAAGGCGATTGCCGTTAAAATGAACGAGAAGCCCACTTTAGTGGCAGTCGAGAAGTTAATGTTACGCTTTTCTAATGTAGAGAAGAAGCCAGCGATAACCGGACCTGCAACCATACACCATAGTGGGTTCATCGCCATTGCAGCTTCAGGAGCGACAGGGATAAAACCAAACAGGTCACCGCGCATGGTATTGATCGCTACCATGTTCATCGATGTCATCATTTGACCGTAGTACACGAAGAAGCACGTAGTTAAAAAGGTAATGATCAGGATAGTACCCATTTTAAGCGCATCTGATTTCTTTGATTTGATCATTAAAGAAATGAAGTAGATGATCGCCGCTGCGCCAATGGCATAAACAATGTTTTGACCGATATCCATGTTCGAGAACATGAAGAATACCAAGCCAATCATAGCGGCAGATAACGATAGGAACGCAATCCAGTTTTTCGTACTCACGTGAGCTTGGTCGATGTCCGCACCAACCTCGACCAAACCTTTGCGGAAAGTGATCAGAGTGAACAGAGCTGCGCCCGCAAGAATACCTGATAGCATGAAGCCACCATGGAAACCAACGACCAGCACAAGCATAGGGAATAGATACTGGCCTAGGAATGCACCGATGTTGTTGATGGAGTAGTTGATTGGGTAGCCGTTTTCAAAATCTTCCTGCGTTTTAAAGGTACGCTTGTAGAGACTTGGGTACGAAGGAGACATGAGTCCGCGCGCGTAGCTCGCGAGTGCGATACCACAAAGTGCCATCGGAATATTAGTGGCGGATGCGCCTAATACTAACAAAACATAACCGCTCGAAAACCCGAGGTAGGCAATGGTTAGTGATCGGTAAGCCCCCAAGAACTTATCTGCAATAAAGCCACCCGCGATCGCAAATAGAGGCCCGATGGCAGAAAAGGCACCTACGACCATCATAGTGTCGGCTTCATTGTAATTAAGCTCTTCTAAGAAGAAGCGCGTGAGTATGACCATTACGCCATAGAATGAAAGACCAAACATCATTTGGCAGAACATCATGGACTTATTTAATCTATTCCACATTATTTTATTCTCGCTTTTGAGTTTAACAGTAGTGTAATAACCCAATTATAATATTATTTACAGTCATACATAAACTGAAACATTTATCTCAGATCAAACAACATTCAACAAAAGCTCACAATTAGAGCAAATATTCAATTTGTGAATAAATTTTCCGGCGAGACGATAAGAAGCATGTATTGGTTTGGATTAGCGAACGGCAGTCCAGAAGATAAACACGATGCTGTTGAGAGTGAGAGTGAGAGTGAGAGTGGCGACGGGAAAGCCTGAACTCCGTTTGTATGTATGAAAAGAAAAAAGCCAGCAAATGCTGGCTTTTCTGTATATAAAGGAGGTTATTCACATGGTGGGGCCATATGAATGACCGCTAAGCCCCCAAGAGAAGTCTCTCGGTATTTCTTGTTCATGTCTTTGCCCGTTTGATACATGGTTTCAATTACTTTGTCCAAAGAGATCAGACATTTGCTTGTGCGCTTTAATGCCATGCGAGAGGCATTGATTGCCTTCATCGCACCCATCGCATTACGTTCAATACATGGGACTTGAACTAAGCCACCGATTGGATCACATGTCATGCCTAATGAGTGTTCCATGGCAATTTCTGCAGCAATGCATATCTGCTCATTGCTGCCACCTCGCAACGCTGTTAAGCCAGCGGCAGCCATTGAGGACGAAACGCCGACCTCGCCTTGACATCCCACTTCGGCTCCTGAAATGGAGGCATTGGTTTTGTATAAGATGCCAATCGCGCCAGAGACGGCTAAGAAGTCTTTGAGCTGCTTAGTGTCGAGTTCTTTGATGAATCTGTGGTAGTACATCAGCACTGCGGGGATAACACCGGCCGCACCGTTGGTTGGAGACGTCACTACTTGACCACCCGCTGCATTTTCTTCGCTCACTGCGAAAGCAAACAGGTTAATCCAATCCATGATCTCCATCGGGTCACTTTCAACCGCCGCATTCGCATCGAGTTTTTTCAATAGCGCGGGTGCACGTCTAGTCACATTCAAGCCGCCATCTAAGATACCTTCGGTGTCGAAACCTCGCTGCATGCACAAAGACATGACTTTCCAAATTTGGTCGGTTTTTTGGTCTATGGAATCCATATCTTGGAAAGAGACTTCATTGCGCAGGACTAAACCACCTAGGCTTAATCCATGTTTTTCAGCGCTATTGAGAAATTCTTCTGCGGACGTAAATGGAAACTCGACGTCTACATCTTGCGTTTTTTTGCCATTTTCTAATTCATCTGCGGTAGCGATAAAGCCACCACCAATTGAGTAATACGTTTCAAACGCGAGTTGCTCACCGTCGCTATTAAACGCACTGATGGTCATGCCATTTTCGTGGAGTGGAAGGTTCGTTTCGTGAAACAACAGGTCGGTATCGACATCAAAGTCGATCTCATGCTGGCCACTAACCGAGAGTCGCTTATCTTCTACGGCTTTGCGCATAGCTAAGTTAGCGCTGGTGATCTTGATAGTATCAGGCTTATTCCCTAACAAGCCTAAAATCGTTGCGCGATCCGTGTGGTGGCCTCGGCCGGTTAAAGAAAGGGAACCATAAAGATCTATTTGGATGCGATTCACGTCTTTCAGACAAGTTTCAAGCAATTGGGTAAATTGGTAACCCGCAATCATGGGTCCGTTCGTATGAGAACTGGAAGGACCAACGCCAATTTTGTAGATATCAAAGATAGATAACATAATTACTTCCTGTGCAGGCATGGCTCGCTGAACGAGCTCTATATTCGTTGTATAGTAATGCGGGCTGTTAAACGGTAACGGCACGCAACTTTCCAAAGTCAGACTTATCTAATGTGAGCTAATGACCATCTTTTGAATTTAAGTGATTATTTTGTCGTTATATGAGAGCGATAATGCGACTCACCTAAAATCATCGATGCCTAAAAGTACTTTTGATAATTAAAATTGTATACATAATTCACTCTTTAGAATAACAAAAACGAGACTTGAGCATAAAATGAGCATAAATCACATACTGATTGTTCTGGGGAAAAGGCTAAATAACAATTTATTGACCAAAGAAGGCGAAAGCCGTGTCGAAGCCCTAAGCAAGTATTTGCTCAGTCATGCGTGTGAAGAGTTAGCTGTGGCATTTTGTGGTGGAGTCACGCCTGGACAGAGTGTGTCTGAGGCAAGCCGAATGCATCATTACTTTCGTGAAATTGAAAGTAATATGGCGACACCATTTGTTCTTGGTGGGGTGATACTCGAAGAAGAGTCCACGAATACAGTCGAAAACATCCAAAACGTTGCGAAGAAGCTGATCGAGAGTCAATTACTGAACGCTGGCAAGCCAATTCGCGTAACGTTCGCTTCAAACGATTATCATCTGCATCGAATTTTTGAAATTCAGCAATTGATGGACGAACAAGGGCTATTAAGAGTGCTAACTAATCGATGTGAAGATTTAGGTATTCAGCTCTTAATCGATAATAACCTAGCTCGTCATGTGGTCGTGCCCTATCCGCACCAACATCTACAAGGGCAACTCTTTTTATTGATGGATGAGCTCACAACTTATCGTGTGTATTTGGAAGGAGTCGTTGCTGGTGCATTTAAGCGAGATTTGGTGAGCGTGAGAGAGGTGCCTGCTGAAATAGCGACCACCGCACTAAGCAAAGCTAAATCGTTACTTCTAAGTGAGACTGAGTTTCCTTTGTTAGGCGTACTTTTGCCTGCGCTATCAGAGTGTGTGGAGCGAACCCCCCCAGAAACGTCTGTAAAAAAAGTCAGGGAGTACCTAGCGTTGCTGGATACTAACCTGACTTTGTTGAATCGTTACTTGGATCCTGAAGTGGCTTCGGAATCTCGCTGGTGGCGATAAACCACACCGGTGGCTACTGTTTTTTAGTCAGCCCTAGAACGGTCTTAATCGCAGCGAAAGTGATCAATGAATAACTCAGCAGTTCAGTCCCTTCTTCTGCGATGCTTTTAACATTTCGGATGTAGTGCTCATCCATCACGCCTTGCCAGAAGCTACCCATTCCGAACAAGCGAGAAAACACGAGAAGCAACATCACACCAGTTACCAGTAAGTTCATATGTGGTGATGCCAAAATTAGTGCAAGTTGATCGAGGGTGCGTTTACCATTTTTGCAAGCGTAAAAGATCGCACTGCCAGCAATAGCAACGGCTGGATAAACCCAAGCGCCATGAACAATTTGATCGAACCAGAAATCTAACTCTCGAACAAACATGACTGCGAAAAAAGCACTAATTAAGATTGCAGCATGGCGAATCTCACATCTCTCTTTGGCTAAGTAAGCAAATGAGGCCGAGGAAACTAGCAATAAAAGCTGTTGGAGCATTTCGGTAACCGACGTTTCGCCAATAGAGCCATTTAAAAACACAAAATCAATGCGAATCGCTAGGTTGACAATAATGCCAATCGCCATCACAACAAGCGCAGTCTGACAGCGTTGGTATATCACTTTTGAAGTAGAGTGAGAGAGCGTAAATTCAGGTAGCTCGACGGACAACGCTTTGTGCTGGTGCTTAAAGTTTTGTTGGCTTTTCATATGGGTAAAACTTATAGATTGTGTGATATAAATCGCAATTTTATAGGTGTTCCTGTGAGAAATGTCAGGGGAGCGTCAGGAAAGAAACGCCGTTCAATTGTTAGGGATTCTATATTCAGCCCATGAAACTTTAGCTGAATATAGAATTTGAGAAATAAATGAATAGTTAGAGTTGGTTAGGAAACTTGCTCTGAGTCAGACTCTTTTTGATGGTTCTTGCGGTAGTATTCCCACTGTTCTACTCGTTCTTCCTCAGACAGCGAGCAATAGGTCACGCGTTGGTCATTTTCTGTAACGGCTTCTAGTTCACCACCTTGCTGCACACAGTATACAGCGGCAGGGTTGGCCATCGATGTACGCTCTTTTTCACTGTATTGAGAATATTCATTAGCGCAGCCTGCCAAAACGACAGTTGCCGCGATCAGTAACCCGATTGATTTCATACTTTCTCCTAAGTGATTTTGGGTGACATATGAAATCAGTATATTTTAGATTTAACAAAGTGGTGTGTGAACTTGGTCAAGAGATTGATTGAGACTATTATTTACACAGGTTTAGGTTCTTTTTGAGCCCTAGGTCAAGCTTAAACATGATGCCGTGCACTGGTTGCTAATCATTTCTTGATTGCAAGTATTCTATGCGGTTATCTTTGATGTAAACGTTATATGGCAAAGGAATTAAAATGTCAGACCAAAAATACCGATTAGTCACGCGTAGCGATTTTGATGGACTTGTATGCGCGGTGCTACTAAAACAAAAGTTTGAAATTGACGATATCAAGTTTGTCCATCCAAAAGATATGCAAGATGGCAAGGTAGAGATTACTTCTAACGATATTGTTACGAACTTACCGTATGTTGCTGACTCATACTTAACGTTTGATCATCACCTATCAGAAACGATTCGGAATGAAGGTGATCTTGATAATCACATCATCGACCCTAATGCGCCTTCTGCCGCTCGCGTGGTTTGGGATTACTACGGTGGTGCCGAGACTTTTCCTGCTGAGTGGGAAGAAATGATGACAGCGGTCGATAAAGGAGACTCTGCACAGTTCAGCCGCGATGAGGTTTTAGATTCTCAAGATTGGAATCTACTGAACTTTCTTATGGATGCTCGTACAGGTTTGGGGCGATTCCGAGAGTTTCGAATTTCTAATTATGCGTTAATGATGGATCTTATTGATTACTGTAAGAACCATACGATAAAAGAGATTCTCGCGTTACCTGATGTGAAAGAACGTATTGACCTTTACCGTGATCACGAAAACAAATTCAAAGAGCAGGTTCAGCGCTGTGCGACGGTTCATGACAATTTAGTCGTTCTGAACTTGGTCGAAGAAGAAACTATCTATGCGGGTAACCGTTTTATGATTTACGCATTGTTCCCGCAATGTAATATTTCAATTCATAAGATGTGGGGATTCCAGAAGCAAAACATTGTCTTTGCAACGGGTAAATCTATTTTTGATAGAGGTTCAAAAACCAATGTTGGTGAGCTAATGCTGAAATACGGCGGGGGCGGACATAACGCTGCTGGTACTTGTCAGATCCCAACTGCAGATGCCGATTCCGTCGAACAAGAACTCATTGCGGCAATTACCGCAGATGGCTAAGCCACAATCGTGAAAAGCCATAGTTGGATATAGAAAAGCCCCGCACATGCGGGGTTTTTTGTATCCATCAAATGTTCAATGAATGTGTTACCATGCGCCAAAATAATTTAGACACAACGTACTATGAGACACCTAAAAACAACCATTCACCCTGACATCGAACATATAGACGACAAAACGGTTTTTCAGCGTAAAGCGGCTCGCGCTATCGTATTAGACGGTGAAAACATTCTGATGCTTTACACCCAGCGATACCACGACTACACCATCCCTGGAGGTGGTTTAGATAAAGATGAAGATGTTATCGCAGGCATGGTAAGGGAGCTGGAAGAAGAAACGGGTGCTCAAAATATTCACAGCATCAAGCCGTTTGGTATCTTTGAGGAGTTTCGTCCTTGGTATAAAGATGATGCCGATATCGTACATATGATTTCTTATTGCTATACCTGTAAAATCGATCGTGAATTGGGTGAAACGTCATTTGAAGATTATGAAATTAAAAATGGGATGAAACCTGTTTGGATTAACATTCATGAGGCCATTGCTCATAACGAGAAGACCATGGCCGAGAGCCCGAAAAAGGGCATGAGCATTGAGCGCGAAACGTTTTTGCTGCATTTGATTGCTAAAGAGATGCTGTAGGTTAAAAACGTCTGAAAGCCCTTTTAAACGCTAGATAACATCCTCTGCCGCCACTTTGTCGCCACTTTTTGGCGACAAAGAATTCAGAGGATTAAAGTGAATAGCATCGCTCAAATGGTTCGGTGCAAAGTGAGAGTAGCGCATCGTCATTGAAATATCGGTGTGACCCAAAATGTTCTGCAATACCAAAATATTCCCTCCATTCATCATAAAATGACTTGCAAAGGTATGGCGTAAAACATGCGTTCCTTGTCCTTTGGGTAAATTAGGCAATGCACGAGTAAGCCATTTATAGACAGTGCTGTATGAACAGCTAAATAAGCGACCTGATGTGTTTTTGTGAATCAGGTGATAAAGTTCTTCTGATATTGGCACCGTTCTATTTCGTTTTCCCTTGGTGTTAATGTATGTCACCTTGAATTGAGATAGTTGAGCACCTTTCAGTTCGATAGCTTCTCTAATCCTCGCTCCTGTTGCTAGGCATAGTTTTACTATGGCAGTGAGTTCATCACCCATTTCGCTATCTTTTACTTCATCAAGAAGGTGAGCGATTTCATCGAGGGTTAGAAACGCCAACTCTGGCTCTGAGGTTTTAAGTTTTCGGATATTGGCAATTGGGTTAGGGCCTTTCCACTCCTTCAGGCGGATAAGCTCGCTAAACATGGTTTTAAGCCAAATGAGATCATGGTTATGTGTGGCAATAGAGATAGGTTGATTCGTTGCGAGTTTACCTTGGTCGCGGCCTTTATAGATGCGATTAGCGCGGTAATGAGCAAGCATTCGTTCATTCAGTTGATTCGCGATAGGGTCATTTAAAGCTTCGCATACAATTTCCATTCTTCGCTTAGCTCTAAGCCCTGATTTGGTGTTTACACCATGTAGTTGATACCAAATCTCAATTAGTTGTGAAAGTCTTCGATGATCAGGTTTGTCGCCCATCCATGGTTTATCGTCAATTTCTTTCATTGTGTGCAGCTCAAAGGCCTTGGCTTCCCCCTTAGTTGCAAACTTCTTACGAACACGCTTACCTTTGCGCCCGTTTGGATAGCATTCACAGATCCATGGTTTGTTAGAGCCATCTTTTAAATTGCGGACAGACATAATAAAGCCTAAAATAACTGTATATAAAAACAGTATAAATCGAGCTAAAACGTAGAACAATGTTTTATATTGGGGTGAGAGCACATGCTCAAACCTGGCTTCAAATGTTAAAAAGGGCTGGTTAAATTCGTTATGTTTCAATCCATTCAGGTTAGCGCAGGGTACAGTATTATTAAAATGAACGCTGATGGCCCTATAGGTATGCACAAGAAGAATGATGGGACTATCTCGGCATTGTTGAAACTTGGGAAGTTGTTTACAGCACCATTTGGTGGCTTTATTGAAGCTGAAAATGTTATTGGATTGAAGTGGGTCAAACTCGTCGATATTAAGTACTTGTGTACTGACGAAGAAGCTGAAGTAGTCGAATACGTAATACAAAAAGACCATTATGTTGTCGGAACGTATAGGGAGAGGAAATTGTACATTCTGTTGTTTGGAGGGATGCCAAAACACCACAAGATTGAAGGGGGGAAGCACGATGGAAAAAACAATGTATCTAGAATGCTCGTACGTGAAGTTATAAAAAGGGCTGATTAAAACCAGCCCATGATTAGTCGTTACTTCTTGCTCGAGATATACTTAATTGCCTTTTTGGAAAATGGTACCGGGTCTAAATTATAGGGGTAAGAAGACTGTTGTTTAAAAGAAAATGCACCTAACTCAGGGTTATCCAGCCTTTTAAATTCATGTTCAAATAGTTGGTATGAATACTTCTGGCTAAGTTCTATCCCCTTATTTACAATTGTTTGGAATCTTTGTGTCTGATTAATAGATTTTAAGAAACATGCATATTGATACTTTGCATGAACTAAGAAGTATTTTATATAATATAAGTCTGAGAAAATTGAATTATACTTGCCATGAATATTTTCAAGAGTATCATTGTCAACACTTCCAGAATTAATGACTTCTCTTTCAAGATTTGATACTAGCATAAGGTTTTTTATGCCAACAGTATAAGAGTTTGTGTTAGTTAGTTTTGTGATAACTTCATTATCGAGTGGTTTTATTTTATGTAATAAATAACTAAGTTGGCAACGTTCAATATGTTCCAATGCATGTAGATTATTAATGGACTCAGTAATCTCGTCAGAGTAATCGATCCCTATTAACCTTTTTGATTCATAGTACTCCATATTTTTTGTGCACACATCTAGAAGTTCAGGAAGAATAATACCTCTCTCATAAAAATAATCAGGGTAACCTGTTCTTTTATATTCATCGTGTTCTATTCTGAATTTATAACACTCCATGGAGTGTCCTAGCATATTGTAAATTAGCCACGCTGTGTTTTTTGCCACATGATCAATAAATGACTTAGCTTCAAAGTTTACCAAAACACCTAGAGGGAGCCTATCTTCTAAATAATCTAAGGATGTTTCAAAATTCCCATCAAAGAATAAACTACTACAAAGTAACATATCGATGGATAAGTTGAAGTTTTCTTCAAATTTCTTTTCTTTTAGACGTTCAAGTAAATCAACTAATACCTTGTGAAATGAATCACAGATGGATAATGAAGTTGTAAAATAATCTAATGTATCTAAATAGTTTATATATTCTTCTTGTTCAATTCGTGAGAAATCGATTTTATCGCCTATAGATGCAGCTAGCAAAGCATTGTTTGCATTTGACAGGGCATGATCTAAAGCAACTTTTTTGTCTTTTGACTTTATGTTGTACAGATAGTCAAAAAATGCCATGTTGTATTTTGCGACTTCAGTCCAGTAATAATTATTGCTCTCATTAATGTTTGCCTTGGCAAGTATATATCTATTAATTATAGAATGAAGCTTAATCTTAGAGCAGTCTCTATTTAGTAATGATTTGTCAGATAACGTTTTAATATCTTTATCTGATATTATATTTTTGCTTCCTTTTAACTTGTCTAACTCGTTACTTTTATTTGCAATAGTCTTTAATGTCGAAAGATTTATACCATCCGGAAAGTAAGATATTAATTCTAATGCTTTTCTTTCACTTGTGTTCAGGGTTTTATAAGAGTAGACAATTGATGCAAGAAGGGATTGCTGTCTATTTATGTTTCTATCTATATCCTTGGAAAAAAGGTTCAGAGCGTCACAGTTAGAAAATTCATTTTCCAAGTCGTTTTCTAATTCACGTAGTGATTTTCCAGGGGGTAGGCTTGAAGCAATCAACTTAATCGCTAGAGGATTTCGATCTAATAAGTTCTCCAGGATGTTTTGTTTGAGAAACTTTTGGTTACTTTCGCTTGTATATCTATGTTTTGTTATATTGTTGAATAATACTAATGCTTCATCTGATTCTAAAGATCTTAGAGTATATTCTTCCTCCCAGGATTCCCCGGAAACTTCTCTAGAAGTAATTAATACTGTGGCGTATTCAGTAATTGGGCCTATTAGACTAAGGAATTCGTTTTTTTGGTTCTGTATATTAAGAATAGATTCGTAGTTATCGAGAATAATGAGACGGCTACCATTGTCAATGGACTGGGCTAATTCGGCCAATAGGTCATCACTACCTTGTTTGTTAAATGCTAAAGATAACTTTTGTTTGAACTGATCTAAATCGGAAATTGGTTCGCAATCTATAAAGGTGACACCATCACTAAATTTACCTCTAGCGTGCAACTCAATCGCGACTTTTTTTGCAACCTCAGTTTTTCCAACTCCACCACTACCTTTCAAAACTAAGGCCAGATTCCTATCTTCAATACGTGATATTTCCCTGCTGACTGTAGCTAGGTCACTTGCTCTCCCTACAAAGTTGGAAAAACTCGATTTGTCGATATTAAACAGATTGTTAGAGCTAGTTCTTACTAGGGTATTTTTTCCGGTTAGATTTATATTTGTGTCGAAGTTGGAGTGGTTGATTGCAATAGTATTTTCAATGAAAGTAAAATCTCTCTTTTTGAAAATTTTGTGCTGAATCTGAGCCAACTTTTTTAGGGTATTGGTGTCAAAGTTGTTGTGGGGTAGAATTAATACAGGAGTATCATACTGACTTTCAATTATATCTATGTCGATATCTTGAGGAAGCTCATCAACTAAAATTACCAGCCCTTTTAGTTGACTTGGCAAGCAATCTAAGATGTCGATTAATGAAGTGTAATCACTGCAAGCATCATCATCCTCCATCAAAAAACCGTTTCTTGACCATTTAGTAAATATAAATGCATAGTCAACTTTTTCATAAATATTATCAATGTTAAATGGCTCTATATTGATTGTGGTCTTTAATTTTTTAAATGATTTATATAATGAGTCATAAGTTTTCGGTTTGTCTAAGGGGTTGGACTCAAAAATTTTCACAATGTCTAATTTGGAACTTTTTTCTGTGTCTTGTCGTGTAGGTTCTTTTTCTTTTTGTTCTACATTATTAAATTTCGAGTCTTTGCCCAAACTACGAACTAATTGTATTAAAGGAAGTCCGTAATCTTCAAATGTGATTATTTCAATATTCGAAGAAATATGTGAAAGTCTCTGTTCAACATTCTGCTTGTCAGATTCTTTTATGATTGCGTAATGAGGGCCGGTATTGTTTGAGAACAATTGGTTTTGTTTCTCAAGTTCACATATAAACTCTATATCATTCAAAGAGCTACCTATGAATAATATCGAATTTGTAGAAACAACCTCTCTTAGTGAAACTAATGCAGCGTCATAAGATGACTTGGTATTTTCAGTTGTATTATAGAGTCGTTCGTAACTATTTGGAGTTAGAATGATATTTTCTGGATTGTTGATATTTCCATGGAGGTGCCAGATCATTTCGTCAATATTGTTACGGAGTTTAAATTGTCTTAATTGTACGCTATTTATATTATCAAAAGTGACGACATTTGGTGGGGCTGGGTTAGCCCACTTCAAACAATCATCGTAATTTAAGGTAATAATCTTGTTACTGATTTTCCAAATTTCTTTTTGAAGGTTTGCACTATTAGGGTCTAATTCAGAAAAATCGACTTTGAAGTGGTCATCTAAAAATTCATACCATAGTGAGCCCATTAAATTGTCCTTAGCAATCGTAGCTGCCATTCCATACTGGTTCATTTCTATGGTGCCGAGAACAACTTGTCTTTCTGTTTCTTTACCTTCCTCACCTAGCTTATCAGCGGCAGATGTAAGTAGTTCTTTCCAAGAGGGGAAAACTTTCTTCCCACTTTTATCTTTGATCGCCATGGAAACGCCGGCGCCAACTAGCGGGATTACACATCCTCCCTCAATTTTATCCTTGAGACTTTGAGGAACAAAAAAATTGCTCATTTTGTATTACCTATAACTGACAGATATTAATATTCATAGAAAACTGCAAATCACTTTTTTACCATCGTCAATGCAACTCTACCCACAACCCTTACATCATCTTCTTCGACTGTTAGGGTCGAGCCGTTAAAGCTGATGGCTAGCTTCTTGCCTGGTAAACGCTGAATGTCGTTTAGCGAGAGTAGGCCATCCATATCGACTAGGTATGTTCCGCTTACTGCTTGGTGAACTTCTTTATCGACAATGAATGTAGTTCCATCGTGCTCGATGCCCATTACATTCAAAACTCCAAGCTTATCTAAGTAGCTCTTATCGAAAGCTAATGTTTCATTTCCAACAAGTTTTCCATTCGTCAGAGTGAAGTAATCTAAATCTAAAAGAGTTTTAGCCTCATTCTTTTTGGAGACGTGATCTTGTACGTTCTGATCAGGAAAAGGTTCTCCTTCATCTAACAACAGCCACTTCAAAGACACTCCTTCACTCAAATGAATGCGTACCGCTAACTCAAATGGTGTCATGTTGCGAGTGTGCCAAGTCGAAATTGTACCCTTGTTCACGCCGAGAACTTCAGTTAACTGATTGTAACGTTCTAAATTCATGACTTTTACGACTTTAGATGTGAAGTCGCGCCCACCAATGTATTCAAATGGTTCTATTTTCTTATTGACAGTCATTCAAATGATCACTTAAAATTCAATTCAATGACTAGCGAGGTGCAGCTCACTAGACCGTTATAAAGCATTTAGTAACTTAACAGGATATCATTATGCTCTCATATCAAGTAGTCCTAAATACGCCTTTCATGACGTATGACCAATACTCTCAGTTCTCTGGAATGCCAAAACGTACCATCATGGATTGGGTTGCTGATGGTCGCTTACCTATTAAAACTAAAGCAAAAGGTAAAGAAACTCCGTTAATCAACATGATCGCCTTAGTAGAAATGGCGACTCGTGAAACCATGGAAAAGTTAGGGTAGGTTGCCATGCGCTTATTTTCCTTAATCCCTACCAAAGAGCATTGCCCACTTTGGCTTAATGTCCTTGGTTGGGCTTTCATTTTCGTCCCGTTTGTCTTCAATTGAGTATTCGCTATGAACGAAATTGACTCAATGTGCGAATTCCGTGGCTCTAAAAAAAAGGCATTTAATGAAGCGTGTTGTGCATTTGCGAACTCGGAGAACATGACCAAGTTAGCAAAGGCCGTGGATATGAATGCCACTATGCTGCGCAATAAACTCAACCCCGAGCAACCCCATGTTCTCAGCTGTACAGAGCTCATTACGATCTCAAAAATAAGTGGGAATCATTCCATTGTGAACGCGTTACTTATAGGACTGGGTGTAGTAACAGCTCTTATTCCTCCTGACGAAACTGAAGCGACTTTGTTGCGACGGGCAATAGATAACGCCATTTATTCTGGTGAGTTGTCTCGTATGGCGCTTGATTGTGTTGGTAAGCAAGAGCTGAGTCGAACGATGAAACATAAGATTGTTCAAACGGCACAGGCCAGTATCAGTAACCATGTTTTGATCATCAATAGCCTTGAAAAACTCAGTCAAGATGTCTCTCCATGTATGGAGATTGAATCTGTCGTCAGGGCAGGGTAAGCGTGTATCAATTTGGAGGAGCGATGTCCGTAGTTCATTACCATAAACCATGCCCAGACAGGTCTTCTAGTTTTTTGACAGAGAACGACATACGCAGAGGACTTATAAAAGTCAGGCAAATTCGACATGAGCTTTATCGGCGTCAGCTTTCCCCGTTATTACACGAGCAGAAGAGCTTAATTCGCCAGTTACACAACACACTTCATGTGTTGGCGCAAGTGCGTCTGCGGATACGTTTACTTGGTGTTGAAAAGCGAATAGACAAGATCCGAAAACGTTGGCTTTAAGTTATATACATTAGCCTGATTTTTGCCAATGGCTCCTCCTAACTTGGGAGGGGGCTAGACAAGGTAAACCCTGTGAACCATCAAGTATTTCAGGCCTTAAATTATAAGGTAGATCAAGAATGCCGCCTTTCTCTCAATTTAGTCTTAGAAAATGACGCTAAAGAGGGCATTGCTATCAATGTTCGATCGAGAGATCTAATTAAACGCAACTCAGCCAGCGTGATGATATTCACCACGATGAAGGTAGTGTTTGGCCTTGCGCTTTTTGGCGCACTAAGAAGTAAATTGTGTTGACCTTATTATGACGATGATTCGTTCAGGCCAGGCTCATATCACAGCCCCATCGTATTCGTTGAAAACTCGCTTGATTGAGGAAGCGCCTTATTTTTCGAGGTGTAGCGATAATAAAACCGCTATGCTCGTTAGGCCACGTGACTACGCTGTAAAGTGGTCATACATGCAAGTCAATCGTAAAGATATGAAGGCTTGGATGGTGTTCGATATTGATCATGAACACCGTGCCTTGCCAAATCCCTACATCTGGCAAGATGAAGGGCTGCCACCGCCGAACTTGATTGTGCGCGATCGCACCAGCAACAAAGCCCATCTTTTTTATGCCATTGTGCCTGTTTGCACCAGTGATAACGCAAACGCCAAACCCATCGCTTATTACCAAGCTATTTATCGAGCACTTGCATTAAGGCTAGAGGCTGATATGAGCTACTGTGGTCCAGTGGCCAAAACGCCTTTTCATGCTGAGTGGCTGACGACCGAACTCCACCGAAGTGTTTACGAGCTTGGTGAGCTTGCAGATTCCCTTGAACTTGAGACAGAGCGTTTGTGGCAACGAAAAGCGCATGATACTTCCTACTCCCGAAACTGCACACTGTTTGAACACACCCGCCAGTACGCTTACAGCATTGTTGGCAAGGCAAGAGAGCAGGGATGTTATATCGATTTTAAAGCACGGATCGAGGGGTTTGCGCGCTACAAAAATGTAAGCGCTATGCCGGAGAGTCCAGCGTTGCCAAGTAGTGAGGTTCAAGCACTAGTGAAAAGCGTATCTCGTTGGACTTGGGATAAGTATTTTGCCAGAGCAGACTGTCAGCGCGGCGTGATGAAACTGGATAGACGCTTGAGTTTGCATGAAAGGCAGCGAAGAGCGGCCAGGAGAACGCACCGGATACGCCGAACGAATACAGCTCGTCGCATTGTCCACGCCTGTCAACGTCTACTTCGGTGCAACCAACTACTTACGATTGGTAGCGTGGCTCGTATGGCTCGCCTGTGTCGTCAGACAATCAGTCGTTATGTTTATTTACTTGAACGAGTTAGGTCTGCACTTGCTATGAGCGAACGAAACGGGCCGATTTGTCATGTTAATGATGCTGTACATCAGATATCTGCTCCTGTTGAGCCGTACTTAGTGGGTTATGTGATGAAGCAAAAAAGCACCTTGTCTAAGTTGTCATTTCCTTGAATAAAAATAGTAGTAACCACAAGGTTGTGATGTTCTGCGCAACCACGTAGTCATAAAACGGTATCTATTGGTAAATTCAAACATTAATTGGAGAGGGATATGTCATCTTTAGAAGACAACCACCTAGTTGAAGTGATGAGTTTTATTATTGATTCTGTTGCCGTGGAAACAAAAGCTACAGGTCGTGCTGAAATCGGTATTTATTTAATGAGCTTGGTGCTTACGGAGTATCAGAACGATGCGAGTCAAGAGACCGTCAATAGCCCTGAAGTAATACTGTCTCAAGAGAACTCAGCATAGAGATAGTAGGCCTCGTTACGTGGCTTTAAGAATTTAGGCTCGCAATTGGTGAGCCTAAATTTGCAATAAAAGCGGTGAGAGAAGGCTCTAGAAGTTTACTCAAAAGTGATACAGCTTTATTGGTGCTGATTCTATTGATGTTAAAGAGTCATCGTTTCTATAGCTCTTAAAATCTTAGCTTGAGAGCCTTCACAGGGTCTTCTGCTGGACTGGGCAAAGAGCCCCAAGTGCGAGTGACCCTTTAGAGGGGAACTTTCTATAACTTATTTGTGTATTACATATGTAATACATCTTGGTGTTTGTTATGAAAACTAACGTTATTTGTGCCGCAAATCAAAAAGGTGGGGTAGGGAAAACCACAACCCTAGTCAATTTAGCTGCTGAATTAACGCGAAGAAAAAAGGTGTTAATTATAGATCTTGACCCTCAAGGAAACTGCTCTAAGACTTTAACAGGGCAACGCAATTTCAAATTTGAAGACACTATTGCTGCTATGTTCGACAAACCTAAGGTTGTGTCGGTCGTTGATTTAGTTCGACCAGCATTGCTTGACGATTATCCAATTAGAAACCTAGACATTGTTCCAGCTGACTTCCAGTTGTCTCGGATTATCGAAACGTCATTAACAAAGATTAATCGAGAGCGTATTCTTGAGAAGCAATTAAGTAAGTTGGTTGATATTTACGATTTTATTCTTTTAGATACCCCACCAAACCTAGCTCTAACAACTCTCAACGCGATCCAAGCATCCGATCTGATTTTGATTCCAGTTGATTCCGGTGCGTTCTCTCTAGATGGTATTAGCCCTCTTCTTGAAGCGGTTTCTGAGATAAAAGATGATGACGCAAACTATTTGATTTTGAGAAATGAGGTTGATCAGAGAAACTCCATCATCAATGAATTTATTGAAGAAGAGCTAGAGGTTGCACAAGATAAAGTGTTGTCGGTATCCATTCGTCGTTCAGAACATGTTGGTCAAGCCAATGCTGTTTCCATGCCTGTACGTTTTTACATGGCGGGTTCTCTTGTCAATAATGATTATCGCAAACTCGCGTCAATTATTATCGAAAAGTGTAATACATAGGTAATACATATGAGTAAGTTGAAAAAACGCGGCTCTATTACTGCGATCTCAAATTCCCAAAAACAAGATTCAGGTAAATCTAATGGGATTACCACCGTTAAGAAGAAGGTGACTACGTCATATAAAGTTCCTCCATTGACGTTGAGAATGTCTCTTTGCGATAAACAAGCAATAGGCGATTGGGTGGACGATTTACAGGCGTTGACTGAGCGAAGTGTATCCGCCGCTAAATTGTTTCGAGCTTTGGTTTTGTATCGAAGCAATATCGATGATGAAGAGTTAATCAAACTGATCGACAAAATGAATTAAAGCCATTATGTATTACATAGGTAATACATAATGAGGCGCTCTTAACGTTAATTTGGTGGCGCTGAAGGAGTTTCATTAAAACATCGAAGGGTAATGGCTAAATAGTTATGGTAGGCGTCAATGTCTTAACCTCGATGTGACTAAATCTGAAAGCTTGTCCCAATCCGGCTCCACGCCATTCCGTGTTTAAGTTGATTAAGTGAACCTTATCAACGTAATCATGCAGCCCGTTAGGGTTGCATGATGAAAGTTTGAGTATCCGAATTTTGATAATGGTGTGCTAAATAATTTTTGGACAAAAGCACGTTAGAGTATGGATACTAACGTGCCAAAATTGGATTAGAAAAAGTATCTTGAAGCCTTAAATTGCTTGTAGGTTTATATTTCATTGCTATTGATTAATCAAGACAGAGCCCCCATATGGTATAAGGATAAGAACACGCCTTACCACTCAGAGCATACATTCACTAACTGAGACAACTGGAGCGTGAAAATAAATATTCCAGATTTCTCAAGGAATGATCTAATGATTGCTTATCTTATTCTCGTTCACCGCTATCCAGATCAATTTAAACGGTTATTTCATGCCATATACCATCCAAATAATCACTACGTTATCCATGTTGACAAAACTTCTGGCAAAGAAATTTTAGATGAAATATCTTTGTTTATAGGTGATTACAAAAATGCAGAAATTCTTGAATCAGAAGATGCGCTATGGGGTGGGTATAGCCTAGTTAATATTGAACTTCGTGGTATGGCTAAGTTATTAAATATGAATAAAAGCTGGACTCATTTTATAAACCTAAGTGGACAAGATTTTCCATTGAAAACTCAGCCATATATTCATGACTTTTTGTCAAATAATCCAGACAAGGAATTCATTCGAGCACTAGACCAAAATGAAGCTAGGCCCGAAACGATGAATCGCATAGAAAATATGTGTTTTGAATATAAAGGACATATTTACCGACCTAAAATAGCCAGAAAATTCATGTCAGGAATA
This sequence comes from Vibrio profundi, assembly GCF_043642225.1. Lineage (GTDB taxonomy): Bacteria > Pseudomonadota > Gammaproteobacteria > Enterobacterales > Vibrionaceae > Vibrio > Vibrio profundi_A. The sequence goes on along the minus strand of NZ_JBHZSF010000001.1, from coordinate 30,748 downwards.
ACACCGTTTATAGGCACTCAATGGATGATTGTGTCGCGACAGTTCTGTGATTTTGTCTGTAATACGGATGCATCTCAGCCCTATAAAGAATTTTATAAAAATACTTTTATTGCTGATGAGGGATTTTTCCAAACGGTTATGATGAATAACGATTGTCATGGTGAAATAGTTCAAGATGATTTGCGTTTTATCGATTGGGTACCAGATGGAGACATAAAGCTAAGGCCAAGGACATTTACAATGGCCGATATTTCCAACTTAATATCGAGCCCTAATCTTTTCGCTCGAAAATTTGATCTGTTAGAGGATGCTAAAGTGGTGGATAGAATTGAACACCACCTCGGTGCAACTGTCTAGTCTTTAATTAACCACCCTGTATTTACGGGGTGGCTCAAAGAAACCTAACGCTTATTAGACCACAAATTGTCGTCTTTCATCTTTCGGTAATGCCATCGTTTTCATATTAACTCAACTTATAATCAATAAGTTATGGCACATGACGAGACTGCAAGATGTCGCCTAATGACGAGAATGAACAGTTATCAACTCAATCGAATAAGTTTTAGTAGGGTAAACGCACGTCCTCTCAATTGTGCAGAGTATTTAATCTAAATGTTTTTGGGGCATTTCTGTGTTACACACCCCGTCAGCACATCTTTGGACAGAAACGCGTTAGAGTTTGAGAGCTAACGCGCTCGATATCGATTAGAAAAAGTATCTTGAAGCCTTAAATGCTCGTTAGGCTTTTTGTTTGGCAGAGCTTATTGCTTGAGCTATTTTAGCTCTGTGGTTCGCTTCCCACTCAGATAAAGTTAATGACGCTTCCTCAGATGCTTTCTTTGAGGCCAATAACAATACTTCCTCTTTTCTTTCTTTAGGAATAACCACAATACCCTCTACATCAGCGACAATTAGATCTCCCGTAGATACATTTGCCCCCCCGCAAGTAATTGAAACACCCAACTCACAATAGACCTCTTTCTTGCCTGGTACAGGATGAACACCTTTTGCATAAACTGGAAACCTCATATCTGAAATTTCACCCAAGTCCCGAATTACACCATCAATAATAAAGCCTTTTATCCCTCGCTTCTTAGCAACTGCGCATACGTTGCCTCCCGCGACTGCATATTCGCTATCAACGCCATCCACGACGACTATGGAGCCTTCAGGCGCTTCGTATATCGCCGAATGAAGCATTAAATTATCACCTGAGGCTAACTGAACCGTGAATGCCTCCCCATAGATGCGCGGCATACCTTGCCAAAGAGGGCCGATGTTGTAATCAATAAAGTGGTCATTAGTTAGTATGTTTCCATACTCGGTTGTCGCTAAGTTAGAAAAGTCTTGCTTCATTTTTACGCTCCATGTTCGAAAAAAGCCTAACACTTATTAGATAGACGACGAATTTTCGTCTTTTACTCCTTAATATTGCAATGTGATTCATATTAACTCAACTGATAATCAACAAGTTATGAAACATTAAGTGACGTTAGACTGTATGATGTCGGCTATGACGGGAATGAACAGTTATCAACGTAATCGAATAAGTTTAGTAGGGAAAACGCACGCCCCGTAACGTGTGTAGAGTATTTGATTTAACAAATTTTGGGGCATAACTTTCCCAAGTTTTAATAATTTAGGTCTTAGTAGACATAAAATTGAGTTTATCAAGAGGAAAATAGGACAATTAGTCCTGTGAAAGTAAAGGGTGGCCTATTATAAATAACTAGAATGGAACTAGGGTCTCTATGAACTTGATAGCGGTGGTTGAATTTTGTACAGATAAAGAGCACCGTCAAGGGAGTGGAGAGGAAGCCGCTACACTAAAAACTCAGAAGGCTTATGTGTGTTCTCAACAGTGAATACGTAATTCTACAAAATGACTATATTCCGCATCAACGTGAATTGCCTCGGTCTTAGTCATAGGTACGAAAAAATGTATAAAGACCCACATCTCAACCCCATCGTGGTAAAAATGAATACGGATACATTCATTTTACTCAAAGACAACCCTAGACAGCGTGACACACTAGCAAGAGCAGAAAAGGCTGGAAAGCATCACCTTAAGTATCCAAACCCCACACATACAGTAGTTTCCGTAGCTGCCATTTTTAATGAAGATGATTTACCGCTTACCGAGGAGTCATTTATTGAAGAGCTAGTCCAATGCTGGAAGCTGGACGGACATACGAGATGTTTTCGTTGGGACTCGGAAGAACTAGATAAACCGAATCAAGTAACAGCCTTGATATTCCCCGTCACCTCAGAAGAAGAGGCTAAAGAGTATTACAGGTCTTATGATAGCAATAAAGCGGTTGAAACAGGATTAGACAAAGTGTTTTCGGCTCTTCGTGACGCTTTTGGTAGAGTACCTCGTTGCCCTTTATTTAAAAAGAGGAATTAAAACAGCTATTGAGGTTGCCTTTAACAATAATACCTCTATATCAGATGATTCCATGTATGAGTTAAAGCAGAAACACCCCTTAGTTGTTAATGCTCTGAAGCATATTGATGAACATACGGATCTAAACCCTTCTATGTTTAATGCATCTATCATGGCAGCAATGCTAATTAGTGTTCTACGTGATGGGAGTTTTGCGATGGAGTTCTGGAACCTATTTAGTGAAGGAAGGGGGACAAATAATGCTGGAGAGATGGATGCCGTTATGATGGCGATGGTTTATCAAGGAGAGATAAAAAAGTTCGGTAAAGCTGACTTCAATAGCGCGCGCCCCAAAGATGTGATGGTCGGTACCGGAAGGGATGTCCACATGATTTATGTTCCAATGTTTCTAACATACTATGAGTCTTGGAAAGTTGGTAAAACCTTTCGACCAAAACGTACGGGCGAATGGTATAGCCGAAATCACAAACGGCTTAAAAGTATAGATGAGTTTCTAGGTGGTAAAACATATAGGGAATATAGTATCACAGCCGTCATTTCTTGATTATCACTCTAATGACAGGACTCTCACTCTAATAGAGTCCTCTTTAGTCACTCATTCCTAATCGAATCCATATTTGCAAAAATAAATTAAATCCCAATGTTTCATAACAAACATGCTCTAAAACAGTTTGGGCATCAATTAGTGAGTCTTGGATCTCTACAGAATCTGATAACTACAACGCTAATAGCCATACTTTTATAGTGCTTTTTAATAGTAACGTTCTGACATCATTAAACAATGAATGAAGCTGAATACTTAAACTGGCTGATTGCAGATACAGTTAGAAAACATCCGGCTCTAAAGTGGTTTATGGGATGTATTGCAGACTCGCTCAATGAGTTAACTGTTGAAGATATTCGCCATTACTATGCTAATGACTGTACAGATTGGGAAGTACTAAAGTACTGCGCTTACCAAAGTGCTCCGTTGAACATTGAGCATACCACAATGTTCGTGAACACTGTGTTCACATTGCTATCCAGCGAGTGCCTCGGCAGCAATAAGTTAATCACGTAATTAACTTGGAGTTGGACATTAATGAGTTGGGGCCATTGGCTACAATTTATCCTTCGCATAAGTTTTAGTATCCCAAATCGTGATTAGGTACCGCTGAACGCAGTGCCAGAGATGGAAGTAGTGGACAAAATCGCCCACCTAAGAAGTTTGGGAGAGAGTTCTCTTCACTCTAACTCAATTGACATTACTAAAAAGTGGTGCAAATGATTGACTATCGGCGACTTCCAACAAGTCTTTTTTTAGCTTTTTATAGATCCTACTATATGCATAGTTCCCCATGCTTATGCGCTTTACCCCTAATTCAGTAAGAGTCCTAAAATCCGGCAAATGTCGGGTACACATTACGTTCAGAGGTAGATCCGCAAATTCCGCTAGAACCTTAATATCTTCTTTTTCCTCTAAAAACGGAACAAAAATGCCATCTGCACCTGCCTTCTGATACAAGGATATACGACGCTTTGTTTCCTCAAGTGGAGTGTCGTTTTTGACCAAATAAGCATCTGTTCTTGAGTTCAAGAATATGGAAATGTCTGATGCACGTAGTAGTTCTACCAAACCAGAGATGGTATTTTCCATTACATATGGATCTTTAAGAACTCTCTTTCCACCTATGACTACACTATCTTCGATGTTAACTCCAGCGACTCCAATTTCAGTAAGCGCCTTAATATTCTCGTAAATTTCAGATACTGTTTCCCCATAGCCAGCTTCAATATCAACAGTTAATGGAATGGTTGTTCGACTCTTAATCTTCGCGACAAGATCGTGCAGCTCAGAAAAAGACATGTCTTCACCATCTGAATACCCAAGCATCCCAGAAATAGCTGCGCTAGATGTACCTATACATTGGTAACCAGCCTGCTCCGCGATAACTGCACTCGATACATCCCAAACGTTACATATCAAAACTGGTTCTGATTGAAAGTGTAAGCTTCTGAAATCCATATCAATCTTCCTTGCGACCATCTTGCGTGAATTAGGGTCATTGAACTCTACAAACTCTAAAAGGGGTGGGCTTTCTATAAGCGACCAAATCTAAAATAACCCGTTACTTTATGATTTTTGGGGCCTATCATGTAAGAATGTCATCTAGCTAAGTTCTTTAGGTCATTGCCTGCTAAACGGTAAACTACCGATTCGTTCTGAGGCTTCGCTCCCAATGATTTGTAAAAGTCCATAGCTTGTTCATTCCAGTCGAGAACACTCCACTCAAAACGGCCACAGTTATTTTCAATAGCAAGCTTTGCCAAGTGTTTAAGTATGGATTTTCCCGCTCCAATTCCTCTATATTTTGGCGCTACGTAAAGATCCTCTAGATATAATCCGTTTTTACCCAACCATGTAGAGTAGCTGTAGAAGTACACCGCAAAGCCTACAGCCTCATCATTAACTTCACATATCAGGGCATGAGCAGTTGAGTCTGATGAAAACAAACTGACCTCTATATCATTGATGCTCGCTTTGACATCACTCTTGGCTTTTACGTGATTAGCGAGATCATTGATAAATCTGAAAATATTAGATGAATCTGAACGCTTAGCAGTTCTAACTTGTATTGCGTCTTCCATGTTCCCTCGTTCGAGGCTTCGCCATTTTGATATAAAGAAATATTGCTATCCTGAAGGAGTTTTCTTGAAGCCTTCGATAAATAACAGCGCTGCTCCTGTGAAGATACTATGTGAACCGTGTCAAAACTTCTTGTTCTAGGTGTCTCAACACCAATTGTTCAAAAGATCATTCACAGCGCAATTAGTGTTCCCTATATCACTACTATTATTGTATCGATATAAGATTACATGCATAAGATGAATTAGGTCAAATCATTATTAATTCATTTCCCCTTTGATTGAGGACTAAATTAAAAAGGGGCACTTTCGAGCTAGAAAGTGCCACGCGTAAAAACTCAGGCTGTGAAGATTCTGGACACTTTCAATTTAGAACGCAACGATTGTTGAGCGCTTAATAGCTAGCTATACCGTTATTCTACTCTGTGCGGGGTAGTGAATAATTTATGATTAATAATTTGCATCCAATAGCGATCTCTTTCTTAAATAGTTAAGTGCATACAAGCACTGACACTCCGTAGTTCCGTCACCATCTCTGTTTCCCGCTACCCGCTAAGGGGACCATAATAAAGATGCTGCGATGGCTTAATCTTAACGACAGCGTTAGTGACACAGGTAATTGGTCGGGTTTTAGTTTTCGGTTTTAGATATTAGATAGATGCTAGATTCGTGCGCCTCCTTATAATATTAATTAGCTTGAGATAAAGGGAATATTATGAGAAAACTATTATTAACGTCACTATTATCTTCATTCGTTGCTTTCTCTGTCTATGCAGTTGAAGGGGTAGCAACTGATCTAAATGGGAATGAAGTAATAATAGATATTACTCAGTTGAATCAAGACAGAGTGACAAAAAACATCTACAGCAATGATGGTAGAACCTATAGATTAATGGGCACATACCAACGTATGAATAACAATGGAGTACTTGAAGAGTTAGATTGTTCTCAAGCTGATTTTTACGGGAACCCATCTATACAGCCACTCAAGGAGGCCAATCTTCCAGATGCTAGTTGTAAGCTTGTTGAAGTAGAGTCAAATTTAGGAACAAATTCGAAGGTGTACCTAGATCCAAGCTTAGCCCCTTTGCAGCATGACTTTATTGATGAAGTAGAACCATTTAAATGCTATCGAGTGGGATCCTACGCACCACCTCTAAAATGGAGTCCATGGGGTACTATTGGACATCACGTTGTTGCTACGACCTATCGAATAACCGCAACTATTTATGGCAGCACTCATGTAGATTCTCAGGTTAAATATTTTAACAATGGGTGGCGAGTAAGAGACTTTATAACATCAACAACTATCACAACATCAAACGCGGCTACATACATGTTATCAAGACACCGAGGGCAGCCTTTCGGTTCTTCATTACACTTGCAGATTTGCTAAACTAATTAACCTCATTTAGTAGTGAGTAAGTATGGTGGCATAGTGAATTTGTCGGCATAATTAGAGCTCTAGACATAAGAAAAAATTGGGCAATTATCAGGTTATATTTTTCAGGGTCTGGTTGCGCAAACTCGTAACGGGGCATTTTTGATTTGAAAAGGGCTAGCTTTAACAGTTGCCTGAGCGGACTTTGGGTAGATAGAAGGGGCTTTAACTGATTGCCATATCAAAAATAAGCTCTAGGAATGATACGTCACCAAGATATCCTTGTACGTTGGCTTCAATCCATTGTTCTTTTGGAATCTCAGGCCAATTAAGTTCATATCCAGCCACAAAAACAAGCTCTTCAAAGAAAAACCGTGTGGCCCTACCATTTCCTTCTCGAAAAGGGTGAATGATATTAATTTCACAAAAAATATCTGCGACTAGTCGAATAAATTCAACACGATCTGAGCATTCACGAAGTTGGGGGATACGTTCTAGCTGCCGTATAAGCTCTCTTTCAATAAAAGAGCAATGGCAAAAGCGCGTGTTGCCTTTACTGATATCAACATCACGTTCTTCTCCAGCCCATCCATACAGATCCTGAAAAAGCACCCAATGAAGATGTCTAAAGTGACCTATATCGAAGTCTTCTAAATCTGAGACAAGACTCGAATATTCAATATATCGATGTTCAGAGAATGCGACTTCAGCTTCATCCAGTTTTTCGCTATCACGAATATTAAGTAGATTTATAAGTGTATTAGAGTGAGGATAGCAATAATGGTCCTGAGCGACTCCGTACTTATCTCGCATATTGCCGTTTTAACGCTTCCAGTGATTGAGATTTACTTTCTGCAGTAAGCCCTTCATAAGACGTGCTCACTTTAAAGTTTTTCGCTTTAGGAACAAATTGACGATTAGTCTTGGAGCTGTTCGCTTCAGCCTTGACGTGCTTCATAAGCTTACTCTACTAAGGTGTCTGACATTATTATTTTAACTGCCAACCTACTAACTATCAAACTCAATTGGCCAAACTGTCTTGAATTGAATGTTTGAAGTCAAATTGAATAACTTTTTATAGGGCAAACTCGCATTAACAGGATGTGAATGAGTCACTACTCTAAACGGTTTCGGGGCATTTCTGTGTTACACACCCCGTCAGCACATCTTTGGACAGAAATGAGTTTCGGAGAACCAAGTATTAGCAAATCACGAATTAGCATAAGTATGGAAAGTCACTAAGCTCACTGTCCAGTATTGATGGTGCACATCACTGTCTTGCTTTTACACAAATCTGACATTGATGAATGCCATAAGCTATCGATATAAACATCAATATATTGTATTATTATATCCGTATTTATACTTATTAGGATTTTCTATGTTGATTCACGAATTTTCGAATAAGGACGTTACCGCTGAGCATGTAATTTTAGCTCAAGCAATACTAGCAGGGACTGCTCAAGGTGATAAAAGTAAGGCACAGCGCTTTATGATTTTTGTAAATGAGATTCCCGATGCGCCGACTGTGCAAAACCTGATTCCAAGCTTTAGTCAATTTATGAAGCGCTTTAAAGCCAGCTGACATTCAGAATACGTTACACAGGGATGTGTAATTAAGATCACCAACTCCCCCCTAACCACTACCTACTTTTAGACTCTATCTGACCCTATGCTCGTTCTATATCTAGCCATTGCTGTCGGAGGACAATAGAGTTTGATCAATTTTAAAAATGTTTCTGGACATTAACGTTTTAGTGAATATTCTAAATTAGCATCTCACGGATAATTTCAGGTATTGCAAAGTAGAATTAAGGAGAGTCAACACGGCAGTAAACTTGCTCACTCTCATACCTCCTTTAGTAGAGACGTTAAGGCCAAAGCAATAAGAATATGCCCCTGCTCTATAGTATAAGATGACGCGCGTGGGGGGAGTCGATCGATGTAGCTGAAAGGCATCGATAATAAGGAGAATGATAAAGGTAAAACGACAGGAGAAGTGATATCAGACGATAGAGTGTAAATAGCTAACTGATTGATAAGGTGGCTTCGGGCTAGTTCAACACTCGGGATTTAGTGTTGGCTGTGCAACACCTTAATCATTATTTGTTATATTCACGACCTATTGATTAAAAAGCTGTTCTACTGTTTTCATTGCTAAGAACATACGAATACGACCATTATGCTCACACAGGACTTCAAAACCAAACTTCGTATAAAATGCTTGTGCGGAATCAGTAAGGCAGTCCACTACGATAGCATAAGCTTTCATATGGTGGTTAACTTCCCAAAGGTACTTTAAAGCGCGAATCAAACTGACCTTTCCTAGCCCTGAGCCATGAAACTCTTTATGAACAGCCAACTGAGCTAATAGAAAAACAGGAATTGGATATCTAGGTAACTTTTTCGCTCGTTTAGCAGGTAAAGTCTCTCGACTGATTGAGCTAGGCGCAACGCTATAAAAAGCACAAATAGCGTACTTTTTATTAAGCAATGGTTGAGAGCTTGGTAAAACCATAGTTCGGCTAATACCAGCTTGCATGTGTTTTGCTGCTTGAGTTTTGATAACTGTATTTAACTCTGACTCACCACAATCAAATGAACCACGATCATGCTTTGATTTACTAAGCTCAACAAACTCTTTTCCCCACCTCACTTGATGCCACTCTCATCTGTGAATTTTGCTGCTTCAAGCAAAGCTTGATTAGGTGCTCTTGCTTTATCACATGCCATAATAAATTCATCGAAGACACTATCTTTAACTACGATACTTTCGTGTTCTTCAATAACATGAGTTGCATCTTCGTCCATTAACCTAACTACATACTCTGTTAGGCTTTTAAGACCAAGCAAAGCTGATGCTTTTTCTGCTTTTGCCTTGATCTCTTCGTCAAGGCGAATATCTAAACGTGCTGTTGCCATAGAACCTCCTACGTACGGATATATTCCGTAATAATTGCGATTATAGTGCAAAGATTGGGCTTATACAATTTGTACGGAGAGTTTACGGAAGCATTCCGTATAACTTCCTCAACATTTGGGTTAGATTAATTTGGTCAAATATGGTGAACCTTAGGTGACTAGTTTGTTGGGTCTAAGAAAGTATGGGGCAGAAACAGCTTAGAGGTTATATCCGTTTAAATTCAGTGTCACATAGCAGTTTTGTATGTAAGCATTATTATTGGTGTTCTCCCTCCGGTCGGTTCATTCCGTCATTGCGTTCCTCCCTCGATAACTTGAGCCATGTTCATCGAGCAAGCTCGATATGGCTCTAAGTTCCTGCGGACAATCACCCAGCGCCTTCGCTACTGCGTAGCTGCGCCTCGTCATACTTCCTCGTTGCCGTTCGTCGTATCTCCTCACGTAAACCTTTCACTGACTTCGCTTAAGTTCGAGTAAGGGCTCGGTGTCTTATATGCCGATTTTCCTTTCAACTCGTATCATTTGATGGCGCTCGCAGGCTGTAAACCATCCTCACCCAGAACCCTCTTTGCAAGGTAGGGCGAAGCCGCTACGCGCCCTTGCAAAGAAGAACCCTGTTTGAGGAATGGGACAGCTAAGCGGCTCCATAAAAGTGATACTCAAACAGAAGGAAACTCCTTATGGCACAACGACACTCAACCCCAACTCTCTCTAAATCGAAGGTCAGCGACCAGCGTTTCGCCGCTGGGCACGAAAGCTCACCAAAAAATGATATCTCTTGTCATTTGCTTCAGCAGTTACCGGCTTATCTTGACCCGTCAAAGGTGGTTAGTGTGGTCGTTCGTGGGGAGCACTTTGGTTCATGGGATACGCCGCGTGAGCAATGGGAGGAAGGCTTTCAAGTCATGGCCGTTGAGTCAAATGGCGATGAGAAACACGTTATGAATTTTCTACCCTCGCAACTTTCAATATCTGCAATAAAACAAGAATGTGGCGCGATTGCAAAAGCACTCACCGCCACATTAATTGATACCAACATTAATTTTAATGTTGAGGCTTAAGCTATGAAATATTTATCAGATTACACCCAACAACCACAAACCGCTTTATTTGATGAGCTAGGCGCATTTTTCGCTTTTTCTAATAAGCAGTTCGATGCAGCAAAGAAAAAAGGCGTTGAATATGTCTCGCTTGGTATGGGAATGATTGTGCCTAAGAACAACGCTAAAAAATTAATCGAACGCTTAGAGGAAATTCAAAAAGAAGGGATCAAACAAGACATTGCCGAAAATAGCAAGGAGGCCATTATTCGACGTGAGCTATTTAATCACGAATGCTTTTATACCGGTAATGTTTGTGACTGCGTAGAAAAATTAGAAGAGTACGGTTACAGCTACGACGATATTTATCAAGTCTATCGCCACATTTGTAAAACAGAAGACGTGCATTAAGCGAAAATAAAAAGCCTCAATGTATCGGCAGAAGCATTGAGGCAGGGTCACAATCATACACTGGGTGCTTTATTATGAACAAGATAACTACTACATCATCACAAGAACAATTGAAAGTGCAGAGTTATATGTGTACGGCTATTCCGTTTGAGCTTGGAAAAACGGTAATGACACAAGGGGTTGCTGATATAATAGAAAATAACATTGGTTCACAGGGGAGTTTGTCTAATGCACTGGCTCGTCATGAAAATGGTGATTGGGGCTCTATCTGTATTGAAGATAAAATCACGAATGATGAAGCCACCAAAACAGGTGAACGTGTTTTATCTGAATATAAATTATGTGGTGCTCGTATCTGGATTATTACCGAAAGAGATAGAAGTGTCACCACGGTTTTGCTGCCTAGTGAATATTAATCTCTTCAAATTTGCGATAAAATGGAGTTCTGGCGGACTCCATTTTTTTATTATGAAAAAACCATGCTTACTATTGCTTATTTTTCCTAGTGCGGTTTCGGCCTTTTGTTTCGAAGAGGCCGCCGCGCATTATAATGTTTCGCCAAAGTTGCTCCGAGCGATCGCGCAAGTGGAAAGCAGCTTCAACCCCAAAGCATATAATGTGAACAAAGACAAACACGGAAATATGACAAGTCGAGATTTTGGATTAATGCAAATTAACTCGTCTTGGTTTCCTCGGCTTGCTGAATTCAATGTTAACGAATCCAATGTTTACGAACCCTGCTTTAACGTGTCGCTTGGTGCTTGGGTATTAGCGTCTAATTTTGCCAGTCATGGTTATAACTGGAACAGTGTCGGTGCTTATAATGCGGGATTTTCCAAACGTACCGAGAGCGCCCGAAAAATATACATCCAAAAAGTCCAGGATGTTTATTTTTCTCCAAACTTCAAATAACACGCATTGCACTGCTATAGTGCAAACGACGTCTTCCTGATCTCCTTTCCAATCCTGGCACACGTTGCCTGTTCGCTCCGATTCAGTCGCCATTGTTCGGCTTTTAGCTTCGCACGGGCTGCAACCCCTTCGCTCAAGATGGTTAACCGATGAGTGATCATTGTTAGCCAGTAAGGTGATATAGAAGCGTGCTGTTGTCAGGTGCTAAAACTGGTGCTGTTAACGGGGTGTCGAATTTCAGAGGTAACAGGCCTGCAATGGTCTTTTGTTAAAGGCAGGGAGTGGCACTTGCCGGACAGTAAAACGGGTGCGAAGGTGGTGTATGTGGGCAAGGAAGCGCAACAATTCCTTTCAGACATACCACAGCAAGTATGGGAGCATCGTAGCGAATCACACGATGATGTGTTTATGCCCTTGCGTCGTTTTGTGAGTCGGTCGACTAAGGTTAGTATGGTCTGGCAATAGGTGCGAGCCTTAGCCCATATCGAGGATGTTCGCATTCACGATTTGCGTCATACTTTTTCCAGTTATGCGGTGTTAGAGGGGTACCCTATTCCGATGGTGTCGAAACTGTTGGGTCACACGCGTATTTCATCCACGCTTCGTTATGCTCACGTGGATGATGTGCAAGTATCGCAATCTGCTGAGGCGATAGGGGAAGTTATTAGTGGAATAGTATCAGGCCAGCTTGTGAATAACCCTAAAACTCGAAAAGTGAGAGCCTCCAAACCTAAGCCGACGAAATCTTCCCCTAAACGCAGAGGAAGACCTATCAAAGTAATACCGGAACTGACCGATGAGGAGGTTGAACGGTTTAGATATGAAGTGGATTTTTGGGAATGGTGATTAAAATATCTGTCGGAATAACATAAGTACATCAAATTTCAAGGTTAGGTTTTTTGGTGAAGTTTGTGTTTTGAGGAGCCACACTTGGAGTTCTGTAAATAAGTGTACGTTATGAAGCCAAAGTAAAAATACCAAGGGTGGCGAGTAAACAAGAGACTATTTTCCTTGTAAGGTTAGTGTGCTCTTTTAAAAAGAAGTAACCAAAAAGAATATCGAGGATGAAGGCTCCTTGGAATAAAGCCATGACTAAACTAAAAGCGCTAGTGTTGAGCACTTTTAAGAGAAGATAGTAGCTTGCCGTGCCACAAGTAGCTGTTATTACCGCGTTAGCTAGAACTTTTTTGATTAACCCATAATGAACTTTAAATAGTAGAGGCGTCAAAAGAGCAGTTCCAGAAAAACCGATGAAAAGGATAATGCTAGAGGGTAAGTACATCGTAAGCACTTTATCAAGACCTATAGCTATAGTGAGAAAGATTGGGGCGAGCCACGCGTGAAAATTGTTTGAAAAAAGAAGACCTATTTTGTTATTTTTACTGATGAGTAGTGAGGCGACAAGTATGAGCATAACGCCCACTATTTGAAGGAAAGTAAGTTTCTCATTTAAAAAGCTAACTCCGAAAATAGCACTCCAGATTATCTTTGTTTTAGAGATTATAGAGACAACGCCTAATTCAATTGAAGTACGAGCCCTGAAGGTCGAGTATGCAAAACCCATCCACGAGAAAATACTGAATATACTCAAAATCAACAGCTCCAAAAGTTTACTTGTATTGTCGAGTGTTGTGGGGATTTGTTTGATTTCGAATACAACAAACAGCGCAGCTAGTACACTGCATGTTATTTGATAGGCTAGTAAGTATTCATTGCATAAATTATTTTTCTTAAGGAAGATTCGTGATATCCATTTATCTAATGAACTTAAAATAATAGCTATAGCTAGTATGGAGTATGAACTTATCATTGTTTCTCAATGTGAATCGAGGTCTTGCATTTTATGAGTTCAAATAGTTTTCGGTTATTGGGGCTACTCTCCTCTCCTTTAGTAATAGCAACGTGATTATAATCAGTTTCAATTTTAGCTATGACATTTGGAATGACGCTTTGAAGCATGAGTAATTCGAAAACCAATTTACTTAAAGGAGTTCCGCGGAAAAACTCTTTCTTTTGAAACTCGCCCGGCCAATGCGCCCATCCCCAATCTTCTATGATGTATATCCCACCTGATTTTAAATAAGGGAATGATGTCAAAAAGGCGGCTTTTGTTGGTTCATATAAATGGCTGCAATCATCAATAATCAGGTCTACATTTTTTTTTGGGAAGTGTGATTCTAATATTTTAATGAGCTTGTCTGTATGATCTTGCTTTACTCCACAATAAGGCTCTATTACAGAGTGTGCTGAAGATCCCTTTCGGTATTGGCTTAAGGCTGGGTGTTCTTGGCGTTCGTCTATACCTATGATGGAGTCAGGGGTGAAAATCTTATCTAGTAAAACGAGACTAGCACCGTGATATAACCCAAACTCAATAATGTTCTTTGGAGTCAAAGGTGCACAGATTCGTGCCATTGATTTGGCGAATGAAGGATCTTTAACTAGAACGAAATTATTTTCCGTAGTTTTCTTTTTTGGACTCCCCCAAGAAACCAAATGAAATTCAACTTCGTCAATAGAGAAGTGTTCTTCATTATGCCAGCGTATTTTATTCCAATGGGCGTTATAGTTATCCATGTCTTATATTTTTCCGATGATTTTTGACCTGTAATTCTAGGGTATGTCTTGAGTTGTAATTAATAAATTATGATTTAATTATTTATTAAATCGAGATTAGTGGTTTATTTTACTATAAAAGATTTTATGTTTTCGGTGGTATTGCGATGGTATCGGGGTCCTTATTCTATAGCTATTTGTCTATGGGTATAATGTGGCCTCAATTGAGGACCCCTTTGGCACTAGCAATCCTGCAAGGGGGAGAGAAGTTAATAAGGGATTATGGTTCTTTTCACTTGAATGAACTGGAGTTGAGTGACAATCATACACAGATGTTAGTGGAAATAGCCATCAGAGAACACAATAAGTATAATCTACCAACGAAATATTTGACGGTTAAAAGTATGAGGATCGAATGGGGGAAAAGTCTGAAAGCGGCTAATACTCTCGTTAATAGCTATGGGCAACAAATTACAAGTAGGCCTACTTATAATAGAGTTGATTCTCTGAGACATAATAAAATTAGTTCCGATTTTTTTGACGTGATTGGGACGAATGTTTTCTTGCTTAAACAGGATCAAATTTCTGCCAGAAAATTTCGTGAGTCATTTTCTTCGGTGAATGGTAGAGAAGTTAGGTGTGCGATGGTCGCAAAGATGAGAGACAAATTACTCGCGGTTCGAGGAAATCAACAAACAAATTTTCATCGATTGGCTGCCTTAGGGTTAGAAAAGAATGACTACAACATAGAAAGTAGTCTTGGATAATGAAATGGTTAAAAACAAAAGGGAGTTTGAATAATAATGGCTTCAAATACGGAATTGTTTACCTACTTAGTTTTTACCTTGTTATATGCGTTCATGCCGGGTCCAGCGATGCTTTATAGTATTGCTCAAGCGGTGTCAGGAGGGAAGAAAGTAGGAATAATGGCTGCTTTCGGCCTTCATGTCGGGGGTATTTTATACTGTTAGGTGTTATGGCTTTGGTAAACTCTTCTTAAAATTAGGGGAGGGTCATTGCTTGGTGTTAATTTGGAAATTTGGTACTGAATACATAATCAGATCGCTCACCATTGGCATGCAATATCAAGGGATAAAAATTTCTGGTGTCGCGCCGTAAGTTCTACAAGGATAGGTATGGAAATTGTGTATGAAATTAATGTGACCGAAAAGCAGCATAAAGCAATAATGATGTTGAGGAACCAATCATTTCCAAAGCATCACGTCGCGCGTTCCTATTTTAAACAACTCCCTCACTTTCGTGCGCTACAGTATGAAGGAGATGTGCTTGTCGGGTATCTCGGATTAGATTATCGGGTAATAAAAGTTGGGAATGAAGTACACAGGGTTTTGGGGATAGTCGACTTTTGTGTTGCTGAACATTATCGAGGTCAAGGTATTGGTACGTTGATGTTATCCGAGGTTTCCTTGTTTTGCGAAGGTAAGGGGGTAGACTTCATCATTCTTGTCTCAGAGCTGCACAGTTTCTATTCAGCACGAGGGTATATTCAAGTTAAGGGAACCAATTCATGGTTAAGGCTTCATGAACACACGAATTATGGTGTTGCTGTTGAACATGTTGATGAACTTTATATAAAGCCAATGAATGCAAAGAATTGGGGAGACGGCCATATTGACTGGCTTGGCTATATGTACTAACTACAAAGGACAACCAAACGTTTGAGAGTCTCAAGATACTTCGTCTAACCTTATGGCTTAATGTAAGGTGCCTAAGCTGTTTGTGTCCAAAAGCTTCTTAGAGTTCTCAAGCCGCATCATTCAGCACCTCATTTTTAAGCAAAGCAATCTAATCGTAAGACCTGGACGGGATTCGGAAAAATTCCGAAAAACTCCGTTTAAAAAGCGTAGAGACTCGATGTTATTTTTAGGCTAAATAGTTTGGTAACCAGACTCGATGAGTTTGTCGCGTTTTAAAATTGAAGTGGTTATGTGGCTCTCACAAACTCTCATCGCACTCGTTGAGTTAGGCTTTTTCGCACAGTGAGTGTTTATCGTTTGAAAGCGGTATTGTCTGTCGTTTAGCGGTGATTTCAGCTTTGTCATTAGCCGTTTGCTACAGTGTCAAGGCGAAATCGGTTTGTGAAGCAAGTCTTAACAAACTGCTAAACGGATAAATAAACGCGTAGCATTGTCGGGATGGTTGGCAGAGGTGTGTAAGGTATGAATTTTAAGTTAAGTGGTGGGATTATTTGCCGCTTAGCAGAGCGATATGCTTCTTGGTGATATTAGAAAGCTTAAGGGTAAATAATGGACTATTTGTTGTTTCTACTGATTTGTATTGTTGCTACTTTTTCACCCGGTCCCGCAGTACTTTTAGCTGTGAAAAACTCAGCCGTACATGGGCTACGAAAAGCGATGTGGGGTATTGGAGGAAATGTTGCAGCTATGATTACAATGGCTTGCTTATCTGCTGCCGGTTTGGGTGTTGTCATTTCAGCATCTGAGCCGTTATACCATTCAGTGAAGATTCTTGGAGGCTTATACCTCATCTATATTGGTATCAAGACTTGGCGCTCAAGTACTCAGGTAGCATGTATGCAACCTAATACGTTAGATGGGGTAAGTCGATATAAGTTATTGGGTGAAGCGTATATTGTTGGAGTCACAAATCCAAAGGCAGTTATCTTCTATATGGCTCTATTCCCTCAATTTATTGCCTTTGAACATTCTTTTGCAAAGCAGTTTGTTCTTTTGACTTTGACGTTTGCATTTCTCTCATTTGTAGCTCTTTCAATGTATGCAATAGCGGCTAACAAGTTAAGTGTTCTACTGATGAAAGAAAAAGTAAGTAAAGCGTTTAACAGAGCTACAGGCGGGATATTTATAGGGTTTGGGCTATCGTTAATTACGAGTAACAAAGCATGACTACTATTTCTAATGCAATAAATTGTAACTACAATCACTAATGAGAAACTTCCACTTGTCTTTAGAGAATCATCGTAAAGATGCATCGGACGAGTTCTTTATGATGTATCTAGTCATTGATTGGGCTGCATATCCCAACTCTGAACATTATGTTTCTGCCCAAAAGTTGGTTCCATATCTAGGGAAAATTACCAACATGAAGTACTTCGAAAAAGCAATCTGTGCATTGTTCGATAGATATACAACGGACTTAGACACACGGGTCACATTGCTAAGAGCCCTAGATCCAGAGACTCGAATGAAAGCCATTCAGTGTTTTGAGGTGCCCATGACTAAGTTCTCAACGTGTGTTTTGACGGATACGTTTTCTCAGAGGATGAAAGAAACGGTTTCGAGTGTCATTAACGATAGTGATGAAGTGGTCATACTCGCAACAAACCGACTCATGGCGAGTGCCAATGATGTATTTTGTAACTGGAAGCAGTTAGCTTTGTCGACAAAAGCTGATAACAAAGAGAGCTAAAGCTGACTAAATTGATTAACCAATAACTTTCAATTTTTTTGGTTATAGTATGTGTAATATAAATCCCAATAATACTTGAGTTATTTTAAATGAAACAAGAAGTACATAGGTTTGAGCTATCAATAAATAGCACTATCTCTGAAGTCTATGGTCACTTTACTAAGGCAAATAGTGACCAAAGCCTCGATAGAATGTTTGAAGGTCTTCAAAAAAAACTCAGGAAAATTACCTGCTCAGTGAGAGAGAGGGAGTGTACTCTCATTAATGTGTACATTGCATACGGCAGAAGACAAGAGGACTTTGATGGTAAAGGGAAGACTTGTAAATCTTTTCCTACAAGGAGAATCGAAAGTATAATGAACACCCACTCTAGCCTTTCGCCAGAAGACCTGCTAGGTGAGGCTTTACGATCTTTAGAGCATTGATCTGGAACTTTAACGCTTTCTAAATTAGCGCATGATAGCTAAGAATATGAGCAGAAAAATTAAGAGTAATTAAACACCAGTAGGTCAAAATAATGATAGATGTAGTTTACTCTCAAGAAAATGAATCTACGAAAGAGGTCAATGTGACCTCTTTTTTGTATTGATTTTAAAAATGATTAACTCGCTTATTGTCCAGAGGCGTTCTAGCGCTAATTTCAGTTAACTGTAATCTCGTCATTTTTGGTCTGTATTTTGGGGGGTAAAGTGCCCCTGTATAAGAGTAACTAGGCGTTAATGTAAAAACAGTGTGGTCAAATCTACACCCCAACCCCTTCCAATAGGGGCGTTTTTCATCGATAATTTAGTCTCTTAGCGAAAACAAAGACTAATTGGCAAGCGTTCCCAAGATGCCCCTGTATTTTCAATTCTTCACCACACCCCACGTCATAATCTGGCGATTATGGATGGTTGTCTGTATTAAGTGTTTGATAGCTAAGCGATGTGTAGTTTGTGTCTTTCATTGGTATGGCATGTTTTCACGAAATTTCGTGATTCTATGTCCCTATATGAAGGTACTAAATGATGAAAAAAATCTTACTCACACAACGCTTTGTTGAGCGCATCCCTTCTAACCATCTGGTTCAAGAGTTTTACGATACAAAAGTCCCTGAGTTGTATTTAAGAGTTTATCCGTCAGGAGGTAAGCGATTTTATATTCGCTTTCAGCATGAAGGGTTAAGGATTCACCGCAAGCTTGGTAAAGCAACAGACTTATCATTACGAGAGGTGCGAAAGCAAGTGGTGAATGAAGTTCACCAGACTCGTTATCTGGCAGATATAAAAGAGCTGCCACCAATAACGATTCGGGTCTTCGCAGAGGAATTTTTTAAGCGTTATCCTCGCCATTGGAAACCAAGAACGACGGTAAAGAATAAGAGCGCCTTTCGTTTACATATCGCGCCTATTTTAGGCGATAAACTGGTTCATTCCATAGAGCGAAGAGACATTGAAGGGTGGTTTGCTCAGTTGAATCACGTGAAAGGCTCAGCGAATCAGGCGTTAGTGTTGATGTCTGTCATGATGCAGCAGTGTGAAGCGTGGGGATATCGACATAGAAACACTAACCCTTGTCGTCACTTTAAGCGTTATAAGGCGGGAGAGGTCGAACGCTACCTTAGTCCGGAAGAGTTGCGTAACCTATGGCATGTACTCGAAACGTTAGAAGCCGATAACCCAATTCTCGTGATGATTATCCGTTTATTGATATATACAGGGTGCCGCTCTTCGGAAGTGAGAACGTTGCAATGGAAAGATTACAGGGGAGGGCATTGGCATTTATCAGACAGTAAAACAGGTGCAAAAACTGTGTACCTTTGCTCACAGGTTAGGGCGTATCTAAAAGAGTGGCGAACAGAGAGTGATTATATTTTTCCTGCTCAATGTCATACCAAACCGATCTCTCAAGTGGCCTTGAGTTCGTTCTGGCATAAAGTGCGCCGTTTAGCCGAGTTAGCCGGGGTGCGCCTACATGATTTACGCCACACGTACGCCAGTATTGCAATTCAATCCAATATTAATCTGACGGTGCTTAGTCGCTTACTGGGTCACGCGGAAGTAGAAACGACGCTGAAATATGCCCACTTAAGCAGTCTGGATGTTTGTAAAGCAGCCTCTCATATATCAGCCACTTTGGCTAAGGGGATGCGCTCATGAGCTATATCAAACTCACTCAGAAAAAGATTAAGGATTTATTGCCCCAACCCAAAACTTATGTTGTTTGGGATACAAAGCAATATGGGCTTGGGGTGCGAGTAGGCAAAGACGCTTCCTGTTTTTATGTCATGAAGACAGGCGGTGGCAATAAGATTATAGCACCTGTCGATAGCCTGTCTCTTCGTCAGGCTCGTCAAAAAACGTTAAGCCTGATGCAGGGTAATAATAAGAGTAGGGCAATCGGGGTGATGCGTTTTGATGTATTGGTACAGGGTGAATGGTTACAAAAAGTGTGCTCAACATGGAAAACCAGCTCACAGGGAGGGGCAAGAGGGGCATTAAATAAACACTTATTACCAGAATTTGGGCATTACCCCGTCACTCGTATTGATTCGTGTCATGTGCAGCGTTGGTTTGATGAGTTAAGCCAAGACTATGCTGGAGCGGCTAATCGCACTCTTGATGTGCTGCGTTCCATTTTTAAATATGCCGAGAGACAAGGGTATTGCTTGAAAAATCCTTGCGATGGTATCAAGCAGAACCGAAAAAAGAAGTTGAATCGCTTTTTAAGTCTGGAGGAATTATCGCGACTTGAAGGGGCTTTACGAACGGTTAGTCAGCAGGGAGAAATTGAGGCGTGTTGCTGTCAGGTCATAAAGCTGGTGCTTTTGACGGGGTGTCGGATTTCAGAGGTGACGGGATTGCAATGGTCCTTTATCAAAGGAGATGAATGGCATTTGCCAGACAGTAAAACGGGGGCGAAGGTGGTTTATGTGGGTAAAGATGCTCGAAAACTCCTTTCGGGAATAGGGAAACAGTTTTTTGATTCTAATGGTAATGATGTTTTTCCACCTCTTCGCTGTTATGTGAGTCGGCCTACTAAGGTTGGGATGGTATGGCAAAGAGTACGGGGGTTAGCTGATATTGCAGATGTACGTATTCATGACTTACGCCATACTTTTGCCAGTTATGCGGTACTGGAAGGTTATCCGCTCCCGATGGTCGCTAAGCTCCTTGGTCATAAACGTATCTCTTCAACACTTCGTTATATGCATGTTAGTGAATGCCATGTGACAGAGGCAGTAGATACTCTGGGGGCGGTAATAACGGGGATGTTAGTCGAGCCTAAAGAAGTACAGCCCAGAAAACGAAAACGTACCACAAAGGCATTGAAGGCAGACAAACCTAACCCCGAACCAAAGGCAATAAAAGGGAAATTCAACATTTTGCCAGAATTAACGGATGAGCAGATAAGTGATATTAGAGCTGAGTTGGATTTTTTGAGTTGGTAGTTATCTTGAATCCCTATAAAGCCACTTTTTGGGAGTGGCTTATCCTATTATTGCCCATTATTATATTCGGCCATCAACATGCGCGTTCGTAGAAAACTGGAATTTACCCAACCCCTGCTCATGTGACGATAACAAGACTCATGCAGTAAAAATGACTTTTTATGTTGGTAAGGTCGCTTCGGGACAAAAGCGAGTTATGTTGTTAGCTCTTTGGGGAGGAGTTTATTCTAATCATAAATCAAAGTGTCGTGATTGATATGAGGTGTTAATGTTTTTCTTGTAGTAGACAGCTATGGCCTTCACTTGCTGATGGTAATCAAAGATACCTTTGCTGTGTACACTCATATCAGTGTTATTGACATTAGGGTGGCCAAGCAAGTTTATTTCGTAACGCAAGAAGCAGTCGCTCAGCTTGTTGATCTCGGTGATTAGTCCTGTGTCAACAAACTGAATGTACTTTACCAACTGGTCACAATGATGTTCGGTTTGCTCCCATCGCGATCGAATAGCTGCTCCCTTGGTTTTATTGAATGCGGCCGGAATCCCGCTGTTTGGCGGCAGTATCATTCTTTTAGGGTCGACTGTGTGGCATGCAGCTAATAGGTCGGCTTCTGTGAAGTCTTTTTTCGATGCGAACCTCGTACTTGCATTTGCTTGGTTACTTACCTCTAGAGCAACCATGGAGCCGCTGGAGATTAACTTTTCTATCAAGTTAAAAATTGTAGGGTCAATTTGCTTTTGTTTACGCTTTTCAGGGATATACACCATCATTATGTAGAATATGGTGCTCACAAGAACACCAATGGACAAATTGAAAATGATGCTGTTACCGGAAAAATCATTTACGAGAATTGATTCGATGAGTGTGTCTTGTAATACGCTTAACAGTGGGTCTGTGCTAGCTACTAACACACCAATAGACGATAATAGCCCAATAGTAGCTAGCGTAAATTCTTCTTTATATTTCATTATACTTTCTTATTGATTGAGCGAGATATCTCACGTCTCACAACTCTCTGAAATCCTCAGCGCATCTTCAATCTCGACACCAAGGTATTCAATCGTACTTTCTAATTTAGCATGACCAAGAAGCAACTGGATAGCACGTAAGTTCTTGGTTTTGGCGTAGATCAAAGAAGCTTTGGTGCGGCGTAATGAGTGCGTCCCGTATTGTGTTTTGTCTAAGCCGATGTCGGTCACCCATTTGTTTACTAATGTGGTGTAGTAGTGATACGAGATGGGCTGCCCCTCCCTGCGTGGACTAGGAAACAAGAAGTCGGTAGGTGACAATGCATTTTTTATGATCCATTGCGACAACGTCTGTTGAGTCTTGGGAGTGATCTCGAAGTGCACTTCTTGGTGTGTCTTCTGCTGCTTAACGATGGTTCTCGACATCACGCAACCACTGCGACTGACGTCTTGTACTTTCAAATTCCGTAAGTCGCATGACCGAAGCTTACTATCGATGGCAAGGTTAAAAAGCGCTAGTTCGAACAGTCGCTCTTCCAGCTCTAATCGAATGCGAATTCGCCAAATATCTTCTAATTTGAACGCTTTCTTCTGACCAACACGTTTACCTTTGTTCCAAGCAACCATGATGTGCTCCTTACTTCATAAAATTCACTATTAAGTAAGGCATAAATTACAGAGTTTTGGGACTTGGGTGCTATCATGGAGAAAATCTTTCTAGGTGAATAAAAACAAGATGAATCAAACAGAACAACAGTATTTGAAAGAGCTTGAAGGCAAGCTTTGGAACGCAGCAGACAAGCTACGATCAACGCTAGACGCTGCGCAGTACAAGCACGCAGTATTAGGTCTAATTTTCGTTAAGTACGTCTCTGATGCGTTTAAGCTGCGTCAGGATGAGATTAAAGCTGACATCGCTAACCCTGAGCACGAATACTACTTAGATCCTGCTGACTTCTCGGAAGAAGAACTAGCAGAAGAGATTGCGATTGAACTAGAACAGCGTGATTTCTACACAGAGAAAAACGTGTTCTGGCTACCTACGGAATCGCGTTGGCAGTTCCTGCAAGATAACGGCCCATTGGTTATTGGTGGTGCTGAGCTAGATATCAATGGTAAAACTAAGAAGATTACTTCTGTTGGTCACCTCATTGATAATGCACTTGAAGGCATTGAGCGTGATAACCCGAAACTGAAAGGTGTACTTAACAAATCATACTCTTCATTGAAGATTGACCAAGCCAAGCTTAATGAGCTTATTAACCTGATTGCGACAATCCCGTTTGTTCATGCCGACCTCAACAGTAAAGACATCCTAGGTCATGTATACGAATATATGCTTGGTCAGTTTGCACTGGCTGAAGGTAAAAAAGGTGGTCAGTTCTACACGCCAGCGTCAATCGTAACGCTGATTGTTGAGATGATTGAACCGTTTGAAGGTCGTGTATATGACCCAGCAATGGGTTCTGGCGGTTTCTTTGTTCAATCAGAGAAGTTCATTGAGCGTCATGCGAATGAGAAGAAAGTCGACGCAATAACGCAGAAACAGAAGATCTCAATCTACGGTCAAGAATATAACCATACAACGTGGCAGCTAGCGGCGATGAACATGGCGATCCGTGGCCTTGATTACGACTTCGGTAAAGAGCCTGCAAGTACCTACACCAATGTACAGCATCCAGATTTACGTGCTGACTTCATCATGGCTAACCCTCCATTTAACATGAAAGAGTGGAACACGGGCGTTGATGATAACGATCCGCGCTTCAAATACGGTCAACCACCGTCAGGTAATGCGAACTTCGCATGGATGCAGCACATGCTTCACCACCTAGCTCCTGAAGGTTCTCAGGCGCTTCTGTTGGCAAATGGCTCGATGAGTTCAACGACCAACAACGAAGGCACTATTCGTCAGGCGTTAATTGAGAATGATTTGATTGAATGTATGGTGGCACTTCCCGGTCAACTGTTTACCAACACACAGATTCCAGCCTGTATTTGGTTCTTAACTAAGAACAAGAACCCTCGCGTTGATAAGGCAGGACGTAAACTGCGCGGTCGTAAGGGTGAAGTGCTGTTTATCGATGCTCGTAACCTTGGTTACATGAAAGACCGCGTATTACGTGACTTCAGTTTTGATAACATTAAGAAAGTTGCAGACCTTTACCACGCATGGAAAACGGGTGAAGAGGTTAATGGAGTTGGATATGAAGACCATGCTGGTTTTTGCAAATCAGCAAATCTAGAAGAAATCACTAAGCATGACTTCGTACTTACTCCCGGTCGTTACGTTGGTGCTGCTGAAGAAGAAGACGATGGTATTCCATTTGGTGAGAAGATGGTAACGCTGACTTCTAAGTTAAGTGAACAGTTCGCTGAGTCGGCGACGTTAGAAGCCGAAATCAAGAAGAACCTAGCGGGGTTAGGTTATGAGCTTTGAACTTCACATTCCTGAAGGGTGGTCTCAAGTAAAACTCAGCGATCTTGGTGAGGTTAATAGAGGGCGTTCACGTCATCGTCCACGAGATGCGGCTCATTTGTATGGTGGGCCTTACCCATTTGTTCAAACTGGTGATGTAAAAGCTTCTAAAGGTCGCGTTACTCAGCACTCTCAGACGTATAGCGAAGAGGGTTTAGCTCAGAGTCGATTGTGGCCAAAGGGGACTATGTGTATCACTATAGCCGCTAACATTGCAGAAACCGGAATACTTACTTACCCAGCATGTTTCCCCGACAGTGTTATTGGCTTTATTGCTGATGAATCAAAATGTAATGTTTACTTCATAGAGTACGTATTTCGATTATTAAGGAAGCGCATTCAGGCACAAGCTACTGGTAGTGTACAAGACAATATAAACCTTCAAACTCTTGAACGTTTGTTGTTTCCGATTCCTGCTCTAGAAGAGCAAAATCGTATTGCTGCGGTTTTAGGCGAGCTGGATGACAAGATTCACCTTAACGATGAGATTAATCAAACCCTAGAACAAATGGCACAAGCCATCTTCAAGTCATGGTTTGTCGATTTCGACCCAGTCAAAGCCAAGATGAGTGGTGAGCAACCAGAAGGTATGAATGCTACCACTGCCTCGCTATTCCCAGAAAAGCTAGTTGAGTCTGAACTTGGTTTGATCCCAAATGGTTGGGAAGTAAAACCATTTTCTGAGTGGGTGA
This sequence comes from Vibrio profundi, assembly GCF_043642225.1. Classification (GTDB taxonomy): domain Bacteria; phylum Pseudomonadota; class Gammaproteobacteria; order Enterobacterales; family Vibrionaceae; genus Vibrio; species Vibrio profundi_A. The sequence goes on along the minus strand of NZ_JBHZSF010000001.1, from coordinate 5,516 downwards.
AAATAACTAAAGGTAAAAACATCACCAAGAAAACCATTGTTGAAGGCGATGTTCCTGTTGTAGCAGGTGGGTTAAAACCAGCATATTTTCACAACGCCCACAATGTTAATGGCCCAGCGATAACTATCAGTGCCTCTGGCGCAAATGCTGGCTATGTTAATTTGTATTTTGAAAATATTTGGGCTTCGGATTGCTCTTACATAAGTCAATCAACCACGCCATTGTTTTTCTTACAGTATGTTGCTCTCAGGTATAACCAGAAAAAGATTTTCGATATGCAAACTGGGGCAGCCCAGCCACATATTTATCCAAGAGACTTCGAACGCTTGATGATAGCTGTTCCTAATGAAGAACTATGTAGAAAACTAGAGGATGTGTTTGCATCTTTTTTCGGAACTATAGCTAACAATAAGCAGCAAAATATCGAGCTTGCGGCACTGCGAGATACGTTACTTCCTAAATTGCTTTCTGGCGAAATCGACTTAGATACGCAGGAGGTTAAGTGTGAGTAAAACATTTAATGACAGCCATCATGTTATAGAACGAGTTGAGCAATATCTAGAATCAAAACTGCAAGAAAATGATGAGTTTAATAAAGAGCTAAATATTGGTTCCGCGGTAAAAATTTCGACCAAAGGCCCAAAAGTTAAAATTACTAGCTTATCTGATTGTGATACAGCCTTTGAATATGACGTTAGCGATATACTTTATTGGGTAGAGCGTGATACCTATTTTGATGAGCTAACAAAATGGAGTGGTGTTAGGCTTGAAGAGAAACATAAAGAAGCAAAACTTTTTCTTAAACAGTCTAATCAATTTTCAGTATTCTTGGATTTAGTTGATGCACTGAAACGCCAACGTATTGCTCCTTTCATTGGTGCTGGGGCATCTCAACCTGCTGGTTATTTAGGCTGGGGAGCTGCTCTTGAACAACTTTCTGTAGAGATGGGGGGAGGCGTTGAAAATGAGGTCAAAGAAGACCTTGCAAATTACAAATATCTTGAAGCAGCAGAGACGCTATATCAAAAAGATGAGGACGTTTTCAAATACTTTGTTCATAACAATTTCAGGTTAAAGCCAACTCATGAAGAGGGTAAACCTCTTTTCCCCCCTGTGATTGAATTGCTTCCCAACTTAACAAAAGGCTGTGTTGTAACGACAAATTTTGACCGTTTAATTGAAAAGCGCTTTGAAACTCATACGGGTAAAATTTTAGACGGCTGCATGTATGGAAAACAAGAAGAAAACAGTTTTGTAAGCCAACTACTCAAAGGGGAAAATTGCTTAATGAAGCTTCACGGAGACTCAGAAAAACCACAGTCTTATGTTTTTACTGAATCTCAATACAAAGAAGCTTATGGGGATGGCGTAATAGATTTTAAAAAACAACTTCCACGCTCTTTGAGACAAATTTATATCAGTTATTCGTTATTATTTATTGGTTGTTCATTAGAGCAAGATAGAACCCTTGAATTGTTTAAATCTGTTAAGGAAGAGGGGCACTTTGAAATACCAAGTCATTTTGCTTTGCTGGCAGACTGTGACGCTGAGGAAAAAGCAAAAAAAATGGGGCGTTTATTACGTATGAACATTAAACCTATTTGGTATAGTGCTGCCGGGCGAGATCATTCATTACTCGAAAAAATTCTTAATTTGGCGATTGATGTCTCAAACAAAAAAATAAGTTTAGGGGGCGCTATATGATTACGGAAGATCTATTAGAGCAGCAATGCCTCAATTGGTTTATGGCACAAGGCTATCAGTACAAAAATGGTTATGACATCGCTCCAGACGGAGATACTCCAGAACGTGACGATTATCACCAGGTAATTTTAAAGAAGAGGCTCTTAAATCAATTACAAATCATCAACCCAGAGATTCCGATAGAGGCATTGAATGATGTGGTTAACACGGTATCTTCCCCTGATACGCCAGTTCTTATTAAAAACAACCACGCCTTCCATAAGTTTGTGATTGAAGGGGTGCCTGTTGAATACACGGCTGTTGAAGATGGCGAATCGAAGACAAAGCATACTCACGCTCAGTTAATGGATTTTACGACGCCAGATAACAATGAGTTCCTTATCGTGAATCAGTTCACCATTACTGGTACCAAGGGCAATCGCCGCCCTGATGTTGTAGTGTTTATTAACGGCCTACCCATCTCTGTTATTGAGTTGAAAAATCCAGCCGATGAACATGCCGACATTTGGAATGCCTTTAATCAACTTCAAACTTACAAAGATGAAATTTCAGATCTGTTTGTTTTCAATGAAGCGTTGATTGTTAGCGATGGCTGGACTGCCCGTGTTGGTTCATTAACGGCTAATAAAGAACGATTCTTACCTTGGAAAACCGTTGCTACAGAGGATGATAGACCGTTATTGGAGTTTCAATTAGAAACCATGGTTCGTGGCTTCTTTAAGCAAGATTTATTGCTCGATTACATTCGTTACTTTGTACTATTCGAAACCGACAACGACAAAATAATCAAGAAAATTGCAGGTTATCACCAGTTCCACGCAGTGAGAGCTGCTGTTGAGGCGACGGTTCGTGCCGCCAATACCTCTGGTAACTTCCTTGAGAGCCCTATCCCTGCATTAGAAAAGATTAAGCAAGGCAGTGGTAAGGCTGGGGTTGTTTGGCATACTCAAGGTAGTGGCAAAAGCATCTCTATGGTTTGCTACGCGAGTAAACTGTTACAGCAAGCCTCAATGAATAACCCAACGATCGTGGTGGTGACGGATAGAAATGATCTAGATGGTCAGCTTTATAACACCTTCGGGATGGCGCAAGAGACGTTAAAGCAAATACCTCAGCAAGCGGATGATCGTGACGCGTTACGTGAACTACTTTTAAATCGCCAATCTGGCGGTATTATCTTCACGACGATTCAAAAGTTTGCTTTATTAGATGAAGAGACAGAGCACCCTCGACTATCTGAACGAAGTAATATCGTTGTCGTTTCTGATGAGGCGCACCGAAGCCAGTATGGCAATAAATCTAAAATGGTTGAGGTGAAGGACAAGGATGGCACGGTAACGGGTCACAAGTACGTTTATGGTTATTCCAAGTATATGCGTGACGCTTTACCTAATGCTTCGTTTATCGGCTTTACAGGCACGCCAATCGCGATGGATGATAAAGACACGCGTGGTGTATTTGGCGAATATGTATCTATCTATGATATTCAAGATGCCGTTGATGATGGTGCCACTGTTCCTATCTATTACGAATCTCGACTTGCTAAACTTGATATCAATCAAGATGAAATAGAGCAACTTAACGATAAAGTCGATAATGAAATCGGTGAAGATGAAGAAACAGCAGATCGTGAAAAAGTTAAATCAGAATGGGCGACGTTAGAAAAACTTGTAGGCGCAGAGCCTCGTATTGAACAAGTCGCAAAAGATCTCGTTGAACATTTCACCACTCGAACGTCGACCTTTCCTGGTAAGGCGATGATTGTTTCGATGAGTCGAGAAATCTGTGTCGATCTCTATAATGCTATTGTGGCAATTAAACCAGAATGGCATCACCCAGATACAGATAAAGGTGCAATCAAGATTGTGATGACTGGCTCTGCATCCGATAAAGAAAAAATGCAGCCTCACATCCACGATAAGAAAACCAAAAAACTATTCGAGAAGCGTTACAAAGATACTGACGATGAGCTTCAACTCGTTATCGTTCGAGACATGTGGTTAACAGGATTCGATGCGCCTTGTTGTCATACCATGTATATCGATAAGCCAATGAAAGGGCATAACCTGATGCAGGCTATTGCTCGTGTTAACCGAGTATTCAAAGATAAGCCCGGTGGTTTGGTTGTCGATTATATTGGTATCGCAAATGAGCTTAAAAATGCATTGAAAACCTATACCAACAGCCAAGGAAAAGGGCAACCCACCGTCGATACGGCAGAAGCGTTTTCAGTATTGATGGAGAAAGTTGATATCATCAGGGGGATGTTCGCAACACCCGTTGATACAAAGGTCTTCAATTACCGTCCAGATTTTGAAACGGATGCATTGCGCTTGTTACCGGGAGCAGTAAACCATTTGTCAGGACTATCTCATACTGATGCTAATGGCAAACAAGTAAGAGATGGTAAGAGACGTTTTCTTGATGTAATGGCAGCGTTAACTAAGGCATATTCTCTATGTAATACCATGGATGAAACTCACGGTTATAAGAACGAAATTGCTTTTTATTCTGCGATTAAGACAGCTTTCATTAAACATTCAACGGTAGACAAAAAACGCACCGATGAAGAACGCAATACAGCGTTAAAGCAAATTCTAAATAATGCAGTTATAGCTGATGGGGTTGATGATATTTTCTCTATGGTTGGGCTGGATAAGCCAAACATTGGGCTTCTGTCTGAGGAGTTCTTAGAAGATGTAAAGAACATGAAAGAGAAGAACCTCGCGGTAGAGCTGTTAGAAAAATTGCTTCGTGATGAGGTTAAATCTCGCATGAAGAATGATGTCGTACAGGAGAAGAAATACTCTGAACGTATTATGTCGACGCTGCAAAAGTACCATAACCGTAGTATTGAAACGGCTCAGGTCATTGAAGAGCTGATTCAATGGGCCAAAGAGATGCAAGAAGATGGAGAGTTACTAAATAAGCTCAACCTTTCTGTCGACGAAATTGCCTTCTATCGCGCATTGGTCGACAACGAATCTTCGGTCAGAGAACTTGGTGACGACAACTTACGTAAGCTTGCTATTGAACTGACTCATCAACTGCGTAAGTCAGCTACGGTTGATTGGCAAAAGAGGGATAGTGTTCGTGCTCGTATGCGTAATCTTGTACGTCGATTACTGCGTAGATGGAAATACCCGCCAGATGCGGCAGAAGAAGCAATTAAGCTTGTGCTGGAGCAGGCTGAGGTGTTGGCTGACGGTTGGTATGCGGCTTAAGTAGAATAAAGGCAAGGCGTGAGTACCTTGCCTTTTGTGTATTTATTCATTACTGATTTTAATGTGTATAGCGGTATTGGTTGGGTCAGAATACATAAAGTAATAAATCGAGGGTTATTTAGACCATCGACTCTAAATGATTCTGTTCAAAGACGTGTTGTAAACACCGTGCTCTGGGACAAGATCGCCTTAGTGCTCACTTTTTGGGAATGGTGTGATTACCGAGGGAGGTTGACGGTCTAAGTAGAAATTAGATAGATTTACCGATGATGGATAATGTGTTTAGAGCAAAAAATGATGAGAGGATATTGTACTTCTCAAGCTTTATTGTTTCTGATGTTGTTAGATAGAAGCTGCGTAGCTCCGCTCTTCAATACTACAAAGTATAGATTGGATACCGTTGAAGAACGGAAGTTCCAATTGAATTTCTTTCAATCGGTAAATTAAGTGCATTTAAGTGAAAAGGGCTTATTAGGAATGGAAAAAGCAAAAACCCAGTCTTAACTGAGGCTTTTTAATGAAACTAAGCCAACACCAATGTCCCATTTCATAATTGTCTCCGTAAATACTTATAAATATTGAAGCCGA